>NZ_CP146016.1:152500-1448597 GCF_036967215.1 Sulfolobus tengchongensis
TCAGCCGGGAGTGAGCCGGTCCTAAGGCGGGGCCTAATAGGTACCCGTCGAAAGGGAAGCGGGTTAATATTCCCGCGCCCTAGGGGTAGGTGCGGTAACGCAAGCCGGACTCCTGACGGATCTGGGTAGGGTGAGTGGGGCCACCGCCCCACCCAAGCGCTTAAGTCCCTGGAGTGCCGTAATGGTGAGAAGGGGACGAAGGCGTGATGGGGTTCCCTTTTGGGGACTTCACCCGATCCCAGGTCCCCTTGAAAAGGGAGTCCGGAACGATCCCCTAGGACCGTACCGAGAACCGACACTGGTGCCCCTGGGTGAGAAGCCCAAGGCGTCTGGGGGTTAACTCAGGCTAGGGAACTCGGCAAATTAGCCCCGTACCTTCGGTAGAAGGGGTGCCTACTGGGGTCGTAAACCGGCCTCAGTAGGTCGCAGTGACAAGGGGGACCTGACTGTTTAATAAAAACATAGGTCCCCGCTAGCCCGAAAGGGTGTGAACGGGGGCTAAATCCTGGCCACTGGTGGTTGGTGAAACTCGGGTACAACCGAGCGAAGCCCCACTGAAGGCCGGGGGTAACTCTGACCCTCTTAAGGTAGCCAAATGCCTTGCCGGGTAAGTTCCGGCGCGCATGAATGGATCAACGTGGTCCCCACTGTCCCAGCCTGGGGCCCCGTGAACGCCCAGAGTGGGTTCACAGTCCCGCAACTCCCCACACCGAGAGAAGACCCCGTGGAGCTTCACCGCAGCCTGGCGCTGCTCCCCGGGCGCCCATGCGTAGCGTAGGTGGGAGGGGTCGAACCCATCCTTTCGGGGATGGGGGACCCGAAAGTGAAACACCACCCATGGGTGTTCGAGGAGCTTACCTGCCCGTAGGGGCGGGGACAGCGTCAGGTGGGCGGTTCGGCTGGGGCGGCACTCCCGCGAAAAAATAACACGGGAGCCCAAAGGTCGGCTCAGGCGGTACAGAACGCCGCCGTAGAGTGCAAGGGCAAAAGCCGGCTTGACGAGACCCTTCACAGTACGGGGTCTCGACGCGAAAGCGCGGCCTAGCGAACGCTCGTGCCCCCACACGTGGGGGCCGGGCATGACAGAAAAGTTACCCCGGGGATAACAGGGTCGTCGCGGGCGAGAGCTCCCATCGACCCCGCGGTTTGCTACATCGATGTCGGCTCTTCCCACCCTGGGGGTGCAGCTGCCCCCAAGGGTAGGGCTGCCCGCCCGTTAAAGGGGAACGTGAGCTGGGTTTAGACCGTCGCGAGACAGGTCGGACTCTAAGGGTGGGGAGTGCTGGCCGCCTGAGGGGAAGGTACCCCTAGTACGAGAGGAACAGGGTACCGGGGCCTCTAGTTTACCGGTTGTCCGGTAGGGCAGTGCCGGGCAGCCACGCCCTAAGGGGTAACCGCTGAAAGCATCTAAGCGGGAACCCCTCCCCGAAAAGAGGCGGCCATGCGGGGTAACCCGCGAGAGCCCTCCTCTAGAAGAGGGGGTTGATGGGGGCGGGGTGTAAGCTCCAAGGGCGAAAGCCCGAGGAGTTTAGCCCGCGCCTCCCAATCGGGCGAGCCTTCTTGTCGTTGGCGATTCTAGGCGGCCCGGTAAATCCTAAGCCAGCAGAGGGCCCTTGTTAGTTTTGTGCAGGAGGTATTTGATTTAAATCTGTTGTTGGCATTATTATGAGATTTTTATAATTGACTTGCTGGTCGTTGCACTTTATGGGGGAGTTTTTCTAAAACTTACGTTACTCTTTAAGGATTTCTAGCAATAATTTAACAACGACTATACTTTATGTGGTATTTGTAAGCTATCTGGTTTGTCACATCTAGGTCCTTCAAAATTTACATTCTCACTATAGTGGTACGCTAAATTGTAATTCTAAGCTTAAGTATGCGTATAATGAATCTTCATAGTAAAGTATCTTAAGGCATATATAATAAAATGAGGTTATGCCAGAAATGGATGAATAGAGTTAATTTCTGATTACTAATGTATTGTGGACGTATTTGTAAACTACCGTGATTTGGAGTGATGTTTTTCTATATAGGGAATGTAAAAAGTAACGTAATTTTAAAAAACCATAAAAGCAATTTACAAGTGAAAGTGATTTTGATTTCTCTTTAGTATTTAGGGCTAACGTCATTAGTTTGTGGATTTTCTGAAAATTGAGGCTATTCTCTATATCAGGACTATTCATAGAATTATCGTCTAGTTTCCAAATGATACACACACTATTGAGCATTTATCAATGTTTGAGTTTTTGGCAATGTAAGATGGGGTTTAAAGTAAAGATCGACTATATTGTAAAGGGCTTTAATTCTCTTTATATGAGATATAATTGATTGTTAAAGCGAGAAAATTTAAGAAGAACCTCCCATCTCTATCTTGTGAGTTGATTCTTAGCATTTGTCAAGAGTATGAGGAAGATAGAAGATAAGGTTTCACGTAACTGTTCTTTCTATTCTTATAATTTATTTTACTATTTTCGCTTTGTATTTGTAAATTAGGCTGGATATTATCCATGTTAGTGCAAATGTACTTATTACGTAGTATCCTATTGTTTCCCAATACGTATTATTGAGCATTGCTATTTGATCCCAAAATGGACCAGATAAATTGAGTTCTGATTGTAATAAGCCTAGGATTTCAATGGTTCCTATACCTAGTGCTATTAATATTGAAATAAGGGTCATGGTTAGGTTGTACCATAATTTTCTAAGCGGTGATGTGAAAGCCCAGCCGTAGGCAAACCTCATAAATAGACCATCTGCGGTATCTACTAATGACATTCCCAAGGAGAAGAGTATTGGAAATACTAGGATTGTATAGATTGGTATGTGTGTGAATGTTGATGCTAATATTGCAGATACTGATAATATAGCGACTTCTGTTGCTGTGTCAAAGCTTAAGCCAAAAAGGAATCCTATTATGTACATTTGCCATTCTCTTGTTACTATTTTGAATAATTTGCTAAAGTATCTATTCATGAATCCTCTTTTTTGTAGGAGATTTTCAATAATTTTCTCTTTATCCTCGGACTTTATTTTATATATTTTATATAATTCATAGAATACTACTAGATTTAGTATTCCTAAAAGGTAAAGAAAACCTCCACTTATCAGTGTGCCAACTATACTTCCTAAGTTTTCAATTGACGGTATTTGCGATACTACGTATCTTGCAGCTAATATTAGTGAAAGTGAGAGTAAGAGTACTACTGTGGAGTGTCCTAAGGAAAAGAATGTTCCAACGAAAGCTGGGTTTTTACCCTCTTGTAGCATTTTTCTAGTTACGTTGTCTATTGCAGCTAAGTGATCTGCGTCTACTGCATGTCTTAGGCCAAAAGTATAAGATAGAACGCCTATGGTTGTGAAAGTACCTATAAGTTCTCCATTATCTGTTTTTATTGATATATCTCTTTTAGGAAGCGTATATAATAGGAAGAAAAATAGAATTATTGTAAGTATTATATTAGAGATGTAAAAAAGTCCAATTATGGTAATATTTCTATAACCAAATGAGCGGATTGTGTCTTTCAACTTCTTTGACATTTAAGGTATGGATACCCTATCCAATATTTAAATTTTCCTAATTTAGAGTCGTCATGGAAAGATAGAGTATTCAGTATTGTGATATTACTTATGAAAAAGGAGTAGAATATGGAGAAAATCCGTTTATAGGGATAATTTCTTGTAGTGGTTAATGGAGAGTCGCCTTATTGCCATTTGAATGTTAAAAATTAAGATAGGTTCTTTCACTTATTTACCTTATTTAGTTAGATATTGCTTAAATAGTAGCTGACGTTGATGATTGAGATTGCCAATAGCTAAGTATTCTAAAGTGTGCTTTTAGTTTCCAATTAGTTTGTGGGGGTTTTTCAAAACTTACGTTACTTTTTCCAAGTTCTCTTCATAGTAAAGAGAACGTACCAAACCAGATAGTTTCCTCCTACGGTTATTCAACAGTTTGATTGTTAGAGGCATAGCATGCAATGCCTACAAGTACTCCACAAAGCATACGCCAAAACAGCAAAACGCAAAATGATTTCGCATAAACGATACAAGTATAGCATTGTCGCTTCACAAAAATTGTAATTTTCTTTTCAAGTTGCAAGAAAATTTATTAAAAGCTTTTTAACTTAAGTTGCAGTTACATATTATGCTCATTGACGCCGAATGGCTTTACAAAAATTTAAAAGATGTGAAAATTGTTGAAGTTGATTTTAACCCAAAGATTAGTTACTATGAGGGACATATACCATCTGCCGTACTTATAAACTGGAGAGATTTCCTAAACGACTCGTCTAGAGATTTCGCCTCTCCCGAGAAGTTGAGTAAAATATTAGGAAATGCCGGTATAAGTGAAGAGGATTTCGTAGTTCTGTATAGTGATATGAACAATAGGTATGCCTTTTACGCCTATTGGGTTTTAAAGGCTTATGGTCACTCTAACTTGGGCATTCTTAATGGAGGAATCTACAAGTGGTTAAAGGATGGATATCCAATAGAGAGCGATAATGTGATGGTTAAGAAGCGTGAATATAAAGCTAAGAAACCTGATTGGTCTTCAAGGATTTTAGTTTGGGAGCTTCTTTCTAAACTTAGGCAAGTTACTTTAATTGATGCTAGGAGCAGGGAGGAATATGAGGGTCTGGTGACTGCCCCGCCTGAACATAAATGTGAGCAAACTCAGATGAGTGGTCACATTCCTGGGGCAATTAATATACCTTGGACTAGTTTGCTTAATGATGACGAGACTGTCAAATCTAAGGATGAATTAGAGAAGGTGTTTTCGGCAATAGATAAAAGTAAAGAAATTGTGGTCTATTGTAGAACGGGTGCTAGGGCTTCTGTAGTGTGGTATGTTTTGAAAGAGATCCTATCCTATAAAAATGTGAGGCTTTATGACGGTTCATGGGTAGAGTACGGAAATATGGTTGGAGTGCCAGTGGAGTCTTCGAATTCAAAAGATAATCAGAATGAAAGTTAAAGGTATTTAGATGTTTTGTATTTCTATAATACTTAAGTAGTTCTGCAAGAGGAATTTACGAAAAGGATGATAGTCTCTCCTTAAGTAATTTGATAGATGATGCTCCCTATAACTTATGTTGAGGTTTTCAATAGAATCTAAAGCGTGATATAATTCAAAGGTTAATGATGACTCTTGCGAGTACAATTTAAGTAATTCCCTTAAGAGTTCTGAGCATTCTTCTTCAAACACTGTTGTGCCATCTGTTGGAGGTGATAGATCTTCTCTATGTCCTTTCTGATTTCTTCTATTTTTTCTTCTTCTCCTCTATTTGGCTTTTTAATTCGTTTTCTTTTGAACATGAAATAGTCTCACCTTTCAAGTTATTATGGAAACCAATACAATGAGCGTGATTACAATATAAATTATATACCATGTGATAGAACTATTTATAAATGAGGCTGCGAAAATTTTACCAAATCTTCTTATATAATTAGCAAATTTATACATATACTCCCAAAATATGTCTAGTCCATAATATGGAATAAATTTTTCACTTGGTTTCAAAATTTTTCTTAGCATGAGTCTAATATTATTAGCCATTCCAAAGGCAGTATACTCATCTTGATGATCTGCTCCATTATTCCATACTTTAGTTCTTCTTATTTTAGGCTTTCCGAAGGCTATGTATGTTATTAGTGAAAAAATTGATATCAAAACTATAATGTAAAGGGGAGATATTCCGCCGAACGTATTACTATTAGCTTCTGTTATAATTACACTTCTCAGTAGTATTCCATACGAGGATACCGAGGTTCTATATGGGTATAGTAGATAAGGTAATATAAAACCTAGGGTAAAAACTATAATTCCAGATGCTAATATTGGGATTTCCATTGTCTTTTTAGTTTTTAGCTGAGTGCGCTTTAGTACGGAAGTATATGTTGTATATTTAACTAAAAGTGCCGTCGCAAAACCTTCACCCATCGCTATGGTAAACCCTACTGTTATCAGCGCAATAGAGATTATACTATGCAGTAAATATGAGAGCATGAAGAGATCTTCTAATAATAACCAGCTTGCTATACCTCCTAAATTTGGTAATAATCCAGACATTGATGATGCTAATAAGACTAGTCCAATTTCAATGGCTCTTATTTTCTTAGCTTGGGATATGCTTTGATTTTCTTGAAAACCAGATGACAAGAATAGTCCAGTTTTGGCTATCGAATGAGCAAAAGCATATAGAACAACTGTGATAAGAGAAATGTTTTCTATAAATTGAATATTAAGTTGTTTAGTTAGCATATATACACCTAAACCTACTAGTATTGCGCCGTTATTTTCAATTGTACTAAATGCTAGAATTCCCTTTATATTTTCATTTACGTATCCATAAAGGGCTCCAAAAAATACGCTAAATGCTCCAGAAATTAAGATTATTAAAGAGAATAATATTGGAATATTAAATGCTAAAAGAGCTAGTTTCAGTATCCCATAAACTCCCATTAGTGTCATCGTAGAGCTCAATATGGATGATAGATTTGACGGAGCAGTACCGTGAGCAATTGGCAACCACTCCGTAACTAAAAAAGGCATTATTCCCATTTTTATCATGAAACCAATGGTTGCCAGAATTAATGGTAATGGGGTTAATTCTGTGGTAAAGCTTAAAGTGCCAGATATCAGAAATGCAAATAAGATTAAAATTGTACTAAATTCGCCAAATGCCATGAAAATGAATGCTGGTCTATATTCCTTACTTGTTAATCCAATAGCTACATAAGCTGGTATTGTCATTATTTCCCAACCCGCTAAAAATTGGAGATAATTTTGAGAGATTAAGACTAGCACCATTCCTAAGATTGTTAGTGAGAACAAGGGCGAGAGCCATTTCCCGTAGTTATCATAATCTATGGAGAATATTGACGTTAATGCCCATACTAAAGATGAGACAATAGCAAACATAGATAAAATTCCGTTATAGTTATATATAGAGAGAAACAAAAAGGTAATAGAAGCCACTAGGGCTGCTACATATCCAGCTTTTCTATTAAAGAATGATATTAATACGCTTACTGAAAACGGTAATAATGTAATTAAATCAATCGTCATTTTCCTTTTACCTCCCTTAGTGCTTCGAGAATCGTATAGGGATTTGGTGGGCATCCTGGAATCTCGACTACAGAATCTAATGGAATTTTCTCTCCTAGTATTCCTCCTGAAACTGCACATGTTCCTAATAGAATAACTAGTTTAGGTTCTGGCATTGCATCGTAAGCTTTTTCCAATACTTCTCTCATTTTCTCTGTTAGTATCCCCATAACTACTAATGCATCAGCATGTCTAGGGGTATTAGTAAAGAATATTCCAAATCTTGTCATGTCGTATTGCGGTGCTGATATTAGCTTTAATTCTAAATTACACCCTCCACATGTACCTGAATCTATAGGATAAAGGTAAAACGATTTCTTGAAGAAAGTATTAATGGACTTAATTGTATATATCCTAGGGTTCAAGTTTGGTCTGTAATTTGGATAGCATAATCTACAGAATATACATCTTTCTTTTATCCACTTCTCATTTTCTATCGCATTAGTAGGGCAAACTACGTCGCCTTTACCCTCTATTTCAGTGCTCCATTCTGCTATATCTTTAGGCGATTCTTCAGTAAGAATCCCTTTTTTTAGACCCCTTACAAACCACCAATTTTTCATCTTATAATCACCCCTAATTCACTTATCCATATTCCGAAACTCTCAAAATTAAACTGAAAATCTGTAAAAATAGTGTCAATCGCACTTTTTAAAAAATAATTGAGATTAGATGAAGAAGGCGTGAAAACAGATACTGAAGCGATATAACTGTCATTTACTTTCACATAGTATGCTAAATCACCAGAAGGGCTTTCAATTCTTGCTAAACCTTCCCCTTCTTTAGCCTTTATTGGTTCTTTTATATTGCTACTCCCTTTCGGTATTCTATCGCTTAGTTCTATTATAATCTTAGCCGATTCAAGGATCTCATATCCTCTGACAAGGAATCTTCCAAAGGCATCGGCGCTATCAAAAGTTACTGTTTTAAAATTAAATTCATTATATGGCAATATCTCAAGTTCTTTTCTCGCATCGTAGGTAAATCCCGCAGCTCTAGCTACAGGGCCTATACTATTTATATCTCTTATTGTCCCGTTTTGCTGTAGTCTATCAATAAAGATTCTGCTTTCCAGTAAGCCATCAAAGATTGATTTGAACTCCTTAACTATGTTCAATACTTTAAATATATCTTCAAAATTGCACTTTACTTCATTGATTAAGTTTGCACCAAAGAAATATCTATGCCCACACATTCTTCCTATAAGTCTGTTAGTTTCCTCAACTAGATGAAGGAGATGATAGGTCGCTACATTTAGTGATGCAGCTTCGGTCAACCTTGATATTACGAATAAGTGATTTCTGATCCTTTCCAATTCTAGCTCTGCTATTCTTTTTAATTGTGTATGATAGTCTTGATCTAAATTTAAGGCGTCTTCTATAGCAAGTAAGAACGCTATTGTATGAGAGGCAGAAAATGGAGCGTTTATCCTTTCAATTTTGAGGATAGCGTCGTTTATTCTTAATCCCGTTATTCGTATTTCCCTCGTTTTATATGCTTCAGCCCTTATTCCTAATATTCTTTCTCCACTAGTGTTTATATCAAATTTGATTGGCTCTAATAATCCTCCAGCGGAAGGACCATATACGAATTTGAATGTGCCATAAGATAAGTCTTCTTGCGTGAGAGACTGTTCTTGGCAAGTTTCCTCAGTTATTACTTTCTCGTAAAGGCAATAATTCCCTATTATGCCTATTTTTCTTCCTTCACCCTTATTTGACCATCTATAATATTTCATAACGAGACACCCCATACTAATAAGAGTACGCCAATCACAAGCGGAATTATGGATGTGATAAGTGAGATTGTAGAGAGTAATACTGGTTCTTTGTGTATTCTATTTTCAATTTCTTTTCGCGTAAAGGCCATCTTAGTTATATTATAATTTATTGAAACAAATGCAGTAGAAAGAGAAATTATTAGCAGGACTAAGTCTATTATATAACCCTCTTCTATAAGCTTACGTAGTATGAAGAATTCTCCTATAAACGTTGCAAAGGGGGGAGTTCCAGTAACTGCAAGAGACGAGAGAAGTAGTGACGCAGTGGTTACTTTTAACCTACTGTATAGTCCATTTATGTTATTTATTTTCTTCTCTCCTAGTTCTTTTATAACTATTCCGCTTGAGTAAAATGCACCAGCTTTTCCGAATGCATGAGCTATGAGAAGTATGATAGAAGCTTTTGGTTCCCCTATTATTAGCCCAATAAGTGCTAAATTCATATTCTCTATCGTAGAATATGCAAACATTCTCTTGATGTGCCATTGGTAGGTTAATATTATAGATGTTGTTATGATTGATAATATGGCGAATATGAGGAAAATTTCTGTTAACGGATTTATTAGATAAACCATGTATAGTACGTATAATGCTACTGGCAATAACACCCCTGAAAATAAAGCACTTATTGGAGATGGTGCTTCACTATGTGCATCTGGTAGCCAAGTGTACATTGGGAAAATCCCTACTTTCGTTCCAAAACCCACTAATGCTAAGGCCACTGCAAGTTTGGTTAACGTATTATTTTCTGGTCTAGCTAGTATTTCAGTTATAATCAATGTATGGTAATTGAAATATATAAGAATTATTGAGAAAAGAGCTATACTCACGCCTGCAGATACAATAATTATATATCTCCAAGTTGCCTCTAGTGATATTTCAGAGGTTTCCGTAGCTATTAGCAAAGCAGATGTTACAGTAGTAAGTTCTACTCCTACCCACATTAACCCATAGTTATTTACAATTATCGTAAAAATCATGGAGGAGATAAAGAGATTCAGCAAAACATAATATAGTCTTTCACTCACTATAGTGCCCGTTCTTACATAATTAATAGAGTAGATTGAAGACAATAGATAGATTGAGGTTATCATAACTAGGAACAGTGTCGTAAATCTGTTGATGAAAAAGAAACCATTAATTGTAGGTTTAACCAGATAAAGGTATGCACTGATAATTAATGTAATTGAGGCTGATACTATAGTTAATATCTTAATTATTATTGTTTTATTGTGACTAAAAAAGAAGCCTATATTAGCTATAATGGGCGATATTAACAGAAGGTATACTAGGATCATTTAATCACCCCTTTAATTCATCTAATGTAGAGTGTTCTGTCTTTTCCAGTGTTAGGATTGAGGTAACTATCACCAATCCTAAAATATCAAGAAATATGCTTACCTCTATCAAGAAGGGTATTGGCAAGAGCAACACTCCGAAAAGAATTGTTGAATTTTCCTCTTCAATAAACCCTATAAACTGAAAGATAGTACTTTTTCTTGTTATAATCAGAAATAATCCTTGAAATAATAAAATAAAGGAAAAGAGTAATATTGAACTATTGCTAAACTCGACATTCAGACTAATTTTCTCTATAATGAGATAGTATATTATAATAGATGCTGTAGTAAAAAAGGCGAGATTTATTATCAACTCGGAAGCAATTCCCTTAGTAGATTCCCTTAGGCCAAGTTTCTCTTTTAGTCCCCTAAGTAGAAATAATGTTATAAGAAATGATCTGAAAACGACTATCGCGATACCTAAAAATATATAGTCAAAAGACGCTAAAGTGAAACCCATGTAGATGGCGATAGCAGAAATTAAAATAGATTGTATTGCTTGTGCATAAATTGCAGGTTTAAAGTAGGCCTGGCCTTGTACATAAAAGGCCGAAATTAATATGAAGGCAGAAAATAACTCCAAGATTTGTTGAGATATCATTTTTGTCACCCCAATAAAATAGTCAATATTAACGAGAGCAGAGATAAGAGAAACGCTATCGCAAGATAATCTTGAATTTTAAACAATCTTAATTTAGCTAACGTCGTATTTATTATAACGCTTATAGTTATCAAGAGCATCCACTTACCAAACATAACAGCAACGTCAGCTACAGATCCTAGGACTCCAGTTTGGAGAAACCATGGAAAAATGAAAACATTGAGCAGTACTGAGCCAAGAAGATATTGCTTAATGTAAGACCCCCACTTTAATATTGCAAGCAGCTTTCCACTATACTCGTATAGAATTCCATCATCTATCATTCCCATTTCGCTTAATCCTGAGCTCTCTACTGGAAGTTTTCCGGTCTCAAATAGCCATAGCATAAAAAACGAGATTGAAATGAAAATATGATCTAATTGAAAATAGTGAGAAAGATTTTGCGAAACGTAATGCAAAGTAATATAGGGATTATTGGTGCCTGTGATTAAAGCTACTCCAAAGAATACAGTTATCAATGTTGCTTCAGCTAAGAAGTTAAATGACAAAATTCTACTAACTCCTAGTACTACAAAATTACTTCCGCTTTCCAAGGATCCAATTATTTTAAGGAATGAGGCTAGAGAAAATAACAATGCACCACCTAGGAAATCTACCGTAGGGGTAAATAGTATCGGTTCTGGATACACTACTGGAATTACGAAAGAAATTAGTAGATATATGCTGAAGACTAAATACGGGGAATAGACAAATAATAATGACGAGTTGTCTGAAATGACAACTTCCTTTCTTAATAATTTTATTATGTCATAGTATGGTTGTAAGATACTAGGTCCTTTACGTCCTTCTATTACAGCAGTTACTCGCTCAAATATCCCTTGATAAATAGGTGAAATAAATATAGCAACCAATACTTGAATTAGTGTCTCAAATAATATTTGGGCCTCATTTGACGCCATACTTCCATCACCTTAGAGGAAGTAGGCGTCATCAGCCCCTTTCACAAACTCAAGGGGCGGTTCGGGGATAATCCCCCAGGGGGACGCCATCCCCCGCTTCATTGCATAAGCTCCACAAGAATAAGGGAAATTACACCATATTTAAAGTTTTTGTTTGAAATCCAGAGCATGCCCATAGCGTCGTCAAATAGCTAAAAATTTAAGGTAGCTATGCTCTCATTATAGAGAATGAAAAGTGGCATTTATATAAGATATAAAGGGTAAGAATAAATAAATTTAAAAGATAGAAATAATTTAGCCTTCATGACAATACTATGTGCATGTTCAAAATCCGTATAATCTTTCTCTACATGTTTTCTTTCATTATGGTTGAAAGATATGTTTGCAAGAATTAGATGATACTAACTTTCCTCAAATGTAATATCTTAATACGAATTTATATCCTAATTACTCTCATAATTTTAATGAGTAGTTTCTGCTTAAATGTAACTATTATATTAAAGATCTCTTTTTATATAGTAGGTATTTAATGATATATTTTATTTATATTAGGTTTACGTATATTCGTATAAATAGATACGAAGTATCGCAATAGAAGATACTATATTCTGAAAACATGCATAGATAAAGGTCTAATGTCCCTAAAATGCAATATCGTAGGTTTAATTAATTTTATTACTCTATAAAACGAATTTATTCCTTATGCAAATACGCTTAGCCGTTAGGAATAGTTAGAGACTTCGTAATACTTCATAGGTTTATAAGTTCTTATCGTTCTCTAATATTGCGTAGGATTTACGTTTAGTTTACTAGTAGTATATGAAGTAATTTCATTAAATAATATGTAATAGTATAATAATAAGCGAATCCATAATTTCTACTTTATGTGTTTTTCAAAACTTACGTTGCTTTTTTACATTCTCCTCATAGTAAAAAGAACGTTCCAAACCAGATAGTTTACAAATACCCCATAAAGCATGTAATTTCACAACAGTTTTCCCTTGATAATTAATTTCACATTAATGTTCCAAACACGAATTTTCTTAGATTATATGATTGACGTAATTTTAAAAAGTATCAATAATGTTTTGAATTAATAAATTTTTAATTGATAATTGCTATGTTGTAACTAAAGTGAAAATAGGGGAATAATATCGTAACAAACCTCTTATAAACTCATCTAAGATAAGTAATAATTATCATGATAGGTAAGATAATAGTCATATTTGCTATAGTGCTGATAGCGGTGTTTTTAATCACGCATACAAATTTATTTTACCATCCTCAAACTCCAGTTACTAAAGGTGAATATGAAGTAACCACTACTAATGTAGAGAATATAGTATCTTATCAGTTTTCTATAATCTCTAATACTTCAGTTAACTATACGATTCCGCTTAACATGGTCTATGGGAACGTCACAGTTGAAATAACGGGTAAAGGTTCCTATAATTTATCTATTCTTGAAAATTCGTCTTTAGTCTACTCTACTACAGTTAACGGTAACTTTGAAAAATCTTTTACGCTTGGAGGACAAATTAGGTTAGTGTTTTATTCTAAGCAAGGTATAGATGTTAATGTTACGGTAACTGACGCATATTAATCTGCCTTTTTCCCCTTCTTTCATTTCTTTTTTATATAAATTTATTTTTTATAGTTATAATTCTTACTTAAAAGTTTATGTTAATATTCTTGTTAAAACGAGTGAGTATACCTTTTTATTTACCTTTCGTCTTTCTAATTTGTGTACAAGTATTTTGATGCACATTGTCATTACTCTTACTTGAAAAAGAGATATGATGGGTTTTTGATTGCAGCAGTTTCGATGGATTATAACTCCTCATTGGATACGCTGTCCTTAAGAGATAATAATATCTTAGTCGGTGTTGGGATTCATCCGTGGCGTGTTCATGAGGAAAAGTTAGATTCAGTTCTCCCATTAATTTCCAAAGCCGATTTCATAGGCGAAGTTGGTTTAGATTACAGGTTAGCTAAGGCTCCTAAAGAGCTTCAAATCAAGTATTTCGAGGAGCAAATAAAAGCTGGTGAAGGTAAGCTAATTAACGTACATGCATTAGATGCGTGGGAGGACGCGTTTCGTATTCTGATAAAGAACGATGTAAAGAAGGCCATTTTACATTGGTATACTGGACCTAAAGAATTGTTAAAAGACATAGAAGGTGCTGGATATTTTATTTCTATCAATCCATCTGTTTCTTTTCAGAAAAAACATCAGGAAATATTGAGAAATTCCAGTTTGCGTATCTTACTTACTGAAAGTGATGGAGGGTACGAGTATAGGGGTAGGTTATTGGAACCAACTGAAATTCCTAATGCGATATCATTTATGTCAAGATATTTGAATATTGATGAAAATGAGTTATCCAGAATTATAAGAGAGAACTTTTACAAGGCATTTAACTATGTTAAAGGTTAGCATGCTACTTTTATCTACTTCTACTTCTTTAATTGACTCTAAAGGTTATTATATATGGAGGTTATAAAAACAATCTGCCCTTTTTGTGGTGTTGGATGTGGTTTAGATCTTTATGTGGAAAATAACTTCATAATCCGCTCTTCCCCCTCACGAGAGCATATTTTAAGTGGTGGTCATGTTTGCGGAAAGGGAGCTATTGCGTCTGAAGTTACCTATGCTTGGGATAGATTATTATATCCTCTAAAGAGAGTTAAGGATACTTTTATTAGGGTAACATGGGATGTCGCTATTAAAGAAATCTCTAGTAAATTAAAGGAAATTAAGGAAAAATATGGCCCAGAATCTATAGCTTTTTATGGTGGCTGTCAAAATACGCTGGAAGAAGTTTACTCTTTTATGAAGCTAGCAAGAGGCCTAGGTACCAATAATATTGATTCTTGTGCTAGAGTGTGTCATGAACCTTCTGCTATGGCTCTTAAGGAGGCAGTAGGTATTGGAGCCTCTTCTGTAGCGGTTAGCGAAATATTAAACGCTAAAAATGTTGTAATAGCTGGGGAATCAATCACAGAAAGCCATCCCGTAATTTCTCAATATTTAGTTGAGGCTAAAAGAAAAGGTACTAAAATTATCGTTATAGATCCTAGGGTTACTGGTACTGCGAAACTTGCAGACATGCACTTACAAATTAATAGTAGGTCCGATATTTACTTATTCAATGCTGTTGCAAATTATTTGATTTCAAATGGTCTTTTCGATAGGGAATTTGTAGTAAATCGAATAGAGAATTTTGATGAATTTGTGAGATTCATTAAAGGGTTTACGATTGAGGAAGCAGAGAAGGTAACCGGAGTTAGCAAGGATAAGATAATTGAATTTGCTAAAATTATCTCTAGCAAGCCAACAATATTTTCTTGGGGATTAGGTCTAACTCAAACTACTGGTGTAAATGCAGTCAAGGCTTATATCAATTTAGCTTTAATAACAGGTAATATAGGTATTGAAGGAGCAGGCTTACTGGTGTATAGAGGGCAATCTAATGTTCAAGGCTCTGGGGATATTGCAAAGCCAAACGTTTTTCCTAATGGACCTATGACAGAGGATAACGCCAAAGAATTGAGCAAAGTTTGGGGATTCCTCCCTCCACTAAAAGAGGGATTAAGTATAACTGAGGCATTCTTCGGTAATAAGATTAGGGCTATGTTTTTGATGAATTACAATCCAGCTCAAAGTTTACCGAATAGAAATAGGGTTATTAGTTTCTTAAAATCGCTGGATTTACTTGTGGTAATGGATCCATTCATGACAGAAACCGCTAAGTATGCTCATTACGTTTTGCCTACTCCTTTATGGGTTGAGAAAGAAGGCTCTGTTACAAATTTAGATAGACTAGTTAAATGGAGATTTAAGGCGGTTGATTCACCAGGAGAAGTAAAGAGTGAGTTATGGATAATTAAGAGAATTGCAGAGGAATTAGGTTTAAATGGTTTTCATGATGATCCCAAAATAGTTTTTAAGGAAATGAAGGAGGTAGTACGCCTTTATTCTAATTTGACGTTAGACGAAATTATGGATTATTCTTCAAATTCTAGATATCCTAATCACGAAACTGTAATGTATAAGGAGAGGTTCTTAACACCTAGTGGAAAAGCAAAACTGTCTTTAGTTGGGTTTGATAAGTTACAAGGTGAAGGACTAATTCTAATTACAGGCAGGAATGTTACCAGATATAACTCTGATGAATTAATAAAGAGAATTCCTGGATATTCTTCATTTAGCTCTAATCTTTATATTAACCCAATAGACGCTGAGAGCTTAAGTATTGAAGAGGGAGAAATGGTTAAGGTTATATCGAAATGTGGTATGGCGATCTTTAGAGCGAGAATTAGTAATGAGGTTAAGCCGGGTCATGTTTTCGCCTACATGCATGATCCGTATGTTAATAATGTTGTATGTGATGATTTTGATGAGATATCCAAAACCCCAAGATATAAGGCAACAGTTGTAAAGATAGAAAAATTAAGACATAAAATCTAAATTTTTGATGATATAAAGCTCTATAATGTATTCACATTATACTATCAGCTTTCTTCTCTTCCTTTTTTGTCATTGATTATGCTCGGATTTGTGTTGATTAATAGTAGTGAAGTATGATAGTTTACCATAATCTATACGTGGTAATCTGAATTGGAATAAACTATTTTTATTTTTATTGTAGAAGATGTTAATATGAGTGAGATTGCGATTGTTACTGGAGCTTCAAAAGGCATTGGTAGAGCTGTTGCAAAAATTCTTAAAGCAAATAATTATACGGTAATTTCAATTTCTAGGAGTAGGGCAGATATTGGAGATCTTATATATGAGGCTGATGTGAGTGACAAGAGTACGGTTTTCAAGATTGTAAATGAAGTTTTAGAAAAATATGGTAGGATTGATGTACTAGTTAATAACGCTGGTTTTGGCGTATATGGATCTTTTCTTGAAACTGATTTAGATGAAGAGGAATATATGATTAGAACCAATTTCTTGGCCCCAATATATTTCATGAAGGCGGTTCTTCCTCATATGGTATCTAGAAGAAAAGGCAATATCATTAATATAATATCAGAGGCTGCATACGTTTCCACGCCAAAATTAATAGTGTATTCCGGGACTAAAGCAGGGTTAGCAAGTGTTACTAACGGTCTTTGGGCTGAAATGAAGAAGTATAATATTAGAGTTAGTGGAATCTACCCTGGTCCAGTTAGGACTAATTTCACCTCTCATCCTTCATTTAAGAGGAGCAATAGCGATCCGTTTAGTAAGTATGCCGTAGAACCCGAAGAGGTGGCTAATGCAGTTCTAAAGGCAATAAGGACTGGTAAAAGGGAGATTTATGTTCCATCTAAATTAAAACTAGATCCCTATTTCCTTAAACTAGCCAATCTATTTCAGAACTTCACATATGATCTAATCAGCAAATATTTTAGTTAGTAAATTATATATCATAGTTTAGTAGTATCGAGAAAAGTTTATATGTGGAAATATTACTATCTATTCATAATGTCCTCAAACAAGGCTTTAACGAGAGCACAAGCTATCGTTATTGTAGTGATTGTAGTAATAGCAGTAATAGGCGGAGTTATTGGTTATTACTATTCTACTAAACATTCAGCTACTTCCTCGCAGATTACAACTAGTTCTACATCTACACAGAGTAGTGTAAGTAATACTAGCACTGGGTTATCACAAGGAGTTTCGGTTTACGTTGCTGGAGCTTATGTTGCAATACTTAATTATTTGGCTAATCAATTTCAAAATTCTACTGGAATACCAGTCCATGTAGTACCAGGTGGATCTTTTGCACTTGCTTCTCAAATATCTTCTGAGACGCCTGTGCCTGCAAATGTTTTTATCCCAGTAGCGTATATTCAAGCTGTTGAGTTAACTGGTAGTAGAAATCCGGGCTGGGCTATTGCGTTTTTATCTGATCAGATGGCCATAGTGTATTCTAATTATACTACGAGGTCTCCCTATTGGTCCCAACTATATTCAAATTATACAATGGCTATGCAGACTAACAATACCAAGTACTGGTATAATTTCTTCTATTTACTATCTACTAAATTTAGTTTAGGAGTAGCAAATCCAAATACTGATCCAGAAGGATTGTATGCCTACTTGATATTTCAAATAGCAGGTTATCTTTACGCTAATCATAATACGAGCTATTTCGTAGATCTTATTAAGGCAAATCCTAACGTAAAAGTCCAACCTAGTACTGCAAATTACGTTCCCTCATTAAAGTCAGGTACTCTAGATTTTACCTTCTCTTATGTATCTTATGCAGTATCTCAAGGTCTAGAATACTTGAAATTACCGCCATGGCTGAGTTTTGGCTATTATCCCAATGAAACCAATTGGTATAGCCAATTCGCTTACAATATATCTGTAAATGGGAAAACTTTAACAATCCATGGAAATCCAGTATATCTTTTTATAACCGTACCTCTAAATGCCTCAAATACGCAGGTTGCATACGAGTTCATCAATTTCATATTACAGCACGAGAGTGAGCTTTCTAAGTATCAAGTCACTCCAATATATCCTGCGCTACTATTTAACGAGACAAATAATATTCCTCAACCAGTAATTAACCTAGTGAGTTCAGGGGAACTGAGATATGCGGGTAACTTTTCCGAAATTTAGTAGTCTACAAGTAATTTCCTTTTTTCTTTCAATTTTCTTAGCTTTACCCACACTATATTTATTATTTTATGGTTATGGACCATTTTTTGTTAAATCCGTTGCATTCGGTAAATCTTTATTTTACTCAATAGCTTTAACCTTTTTTGCATCTGCCATAGCTATAGCTATAATTGTTTTCTTGTTTACTCCTTTGGCGTATTATCTAGCTCGTCATAAAAATCCAATTATAGAAACTTTGGTGGACGTACCTGCATCAATTCCTCATCCTTTGGTTGGAATTGCGTTAATTTTTATTGATAGTCCTACTAATCCTTTAGGTGCCTTTTTATATTATCATGGCATTGTTTTTTATTATACTTATTTAGGTCTAATATTAGCCCTAATTATAGTTTCTAGCCCCATTTATATTCGTTCTATGCAAAACTTCTTCGAGTCTCTTCCTAGGTCATATGAAATATACGCAATGAGTCTTGGAGCATCGGAATTTAGAGTGTTTATATCTATAGCCTTACCATTATCAGTAAAGGGAATAGTATCTGCGGGGTTGACTTCTATTGCTAGAGCTATAAGTGAGTTTGGATCTGTTGTAATAATAGCTCCGTATGTAACTGGTTGGATATTTAATGGAGCTTATGTGGCCTCTGTCTATATCTATAATGAATTCTTAACTTATTTTAACGCATCTGTTAGTGCGTCAGCATCCCTTTTACTTTTTTCTTTAATATTAATAGTGATAACGAGAATAACAAATCATTTTCTATCAAAATAAATTTCAGATGAGAAATTTTGTATATCATTTTTTAACCGATACCATTCCTTAGCGATAAAATCTTCTCCATCATTATGGAAATCCTTTTAAAACTTTGTGTAGTGAATAATGGTAATATGAAAAAACGGAGGATAGTTATTTTATTTCTATTATCGCTGTTATTATTTCAAAGTATTATTTTACAAGCCTCCTCGCAAAAATTCACTGTTACTTCCCAATATTTATCTTCCCTACCTTTTCCAACTTCTCATTCTGCAGTAGTATACTATAATGGTAGTATATACGTGATAGGTGGCGACTCATACCCAAATGAGGTTTGGATATATTCTAATGGGAGTTGGCATCTTGGGCCATATCTTCCCTTTGATATTATTGCAGCTTCAGCTGTAGTTTTCGATAATACAATATATGTCATCGGTGGCTATAATAATTCTGGTATAATTCCATATGTACTTAAGCTTAGTGGTAATTCGTGGGTTGTTGTAAGTAATAATATGCCGTTTCCATCATATGATACAATATCCTTTGTTTATAATGATGTGATATACGTTATAGGCGGGGAGAATACCACAAATCTAGTAGGCTATTATTTTCCACCTTCCAACGTAACAAGAGTGTTTTATCCAACTAATGACAGTTGGAGAATTATAGGTTATATGCCAGTACCTACTGTTGATGGAGGCTATGTGTTCAATGGAACTAACCTTATTATAGCTGGGGGATATATCGGTTATGGGGTATATACTAATGATATTCTAATTTACAACCCTCAGACCAATCAATGGCAAGTTCTCAATGGTGTTCTTCCGTTCTGGCTTAAAGGTGAATCAGTTGCATATTACAGAGGGATCCTATTTATAGTAGGAGGTTACGCTTTCACTGGAAGCTCTGGCGGTGTTAACAATGCAATATACGCTTATTATGGTGGAAATCTTTATAGAGTGGGCTATCTTCCAATTCCCATTTATGATGCAGGGTATACTCAAGTTGGTAACATGCTATATCTTGTTGGAGGTATTGGTAGTTCGCTAAGTGACGTTACAGCGTTGCAAGTCGTATCATTTAACTTTCCACCTCTTCCACCTAAGATTATCTCTTATTCTGCTGGTAATGAGAGTGTGACTTTGGGTTGGACTCCAGTTAAGTTAGCGACGGGTTATGAAATAATTTACTGGAATAACAATGGTTTTAACACCTCCATCAACGTTGGTAATGTTACCAGTTATACTATAATCAATCTCCAAGATGGGATGACTTACTACTTTGAAGTTCTTGCTTACAATTCAATAGGTTATTCATCTCCATCAAATCTTGTTTCCTTAACTCCTGCGTCTGTTCCAAATTCACCAATACTCACTTCTGTAAAATATGGGAATGAAAATGTAACGTTAGTCTGGTCACCTCCAAGCTTTAATGGTGGATATTCGATATTAGGCTATTATGTGATTGTGAAGAATCAGAACTCCATTGTTAGATCCTATTTTGTTAATTCTACTACTCTAACGATAGCTAATCTATCTCCTAACGTGACCTATAATGTTCTGATTTATGCTTCAAACAAACTTGGTAATAGTACTCCTTTAGTAATTACTGTTGTTCCAATAACTAAGGCTACTGTTTTTGCATTCATAACTAAGCTACAAGATGGTATCCTTGTAAATTGGTCAATAACTTTTCCCGCTAACGTAAGTTTAGAGCTGTATTATCAGAATGGTTCTTTACTATCACAAGTAGTAAATATTAGAAGTAATAGTTACATGTTTAAACTACCTCAAGAGGGCAATTATACATTAATTATACTAGCTTCTAACTCTGCTGGTGTTTCTAAATACACGTATAATATAGAGTATTACCTTCCTCCAGAGACTCCTCAAGTTTCCTTAATAGGATTTGGAAATAACCTATACATAGACTGGAATGACGTACCTGGTGCATTAACGTATTTAGTTTTTGTTAATAATAGTTTAATTTACCAAGGTCCTAGCACTAGTGTTGTGACCAATATTAGTAATGGTACCTATTTAATCAAGGTTCTTGCGGTAAATCCAGCTGGTGTTTCATCACCTGGTATAGCAGTCCTTCATTATAGCGGAGATTACATCACAGTTGTTAAAATGAAAATAGTTAATGTAACTATTGTAAATAAGATTGTTTCCGCTTCGTCTAGTAATAATGATGGTCTGAGTTTACAACAAAGTATTGTAATCATATTGTTAACCATAATGATTTTGCTAAGTATCGCCATAATAACTAGGAGTAGAAGTAGTAGTGAATGGTAGCAATGGGGCCGCCGGGATTTGAACCCGGGACCACCAGCGTTCTGGTGGTTAGGGATTTATCCCCAGGCTGGCATCCTAGTCCAAGCTAGACTACGGCCCCCTTAATAAAGTACATGGATGGGTTTAAAAATTAACCTATTGTTAATACCCACGTAATACTTTTACTTTCGGTCTACTCTCTCCCCTTTTTAACTACGTTTGTATAACAAGTATCACAGCAGTTTTGGCTATATTAAAATACTAAGATATATGTTAATAGGTGGTCTACAATTCCAATAAGATACGTATGCAGAAATTGTGGTGAAATGTTACATAGGTTTGAAAAAGTGGGACAAGATTTTTATGGGGTTAGAACGCCATCTGAGATCAAATCGATATTTGGTGGAAAATGTCCTAAATGTGGGCATGAATTAAGTGCTCCTACACTAGATGACATAAAGATATCACTAAAAAAAAGGGCTACTAAGTCAATGATTTTAGAACAGGTGAGATATTAACTCTTGTAACGATATTTCCTTCTTAGCATATTTAATTGCCAAGTCACGTCTATTTAGATAGTTCGATAATAATTTCGTTACATTCCGTGGATATACCTTTATAGTTACTGAATCATAATCTAGGATGTAAGTTCTATTATTACTTACCATTACGTTTTTCCACGGTCGACTTAATTCTTGATGTTCTATGAATTTATCCTCTAATATTTTAGCCCTATGGAGTAGATCAATTATAATTTCTTTCTTTTCGTTCCTAGACAAGTGTCTTCCGCTGATATACTCCATTAAAATGAAATTCTTGCCATAGTCGTAAACTTTTGGTGCTACTTCCTCTCCAGCTTTGATTTGCACTTTAGCTTCAAGTTCTAAGGTTTCTTTAGGAGAGTCTGTTCTTCTTATTTTCAACACTTTATTTTCATCAACCAGAACTACTATTCCCGTTTTCCCTTTTCCCAATATTCTCACTTTCCCTATGGACTTAGGCCCAAATGAGTAAGCATAGTCAAAACCAGCTTTTCTTAGTTCTTCCTCTATTTCTTTAGAAAAAGTAGGATAGATAAAGTGTTTTATTTCAACCAAGTTGGAGTTTTCCTCAAGAACTTCATTATTTGTTGGTCTTCTGGTTTCTGTAACCAATAAGTCTCAATATTATATTTCGCTTTTAGAACTATATTCTTTTTCACTATACTTTCAGCATCATACTCTTTTCTTTCTTTTATGGAATACAACCTCCCATCTTCTCCTATCCATATGTTTTCATTTTTATCTATAAAACTCTCCACAGTCGAAGCATAGAACGGTGGTCCTATATTTAGATAGTACTGTCCAATATCTTTGCTCTCCAGTTGAACTGCAATAGTAATTTCACTATTATCTCCCCACGCTTGCGTATCAATTACTTTGAAACCGTATTGTGTTAGTGCAGTGTTTATTTTGCTTATACTTCTCTTTATCTGACCCCATATTATATCTTCTGTAACCTTTTCCTTAATGCTTATTTTTGTAATTAGTATGTCACCTTTTATTCTCTCCTCAACTTTCCTTGATGGGAAGAAGAATTCTATTGATGGGTTTTTTAAATAATATCGTGAAGCTATTGAGAACGTGGCTATGTTTTTTAATGAGACTGCAGCTGTTACATTCCTTCTAGGATCCACTGGATCTGGCATTATTAACGGTTCAGTAAATGTCTTACTTGGTTTTATTAATTCTAATGTTATTGGTGGTTTCCATTTTGAGGCCTCTTCTAAGGTTTTCCTGAAGCTCCCATAATAAATTATTAAAAGTTCTGTTGCGTAGCCTGAGAATCCTTGTATTTTTATTTCGGCTCCGTAAACTCCTATTCCTTTCATAAATCTCTTTAATAACCTAACTTCATCCTTACCCTTTTCATCCAAGCGTGATGTCACATATTGTGTGTGAAATGGCGTTCTATCAACTGCAGTTATTGCCTTATCTCCACTTTCGACTCTTAATGCCGGTACTATGTCAACTTCTATTCCGTTAATGTAAACTATCACGTAAGGATGCTCTGCATACGCCAAGATATAATCTAAATCCCTAACTCTGTTTGTTATTTCACTTAACGCATTTCTCTCTAAGTATTCTTTACCTAAATCTTTAGGATAAAACACGAACACGTCTATGTCAGTATCTTGCTTGAGCCAAGTTCCCTTTCTATACGATCCTTCTATTTCAAAGTCTAAGCCTTTCAGCCTTTCCTTTATTACTTCGATAACTTTCTCTATTTTATTCTCATCTTCTCTAGACGGCTTTATTAGCTTTAGAACTTCCTCCTCTATCAATTGCTTTCACTTCAAATAATTTATCATAAATTGGGCCTTTTGGAGTTAACGTACTTTTGAAGAGAATTACGTTAGCTACTTCAAAATTCCCTACATCTATGTTTATGTTTTCATTAATTAAACTTATAAGATTATTAATTGAATTTAAACTCTTTACTCTGCCTATTGTTAAGTGCGGTGTAAATTCCTTTTCGTCCTCTGGCCTGATTTTTCTTCTTAGTAATTCATTAAGCAAGTAAGATCTAATTTGCCTAAGTTGTTGTTGTCCTTCGATCATTCCAACCCAAATTACTCTTGGTCTAGTTAGATTTGGAAATGCTCCTAAACCTTTAAGGGTAACGGTAAATTTGTCAAATTTTAAACCACTCATAGCCTCTTTAACGTCCTCTACTCTATCATCTCGCACCTCCCCCAAAAATAATAGTGTAATGTGAATGTTGAAAGGTTCAACCAATTTTATGTCGGCTCCAGTATTTTTCACTAATTCAAGTAGTTCTATTAGTTTAGGAAATTGCGGAACTTCTATACCTATAAAGAGCCTCATAATTTTTAAACCTCCATATTGAGTTATTTGGTGGTCACAATTAAAGTCATTTTGATTACTGGAATGCCGGGATCGGGTAAAAGTGAATTTTCGAAGATATTAAAAGAGAAGGGTGCTAGAATTATAGTAATGAGTGATGTGGTGAAAAAAAGGTATTCAATAGAGGCAAAGCCAGGAGAGAGATTAATGGATTTTGCAAAGAGATTGAGGGAAATTTATGGAGATGGAGTAGTTGCCAGACTTAGTGTAGAAGAGTTAGAAAGTAGCAAGTATAATCTAGTAGCATTTGATGGTGTAAGGAGTTTGGCAGAAGTTGAGGAATTCAGAAGACTTTTGGGCGATGACATATACATTGTCGCTATACACTCACCACCAAAACTGAGATATAAGAGAATGATTGAAAGAATGAGGAGTGACGATTCAAAGGAGGTTTCCGACTTGATTAGAAGGGATAGGGAAGAGCTTAATCTAGGTATAGGAGAAGTTATAGCAATGGCTGATTATATTATAGTTAATGACTCTACGTATGAGGAATTTAAGAAGCGATGTGACGAAGTAATAGATAGAGTGTTAAAAAATGGTTAAAGTTATGGTTGTTACTGAAGTAAGACCCTCAGAGAATTTAAATAAAGTTCTTTCCGCGATTATGAATTTCTTTGACTTTGATAAAATGAATATAAGAAAAGAAGGCATAATTGACATTTTAGTCTTAGAGTCGAACACTCTTAAGAGTTTACTTAAACTTCATAAAGCACTAAGGAATGAGAGAATTTTAGACTCTGCGAGAAAATATTTGATAAGAGGTATAGAAGGAAATACCATAGCCTTTATGATACATAAACAAGCGGCAGCAGTTAAGGTTTTAAGTTTTGTCGATAGTGATAAGGAATCTCCTTTGGGCGCAATCAAATTCTACATTCAATATCATAATCCTAAAGAAGTAGTAGATTGGTTAGCTCCTAGAACTGCACATGGTGTGCCTCTCTGGGAAAATCCTATACCCCCAGATGATTGATCATTTAAGCGTTATGTATGATAAGTCATCTGGTAATATGGACTTCAAGAATATTCTTCTAGCTTCTCTTAAATGCAACGAAACGTCATCATATCTAGGACTTATATGGGTTAGTGCCAATAATTTTACTGAGGCTTCTAAGGCGACTGTGGCTGCATCACCTACGTTAGAATGACCATAAGTATAAGCTGAAGGTTCATTTAGAAACGTTGCTTCATGAATTAACAAGTCCACGTTTTTTACGGAGTCAATTACAGATTGACAAGGTCGTGTGTCTCCAGTATAGGCTATTTTTAGACCTTTCTTGACTATTAAATAATCATCTGGTTTCAATACCTTGCCGTTAAATTCAACTGGATTTCCTTCTTTTAGTTTCCTTATTATCCTCCAATCCTTTATTCCTTCATCTCTTATTTTTTCTTCATTTATCTTAACCCTATCTTTCTCTATTATTAGATATCCTTGAGATTCTATTGTATGGCAAGTTTTAAATGTAGTTATCGTAATATCTGAATCACTATATGCGTCGATAAATTCTATTTTGAATGGTGGATAAAATTTAGAATATTCAAATGCGGTAAAAAGAAAATCCTTGAGTTTTCTTGGTCCTAGCAAATATAAAGTATCTTTTCTGTCCAATAATCCCATGCTAGCTATTAGACCTAATAATCCAAATACGTGATCTCCATGCATATGGGAAATTCCTATTACCTTTATTGAGTTTATTCCTAATTTATAACTCATTAATGTGTATTGCGTCCCTTCTCCACAATCTAATAAGATGTTTAGAGCTTCCCTTCTTATTAAAAATGCTGGCAATCTCCTTTTTTTTGATGGAGAACCTCCACTTGTCCCTAGAAAGAATACTTGGATCACTTCTTCTGCACCACGTATATTGCTCTAGTTAAGCTCTTATGCGAATATAGATAATGTAATCCTCTTAATATAAAACTATTTTCCCTTAACTTATCTATAAAATTGAATTTAGCATCAGTTGCAAACACAAGATATCCATCTTTAATTAAAGATTCAGCAACAGAAGAGAAGAACTCCTCATAAAGTTTAATTAACTCACTACCTTTACCTTTTGTCGATCTTCCATATGGGGGGTCGGTAGCTATTGAGGTTAGATTGTGAAATGGTAGATTGGTAGCAGATGAAAATAATAAATGACAGTCATATTTGAAATAATTTAAATTTAATTTCGCTTTATCTAACATTTTCCTATCTATGTCACTTCCTATACAATCATAATTTAACCACTTAGCCTCTATTACTATTGACCCCGTGCCAACAAAGGGATCAACTAAGATTTTTCTGGGTCTAGCTAAATTTACTAATAACCTTGATGTTTCAGCATTCATAGTCCCTGACTGGGAAAAAGGTTTTTTCTCATGTGCAATGAGGCTCTTGGAATCAATCTCTTCTTTTATCTTACCTACTATAATTACTCCATCAGTGAATATTAAATCGATTTTTTCACATCCCTTAGCTATTTTTATTCCACGTTTTATCTCGTAATTTAACACGTGGTGTTTATCTCTCTGCGATCCTAGTATGATGTCTTCTTTTATCCAGAAGCATTCTCCTAGTTCTTTAAGTTTTTCATTGATTTCTTTGGGGTCATCAGAGATATGAATTAGTTCACCGCTTCTCTTTATTCTAGCTGATTTCTTAGCTATTCCCTCTTTATATCCCTCAAATACTGCAACTCCACTAAAATAGGATACTTCAGAATCTTCACGGTTTATCAATGCTTTTAACTCAGCTAACGAAAGAAAATAGTTATTTCCTTTTAATACTGCATAACCCTTTTTCATAAGCTTAATGCTATTGAATGTGAGATGTCTATGGTTATTATATCTTTATCAGTCGTTTTAACAGTGTTAGTGCCTATTAGTGTCTTAACTCCCGCTTCTCTTAATCTTTCCTTTGCATCTCCCACTAGTAATAGATGGATACCAACGGCTATTACACTTTTAGCACCTAAAGAGTAGGCTAGCTTTGATGCTTGAGATATAGTTCCTCCGGTGCTTATTATATCATCTATTATCACAACGTCTTTATCTTTTAGGCTTACGTTTGGTGCTTCTTTAATTCTAACCTCCCCTGTATTTCTATCTCTTTCCTTCTCTATATAAGAATATGGTGCACCTATTTCTTCCGCTATTTTTCTGGCTCTCTCGAGTGCTCCTCTATCCGGTGCTAATATAAAGGGATTCGAAGTTAACTCCTTTATTTTCTTTGAAATTTGATGATAAGGATGAATTATTTTGAGTTCTCCTTTAAAATATGATAATTCTTCGGGTTTATGTGGCTCTACTACTACTAAAGAGTCTACCCCAACTTCACCTAGGATATGTAGTATAGTTTTTATGCTTACAGCTTCTCCATCTTTAAATCTCCTATCTTGCCTACTATAAGCTAAGTATGGTACTATGGCAGTAAGCTTTCTGGCGCCAAGATCTTTTATCGTCTCTGCAATTAAGAAAAGCTCTATTAAATGTTTATCTTGGGGATAATCAGTTGTTTGAACTAGTAATACATCCTCGCCTCTTATAGATAATGGAACCCTTATATAAGACTCTCCATCTGGGAAAATCTTGTTTTCCACTTTTACCAGTGGTATGGATAATATTTTTGATAAACTTTCATCTATTCCATTTGTGGCTGTACCACCTATTATTATCATTACTATTATGTCTAAGGAGAAGTTTTTAAGATTAAAAGCAGAGTGTAAACAGCTATGTATTATGTTTTTATACTTGGAACTGCAGGATCAGGGAAAACAACAATGACTAAAAATCTGCAAGATTACTTACTAGATCAAGAGATGGATACTGCAATAATAAACCTTGATCCGGCTGTTGAACATTTGCCATATACGCCAGATTTTGATGTGAGGGATTACGTTGATGCGTACGAGGTTATGGATAATTATCAATTGGGCCCTAATTCGGCTCTAATAGCATCTATAGATTTGATTTTAACTAGAGCCTCTGAAATTAAGTCTGACATAGATCAGATAGAGGCTAATTACGTACTTATAGATACACCGGGTCAAATAGAGTTGTTTGCTTATAGGGAAACTGGGAGGCTTATTTCCAAACTTATCAGGGGAAACAATAAGGCGTTAGGATTGTTTTTATTTGACTCATTTCTTGCTAAGGAAGCTAGAAGCTTCGTATCTTTATTACTTCTTTCAAGTTCTATAAAATTCAGATTAGAATTGCCTATCATAAATGTTCTTAATAAAGTAGACCTTTTAACGGATAAAGAGTTAGAACAGATACTTGGATGGGGAGAAAGTGCGGAGAATCTAATTGATGAATTAGGCAAAGTGGATGAATATTCTCTTGAGCTTATTAACTTACTAATAGAAAGTTTATCCTCTAACTTAATTCCGGTATCATCCGAAAAAGGTAGTGGTTTTGACGAATTATATGCAGAAATTCAAAGAGTATTAGCGGGAGGAGAAGATTACTTAACGGAGGAACCAAATCCTAAGTTATAAGCTTTATTAGTTTTTGAACAATTACATATTTGATGAAAGCTAAAGTAGTTGATGCTGTATCATTTTCCTTCATCTTAAGGACTGTTGGCGACTTTCTAAGTGAGGCTAACTTTGTCGTAAATAAAGAAGGCATAAGAATAAGCGGAATAGACCCTTCAAGAGTAGTTTTCCTAGATATATTTATGCCAGCGAGTTATTTTGAGGAATTTGAGGTGAACCAAGATAAGGAGGTTATAGGATTTAAGTTAGAAGATGTAAACGACATATTAAAGCGCGTCATGAAGGAGGACTCACTAATATTGTCCTCTTCCGAATCTAAACTAGTATTAACATTCGATGGCGAATTTACTAGATCTTTTGAACTTCCTTTAATTCAGGTTGAAACTATGCAACCGCCTTCCGTTAATTTGGAGTTTCCATTTAAAGCACAGTTACTCACCATAACATATGCGGATATCATTGATGAACTAGCAGATCTAGGAGAAGTCCTTAATATATACTCAAAAGATAATAGGCTCTACTTCGAAGTTGTTGGAGATATAGCTACATCAAAAGTTGAGTTATCAACAGAAGGAGGGACTTTGCTAGAAGCCTCTGGAGCAGACGCAAGCAGTAGCTATGGGATGGAATATGTTGCCAATACTACAAAGATGAGACGAGCTTCTGATTCAATGGAATTGTACTTTGGTTCTCAGATTCCATTAAAGCTCCACTTTAAGTTACCTCAAGAAGGATATGGGGACTTTTACATTGCACCAAGGGCAGAGTAATTTAATTAAGAATTTTTTTAGGCAATATTACTCTAATGCAAATCTTGAATTGCCAAAAGATATGGAGCTAAGGGAATTCGCTCTACAACCCTTTGGTTCAGACACTTATATCAGGCATCTTTCCTTTGTATCTATTGATGAGTTAAAAAATTATATTGTTAACGTGAATATTCCTCTTCACTTATTTTACTCTTCAGCTAGATATCAGTTACCAGCTGCTAAGAACATGGACGAGAAAGGTTGGATGGGCTCTGATCTACTATTTGATATAGATGCAGATCATATATGTCAATTAAGGTCAATTAGATTCTGTCCTATTTGTGGCAGTGAAGTTTCTTCTGAAAAATGTGAGAGAGATGGATCAGAAGCTATCGAATACACTGAGATGACTAACGAATGTATAAATAGAGGATTGGATGAAGCGAGAAAATTAGTTGATATTATTGAAAACGATTTTGGCCTCAAACCTAAAGTTTACTTCTCTGGAAATAGGGGTTTTCATGTTCAAGTGGACTGTTTTGGTGATTGTGCGCTTTTAGATTCAGATGAGAGAAAAGAAATTGTAGAGTACGTTATGGGAGTAGGTGTTCCAGAATATCCAGCAGGTGATGATACTGCTCCAGGATGGGTAGGTAGGAGAAATAGAGGTATAAAGGGTGTAGAGGTGGATGAACAAGTCACCATAGATACAAAGAGGTTAATCAGAATTCCAAATTCTATACATGGTAAGTCTGGTCTAATAGTTAAAGAACTAAATAGTATAGATGATTTTAAGCTTAATGAAAGTTTATCTCCTTTCAAAGGATTTACAGTATTTTTACCGTACATTACAATAGAAACTGAGGCTTTAGATAGAAGAATTAAATTATATAGAAATGTGCCAATAAAGATTGAAGCAAGCATTGGAGTTTACTTACATTTAAAAGGATTAGGTGAGGTAAAAGCGTATGTTAGATGAATTAGTAAGAAAGGAATTATCAGAGGATGAGATTGTAGAGATTAGTATAGAGGAACTGAATAAGTATTTATCGCTGATAAAGAAATCTAAGGCGTTTGTAGATTCAGAGATTAGAAAGGAAGAATTAAACCTTTTTTCAGAACTAGCAGAGTCTTTATTTGAGCTCAGGTTATCTAAGGTGTTAGAAGGTAAAAATGTTGAAGGATTTGACAAGTTTATATTTAATATCATTAATATACTAAAACAGTTTTATGTAGAATTATTCACTGGACGATATATAATCTATAATGATAAGATTTATTGTAGAGTCTTGAAACCATTAATATATAATGATCAAAAAGCCGAGGAAGGGGATATTATATTTTTACCAATGAAGGACGCACTACCATTAATTATAGCAAGTTATTTAATTCCCTGCAAAATAGATATTGAGGAGCAATTATGAAAGTCCCTAAGGTCATTAATACATATTGCCCTAAGTGTAAGACCCATACTGATCATTCAGTTTCCCTATATAAGAGTGGTAAGAGAAGAAGCTTAGCTGAGGGTCAGAGGAGATATGAGAGAAAGAACTTAGGATATGGTAGCAAGAGAAAACCTGAACAAAAAAGATTTGCAAAGGTTACTAAGAAACAGACCTTATTACTAAAGTGTTCTAAATGCGGTTACACTATAGTAAAAGAGGGGATTAGAGTAAAGAAATTGGAACTAGTGGAGGTGGCTAAGTAATGAGGAAACTAAGAATCCTAATACCGGAACCCAAAAGCAGATTTCTAAGGGTTAAATGTCCAAATTGCGGTAATGAGCAAACGATATTTAGTCATTCAACATTTCCAGTTAGATGTCTTAGCTGTGGTACTCAGCTTGTCTACCCCACGGGTGGTAAAGCAAAAATAGTAGGAGAAGTAGTTAGAATATTGGGTTAAAGATGATTTATAGCAGGAGCAAATTACCTTCAGAAGGAGAAATCTTAATAGCTACCGTAAAACAAGTTTTTGATTATGGTAGTTACGTAACATTAGATGAATATAGTGGTTTACAAGCATTCTTGCCTTGGAGTGAAGTAAGTAGTAAGTGGGTTAAGAACATTAGAGACGTTCTAAAGGAAAATAGGAAAATCGTAGTAAAGGTAATTAGAGTAGATAGGAGAAAAGGTACTGTTGACGTTTCACTGAAGAAGGTCACCGATGACGAAAGGAGAAAGAAAAATTTGCAGTGGAAAAAGATCCAAAGATTAGATAAAATATTGGAATTAGTTTCGCAGAAGCTTAAAATAAGTGAAAAAGAAGCATGGGAACAAGTAGCGTGGAAATTGGAAGCTAAATACGGTGACCCTATTTCAGCTATCGAAAAAGCAGTAAAGGAAGGGGAGAAAATATTGATTGATGCTGGAGTTCCAGATATCTGGATAAAGCCCTTACTAGAAGAAGCTTCAAAACATGTGGAGGAAAAGAAAGTTAAAGCATCTGAGCTTATAACTATAAGAACTAATGAACCTTTAGGAGTTCAGAAGATTAAGGATGTAGTTTCTAAAGTTTTAGAGAATGTTGAACAAGATTATGAAAATATATTGAATATTAAAATATATACTGTAGGTGCTCCAAGATATAGGATTGATGTCATAGGTACTGATCCAAAGGAGGTTTCAGAAGCATTAAGTGAGATACTATCCAATTTAATTAAGATAGGGAAAGAAGAAAATGTGGAAATAAGTGTGGTCAAAAAATGAAGTGGAAGATGAGAAAGTGCGCCAAAGATAAGATATATACTTTTAAAGATATTTGCCCTATTTGTGGATCCAAGACTATAATTCCACATCCACCAAGATTTTCTCCAGAAGATCGATATGTAAAATACAGAATAGAGTTAAAAAAGGGAATTAAACTTAGCTGTTAATTACTACACTTGGTTGTAATGCCACACCTGGTTGTACGAATTGATACACCATTACCATTATATATGTAGTATAGAATACTCCTCCAGAGCCACCACTTCCCACTGGGAATAAAGCTATATAGGCAGGTTGGAAATATAATAGCTGGACACGTGGTAATGGAGACCCGGTTATTGTATATGAGCTACTGCTAGGGATCAACTGGGTTGTAAATGGTGCTATAGGTTGTCCATATGGTAGTTGATATAGACTTTCTATAAACATTTGAACAATTAGCGAGTTATACGCAGTCGGTGTCCACGCGAAAGGCTCAGCTTGTGAAACCTGGGATGCTAATGTTTGTGCAAGTGTTGGATCTGTAGTAGCGTATGTATTGATTATCTGCGTGATTGTATCATTTATCTCAGTTAAGTTAATATATTCGTTTAAAGGATAGCCTGCTATAGTCGTCATTGCTCCCATAGCTTTTCCTATATCTCCTAAACTAGTCGTATAACCAAGGAATGGCCCAGGAATATCAGGTGGATATCCTAAATACCATTGTAATTGATTAGCAGTGAAAACTTCTGTTACTGCATCGTAGGCTATTATATAAACTGGTATGGTATAATTAGGACTACCATATGGATACAAGTGATAATCTTTTTCTAGTACATTTACTGCAAAGGACTCATTATTTAAGAACATCTCTGCCATGAGCTTTATTTGTGTTCCATTTAGTGTGTTATTTTCGTCTATTACACTTCTATTTGTAAGTACTTCTAACCAATACCCGTAATCCCACCAAGATAATATAAACGCATGTTGTGGCGAATGTGTTCTTATCCAGTTTATTGCTGATACCCATGAGTAGTTCGTTGTTAGAAAACTAGTTGCTGCGTTAGCAATAGCAGGAGGTTCATTACTTGCGAGCGTTGCCAACCCAGCATCTGCAATCAATGAAATTCCAATAATCCCGAGAATAACCGCAACCAATATTTTGTTACCATTTCCATATTTTGCTCCTTTTAATAGATTATCTGCAATGTAATATACTCCTAAGCCTCCTAATGTTGCTACCATATATGCAGTGTAGTTAAATAAGTACGGTTGTTCTGACGTGCCGAATATGCTCGCTACTCCTAATACTAGTAACCATAGTCCCGATAAGTTACCTTTTCTTATCGTGTAATACATACCTATAATTGATAGGAATAGCCCTATTCCGAAATCTTGAATCATCGAAGTTATTGGTTGCGGTATGTATTCCGCTACTGTTTTGTCTATTGGAACTGTGACTTGATAAAATGGATTAACTATAGCGTAATATCTTGATGGTATTGGCATTGAGGTTGGTCTTAATATCGCTAATCCAGATAAACCTAACGAGAATATGAAAATCAATACTGCTATTACTATCAAATTCCTTGACTCTGCTATCTCCTTAGGGAGTGTCTTACTCAAGTACATGTCTAAGTAAAGCATCGCTGAGATTAAAAGTAAGGACAAGCCATGCGCTAATCCAGATAAGAAGCCTATATTATTGGGCGCTAATGAGGTTAGAAATGCTGTGACAACTACTGTTACAGTGTACAAATTTGCTGTTATTTCATCATTTCTGTTTAGTAGAATCAGTAAAAATGCTGCTACTAGTAGACTTAGATCAATATAAGTGTACCCTCCCCATGATATCTCTGCTAAGAACAATAGAATACCAGCAGGTATTCCATACCATATGTTTTTCCTCTTTAACCCCTGATTAAATAAAAATATCGTAAACAATATAAATACAGCACCCCATGACGTCTTAGGTAATCCTCCTAATAGATTCTTGTACGTTAATGCTGGTGATACAGCAATTATCGCAGCTGCCATATAACCTGCTAACCTGCTATTTGTAAGAGATTCTATAGAAAGATAAGATGCTACTACGCCTAGTCCCGAAAGTAATATATCGGAAAATATAGCGACTGTATAAACTGCGTTCGCTCCATATGCTCCGTAAAAGGGCAATGATGCAAGTGCTACTAAGAAAGGTAAACCTATAGTGTTTCCTAATTCTATGAAGTAACCCCACGGGAACCAGCCCAATACATCTGGAGGTACTGCATACCAATTTCCGTGCACTTGTGCTATTAGCAAAGCGTTATAGAAAAGATACCAAGGGTCAAATTCATTAACTGCCAATGGCCAATTTGCACTTAGACTTCGTATTAGTATTGATACAAGTGAAAGTCCTATTATTAAGGGCAAATCTATAAGTGATGTTTTACGTAGATCTCTCCTTATTCCCTTAACTGACTGCATGACTGTAGTGTATTAAGTATTATACATTTATTAAACTTATTCCAAGTGTTAGAACAGTTTCAGTATACAGAGAAGTATAATTAAGAGCTTTATTAGAAAAATGGCACGAAGTAGTGTATTTATGGGTATCGGGGTTATTATTATTAACCTCTTTATTGTTTACTCCTTTCTCTATGCTCCATTTATGTTTTCCTCATTAAATATTCCATTTTTGCCTGGGCCCATCTATCGCCTTAACCCTCTGAGTTATGCTGAATCTTTCCCAGTGAGTGTTAATTCTACTTCTCTAACTTCTAACGATCCAGGTTATATCTTTATATACAATACCTCTGGAACAACAATGCTAAACGAAATTCTAGGTATTTTGAGCCTCAATGCTAGTCGAATAACCCCCGAAGCCTATTGGATAGTCTCTGATCTGGCAGGTTTCTTTTCTAATTATACTTTAGCTAATAATTATTCAATTTACTTTTTAACTCCAATTTACTATGATAATGTTACTGAACAGCCTAACTTTACGGAAGTTTATTTAAATATCTCCGATGTCTATGCATATCCGGATTTTCTCAGTTTTCCTCCTAGCGATAGTATCAATTTTAGTTCAAGTATAAAAATATTTGATACTTTATCTATACAAAGTTACGCAACTTGGTCTTTCTCAGATGTTGAATGGCATTATGGTGGCTCTATATCTCAGAATACAACTTATTATTATTACACAGTAATTTTAAATTTAAATAAATATGTAGTAGTTAATAACTCTCAATACTATTACGAGGGATCAGAAAGCTATCAAATAACCGTAAAACCTTGGGGATCTTCCCCTGATACAATTTGCACTTATGTAAATTACAACCTTGGTTATGAGAATCTACGTATTCCTATATTACTTAGTATTTCTGATACTTCAAGTAAACATAAGGTAGGAAATTATTCTTACGTAATAACTCCTTCTTACCCACCTAAGATAAATCCTCAATTTTACGGGTATCTATTCTACAATTATACAGTTTCGCTCTCATTATGGGTTAATGTTTTTAATGGCTCATTTCCATTTACTGAATTATTATTAAATGGTACTAAGGTCTATGAAACGCAGAATAGATATTTTAACTATGTGGTAAATTTGAGCGAGTCCAGCTATTCCCCAAAAGTATTTAACGTCAGTTTAATTACCTCAGATACTGTAAAACTGGGAGACTTTTCAATTAATAGATACTGGTCACCTGGATACATTCTGATTTGTCCTCAAGTTCATGTTAATACTGATGGTCACATAACAGTTGTTAGTTTATCCTTTAATTTACAAGATCATTTAATACAAAATCCTCCATACTGGGTATTTAATCATGTCCCGCAGAATTATATATTCAGAAATAATTATGCGAACAACTATTTACAAGAGATAGGTTATTATTATGGTCTTTATAAGCTACTAAGTGAAATTGTGAGTAATTTCACAACAAATACTAGCTACATTAAATATGTAAATTGGGAGTTACTATTCCTATCTTCTGAGATTTCGATGCAGATAAACTACACTAAGCCTGCACAAAACTTTACTGTTGCGTTAATAAGTAAACAAGGTAATGAAACTCAAGGATTTATGCAGATGGTCTTTATTATCTCTTGGTCTTTATGGTATACTGTTATTAATGGTTCCTATTACTTTCTAGGAAGATGGATTCCATGGACTTATGGAATCTTCACTGGGTTTGAGATTCCAGATTTTTATACTAAGACAGCTTTATTGCCTTATATAGTACTCAACAACTCTAAAGACGCTTATTTGTTGTATAATATCCAATCATTCAGGGTAACATCTTGGTGGTATGATGAGGCTACGTATAATAATAATTCGATTTCCATAACGCATTTTAATGTATTTACATCAATTCCATTAAATGGTAGCGTCATTTCTTTTAATAAATATTATAATTTTCATAATATTCCTATTTACATTCAAGTTTTAACTACTACTGCTAATATATCAAAATATGTTAATGGGCCCGGCGGGATTTGAACCCGCGACCTCCCGGTTTCTGAGCGCCCTATCAGCCGGGCGCTCCACCATGCTAAGCTACGGGCCCCTTCATTTATATCTTAAACTTATAATATAAAGCTTACTTAGACATACCTAAAGGCAAGATAGCTTAAAAAGTATAACTTTATTGCAATGGACTTATCTTATTTGATTGTCATTTCAGAATGTATAATTTATATAAAAATTGATACAAATTATAAATAATGTTTTTAAGAAGAAATCTGAAATCCAAAACTACTATATATTTTCAAATATTGAAAAATCTAAATGATATATAACATTTCTATTCAAGCAATATGAAAACATTTTAGAAAAAGGCTTCTAACCTTTCCCTATATGTGTGTACACTTTTCAAAGATATATGTGTATTTATATAGAGTTTCTATGCAGATATATGGAAATCCTTAATAAATATTTTGAGTTTCGATATCTAGGTAGTCATGAAGCAATGGAAGATAAAGGCAATAATTATTAGCCAAATTATATTGTTTTTATTAATTAGTAATGTATTAGCTCATTCTCAAACAACCAGCAATTCTACCGCTATTCAGCAGTTGAATCAGACGGTTCAATCTATTTTGAATAGAACATCTGCTTATCCTGCAGTGGCTGTCCCATCTTGGCTAGACACTGGAAGTAACGCCTGGATGTTAACTGCAGCTACGTTCGTTGGCCTGCAGAGCGTTCCCGGTGTAGCGTTATATTATGCTGGACTTTCGAAGAAGAAGTATGCTGTAAATTCAGCATTAATGATATTTTATGCGTTTGCCGCGGTATTAGTAATTTGGATGATAGCGGGGTATAACTTTGGATTTGGATATCCAGCCCTTCTTTCAATCAAAGGTTATGGCATATTTGGTTATCCTGTCCCAGCGTGGAGTGGGCTCTTTGAAGCGTCACAAACAACATACGGTCCCAGCGGTGCCCATGCCAACATACCTACTGCGACGTTTATTTTCTTCCAGTTTGTATTCGCCGCAATAACTCCTATTCTTCTAGCTGGTGGAGTATTAGAAAGAATGAACTTCAAAGCTTGGATGGTTTTTGTTCCTTTATGGTCTTTATTGGTATATAGCCCAGTAGCTTATTGGCTATTTGCAGGAGGATGGCTAAATCAGATGGGCGCTGTAGATTTCTCTGGAGGATATGTCATACATGTTGATGCTGGAATAGGTGCTTTAGCTGCTGCTTTGGCTGTAGGACCTAGATTAGCTTCCGAAAGGAAATTAGAAGCTCATAGTTTACCTTTAATATTAGTTGGAGCTGGATTAATATGGTTAGGATGGGATGGGTTTAATGGCGGTGATCCCTTAGGAGCTACGATTGACGCAGCAATAGCAGTTTTGAACACGAATATTGCAACTGCAGTAAGTGCGGTTGTATGGATTTTGATGGATATGAAATTCTTAGGGAAACCTACATTAATTGGAGCTACAAGTGGTGCAATAACTGGTCTAGTCGCTATAACTCCAGCAGCAGGCTATGTTAACGGATGGGAATCTGCACTGATAGGAATTGCCTCTGGAAGTATTCCATGGATGGCATTATATTGGTTAGAACCAAAGCTAAGAGTCGATGATACCTTAGGGGTCTTTTCGACGCATGGAATTGCTGGAATACTCGGTGGTTTGCTAACCGGAGTCTTTGCAAATCCTGCTGTGACTCAATTTGTAGCCCCTGGATTAAGGGGTGCATTATATGGTAACTTATATCAACTAGGTATTCAAGCACTTGCAGCAGTAATAGTATGTGTATACGACTTTGCCATAACATTTGGACTTTTAAAATTAATAGGTATATTCATACCACTGCAAGCTCCACCTCAAGATTTAGCCATAGGAGACTATGCTATTCACGGTGAGGTGGCTTACTCTGAATTATTAGCTAGTATACCTGAAACTGTCAAAGTTAAAGAACAAACTATCTTACCAAAGGAGGAAGAAAAGGAAGAGAAAGATCCTGAATAATCTTAATAATATGAATAATTTTTCTATATCCTGCGAATATTGTCTGAATACTTAATAACTTGTTAATTAATCTTTAAATAGAGGGCCGGTAGCTCAGCCTGGAAGAGTGCTCGGTTCGCACCCGAGAGGTCCCGGGTTCAAATCCCGGCCGGTCCACTATTATGATGAGCGATGGGCGGCTTGAGGTATGATGATCCATTGTAGCACTGATATTAAGAAAAAACTTTTTGTTTACAAAGTTAGATATTTAACTATGATAGTAACAACTAAATATTCGGAAGTTTGGGATCTCATAACTGGTTTAACAAGGAAAATAAACAAGGAAACTGATAAGGCTCTTGAACAAATTGGTCTATCATATTTTGAGTTTAAAGTGATGTGTGCTTTAGACGATGAAGGTAAGATTCCAATGAGTAGAGTTGCCGAAAAATATATGCTAACTAAAGCTGGGTTAACCAGTATAATTGACAGACTTGAAGAGAAGAATCTCGTTAAAAGGGTCAGAAGTGAGAGTGATAGAAGAGTAATTTACGTCGAATTAACAGATAAGGGAAGGGAAAAATTAGCTGAGAGTAGGAAAATTTTTCTAAATGTATTATCATCATTCCTGAGTAAATTAAGTGAAGACGAGATAAGGGAGATTGAGAGGATCTTTCTAAAATTATCTTCCTAACATGTTTATCTCTAAGCATAGCTAATGTGAATTTATAAGATACTGTAAATCTATTTCATATGTGTAATAATGCATAAATAATCAATCTATGAATGGTGGTGATTTGGACCAGAGATCCATGAAGGCAATTAAACAAATTCGTGCTAAACCGTATAATTTACTCATACCTTAATGCTTTATTTGGATCTAGTTTTGATGCTCTATAAGCTGGACCAAAGGCTGCTAATACACTTAAGATTGTAGAAAATGCTAGCACTTCTAACATAAATACCAGTGAGAACACTGGTGTAACTGAAAGTCCTTTTAAGAAGCTGAAACCTAGTCCAAAATGTTCTTGAGTAAGTAATGTAGCTACTAAAGAGCCTATACCTAATCCTATTATACTACCTATAAATCCCATGATACTAGCTTCAGTTAGAAATAGCAAAAGTACATCAAATTGAGTAAATCCTAAAGCTCTAAGTATCCCTATTTCTTTTGTTCTTTCAACTACTGTTGTGAACATAGTTGTGGTTACTCCCATGAACGAGACTACAAAGGAAGTGGCACCTGCAGATACTAATAATCCGTTAAGGGATTGTAAAGTACTGTCTATTAGTTGTATGAATTCTTCAGCAACTACTATATTTAAAGAGTCACCGAATTTTTGCTTTATTTGGTTAACAACATAATTGACGTCACCTAATGAACTTACAATTATTATAGCTCCACTATAGGAGCTTGAAATATCCTGACCAAACGATAACGGCACAATTATCGATCTATCTACATCTACACCCAAAAAACTCCCATACTCGTTAAGGATTCCAGTTACTAGAAATGTTTTACTGAAATTATTTCCATTATAAAATATTATTGTTTGTATAACTTGATTTATTTTTATTGGAGTATATCCACCTTGTGGATTTCCTAATTGGTATCCCACTACGGCTTCGTAGCTTACCTCAGCTCCAGGATAGTATCCTTGAGATAGACTCATGGCTGGGGCCGCGATTTTAAGTTGAGCTATATTAACAGCGAAAATTGTTGCCCCTTCAAGCCCATTTGAAGTTCTGATTAATGCTGGAAAAGAATAGAAAGGAATTACCATTTTAACTCCAAATATTGACTCTAACTGAAGTATAAGATATTGAGTTAAACTTAGCCCTCTTCCAGTTGGCGTTACAATGATGTCGTAAGGAGAAAGATAATTGGAAATCTCAGTAACTATTGTATGGGAATATCCTAGGACCATGGAATTTATTGATATTATAGTAGCAGGGCCTACTACTATACCAAGAATTGTTAATATTGCTCTTACTTTCCTCTCCCTTAGTGAGGTAAATGCATATGATATGAAATCCAGTATTTTCATTTTCTCAGTCCTCTCAGACTTAGATATACTATAATTATTACTAGAATAACTATTATTCCTAAAAATGATATTGTAGTTACTGGTATTCTTTCTTGATTATTTGTTGAAGTTGGGTACGATATGACATAACTTAGTACATACGACGTTATATTAGATTGGTATAACTCATTCTCATAAGATACGGTTATGTTGAACTTATAATAACCCGGAGGTAATGATAAAGTGAAGGAAAATGGCGTTGGGCTATTTGGAGGTATATTTCCAATATAAATTGAAGAGTAATTATTAACGGATACACTAACGTATTGCGCATTCTGTGATCCCGTATTTATAAGTAGTCCATTTATTACAAGAGTGTTATTAACAATCTGGGCAGAAACTTGTGTTATTTCCATCTTTACGAAGCCAGTGCTAAGTAGATTTAGCTGATATTGGTATGTTTGTGGGGTTCCTTGTTTTGATATGTAGCTTGCAGTTATTACAATTGGTATAGACATTGTTTGCGGTATCTGAGGAATCACGTACAATGGTATTGTATATATAAAATTGGGAGGCAAATATGGTATGTATAATTGGTTTTGTGATAGATAAATTTCTTGTGTGGGATAGCTTATATCTAATCTTATATCATATATTGTGAAGTTAGCTAGATTTTGTAATGTTAATATTTCAGTATTATTGGAATTATAATATACTGTAGTCTTAAGAAAAGAAATTATGAGTGGAGATTGTAAGGAAGTTACGAGTATTGGTATGGTGAATGTTCTAACTATTTCGCTGGTAAAATAGGTGTAAGCTAATTTTATAACTAATGGATAAACAGCTGGTGGTAAGCTTTGAGGAGCATAAATAGTATAATAATAAACTACTGATGTATTTGGCTTTATAAATGGTATGGTACTATTGACTGAGGCTATGATTTCTAGACCTTGAGCAATTGCAATTAGATTTACATTATAAACGTATTCCGGTCCGAGATTTACAACTCTTATGGGTATAACGTTATAGCTCCCCTCGTTTATTTCCGTGTTATTAGCTTCTATTATAACTGGGGCAGGAGGTAAGATGTATATACTATTATTTCCAGTTACCATCTTATCTTGGTTATAGCTTATTTTATAATCAAAATTGATTAATCCTACGGAAGCATTTGGTGTTATTTCAATTGGTATTGTTACTGGTATGGTATCGTATTGTGGAATTCCGGGAATGAAGATAAATGGTTGTAATGGAATTAAGCCAGATGGGAACTTATACGATATATTAACAGCAGTTATTGGATACGGTAATGGATTATAAACAAATAGCGTTAAGGGAATTACGCCTATACCAGGGAATGGTGTTATGCTTGAGTTCCATATTGCTTCAACTATTTGGGGTGTTTGATTATAATAAATATTCGCGTAAGTTAGATAAACTGTAGTTAACTTTTGGCCTAACGAAGTGTAATTAATTTCTATTGGGATAGGGTATACTGAGGGCAATATTCCTTGAGGAACGTATATTTTAAAGGAGTAGATTATGTTCTGTCCAGGTGATAAAAACGCTGGCATAAAATTTGAAGATATTATTACTAAATCGGAAATAGTAACTGGTCTCACACTTGCGATGAAGCTACTAACGTTCGTTGAGATATCTACTACTAGCACTGTTATATTATTTGGTGTAGATTGAATAGGATTAGAGTAAATATTGAGTCTAGCTTGTGGATATATCGTAATATTGATGCTTTGATTACCTTTTTGGCTATAATAGTACCCCAAGAAATTAGAAAACGAAAATGAGTAATTCAAATAGTATACTCCAGGTCTTATAATATTACTCACATTCACGATTGTGGAAATGAATTCTGGTTCGCCAGCTGGTAAGGCTGGTATTATTATAGCTAACCTTTGACTTCCACTTTGCGAGTATATCCCTTTGGGTAAGAATACTGTTAAGGTTACATTTAACATCGGCTCAGTTGTCGGATTAAAAACACTAAAAGTTAGGGGAATTAAACCTTCTCCTACTTGGGCAAAAGTTAACTGTTGTGTTGTTCCCCAGAAAACTTGATCCAAAATTGGAAAGGTTACATTATTTATCTCTATAGTTATTTCTTGTGCTATTTGGCTCTCTGATCCAGTAACGGCATTTTGGTATATTATTACTAATGGAACATTATATGTACCCGGTTTAGCGTCCTTTTCGACATTAAGAAAGAATGTTATTTGTGATGTTGTTAATGAGGATGAGGATACAGAACCATAAGCTATGTTATTTCCCCCTTCCGATACTATAGGGGTTCCAGATAAAATTAGATAGGCATACACTATTTGATATCCAATAGGTTGAGAAACTATTACGTAAAATGGCGTATCATTATAGCCTGGATATGCTAAAATCGGATTTTCTGGTGTCCCCCAACCCCAGCTAGAGACTACTATTGTTGTTTGTGAGCTTGTTAGTAGTATAGAAAGTAATGGTAGAAGAAGGAATAGGGATAGTAATAAAGAGCGTATTTTATGCTTTATCAACTTTCTTCACCAACGATCTTACCATCTTTGATGTATATTCTTCTTCTAGCATAACTAGCGACTTCCTTATCATGTGTAACTACTACTATTGTGGTTTTTAATTCCTCATTTACTCTTTTGAATATATCCATTACGATTTTGGCGTTAAAACTGTCTAAATTGCCAGTAGGTTCATCAGCTAATATTATTTTCGGATTCTGAGCCAAAGCGCGGGCTATGGCAACTCTTTGCTGTTGTCCGCCAGAAAGTTCACTTGGTTTCTTACTAGCTAATCCATCTAGTCCTACGAGTTTTAGCGAAGCCAATGCAATCTCTTCTCTTTTCTTTTTTGGTACACCCCTAGCTACTAATGGCAATTCAACGTTTTGTAGAATACTTAATCTAGGAATTAGATTGAAATTTTGAAATACAAAGCCTATGTATTCATTTCTGATTTTAGAAATTTCACTGTCACTTAGAAGCGTTATATCCTTTTCATAAATGTAAACCTTACCTTTAGACGGTCTATCTAATACTCCCAAAATGGATAATAACGTGGATTTTCCACTACCAGAAGGTCCCAATATTGCTAAAAATTCACCCTCCTCAATTGCTAGATTGATCTCTTTCAGTGCTACTGTTTTAACACTTCCTTCATAAACTTTAGTAACATTTTCTAGTTTCTCTACGTTCATATATTTGGTATTATATAAAGTAGGTTAAAGACATTTTTCAAAGGAGAACTATTATAAAAATTTAATATGATAACCGCATTCATTAATCTTATGAAATATACCGAGACTGCCCCTAAGCTTTTTATGAATACAGGGACGAGATTTCCTAGAAGGATCATATGGGCGATGGGAATATTGAAGAAAGCTTGTGCTAAAGTCAACTCAGATTTGGGTTTATTAGACAAAAGAATAGCAGATTCAATTATTAGGGCTACTGAAGATCTAATTGAAGGAAGGTTAGATGATAAAATAATTCTGGACGTGTTTCAAACTGGATCTGGAACTGGTCTTAATATGAATGTTAATGAAGTTATAGCTGAACTAGCATCTAGTTATTCTAACCTTAAGGTTCATCCTAATGATCATGTAAATTTTGGTCAATCCTCAAACGATACTGTGCCTACAGCCATACGAATAGCTTCAGTAGCTGAAGTTACAAATAGGCTACTTCCAGCCTTACAAAAAATTATAACTTCTCTAAATAGTAAGGCAGAACAGTATAAAGACGTCATAAAGTCCGGCAGGACACACTTAAGAGACGCCTTGCCAGTAACTTTAGGTCAAGAACTTTCAGCTTACGCTGATGCCTTTCAACACGAACGTGAACAAATTTTGAATATTTTAGAATATGCTAAAGAATTACCAATTGGTGGAACTGCAACGGGAACTGGTCTAAACACTCATCCAGAATTTCAAGAAAGAGTTATAAATGAGATAAACAGAATTACTGGGTTAGGTTTCAAACCGGCTAATAGGTTTAGGGCAATGAGACTGCTAACTGATTTATTATTATTAAGTGGTTCGTTAAGAAATATTGCAGTGAACTTGTATAGATTAGGACAAGATATAAGGCTAATGTTCTCTGGACCTTTCACTGGTCTTAATGAAATCGATCTTCCAACTCAAGAGGAAATTGCGGGAAGTTCCATAATGCCAGGGAAGACTAATCCAGTTACTGTCGAGGCGGCTTTATTAGTTTCCGCTCAAGTAGTGGGATTAGATCATGCTAATCAATTTGCTTCAATGCTAGGCGAATTTGAGTTATCAATGGGAATTCCATTAGTGGGATATAATATAGTTACTCAAGTTGATCTAATTTCTGAAGCCTTAGAAAAAATGTCAACGTTAGTTATTGATGGGATGGTCGCTAATGTGGAAAAGATGAAAAGATATGCAGAGTCATCTCCTTCACTTATAACTGTGCTTTCTCCAGTAATAGGTTATGACAAGGCTTCAGAAATTGGAAAGAAGCTTAATAAGGGTATGTCAATACGTGAAGCCTTAAGAGAATTGGGATATACCGATGAAGAGATAAATAAAATATTAGATTTAAGTAAGTTAGTTAGGCCGGGCTTTACAGCCAAGTAAAATCAAGGTTTTGTTATATTTATTTCTTTACATCTCGCTAGGCAATCCGATATATCTATAAATTTCCATTGACTTGTTGGAGAAAAACACTCGCGTATACAAGGATTATCTGTCTTTGCCATTTGATCACCATAATAAATTTGATAATTATTAGAGGAAAAATTTTTTCTATTTAGTTTTAAGGAAAGTTATATGAGGGAGAAAATAGGAAATTTAGAACTTGAAGTTGAGGCTGTAGTGGAGATTGATGGGGAAGAGTACAAGGTGGTAAGTGTACCAAATGCTGAGGAATATAAGGGATTTCCTCCTTCTTGGGAGTTTGTTAAGACTCATATGTTAACTTGGAGGCCGTATTTTAAAGCTAAAATGTTAAAGGTTAATGATCAATTAATTCCTGCTATTGACAAGTACTTACTTAATTTGGATGAGGATATGTATGAATTTTTGCTAGATATCTACTATACGTTTAAAGTAAATAAACCATCAATAGAGACTAACATTAGTACAGTGATCACAAGACAAATTGAAAAACTTGAGGAGAAGATGGGGAAGAGGTTTAGTGAGGAGGAAAAAACACAGTTATATATCAAGTATGGAATAGAAGCAGCAATTTTAAGGGATATAGGTGTGATGAGTTGACAATTGTAACTTTTACCGCGGAAGGTAGATTAGAAGGGGATAAGGTTATTGTAAATTTAAGTGATATTGAACTAAAAATAGGTATGTTAGGATCAGAGTATCCAACTCCAGAGGAGTTTTGCTTAGCATCAGCAATTTCTTGTATTATTTTGACAGTATACTATATAGCAAAAGAGAAAGGTGTATCAATAATTTCCATTGAAGGATACATTGAGGGAAAAATGGATACTAGTGGTTTTCAAGGAAAGGGCGATATTCCGCCAGGATTACAAGAGGTAAATTATGAATTAGTTGTTAGATCGCAAGATGATAGAATAAATGACATATTACAAGAGGCTGAAAGAAGATGTCCGATGAGAGATACACTGACTAGAAATGTTAAAGTAAATATTAAATGGAAAATCAAAAGCTAACCTTTTTAATTTCTATTAGTAAATATATACGGTGAGGTCATTGATGGTTGAAGAGGAGTCCATATTAAAGCCTGGAGAAAGAGAAAGAAGAGAGATCGTTGGTTATATTCAACAGCTTTTAGACATAGTTAATGATCTTATGTTAAAGTATAAAGACGAATTGAAAAGTATAGGCGTGATAAACAAACTGACTATAATACTTGAAGTAATTACAATGCATAAGTATAATCCAGAAGTATACATGGGTAGCTATTGGGATGAATTTGTAAGTATTATTAATACGATCAAGCAAGATCCTAAATTAGCAAGTGAAGTAGAAGAAGTAGAAAGATTAGTAGATAGAATTAATAATATAAGAAACGTAGCTAAACTTTGATTAAGAATTCTGGTAATGTCTCCTTAGCTTTCTTCAAGTGTTTTTCTATTTCATTTTTAGCTAGCTGTTTGAAAGGTCCCTTATACCATTCCTTTGCCTTAATTCTACTCCCGCTTCCTTCAGATGTTATGTAGAAGTCAAATCCAAATAAAATGTTAAATAGTGGAATTTTTTGTGAAGCAAAATACCTAACTATGTATCTAGATTCGTCTAGTTTTACGTTATAAACTGTTAAAGGAGTATCCCAGCTTATGATCCACTTTATTCTTAATAGATATACTCCTTCTTTAAGCGTAGACACTGTCTTAATCTGAGGTATAAATATTGTTAAAATTATGGGATTAGCAATCCTTTCATTAACGTTTTTTGGGGATAAAGGTATTAATATATCCGTAGTGTCACTTACAGAATTTTTTATCTCTAATGATTTCTTTACTTTAACGGAATATACTCCATCTTTTTCGTATTCTTCACAATCGTATTCCAATTCATTACATATATCTTCTACTATATTCTTTCCTTCTCTATCTAATTTAAATATAATCTCAGTTTCGTTAGATTGTATATTTTGCATTACCAAGAACTTCTTAATGTTCATGTCCTTTTCTAATGTCAAATCAATCTCTTTCATATATGTATTACATTATATTTGATAAGTAAAAAAGCTTTACTTTATTTAGGCATTTATGCATTTTAGATAAATATTCCTATATCTACTTATACATTTCTTTAACGGATATTATTCTATAATTTATCTACATAATCCGTTATGAAGATTAATTACTCTACAGAGAGGAAAAAGAGCTTTAAATTACTTCTTGAATTTCAGGTTTATTAAGGATCTCTGCTATGGCATTTGCTAGGTCATTTTCATCAAAACCAAATATTATGGGTTTCTTCTCATTAAATACATTAACAATTACTTCCTTTATTTCATCTATCCGAACTGGTACACCTCTTAATTTATCCTCTAAATATTCTATAAAACCCTTCGGCGACATTACGAAGAAATCACCAGAAATTGAAATCTCGTCTATTTTTCTATTTACAACCTTCAGCGTAATTCTCAATAACTTTCTAGCCTTATAATCCACATGGCAAAGGGCCACTGCCGATGAAATTTTTACGCACCTTTCCGTGTGAATGTCAGGATGTCTATTATCCTTGTAAAATATCCATTCTTCGTTAGCTTTTTCTTTAGCTAATTTTTCCCATAGCTCTATTTCCTCAGGCGTTAGTGTGCTTTCCTCAAATTTAATGCCTAGGTCTTTCTCAAAAGCTTCCTTTAATTTCTTATTTATCTCTTCTCTAGGTGGGATGTACCCTAATTCTTTTTCTAATGATGTTAACCACTCTGACATATCCTTAGCCATCTTATCTCTGAATTTTTCTGTAGGAACCTTTATGCATTTGCTAATCAAATCGACGTCAAGGCTTAACAATATGTTGCCGGCTATTACTACGGCATTACCATGGGTCATAGCTCCATTTCCACTGATCTTTTTTCCATTTACAACTATGTCTTGATCTCTTAAACTAGCGTTTAAGCCGTATGAGCGTAAAACATTAACAACGGGAGTTAAGAATTTCTGATATAATTCATTTGGATTTTTTGGTGCATCTTCTTGCCTGATCACGATAAAGTAGTCATGCTCACCTGGGGTTATTACAACAGTTCCTCCTCCTAGGTCACGTCTAACAACTGGTATTCCCATTTTTCTAGCGAATTCTAAGTCAACTTCTAACCATACTTCTTGATGAACTCCTACATTTACGAAAGGCTCCTTGGCGTAAAAAACTAAGAATGTGTTTTTACCCCCATTATTTATATATTCTGCCACAGCCACGAATGAAGTAATCATATGGTAGCCGTCTTGTGGAGGGAGAGATACAAATCTCCAACTCATTTTATAGCCTCTTACAAGTTAATTTTTCTGAGGCTATCAATTCTTTTAGCTTCTGTATTGCTTGTTGACCACTAAATAATTGTTTCAGCTCTTCTGGATTACTAATTTTCATTTTTACTAGCCATCCTTTTCCGTAGGGATCTTGATTAATAATAACTGGGCTCTTCTCAACTTCAGCGTTGACTTCGATTACCTCTCCAGTAACTGGTGCGGGAACTGGACCAGCCCATTTCCCGCTCTCCATAGTTGCTACTGGCCTTCCCTTCTCAACTTTAGTACCTTTTTTCTTTATTCTAACCTTAACTATTTTTCCCGCCATTGTTTGTGCTAGATCCGTTATTCCTACTACTATTGTATCAGAGCCTTCTAACCTAGCCCAAACGGTATTTTTACCTTCAATATAGTAGTATAAGTTTTCTGGTAATTCACAGTTTGATTCAACTACCATTTCTGATCAGTATTATAATAACTCCAATTAACTAAAAAAGTTTGCTTTAGAAAGCACATATCAGAAAAATGAGAATAACGAAATCTTATTTTTGATCACCTTGAATATTTGAACATGGAATCTAATGAAAGATTGCTACTTGGAAGTTGGATTATTTGGAGTGTTGCGTATTATATGTACTATCCCTTTATCTCTATATATCTATCGCATTTCGTAATGGAATCTAAACTCAGCCTATTTTTCGCTATTTTTCAAGCAGTTTCTTTGCCTTTGCCCCTAATAGGGGCTATGATAAGTAGATTCAACAAGGTTCTTCCAATAATTATCGGCATGTTAAGTGGTGGGATAGGTATCATACTTTTATCCTTTTCACGCAATATTTATGAGGCAGTCTTATTTATGACAGTTAATTACTTTATTTCGATCTCTTTCCCTTCTTATTATACCCTCATGTCTGAGATAGGAGAAGGCGTTATAACGAGGATATGGTCCTTGTCAATCATTCCATCAATAATAATGCCTAGTATAGGTGGCGTTATAAGTCAATATTTAGGCTTGAGAGCTCTATTTATAATAAGCGGTACCATATTGGCATCATCATTTTTGCCTATGCTAAATTTCAAAAAATACGCTTTAACAAGAGATCAGAGTTCTCTAAATCTAGTAGTAAATAGGAGTTCGTTTATAACTATCTTCCTAATTTTGCCCATAGCTATGGAATTTCCCTACCTCTATTTAGCTATTTACCAACATTTCGGCCTAACGAAGGAACAACTAGGGGTTATAGCAACCTTAGCGGAAATTTTGGGAATGATACTAAGTTACTCTGCGTCAAGATTCATGTCTGTTAAGAAGTACTTTCTTTCATTGTCTCTCCTTCTTTTTTCATTAACCTCTATTTATTTCATTTCTCCAATTTTTGGAATTTTCTTTGGTTGTTGGGAGGCTATAATACCGTTGACTCTTGAGTATTTCTCGTCAAGGAGAACTCCGTACGATTACGCGTTCATAAATCTCATGCAGGGGTTAGGCTGGATGTTAGGGTATCTAGTAGATTATTTTTTCCCAAATATAAGCCTTTTATTATTGAGCAGTGGCGTTATAGCTTTTTTATTAGCCTTAGCAATATTATCTAGTAAGAAGTGATGCTGGTGAATATAAAGGAACTAGCTATACTAACCTTATTATCAGAGGGAGAATTAAGTGTGAGAGAGATAGAGGAGTATACTGGACTTCCGCGTAAGAATCTTGTAAAAACCATAAAGAAATTAGAGAAGAAGGGATACATACAAAAGAAGGCGTATATAAGAGATGATGTAATAGTGGAAATAACAGAATATGGTATTGAGATGCTATATAAAAACTTCATTTACCTAAGAGATTTAGTAAACGAAATGGAAACAGTTCTATGCACTAAATTTGATTGTTAAATTAGTTATAGAATTATGCAAATATATTATAATAATCTATGATTCGCTTAAGTTTGTAAAAAACAGGGTTGGTATCATTACTAGGATAATATCTAAAATCCTTCAGTGAAGAGTCATCAGCTACATAAACCTTAAGAAGATTAACCCCATATATTCCATACATGTAATATGGAGAAACTTTTTCTACAATAGTTATAAAGTCCTCAATAAAGTCCTTTACTTCCACTACATAACCGTTTTTATTCGAAACTTCAGATATTACTGGGATTCCCTCATCTTTAGAATAATTTTCCAAATTATGCTCAATAGTATATGAAGCATGAAGTTCAAATGCTTTCTTATCTCCCTCATATTCGACTAGTAATGCGAGTGGTTTCAAACTTATTAATTTTTTCAACTGAAGTCTAAATTCCTTAATTTCATCTAATTCCCTCTCATAAATGAACACCCTATTAGGTCTCTGATACAATTTCATGTTAGCTTTCGTTATTATTCCCAATAAGCCTTGAGAACCTATAGCTATTCTCCATCTAATTTTACCAAAGACAGTTATGAAATCTACCCACTCCGTGAAATCCCAAGGCGTTCCAAAAGCTGTAGATATACTGGATGGCTCATTTAATGCTAAAAGCCCTCCTATACTTCCATCATAGATTGACGGGAAAAGTAGATCATTCTGTAAGACTTCTTCTCTGATCTTTTTTACATCGGCCCCGCTATCAGCTACTATTGTGTTACCTTTTATTTCAAAGTTATTAAGAGTCTCAGTAGTTTTTATCAATATATCGCAATTAATTTCTCTTCTTGTGTGATTACCAAATCCTTTCACTCCTATTTTTTTACCATTCTTCTTAGAATCCTTAATTAGTTGGTAGATCTCGTTTTCGTCGATAGGTTTTACTTCTATCACAAGTATTTTCTTTGCCAAAAAAGATATTTAACCCTAAAACCCACTTCCTAATGTGCCAAAAGTAGCCGTAATTATGGGAAGTAAGAATGATTGGGAATATATGAAAGAAGCAGTTGAAATTTTAAAACAATTTAATGTTGATTATGAGGTTAGGGTAGTTTCAGCTCACAGAACGCCAGAGTTTATGATGCAATATGCCAAAGAAGCCTCAGAAAGAGGTATAGAAGTTATCATAGCTGGAGCTGGGGGTGCAGCCCATTTACCTGGTATGGTAGCTTCTAATACACATCTTCCAGTTATAGGAGTTCCGATTCCCTCAAAAAACTTAAATGGTCTTGATTCCTTGCTCTCAATAGTTCAGATGCCCTATGGGGTACCTGTTGCTACTGTGGCAATAGGGGGAGCCAAGAATGCCGCGCTATTAGCAATAAGAATCTTAGGAATAAAGTATAAAGATTTAGCAGAAAAAATTAAAAAATTCGCAGAAAGTATGAGAGATGATGTCCTCAATACTAGACTGGAAGCCTAAAATCGGGATTCTAGGAGGAGGACAACTAGGCTGGATGATGATATTAGAGGGTAGAAAATTTCCGTTTACTTTTTACGTTTTAGAGAACGATAAAAATGCACCAGGCTGTAAAATAGCTGATAGATGTTTTTCTCCTCAAGAATATAGGGAATTTGTCGATAATTCAGATATTGTTACGTTTGAATTTGAGCATGTTTATGATAAGGCTTTAGAATATGCTGAAGATAATGGTAAACTCCTTCCTAGACTTAACTCAGTTGAATTAAAGAGAGAAAGATATAAAGAGAAACTTTTTTACAAGGAGCACAATCTGCCAACTCCTAGATTTTTCGTGGCCGAAAACGGCGAAGAGGCGTTAAAAATATTGAAGGACGAATTTAACAATACTGGGGTGATAAAGGAATCTAAAGGAGGATATGATGGGAAAGGGCAGTATTTTATATTCAACGATGTAGAAAAATATGATTTTCTTAGGGAGAAAAAGGATAAGATGGTCGTAGAGGAATATGTTAAGTTTGATTTTGAGGCTTCAGTTATAATTGTAAGAGACAAGAAGGGAGTCTTTATCAACTATCCACCCACGTATAATTATAATGAGAAAGGTATTCTAGTGTATAACTATGGTCCTTATAACAATCAAGAGATAGTTAATGTAGCTAAAAGATTATCTGAAGAGTTGGACTATATTGGCACTATGGGTGTAGAGGTCTTTGTAGTAAAGGGTAGGGTGTTAATTAATGAATTTGCACCTAGAGTTCATAATACGGGACATTATACTCTGGATGGTGCGCTTATATCCCAATTTGAGCAACATTTAAGAGCCATAATTGGAATGGATTTAGGTCCGGCAACCGTTATTTCACCCAGTGGGATGGTAAACATATTAGGAACAGATAGGATACCATCCGAGGTATTAAAATATGGGAAAGTTTATTGGTACTCTAAGGCTGAGGTTAGAAAGAGAAGGAAAATGGGGCATGTAAATGTAGTAGGAGATAATCTTGAAGACGTTAAGCAAAAAATTGATAAAATTATGCAACTAATTTATCCTAATGGGTTAGATTTATGAAGTTCAAATTTAAAATTTGGATTGAGACAGAGGGAGGCAAACCACTTATTGGTAAAGGTGGAGTGAGGCTATTAAGAGCCATTGAGCAAACCGGATCTTTATCAAGTGCCTCTAAATCTGTAGGGGTATCGTATAAGTTCGCTTGGGAGTATGTTAAAAGAATAAACGAAATTTTGACTGATTCTGTAGAGATGAAAAAAGGTGGAAAGAATGCCGGAGGCTCTAAGGTCAGTGATAAGTTAGACAAGATATTAAGTATATATGAAGAAGCAGAGAAAGATATTTCACAACTATTAGAGAAGTATAATAAGAAGATAAACGAAATTTTGAATGATGAAAAAATTAATAGCCAGTAGTTTTATATCAAGTCTCTTTTTTATTTATTTTATGGCTTTTAAGGCTTTAATTAACGTTGATGCAAACTGTGGTAAATCGCTGGGAACTCTTGATGAGATCAAATTTTCATCAACCACTACACTATCATCTATATACATTCCTCCCGCTGCTATTACATCATCCTTTATTGAGGCTACTGATGTTAATTTTCTTCCTTTAACTAAATTTGCAGATATCAATATCTGTGGACCATGGCATATTGCAGCAACTGGTTTCTTTAGCTCAAAGAATTTTCTGGTTATATTCTTAACTTCTTCTAAGGTTCTTATATGCTCTGGGCCTCTACCGCCAGGTATAACTAACGCTACGTAATCTTCTGGTCTGACGTCTTTAAATGATATATCGGAAACTACAGTATATCCATGTTTTCCAGTGACCTTACTATTAGCTTCCTTCCACGCTATTACTGGCTTAAAGCCCTCTTCCATTACTCTATAGAAAGGATATAACAATTCTATATCCTCGAACTCCTCTCCAACTAGGAACAAGACCTTCTTAGGTTCCATACTATAATTTCTCAAGCAGGACTAAAAAAGCTTATACTTAAAAAGAGGATTGAAAAAATTTAATTTGTTCGAAAAGAAAATATTTACCCCTCTTCCAACTGATCTTTGATTATGTGTTCTATTTCATCGGTTCTGAAACCACTATAAACTGCGGCATAATGGAAGGCAATTGCTATTACTGCTGCAACTATGGTATCCCATGGAAACGGTATCGGAGCTGCTGATCCTAATGGTCCAAAGCCTCCGAAGAAGCTTACTATATAAATTGTCAATATTAAACCTATTAACCAGAAGCCACTTCCTATGTATTGTTTGCCCTTTTCATTCACCATAACATAGCCAATTATGGTTGGCACTACTAACATTGCTAAGAATCCTAGGAAATATAAGATGAAGCTCGTAACTAGGTCACTTAAAGGAGTAGTCGAAGGTGCGGCGATTATGTTAACATAACCGAAATAGGCTATTCCTATATTAGCTAATAACTGGGCAATTCCTAATGAAATTCCCGCAGCTAAATTCATTTTCAATTCTCTTACGGCATAATACATCCAGAATATTGGAACTCCTACAAATAACGCTGTTAATACGTAATATAGTGTAGTAAACCCAGACCAATAAACTATTAATATTGCCGCAATAGTTGCTATTGGTGCAATTACACTAGCACCACTTATCTTTATCTTTCTCTTTAAATCTGGTGCAGTCCTTCTTAGAGTCTGTAGTCCAATTCCTCCCATTATGTATGTAAAGACAGTTGCAGATGAAATAAATCCCACTAATAAGTACCAGCTCGGGAATGGAAGTAAGAATATAAAGCCTAATATTAATGCAGCAATTAGCGACCATATAGGTATTCTGTGCTTATTTAATTTCTGAAATAGTTGTGGGAAATAGCCATCTGTGGATATGCCATAAAACGTTCTTGTTGTTGTTCCAATGTAAATTAACCCCGTACCACTAGGTGATACTACTGCATCTATGAGTAATAAATAACCCCAATATATTAGACCAGCTAAACCTAACGATTTACCCATGGCATTTATTTCATCGTAAAACGGTCCATGAGACCATGGACTCGATAGTAATCCGCTCCAATTGCCTGGGGTTATATTTGCGGCCTGCCAATTTATTGCGCCTATGAACGAAACTTGAAGCATTGTGTAAATTACAATAGCTATGAGAAGAGACAAGATTATTGCTCTAGCTACATCTCGTTGAGGATTTTTAGCCTCTCCAGCATATTCCACTGGTTGTCTAAATCCTAAATATGCAAAAACTATTCCAGTACTTGGTATTGCATAAAGCATAGCTGATGCCCCTACAATTCCAGAGGACGCTCCAGCTACTTGAGATGGAAATAGACCGCCATAAGAGGAGAAATTTTTCGCATTAAAAGCTATTAATAGTAAAAGGAAAGTAATAGTTGGCAATATAAGTTTCCAGAACGTTATTCCAGTATTCGTCTTTCCTAGAACCTTTATTCCGAAATAATTTATAAAGAAGAACACTATTAACAACAGAGTAGCTAATCCAACACCGGGAAGAGTCAATATTGTTACGCCAGAAACTGTAGCAGTCAGTAAGCTACTTAAAGATGGGCTAATAGTTGTAATGTATGTTATTGCAGCTTCAGCTTCAATTGCAGGTACTGTCATTGCAGATAATAAATATAAAAATCCTAGAATATAGCCAGTATAACTTCCGTGAGTATAATGAGGATATCTAACGATTCCTCCTGTTTTAGGTATAGCACTTCCTAATTCAGCATAAGCTAAGCCTATGAAAATTATGAAGATTCCTCCTATAATCCACGCTAATACCGCAGATGGGCCTGCGTAAGCTGCAGCATCTAACGCTGCAAATAGCCAACCAGACCCTATTATCGCTCCTAGACCTAAAAACGTTAAGTCTAATAGGGTTAGTTCCTTTCTTAATAATTTATCCGGATGTTCCGTCGAAACTTTACCTTGCTCTGTCATATATATACCTTCCGTACAAATCTTTTTAAATCTTTATCGTTTACTAATTATTTTTAATCTAAATATGGTCACAGATTTATTATAACTTTTTATAGTATAAACGTTACCTTTTACAATAATATAGTTCTAAATTACATATTATAATTGATTAACGTAATAAATATATTTAAATTAATATCATAAATATATAATATTATTGTATGAATGATGACGATAACATAAAGTTTTAATAACTCCCTAGGACTAACCTAATTCTGGCAAAAAGGTGACACGAAATGGTTGTAAAAATAACGTTCTTTCACGATGTACTATGCCCGTTTTGCTTTGTCACCTCAAGGAGATTAAGAAAGGTGGTAAGTGAGTTTAAGGATGACGTTGTAGTTAAACATAAAGCATTTATGATAATATCCTCCTTAGAGGATCTGAAAGCCGCTGCACCAACAGAAGAGGAAGCGAGAGAGATCTTCAAGCAGGAGTTCTCTATTATTAAGAGGTATTATCCAGATTATGATCCAGAAAAAATAATAAATAAGGGTAAAATTACTTGGGTTTGGTCCCTTCCTCCATTAATGGCTTGTAAGGCTGCTGAATATCAAAAAGGTGATGAAGGATACTGGGCTTACTTTGATAAAGCTCAAGAGAAGTTCTTTTTAGAGGGCGAGAATGTTAATGATGACGAGGTCTTAATTCAGATTGCGAAAGAAATAGGTTTAGATGTGGAAAGATTTAAGGCTGATTTTAAATCTAAAAGAGTTAGAATGTCGGTTTATGAGGACGAGGCTGAAGCTCATGCAATGGGAATTAGGGGAGTTCCAGCTCTTTTAGTTAACGATTATTGGCTTATAAGAGGGGTTCAAGAGGAAGATTTCATTAGGTCAGTGATAGAGGATCTTTTAACTAATGGAGGAGAACCAAAGAAAGTGAAACTAAAAGCTTATTGGGAAGCTACTTAAAAATTTTATACATGTATAAACCTATAAAGGACTTTATGACAACTCCTGTTTTTCAAGTCGAAGCTAATACCTCGCTCCAAGAAGTTTGTAAATTAATGTTAGAAAGGGGAGTAGGTTCTGTAATAGTAACAGAGCAAGGTACTCCTAAAGGTATATTTACCGACAGAGATGCTGTTAAGGCTATTGCAATGGGTTTAAGTTCCACTGATGAAGTTAGACTAGCTTCAACCATGGGAAATTTAGTAGTTGTTGACGAGAATACTGACGTTTTTGAAGCTCTGAAAATAATGGCATCTAATAAGATAAGGCATTTACCAGTTAAGGATAAGAATGGAAATATTATAGGAATGTTCGCAATAACTGATGTACATAGAGTTTATGGTTAACTAAAAATATTAATCTGCATTCATAAATGATACTAATGTGAAGATAGGGTATCTGCTTAACAATGAGGGAGAGCTCGCAAATCTTAACAGTGCAACAAAATTAGAAATCATGGACGGAACTAAGGAAGTAATAACATTAGCCTATGGGAAACTATCTGATATACCTAGGTTAGATGTCCTAATAGGAAGGAACTTCCTTCAAGGCGAAATTCTGTTTTTAAAGAATTATGTCGATTTTCTTATAGATAATAATAAAATGGCCAATGTAATTCCCCTTGAATTGCCTTTATATAAACGTGGAGCTATTTATCTAGGAACCTTTAGTTATAGTTCTGGAATATCATTTAGAGATGTAATATTTACTTATCCGTTTCCTTTTAGGGATTCCTCATTTGATTCCTCAATAATTTTTGAGATCTTTGACCTTGATATTATTAGAGAGGTACATAGAGTTGTAAAAAAGGGTTCGAGAGTGTATTTAGTTTTACGAGATAAGTTATTTGGTGGTGCCGATCCCTTAGATGGTTTAAAAAAGTTGTCGAGTAAATTTAAAATAGTAATGGTTAAGGAGAAAGAAGGTTTCTGGATAGTTGAAGGAATGAAAATTAAGTAAATTAAAGATTATATATCTCCGAATTGTAAATTATAACTATGGATAATAAACTTGTTAGTATGGAAGAAGCTGTGAAATTAGTAAGAGATGGGGACTCTATAACAATAAGTGGTATAAGTATACATAGGAATCCCATGGCATTTATATACGCATTAGTGAGAGAAGGGGTACGTAATTTATACTTCATAGATAGAGAACCAGGCTTTGGACTAGAAGTCTTACTGAAGTACGGCATGATAAGAAAACTGAGAGTAGCTATGTCTACCTTAGAGTGGTTCTCAGGCATTCCGGTCTATTTCAGAAAAATGATTGAAAATGGAGAGGTTGAAGTTTTAGAAGATACGTGTGGTGCATTTATTGCAGGCATAAGAGCTGGAAGCTTCGGTGTACCGTTTATGCCAGTAAAAGGTATAATCGGCTCTGATCTAATAAGAATTCATGAGAGAGAAGGCACATGGAAAGTTATAGAAGATCCTTTCAATGGAGAAAAGGTAGTTCTGGTTAAAGCCATTAACCCAGACGTTGCCGTAATCCACGTAAATAGGGCGGATGAGGAAGGGAATGCCGAAATTCTTGGGCCATTATATGAAGATGAATATAAGGCTAAAGCATCTAGGAAGGTTATTATAACAGCAGAGGAGATTGTAGCTAAGTCTTACTTTTATGGGAAAAGGCCAACTATAAATGGGGAATATGTTACTGCAGTTGTTCATACGCCAAGAGGTGCAGAGCCCACTAGCATGTTTCCACTTTATGATGCGGATTACGAGAAAATTATTGAGTTTCTAGAACACTTCTGAGTTTATAAGGATCTATGCTATTTATAAACTTCACATCTTCATCTGTCAATTCTATTACTCTTTCACTGTCTTTTCTATCTACTTGAAATTCTGTATTTTCAACTATTTGATTATATGAACTGAAAGGATATACGGCATCTATGTACCATTTCCTATTCCCTCTATCGTAACTCAGTATTCCTAAATTTGTAACTAAAAATACCTTATTGTTTGAGAATTTAGCCGTTCCACTAATAAAATCTACCTTTTTCACTAACGATTTTTTAGAGTGCCTTAAGTTCCATAAGATGGCTTTTCTCACTAGAGGTAATATGAATGCAGTCGCAGCACCGCCAGGCAATTTAACTTTTGGATTTTCATAACTCCCTATTGCAGTTAAGTTAACATTAGTCTCTTCATCTATCTGAGCTGGGCCTAAAAACATTACATCAAGTTTCCCTTTTTGTGCTAAGTCAAATGAATCCGCAGTTATCATCACTGGAGATGACTCAACGAAGAATGGATCTCCAGTTGATGGAGATAGCTTAACTTTAACGGGATTTGACGCTTCTGCAACACCTAAAATTCTTATCTTTTTTCCGTAAAGATCCCTAGCCATAAACGTTCCTATTAAAGCTGGAATTGAATTTAACCCAACATACACTAATTCACCATCTTCCAACAAAGTTGATATGGCTTTTATTACGTAATCTATGCTATAGCCTTTCATAAATAATTTTAAGTTCCCACACGATATTAAAAATATTGATGACAAAGGTTTACAGAGTAAATGATTATTATGTAGCTGGAGTTGAACATGTAATTCAAGGATATTTTCAAGATGTAGTCTTTATATATAGAAATAACAATAATTGGGTAAGTGTAAGTGCTGAAAGATTCAGAACGGATGATCCAAGTCTAAATAAGGTAAAAGAAGCTGTGAAATATGCTACACATGAGGAAGATTTGAAAAAGGCTATAGAGGAGCTCAGAAGTAGCGGAATTAAAATAGAAGAGGTTAAGGAGATACCGTTTCCCAGGAAGCTGATTGAAGGAAGGAAGAAGATTCAAGAAGAGTTTGATTGATCCTTAAATTTGCTTTTCTTTAATGCTAGATTGAATAACTTATCGTTAACTTTTAACCAATTTTTTAAATTACTAATACTCTCTTGATCAATTTTTTCTAATCTGTTTAGCTCTCTGACCAACCTATTTACTTTATCTGCATTAGACTGTGATGATATTATTGCCTCTTCTAATCTAAGTCCATTTATAACCTTTAATAGTATTTCTACTATTTTATTTATCCTATCTGGCACACCTACTACTGAATCCCTTAATGTAATCTTGACTTGTGGTAAATCTAGATAGTCATATCTTCTAGCCAGCTCAGAGGTAGCATTTGTGAGTCTTCTTCCCTTATCTACTATTCCGCCTATTATGAAGAATCTAGAACCCCTTATTATTTCTTCATTAGCAACTACGTCTCCATAGGGATTTAAGACTATAGCCCTTTCCTTAGGTATATGATCAATAGTTTCTACTTTGTTCTTTCCTTCTAGCTTTAAAGAGTAGTATACATGAGCGAACTTTAGATTGTAATCGCATAAATATTCTCTAATAGCCTTTACTGTCAATTGAAGTTGTTCTCTTAAGCTCGTTTTCTCCTCATCAGTTAATACATTTGATAATCCTAAATCTATTATAAATTGTGGTTCGGACGGAATAATTTCATTAGGTACTCTTATTTTTCCATTTTTTAATACAACGTAATTTGTTTTTTCAGTACCATTACCCTTTAGCACCTTTATTTCATTTTCGTTAGCTACAACTCTCCCATAATCTTCCCTTTCAACTATACCATAATCATATATTATGCTGTTTATTGCAATTGATTGTAGATAGCCCGTTCTAAAGAATTTTCTCAAGGTAGTCAGTTTTAACGACTCAACTCCGAAGTTGTCCTTCAGATATTTTGCGAATATTTTGCCTAATATCATTGTCGCATCTTTCTTGTTACTTCTGATAAATCACTCTTTTTATCAGAACCTAGTTTCCTTGTCTCTTCTATTAGTTCTTTTCTTTTAGTTTCCTCAGCTACTTTTTTGAGCTCGTTAAGAATCTTAGTAGTGTCATTTCCTCTGTATAACGCCTCTGAATATTCTCTCAGTAGTCTATAATATTTTATTTCAAGTAGAACGTCCTTATCAATGTGACTTTCTGCAACTTGAGAAGTAGATCTTTGTAATATTATAGCTTTAGATGAAGTTTTTCTTTGATTATCTACGGGATCAATGTAGTCTGCAGTAAACGTAATTGTGAATGGACTATTACCAGGAGGTATTGTGAGAACACCGTAAACAGGGGTTAACTTATCCACTATAGGTATTCTTATTGGGAGATCATAATTAAATGGTATAAAGCCTTGGGGAACTGTCAATTGTAAATTTGTAGCGTATGTTGAGATAGATCGTTGATTTTCAAAAATATCTTGTAATTCAGAAATATTTTCTATGTGATAAAATTTCCCAGCTGACTTGTCTGCTAACTTTTTAAGTATATTTTCATTGTAATCCCTTCCTATTCCAATTGTGATTATCTGAGTATTTTGCGGGACTTCAAGCTTTTCATAATCTTTAACGTTTCTTTTATCTGTAGGTTTACCATCCGTTAGCATTATTATTTTTGTAGGAACCTGCGATTGCTTAGCTAAGTTAAGTGCAAAATTAATTGCCTCATGAAGTCTAGTCGTATATCCTTTCCCAACTTCAAAGTTTATGAGCGCTCCGCTAGGTCCTTGATACTTTACCTCTGGATGATTAGAGAATAAAATTATTGTAACATAGTTCCCGGAAGGCAAAGTAGATAAAAGCTTTTGGGCTGATTGTACTGCGGTATTAAGCTTCTCTCCCTGCATTGATGGGCTATTGTCGATCATTATGATGTAGTGTATATTGCTAACTACGGCGTTTTGGTGAGGAGTAATATATATAACGAAGCCTACCTCAGTTGGTTTGTCAGAGTAAACGTAATTATGAGTTTGTTTTACGTTTAATATGATAGTCATGCTTAAGATATTATAGTAGAAATTTTTAAGTACTATGACACATTTTATACAAACATGACATGGAAATGCACCGTTTGTGGATATGAGAATACAGATGATACTCTATTCTGTATTAAATGCGGTGCTAAAAGAACAGAACAATCAGCAGAACAAGCACCTGCAGTTCAGCAGACCGTTGAACAGCAACCAGTATCACAGTCTTCAGAGCAGCCAGTTCAGCAACAACCAGTATTGGAACCTCAACAAGTCAATACAGAACAAGCACCTGTTCAACAACCAGAACAACAACTCATGTCTCAATCAGTAGTCTCACAACCGGTAGCAACTACGGCAAACAAGTACTATCTTATGTTTATAAATACTCCTAATCCGGCTTTTAATAAGACAAAATTACCACTAGATTTCGATATATTTCCTTCTATTTCGATAGGTAGGAGTCCAGAGAACGTGGTAGTTATTCCAGATCCTGAAGTATCAAGGAGGCACGCAGTTATAAGCTTAGAAAATGGGGAATTATATCTAGAAGATCTTAATAGTACTAATGGTACCTATGTGTATGACGGAAAGGTATTTCAGCCAGTTAAGGGAAAAATAAAGATCCAAGTTAATTCCATCATAAAACTGGGTAACAACACTGTAGTGAGAATTGTGGGAGAATGATGAATTTAGAGGAAGTTAAGAATATTGTAAATAATGCACTTGAGGTTTTAAAATCAAAGTTTGATTCCCCTTTTGTGGGAGAGATAAAAGTAGATGGTACTGTGATTTTCGTTGGGGATACGCACGGAGCAATAGATGTGAGTAGTAAGGTCATTTCTGATTTTGCTGAAAAAGCTGATCTAGTTGTATTTTTAGGCGACTATGTAGATAGAGGAGAAGATCAATTAGGTAACTTGCTATTGATTTTACGTAAAATGATAGAGAATCCCAACAAGTACATTATTTTAAGAGGAAACCATGAGAGTCCAATAGCTAATGAATATTATGGTTTTAAAAAAGAGATTGCAGAGAAATTAGGAGAGGAAAATTATAGTATGTTTGTGGACCTCTTTTCTTATATGCCTTATGCAGTTGTAGTTAATGATTACTTTTGCGTTCATGGCGGTTTAGCCATTGGTTTGGAAAAAGTAGAAGAGATAAGAAAATTACCTAGGCCAGATGTTAATCCAGACGATCCGTTAGCTTTCCAATTATTGTGGAACGATCCTAGAGAAGGACTAGAAGATCCAGACTTCTTACCCAGTACGAGAGGAGAAGGTATATATTTCTTTGGTGAACGTATTGTCAATAATTTTCTAGAAAGCAATTCTTTGAAAGGGATAATAAGGGGTCATGAAGTAGCAGATGGATTTAGGATTGATATGAATGGTAAAGTAATTACAGTTTTTTCTAGTAGATATCATAACATGAGAGCTGGTGTTTTAGTTATGAAAAAAGATGGTAGTTTTGATTATATCTATGTTTAGGTGGTGGGAAAATGACTCTCTCGTTAAGAGTAGATACAAGTCATAAATATTCATATAATGCAGATGTTAGATATATCTTTAAGGTATTATTGGTACCAGAGAAGTTGGGTTCTGCTACCGGCTTCCATTACATAATTGCTTTAGATACTAGTGGATCGATGTCCGGTTACAAAATAGAATTAGCCAAACAAGGCGCAATAGAGTTATTTAAACGTATTCCTAAGGGTAATAAGGTTTCCTTTATCACGTTCTCATCAGAAGTTAAGACCATTAAAGAGTTTGTAGATCCTCTAGATCTATCTAATGAAATAATGCAAATAGTAGCTGGCGGGCAAACAGCACTTTATACGGCGATTTTAACTGCGAATAATTTAGCTAAGAAGTATCAGGTACCTACATATTTATTACTACTAACTGATGGAAATCCAACAGACGAGACTAATATGGAGAATTATCTGAAGATTCCCTACTATGAAAAAATGCAGGTGTATTCGTTTGGAATAGGGGATGATTATAATGAGCAATTGTTACAGAATATTAGCGATAAAACTGCAGGTGTGATGTATCATATTTCAGATGCTAATGAAATACCTCAGAAATTACCCCAGAAAGCAGTAACGCAAATAGCTGCTAAGAACGTTACTGTTGATATAGTGTCAGAAGGTAGTATCAAACTCTTAAATTATTCCTCGTCCCCAGTAAAGGTAAATGGGATTGAAAACGTTGTAAAAATATTTGGCGAGACAATATTACCTGCAAATTATGAAGGGAACTTTTTAACTGTGAAGGTAAATTATGAAGATCCTGTCACCAATAAGCAAGAGGCGTTATTACAAGTAGTTCAAATAAAGAAGGCTCCGGATCAGAATACGTTTACATCGGGTATAAACACTGACTTGATTAGTGAATACAGATACTATGAGTTGTTAGACAAGTACGCTAAGCAAGTTCAAGCAGAACAGCTGGTTGAAGCTACGAAGACTTTAAGTCAGTTAAACGAAATAGCTCAACAAACTAGGCGAATAGATTTTATTGAAACTACTAGAAGGTTGTCACAAGGCTTAGAAACTACTAAAAGAATTGGTACCGTGGAACAAACTAAGAGATTGTCTAAAGAAGTTACTAGTGAGGTCACTAGGAAACTTAGGGAAGGGTAATAGCATAATCTACATCTAAGATCTTTGCACTACTCTTTTCTTTATACTCTACGCCGTCAATAACTGTGGGTAGGTTAGTTACTGTAATATTGTAAATTTCTTTTAAGTACTCTATTAACTGGTTAATTAAATCATTTCTATTAGATGCTATAACTGGAATATCGTTAAAAATTAACATCCTATAAGGTTTATCGTCTTTTAATCCTAGAAAGTATAGTCTAGCCATTAGTACGTTTAGGTCTTTGAAGGATTTCTTAAAAGCCTTTAAGGCAATCAGAATTTTTTCACTCCCTTTAAGTGAATATAATGTTTCATTATTTTTTTCTATTCTTATGGTATATTTATAATTAGGATAAAAATTGAAACTAAATCTTGGAACACTAAATATTATTAACTCACGCAAAATATTGTTATTTATATCTAATGAGAGATAAGCTGGAAATTCATCTGCTAATGACTCTATGAACTCATATTTAGTTATTATATAATTAGTCTGGGTTGTGATTAGTGATGATATATCAATTCCATTAAGTTTCATATGAATACTCTCTATTCGGTAATATTTAATTATTTCTTATTTAACGTTGATAGTTTTGAACAAAAACCTAATTTATCATTATATATTTTCCTGGTAAATTGAATAGTTTTTAATCTACAACGGCAGTTAACTTATAGAACTTTTTAACTTTTGTTCTATTTTAGATATGCCTTTAGAAAAGACCTTTACGAAACTTAAGTAAGTAATAGGAGTTAATGGAAAAATTTCCCTAATACCTTAAATTAAAGGGTTGCATAAGTTGTCTAAGTAAGTTAGGAATATGTAGTTAAATAGATAGCTTCTTGATTAATGAAAGAAATTAGCGTTCTAGTACAAAATGAAACAGTTAGTCGTTTTTCCTAATAACTTGCGCTTAGGTATAATGGAATGTTACTAGATGCTCCCTTTTTATTTTTATAGTATCGGCTTAATGTAATTAAAGTAGCTTATTCTGCTTAATCTGCTCTATCAAATAGCTAACTATCTCTTTAGTTTTATTAATCAGAGAAGGTGGCATATAAGCACTCTTTTTATGGAACTCATCCTCATCTAGCACTAATACTTCAGAGTCTTTGATAGCAATGTCTATTTCCAGATCCAAGTATCTTATCTTTCCCCTTAATAACTCTGGTGGCGTTGAAATATTGATGTAGATTCCTTTAAGGGAGTTGTTTATATTATAATATTTGTGGATCTGGTACCATTTATCAGAATTATATTCTACTATGTCGTAATCCCCATCTTCTATAGTTTTTCCTATACCATCTAGGACTCCATTTCCACTTAATTCACGTCTCAGTAAAATTCTATATCCGCCCTCACTAACCTGTTTTTCTATCACTTTACCTCCCTTTAAGTGAATGGTTCTTCCATCAACTTTAACATGCTCTATACTCATAAAATCCATAATTAAATCTTCTAGGAGTTTTATTGGTTTTTCATTACGATCTTCAACTAAATCAACCTCCTTGTTATAACTTAGTTTTAGCATATGATGAAAGTTTATAGTGTTTATAACTTCTCTCCTAACTTCATCTAGATATAACTTATCTGGTAATGATAGGGTTATTAAATAGAAATCCTCTCCTTGTTCCTTAAAATCCCTATTTTCGAACTTTAATAATAACTTCTCTAGATCTTCCTTCAGCTCATCTAGAGTTGCGTATTTAGCATTACTTCTCCACTTAACGTTATATCCTTTTCTATTTAATGGCTTACTTAAAGCTAATAATCTCAGCTTATCATATTCATCCTTTATATACTCTGAAAAAGTCGTTATTCCCTTTCCTCTCCAGAGCATTGCATATTTACTCACAGCTTTTACTTCACTTACTATTATCTTACCATCATAGGGCGGTTTTATAACTAATCCTTCTCTTATACAAGGCTCTACCTTGAAATTCATGTAAGTACAGTTTTCATCTACATCTATTACTGAATATAGCTTAACTGGACTTCTCAATATAGACGAATATTTGAAAATATTTAATAGATCATCATGATTAACTCCATTTCCCATTATGATTAATTTTCCTCTATCTTCTTCGTAATCTTTTATTGTAATATCAGCAGGAACATTTTTGACTTCTTGCATAAATCTTTCTGCTATCTGAATTGACTGTTGTACTATCTCATAAGATAAGGAAGAAAAAATTAACGTTAATGCAGTAGCGTAAATTCCTCTTATTCTAACTTTTCCTTTCATGTTCTAAGAATTTCTTAAGCACGTAATTTAATATTCCTCCTTCTTTGACATATGTTAGTTCCACATTGTTATCTATCCTAGCAAGGCCTTTAGTAACTATTTTCTCTCCATTGGGCTTTACGAATTCTATCGTCAATTCCTTCTTGGGTTTAAGATCCTGAATACCATAGATATTAACGGTTTCGTCACCTTTTACTCCTAAACTTCTCCAATCTTGGATTTCTATAGGGATTACTCCCATCGCTACTAGGTTACTTCTGTGGATTCTTTCAAAGCTCTCGGCTAATACAGCTTTCACTCCTAACAATTTGGTTACTTTTGCTGCCCAATCCCTAGAACTACCACTGCCATATTGTTTTCCAGCTACTATCACTAATGGAACTCCTTCCTTCTTATATTGCATTGCAGCCTCGTATACGCTCACTATTTTTTTGTCTGGAAAGTGTATAGTGTACCCACCTTCTTTTTCAACTAGAAGATTCTTCAATTTGGGATTAAAGAATCCTCCCCTTAACATGACCTCATGATTTCCTCTTCTAGCTCCATACGTGTTTAGATCTGTAACTCCAAATTGTTTTAAATACAATCCTGCAGGAGAATCTGGTGTTATTGGACCAGCAGGAGAGATATGATCAGTTGTTATCTTATCCCCTAATAGAAGTAAAATTCTCGCATTCATTATATCTTTCAATTCCTCTTGTTTTTCCTCAGTATACCATGGTGGTAGTCTTATATATGTGGATCTCTCATCCCAGTTGTATACGTCTCCTTGAGGTGTCTTAAGAGAATTCCATAATTCATTACCTTCAAAGATATTCGAATTCTTCTTATATAATTCCGGCTTTAATGCAAGATTCATATATGCCTTTATCTCCTTTAATGATGGCCATATATCTCTTAAATAAACCGGTTTTCCATTTGGATCGTACCCTAATGGTTCATTATAGAAGTCAATGTCAATTCTTCCCGCAAGCGCATAGGCTACTACTAAAATAGGAGAAGCTAAGAAAGTTCCTTTTAGTAATGGGTTTATTCTTCCTTCGAAGTTTCTGTTCCCGCTTATTACTGCATACGCCTCAATGTTGTTTCCCTTAATATCTTCCTCAATATGTTTAGGTAATGGCCCAGCGTTACCAATGCATGTTGTACATCCAAAACCTACTATGTGGAAACCTAAAGCTTCTAGATATGGTAACAATCCAGTTTCCTTTAAATAGTCTGAGACAACTGGTGATCCTGGCGCAGTACTTGTTTTAACGTAGGGAGGAACTCTTAATCCTAATTCCACGGCCTTTTTAGCTAATATTCCAGCTCCTAGCATCACAGTTGGATTAGATGTATTTGTACAGCTTGTAATTGCGGCTAGTACAATGGCATTGTCCTCAATATATTTGCCTTTCTTTTTACTTTCCTTCTTTAATTTACTTTTTACATCTTTTAGACTTATTCTTTCATCTGGATTTCTTGGTCCTGCTATTGACGGTTCAATTTTACTTAAGTCAACTTCTACTACGTCACTGTATCTTATTTTCCTAGAATCGTCGTAAAATAAACCTTGTAACTCTGCGTATTTTTTAACGAATTCTCCATCTCTGTTCGTAAGCGTAAGATAACTTACCGTAACATCATCAATTGGGAAATATGCTGCAGTAGCACCATATTCTGGAGCCATGTTTGCTATTGTTGCCCTATCTGGTACTGATAATAGGGATAATGATGATCCGAAGAATTCCACAAATTTCCCTACTACGTTCTTTTTCCTTAATAGCTCGGTTATGTAAAGTACCACATCTGTCGGTGTTACTCCTTCTTGTATTTCGCCAGTTAACCTTACGCCAATAACTTCTGGTACATTGAGATAGTAAGGCTCTCCTAAAAGTACTGCCTCAGCTTCTAATCCTCCTACTCCCCATCCTAATATCCCTAAACCTTCAATCATTGTGGTGTGGGAATCGGTTCCAATTATTACTTCTGGATACGCAGTTAGTAAACCCTTTACTTCAGATTTAGCTACTACGGTACTCAAGTACTCTAAATTAACTTGATGTATTATTCCCTTACCTGGAGGAACTATTCTCAGATTTCTGAATGCTCCTTGAGCCCATTTTAAGAATTGGTACCTTTCAGAATTTCTCTCGAATTCCTTTTTCATATTGAATTCCAATGAATAAACTGTTCCATAATAGTCAACTTGTACTGAATGATCTATAACCAAATCTGCAGGAACTACTGGGTTTATTATTTTAGGATCTTTTCCCAATTCCATTACTTTATTTCTCATTGAGGCAAGATCTACTAATAATGGGACTCCAGTATAATCTTGCATCACCACTCTCGTTGGCATAAAGGCTAACTCTTGACCAACTTTCCACTTTGCTATATTTTCAAGATCCTCCTCTGTAATTTTATTGCCATCAAGGTTTCTATATACGTTTTCTACCAATATTTTTATTGAGTAAGGTAAGTCACTGATCTTATAACCTTTTTCTTCCAATTCTTCTAATGGGTAATAGTATATTTCTGATCCTTTGTACGAAAATTTACTTGGCATATATAAACATGTTAGCTTGGAGCAAAAAAATTAATTTATAAAATGATTGTAGTATCTAGTGTTATTTTCGTCGAAATAATTAAAATATTGTCACTCCATAAGTATAAAGACGTTTTTCTCGTAATATTAAATTGTGAGCCAATTCATAGAAATCTGCAAGAGAACAAAAGTACTAGCTTATTTTGGATCTTATGTTAGGCAAGATGATTTTGTAGATAATGTATCAGACATTAATATATTTGCAATAACTAATGATAAAAGCATATTACTGGAATTAGCTAGTCTAGGATATTCTCCAATAGTACTCTCTGAAAGCAATTTTATAGACCTCTGTGAGAAAGGTGATCCCTTATGTTATTACTTACTTTATGATTCTAATGTTATATGTGGAGAATTTCCAAGAAATGTTAAATTTAATCTAAATAATTTCACTTGTGAAAGGATACGAAGATCAATCTTTGCCTTTTTATCTTTAGCTGTTTCCGCTTTCTTCAGACAAGATGAAATTTCTGCTCTTTCCAATTCTTTTAGAGCTCTTAGAAATGTAATACAGTGGAAATCGTGTACGAATTTAAACAAAATACCAATAAGAATCAATGATCTTAAGGATAAATGTGAAGAATTGAAATTATCAATATGTAATGAATTCTCAGATATAATATTAGTTAGAAGAATGAAAGAGGCATTATCTCTTTGGAGCCTTGATAAGGTAGCTGAAGCCATATGTCGTGAATTTAACATGGAATGTGTAAAACCATCTAAAATTTTACAATCAGTCAAGAATCCATTACAAGTTACATACAATCAAGATGGTACAGTTATAGTGAAGGACTCTTCAGGGAACGAGGCTAAACTATCATAAGGTTTTTAACTGTAAAATAATAATATAATAATTGATGAGCGAAGAGATTAACCGTGATGTAGAAAGAGCTGAAGAATATGAGCAAACTACTAGCAGAGTATCAGCATTGGGAAAAAATAGGTTCGAATTAAGTACTGGTCTTATCATAGCTGCTAGATATGCGGATAAACTGAGGAGAGTCGCTTTAGTAGCTTTCAGCAAAATAGCGCCAAAAGATGTTATAATCAGAGATATAAGTGAATTGAATAAGCAATTGTATACAAAAATTGTAGAGGAAATGAAGCTAGGTAAACTAGATGTTATAAGAATAATGGTAGATGCAGAATACGATGAACAGAGACAGAAGTTAGTTTTCACTAATGTTAGGATAATCAGATATCTTACTGAAGATCAGTGTACAGATAAATATAAGAGTCTAATCAGTGAAAACGAGCAGTTGAAAAAAGAGATTTCTGAGCTGAAGAAAAAATTAGAGGATATATTATCTGCTCTAAAGTGATTATCCTTTTATTATCCCTATTATGAACCCTATTATGAATGCTAATGAACTATATGGAATTATAGATTTAAGTCCTTCAGCATTTGAAAGAATATATGGTAACTTAGCTGATAGACTATGTAAGAAGTTTATAACGTCTTGTGGCGATATGTAACCTACCGCAATTAATATTATAACTATCGCAAGCACTATGAGACCTATCTGTATTATCTTTCTAATTAACAACCCTATTAACAATCCTAATAAAAATGCAATTACGAGTGATATTATTCCACTGGTAGTCAATGCTGGTAGTGGTAGCATACTGAAGATAATTTAGATGAACAAACTTATAACTTTGTATGGAGTAGCAAGAGGTATGAAAGTTGTTAAATATCATTTGAAGGCTAAGATTGAAAAAGCCGGAGTTGAACCTATTACTCTTGAGAGGAGATTCAGAAAGCTCGTTAACGCAAGAAAATTCATAGATGAATTAGTTAAAGAGGACGATGTAAAGTGCACTCCATTAAATAGATCCGAAACTTTGTTGACTAAACAGTGTGAGGGGACTCAAACTAAGTACTTTTTTGAAATCACCATAGAAAGAATCAAAAAGCCAAAAGCGAAGGAAGAGCAACCTAAAAAGGAAGGAGAAGAGAAGAAACAGCAGCAAGAAACTACTTCTTCTCAGTCCCCATAATGTATTCTAGTTTCTCTTAACCATTTTCTGAAACACGATTTGGAACAAAATAGATAGGCTTTATTTTTATGTACCAAGATAAATTCAGCATATTCAACTTCCTTGCCACATTCCACGCAATTTCCAAAATTAGGAATAGACAAAATTTGTCTTATTGACTTGAATTCAGCCATATAAAATAGATTGTTTAAAAAGGTTTAAATGACTACTTCTAATGCAGTATGTTTTTGTAGGGTTTCCTTCACTGTGCCTGCTAATTTTTCTAGGTCATTTTCTAACTTTCTGTACAGTTTTTCCTTTTCTACCCAGTATATGTAGTTTGGTCTTCCTTTTCTTTCCTCCTTTTCAGCTTGTGCTTTTTCCCTTTGTATAAGGCCCTTATCAAGTAAGTTATTAAGGGCTTTACTTATGGATGCTTTAGTTACGTTTAATTTCTCAGCTAAGTCGTCAGTAGTCATTTTACCATTCTGTAGTAATACGTGTAGTACTTCTACATCGCTTTTAGATAGACCATACATGAAAGCTATAAAATCGTGTATATCTACTTCTCTTCCATCAGGGAACCTAACTTTTTCTGCCATTTTCTTTTCACCATATATTCATTTAACTAACTTACTTAAAAAAGCCGTGTATATCCAATTATACATTTGTATATAAATGTGGACAAATGTTATTCAGATATACTAAATATAGGGATAATATCGTAGTAGCAAAATATAAGGTGCTAACGTTCCAAGGATATTTAATTATTATATCTAAGAGAGCAGTTTCTTCCAAAATATATTGTAATCGAAAGCTTGAAAATCCCTCTTCATAAGTTAGGAACAGCTATAGAACCATGATTGTTCTTAGAGATAACGATAATTAATTTCCTCAGAATTTTAGTCTAAAAAGTTAGTAGACTACGTTTTAGATCTCATGATTGATTATGAGTTTTCATAAATGCCGTTAATCTACTTTTATAAAAGTCAATTATAAATACTGTTAAATATTTTCATACAGAATATTCTCTTATGAAGAATCTAACTTACTGTGAAGATGGTTATTTTACTGTTGTACCTGTTCTAAAAACAGCTCTAATATTGAAGTTAGTTAATAAAGGGTTACAATTGCGAGAGGCATGTAAATATGTAAATATGTCCATAACTGCTTTCGAGAGGCATAAGAAAAATGATGTAGAAAAGATACAGAAAATAATTGAAGATAAGGAAATTAGTGATATGATTAACTCGCTAAGTACTAGAATTATAAATAGAGAGAATATAGACTCATTAACATTCTGTTTACTTTGTAGTAAAGCACGAAGGCTATTTAATTTACCACCATGTTTTTAGAATTGTGAAAGGTAAATTAATTATCTTCATTTCATCGCTCTCATTTTTTCTTTCATATTTCTCAAGAGTCACCTGGAGTATCGTCGCACCGTTTTCGACGTTAAAGACCACAACTACAGAGGATAGTATAATATTTGCGTTATTTTTCTTCGGCTATATACTAGTTCAGATTCCCTCAGGTATTCTATCAGACCGCATTTCGGCTAATATCTTGCTTTCTCTCTCACTATTGGGTATATCTTTAACTTCGTTTATCTCTGCGTATTTTCCTTTACTGCGAGTAGAGTATATTGCAAGCTTCTTCATGGGTTTTTCTGCAGGCTGGATATATCCGATCACGGTGAAATTAATTACTACATCGTTTAGTGGCAGAAATTTACCAATTGCGATGAGCATTTATAGCTTAGCGTGGCCATTATCCATTGTAGCATCAGGTATTATAATACCCTTTTTGGCCACGGCTCTCGGGTGGGAGTTTTCATTTTATTTCATAACTCTACTTTCCTTAATTTTAATAGTTCTAACACTTACTCACCTCCCTTCTCTAAAACTGCCCAAAGAACGCTCAATGGAATTCAGAAATATAGTTAGGAATAGAAATGCGCTATTCATATCAATTGGGGGTTTCATGTTTTATTTAACATATTGGGTTCTTGTGCTTTATCTTTATAAATATCTACTTATTACGATTAGAAATGCGTATTTAGCAGGGCTTATATACTCCTTTACAGCATTGGCAGGCGTTCTTTCCACCATTTTAGCAGGATATATAATAAACTCTTTTGGAGTAAAGAGAACGTTCTTGCTATTCGTAACTTTTTATAGCATTTCTCTTCTTTTTATTTCATTTTCCAATAATATTTTAGTTGCAAGTATAGATGCCTTATCCCTAGGTTTATTCAGATTCATCATAACTCCCACTAGCTCTACAGCATTAGCAATAATAGGTGGAAAAGAAAGAAGCGGGAGTGTAACTGGTTTCGCAAATTTTTTCTGGCAGTCTAGCGGTATATTAGGCTCTCTTATAGCTCCTCTTATGATAAACTTATTTTCATATACATATTTGTGGATTTTTGTTAGCGGGATCTCTTTACTTTCTTTAGTATTTTATTATAAACTTAAATTTATGTAAGATTATCAAAATTTATACTCATCCTTTCAGCCTCGGCAGATGCTAATGTATCAAGTATTTTCCTCATATATGCTTTTACGAAATAATAGACTTTATATCTTCTAAATATTTCTTCCTCTCTTTCCACTACTTGGTTCAAGTAATCTTCTGGTAAATAGCTAACTATTTTGAATCTTTGCCCGTTAACTTCAATTTCATTAGGAACACTTAAAGTTGTAACTAGTAATATTTCATTTCCACTTATTCCAGCTAGATAAACATAGAATTTATCTACTTTCTCAAGTACTTTTAGTAAGAGCTCTTTATCATCTGACAACTCTTTTTGCCTCTTCTTCGAATTGTTTATATGCATCTTGAATGGTCTTAAAGACATTCCTAATTACATCCATATCATTAACTCTAATCTTGACTATCCAGCTATCATAAGGTCTTTGGTTAATTAAAGAGGGATTTTTTATCACTTCCTCGTTTACGTCAATAATTTCGCCTTCTATTGGTAATCTAAATTTGCCTATCCATTTTGCACTCTCTAAAGAGAATAATATACTTCTGCCGTTTACTTTCTCACCTTTCTGCTTTACCGTAATCTGGAATATCTTTCCCGCCATGTACTGTCCTAGATCAGTTACGCCAATGCTAACAACACTATCACTTTCTATTCTTACCCAGACGTGTTTCTCTGGATCGTAAAGTAGGTCATCAGGAAAGGTGAAACCTAAGATCTTCATAATCTATTTGAGATATTTTTAGGCTTATAAACTTTATTTAGTAGAACATAATTATGGTTAATTTTGCCATATGGTTAGACGGTGTAATTTTAAAGATTGACTTGACTGATCCTCTTTATCAACAATACAAGGGATTTAGTGTTAATCTACCAATCACGTATGATGTCTTTGAGGATTGGCTACAAGTATATGATGAAATTATTAGAGTGGATAATTTTGCTCTACTTTCTCCCTATGATGAAATATCAACAGAAAATATACTAAATAGGATCAATTTAAAACCAAAATACGTTATAGTTAATAAAGGAAAGACAAAACCATCACCAGAACCATATAAGTTATTAATTAATATTACAAACTGGGATCCTTTAGAGACAATAACATTAGCATCCTCTCCTTTAGACCTATTATCGGCAAGATTTTTCGATTCCAGAATTAAAGTAGTGTGTATAAAGAGATATTATGAATGTTCTAAATATTCTCCTTTCTTATATTCTATTAGTTTAACTGATGCACTAGCCTCACTGAAGAGGCTTAAAATTCTAGTCTGATCCATGTATAGTTTTAATAAGTTAATATATTATGTTTTTAACCTTTCGTTTATGGACTTATAGGGTTAATCCGGATCAAAAATTTTATGAAAAACATGTTTTCTAGTGAATTCTGATTTTATCTTAGGATTCAGAACGCAGAAACACCTATCATGCTATTGAAAACAGTTTCCATATAAGCGTTAAATTTGAATACTATGAGCCCAATTTATTTTAGTATCCCATCCTAGGATGTGGATGGTTAATTCTCTAGTAGTAGCGGGGGAAAGGAAGTCAAAACATTCAGTTTCCCGCTAAGAGGATTTAGAATGATGATTGGGTAATCGTGACTTCGATGAAATCCAAGCCGGCTTCTTTCGTCGGGTTTGAGTTATACAAACCCGACTATTTTATATGAGGTTGAGAGTTGAATATGAAGTATGAGATTCAATTACAATGTGAATTCTGCTTTCTCCCTTATGAGTTTGGAGAAGAAGATCTTTTTAATTAAACTTATAATTTATGAATAAAAGATAAAAATTATGTCGCTTGAAAATGAGGCTAAAAAATTAGCTGCAACTTATGCCAGATGGTTACGTAATCCTGAAGATGCACTTTTTGGAAAAGATGGAGAGGGTGTTGTTCTTAAAATTTATAAAAAAATGAAACAAGCTAAAGATAAGAATGAAATAAAGGAAATATTAAATTTAGAACAATACGCTATGGAAAAGACAACTTTTAATGATATGTCTAGATTTATAAGCGAGCTGTTAAACAAGATAGAACAGATGGATGATCAATCTGCATTGAAATTTTCCGTAGAAGTTTTTAGATATTTTCAGATAGCCTTAGCTACTAAACTTAACGATATGAATAAGGGTTTGTGGATGTAGAAATTCCAAAAAATCACGTTAACTTTTTTTGCTAAAATAAGGAAAGATTTATATATACGTTTTTTCTGATATATTCATATGCAAGTAGAGAATATAAGAGTTAGACTCCCGTCTGGGAAAGAAGTTGGTCTAGTAGACGCTCTTAATTTCTGCTACGATCTCTCAGATACTGACTTTCAAGTATTAAAGACGTTGTTAAACAGTGGTCCTAAAACTGAAGATGAGTTAGCAGATATGCTTCATTTGAGTAAGGCATCTATAAATAGGTCAGTTAACAAGTTAGTTTCATTAGGTTTTGTAGAGAGGGTAAAGGATTCGTCATCTAAGGGCGGTAGACCTAGGTATATCTATAAGCCAATGGATGCAGATAAGATAACTGAAAAAATTTCTAATGATTTTAAGTATTGTGCTGATTTATTCTCAAGTGTGATGCCACAAGAATTAAAAGGCAAGTAAGTTCTTTTCTTATTTAATTTATTGGCTTTTTTTACATTTGAATATAAAATTTTCTGGGTCCCTTAAGAAAGCTAACATACATATTTCAGTATCAAAGTAGTATTTAACATTGTTATAATCAGTTGTATAAGGGGTGCACTCAGCTTCAAATAATCTGTTACAAACCGGGCATACAACCTTCATGGCGTTAAAAATAAATTTTTTATCTTTATAACGTTAATTCTTTGACTATGAGCGAAGAAATGGATTTAACTTCCCTTGAATGCCCAGAACCTTTCATGAAGGTAGTAGGAAAGCTTATGAAGATGGAAAGGGGGGAACTTAAGATAAAGTATAAGGATCCTAAATGCAGAGATATGTTATTAGAAGCCATGAAGCTAATGAATTGTGAGGTTTTAGAGGATTTACAACAAAATGGTATATATTTCATGCACATTAAAAAAGAAAGTTCTGATAAACCTAGAAAGCTTGAACTAACTGGAGGTTGCTGATAAGATCTTTGTCGCACAATTAGTCAAATCTTGTTTTATTTTATCATCAACATTATGTATTATTGCATATAAATAGCGAGGTCTTCCTATCCTTTTTCCTTCTTCTCCATCTTTATTCCTAACTACTAACCCTATTTCTATTAACTTCTTTAAGCTATTTTCTACAGTAGTTTTACTGAGCTTCATCAATGAAGCTAATTCCTCAGCGGAAATTGGTCTTCCAATCTCAACTAACTTAAATAGACATTCAACGTCAGTATCGGATATCTTATAACAGCACCTCACAACCTCTTTACTTTCTGAAAGTTTTAAACTCATAAATCTATTTTATCTTTTCTAGTATTAAAACTTTAACTACTTTTTAAGGATGATACTGGAGGAGGATTGCCCTCACTTTTTATTTTCTTCATGTATTCCTTATACATGCACCTATCTTGGATTACTATAAGCCCAGCTTTTCTAGCCTTCTCAGCGGCCTCATCATTTCTGATTCCTTCCTGCATCCATATTACTTTTACATCACCGACTTTCTTTACTCTTTCCAAAACTTGATCGACTATTTTAGGTACTTCATTTGATGGTCTAAATATTTCCACGACCTCTACTTTATCTGGAACGTCAAGAATTGATGGGTAAGACTTCCTTCCCAATATCTCATTGGCTGACGGATTTACTGGTATTACATTGTATCCATGCTCTATTAAGAACTTAGGTACTTGGAAAGCTGGCTTTGATGGATCTTTTGAAAATCCAACAGTTGCTATATTTTTGTATTTGAGCAGAACTTCCTTTATGATCTCTTCTTCATTCTGCATAATATTTACTATGATTTGTTGCCTTTTAAATTTGACTCAGTTGATTTAATGTTTTTCTAAGATTTAAGAGCCAAATTTTTATATTAAGTTAACTAAAACTTCTTAGAATGCAAGAATTTAGATTTTTAATCGAGCGAAATAATCAAGCTTACATATTAGCGGGAGAAGAAGCATTACTTACTTCAATAGTTAATGGAGCTCAACCAGTTGTTAGATTTGTTATATTTGATCCTCCTGCGGTACTTGTTGGCTATCACCAAGCAGTAGATCAAGAGGTCAATATAGAAGAAGTACGAAAGAGAAATTGGGATATTGGTAGAAGACCTACCGGTGGAGGTACCATCATAATGGGGCCATGGCAGTTAGGGTGGGAAATATACGCAAGTAATGATGTTCTAGGATATACGCCAGAAAACGCTATAAAATATGGTGCTAAGGGAGTGATAAAAACTTTGGAAAAATTAGGTATAAAAGCATCGTTTAGACCAAAAAATGACGTTGAAGTTAATGGAAGGAAGATTTCAGGCATTGGAGCGTTTTCGGAGGGGAGATATGTCGCAGTCACTGGTACGCTATTACTAGACTTTGATGCAGACGCAATGATTTCAGTACTTAGACTGTCATCTGAAAAACTTAGAGATAAGCTAGCCAAGGACTTTAAAGATAGACTAACGTGGATTAATAAAGAGTTAGTAAAACCAATAGATATGGAGGAATTAATAAATATTGCCAAAGAGTCATTCGCAGAAGCGCTTGAAGTTAAATTATTAGACAGTAACTATACTGAATTAGAGAAAAAAAGTATAAGTGAGTTAGCCTTAAAGTACTCTTCGCCAGAGTGGATATTCAATTTAAGAAAGCCATTAATTGGGGATGATATAAGATATACGGAGAGGAAATTTCCTGGAGGTTTAGTGAAAGTTCAGATAAAGTTGACTGGTAGGAATTTAATAGAGTCTATAATAATTACTGGCGATTTCTTTATTGAACCAAGAACTGCAATATATGATTTAGAAGCCAGATTAAAGTGGAGCAGAATTGAGGATATAGAACGGGAAGTTAAAGAGTGGTTTAGAAACGTGAGTACGATAGGCATAACTGAGGAAGATCTCATAAATTTAATTAAAGAGGTGTTAAAATGAGACCATTATTCTTTTATGCACCAAACCTAAAACGATATGAAACAGACTTTTTGGATTCTAAGAAAGGATGGAAAGCATTATCAGTAACTGGAACATATTGTGCGTTTAATTGTAAGCATTGTGGAAAGAGGGTACTAGAAACCATGATAGATGGCTCTAATCAAGCTAGACTTGAGGACGAGTTAGTGAAAGCAGTAATGAGAGGAGATAAGGGAATCATATTATCTGGTGGTTCTTCTATAAGAGGTGATGTTCCAATATGGCGATATTCTAACACATTAAGAAGATATTCTGAGAAATTGACTATAATTGCTCATACTGGTGTAGTTAAGAGTGAGGATATAGCAATAAAATTTAAAGAGAGTGGCGTCAAGATTGCACTACTTGACATGGTTGCTGATAACGAGACAATTAGAGATGTATTAGGTCAACCATTTACTGTTGAAGATTACCTTAATTCCTTTAAGTATCTAAAGAAGGTCGGAATAAAAATAGTTCCACATGTTATCTTAGGGTTAAGTAAGAGAGGTATAAAAGGTGATTTAGAAGCAATAAAATTACTTACAGAAGTTAATCCAGACGCTTTAATAATCGTAGGTCTAATGCCTTTAATGGGAACAGAGATGGGTAACTCTACGCCTCCGACACCGGAAGATATGATAGAGGGGTTAAAGTTGGCTAGGGATACATTTTCTAACATTCCAATAAATTTAGGTTGTGCAAGACCTAGAGGTAAATCTTATATTAAAGTCGAAAAGTTTGCAGTAGACTATGATATAGACGCAATTGCCTTTCCGGAGGAAGAGACTTATGAATACGCTAAAGGTAAGAGAGAAATATTCTTAAGTAGTGCATGTTGCGGTAATGTAGTTATAGATATATTAAGGTGAAAGCTTTATGACCCTTCGTCTAGTTTCTAGTCCAGATTGGGTAAGATTAAGTTTCGGCGCAGATATGGTTCTAGGTTTTTCTCCCGGGATATTTTTGAAGGGGGCTCTAAATACTACAATTAATTTACTTCAATACTACCCAGATGGATGCAAAGCTAATTGTCTATATTGTGGTCAAGCTAGAGAAGTTGCTAATGGACCAGAATGTAAGACCTTAATAAGAGTAGAATGGCCACTAAGGCCCTTAAATGAAGTAATAAAGAGAATATATGAAAGGCAGGGTAATCCAGAATACGGTCTTCAAAGGATATGTGTAGGACAACTAGCTCATCCTAGAGCTTCCCCAGATGCCATAGAAATAACAAGGAGGATTAGAGATGCTGGCATAGAATTACAAATCTCAGAATTAGTTACTGCAACTTACACGTTTAAACATCATATGATAGAGATGAGAAAAGCTGGAGCTAATATGATAGATGTTGCAATAGATGCTGCTAGTGAAAGATTATTTGACGAATTAAGAGGAAAGAAAGCGAGGAGCATGCACTCATGGAAGAGGTATTTAGAGGCAATAGATGAAGCCGTTGAAGTATTTGGGAAAAAGAATGCAGGTATTCATCTAATAATAGGGTTAGGAGAGACGGAAAAAGAAGCTATAGATCTTATGTGGTATGCACATACTAGGGGTGCTAAGATTTCGCTTTTTGCATTTTATCCAGAAACTGGTACTCCTATGGAAAATAAGAAACCAGTTCCAGTTAATGTTTATAGAAGAATGCAAATAGCTAGATGGCTAATTGAAAATGATATTGTTAATATAAGCTCATTTAGGTTTAATGAGAGAGGGGAGTTAATAGATATTGAACTACCAGACGATATAACTTTGGACGAGATAGCACCAGCATTCATGACTAGTGGTTGTCCCGGCTGTAATAGACCATATTCTAATGAAAGGCCAGGTAAGGTATTAAAAAACATTCCCTGGTATCCTAGCAAGGAAATGGCTTTACGTGCAGTTAAAGCGTCAAGGTTGGAATCATTGATAAATAAATTAGCGAGATAGCAATGTACATACCAGATGGTTCCTTAATAAGCTATTTTTCAAGTGGGTTCCCCGCACATATAAAGGTAAAAGCCATAGATTTATCTTCTCCGAATTTTGAAATGTTTTATTCTCCGGTAGAGGGTGAAGTAATAGATATCGTACGATTTAACATAGGAAGACCAAATGTTTTTTCTAAAACAAACTATGATTACATGATACTAATTAGAAATGGTAACAGATTGATAAAGATTCTTCATGTTATGCCTTTCATAGAAAAAGGGGAATACGTTAAAGAAGGTCAAATAATAGGAAACTTTTTAGAAACCCCCTATACTGGGGGTGATTTTCCTCATGCCCACATAGAAGGTATCCCAGTAAGGTTACCTAAAATTTCAAAATATAATGAATCTAAAATTGGGATTGTGTATAAGAAAAACAAACAGTTTTTCGATGTTATAGTAAAAGATTATGCGGAAGCAGGCAAGTTAAGAGGATTAGGATGTTGTGGAGGGCTGTTAAATGCGAGTTTACCTTATGCTTGTTATGGAGGAATTATTGGAGGCTATAGGGAGCCTTTGAAGCTTTATGGATTGAACTTAGGATATGTTAGAGTCAAGCGCAAAACATATGTATTGTTTGAAGGAAGGAAAGGCCTTTTAAGGAGATGGGAAGAGGAGGCATCTTTTAAAGTTTTATCAAATAAACCAATTTGTGGCTTTACATTTATGGAAGCAGTATTATCTTACAGCGGATATCCAATGGTTAGATTCTTTCTAAACGATTCAAATCTAAATGAGGGTGATGAAATTGACTTATCAGAGTTTATTAGGAATCATCTGGGATCAAAAATTTACTGAGATTTCTTTTTCCCACCCTATGATTAGAGAAGTTTCGAAAGCAAGAATTAGAGAATTTATAAAATTAGCTAAGGAGAAACTTTCATTTATAGAAATAAGACCTACACAGGCTAATGAAGAGGATCTATTAATGGTGCATACCAAGGAATATATTAACCTACTCAAGGAAAGTAGTAAGATTCCCTTCATGGGCTTCCTAGATCAAACTGACACGATCCATTATCCTGGAATATTTAATGATATTTTACTCGTTTTAGGCGCTTCATTAACTGCAACTAAATGGTCTAAATTTTATGACTATGTTTATGTTCCTTTAGGTGGTTTTCATCATGCGATGCCGGATAGAGCTATGGGTTTTTGCCCAATTAATGACGTTGCTATAACTGCCTTGAAATTATTGGAAAAAGGAGAGAAAGTTGCTATCATTGATGTCGATGCACATCACGGTAATGGGCTTCAATACATTTTATATGATAAGCCCATATTGAAAGTGAATATATACGCTTATGATGGTTATTTCTTTCCTGGAACTGGTAAGGTTCAAGAAATAGGAGAGGGAAAAGGAAAGGGCTACAATATAAATATTCCCTTACCTCTTGGTTCAACTGACGATGTTTTTGAGAAAAGTTTAGAGATTCTAGATATAATTGAAGATTATTATAAAAATCCTTCTTATATTCTAGTTATTGCTGGAGTGGATGGACATAAGGATGATGAGCTGAAGTCTCTAGAATTTACCACAAATTCATATAACCTTTTAGGTCTTAAAATAAGAAGGCTTAAAAAATATTCGAATATAATAGCTTATGGCGGAGGAGGTTACGGGAGGTTATCTGCACTAAGCATGGTTTCATTCTTAGAGGGCTTGATGGGTAAAAAGACATCATATGAGCCAGTTACTTTTTCAAATGATAAAGAAAAAATAGAGAAAATAGAAAAAATCATTTCAAGATTTAAAAGTTCTGCCTATCTCTTTAGCTAATTCTATCATTAATCCTAAAGCATAGCCAGCGTCTTTATCGCTCCCAATTCTCAATAGTTGCATTGTTCCAGCTGGTTTTACGTTTGGTATATCATTAATCCACGCTTTAAACGCTTTAGAGAACTTATCCATTACCATTACTAAACCGTTAACGAATTGTGGATCTGACAGAATTTCTAATAACTGCATTAGTCTATCTAAACTACCAGATTTCTGTAGTTCAACTAATTTATTGGTCAATGTGAGTAGTGAGTTGACATCTATCTGGGTTAGTGTCTTAACTGTTTTCTCATCTGTTAACTTCTTTAATAATGGCATTGCAGACTCTAATGCTCCAAGAGTCGATGCTATGTCGAACTGTTGAATAATCTTTATTGCCCTATCACTAGTTAACTGTTTCATCATTGGCGTTAAGGCTTCTAGGGCATTAAACATGGAGTCTAGGTCTAGGTTTTGTATTAAGTTGAGAGTTCTTTCGCTTGTTAGTTTTTCTATTATTGGCCATAGTGCTTGTATTTTTGGTAACTGGTCCATTCCGAATGAGATTATTGTATTTATTAGATCAGCCTTCTGAACAGCATCCATCAGCGAAATACCTTGTTCGAGTAAGTTGATTAATGTGTCAATTTGTCCTTTATTATACATCTCATCCATTATAGTTGCAAGTTTGTTCAAAGTCGGTGTCATCTTAGAGGCTACGTTAAGTAATGTGTCAATATCCAAACTTTCAATTATCTTTACAGTTTTCTCATCTGCGAATTTCGAAAGAATTGGAACTAACCTCGAAGTACTATTAATCAGAGAATCATAATCTATTTGATCAAGTATTTTTAACGCCTTTTCGCTTGTAAGCTTCTTAATCACTGGGGTTAGTTTCTCTAATGCAACGAGAGACGAATCTATGTCAATTTGCGTTAAGAGTTCTATTGATCTTTCGCTTGTTAGTTTTTCTATTATTGGCCATAGTGCTTGTATTTTTGGTAACTGGTCCATTCCGAATGAGATTATTGTATTTATTAGATCAGCCTTCTGAACAGCATCCAGTATTGAGATAGTTTGGTCAAATAATGATAGTACGAAATCTACTTGTCCCTTCTTATCCATTTCTACTATCTTATTAGTTACCTTCTCTATTGCGGGTAAAGCATCAACTATTTTAGACAACTTGTTCAAATTTTCCGGTTTTAATAATTCCTCAAGTGGGTCAATTGTTGTTGTACTCATTTTGTTAAACCCTAAATTAATTAATCTGCCGTGTTTATATATTTAATATGTTTGCAGTTATCTCGCCTAGTGCGTTTAACAAACTAAAAGAGCTTATTAATATAGGTAAGAAATACAAATTAGTTATTACGACATTAGGAGTTTCTTTTGCAATAAAGAATGGTATTGATATTGACTATGCCCTGGATAATGGTGTGATAGTCAGAGCATTCTCTCATAAACCACCTAAAGTAGGAGATTTGCCTCTATACGAATCTGAAGCAATAATGGTTGCCCTAGAACTGAACGGCATACTTATAGCTGAAAATAGAGACGTTTTGGCTAAGGCTAGAGAGCTAGGCGTCAATGCGACTACTCTTGAAGAGCTCTTAGCATCATTTTAAGGATAACAATAGAAGGAAATCCACCTGGTATTTCTACACGGCTATTAAATACTATCTTAGGTACGCTCAAAACCCTATACTTTTCCTTTTCTTCCTCATATTCTGTAACATCGTAGATTTCTAGCTCAACATTTTCATTTATTTGAGCAACTTGATATAGAAACTCAGCCGTAATTGGACATTTAGTGCAATCTGGAGTTACGAAAAGCTTAACGTTACCCTTAATCTTCTTAGCTAATTCTAACTCCTTCTCATCTAAATTGACCACGTTATTAGAAATTCTAATTAATGAATTAAGAAATGGCCATAACTCGTTTACTATGGGTATCCCGTAATATGTGAAGTAAATTCTGTTGTCCTTAATGACCTTCGCAAAGGGTCTGTTACAGTCCTGGATTGTTTCTACGTTAACAAAATCTTTAAACTGATAAAACAATTCCTCTCCTTTACACTCTTGTATCTTTATATTTCCTTCTTTCGCCTTGATAGCACTTAGATATTGCTTGATAACGTAATCATAGCTCATAAGAAGTACCTCAAACTTTCTATACCCTCTAATGCCTTAATAATTGAGTTTTCTAAATCTTCTCTATTTTGAAACTTCTTAATAATATATATTGTTGCATTATCTAGTTTATATTCCAGTGGAGCTCCCAATCCTTGAGAGATTCTGGAAGCTCTAGCATACCTTATCCCCATTCCAATAAGATCATCTAAACTCTCCCTACCTGTTGGCAACGGTATAGGTAGAAATATAGTTAAATTTTCAATAAAAAACTCGTAATTGTCCATTAGTATTCTCTCCCTCTGTCCCTCAATAACTATTGTAAATCCCTTTCTTTTTAAATAATCCTCAAGTTTTGTCATTTGTTCTCCTATACCTATCTACGTCCATATCAAAAAAGCCCTTTGCTGTGTTAACTATCGCCTCAGATAGCGATGGATGGACAAATGGCATTAAGGCCAAATTTTCAACTTTAATTTTACTGTTAATTGCTAATGTCAGAATATTAATCAACTCTTCAGACTTATCCCCAATTACCTCTCCGAAAACTATCTCGCCATTTTTATTTATTCCTATCTTGACATAACCATCTCTTATGCCATTGATTATTGCCCTAGTCGTTGCATTAAAGTAAAAAATCGAAAATTTATTAGCATCTTTCTCCTCGCCTACTATACCAACTTGAGGGTCTGTATATAATACTTGAGGTATCTTATATCCATTTATTTTATGTAGGAGAGATTTTTCATCCATTATATGTAATGATGCTACTACTGCGTCAAAAATTGCAGAGTGAGCGGTTTTTCTTTCCTTATTGGTAACGTCACCTATTGCATAAATATTTCCCTTTGCTTGTTTGTATTCATTAACAATCACTCCACATTCATTAGTATATAAGCCAATTTTTTCAACACCCTTTGGAAGTTGTGGCTCTCTGCCAGTGGCATAAACTATTATCTCCCCATGAAACTCTCCCTTGTTAGTGAAAACTCCCTCGCCATGTATTCTATTAATTTGCACATTCTCTACTAAATTGACTCCATCAAATTCTAACGAATCTCTAACTGATCTTCTAGCGTCCTCTGAAAGATTAGGCAATATTGTAGCTTTAGATAATAATGTAATGGTTGAACCTAGTCTGGAGAAGAACTGCGCTATTTCCACTCCAGCGTAACCTCCGCCTATAATCACCATAGATTCTGGTATTTCATTCAAATTAACCGCTTCATCTTCACTAATAGCATACTCTATACCCTTTATGTTGGGTATTTTAGGCTTAGATCCAGTTGCTATAATTAGTTTGTCAAATTCTACGACTTTTTCATTTATCTTTATTTCATTAGGTGAAATAATTTCAGCCTCTCCTATTTCTGTTTCGCCACCAGCATCCTCAATAAGTTTTTTCCCCGCATTTGAAAGATATTCTACTATCTCATTTCTCTTCTGGAGAGCGTTTCTATATTCAACTTTTCCTTCTAATCCTAAGTAATAGGCAACCTCTTTGAGCCTAGTCAACAAAAAAGTTACATCAAAAAGAAAAATACTTGGAACACAGCCAGAATTTACGCATACGCCCCCAAACTTCTTCTTCTCTATGACTAATGTTCTTTTACCCTTTCTTGCTAATATACTTCCTGCAATATAGCCTGCAGTCCCCCCACCTATTACCACGACATCGTATCTCATGCTAGATCATTTTTAGAAGAATAGTGTCCTATCAGCATCCATTGTTAAATCAATTAGTGTTGACCCGCCTACTAGTTCTACACCTTCTACTACATCATCTTCTTTCATGTGGCACATATCCTTTAAACTTTGTATGCAGACGTACATTTTTACTCCATTATCTTTTGCCATGTCAAAGAATCGGATAAATGGATTGTTACCCTTTTTCCTCTCTTCCTCTTGCCATTTCTTATCCAATAGTTTAGGCCCCTTTATCATGAAGAAAACTGAGGTTTCGTATTCCATTGAAGCTGCTATTGATGCCATAAACAAGGGTGCGTAAGTCCTATCTAAATCTTCTGGGCCATGTGTAACAACAATCAGTATTTTCTTTTTTTGTTCTTCTTCTTGGCTTTGAGTCTGAGCCTGGGCCATATTTTATTACCCAATTATAACTTCTTAAAGAACTTACTTAAATTTTTTATTAAACCATTATTCTCTTCTAATAAATGGTAGAAAATACGAAATAATTAAAATGAATGAAAAGGATAAAGCTTAAATAACTTTAACGTATAAATAGAAAATGGTGAAAAAGTGACTGAAGAAAAGAAGAAAAAACTCTCTATAATAGTCTTTTCCGGTACCATAGATAAATTAATGCCAGTGGGCATTCTTACGTCAGGAGCAGCAGCATCTGGGTATGAGGTCAATTTATTCTTCACATTCTGGGGATTACAAGCAATTACAAAAAGGAGCTTAAATAGCCAGCAACCACCCCAGATTGATAAAAACTACGAGCAAATGGGCCCGGTAATGATGCAAAAGATGCGAGACATGAAATTCCCAATGTGGCATCAACTAGTTCAACAGGCCAAGGAAGTCGGCGAAGTTAAAGTTTTTGCTTGCTCCACAACTATGGAATTCTTTGGTATAAAAAGAGAGGACCTAGCAGAGTTTGTAGATGATGTAGTAGGAGTTGCTACATTTTTAGATAGAGCAGAAGGGGGAATAACATTATTTATTTAAGGGGTGAGTATTATGTCTCAAGAGGTTAGGATTGCTAAGACGTTAGATGTTAGGGGTATGTATTGTCCTGGTCCAGTTTTGGAGACTGCTAAGGCTATTAAGCAGATTAATGTGGGTGAGGTTCTTGAGGTTTTGGCTACTGATCCAGCTGCAAAACCAGATATTGAGGCTTGGGCTAGGAGGACTGGAAATCAAATAGTTGACATACAACAGCAAGGAGGAGCGACAAGAATATTAATAAAAAGAATGAAGTAAGTTAAGCTAGAATTCTTTTTTAACAAAGTTTATAAGTATCTAATTCTTCCTATTTAATTGTGAAAAGATATGGCAACTAAGACTATATTGCCCCCTTTACCAGACGATCCTAGATTCTTAGATATGTCATATGAAGTTCAAGATTCGCTACCGGAAGAGGAAAGAAACTTATTAAGCAATCTTAAACCTGAAGAGAGGGAACTAGCAATAAAATTCTGGGAGGCAGTAAAAAGTGATTTCAGGTTTAATGAGTATTTAAGAGGTTGTCTTAACTGCGGTGTTTGTACCTCGTCATGTCCAGCTGCTAAGTTTTATGATTTCGGCCCAAGAGAAATGATACAATATATGATGAGAGATTCTGTTGATAAAATATGGGAGTTTGTAAATAAGAAAGTTTGGGCTTGTGTTCAATGTTATACATGTTCGATGAGATGCCCATTTAATAATGAAATTGCAGGTTTAATAATGTTATTAAGAGAGTATGCGGTAAAGTTCGGACTACAATCTGCTAAAGAAGTATTAGCCCCTTACAGAAGAGTGTTATTGACAGTGATCACTATGGGAAATCAAGTTACCCCAGATATGATTCAGCCAGAGGCCTTCCCAGACTGGGGACCACAAGCGGTAGAAGAGTCTAAAAACATGGACGTTTATAGAAAGGCAGTTCCGGTTGATTTGTTGCAGAGGACTGATATAGGTTGGCATGCTTCTTTACAAACTGCAGTGGAGATGATGACTATATTCATTGAGGCTGGAGTTCTGGATTCGTTAAAGAACGTAGATAAGGATTTATATGATATGATAATGGATATTTACGAGGAAAGGAAGCAACAATTAGAGGAAATTAAGGAGAAATGGGAGAAAGGAGAATTAAAAGAAGAGGATCTTCCAGATAGCTGGCTTGAATTATAATTTTTTTAAAAAATATCTTTAGTTTGTGTAAAGTCTATTACTATTTAAACTGTATAAACTGTACAATAAAACTGCATGAACTGTATATTAAAACTATGAGTGAGTTGGTTCAATCTGTAACTAACGTTTTTACCTCAAATTGCGAAAAAAATTATATTTATCCTATCATATTGTTAGAAAGAAGTTTTATAATAAAGTTTATAAATCTGAAATATCTAATATAAATAAGGTGAAATTTTGAGCCAAGAGGAGCAAATAGAGAAGGCTGTCCAAGAAGCTTTTCCCATGTCTGATTCAATAGATTGGAATGAGGTATACCAGAGGATAATTTATAGGTATAGTACACCTCACGGTTTACAGCATGTTAAAGAGGAGATGTATAAACTAGAAGACAAGGGAGAGATCATAATTCATCATGTAAAACCTTACAATAACCCAGTTGATGCTCAGACTCTAAATGGATTTCCTAAGAAAATACCCACAACTAAATTGTGGCATCATAAGAGTTGCGGGCAATGTGGGCATATTCCCGGCTATCCCACCTCAGTCTTTTGGATGATGAATAAATTAGAGATAGATTACTTAGATGAACCACATCAAACCTCATGTACTGGATGGAATTATCACGCTTCTGGAGCATCGAATCCAGTAGCCTTAGCTGGAGTATATGTAAGGAATATGTGGAGAGCGTACGAAACTGGATACTTCCCGTTAATACATTGTGGAACTTCATTTGGTCATTATAAAGAAGTAAGAAACATGATAATTCTACATAAGGAAATAAGGGACAAGTTAAGGCCAATAATGAGAAAGTTAGATATGGATATCGTTATACCGGAGGAAGTTGTTCATTACTCTGAATGGTTATATGTAATGAGTAAGAAGGCTGCGCAACAAAAGAAGTACAATTTAGATAATATAAAAGCCGCAGTACATACTCCATGCCATGTTTATAAGTTGGTTCCAGAAGATACCATTTATGATCCTGAAGTTTATCAAGGAAGAAGACCTGCTGCACCTTCTGGAACTGTACAAAACTTCGGCGCTAAGCTAGTTGACTATTCTACATGGTGGGATTGTTGTGGATTTGGTTTCAGACATATTTTGACTGAAAGAGAATTCAGTAGAAGTTTTGCACTATTTAAGAAGGTTATACCAGCGGTAGAGGAAGGGAATGCTGACGTTTTTGTCACTTCAGACACTGGATGTGTTACTACATTGGATAAAAGCCAGTGGGCTGGAAAGGCTCATGGCTTCAATTATAACTTACCAGTACTGGCTGATGCACAGTTTGCAGCTTTAGCGATGGGAGCAGATCCATATATAATTGCGCAAATTCATTGGCATGCAACTGATGTAGAGGGTTTCTTAAGGAAGATAGGCGTGCCAGTAGATGACTATAAGGAAAAGTTCGTTCAGTATCTGCAAGATTTAAGGGAAGGTAAAGCAGAGCCTCAATATTTATATCCAAAGCATAGGAAGATTGACTTCTATCTATCACTTCCAGATAGAGTAAAATGGTATAAGAAGGATACGCCAAAGTAAAAAGAGTAAAAGCAAACTTTTTTAAATTTAATTTACTTAATAAAAGGTGGTGATTAAGTGGCAGATAAATCTGTTATGGTTATAGGAGCCGGACCTGCAGGTCTTTCTGCAAGTAAGGAGTTAGCTAACTTGGGAGTTAACGTTATTCTCGTAGAAAGAGAAGCCTTTCTAGGTGGAACTCCAAAAAAACTTAAGTATAGTTTATTATTCCCAGAGTTAAGACCAGCTTCCGAGGTATTAGATCCATTAATTAAATCTGTTCAAGAGAACGGCAACGTAAGGATTCATACTGAAAGTATAGTGGACTCTGTAAAGTCAACATCTGATGGTTTCGAGGTAGGTATAAAAGATAAGAAGGGACAGATAAAAGTAGAAAAAGTTAACGCGATAATTGCAGCTTCTGGTTTTGAACATTTCGATTCAAGAAGAAAATATGAATATGGTTATGGGATAATTCCTAATATCTATCAAATATCTGATATAGAAGGAATGCTTCACGATAATAAGCTAGTAACTACTAAAGGTACCCCTCCAAAAAGAGTTGCTATATTATTATGTGTGGGTTCTAGAGATGCAACAGTAGGAAATACGTACTGTTCTAGGGTATGTTGTGCCATTTCAATAAAGCAAGCTATGGAAATTAAGCAAAGGATTCCAGATGCTATAGTGCATATCTACTACATGGATATAAGAACATATGGATTAATGGAAGATAAATTGTATTGGAAAGCACAATTAGATTATAGGATAGGATTCATCAGAGGGAGAATTTCGGAATTCATGAGAGGTCCAAATGATACTGTGATAATAAAAGGAGAAGATACAATGAATTTGAATAGGGCATTAGCAGTACCCTATGATATGGTTATACTAGCTAATGGCATGGAATTAGGATTAGGTTCTAAACAAGTGGCTAAGGTATTAGGATTAGAGCTTGAAGAACATGGTTTCGTTAAGCCACTAGATCCAGATAGATTGCCCGTTCAATCAACCAAAAAGGGAATATTCTTAGCAGGAGCAATTACTGGACCTAAAACAATATCCGATTCCATAACTGAAGGGTATGCTGCTGCCATGAAAGCTTATGAATATGTCACGCATGGGATATGGGAAGAATCTGATTTTGGAAGGAAAACTGAAGAAATGAAGGTGGTACATCATTAACACTTTTTTAAATATAGATTATGTGAGAGATATCTTTAATGCAATGTTAGCTAAGGATGTGAATAACACAGTTAGGGGTAACCCTAAAGAATCCTTATCCGTGATAGTTAAAGCAATGCAAATGAAGAGCAATTTTTTAAGCTCTTTAGAAATAAACTCAACTGAAGACGCTAAAAAATTATTTGATGTAATATTCTACGCTAAGAAGCACTACAGCGAAGTCATGTCAAATAATGGTCTTGATAAGGTGAAGTTAGCATTTCAGTCCCTTAAGAACAGTAATCTCTCTTATAACGATAGAGTAAAAATGTTCTCATCTCTTAAAGTAAGTGAACCAGAAGACATTGAAGACATGGCTAAAGAAATAATTCATTTTTTAGAACCTGAAAAATATCCATTATGGACTAGATGGATATGGAATCCGGTAAAGAACACTGGCTCTATAACTTATATTTTAAAGGATAATACAAGTCTCAAGAGTGAAAACGAATTCTTTGAAGCAGTTTCAGAATTAAAAAACGTTCTTTCAATTTTTGGGTTAGATTCGCCTACCTACTATTATACTTCAATTTTTTTGGTGTATTCATATGTTAGATATGTCGATTACGCAACTTTACTAGCTGTGGATAGAAAGGGAGGTGGACTTTATCCATCTCACCTTTCTACCACAGCTATGGTTTTGGGTTTAAAACCCTTCCTCAAGGTGATCCAACTTGCCAATTCCTGAAATAGAAAAACCCATAATTAAAGGTCTTATTCAAAAAGATAAAGTAATAGTAGACGGTGTAGAGTTAGATGGAACTTGGAATGCGTTCATGATAGAGCGAACGCAGACAGGTTACGATCCTACAGTATGGGATGAAATAGCTAATACTTTAGAAGGAGTTACAATAAGTGCATGTTGGCAATGCGGAACCTGTACATCTGGATGTACAATGAGGGAGTATGATCCAAACTATAGTCCAAGAAGGTTCATAGATTTGGCCAGAAAAGGCGATAAACAAGCTCTTATTGAACTTCAAGATTCGCTTTGGAGATGTGTATCTTGTCAAAAGTGCACTCACAGATGTCCTAAAGGCGTTCTAGTAGAGGAGGTTGTACATTCTATTCACCATTATTTACTGAAACATGGATTAGTTAAGAAAGATCCTGGTACAATTTTTGACGAGTTATTCCTACAAACCGTAATCAAAAACGGTGGAAGGATCTCAGAATTAGCATTAGGTGCGGCTGCGGCAAAAGCTGGTATGGTCACTCTAAGTCTAAAGGACTTAATTAACATGAGTGCGGCTATATTAAAAGGTGGTCTAATAAAAGACTTATTAAAACCAAATAAGGTAAAAGATTGGGATAGAATACAAAAAGTATTAGAGGAAGCTATGAAGGAGGAGGTAGTTCCAGAATGACTTTGCCTACACCTTATGGTAAAGTAGCTTTCTATCCTGGTTGTGCACTTGATGGATTAGGTAAAGCTTATGACGTTTCATTAAAGTTAGTGGCACAAGATCTGGGAATTCCTTTAGAGAGGATTGAGGATTATAATTGTTGTGGTGCGTTAGAGGTAAAGAATGTAAATACGATGGCTGGAATACTATTACCTGCAAGGAATTTAGCATTAGCAAGAGAAATGGGAGCGGATGCTGTAGTTTCCGCTTGTCCAGGCTGTCACTATTCCTTATCTAGAACCCAATATTATCTAACTAAATACCCCAAATTAAGAGAAAAGACTAATATGTACTTAGAAAAAATGGGTACTAAGAATTACGATCTTAAATTAATGCTTGTTCATGCAGTGGAATATGTTTATAATACAGTAGGAATTGAGGCGATAAAAGCTAAGGTCAAGAGACCGTTAACAGGATTAAAAGTAGCTCCATATTATGGTTGCCTATATGTGAGACCAAAATCGTACACATTAGCAGGATATATGAAAATAAGGGATGATCCAGAACGGCCATTCTTCATGGACGAGATACTGAAAGCATTAGGTGCGGAGGTAGTACCATTTGAAGCTAAAACTATGTGTTGTGGTGGTCCACACGTTTACTCAGACGCTGAAGTTGCAATACATCTGGAGGCAAGAATACTAAAGGAGGCTAAGAGGAATGGAGCTGAAATATTAGTAACCGATTGTCCATTGGGTCATGTGGCTATTGAGACTAACATGGAGAAGATAGCTCAGAAATATGGAGAAGATCTTAGAATGCCATTAGCGTACTTCTCACAATTGGTAGCGTTTGCATTCGGTCATAGCCCAGAAGAGGCATTACTCACAGCAAATATTACTAACCCAATGTCTATACTCAAAAGATATTTGTAGTCTTTTTCCAATTTAGATATTAATGTACTTTTTCATAGACTTTAATACTCATTATGGTATAAGGTTGTATAATTATTTAAGAGAACCTAAACTAAAGGAAGATGATATAATAATAGGAAAGATCGTTCTTAACCCAATTTACAAATATTCTTGTGATTGTTGCGTAGATGGTTTTTATCAACAGTATCTTTGGAGAAAGTCATATACGTTACAACTTGGAATATACAATCCTAGGTGCAGAGTTCCGCCACAAGTAGAACTTATTAGACAAGTTGAAAAGGGTATAATTGGTGTAGTTTTACATCCTAAGCATCATAATTTTTCTTTATTGCATCCTTCACTTAGTTTTGTTTATAAATTAATAGAAAAAAGAAATCTACTACTAGTTATATATGAACCCAATTTTGAAGAGCTAATTGAGCTATTAAGTAAATATACTTTTAACGTTGTACTGATTAATACTAAATACGTTATTAACGATGATAGAGTCTATTATGTAGTAAATCATAATTCTACAAATATCGATCCAGTAAGAAGTATCTATGGTAGTGATTCGCCATATAATTCCCTTGATTTAATTGAAAGTGCGAGACTATTTATTCAGAATTACGGATATGACGAGAGAGTAACATACAAGAATTTCGTTAGACTAATAAATGAGATCAGCGTTTAAGGTTTATACCATTGTTTTGAAAATCTTATTATTGGAATGTGTGAGTTCAAAGTAATTAAATCGGAAAGACCTATAAATAGTTCGGGCAAGGCCATTTTAGTTGACTATTATGATTTCGTAAAAATAAGCAACGATAGAATAATGAATGTATTAGCTAAAGATTCAAGAGAAGGATATAGTAAAAGTTATTATTACTATATTAGGGATTATTTAAATAAATTGAGAATACTAAAGGAGAACATGATTAACGTGAAAGCCGTTTTTCCATTCGAAAACTCTAAAAACGCAATAAATTTTAGAAGAGGAATTATCTATGTAACTAATGATAAGCAAATAATTTATATGAACTTACACTCAAATATCTATACTAATTGTGAGAACTGTGTTGCAAAACCTTTCTGTACTTATTACTTATCAAAAATAATAAGTGAAAACAGGTTAAAAGTTAGCGTAACTAAAAGCAATCCAGCTGAGGGTTGGGAGAAGGCAATATCTTCTTTACAATCTAAATATGTGAAGGCAAAAGTAATTGAACTAACATGAGATTTTTATTACACTTTCCTACGTTTGCTAATCTCATATGTTCTGAAGGGTTATTAAATATCATGAACTATTTGGATTGCAAATAGATAGAGGGAAAAACTCTTTTCTACAGCGCATACATATTAATGTTATAGATGATGAACCCAGCTCACTCGATTAGATGAAGATGGGTACGAACGCTGAACGACAAATCTAAAAATTGAGTAAAAGGTGTCTCTTTCTAAACTAGATCTTTTTATAGGAAGTCAATGGACTATTTTCTTATGATTAAACTTAGTACTAACGTAAAGGATATCAGTGACATTATTGACGCGAATACATACGCATAAGTGTAACTTATCTGATATAATAAGCCCATGATTACATTGCCGAGGAATATCCCTATACTTCTCCCCGCCGACAAATAGCCCATACTCTCTCCGTAGCTTTCTGATTTCACTACTTTAGATATTATTGTTGGTTCGAAAGTTTCTGTGGAAGCTACGCCAATTCCCATAAGGAAAGACAATGGATATAATGAGGCTAAGCCTATTCCGGACAAAAATGCGAAACCCAGTGAGGAAATAGCGCCTATAAGATATCCTAAAAATGCTAAACTAGTTAGTTCACCTAAGTTAACTTTTCCAAATAGATATCCAAATAATGATGAGGCACCTAGGAAAACACCATAGGCAAGTATCCCTAAATAGTCTTTACCAGTAATTTCTGCAGTTGTAAGTATAGGGAATCCAAAACTGTATTGGCTAAATCCAAAGAACATTGTGGAGAAAATTATAGTCCAAAACACCTTTTTATTGCTGATCGATTGTATGTTCTTCTTATTATCATTTCTCTTACCCGCTTTTACTCTACTTAAAAACAACGTAGATATAACGAGAGGAATTGATGTGAATAAAAGAATGGTAAATATTGGGACGTGAAGATATAAGAGAATTGTAAGATAGACTATAGCTAGCAACGCACCTGCGATATCTAATGAATGTAGGATTCCGAACGCTTCTGATCTTTCCTGAGGTGAAGTTACCTCTGCTAACATTGCTCTTCTAGGAGGAGATCTAAAATTCCTAAACCACCATCCTATCATGAAAAATAATAACGCTTGAATGTAGTCTCTTGAGAGACCCATAAGTGATACAAATAAGATTAAAGAATTTCCAATTATAGCTATCTTTTTTCTCCCAAATCTATCGCCCAATATGCCTCCAAGATAAGCCATACCAGTCCCAAGACCATAATTTAACGCCTCTGCTAAACCATACAAAGGTATGGGTGCTTTAAATATTATCACAAACACAATTGGAAATGAAGCTACTACTGCCTGATACCCTAAATCAGCGAAGAATGCCGAAAATGAGATCTTAAGAACCTCATTTCTATTTTTTATCATACAAAAAGAGAAAGAGAAAAACTATTAAAAAACTTTTATCTTCTTCTCATAACTAATGCCATAATAGCTAAAATGATTGCAATAATTCCAATACTGAGCGATATTATCTGGTAATCAAATAAGGAAGTCTTTAGCGATGTCAAGCTTGTACTTACGTTACTTAGTTGATTAGATATGGTTGTTATTTTTGAGTTTACGTTAGTGTTCAAGTTAACTAAGTTATTTTCGAAATATAAATATGTACTATTACTAGCACTTAAGCCATCGTTTTGTATTGCAGAAACAGTCAAGTTGTATCCTCCATCTGGATACTTCGAAGTATCTATAGTGATTACGTGCGTTCCATTATTAGCAAATGTTGCGATTAAATTTCCATCTAAGTATGCGTTAACTTCAGCAATATCTTCACCTATCACGTTAACTGTAATGTTAACTGTTCCAGTCAGATTACGTGATGGCGAGGATATAAATATGGTTGGTGGCATTGGATATATGTTTTTTATAGGTGTGTTTGTAGGTATAAGTTTTGAGTTAATTACCTTTATTCCATTAATGCTTCCTCCTATTGTATATAGTGTTGAATTGTAGAGAGTAATATTTTCTGCAGATGACTGAATAAGAAATACTGTGGAATTATAGATCGTTACTCCGGATACGTTTCCGTCTATAATTTTCACGTTGCTATTGATTACCGTAACGTTATTAAATATATCATCTAACAGATTACCATTGCTATTGATTATTCTCACATTAACTAAGTTAGCATAATAAGGTAAGCTCTCACTTAGAGTTTGGTCCTCGATTAAGGTATAAGGTAATACGTTAATTGAGTAAGCACCGCTATTGCTGGTACTTGTTGGACTTCCGAATGCTGAAATACCAGTAATTAGTACTTTGAAAGGCGTTCCATAATATCCATTACCAGCTAGGTAAGTTAAGTTGCCAACGCTTAAAACAGAAGGTAACGTAAAATTACCCTCCCATAATCCAATCACGGGATTATACCATAATGGTATCTGAACGCTTTGAATTTGCGGAGATGTGTATTCGAAAGACAAGCTTTCTGGGTATACTGTAGCACTAAACATTCCAAAAGTAATTTCCTTACTACCATTAGTTATATTAGCGTAAACGATAACGTTTTGTCCTTCAAAAGCGTATTTTATAGATTTTATTATAACGTTAAGTTGATTTGATACGTAAATCTGACCGTAATAAAATCCTTGTATAGTAGTATTTAATGAGTTAGAGTAATAGTTAGCAAAAAGCAACACATCATAAAGACCACTCGTTACATTCTTAGGTACATATAAATAACCATAATAAACTCCACTTTCATTTAATGGTATATTAGTCTTACTTACTATCATTCCGCTTTCACTTACTAGTTCAGCTGTGATATTGCTACCGTAGAGTACATTTTGAAAAGTACTTACTGGTAAATTAACTGGAGGTATAATATTTCCTGTGATTATTATATACTGCCCTGGGGCAACACTACCCGGTTCAGCTAAAACTTGTGGAAGTATAAACAGTGATTGCATGTATATTCCATTTGTGAACGCATCGAATCCATAAGCGTTAGTAGCCTCAATTAACAAGTCACCTGCGCTTAGGTTAGATGGTAAATCAATTATACCCACTCCATTCTTTATAGACAAGTTCAATACGTCAATGAGAGTGTACTCGTTATTAGTAATATTGTAAGAAAATATGTCAAGTGTAATATTAGTTATACCAACTGGCGCTTGGAAAAATGAATTAGATAAACTGATTCCTAATTCCGCATTTCCTAGCTTTGTGTATACTGGGGTGAACGGCATAGTGTAACTGAATGTTATATAGTACCCTGAAAATATCTCATAATATCCAATCCCTTCTATTCCTTTGGTTGTATTGCCCATTACGTAAATGAATAGAATTCCGCTAGCATCCTTGGGTAATATTGTATACCCAACCCACAATTTGCTAAGTGGATTATAAGTCATATTGAAAGTAGTTATATTTCCCAGGTAATTCTCCACTACACCTTTAAATGAACCGTATTGAACCGTGGTTCCGTTGGGATAGGTGATGTTTGCAGTAACTAAAATCCGCTGTCCTGGGTATAATTGTTGTGGTGGTACGGAAGGTATAGATGTATTATACACGCTTACTACTACACTTAATTCTTTACTAGTTAAGTTAGTTGGTAATAGTTTAGCAAAATATCCTACATTAATTGTACCATAACCAGTTACCAAATTATAACCATAGCTGGCTGTCCAAGGAATATTATAACCAAATGTTATTGGCTGTATTGCTTTGCCATAATAGTTTTCTGCCATATAGCTAAGAACTGGGTTAAGTAAACCTATCCTCTCATGGGTATAACTCTCAATTGTAGCTAAAAGTCCAGCGATCAATGGAGAAGCCTCACTGGTTCCACCAGTTATTCCAGTTTGATTGTTCGGAAAGATTACGTATATTCCGGGATATACATTAGCATTAGCTGAAATTTCTGGAATTAACTTACCATTTGGATAAGTGCTTGGAGTTTTTAATCCCCATTGATACCAAGGTTTAGGCTCAACTATACTCACACCACCAGTAGATCCACCGTAATTTACATTATTTGGTACAAAACCGTAATTTGACCAAGCTGTCTGATAATATGACCCATTAGGAAATTGTATGTATGTAGTTGTTCCTCCAACAGCTGTTACAAAGGGTGATGATGAAGGATATCCAACAGTACCAAGGGGACCGTTACTGTAACCAGAACCTCCCGTATCACCTGAACTAGCTAGAAATGTTATTCCTTCTGCTGATCCTAACGCGTAGTATTCGTCACTCAATACAATGCATGAATAAAATGAAGCTCCATTAAATATTGAAGAGAAAAGAGATTCCGGTATGCTAAAGCTCTGCGATAATACGTTAACGTTATCTTGATTCACAATATAGGCGATTACTGCAGATAATGGAATATCTGGATTTGCAATATAAAGTATCATATTTGCCTTCGGCGCCATAGCATGTGCAACTTCAACATCTAAGCTAATTTCACCAGCCCAACCAGTAAGAATACCTAAGTTGGGATTATAGGGTCCTATAGGAATTATCGTGAAGTTAGGAGGATTAGGTAAGCCAGTAATCTTATCGAAATAAGCCAATTGTTGTATTATGTAAGGATCTCCGTAAAAGTCCAATATTCCTATTGTAGTATTTTCTCCCTGCGTAGGTATTGCAGTTACGTTGTAAACATTCCTCAATGCAGTAGGCCAATATGCCTCGATAGGAGAAGTCATGTTTACTTCTTGTTCGAGATTTCTTATCGTGTTCTCTGTAATTAATGTAGATGGATGAGCTAGGAATAATGCTGATATATTGCTAGAATATACGTAAGCGTTTATCTTAGGATATCCATAATTAGTATAATATGTAACTGTACCATTGGAATATACTGCAAAATTAGTTCCGAAATACGTCTCAACTTGCTCGACTGTTCCCTTTACGACTATAACAGAATCCAAAGCAGTAAACAGTATTTGAAATCCATTATTTTTCACGTAGTCTAAAATTTCATTATACTGAGCAATAGGTAAAAATAACTCTCTAACTTGATCCTCGCTTAGGAACTTATGGTACAATGGGGAATTAGGGTTCGAGACTGCATTTGCATAATAATATAATAATCCTAAATTTTTAAGGGGTATAAAGATTGTAACTATTACCTCTTGATTAGTATTTAACGTACCTATTTTCGAGAATCCCTTTATTACTAATGGCTGCTCGTAAATATTTGTCATTGATATTGAAAATAAAGGGATTATTGAAAGTAAAAGTATTGAGAGCAAAAATAGATACTTTATCATGTATAACGGTAGATTTTTAATACTTAAATTTTTTTCGTTAGTACACTGATTAATGTACTGGTGTCTTTTGATTATTTTACTAATAAGAAACTGATGAATAGAGCTATCCCAAATGGTCTAGCTCTATCTGGTATTATTGATTAGAGTATTACTTAACGAATAGTTGATAATTAAAGAAAAAATTATTGGACTTTTCTCATTTGCTTAGTAAATAAAAGCGGTAGTAATGCTATCACACCTATTAAACTACATGTTAAAGTATATATTTCAGATATCTGGAGACCTATAGTATATAATATTGCAAACACTACACTACCTAGAGCTCCACCTAACGCCTTACCAGTGTATAGTATTCCACTGTTCACAGTCGAAAATCTAGTTCCAAATATTTCAGTTGACACGTTAAAATACAAGGTTATCATGGAACCTCCTGCAAGACCTATGAGTATAGTAGAAACTGGAATCTGACCTATTATTATCATTACACTGCCAATTGTCAGTATTATGTTTAATAGCAATACAGTTCTCAAGATTCCCAATCTATCAGCTACATAACCGAAAAATGGCCTTAGTCCCCCGCTTAGCAATGGCAATATTGAAATGAGAGTTATCAATTCTTGTTGTGGTAAATTCTTACCCAATACTGGCAATTCAGAAGACATAACTGTTAATGGTACTATAGCAGTTACGAAAGATACATAAATAAGCCAGAATTTTACGCTTAAAATTGCTTGTTTAGGTGTTTGGCCAGTTAATTTAGGTGGATAATCCGATAGGTATAACAATATTGGGAGTAGTATTATCTCAACTAGTCCTATTGTTAATGTTACTATTCTGTAATTGTTTGCCATTGCTATGAATGGGTTTGCTATTGCAGAACCTAGACCAAATCCCATGGAAACTATTCCAGTGGCAAAAGCCATTCTGTCCCTAAACCACTTCATGGCTAGATTAGCTGCTATCCCATAAAGTATTCCCTCACCTATACTACCTACTGACCAACTTACATAGAACACATAAACGTTAGGAGAAAGATATGTTCCTAAAAATCCAATTGCTGATAGAATCGCTGAGATGATACCTATCTTTTTTGGTCCGTCTTTATCGGCAAAATGTCCTCCTACAGGCTGAAATCCGGAAGAGAATATGCTAAATAGTGTGAAACCTAAAGCTATTTCAACTAAACTAACGTTAAAACCATTTTTCAAAAGTGGTTCTAGTGCATTCCATGAGTATTGATATAAGGAATTGAAACACATTACGATGAAGCCAATAATAAGATACTTGTTCTTGTTCATAAAGACAAATGCCTAAATTTGGTTTAAAAAAGTTAGCGTTATTGTCTTTTTATGACATATCTATTTAAGATAACGAAAACGAAACCGAAAACAACTGTTCCTAAGCTCCATAATAAAGAGGTTGGGCTACCTATAAATGCATTATATAGAGCTTGAGATACATAAGTTGTTGGCTCTATAAATGTGAGATATCGATATGGTAACGGTATAAATGTTACTGGAAAATATACTGGGGCGAAGAAGGAGAGAACGAAACCAATTATTGTTGAGTACTGATTAACTGCATATATATTTCTAATTCCTAAACCCAGTGTCATTCCAAGCATTGATGCCATAAATAATGAAGATATTAATCCGAGGATTAGATAGGGGATAGATCTTATTTCTACATGCAGAAAATAACTTCCAAGAATTAAAATTATTGGAACCATTACTAGAGTGGCAATTCCGTTACTTAGAGCTATACTTATCGCGTAAAGCTCTCTAGGTATACCAGTAGCTATCATTAGAGAAAATCTTCCAGCATTTCTTTCAAAGGCAAGTGATTGTGCGACTGAGGTTAGAACACCTACGGAAATGTAGAAGGTTATAGTGCCAGCGACGACATAAGGTGTTAGAGAGTGTATGGAAATATATCCAAATACCAACATAAACCCTATTGGAAATAATATAGAGAAGAATAGGAATACTGGTAAATACGCTTTTATCATTTTGAACTGCATTATAATTAAATTAATGAATTCACTCAGCATTCTTCATCACTTGGAGATAAATTTCTTCTAGGCTTGGCATTCTCACTTCGAATTTGCCATTTATGGACATTATAAGTTTTTTAAGTTCCTCTTCTCCCTTGACCTTATAAACCTTGCCACTAGCGTAATCTGTAACTTCATACCAATCTGCGAACTTTTCCTTAATTTGCGTAGGTGTACCCTCTACAATTATTTTTCTGCTTAGGAAATATATTCTATCAGCTAGTCGTTCAGCCTCCTCAAGATAATGTGTAGTAAGTAACATACTCTGCCCCTCTCTTTTCATATTAAGTAAAATCTCCCATACTTCTCTTCTAGCTTCAGGATCTAAACCTGTTGTAGGCTCATCTAAAATCAGCAGTTTAGGATTATTTATTAAGGCCATTGCTATCAACGTTCTCCTCTTTAGCCCACCTGACAGATCTCTAGCTAAGGTATTTCTCTTATCTTTCAAATCTAATTTTTCCAATAAGATTTCTCCTCTATTTTTTATCTCATCTTTTGGTACGCCCTTTAATCTGCCCATATAATATATGTTATCCCATACTGTTAGATCTCCATACGGTTCACATTCTTGTGGTATAACCCCTAGTAGCTTCTTAATGTGTCTATCATTAGGTCTTTTTCCAAGAACTCTTATTTCTCCTCTTGTTGGCGTCAGTTCACCGTATATTTGCTTTACTAAAGTAGTTTTACCAGCACCATTAGGACCTAATAGAGCTATTATTTCGCCTTCTTTTACAAACATCGTAATATCTTCATTTGCTATTAACTTTCCATAAGCTTTCCATACTCTATTCACTTCAATAACGTTCATAAATCTTCTTAGTATTATGTCCTTTTAAATTCTTTGTAAATTAGAATTTATAAAACATTACAGTAAAACATAGATTATATTAAACCCTTATAAATCTCATTGTCTAAATAATTGCCTATGGGAAAAATAAGGATAGACCTACCCCAAGATGAGATACCAACAAATTGGTATAATATTTTGCCAGATCTTCCGGAAGAACTTCCACCACCGATAGATTCAACTGGAAAATCATTGGAATTGTTGAAAATCGTTTTACCGAGTAAGGTGTTAGAGCTCGAATTCACAAAGGAGAGATACGTTAAGATACCAGAAGAGATTTTAGAAAGATACCTACAAGTCGGGAGGCCAACTCCCATAATCAGAGCTAAAAGATTAGAGGAGTATTTAGGAAATAATATTAAAATATATTTAAAAATGGAGAGTTATACATATACTGGTTCTCATAAGATTAATAGTGCATTAGCGCATGTTTATTATGCTAAGCTAGACAATGTAAACTTCGTTACTACAGAAACTGGAGCGGGTCAATGGGGTTCAGCAGTTGCCTTAGCTTCCGCATTATTTAAGATGAAAGCTCATGTTTTCATGGTAAGAACTAGTTATTATGCAAAACCCTATAGAAAATATATGATGCAGATGTATGGTGCTGAAGTACATCCCTCACCGTCAGACCTTACTGATTTTGGAAGAGAACTGTTAGCTAAAGATCCTAATCATCCTGGCTCCTTAGGTATAGCGATAAGTGAAGCAGTAAAATACGCTTATGAACATGGTGGTAAATACGTAGTAGGAAGTGTGGTAAACTCAGATATAATGTTTAAGACTATTGCAGGAATGGAAGCGATGAAGCAAATGGAATCTATAGGTGAAGATCCAGATTACATTATAGGCGTAGTGGGCGGAGGATCAAACTACGCTGCATTAGCATACCCCTTCTTAGGTGAGGAATTAAGAAGAGGTAAAGTAAGGAGAAAATATATTGCTAGTGGTTCGTCAGAAATTCCTAAAATGACAAAAGGTGTTTATAAATATGATTATCCAGATACTGCAAAATTATTGCCAATGCTAAAGATGTACACAATAGGATCGGATTTTGTGCCACCTCCAGTATATGCAGGTGGATTAAGATATCATGCAGTAGCTCCAACACTCAGTTTACTAATGTCTAAGGGTATAGTAGAGGCTAGAGATTATTCGCAAGAGGAATCATTTAGATGGGCTAAGCTGTTTTCAGAATTAGAAGGATATATACCAGCTCCAGAGACCTCTCATGCCCTACCTATATTGGCTGAAATTGCGGAAGAGGCTAAGAAGTCTGGAGAGAAGAAGACCGTGCTAGTAAGTTTCTCTGGACATGGCTTACTAGATTTAGGAAACTACGCTTCAGTATTATTTAAAGAATAGTAATTCCCTTTTTTATCTTGTGAAAAAAGCTTTACTAATAGTAGTAGGAAGTTTACTACTAACTATCTCCCAATGGTATGCATTCTTTTTGGTTTCACAGCTTTCATTTATTATATTAAGTGAGCTTATTGGGTCGATAGTTTTCATGACTGGTTTTATAACTAGGGCTATGGGGAGTGTATTTTTTGGTCATATAGGAGATAGGATAAACAGAAAAACTGCTCTCATTCTAACGGGCATCATCCTAATTATCTCATCTATTCTCCTTACATTTTTTCCAAATACGGTGTCATTATTAGTTTCAAGGTTATTGCAGGGATTTAGTTTAGGTGGAGAATGGGGAGGAGCTAGTACAATTATTGTTGAAATGTATTCTAGCTATAAATTTAGGGGGTTTATTGCGAGTTTCATTCAGTTAGCAGTTCCAATTGCGGTGATCTTATCGTCGTCTACAATTATTCTAATTCCAATTGATAAATGGAATTACTCCTTTATTATCATTATAATATTATCTATGATTTCTCTTATTCTAGTTAAGGACATGGATTCTGAGCTGGTAGTACCATCAAGAAGTAAATTACCTCTCTTAGAGGCAATAAGAGATGACTGGAAAAATATCTTAAAGGCAATAGGAATAAAGGTTACAGAAAGTGCTATTTTTTACATATTCACGTCATTCATTTTTGCAGAATCTAGCCTAACTAGGAGTATAGCATCAATAGTTTTACTATCAATATCTCTACAATTGTTCTTTCTACCATTTTTTGGTTATTTAAGTGATATAATAGGAAGAAAAATGGTGGTAGTTGTGGGATTAATAATTGCAGTTTTAGGAATTTTCTCATTTTTCTTCTCAGTTGCTTTAGGGGAAATCTTATTTTCAATTTCAGATTCTGCACTATATGCTCCTCAATCCTCTATATTTACTGAAATATTTGATAAGAAATATAGGGTAACTGCTTCCAATTTATCTTATCAGATTGCAAGTGTGTTGGGAGGTGCTCTTGCACCTCTTCTTATTAGAGAAACCAATTCTCAACTAGTTATAATAGTTTATATATGTATAACTCTTATATGCGTACTTCTAATAAAGGAGACTAAAGGTGCAAGTGTTTAATCTCTTCGTATAATTGCGGTCATGCAATGAATACCCCCAGCTCCCCCAGTTAGGTTTGAAACCTTAACTTCTATCACATCTAGGCCTTCCTTTTCAAATTTTTTATTTGCAGGATTTTTAGGCGAAATTATCTTCCCATCATCAATTGTAAGAAAATTAGTGGCATATTTACTTGCTTCTTTTATATTTACACTAATCAAATTGAAGCCCTTCTCTTTCATTATATAATCATATAATGTAGTTATATTTACTAGTTTATTATCATAATATACTTCAACTTTACTTTCTTTCATTAATTCTTCTACACCAACTACTGAAGCAGAAGATGCTACGTTAAAGAACGTATCTAAATGAAAGAACTCGTTCTTAGTCTCATAAACCACACCAATCTCTTTTCCGTCTAGCAATTGGGACAACTCCTTTACACCATTAATATCACTTCTATTTCCAATTCCAACCAAAACAAAATCTCCCATGGGGTAAAAATCTCCACCTTCCAATTTTCCTGTTTTTATCTCATTATATTCTATACCTAATGCCTCCCAAAATAACTTAATGACCTCTATCTCCTTTTCTCTTTGATGAGTAAACATCTTTCCTATGATAACTCCTTTATGGGTAGTTATCTGTTGATCCCTCATAAAGTACAAATTAGATAAAGGGTCGATAAGTGTCACCTCTAAATGAAGACCCCTTTCTCTCTCCTTATATTTAAGTAAAGGTCTTAAGATTAGCAATTCTACTAGGAACTCTGGATCATCACTTCCGACTTTAACCTTATCCACTACTTTATCTTTAAATTTTTTATCGTATTTTATCTTTTTTATGAGAGTTTGCTTAAGCCTATATATTACTATCCTCTCCTCTTTTAATGTTCTTCTAAGTGTATCATGCTCTTTTCTAGCTTTATTCCATTTGAATTGTCTAGCATAGAGAAATGAAGAAGAATCTAGGAGTCCAAACATTACTTCTAATCCTGGCTTATGCATTGCTATCTCTCTTAGCTTATTCCATTCCGCATTAGCATAAGCTCTCATTAAAATAAGATTAATATCTTAATGTATATAAGCTAATTTTCAAGTGTTATCTACAGTCCTTATTGCGTCATTTAATATCCTCTCTAGTGCATGTTCAGTACCCTGCATAAAATGATTCTTATTCCAATTTTCAGATAGCCTTAGGAGACCACTCATCCTGACTCTCCATTCAGAGATAATTTTTCCTTTAAAAACCTTAACCTTATTATATCCCCTTATTGGTCCATCTAAGTATTCAAAAGTTAGGGATTTCTCGTTCTCGTCAACAGTTATTCTTACTCTACCATTCGAGGGGAATGCGAATCTGATTTTACCTTCATATATATTTTTGCTTACTTCTTTCACGTCTAACTCTCTAACTCCCCTCCAGTACTTTGGGATCGAATTTACATCTCTTACAATTGTCCAAACCACCTCTTCTGGGAGTGTAAAACTCTTCTCTATGGTAAATTCTATCATTAAAAACTCTTTATTTGCCTGGCTTAAAATGATTTTGCAATCGAGAGTTTTCTACGTAGTGTGAAAAGTGATAGTTTATTTGTTTTATTTCCAAAAAATTAGATAGTTAACGAAAAATACTTAAACATAGTATCTAAAAATGTACTATGTATCTGATTGCAACCGATGACGGACTATTTAGGCTTAATGAGAAAGATCGAGAAATAGAGAGACTGACGCAAGGTTACTCGGTTAATGATGCCATATTACCATATATTTGCTCTTCAAGGCAAGGAGTGATAGTAAATGGTGAGACTATAATAAATGAAGGATGTTGGAGATTATGGAGATATATGGGCGCTGTCTACGCTTCAATAGAGGGTCCAAAAATTTATGAGATTAAAGGTGATAAGAGGGAAGTTAATTTAATACTAGATTTAACAAATGAGGCTAAAGAATTAGGCTGGGATTTCCCCTACGGTCCGCCTCACATCACAGATTTCGCCGTATTTAAAGGTCAAATAATAGCTACAGTAGAAGAAGGCAATCTCTTAGTAGGTGATTCAATAAGGAAATTGAGGCCGATAGAGTTCATCGCAGACATGCATAACCTTTTGGTTAAAGGAGATAATTTATTGATTGCTGCTGCTGACGGTTTATATTTGACTAAAGATTTAATTAAATTTGATAAACGAATTAGTGGATATGCTCATGGCATTGAGGATCTAGATGATATCGTTGTAGGGCATATAATGGCATATGAGCCATTGATTATTTCTAAAGATGGAGGAGTAAACTGGGACAAATTACCCATAAGATTGCCTAGACCTACATTCGGTGTGACTGCAATAGCTAAAGTAAATAAGGAAAAAGTAATTTACTCAACGAACTCTATTTATGAGATTGATATCCTAAGGTTAGAATCAAAGAAGATAGTTGAAGAAATACCGTCAACTAGGAGAGTAATAAAGATGTAAACCCTTATATTATGTCTCCTATTTTCTTTTTTTGACATTTAGATTTGTAAGGATTAAACTTTATGGCTGTAGAGGAGTCTATAACACATTAACTATACTAATCGATGAAAATATCTCTCAAACATACCTTACATGCTAAGGATATTATTAATAGTTTGGATAACGTGAAAAATAGCTCCTTATAAGTAAAGAAACCAGATAAAGCGTACCTAGCTTTCCTCTTAATTTGAGCTTATTTAAATATTCGCCTTTAGTCTCCTTATTTTTATATAAAATATAATCTACTACTCTAGAAAAAGGAATTTTGGTTACTTTCTTATTATGTAACCATATATTGTATAGAATTGAATATACGTCTTCAGAATTCTCCTTCGAAAGTAGTGGAATGATTATTGCTTTATACTTATCGAGCTCCCTAAAATTCTCGATATCAGTAAAAATAGTTGGATAGATGAAATTCTTGTTTAATTCTTTAATTACTTCTGATTCGATCTTTAATATACAACTTCCTGCTTTAGAGCTTAATACAGGAGACCGCCAATTATTTTCATTCAAACCTAATACTTCTCTTATTTTTGATAGGTTAAAAGCCATGGCTGAGATTACGCTAATCTGTGAAAAATAAACCTTGCCATAATGTGAGCTTAGTTCTAAAAGATTTAGTACGTCTTTCTCATCTCCATAAGCTAACAGGTCATTAGAGATTAGATTCACATAACCATGAATAGATTGAATTTTCAATTCTTCCTTTATGACACTAATTGGTATTTTCCTATCCTTTCTCATTACTTCTACTTCAGCCATGGCTGATGGCCCCTTTATAGGATAGAATCTATCGCTTTCAGTCCCTTGGATGATCTTAGAAGTACTATTCTCATTTAAAACCTTAGGTAATGTAATTTCAGCCTCACCAATTATTACGTGGTCAATCCAATCCTCATTTACGACTTCCCATGCTCCTGGACCACCAGCTAAAACTTTTATATTACATTTCTCTTTGAATCGCTTTACAATTCTAGAAAATTTTCTAAAATAATATGAGTAATTTAGCTCTTCATGAAATATGCTAACTAGTCCCTTAGAAACTTCTGTAAGCCCAAATGGGTCATTAACATAAATCCCAATTAGTTTTTCTTTACATACCAGATTATCGTTTAGTTTCTCAGGCGGTACGATGCGAGATTCTACAATTATTGCTTCTACTTTTCTTAATCCATAAGGGGGATATTTTCTTCCTTTTATAAAACTGGGTAGAAGTCTTAATGGCAAAGGTGGTAATGAGTGAAAAGTAGAATAGTCTGAAGTTAATATCATGTATAAGAGGATAAAAAGGTTATTGTATTTAAACTTTGAGGGGAGGGAGTGATTATAGATTTTTACGTTTACTCGAATAAGGTGAGCTTTACCACTACGCCTTAAAATCGCTTGTTGTTTCATATTCAAGTATTATAAAGGTAATTTCGTTATTTGGTGCGACATTAAAAATATTTATTTGGTTCACTCGAATATTGACTGTAACGGTATTGTATCAATTACCCCATTTATTCCTACTAGAATTATGGAGTTAAGAGTCACTATAATATTACCGGGACCAGGTTGTACTGGTGTTATTATCTGCTTAATTAACTCACCTTTGAGATTAAGTATGTACAATGTTCCATGAGAATTCTGGATCAGAATTAAGTTTCTTACAATATCTACATTACTAAGAGTTGGTCCAGTTTTGAATGTCCATAGGATTTTTCCGTTAGTGAGATTAACCGCATATAAGATCCCTACTGGCGAGTCGTGGAATACAATTCCTCTGTAGATTACTGGTGGTGGAGATTCTAAATTTGGAGGTATTGGTGCGTTTCCTTCATTTAAGGTCCACAATATTTTCCCATTGCTTGAGTTCATAGCTATTAGAATTTCATACATCGAGAAATTGCTATTAAGATGTATTGTGAATGAGGTCACTACAATTCCATTAGAATATGCGGGAGATGAGTCATCAAGTCCTCCTAATGCACTATTATTGAAAACTTCCGATAGATTATCATACCATAAAATCTTGCCATTTTGTGCATTTATTGCCCAGAATACATAGGGATGTGCTGAACCAAAGTAAATTACGTTATTAGCTAGTACTGGAGAACTCATACTGACGTATGATTGTATATTATCACTCCATACTAGTTCTCCATTTGAGATATTTAGTGCAAACACTTCTCCATTACCGTTAGCTTCTATTATCATTCCATTATAATATACTGGCGTTGGCATATCTTCTCCTAGAGTAGTGAAGTTCCAAAGTATCCTTCCATTACTTATATTAATGGCTTCTATTGCATTTTCACCGGTACCTCTTACTGTACAGTTAATAAATTGATTATTACCTAGACCTACAATTAAAATACCGTTAATTATAATTGGCTGTGTCATGATCTGATTTTGAAATTCCTCAGACCATACCACGTTTCCATTACTCAGATTTACTGCGTAAATACATCCAATATCATACATTAATGTTCTAGTTGTAAGATCCATTGGTCCAGATGTGGTCACAATAATCAAATCGCCATATATCGAAGGCGGGACTATTATCGCTCCAGTAACATTCAATATGAAATATCCACTCTTGACTGGCACAAAATATATATGCATTGGGTCTTCTTCGAACATTACAGTGTTTCTGTAATATTTGAACGTGGATTCTGGTATAGATTGAATGACATACGGTTTGGCGAAAGAATTATTGGGTAAAGCTAATGTTTTTACAGAAGTATTAGATAATGTGAGAGACGTAGAAGTGGGAAGGCTATCGTTTATATTTACGCTGTTTTTCTGAACGTTCTGTGTTACTGTTCTGGTTACTATGTTAACCTTATCTAGGGTGTTTATGATAAGCATTGATAACATTATAATTGTAAGTATTAAAATTACTCCAACTATTCGATATCTAATCATATATCGCCTTCGAATTAAGGAAATATAAACTTTATCGTAAGTACTTGTACAAACACTGATTTAATAATACTTATCTTGATGAGATTTTGAACCAGTTATTTAAGGCTGGGAGAAGACTGGAATTTAATTGATATTCTTACGAATTATAGTTGGCTAATCTTTTTATTTTGCCGTCTCTATTTCATAATATGGACGATGTAGAGCGTATTTATAACGTCTACAAATATCCCTATGTAGAGGTTCGGAAAAGTTCAATTTCTACCTTTAGTATGTACTTTCTTAATGGTAGATTAATGGGTTCATTTAAATTTAAGGATGAAGGATATGCAGTAAGATATTATAAAGATGGCTTATTATATTTCATATCATCTAGTAACCCTGATGATTTAGTTAATCCTAAAGAATATAAGATAGAAGGTTGGGAGAGTAATTTTGACAATTCTGAACCTAAGGATGGAACTTATGAGGTAAAGGAAGGTAAACCATTTGACTTGATGTCAATCGATGAAAAGATTAATTATTTTAAAAATCTGTACGAAACTGTAAAAGGTTATAATTCACTTTCGAGCATTTCTTTCTTCTATAACGAAAGTATAGAAGAAAAGGAAATAATAGTTAATGGTTCGCATATAAGGGGGAGAGTACCTAGGCTTTATGTAGGGATGAATCTTGTAATTAGGGAAAATAATAGGACAGCGACTGCTTTTTATGAGCTCGGGGGTAGCGGAGGCTTAGAAGTTTTAGATAGAATGAACTTAAGTGAATTCTTAGCAGATAAGATTAGGTCTGTAACTCAAGTCTTATCTAAAGGTAAGAGTTATGGTGAAAAGGTTACTGATGTTATTCTAAGTAATATGCTAACTGGTATAATGGCCCATGAATCAGTTGGTCATCCATTTGAAGCTGATAGAATATTAGGCAGAGAATTCGCACAGGCTGGTTTAAGTTATTTGGCTGAGATGAAGGAGGGCAAGATAGGTAGTGATGTAGTTAATGTTATAGACGATCCCACAATCCCAGGTAGTGGCGGTTATTATACTATAGATGATGAAGGTGTTGAAGCTAGGCCTAAGTATTTAATCAAGGATGGTAAGATTAACGAATTCCTTCATAATAGATTTAGTGCGGGTAAATTTAATGTTAAGAGTAATGGTTCAGCTAGAGCAGCTAATTTCGATAGGGAACCCTTAGTTAGAATGTCAAATACCTTCTTTAAGCCTGGTAATATGTCATTTGAGGAACTATTGGAGGATGTAAAGGAAGGTGTGTATATAAAGAGTTATATGGAGTGGAATATTGATGATTTGAGATTAGGGCAACGATATGTTGGTTTAGAGGCATATGAGATAAAGAATGGTGAAATAGGCGATCCAGTTCTATTCCCAGTTTTTCAAGGTAAGACTCCGGATTTATTGAAAGCTGTAGATGCCGTAGATAATAGTCTTGTTTTTTATCCGGGAACCTGTGGTAAGGGGGACCCAGATCAAGGTATACCAGTTTGGCTTGGGGGACCTAACATGAGATTAAGAAATGTGAGGATTAAGGTGATGGGAAATGAATGAAGAGATTGTAAAATACGTCGAGGAAATTAAAGGAGAAGAAGTTGGTCTATTAAGAGTCAGAACTAGAAGTATAGTAATAAAAATTGTGGAAAGCAAGATAGCAACAATACAGAGGATGAATAATGAATATTACTTTTTAGCATTGAAGAAAGGAAATCTTGGATTTATAGGAAGGATAAGTAACTTAAAAGAGAAGCCGAATTTAGTCCCAATGGATTTCTATCCAATAATGACTGAAAATGAGAGGGAATACAAGTTAATAAGAAACACTAACGTGTCTTCACTATTTGATGATCTATCTCCACTTTTATCCCTTATTGAATCTGAGTATCCACTTTATGGTATAATATCTGTTGATGATATCGAGAGAGCTCTAGTTACATCTAAAGGGTTTAACGGTTTAGAAAGTAATCAAAGTATTAGCGGGTACTTCAGAGCCAAAAATAAGGAATACAGTGGACAGTGGGCCTTTTCTTCAACAAACTTTTCTCCATCATTAGTTAAAGATAGCATAAAAAAGGCCAACGAGTTAGCGTCTATTACGGGGAAATATGAGATCGCAGAAGGTAAATATAATGTAGTTCTCTCACCATTAGTTATGGGAAATCTAATGGAAAGTGTAGCCAGAATGGCCTCAGGATTTGCAATAATGTCTGGGATGTCTATGTTAAAACCTGGAGAAAAGGTCGGATCAGAGAAGTTTACGTTAATGGACACTCCTAAAGAAGATAGACCTAATTCATGGGGATTCGATGATGAGGGAACATTCACCTATAATAAGCCAATAATAGAGGAAGGAGTATTCGTTACTCCGTTACTAAATAATGAACTGTCTTCAGTCTTTAAGTCGTCTACCACTGGAAATGCTGGGTGGATATATCCTTCAGCTTGGAATTTAGAAGTTAAGGAAGGAAATGTAGGTTATGAATCATTACTCTCTGGAAACGTTGTTTTCATTAATAATGTGTGGTATACTAGATTTCAGAATTACGCTGAAGGAGATTTTTCAACAGTTGCCAGGGATGCTACAGTGGTTTATAAAGATGGTAAACCTGTCGGAATAGCAGGGAGAGTGAGGATAGCTGATAATTTAAAAAGGATTTTACAAAATATAATGGAGTTGTCTAAAGAAAGATACTCTGTAAGATGGTGGGACGCACCTATGCAAGGAGTTTATCCATACGCTCTAATTAAAGACGTTAGGCTTAGTATTGCGTAGATGATGAACCGTGTTTCAGCCAATAGGTGACGAAAACCCTGGTTCTGAATAATTTTTATATCTTATAATCGTTAATTTTACATGTGAATGAGGAAGAGTTCAGAAGTAAGTTAAGAGAGTGGATAAATAATAACGCACCACAATCGCTAAGAGGAAGAAAAATATTATTTGAAACTGTAGAATTTGATAATTACGATGAATTGAGACTTTGGCAAAGAAAACTAGCTGAAGCAGGTTATTTGGGCATAACTTGGCCTAAAGAATATGGTGGACAAGGGTTAGATCCAATTTACGAAGTAATAGCTTATGAGGAATTTATAAGGGCTGGTTTGCCATATGGTAGAAGTTTGGGTTCTATTGGTCTAATGGTTGCTGCACCAGCTATATTAAAACACGGAAGCGATGAGCAAAAGAAGAAGTACTTGCCAAGGATTCTAAGAGCCGAAGATATATGGTGCCAAGGTTTTTCTGAACCTCAAGCTGGCTCAGATTTAGCGTCAATTAAAACTAAAGCAGAAGATAAAGGAGATTATTTTATAGTTAATGGTCAGAAGATATGGAGTAGCTATGCTCATTTAGCTGATTATATGATACTCCTAGCGAGAACTGGTGAGGATAGGTACAATGGTTTAACCATGTTTATACTTAATATGAAGCAAGAAGGGATTAAGGTTTCGCCAATTCATCAAATGACGGGGAAAAGTGATTTTAATACGGTTTATTTCAATAACGCTAAAATTCCAAAGGAGAATATCATTGGTAAGATAGGTGAAGGTTGGAAAGTTGCCATGACTGTTCTGAATCATGAGAGATTTACTTTAGGAGTAACTATGCTATTTACGTCAAAAATAACATTAGAAAGTCTAAAGAATATTAAGGGATTGGAGGAAATAGAAGATGAAGTTGAAGGTCTAGAAGCATTCTATCAAAGACTTTTAGTGAAGCTAAGAAGAGGAGAGGAAATTGACATTGAAGGCTCTATATTAAAGCTGGTATCTTCTGAATTATTACAGAAAATTTATGAACTTGCCGTAATGAATTATGATGTGGAGACTATAATGAAAGAGAAATGGTATTTGGGGATGTTGGCATCTAGAGGCAGAACTATAGCAGGAGGTACTTCAGAAATACTTAGGAACTTAATAGGTGAGAGAGTTCTTAAGTTACCTAAATAATAATATATTGTATCTTGCTAGCAGATTTATAAAATTTTCACAAAATGGATATTAAATCGGAATTTACTAGAGGATAAAATACTTATAATTTTCTGAGCGATAGTATATGGCATGTACTTTGAAGACTTTCAAGTAGGTCAGAAATGGGAAACTAAAGGTAGAACAATAACTGAAGCAGATATAGTAATTTTTACCGGGATAACTGGGGCGTTAAATCCCTTATTTTTAGATGAAGAATATGGAAAGAAAACTAGATTTAAAGGCAGAATAGTTCCTGGGCTGTTAACTGCATCCATTGCAGTTGGTCTAACCTATCAATTACCTACAGAACCGTTTGGAGAGGGTTTTGTTGCATTAGCCAGATTGGAAATGGATGCTAAAAGACCAGTTAAGATAGGGGATACTTTAAGAGCAATAGTAGAAGTTATTGATAAAAAAGAAAGGGAAAAAGACGGTAGAGTTTATCTTACGATAAAGACATTAAATCAACTAGGAGAGGAAGTTATGACATTAAAAATGGAGATAGTGTGTAATAAGAGAACTTAAAAGTGATTTTATTCCATTTGCTATTAGCTAGTTAAATTAAACATCATCTAATGGAATTTTTAAACTTGATTTTGAATTCCATTTATAACAGTTTAAATCTCCGAAAATGCATAGAATTCTAGCTTGCATGTATTCTGTTATGAAGAGGACGAGAGACGTTTCATAAATTAGTACTGAGGATTTTGAGTACCTTTGATACTGTAAAATGATCTCTAACAAGATGTAGTGCTATTATTGTTATTCAAAATCTACATATTTGACTCACTATACGAGTCATTTTAACGTATGCTTGACTCACTCCATGAGTCAAATTTATTAATATCATACGCTTTAAGTTCTTAGTGAATAGAGAGTTAGTGATAAAGGCCTTAATAGATTGGAACTTCTGGTATAAGGACCAATTTACTGGAATCCCAAGAGAATATGTTGAACAAGTGCTAAGTTTGATAAATAGTGGCAATGCAATATCAATATTAGGTGTTAAAAGAGCTGGAAAATCAACAATTATTAATCAAGTGGCTAAGAAATTAATTGAAAAAGGAGAAGATCCTTTTAATATTCTTATAGTTAACTTTGAGGATTCGCGCTTTGAAGAAATCAAATCTGCTAACGACCTATTTTCGTTGTATAACTTGTACAAAGAGATTAGGAAGAGTAAAAATGAAGGAAGAACATATCTCTTCTTAGATGAAATACAGAAAGTTAAAGGATGGGAAGGATTTGTTAGATCAATTGTCGATAGAAAAGAAGCTAACGTTTTAATCTCTGGATCAACGGCAAGCATTAACAACGATAACGTTAAGAAAGTCTTAGCTGGTAGGCATTTGATCGTAGATGTTTATCCTCTTTCATTTAAGGAATTTTTAAGATTTAAAGGAATAAACGTCTCAACTGAGTTAGATATTCTAGCTAGAGAAAGTGAAATAAAGGCTATGTTTCTCGAATACCTTAAATTTGGAGGTTTCCCCTTAGTAGTCCTAAATGAAAAGAATAAGGAAAAGATACTGTTACAACTTTATGACGATATTATACATAGGGATGTTATTGACGAATGTAATGTAAAAAACGTTAATGAGGTAAGGGATCTAGCTCTCTTTTACATCTCAAACCCTGGGAATAAGGTGCGTTTTAGAAAGTTATCTAGATCTCTAAATATTCCCTTAAGAAATCTGCAACGATATACTGAATGTTTGAAAAACGCCTATCTAATTTTTTTCATTAAGGCGTTAAATCCAAAGTTAGGTGAAATGTTAAAGACTGATAGAAAAGTGTATTGTATAGATAATGGTATATCTAACGTCGTGGGTTACAGATTAAGTGAGAATATAGGAGGTTTATTTGAGAACTTAATTTTTATAGAGTTAATGAGAAGGTATGGTGTCAATAATATTTTCTACTATAAAGGGAAGCGAGAAGTGGACTTTGTGATAAAAAGAGGAAACGAAGTTAGGGAAATATATCAAGTTACGTACTACTCAACTGACATGGAAAGGGAGATAGAGGGGATAAAAGAATTCCTCCGTATTAAAGAAGTTAAAGCGAGGATAATTACCTATGATGAAGAAGGTGAACTAAAGGTTAATAATAGTGACGTGAAAATGGTCAAAGCTTGGAAATGGTTATTGATGGAATAGTTTCTCCAATGCTATTACTCTCTTTAAATGAAGGTGTAAATCAAGATCTGCAGTGAAACCTATTCCTCCATGTGTCTGTATCGAATCCAAAATAGTTTTGAACGCTTTCCTATAAGCGTATTTAAGAATTCTCGTTGAATCTGACGGGTTAACTAAGTATCTCGACCTAACTAACTCTAACCCTATTGCATCATCTACTAATCTGTGTTTTATTGCTTGATAAGATCCTATAGGCTTCCCAAAAGTAATTCTGTTCTTAGAGTATTCAATTGTTTCTTTAAGCACAGCAGTCGCGTGCCCTATAATCTGGGCTGAAGCTAATAACTTTACCTTATTGAAATCAACATTGGACTCTCTCCATTTACCATCGATGATCTTATACATTCGTATCGAAGGATCTGGAGATTCAATCTCTTCAACGTTTATCTCGTTCTTGTTTGAAATCCCTCTTGGCGTAATAATAACCTCAGCCTTATCAACCTCTGCAACGTAATTTACTCCAATACTTACTGGATAATCCAACCCCACCATTGAATTAAAGGCTACAATTCCAGGTAAAAAATTCTCACCGATTATCTCATTAATTAACAGTGCATTCTTCATGCTTGTCTCTTTAATGAATTGGAAAATTCCCAAGTCCCTAATTCTCTCAAATATATTAATGCTCTTATCTCTGCTTACTTCATGTTTTTTAGCTCCATACTGTGTCCACTCTCTGCTTAAGAATTCGTTTAAGGCATTCTTTATCAGCTCGAGATCTTCATCGTGTTCAACGTCTAACAGCAATGTATCACCACTATAAATTATTGCGAATCCATTTAAAACTTAATATCCACTTATTTAGCACGAATTGAATCAATTATGGATTCCGCTTCATTATGTTATCTGTATTTTTCATTGTCTTAAGTGTGAATATATTGATAATCGTGATTATGTAGCAATAAGGAATTTTCATGTGTAGGCGTTACATGCTTCGCCTCTAACAGTTGAATTAAATTCACGCTGTGAATTCGTAGGAGAGTCTCTAACCATCATGAATTCCCCTCGACGTAATTCCGAATCTATGAGGAGAGTCACTTTGTGACGAGGAGAAGTCAAGCTCTAGCAGTGGTTTATTGATATCTATTTTTATTTTTTATTCTAAAGGAGATGTATTCTTCCCTAATATATAAACCGTTATCAGTTAATATTATGTATTTACGCGAGTCTAGACTCTTCCTCCCCTTCTTTTTAGGACTAAATCTACAAGAAGTAGACTATAATGGAATTTTTCTCTAAATTTTGTATTATTTATGTATATATAGCGAATAAAGTCGCAATATACTATATTTTTGCGTTTATTTTTAGTTTTTACTTGGTGGAGAAGAAATAGGCTTAGGCATAAAATATAAAGCTAAATTGCGTTAATTATTTCTTTTGCCCTAATTTGACGTTGTGTGTTATGGTTAGAAATACTTTAGGGCAATTTGTCAAGTTAACCTCCAGTTATCTGAACAGAAAAATACTAGATAATTAGTTTACGTAAATTCCAGTGGAAACAATGGAATTTTTAATCTTACATTAAATTGAAAGTAATACCTCCCCTTCCTTTTTACCAGAACCTTGTCTCATTTGGTATAGCCCAAATGGAGCAAGTATTTTTAGTATTATTTTTAGTAAAGATTATAAAATTTTAGCCATTCTCTAGCTAATATACAGTTACTTGTCAATAAATACAATATTGCAATAGAATTTCTAAACGGTTGGTATATTCGCTTTCTCCTTTGAGAACTCTATGAACTCATCAACACTCATTCCAGCCATTTTAGCTGCTCCTCTAAAATCCCCCGTTTCTATGTAGTATTCGAGAGCTCTCCTTATATTTTCTGGTTGTGATTTTATGAAGTTCCAGTCTGCGTATTTTCTTCTGATTTCTCTTGCTTCCTTGTAGTATTCTAGTAGTTCTTTAATTTTCTCCTCATCCATAACTCTAAATTAGATTGTACCTTTTTAAATCTCTTTCAGCAAATTTGTGTTTAGTCTCTTCAGAGTATATGGTAATTTCATTTCTTAAATCCTTTATATAACCTTGTTTATACAGCTCATATAGTACATCTAATGCCCTCATGACCTTCACATCCTTATATTCGTTATAAAAATACGGTGCTACTACCGCAGCACCGTTCTCTGTAAGCACTACCAGGTTGAGAACTTTTCCGTATACTAAACAAATAGACTCTGGAAAATCTAATGGTCTCACCGGAAGTCTTCTGCTTTCAGTAACCAGATAATTAGCTTTTTGAATGATATCAGGCAGTTCTGGAAGTATAGCAATTCTATTACTTTCCAAATTGGCTGAAATCCATAGGAGAGCTTTTTCGTTTCTTATCTCGGATAAAACACTCTCAGTGATGTAAATGAGATCGAAAATATGAAAAATTAGACTGTTTTTATTATATTTAACCCAATCCAATAGAAATGATGTATCCATTACTGCATTAGACACTAGGAATCCCTGCCTTTATCCTTAACTCGTTAAACTCATCCATTGACATTCCAGCTAATTTTGACGCATTATAAAGATCACCCACCTCTATGTAATATTCTAGTGCTATACGTATTTTAGGCTGTTGTGATTTTATGAAGTTCCAGTCTGCGTATTTTCTTCTGATTTCTCTTGCTTCCTTGTAGTATTCTAGTAGTTCTTTAATTTTCTCCTCATCCATAATTAATACTCAGATTATAGAGATAAGAGCTTTATCTATAAGGGATTTTAGAGAATCCTTTTAGTTTGTTGATTTTCTGAAAATTGAGGCTATTCTCTCTATCAGGACTATTCATAGAATTATCGCCTAGTTTTCAAATGATACACACACTAGAATCCTTTTGGCATATTTCCCTCTTAATCCTCAATAAGTCTCGATAGTGAATCCAATTTACAGTTGACCCATAATTTCAGAATCCTATGATTTGAATTAAATAAGTTTTTAAAAACTCTTGATAAACCTCATTTATCACATTTGGTATTTGTTAGGTTTATCTCATTATAGATTGGATTGATGTAGGAAACGTCTCTTATACTTGAATTCTCAGATAGAGCGAAACTATCCTAAATACTTAAAGTACGCTATAATTTTGCTCTAACAAAGCTTATTTAAGTAAAAATAGGATGTTAACATTATGAGGATTGTACTTGCTTTCGACCTATTTGGAACGATTCTAGATACTTCAACGATTTTGCATGATTTTAGAAGTAAACAGCTCGAGTATACGTGGCTACTAACTCTAATGGGTAAATATATGGAATTTGAAGAAATAACACAAAGGGCATTGAGACATGTACTAAGAATCAGAAATGAGGAAAGTAGATTTAAAGAGGAGCTAGACAAGTGGAATAACCTGAAAGCATATCCAGACTCCTCTTATTTAAGAGAGATCTCGAAGATCGCTGAAATTTACGTTCTAAGTAACGGTTCATCGAACGAGATTAGGAGACATCTCGAACGAAATGGTATACTGGACTACTTTAAAGGGATATTTAGTGCAGAGAATGTTAAAGAATATAAGCCCTCGCCAAAGGTATACAAGTATTTTCTAAATGCCGTAGGCAGTAGTGAGGCGTATCTGGTTTCATCAAATCCGTTTGATGTAATCGGAGCGAAGAATGCTGGGATGAAAGCTGTTTACGTTAATAGAAGAAACTTGCTTATGGATCCTTTAGGATACGAACCAGATGCTGTGGTTAAAGACTTTAGAGAATTATACGAATGGCTCTCATATCGTGTAAGCTCCAAATAAGTCTTAATTTACTTTGATTTCCCTCTTTTTCTTTTTGCTTATACTTTGCGTATTATAGGGGCTTTCGGGCAATGATCTAAGATACTAGTGAATATCGGTAAAAAAACGTTTTTACCTATTTGTAGGATTTAAATTTATGAAGGTTTATGAGATTCCGTTAAGATTCGTCAAGTCTTTTTTAATAGAAACTAACGATAATGAGATGATTCTAGTTGACGCTGGTACTCCTGGAAGCGGGAGGTCAATAATTGAGGCAATTAATAAGATGGGAAAGAATACTAATAGAATAAAATATGTTATCTTTACCCATTCTCATGTTGATCACATTGGAGGAGCCTATGAGGTAAAAAGCTTGATAGGTGATGCTAAATTTGGAATCGATGAAAATGGTTCTGATTATTTAAAGAATGGAAAGGTTAGAGAACCCGTTCTTCATTCTTCATTAATGAAATTCTTATTTACTATCGGAAAGCCTTTTCTATTTAGAAGATTCAATGGGGTAAACGTTGATTTAACCCTAGAGGAGGGAGAACTAGTTAAGGGAGTTGAGATAGTAAAAACGCCTGGCCATACTAACGATTCAATTTCAATTTATTTACCGGAATTAAATGCGATATTAGTAGGAGATACTCTGCAGGGCACAAAAAATGGTCTAAAATATCCTAACATTTATGAAAACTTCGAAGAATTGCTAAAGAGCGTGGAGAAAATAAAGTCATTTAAGCCATCCATGGTCTATGTATCTCATGGAATTAGTTCCTTCAAATTTCTAGTATAGACACTATCTTAAAATTACTAAGAAAGTATTGTGTTATGAGTCAAGCATTAAAAGTTTTACTATTATAATTTCTTAATAAAGATTTAATCTAATATTTGTAATAAGCATCACCTTACACGGAGTACCTTAATAAGGACAGAAGTGGGAATCCTTCTACGAATTCATAGCGTGAATTGGTTAGGGATGATGGTATGTAATCTCTCAATTGCTTTTGGATTATTTAATGGAAAACATAAATAGTTAGAGGGTTAACTGTTAATTATGAACTCAAGTAACTTGGCACTTATGGTTATTGTATTGGGAACCTTAATGTCTGCAGTTGATACTACTATAGTACTTTTAGCAATTCCTTCAATAGTCGAGGAACTACATACTGATCTATTTACAATTCTCTGGGTGATTATCCTTTATCTATTAGTTATAGCAGTTTTTACGACTCAATTAGGTAGATTAGGTGATATATATGGGAGAGCTAAACTTTACAACCTAGGCTTTGCAATTTTTACCTTAGGCTCTGCATTATGTGGTGCATCTCCCACTGCAATCTCTCTCGTAGCATTTAGAGGTATTCAAGGTATAGGTGCTGCGATGCTACAAGCAAATTCTGGCGCTATAATAGCTGATATCTTTCCTCCTAATAGAAGAGGGAGAGCGTATGGTTATACTTCAATTGGTTGGAATGCTGGAGCAACCTTAGGAATTGTTTTAGGAGGTTTTATAACTACCTTTATAGGTTGGCGGTACATATTTTACATAAACGTACCCATAGGGATTGTTGCCATAATTTTAGGTTTAAGGTATATAAAAACCCTTGAAACTAGAAAGGTTAAGTTGGACATTGCGGGAATGGCATCATTACTCGTTTCTCTATCATTAATAGTTTATGGTGCAGCTGACATTGCTGGATATGGAATTAGATTGTTGAATATTGTGTTCATATCTGCTGGTGCAATTGTTCTGTTGATCTTTCTCTTAATCGAACGAAGGCAAGAATTTCCAATTATTGACTTAAGAGCGTTTAAGAGCAATAGGGTCTTCACATTTTCTTTACTAGCATCGTTCTTGCAAACTACGGGGTATCTTGCAACTGCGTTTATCATTATAATGTACTTGCAGGGGATTAGAGCCTTATCACCATTCTCTGCATCTCTCTTATTAGTGCCCGGATATGTTTTAGCTAGCCTCGTTTCGCCATTTACTGGTAGGTTATCAGATAAGATAGGTGCTAGAATACCAGCTACCATTGGTTTGGCTTTAATGATAGGTGCCATATTGATCTACCTAAATCTAACATTAACAACTCCACTTTTCGTTATCATATTAGCATCAACTATAGGTGGTTTAGGTTCATCACTATTCTTTCCGGCAAATAACAGTGCAATAATGGCAAATGCTCCAAGAGGCTTTTATGGTGGAGCTTCTGGTTTAGCTAGAACTCTATCGAACATAGGAACTATATTAAGTTATACAATAGCTATAAGTATCTCTTCGGTTGTAGTTCCTAGATATGTTGCATTTGAAGTCTTCTTAGGCACTTCAAACCTTATAGGCGGTGTAGCTTCAGCTTTTTTAACTGGGCTAAAATCCGCATTCTATGTTTCATTGGGGATCTTAATATTAGCCTTAATATTCTCAGCAATTAGAGGTAAAGAGATTAGAGAAAAACTCTCAGATAAACCATAAATAGTTTTTTAGATAATGTTTCTCCTTCTTATTCTCTTGTCTTTCATTTTCTTCTTCTCCTAGTCATAAATAATGTTATAATTATTACCGCTAGCACTATTACAATTAATAATATTATTATCGTGATTGACGCATTTGTTTCATTATTAGCTGTGGAGGGATAGTTTAGAGCATCTATGACGAACATTGCAGACGACCACGTTAATGGTGAAGTGGTAGGTAACGGATATAGCGTATTAGGGTCCAAAGCCTCCGGTAATAGACCATTTTGTGAGTGGTCATATGTCCAGTACAATATATTTAAAGCTTCATTTACCTTGCCTATTTTTTCTAAATATAAGGCCTCAAACAAGGTGGTGATTATCCAAGGCGGTTCAGGTCCACTACTGTCATAAAGATACTCTGAGTAATGATAAAGATCATCTGGAAATCTAGCTAGACCACCACTTCTATTAAGATCACTCACTACTGTATTAAAATTACTTACACTATAATTTGAGGAAAGAGATAAGTAACCTAGATCTATTGGTAGCAACGTTGCTGCATCTATTGAGGGTGGTTCTGGGGACAGAACTATTTCATTTTTACCATTCTCAAATATTACGGAGGTGCCTAATGCGGACGCGAAGTAATTATTATTCCAGAAGTGATTTAGTATGCTTTCATTTAATTCTCGCTCTGCTAGAACTATAGAAGAATCGTTAATGCCAAGAATCTCATATATTTTAATTACACTCTCTAATCCTATATCATTAATAGCTTCAGTCCAGAAATGATATGCGTTTCTGTCTTCCCACACACTAAGATCTGGAGGAAGCAAATGGTATTTAGACTGGTTTATTTCAGTAATTTGATATTCGACACTTTTATTTATTGTCGGTAATATTTGCTTTAGAAAGGTAATATTATTGGTAAGTATATAGTAATTATAAACACCTAGCTCAAATAATCCTATACTGTCTAACTCGTCTATCCCAAATGATGTGTCAGGTTGACCATTATAAAAGTTGTATCTTGTATACCACACACCCGGTTGTATTTGCACGGCATTACTCATCCAAAGCCAAAACTTTAATGCAGACTGGTAATGACCAGCATCTTGTAGGGCAATTGCACTAAAAGCAGAATCTCTTATCCACGAATACAAATAGATAGGACTAGGAGACGCAGCAAATGTTCCTAAATATGGGTTTTGGTCGTCCTTGATCAACAAAAGGGAAAGATAATACTCTCTTAGAAGAGCATGAGGTAATTTTGGAAGTTTAGACGCGTTAAGCCATTCTGATACTTCATAATCATTTAATTTAATTAAATTAGATATATTACGATTTGGAATATTGCCGATACTTAATTCGACGAACCATTTTCCTTCATTTATACTTAAGTTAAGGAGATTTTTCTCGATTTTGTAACTAGTATTTGTGTATATGAAAATTTGAGGGCTTTCATTAATGAGTAGAGTGTCTCTATTAATTTGCACTATACTTGTATTTGATGAAATTATTATAGAAGAGCCACTACTCATTTTTAAAAGGAGTAACACATAAGGAGTTTTAGGGGGCATTAACACGGAGATATTTCCTTTATTAGATACTAGGATAATCGTATTATTAAGATTTAAGAAGGCTGATTTGGTTTCAATATTAATGTTTAAGCTTACATTTAGTATACCTTTATTAGAAACGTAAATATTTCTTACAGACGTGTTAAAAATGGGGAAGCCGTTAAGTTGCGGATTTGGTATAGGTACTCCAGTCACGACCCAAATTGACTGATTATCCCAATTATTTAATAGGAGATACGAGGGTGAGTTGTATTGCTGCACTTGGGTATTAGATAGAAGTATTATATGGTTAAATAAGATAGAAATAATTAATAAAAAAACTATAATTCGTTTTCTCACTTTTCTTTCACTTTTTCTGAATCTTCAAGTAAAAGATTTCTTTCACTTATAGCGTCAAAAAGTGCTATTTTATCAGTGTCCATAAGGATTTTTACATTATCACCCCTTTCCCTCCTAGATAGGGACTTCTCCAAAACTCTGATCACACTTTCACCAATCTTTACATGAATAATGCTATATGGTCCCAATTCCTCTACCATTTCTACGGTTCCTTCCATTACCCCTTTATCTGCGATTTCCAAATCTTCTGGCCTAATCCCCACTATGACTTTCTGGCCATTTTTAACTAAACTCTTATATTCCCTTGGGATTTCTATCTTATAATTTTCTATAACTATTGAATCTCCTTGAATCTCCCCCTTGAGTAAGTTCATTGGCGGGTTCCCTAAAAACCCACCTACCCAGGCATTATTAGGTCTTTTATAAATATCCATAGGATCACCATAAGCCTGAATAATACCACTATGGAGTATTGCAAGTTTGGTGGCTAAGCTTAAAGCTTCCACTTGATCATGTGTTACATATATTATTGTAGGCTTAAGCTCACGCTGAAGTTGTTTCAGTTCTTCTCTTGCTACTACTCTCACCTGGGCATCTAAGTTAGATAATGGCTCATCCATTAATATTATATCTGCCCCCTTAACCAAGGCTCGTGCTATTGCAACTCTTTGCATCTGTCCTCCGCTTAATTGGCTAGGCTTTCTATCTAGTAAGTTATCTATTCTTAACATCTGTGCAACTTCTAGTACTCTTTTTCGTATTTCCTCTTTAGATATATGTAATATCTTTAATGGAAATGCTATGTTATCATAAACTGTCATAAACGGATATATAGCATAATTTTGTGGAACCATCGCTACTTTTCTATCTTTAGGCGGTAAGTCGTCAACCAACTCTCCTCTTAGATATACATGCCCTTTATCTTGCTTTAACAAGCCTGATATTATCTTTAAAATTGTACTCTTACCTTCACCTGATGGTCCTAAAACTACAACGAATTCTCCTTTTTCGATATCAAGATTTATTCCCTTAAGTACCTCGACTTTCTTCTTCTTTTCTTCATACTCTTTCCAAATGTTTTCTAACTTTACGTAACTGGTCATTGTTTCACACCTGCCAGATTACTATACGCACGAGTCATCATTCTCTGCGAAACTATGAATAGTGCCATTAATGGTATACCCATAATTACTGCTCCAGCTGCGAATATATTATATGCTGGAGCGCTGGCTTGATTTAATAGTCCTGCCATGTAATATAACCCTATTGTAGCAGTCCATTCTTTTACGTTAGGCAAAAGAAATGAGTAAGCTAATGCAAAGTCTAGATAAGCTCCACTAAAACCCAATAAAGCAGTTAAAGCTACAACTGGCAATGCTAACCGCATAACTATTCTTAAAAAGGCTCCAAATCTAGATAGCCCATCTACCATAGCTATTTCCTCATATGAGGGAGGAATGGAATCTATACTTAACTTTGCTATGAATGCAGCAAAAATAGAAGTTCCCGGAGTATATGCTAATATTAGTCCAATATAGTTAAGTAGATGGAGTTTAGCAAATAACAAATAAAGAGGTACTGCTGTAGCTGTATATGGAAAGAAGGTAACAATGTAAATAAATGTTGCTAAGATCTTCTTAGCTGGTACATCTAGCCTAGATAACGCATACCCCGTTAGTAATGCTAGCAGTACAGAGATAATTGCAGTTGATGAAGCTAGAATTAGGCTATTTCTAGTCCATAGTGCAAAAGACCCCCCGTATAAGTTGGTAGTAAGTAGATATTTGTAAGCTGTGAAGTAAATATGCTTAGGTAATAAATCTGAAATAGCTAAGGAAATTATGTTAGGAGCATTACTAAATGAGGTCATAAAAACGTAATATAGGGGAAATATGGAAAATGCTGCCATTACTATTAATACTAGATAAGATATAAATAATCTTAAAATTTTGAATAATTTATATTTTTTAATTCCCATCACGAAATTCACCTCAAGCAAATGAGTCCAAAATTCGTGTATACTTGATCACAATTATACCTAAGATAATTACAAAAATTGTTGATATTATTGACCAAGCTGCAGCTAGAGAGAAATTATTATAACTAAACGCTTCTTGATAGGCGTACACTATAAATGTTTCGGTTGAGGTCCCTGGACCTCCGCCAGTCAGGATATAAATTGGATAGAAATTATTCCAGGTAAATACGAAACTAGTTATAAATACAAAAGCTAACGTTCTTTTGAGCGAAGGTAAAGTTATTGTGAAGAACTTAGTAAACGCATTGGCCCCATCTAAATCAGCAATGTCATATAGTTCTCTCGGTATACTTTGAAGAGCCGAGTAAAATACCGTCATAAAATATGGAAAGGAAAGCCAATCATTAGTAACTATCAATTCTATCCATGCGTCTGTGGTTGAGGTAAGTGAATTTATTTTAGGTAAATGAAGCATAGGTAAAATCAGCTTATTCATCATTCCGTAGGGATCCACCCATAACCCTTGCCATATTAAAATTGATATAAATCCGGGAAATGCCCAGGGTAATATCAGAATAGCGTAAAATACTGATCTTCCTTTAAGGTCAGTTTGATTGAGTATTAAAGCTAATACGAACCCCAAAGCCATCATAGTTACTAAACTACCAATAGTCCATATTAACGTGTTTGATAGTAATTCAAAGAAGTAACCGTACTTAAATATTATAACATAATTTTCTAGTCCAACATAATTATAACGTAGAAAGTGCAATAGGCTTAAATTCGTGAATGAAATGTACACAGAATATATCAGTGGAAATATGAAAAGAAACAATGTAACTGCAATTATTGGCACTATATAAAAAAGAGAATATATCTTTTCTTTTTTCAATTTTTAGATCACCACCTTCTTTTAGGTAGTATTAAGGTTGCCATCGGAGTTAATATTATCGAAACTACTATTAGTAAATATTGCAAAGGTGAAATTATAGGCAGTGGTAAAATTTGCGATAATAGGCCATTTTGTACAAGCGCTTGCACGAATGCTTGTTCCATCCCTTGAGCTGCTTGTGTAGCGTTTATCTTACTTGCAAAGAACTCACTAGCATATTGATGGAATGAGTTCCAATAGTAGGCCATTTGGGGTATGTTAGGAAATTGCTGACCATATTGTGCTTGCTCCAATATACCTTCCATTATCTGATTTAAATAACTTGGTTGTAACATTCCTTCTTTTAATTGAGTTAGAGCTTCGTTATAGGCTTGTAAATTAGCAGGTATATCGTGGGCAACTTCCCACAATCTTAGGTCAGCTTCGTAATTAGTAAAGAATAGAGCGAATATTATGCCCGCTTTAATTTGCAGTGGAGTAGCCCCGCTTGCTTGAGGTGTAGATATTAAAAATCCAGTTGATCCTATGAACGGTTCTGCTCTTAATCCAGTCTGACTAACCACTGGAAGTGGAGCAGCTCCTAAATTAGGTCCTAAAGCTTGCAAATAAGTGTTTAGATCCCAAGGTCCATCAAATATGATAGCCGTTTTATTTGCTACGAATAATTGTCCTTCTGCACCTCCTGCACCAGTAGAAGGAGCTAAGTAGTTAACCTTAAGATTATATGTTAAATTGTACCAGAAGTTCAACGCGTTAATCATCGCGGTGCTATTCAAAGCTGGCATAACTTTACCATTATTATTACTAAATATTTGTCCTCCAAATCCTGCGAACCAAGCGGCAAATCTATAGCCATATTCATCTCCAGCTCCATATGCTATTCCCCATATGTGATATGTTTTATTAACGGATTCAGCTATTTGAACTAATTGTGCAGTCGTATTAGGTGGATAAGGAACGAATTGCTTATTATAAAACATAACAATATAGTTTACATTATCTGGAAGTCCATATAAAGAGCCGTTCAATTCCCAATCTTTTATTGCAGTTGGAACATATAATGATGTTATGCTAGGCGGTAAATATTGTGAAAGATTTAATACTAATCCTGCTGCAAATAACGCACCACCCGAATCACTACTATCTCTATATACTATCGGTGCTTGTCCAGCTTTTGCTGCTGTTTCAAATTGCGAAACACCTACTCCAACGCCGTATGTTACTTGAACATGTATCCATGGGAACTCCTGCTCAAATTGACTTAAGGTCTCATTAAAAGCTTGGTTTTCTGAGGCACTATAACTGTTCCATACTGTTATAGTAACTGGTGTAGAAGGTGGCGATGTAAGACCTACTAAACTCATTAGAGCTTGTGGATTGGTAGTGTTCAAGTTAATTGAAGATGTAGTTGAGGAAGAAGTTGTAGATACCGATGATGAAGTTGTAGAGGAAACAGGTGATGAATGTCGCATGCTCATATACGCATATATGCCTCCTATAGCTACTATTATTATCACAACTATTATTATAGCTAGTATTGTTCTCGAAATTCCCCTATTTATTTTCAATTTCTTTCTCAACCTTGAGGCACCTCTGCTTTATTTTTCTTTACACAGTTATAAAAGCCTTGCTTATGTTTATGTCTTAAATTGTCTATAATGATAATTGATTTCATTTTTATTAGTTGGAAGTTATATTGCGGATATTTATCCAATTATAATTAAAAAAGTTCTTTTATCTCTTAGTGTGATCATCAGGCTATAAGTTTTGGGATTATGCCCTTATCCCATAATACTAGGGCTACTGATTACATCAACACTTCTAGACTTCTATTAACAGTCTTTATGCGACGTTTTAATCTAGCTAGATTATCCCTCAATGAGAAGTAATCCCTCGTTTGGATTCACTGGTGATATTACAACGTGGTTAGGTAACCAATAATACGCGTTATAATCATCACTTACCCACGCCCTATATTTAGGAAAATATTTTCTTATCTCGTTGAAGGTCTTATTATCAGTATCACCAACGGAGAAAACTACTTACATTCCCTTATTCAAGTAGACAGAACATGTGAAAATCCACTTTTAGAAAGCCTTCTTAGCCAGCTCCCTTATGATAATAACGCTTACCATTTTCAATAAATTGCTTATCATTATTCCTGCATTAAGTATTCTCGCTTACTTTAACCTTATCCTTCTTAGCAACATAATGACCACCGCAAGAAGAACATAAAATATCTCTCCTATGAACAAACTTACTACCCTCTTCCTATTTCTCTCACTTATAAGTCATACTACCTTATGCAAAAATTTAAACCTTCGTGACGACGCTATGTCTTATCTTATGTAATTTTTTGGAATCGTTCAATACATATAAAAAAATATATAGGTTTATAAAAGAAAAGTTTATAATGATAAATTAGCATCTTTTCTTCCATGCGAGGTATTCCCATAAAAAGTTCATTAACAATATTACTAATAATAGGATTAGTTACTCAAACAGTTTTCTTGATAGCATCGTCGCAAACTGTGAACGTAAATTTTAATGTTACGAATAGCGGTATTGTGACAATCTACATTTCCGGTTTACCGCAAAACAACGTTGTAATTTTACATTATGGAATAGAAAATGGACCTCAGCAAGCATGGATAAATATATCTAATGCTATAATGACTTGGAATGGTGAAAATTTCAGCGCGTCAATAGGGCCTTTTCCTAATGGAACTTGGATAGCCTGGGTATTTTATGATAATACTACTGGGGAGTGGATAAATTACGATAATCATCCTTTCTGGAACTGGAATCTAGAGGTTAATCCGCCTAATGTGGGGCAAACTTATGCTACGGTATTACAAAACGGATCAATATTAATAACTACAGTGGGAAGAGCTCCAGATATGATAGATATTCATTATGGATTAACCACTGGCCCTCAAACTGGCTTACCGTGGACCAATATAACAGATGAGTTAATGTCGTATAACCCATTGTGGGGCAATTACACTATCATAATAGGCCCCTTTAAACCAGGACAATGGGTTCAATGGGTTTATCATGACTTAACATTAAATGAATGGTATCATAACGCATCAGGTCAAAATTTTGCCATACAAGATGTATATTCGTATATCCAATTCATTAACTCGTCATATGATAGATTCGTTTATGTTGAGGGGCAAAAGGTAAGTATTTCCTTATATCTGCAAAATGGACTACCCCAAGAAGTTAATTCACTGATTTCAATACAAGTAGCAGGTAATCAATATAATTATTCTACCTTACTAAAGCCGGGCTATAATTTAGTAATGGTGACCTTAGATACATCTAGAATCCCGCAAGGTATATATTACCCTTCTCTAGACATATATGTTAATGGATCTCTACAAAGAGAGGCTGTATTGCCAGCTCTCTACATTCTTAATGTCACTGGTAAAAAACCGCTAAGTCTAGTGATAGTTTGGAATATGCATCAGCCCTTATATATAGCGCCAAATGGTAGTTGGGAGCAACCTTGGGTTTGGTTACATACTGGTCAAGATTTTGAATGGAATGGAAGTTTGGTGGGTGCTTACGAATTACAAGCATTATTACTAAACCAATTTAACGTTAGCGTTACCATAGATTTTACGCCAGTTTTATTATATCAATGGGAGACAATACTTCATGAAGAAAACGCTACCTTTACTTCTAATTTCGGAATAAATACTTTACATGATATTGAGGCTGTAAATTATACTCTTAGTCTCTATAGGAGCTTAATAGATGAAGGTAAGGTCGAGGTTCTGACGGTACCCTTTTATCACCCATTACAACCGTTATTACTTCAAGACGGCTACTGGAGTGATGTCTTATCTCAAATAAGAATGGGAGAAAATCTCACTCATGAAGTTTTTGGTGTTTGGGCTAATGGTACGTGGACGCCTGAAATGGCCTTTGACATGGACCTAGTAGGTTTATATAATGAAAGCAATATATCATTTACCATACTAGATCAGCAAGCGTTTTTGCCTTATGTTACGTTAGTCAAAGGTTCATTAAATCCAGATCAACCTTTTATTGTAGAAAATAACTTAGGTCAGACTATTATAGTTTTATTTAGAAATACCACACTATCTAACGAATTCGGCTTCAAGTTCTTTAGCCAATCTCCTCAGCTTACCGCCCAAGAACTCATACAACAACTTGCTCAAATTTATATGAATAATCCGGGTAGTATAGTTACTGTAGCGTTAGATGGTGAGAATCCTTTAATTTTCAATCCAACTACTGGTCCTGCTGATTTGTACGCAATTTACCAAGCTCTATCGCAATATCAAGGGCAATGGTTAATTACTCAAACGGCAAGTGAGGCAATTGCTACTCATAAGCCATATAGCGTAATAACAAACTTACCGGTGAATTCATGGGATCTCAACTTGAACTACTGGAATAATGGATATGTTGGAAAAACTGAAATATGGCAGAATCTTTCGGTAGCTAGAGAATACTTAGTGGCTTATACTATCTTAGTCGGTGATAATATCTCACCAACGGTTTACTTACCATTTGATAAAACACCAAATTCTACTGGACTAGTTGATACATTATGGAATTACTTATATGTAGCCGAAGGTAGTGATTGGACATGGCAGACTGGTCCTCCAGCATTTGGACCAAACTGGTTTAAAGAACAAGCGTTACTGTACACCTCTACCATAGTCTCAATGGTAAAGAAGCAGTTTAACCTTATTAAATTAGAGAATATAAAAATAAGTGGAAATACTCTAAAATTCACAGTATATAATGGAATTAATAGTTCGATCCACTTAACGTTGGTTATTAGCTACAATAATGGTCAACAACGGATAGAGATACCAGCAATTTTGAATTATGGTAAAACTGATTTCAAGTTAAAATTATCTAACCTCAATTCCAGTAGTCAAATACAAATAGCCTTATATTCTCCCGTCACCTCAGCAGACATGGGTCTAACATTAATTCCGATTAACAGTTATGGTTTTCTGATAGCTCAGTATCAATTTACAGTTAGTACGATTTCCTCTTCAAGCAGTACCGAAACCTACCTCATAGTTGGTTTAAGTGTTATTGCAGTCTTAATAATGGTTATAGAGCTTATCATGCTAAAGAGAAGTCACAGTTAGTCTTAAAGTTCTTTTAATGTCCAATATTTTCATTATTTGTTCTCAAGGATAAAGATTCCTTTTTTGGGACTTCAACTATAGATGCTGATCTTCAATTCATCTCTTGTCTTCGTCTTCCCCATTTCCAATCATTTCAAGCACTTCAGCGTAAATAAACCCTATGATTATCCAAGCAAAGAACATATAGTTAATGATAGGGCTATTTTCTTGTATTGCATATACTAGAATTATTATTGACATTACTGCTGACGAGATAGCTAAAAGTATCTCCATTTTTCTCTTTCTCATTTTCTTTAATGCTATCCTTAACAAGGAGAGATCGGCTGATAAAGAAATTATCAGATAACTTAATACAGTTAGTCCTCCAAGCACAAAGAACGTGTTGTAAAGTCCTGCAAAATGAGTTGAAAGGAATATTATTAAAACGTAAATGAGAAGCGATATAGCTTCTGCGTTGAAAGGTCTAGCATTTTTTATATTAGCTATGATTGATGGCATGAAGTGTTTTAATGCCATAGCATATAGTATTCTTGACATCGCGATAATGTACGCTATTCCACCTAATATTCCCCCATTAAGAGCCGAGAAAATCAAATAAGGGAATATGAATCCTACATTCTTTAGTAAAATATCTATAAGATCATTACCATATAGTGCTGACGCGTAGAATAAAAATGCAGATAATAATCCACCTAGAAGTATTACGATAACAGTTATGATTCCTACAATCTTTTTAGCATCTTTTATGTCCTCACTCATTGGATTTAAGTTACCGTATCCTATAGGCATTCCTATTGCATACAAGATTACTAGGAATGGGTTAGCAGGGATACTAAAATTAAATGTAACTTGGGTTTTTATTAATAACGCTATTGAACTTACAATTATCGCAATTATCTCTGCAATACTTATGAATTCAGCATACTTCACTGAAATATCTAATCCTTTAATTACGAGAAAGGCAGAGAACAATAATACGAGAAATGCTATTAAATCTGGATTTACGTTAAGGTAACTAGTTATAATGTATATTGACCCAGCTAAGAGAGTACCACCATAAGAAAAGGCATATAACAAAAATGCCCATCCCGTTATTAGTCCTAACCTTTCTGTAAGAGAGTAAAAGGCATATGTGAAGTATCCACCATGCTGAGTATACCTTAGGGATAATCTGTATATCACTAGGCCATTTATTAAAACTAGAATAGTACCCACAATTGTAGCTATTGTTAAAAATGAACCTCCAAGCTTTAGTCCTATAGTACCAAATGTTATAATTGAAGTGAAAGGTGCTTGTCCACCAAATGATAAGGAAAACGCTTCAAAAATTGAAAGTTTTCTCTTACTCACGGACATACATGGCTATATCGGGTTTAAAAAATCACTTATAAATATAGAGAAAAAATTATGATGATCATGTAAATGGTAAGTAAAATTATTGATTCGATAAGGCTAATTTTCTTGTCAAGAAGCACGTATAACGCAATGGCGTTTGCAACTAATGCCGAAATGTATTCCGGTAAAGCGGAATATAAAGAATAATCAGTAAATAAGCCTATTATTCCTAGCAATATGGTAGCGTTCTCTATCTTGCTTCCAACAAAGCTCAAAATTGAAAGAGAGCCACCACTTTTAGATAGTTGAATTAGCCTAAATGCTGATAATTTCTCCTCAAGTTCTCCAGCTATCGGAGAAATAACTAACGAGAGCCATATTTCAGGAACGTTAAACATGTTAGCTAAGGTTTCGATATATCCTACAAAATAGTGAGAGAAAATAACTAATAAGATACCTCCACTGAGTATATATAGCATAGGCCTCTTAAAATTACCCTCAACTTTTTCCCTTTTATTACCATTGAATTTCAATACTCTGTACGTAACATAAGCTACATAGATCAAGATAAGTATAATGCCAGTAATGAAGTCAAGTTTACCATAAATCAATATTATTATCATTGCTATGGTTGACAATGTCAAAAACTTATTTTCAACACTATATTCAGTAGAGATTTCCAAAGAAGATTTCCATTTTATTATATAGGCTATTCCAACTAATCCTATTCCTAATGTAAATAATAGTATATTACCACCTATTGCTGAACCTAATGCTATATCAAAACTACCACTGAGTGAGGCAACTATAACGAAAATTGTCTCTGGTAACGCTGTAAGCAAACCTAATATTATTCCCCCAGTTAGGCCCTGGCCTAAAGAATCCTCTAGCTCATCAGCACCTTTAGCTAATAGTTCAGCTGAAATGAAAATAGCTATAAAGATTCCTATAAATTCTAGCCAAAATAGCAACATTATATGTTAAGTTAGAGCTTAACACCCTATAAGTTTAACTTGACAGAGAGTAAACCTTATTATAAAAATACAAAATTTTCTAGGCTGTTACATTTATGAAAGGTTCCCTATGGACTATTTGCAATATATCTCTACTGTTTTATATTGCTGTAAAAATATAAAACGAAAAGAGATATTTTTAATTTTTTGAGTACTTTGTGAGGTTTTTCAAAGCTTCAGTTACCTCATCATATTCTCTTTATAGTAAAAAGAGCTTTCCAAACAGATAGCTTACAAATACACCACAAAGGACTTTTTGAGTGTTTAAAAATTTACATGGGCTTATATTATCCTCTTAAAAAAGGGTGTGCTAAACTATGTATATACTTTGCAAGTTAGCACTTTATAGCTTGTTTTCTTTTATCGTAGAGCGTAATTTAATAGAATCTCAACTATAGAATCTACATTATATATCGCATTATATAATATTTTTTCTAATTCCGATAATGGTATGTTTAGGAGATTTGCTAACAATTCCTTAGCCTTTCTTGCATTAGTATCGTCATTTTCAATCATGTATTCCAAGATTTTAGAGAGCAAGTACACTAGTCCAAAGATCCTATCCTTGTAAACCTGAACAACATCATTATTGTAACCTTTTAATACCTCTTCTATTCTCAAGATATTCTTATTTATACTATCAGATATCGACGACGTGGGATCTTTTGATTCTAGTAAAATGGATAGATCGGGTTTTGCATTATACTCATCTATAAGTTTCAGTCCTTTAATTCTCTCCTTTGCGATTGTAGTTACTGGTTCTATTAACTCTTGCTTTAATAACCCAAGAATCTCTGATCTGATTTCATCATTTATGAGTCTAATGTCATTCTGATCTTTTAAGAAAACGATTACATCATTCACAATTAGTTTATCATTATCAAATTGTGGTGAAAAGTTTCTATCAAAAGTATAGTTCAAGACATTTATTCTCGTTGCAGGTCCCATAATTCTCTTTCTATAACAATCAACATTAATCGAAAACGAATTTATTGTTAACTCACAATTTGTATATATTTTATTTTGTTGTCTAACTCGTAATACTTTTAGGTTAAGCATTTTGGGTCACTCTCTTTGTGAATAATTCATGAGACTTAGAAAGATACTCTAATCCTTTTATGCTGGAAACTCCATAAAACATTATTAAATTGAATATATCGTTAGTCACTCTACTATTCGGACTCTCAATGAAGATTATATCATTATAGATTATATCTCTAAATCTGGATGAAATATACGTTCTATATTGTTTCTCTATTTGTTCTTTTAACTCCTTGGGACTAATATTAACTAGTAATAGAGTATTTGACGCGTTCTCATCAAACTCAATGGTTTTTTGTACGTCTATAACGCTAAATACACTTTGTATATCTTTAAAAACTAGCATTGTTCCACCTATTATGTAGCTAAATGGGAAGAATGGTTGAGAATTGAACTTCAGAGAAACTTTAAAGAAGTTATACAGTCTGTCGTAGTTATCATATAAATACTTAAATATTTTTAGAAATCCCTCTATTCCATAACTTATACCCGTATCTGGATAGAATGCTCTAAATTTTTCGACAATACCTTTTGTAACTAGAATGATGGGTTCTTTTTTCTTAGATGCTTCAAATACCGTGTTGTATGCAGTATCTAAATATATTAGCGGTTCATTCTCTTCTGGTAAAATTATTAGAAATATTGCATTACTATTTATTAATGATATAACCAAAGGTGAAAGTGGGTGTGATGCGTTCAAAATTATCAGTTTCCTCTTTGTTTCATTTACTCCAAGTACGTCAAAAATTCTTGCTAATTTTTCTTTATACTGATCTAGGTAATCCTGCCACGTTCCACCGCTTATTAATTTCAAGACTATTTTATTTTGTTCAATTTTCTCTTCGTCATTAAGATCTATGAGAAGAGTGTTTGATATTCTATATGGGGTTACCCCAACGTAAATCACAATATCATTTACCTTATATTGTATTTTAGGGAAATGTGTTAATTCGTATAATGAAGCATAATAATCTATTGGTTGTCCACATATGGAACAAGTAGAAGCTAGGTTCATTTCATGCCCATTTTTACATTTTGGCATATTTTATTACCTCCTTATCTTCATCATATTTTACGTTATCATGAAGGATAGAATACAACCTAGCATATAAATTAGCTATTGGCTTAGTAAAAGGTAATTCATCAAGGTAAACCTCCTTATCTTCATTTAGAATTTTGGTAATAACGTAATCAGCAATAGGATATAATGATATGATGAGCAATTGTTGCTCATCTTGTTTTAAGTAGTCTATATGTCTCTTGAGGAAAGCCGTTAAATTATTTATTAGTGTTACGTATTCTTCTATCGTGCTTACATTATCCTTTATACTTAACTCAGATAATAACTTAGACTCACTAGGAACCTTAAACTCAAATTGCTTGTACTCATTACTGATCCTACTAACGTCTTCTATTTCCTTACGAACCTTTTCAATGAGTTCCTTATAGACCTGTATCAAAGTATTCAAGTTATTTAATAGGAGTAAGGCATTTGATGGGTTAACATCTTCTATTTGTCCACTAATATCTCTTAGCTGGTTTATGAAATCCTCACTATTATTCCAGTAGGATAATGTTTCTACTAGTTCAAGTATACTTTTAGACAGTCTATCTATCTTCTCTTTAAATTCTGCTCTATGAAGGGTATCGAATTTATACCAATAATCAGTTATTATTTTTATTGCTCCTTCAAAGTCTCCCCTATCTAATCTTATAACTGGATTCGGTACATCAAGAGGAGCTTGATCTATACCCATCAGCTTATTAAAAGCCTTAGCGTTCTCTATGTATAAATTATATAGATCCTCTAATGATTTTCTCAAATTTGAAATTATTAATTTATATTCATTAATTATCTGCGTTATATCATAATTAGGCTTTACTTCAATTTGAGGTAGAGATATTTTTAATTTTATATCTTTTAGCACCGAGTTACCAGATTCCACTAATGACTTTATGTTATTAAGTTCGTCAAGCAGAATGTTCTTAAACGCGTTATCAAATGAGGAAATGGATTTGATGCACTCGTCCGCCTCTTTATTCCAATTTCTCAGTAATCTTTCGTTAGCGGTTTGAACTAAATTTGAAACAGATGAGTAAAAATTGTTGCATTCGTTTATCTTAAGCCTAATTTTTTCCGTGTTTTCAGTAGGTATATTAATTAGAGATAAGTTCTCCATTCCCTTTTTAATTAGCGATGATAGATCTTGAAGCTTGTTTTGTAAACTAGTTTTCAGTGTAAATATGGCTTCTTGGCTACCTAATATACTTGTTAAAAATGAGAATAATGCGCCTAAAATAATAGTTGAAAGTATTGTGAGGCCTATCACTATTCCGCTCATCTGAGTTGAAAACGCTAACAAAAAGGCTATGAAAAACAGTATTAATATTAGATTCTCTTCAGCGGGATTGAAGTAAACTATAAGATTTCTTATATACTCGTTTATGTATATCTTATTTACAAATACCTTCATTATTGTGTCTGAAATAATGTAGGATATATAATATGCTAAACCAAGGAGTATAATCGCTTCTATTATCCCTACTGACTTATCTAAAGGATAATTAAAGAAAATTGGTTGCGGATATGAGTAGTTTGGAGGAAATCCGCTTATGAATACATTAACACTAGTTATACTGGGTCTAAGATTATGTGCCAAATATGACAATTGGTAGAACGCTACAGTACTAAATGAAACTTTTGGCCCAGCAATTAACGCGTTTAGGAAAAGTAACGGAGAGAGAATCGATAAGTATATTAAAAGAGGTTTATGGACAGGGGCATTTCTATTCATTATTTTAGGGAATATAATTAAGATTGGGCTTAGGAAGAATGCAGGTGTTAAGGCTAATGCGCCTGCTAAAACTCCTACTGAAAGGTTGACAGGATCAACCATGTATAAAAGAATTATGAATATCATCACAATCAACAATATTGTATATATGTATACTGCAGAGTACTCTCCGGGTTTAGTTAACAATCCCGGTCCATAACTTAAACTATTCGAAATAAAGCCCATACTTTGCCATATTATACTAACAATTACAATAAACGCCTCTAACCCAGTTGCATATAACGTATTTCTATATATACCTAAAAGGAACATCGCTATTGGAATTACTATTATAAATACTAGCGTAAGAAGAGGTATTTCAAATAAAAAAACAAATGTCGAGATCGCTAAAAGGACACTTATTGTAAGCTCTTCGTAGATTTTCTTAGTGTGACTGCTCATGTTCAATTTCTTCTTTCTTTAGCTCTTTAATAAACGTATCTAAGTCCCAAATTCCTTGTTCTAATAGGAAGCTTCTGAATAGGATTTTTTCATTAGGTTTAAAGGCCTCAACGTCTTTTATCATGTTATTATATTTTTCTAAGTACTTTAGCGTTCCTTTAGCATATACTACCATTATCGATATGGTCCAAGGTTCTATCTGGGATGTTTGTCTGATTGAAATAGCTTTGCTAGCTTCAACCTGTATGTTAGAGCTTAGAATGTTCATTAGTCTTTGCTGAAGATCCATATCCCATAAACCTTCAGGTATGCTAACTGTTACCCATATGAAATCAGTCTTATAATTGTTATTGAACCCTGCATATGAAGGAGTTCTAAATACTCTCATCAAGCTATCCATTATCTCATTAAATCTCTTCTTATCTAAAATCTCCTTTAACACGTTGTTATCTCCTTTATCTAATCTCTGATCTTCCATCAAGATTTTTTCTATAATCTTATTTTGCTCATATTCACTTAGTTCGACAACTTTTTCATAATATTTTGTAGTTCTAGTTATGTTGCTAAGGATGGAAACTAGCTCTCTTTCTAGGTTTACTAAAGTCAATAAATTTGCTCTATATGGTTTGTTAACATCTAGTTTGTCTTTCAAAGTCTTTAGTGAGTTATAGAAATCCTTTATTTTATCTAATGTCTGTTTATTTTCCTCATTGATCTTAGTGAGTGATGATATTCTAGCGTCTATATCAGCAATTGCATCAGCAATTCTCTTTTTCTTCCCACTGAAGTCTATTCTTATCTTATTGTATTCCTTCTTTAGCTCTTCTTTCTCGCTTGTTAGTCTCTGTATTTCCCTTTCTACACTTAACGATTGATTCTCGGCATCTCTAATCCTATTCTCTGACGACTCTAATAAGTCAATTAGCCTAGATATTGCCTCATCTAAAATCTTCACCTGCTTCTCAGGCGACATTGTTAATACTTGGAATAATTGACTTAATGCGTTTAGCTCTCTCTCTGCTATCTCATTTATTCTAGTTTTCATGTTATCTGGTATTTGCAAGTTTCTTCTAGTCAAATCATCTGCCAATAGTTTGGCCTTTACATAACTTTTTATTGTGGACACTAAGGAAATAACTAAATTGCTGAAATCTACTGCGGATTCCATGACTTCCCTCTGAGTTGTAGTAAAGTTCTTTCCTGCCCTTATTCTCTCTCTCACTTCATTTAGTATATTCTTATTTAAATTTTCATAGTTATTTATTAACTCATTAGCTTTGTTTAATTCCTTTAACTCTAAGCTTACTGCTGATCCTTCTATTGTATCTTCTTCGAACCTAATATTGTTTAATGCAGATATGAACTTCTTAGCATAGTATTGAGTGTAATCCATAACAGATCTTATCTGCATTTTTATTGTAGGCTCATAATTTCTACCCTCGATTATTTCATTTAATTTACTCTGGAATAACTCCGGATTATACTCTCCAGTATTAATTTCAGATTGTTTGAAGATATTAACTAACTCATCATATTCATAAGTAAACATTTTATTAATCATGTCAAATATGTCCTTACTTTCCTTTACAAACCTTCCAGAAACCTTAACCAGTTCCAATAGTTTTTTGGCATAACCAATATAATCACTTACGGGATATCTTATTTTCAAAAATCCTATGGAGTTTACCCAGTTTTCAGTAAAAACGTTATTTGTACCTACGCTACTAAGTAGATCTGCCAAATCAAAATGCATCAGCATGTATAGAATATCCACTATTGCCTCGTCAAGTTCCTTCTTAGCCTCTACTAAGTTTCCCTTTATGTTATACACTAAATCTAATGGTACGAAGAATAAAGCAGAGAACTTATTCTCATACGCATTTCCATAAATTTCCACAATCCTCTTATTAAGTTCTGTATTGAATAGCAGTTCTAATTCATTAAGTGCCATAAAAGAAGAAATTCCTCTAGCGTTGGCGTCATCTGCAGAACTGGGTAATACCGCTAAACCAATAATTGGAATACCATTTCCCAATTTAGCTCTAAGATGTCTTATAAAATCAGTGATCATACCACTTCCAGTACCACCACCGAGTCCAAACACTACAACTACGACAGGAGTCTTTACAGATCTCACCACCTTATCCTTGAACAATTCTATGGCGTTATTAACCTCAGTTAAATAATAATAATTCAGATTGTATATCGCCTTACTTAAGGCCCTCATTCTTCCTACTCCACCAGCTAACGGTGGAATCATTGTAGCTCTAGAAATCCATGGCATATAGTTCTTTACTCTTATTCCCTCGCTAGCTAAATATTTATCAAATTTAGTTAGGAAGTCGTATAATGTGTCAGGCGTATTAAATCTAATTTTGAGCGTTGATAACCAAAATCTATCAATGGGTATTCCCTTAGATGCTAATTTTTGTCTAATTTCCGCAGCAGCCCTATTTAACGCGTCAATATCCCCATCAGCTACATCTATTCCTAGTAAAGCTATAGATGAATCCTCCGATGAGATGAAATCTAAAAATCTTTCACTTTCTATTAATCGCTGAAGTATGTTAACTCCAGTTCCACCCAAACCTACTATGTGAACTGATGAATACCTAGAAGCTTTTACGCTCATCTACTTCTACCTTTGCTTAGACTGTTTATTAGCTTTTCTATCTCTTCTGCTAGATTTTTATCATATCTTGCTGCTACAACTTTCATTGATGAAAGTTCTTTTATTATATCTTTAGTTTTCCTGTCTAACTCATCATAATTACCTTTAGCTCTAGTATACATGATAAACCCAAAGACAGCAACTATTGCTAATACCACTGCAACACCTATTACAGCATAAGTAATAGTATAGCTAGGTGGAGATGGAAAATATGACGGGTTGATTACTTCCAATTCCGAAATAGCTTGAGATACTAAGCCTTGAGAGTAAAGTGCAGAAGCGTTGTTTAATATGGATTGTACTAATGCCTTATATTGTGAACTTATTTGACCCGTCTGAATGAGGGTTAATGCCTTAGAATATAGTTGATTATATTCTAAAATTTCCTGAGATACTATAGTAGGCGTATATTGCCCCACTGTGCTTTCCCCTACTGTTATGCTCACGATGTTAATCTGTTGAGGTTTTTGTAGAACGATCCCGTTTAATTCTCCTATTTCAGTCAGATTTGAAGGAATTGTGAAGACAACTGAGACCACTAATGTACCCGTATATTGCGTAAACGATACAGTATAGCTAGTCGGCTTGAAATTTGTGGCGTTATAACCTTGATATGTTGGAGTTAATATATACCAAAATTGAGCTCCATACCTTTGTAACACCGGGTTCAAACTTATATAAAACAAGTTTGAGGGATTGGAGAAGGGAACAGAGATATCTAATGTTACGTTATAAGTATCTCCGGCTATTAGCTCGCTGGTGTTAATAACTTTACTAGCAGTGGTTACATCATAAATTTGGATACTTGAAATCCAACTGCTACTTGTTGTTTGTGAGTTAATGATAATTGCAGAAGGCACTAAAGAAAAAATTGAAATCATAATAAGTAAGGGCAAAATTTTAAATCTCATTAAAGGTCCTAGATATTACATAATGTAACAGAATTTAAAATTTATACTACACATTGATTCCAAGACAAAATTAATTTTTCTCAATGCTTATGTTGCTAACTACACCATTAAAAGATTAACCAAAGAACCTAAATGGACACGCTCGAACCTAAATTCCAAGTGTGAGCAAAAGTTTTGCCTTGTTACATTGCAAACTTGGTATAGTATAATAAATCATTTTAATGAGAACTTGGTATGGTATAGTATATGAGTATCGACGAAATTAAGCAAGTTATTGTTGATCAGTCCGAGATATTGACTAGGAAGATGAGGGGGAATATTATCAAGAGGGATGTGCCAGATCTGTTAAAATACTTAAAAATACCAAATGCTTTAGCTATATTGGGCGTAAGAAGATCTGGAAAGTCAACTTTATCTATTCTTTTACTTAAAGATAAGAAGTTTTCGTATATTAATTTTGATGATGAAAGACTAAAGGGTTTAAAAACAGAAGATTTAAATAAAATTTTACAAGCAATTTACGAATTATATGGGGATATAGAGTACATGATTTTTGATGAAATACATAACGTAGAAGGATGGGAACTCTTTGTTTCTAGGTTAAGAGATATAAAAAAGATTATTGTGACTGGAAGCAATTCTAAAATGTTATCTGGCGAGTTAGCTACTTTCATTACTGGAAGGCATAGTGATTATGTTCTTTTCCCTTTTTCCTTCAAAGAGTATTTGAGATTCAAGGGATGGGAAGTTCAAGAAACTGACCTTTATTCCACATTCAAAATTTCACAGCTGAAGAACGAATTAGAGAACTACCTTATTGAAGGTGGTTTTCCAGAATCCATTCTCCTAGGCAGAGATCAGATAAACTTCATTTATAATGACATTTTGTTTAAGGACGTTATCAGCAGGTATAAAATTAGGGATATAGAGAAATTTAGAGATTTCGCTAGGACTTTAATATCTTATTATTCTAACGAGGTTTCTTTAAGAGCGTTAAGTAAGGTGATAGATGTAAATAAGGTAACAGTAGAGAGTTGGGCTAATGGATTAAATGACGCATATTTGATTTTCTTCTTACCTAGATATGGTGAAAAATTAAGACAAAGGTTAACGTATAATAAAAAAGTTTATACTGTTGATCCTGGGATAATATCAAATATTGCAATAAGAGGAAAAGATAAAGGAAGAATTATGGAGAATTTAGTTGCGATTAAGCTTTTCAGAGAACTACAAGGCACTGAACACCTTTTCTACATAAGAAATAATTATGAAGTTGACTTCTATGACGAAATAAATTCAAGGCTAATACAAGTGACTTATGCCAGTGATAAAGTTGAAAACAGGGAAATAAAAGGGCTAATTGAAGGATATAAACTAACTAAGGCAAAAGAATTGATAATTGTTAGTTGGGATATAAAGGATACTCTCAAGGTTGAGGGAAGAGAAATAAAGATTGTACCCGTTTATGAGTTTTTGCTTAAATAAGGGAAACTTGTTCTATTAACGCTTTAGGAGATACCTCAAGTATAGATCTAAGAACTGAGTTATTGACATCTATCTCTATATTTTTAATGATTTCTACATATATAGTAAGTTTATCAACAACATTCTATGAAAATAGGATTAGAAAGAACCTACAGTACATCGTTCTTTACCTTATCCTTAATAAGATGAGACCAAGAATATTATCAAATCCCAGTCTGAGGGGAGAGTAGTGGAGCTTTCCCCTTATACAACATTATGAACTAGCCCTTAGAGGGCGAATAGCAATTTTGTTAATGCAAGGAGACGTCAGTATTACTAAAAAGCTTTTAAGTATTTGTCATAAACTACTTATGTCGTAGGTGCAGATAATGAAAATGAAATTAATTGTTGCTCTTATTTCTCTAATATCATTTGTTACACTAATTAGTATAGCATCATATACCTCTGGCAATGTGACTTTTTACAGCCCTAGTTATAATGGAGAAACCTATTATGTTGGGCAAGCAATAACTATTGATGCCATAGTTCCTCAACAATTTGCTGGCTATCCTGCAACTATAGATATACTCTTTCCAAATACTTCCGTGGCAGATACTATTCCTTATCAGATTAACGGCAGTGGTGGTATCTATATACCTAACGCATATACTTTCCCCGACGTAACCGGAACTTGGCAAGTTGTAGTTGAGGTAGCTGGTGGTGCTGCGGTAGGCTCTATTGAAATTAATGTCATACAAAGAACTCCTTTAATTACCGTAACCTTGGGTTATAGCGTAGTTGGACAGTCAATGCCACAAACTCCTACTATAACGTTGAGCTTCCCTAATGGTACAAGCACTACTGTTCCTCTTCAAGGCACAATAAAAGTTCCTTCTGGTACAACATATCAGATTCAACAAGCAATAGTACAAGGAAATATTAGATGGGCAACAGGGAACATTACCAGTGGTACAATAACTTCATCCGTAACTTCATTATTATTAACCTATTATCAGCAATATCAAGTGACTTTTAACTATACCGTACAAGGTGGAACTGGATATACTCCACCTATAGTAAGTTATAGAAGCTTTGGACTAACGCAAACTGTACAAGCTCCAGCAACAGTATGGGTTGATGTAGATACCCAATATGTATATCCCTCACAACTGCAATCTTCTGTTCAAGGTGAAAGATGGATTGCGACAAACTTTACGGGGATTGTTAAATCTCCAGGAGTTATTAATGTAAATTATTTGAATCAATATTTGGTTACGGTTCAATCTCCAGTTACGATCTACGCTCTAGTTAATGGTATGAATGAGACTCTCAATGCCTCTAACTGGCTTACCCAAGGTACGACAATTAAATTAGAGAACTTAACATATTATCCAAGAAACGGGGAGAGAGTAATAATAACTAACTTCTCAACTCCATTAACCTTTACTGTAAATCAGCCTATAACAATTAATGTGGGTACAATTACTCAATATTACATTACCGTAAACTCTCCAATTCAGCTATATGCTCTAGTTAATGGTATGAATGAGACCTTAAACAGCAATTGGTATAATGAGGGTACAACAATTAGGATAGAGAATCTAACATATTATATAGGTAGCGGAGAAAGATTAATCCTAGCTAAGATATTGCCCGCATCATTATTAACTGTGAACTCATCCTATACGATAACTTCTTCCACAATTACGCAGTACTTCGTTAACGTAAGTTCACCAATACCAGTTTACGCTCTAATTAATGGTACGAAAGAAATCCTAAATCCCTCTTGGATAAACGCTGGTACCACCATAAACGTATTGAATTACACTTACAACGTTAGTCCAGAAGAGAGAGTAATAATAACTGGAATATTCCCATCAGCCTCATTTACAGTTAAATCCCCACAAACTCTGAAGATTAGTACCATAACGCAGTATCTTGTAACAATAAATGGCGTTTCGTCATTCTACAATGAAGGTAGTACAATATATCTGAACGCTAGCGTACCTTTCTATGAGGTAGCATCATATAAAGGCACATATAATGTTTCGCCCGGAACAACTATTACTGTGACTCAGCCCATAACTGAAACGTTAGTGACTTCGCCAAATTACCTCCTCTTAGGGCTAATTATAGTGATCCTCTTAGTAATTATAGCAATTGTAGTTATACTACGTGTGAGACGTGGATGAAAAACATAAGTAGTGAGATGTGTTTTTTAAAATTATTTTATATATATTATTAAATTGAAGATTATTTTCCCGTTTATGTTCAATCTGCGATTAAACGTCGTTAGTGAATCTTGACTGATGAGTAGATAGTCACTAATAATTGGAACTTAGCTAATACATCAGTTATAACAATTTTCTGAATTCGCTGGTCCTTTGTGGGGTATTTGCGGGCATTACATGCTGTCGCCTCTAACAATTGAACTAATTTACACTGTGAATTCGTAGGAAACTATCTGGTTTGTTATGTTATTTTTGCCATGGCGAAAATATGAAAAAGTAACGTAGATCTTGAAAAACTCCCACAAAGTAATTTGCTGGTGCAAGTAAGTAATTTAAACTCTAGAAACGTATTCGTACTATAATGTATCCAGAATTTTGTCTAGAAAGATGGCAGTCCTTAAGGGATTGGAGAGCTAAATATGTGTTATCAGAAAGCGGAGTGGAACCATTAGAATTGAGGGATATAAATATTACTAACGTTAAGTTAGAATATGGTCATACGAAAGGTCTAGTGAAATTAAGGGAACTAATATCCTCCTTTTATCCCGGAAAGAAACAAGAAGATATAATCATAACTGCAGGGGGTGCTGAGGCAAATTATCTAACAATTCTTTCAACTATAAAGCCTGGAGATGAGGTAATAGTTGAAATGCCCAATTACATGCAAATCCCCGGATTGCTGAGAGGTATGAACGCTAGGGTAAAGTACATATGGCTTAAAGAGGAAAATTTTGGGTTAGATTTAAATCAACTCAACGAAATGGTTACTAAAAACACTAAGGCAATAGTAATAACGAATCCAAATAACCCAACTGGAATGGCTCTTTCAGATAACGAAATAAGGGGAATAGTAGAAATCGCTGAAGATAACAATGCGATGATAATAGCAGATGAGGTATATAGAGGTTCCGAACACGATGGAAAAATCAGACCCAGTTTCGTTGATCTTTATGATCGAGCAATAAGCACTAATAGTATGTCTAAGGTTTATGGCCTTCCGGGAATAAGAATAGGTTGGGCAATTGCAAATAAAGATTTAGTTGACAAAATGTGGAACATCAAAGATTATACCTCAATTTCTCCTTCAATCATAGGCCAAGAAATAGCCTATAGAGTTCTACAAGAAAGGGAAGTATATATGGAAAGATCCAGAAAAATAGCCTTGAATAATTTTAGATTATTAGAGAGACTTTTGTCCTCCGCAGATGTGAAGTGGATTAAACCAAACGCTACCGTATTAGCTTTTATTAAGCTAAACGGCGTTAGAAACACTTATGATTTCAGTGAGAGCCTATTTCAAAAATATAGTGTCCTGGTAAACCCTGGTGAATGTTTCGAGATGCCCAGCTATGTTAGAATAGGTTTAGGAAGTACAAACACTGAGTTTTTAACTGAAGCATTATCCCTATTTGTTAAGCATTTAAATGAATATAGATAAAAAGGGAGCGTAGGTACTATATGTTAAGTAATACGATAATTAATAATACCATCTAAGGCAATTGACTTTGATATAGCTCAAATGCTGAATATATATTTAGTATTTTTATTTCATTGATTGTATAAATAGAGTTTACTAATATATGCACTAGTGCATCAATTGGTTTTCCTCCTCATTACTAATCCAAAGTGATATGGCGTTGGTTCAAATCTCTTCTCTATAGTGAAATCCTTAAACCACATTAAGTAATCTTCCTCACTCATTCTAATACTTAATGGGGGACCAAATCCAGTATCTTCTTTTTTCCAGTCTATGATGATAACTCTGCCATCTCTTTTTAAAATTCTATTAACCTCATTAACCACGTACTCTTTATCTTCTATATCATGAAAGGAATTAGCGAAAAGGATAAAATCAACAGATTGATCCGGAATTTCCTTAGGGTTTGTAAGGGTTATTGCATTGGAGAATTTCTTTCTTACTTCCTCTAAAGCGACTATATTTATATCAATACAATATAATTTAGTAGCATATTCAAGAAGATATTTGCAGTAAAATCCATTTCCACAGCCATAATCTACTATTACTCCTCTTTTCCCATTAAATATCGAAGGAAGGTATTCCTCTGGTCTTTCAAATGTTCTTCTAAAATCCTCAGGAGGATAGTAATGATGGCGGTGGGGGGACATATGAATAAATAGTTGAAGAGGTTATAAAAAGCAATTTGAGCTTGAAAAGAAAAAGAGGCTAGATCTTTATGATTTTATGTTACTTAGTATTAACTCTCTTGAGGACTCCTCTAATGATTTACCCTTAGTCTCAGGTACCACAAGATACGTCAATATTGCAGATATGCCAGCTATACTAGCTAAGAAAAGTATTGCAAATGATTCGCCATAATGTGCAAATAGTGATGGAAATACAAAAGCCGTTAGTGCTGCTCCTATTCTTCCACCTGCTACAGTTATTGATTGTGCAACACCTCTTATTTTAGTTGGTGCTAGTTCAACTCCTAATACACCTGAAGCTGAAACAGATCCAGGCCCTGCTTGGCTAGCTAAGTTATTTAGGCCATATAGTATGAAGGCTATTAAAGGCGAAAACGCTATTCCTGCGTAATTTTTGTATAGTGAAAATGAGATAAACGATATTGCCATACCAACAAATCCAAGAGTTTGTAGTGGTTTTCTTCCAACCTTATCAATTAGAGCTAAGGCAATTATTCCTCCTGGTAAAGTAAAGGCTCCTTCAACTAAAATTTGAAAGACACCAGAGTTGATTCCAAGACTCTGTGCTATTAAATTTGGTCCGAATAGTATTCCAGCGTATGCAACGATATCAAATAAGAACCATAAAATAGCTGCTGTTAGTATAAGGTTCCAATTTGATCTGAAATAATGAAATGCACTTCTAGTGTCTTTCACTTCGAGATTTATAGAGAGAGTTTCTTTTCTAGTCACCTCTTTAATAACTTTTTTAAGTTCCTCTAAATCACCCTTAATTCTTCCAACATACCTAGCTGTTTCTGGGATCTTTCTTCTCATATATATTACAGAAGCTGCTGGAATGGCCCCTGCTGCCAATACAATTCTCCAAACTATATCGGGTGAGATGCCCATAGCTGAGAGTAAAAGATATATTGCAGCTGCAGTAGTAGCTCCAAATCCCCAAAAGAGTCCAAATCCTAGTGCTAGAATTTTTCCTCTATCTTTAGCGTTGCTGTGCTCTGCCATTATCATTGGAGAAAGTACGTAATCTGCTCCGACTCCAAACCCTAACAGAAATCTAACTATTACTAGTTCTAATGGATTTTCCACGAATGCCTGTAGTAATGCTCCTATTGTCATTAATCCTACATCTATTCCGTAAAACTTCTTTCTTCCCATATTTGATAGGAAACCAAAAATTATTGCTCCTATTGCAGCTCCAATTAGTGCAGCACCACTTACTGCCGATGTTATTAATGTATAATCTGGGCTTTGTTTCGTTATTCCAAAAGATGACAATACTGTTAATAATACGATACCTATAGAGGATAGGTCATAGCCATCAGTGTATACTCCCATGCCAGTAGTTATTAGTGATTTAATATGAAACCAACTGAGGTTCTTTTCATCTAGCGGTTTAAATACGTTTCTCACGTCCATGTGAGTAGATAGTTCCTTAAGTATATCAAAATATCTTATAGAGCATACATAGCAGGAAATTGACTATATAGTATATATACGTTTTTAAAAGGCATATTCAATTATCGACATAAGTAATTTTTTAAGGGGTTAATTTCTATAGACTTAGTAGTCTATATAGTTAAGAAAAAGTAAAAATATCTATAATGATATGAGACTCTGTAATTTCCCGCTTCAATAGTTGATTTGTGTTGTAAACCAGTATATAGTTAACACGAATGAGTCTCCTTCTTCTGTTGAGTTTTCTTTAGGTTTAAAAATGGGCGTTAGGGTTTTTGTCTAGAGTGTTAAAAATTGTTATTTAGGCTCATAGTATCGTTATGAAATTATCAAATTCAAACGACAGTGATTCTATTCATAACCTTATATATATAATATTTACTTAGCAATATATGAAATCTTAGAGCAATTTGTTTCATATCTTCTCATAATCACACTATGTTTAGGCTCGACGATTTTTTAGATTAGGAGAGTATTTAGACTAAGCTAAACATTAATATACGGGAAAGAGGTCTCATCTCAAGTAAAGAAAAGAAGTACCCTTATACAACATCTCTTCTTATTAGTTTATGTGAATATGATAACATTATTTTTTATTGAGTATTTGGAATAGTGTTAAAGCATTTTGTGATTTTTGTTAATACGTTTATTATTTAATAATGTAGAAAATCTTTAACGGAGCAACATTTACGAGATATTTTCCTAAGTATTTCCTCCTAATGTAATTGCATTAAATCTAATAGAAATATAAAACAATTATTTAAGCGTAAAAAACAACTAACTTTTTCCATTATCTAAACCCAGTTAGCTTAATACAGTAGCTACACCAGTCACTTGAGCACCAGTATTAGTAACCAATTCAAACGTCACTTGCTCACCAGGAGTTAAACTAATAGAACTAGGAATGGATACACTGAATGACGCAGTACCCCCAGCAGGCACTGTTACTGCACCACCTGTCGGTGATGTTGATGTTGGACTCCCACCAGCTTGTACTATAACTCCCAATATCTGCCCATTCGCTGATCCAGTATTACTAACAGTAACGTAAAGATAATAATTGCCAGCGCTGTTTTTAGCTATGTATGCGCTTACTAGGTGTATGTTTGGTGAGGACGCAGATTCTTCAAATAATACAAATGCGACAACAACCACTAGCGCTATAACTAGAATTAAAGCAGTTACAGTAACGGACAATGCCCTTGAATTCTTCCTCCTACTCATAGACACTCTTATACTAACTACATAAAAGTTCTCCATAAAACTTACTCTGTATTGAGTGCTCTTGTAGTGTCATCATGAAAGTATAAGTTTAAAATGACTGTGATTTCCATGCATAACTTTATATTATGTTAATTAGTTAGCATATATGAAATTTTTGGATAATTTATTATTTTTATCTTATACTTATATGGCTGCACTATGAACGCTCCCAGCGATTTCTTTTACTATTATGAGCTAGACGTATAGAGGTTTAAGGCGTTACATACTTTGCCTCTAACAATTTAAACTATTTTTCATAACTTGTCTAAAGCAGAAGAGAAGGTTGAATCTTCATTAACACTTATCCCTCTTTAGATCTTCATGATCTTATTGTGTAAAAAACGTAGGAGGAGATTATAAAAAAGCCAATTCTCAACTTGTGTTTCTTCAAATTTTGAGGAAAGTGAAAATCTATAATTAACAACAATCTATATTTCAAACTTCTAAGAGCTGTTCATTAACATTCCTTATCCTGAAGTTGACACAAGTACGTTTTATTCCAGACAGCGAGAAAAGGTTATAAGTTATCATGAGTATAGCAACTGTCGAGCTCCTCCTATTCATCCTAATCTCCATCTTCCGTGGATTAAATATAATTGCAATAATCTCTTAATGGTTTTTCCAAATTAGTGAAATGGTTAGATGAGAGAAGATTTTAGGGATTCTGTTAAAGTTCCGTGTTAACGATTACATGATTAACTTCATTGAAGAGGTTTCTTGATAGGGTAAAGGAATTTCAAGGTGCAACGCCTTTAGACTTTGTAATCTCATTAGCAATTTGAATTAATTCATCCGGTCCAATGATTTCATCTGCATTATATTTAGGCTTATCTTTTAAACTTATTAGACCAGCCTTAGGTATTCCAGCATTTCTCATTCTTTCTATTGCTCTTTCAGCTTCACTTCTATCAATTTCACCGATTTTTACTTCATACCCAATTATTGGCTTATCGCCTTTCATTATTACTACATCAATATCTTCATAGGGCGAATAAGCTAGTGTTCCGCCATACCTTTCAGCCATCATTTTCCCAATAACAAATTGTAGCTCTCTACCCATTGGTAATTCCCTAGCTTCTTCAGTAAAAGATACATTATATTTAGCCTCAGCGTAAAACATTAAGGAAATGATTGGTGACGAGATTTTATAGTACCATCTCGCTTTCCTCTTTTCACCATATATTTTTATCTTATCAACTAAACCCATGTTAACAAGGGTATCTAAATAACTACTGACTGTTGATGCTGGAATGTTAAATCCTTTGCTAGCTAATGAACCAGAAATTAAAGCTGTGTTCCATTCCCCTTCAGCTAACGAAAGTAAAATTGCCTCGTAGAGGAGGGTTAACTGTCTTTCCTCCTCCTCAAAAATCTCTCCTATCAATCCTTTAGTGACCATGTATAATTGATAAGCCTTTTCGTAAATCTCGTTAACATTTTTTACAAACTGAATAGTCCAAGGATCAATGTAAATCATTGCAAGTAAAGGGTTTTTTACAGTATAAAGGGCGTCAGAATAATGTATTAAGCCCAACATGTAAGGTAAAACTAAACCAAGAAGGGGGCTTCTTGAATCAAACATTTTTTTAGAAATCCTAAAGCTTGAGCCGACTAACAAAAGCTTACCATTGGGACTGACTGAGCCAATTACATCCCAATAAGATTCCGGCAATCTTTGGAACTCATCTATCACTACGTTCTTTCCTTTTCTTAAATATTCTGTAGCAGTTTTTATACCATCATCAAGTTTTAAGAATTCATTTGAGGAAAGAGAGAACCCTTCAGATCCCTAGTAATTATTAAATAAAAGTCGTAAGGAAAGTATTTCTTAACTAAAAACGATTTTCCTACCTTTCTTCTTCCGTAAATTAAAGTCCAACTGTTTATTCTTTTTATATCAATGTTTTATCTCCTTAATATTTCCATGGTTATATTATCATAGTAATATTACAATAAAAATATTATGGAATGATCGTATGTGATAGTGAGACTAGATTATGATGTCTAAAACGTAGTGAATAGAGACTTAGGTATGAAGTGGTATTCTGCCGTAATTGTTCTATAATAGAGAAATCTTATCATAGAAGTTATACCTTATTATATTTACGCTATGAGTTCTATACATTCCTATTGGTCTTATAACAACATATATGATACTATTAAAGTATTACATTCTTTAGGGGTTTTGGTCTCATTTAATTTCATATATTTTGGGTCTAAGTGTTATAAAGGGATTTATTCACAAATTATAGAAACTTTACGGTAAATAGAAAAACAGTTTCTCACGGCAATTATAATTTTATTGTACTTAGTTAATGATAAGCAGTTGCAATTCCATATCCTTATTTTTTAATCTCCAGTAAAATAATTATGTTATCTATCAGTCAGGGTCTACTTTAGGTATCGCTTTATCACAAGCTACGTTTAAGGTTAGTATTATCCTTTCGGTCTCTCAACATTAATTAAATCTGATAAGCCTATTAAATTAATTAGCTAAATAATATACTCCATTAAAAAGGGGTCAAGGACTGTCTAAATGAGCTAATGTTTTAGTAAAAAAGATAATATACCTGCTATAAGTTCAATAACTACTACGGCTATTACTCCAAATGTTATTGTATAAATGTTGTCGAAAAGTGGTCCTACAAGAGTTGGGATTAATGAAACACCTATATTAGTTACAACACTGTACATTGATGTCGCAAAACCGGCTCTTGCAGGATCATTAACGTAATATGTAGTGGAAACCATGGCCATCGACCAATAAGCGTTGCCGAAGAAACCAAATAGGAAATAGCCTAGCGCAATCATAGCAAAATTGGTGGTATAGGAAAGTGAGATTACGCTGATTAGCGCGGAAATGAACGTTAACATACCAGTTAAGATAAGTCCTAGCCTTAGCCCATATCCCTCAAATAAGGAGGGCAATAATATTGCCCCGAGTCCAGATCCTAGAAAACTCAATCCACTCAGAAAACCGCCCATACTAACCGCTAATATGGTAGTAATACCATGAAGATGTAAAACTGTCGACGCGATACTGCCAAGCATTACTGAAACAGAGGCAACTGCAAGTCCAATGTACCAATTTTTTACCATGCCAATGTTAAAACTTCCTTTAAGAGATCTTTCGTAATGAACTGGAAATCCCTTAGTAGATGGAATCAGTAGAACCATTGCTATAAGTCCTAAAATTGCAGTTAACAATAAAACACCACTTAGATTCATCAACGAATAGATTAGGGGGCCTAGAAATGATCCAGTAGCCATTCCTATAAACAGAATGCCTATACTTATTCCCACTACAGTATTTGCCCTCTTTTCGAATAGGGATTTTGCAATACTGCCGACTGGAGCTACTGCTAATGGATATGCTAGGGATGCTAAAATTGAAAAAAGGAAAAATATCGCAAAGTTTGTTGAAATAGCTCTACCTAAAAGTCCTATAAACGAAAGTATTGAAGATAGGATTAAAACAGTTCTAGTTGTGAATTTAGCCGACAAGAAGCCAGCTAATAAACCTAAAATAGCCATGCTATACCCATAAGCGGATATGATGAAAAGTATAGAACTTAAAGGTACGTTAAAACGATTTTCAAGAACTGGGACTAAGGGTGCCAAAATAAACCAACCAAACCCTATTGTAAAGATTAAAAACCAATAAGGAAATATTCGAGTCTTCATCACCTCACATAAAACGGTTAAAATAAAAAATTATCCAAACCGATTTAGCTATCTGCTCCACTCTACAAGTAAACTAAGACATCTTGGAAATCCAAAAAATTCTAATAATTTTGGGATATCTCAATATAGATTTATAGACAGAGTTATATAAAATAAGGAATTTACTTAAAGCCATTATGGGAGAATTCCTATGAATAAAATATGACATATAAAATCTCCTTTGTCAAGAAGCAATAAAAACATTTTTAACGCTTCTTCTACCTAAAATTAATTTCGTTTTAGCAAAATTCCTCCAGTTAGTTTCTATTCTACAAGTCTATTCCGAAGGCACAAGGAAGAACAATTTCTTCATCCTTTAATTTCTTTAAATTATTTTTGCATTCAGTATCTGGAATACTATCATCAGCACCATACTTCAATAAGATTTTAACTAAGTTCCCTCTTTTAAGAATCTTCGCAATATGCAAGGAGGTGCAACCATTTTTATCTCTTTTATTTGGATCTGCTCCATGCTTAAGTAATATCTTGATAATTTTTACATTTTCCAATAAAATTGCTGTATTTAATGGAAGCCATCCGTAATCAGATAATATGTCTGGATTGGCACCATATTTTAATAGTTTCTTGATAATTTTTACAGCACTTCTTCTGAGATGTGGTGTATCACTAAGGAGTATTACTAAGTGAAGTGGAGTATATCCATGAAAAGACTCAGTAAGATCCCTTCTAGTAGACTTAGCGATTTTATTCTCCTTGTATATGTTTGGATCTGCCCCTAACTTTAATAATGTCTCAACGACTTTCACTTTGCCTAAAATAGTTGCAAGATGTAATGGAGATAATCCATTATTAGAGACTGTATTAAGATTTGCTCCGTGCTTTACTAAAATCTTAATGATTTTTGCATACCCTCCTTGAACTGCAAAGTGCAAGGGTGTATAACCATCATTTTTAGGTAGAGGAATATCGCCAAAAATTTTTATTTCAGGAAATGCTACGTTTTGAACATTTGGATTAGCACCATATTTTAATAAAAGTTTCACTAAATTGGGGTGACCAAGTCCAGAAGCTATATGGAGAGGTGTTAGGCCATGTTCATATTGAATATTTGGATCAACACCTCTATCAAGTAACTCCCTAACTTTCCTTACGTTCTTTTTCTCCAAAGCTTCAAACAACTCTTTTTCAAGTGAAGGCATAAAAGTCCAAATAGTGCCTTGCTGAGAATTATTTAATAAAGTTTTGTGTCTCAAAATTAGTTTAACTTCGTACACTAAATAACAGTCAAAAGTACCCAGAGTCTTATATACATGGCTATTCTAACTGAAGATTTAATGAGAAAGGAAGAATGAAATTAAAGGGGTAATTAAGCACTCCTTTGACTATTCACTCCTCTATATATCTAAAGTTCACTCATCAAGGTGTATAATCATGTTAAAAACTTACTTCTTGGTCATTATTATAAGTTTCATGCACATCAACCTAATTTAGATTAAGAGAATTGGTGAAGCAATACCATAGTTTGGGAGAGGGGCAGTAGTCGTATTGAAATCGATGAGCTTACTAATACTAATCTATGTAACTTCACTGTGCTGAATAGTATAATAAACGTAAGTAGTATATTATATCCTAAACTCAGAAAGTTTAACTATTTGTAATATGTTAGACATACGTCCAAAGGAATATGTCAGAGAAATTTATCTTTGTTTTGTTCATTATATTCAATTTTATTTATGATCTGACGAGGAGGATATGTTATATAAGCTTCATCTAGTAATTTAAATAGAATTATAAACTAATAGTTTCTATTAATTATTTTATGTGATAGTTTTAAGTTAATTCTGCTTATATATCAGATGGATCTCATTTCCACACTCGCATATTTTGGCGTCAATGAGATTTAATTTAGGAGCATCTTCACCATTAAATCCTTCTCCTTGAGCTAGGTTTACTCCATTTCCGAAAATCTTAGGAGATATTGTTATTCTAATTTCATCATATAATTTATTTTTAATCAAAGTCCAGATCAAATGCCCTCCACCCTCAACCATGACTGTTCTTACGTTAAATGCTTCATATAAATCTTGGAATATATCGTAAATATTGGTGAATTTCTTAACAAGTACTCCTTTTTGATTAAAAACCTCTATTTTCTTATCGTTTTTTAAGTTAGAGGTGTAAATAATTGTTAAAGGTGGGGTTGTAAATATTTTATATGAAGGGTCTAAGTTAAAGCTTCCACTTACTACGACTCTTATTGGGTTTCTCTTTTCTTTAGCATATTTTACTGTAAGAGAAGGATTATCTACTCTTACTGTATTTGCACCTACCATAACTGCATCTACCCGACTTCTAAGTTCATGTTGTCGTTGTTTATCGTAAGGGCAACTTAGTTCACTGTAACCTGTCTTACTGGCCAACCTACCATCTATAGAAACAGTACTAAAGATTATTATATACGGTCTCATGATATGAAATAGGTTATTAACTTATAAAGAGTTTTCAAGATAATTGCTATCTAGATCTAGTAGTAATTATAAAATCATAAGTGAAGTAGATATTTACTATTCATTATATTATAATGAAATAATGGCCTAAAAACATCAGTGAACATATAAATTTGAAGAGTTGACGATAAAGAAAGTTTGCATATTGGTTCTTATAATATGACCGTGTTTGAATTTTTATAACCTATATAGTATACGACGTAGTATTCTCATAAAGAGGACGCAGAAAGTTACTCCTTATAAAAATCTTAAATTAGTTAAGAGTTGTGGCGAATAAACGGGAAAGAGTAAATCTCGTGTAGGGAGTAAACTATCAGAGAAGAGAGTCCATAGTATAGTTAAGTAGGTAAATTTATTAGAAAAATTTTATTCATTCATTAAATATAAATTTGTATCCAGTTATAAGTCAAAATAAATTGAATTTTTATATAAGCTATTTTATACCTTTATACCAACACTATGAGGAGAGTTCTTCAGTTTTCCATTCGGTATCTGATAAAGCCTCAAATTGGTACACAGTATAGAGATTTTATCTAATCTTAATCAGAACTGAACATTGTGAAATTAATATTCTTGACTCATCATAGTTTGAAACTGTACCTGGGTTGAGAATTTTTAGTAAAAAACACTATATACCTAAAGCTAAACATTATCATATGAAAGCATATTATATGTATCCAGATATAAGGGAAGATTTAGTAGCATTTACCTCAGATGACGACATATGGATTATGTCCCTAAAGGACATGAAACCGTTTAGATTAACTAGTGGCTTAGGAGTCTCAATAAGACCTAAAATAAGTCCCAGTGGGAAAAGGGTAGCGTTTACAGTAATTTGGCTCAAAAGTGGCAAACAAGGAGGTGACATTTATATTGTTGAAGATGGACAAGCTAGAAGAGTTACATTCTTTGGAAGCAGAAATAGTAGGGTTGCAGGATGGTTAAATGAGGATGAGATAATAGTTGTTACTGATTTTCATACACCTTTTGTTCAATGGACTGAGGCATACAAGATTAATGTCAATAATGGTAAAATAGACAGAATCCCTTTTGGTATATTATCAAATATTGTTGTAAATGATAATTTGATAATAATAGCTAGGGGTTATCAGGATCTACCTAATTGGAAGGGATATAAAGGTGGTACTAAGGGAGAGTTATGGTTATCTCGCGATAATGGAAAAACCTTTGAGAAGTTCATAAGTTTGGATGGGAATGTAAGCTGGCCTATGATAGTTAATGATAGGGTATACTTCTTATCTGATCATGAGGGTGTTGGTAATTTATATTCAGTTAATTTAAGTGGAGGAGATTTAAAGAAGCATACTAACTTTACTGATTATTACTGTAGAAACGCTAGTAGTGATGGTAAGAGAATTGTATTTCAAAACGCTGGTGATATCTATCTTTATGATCCAACTAACGAATCTTTGGTTAAGTTAGATATTGACTTGCCTACGGATAGGAAGAAGAGACAGCCTAAGTTCGTCAATGCAATTGAATACATGAATGAAGCTGTAACAAATGGTAACTACGTAAGTATAGTAAGCAGGGGTAAAGTATTCCTAATGCGAGCATGGGAAGGTCCTGCAATTCAATTAGGTAAGAAACAAGGTGTAAAGTATAGACAGATTCAAGTTTTGCCTAATGGTGATGTAGTAGCGGTAAATGATGAGGATAAGTTAGTTATACTAAGTAAAGATGGAAGTGAAAGAATAATAAATAAGGATCTAGGTAGAATAGAGCGTATTAAAGTTTCTCCAGATGGTAAGAAAATATTATTATCAAATAATAGACTTGAGGTTTGGCTTTACGAGATTGATAAGGATAATGCTAAACTCATCGATAAGAGTGAATATGATATTATATTTGAAATGGATTGGCATCCTAATAGCGAGTGGTTTGCTTATGCTTTTCCTGAGGGCTATTATACACAGTCAATAAAATTAGGCCATGTAACTGGTAAAACTATTAGGATAACTAGTCCTTATGGATATGATTTTTCTCCTTCATTTGATCCAGATGGTAGGTATTTATACTTTCTAGCAGCAAGGCATTTAGACCCAACTAATGATAAGGTAATATTCAATTTAAGTTTTCAAAGGGTAGTTAAACCCTATCTAGTAGTATTAGGTAACTACTATTCACCATTCAACCAGCCATTAGATGAAGGGATTGGTAATGATAATAAGAGTATAGAATTAGATGGAATTGAGGATAGAGTAGTACCATTTCCAATTGATGAGGATAATTATGTACAGATAGCAGGAGCTAAGAATAACAAGATTTTCCTCTTCTCATATCCTATAAGAGGTTTGCGATCTCAGACTGGAGAGATCTTTGGTAGACTGGAAATTTACGATTTAGAGAATAAGAGTAAAGAACTGTATGCAGATAACGTAGCTGGCTTCTCTTTATCTAATGATAAAAGTAAAATACTGTTAATGTTTAAGGAAAATTTGAGGTTGTTTGATGTTAATGCTAAACCAGATTTTAACGCTACTGGAAAGAAGGGTGGGGTAATTGATCTAACCAGAGTTAAGGTCTATGTTGACCCGAAGAAAGAATGGAGACAAATGCTTAGGGAAACGTGGAAATTAATGAAGCAGAACTTCTGGAATGAGGAAAAGCTTAAGAACTGGGAATCTGTATTGCCAAAGTATGAAAGATTGATAGATAGAATAAGTACGAGGTTTGAACTCTCTGACCTAATTCAAGAGATGCAGGGCGAGACTAGAACTTCCCACTCTTATGAAACGGCTTACGATTATGATACGCCAGAGCCAATCCCAACAGGTGGTCTTGGTGCAGAATTTGATTATGATGAAAGCAATAAATGTTACAAGATTACTAAAATATATGTTGGAGATCCAACTAACGAGAATGAGAGAAGTCCCTTAAGAGATCCAGGCGTACAACTAAACGTTGGAGACTGTATAAAGGCAATAGATGGGGAGGAGATCAATGGCAATATTTATGCTTATCTAGTGAATAAAGATCAAGTTTTACTTGACGTTATTACTAAGGATGGTAATAATAGGAGAGTAGTAGCAAAGGTGTTAAAGGATGAGAGATTCTTAATATATAGATATTGGGTTGAGAGGAACAGAGAGTATGTTCATGAAAAAAGTAAGGGTAGATTGGGTTATGTCCACATACCAGATATGATGTATCAAGGATTTGCGGAGTTCTACAGATTGTTTATGTCTGAATTCCACAGAGATGGATTAATAGTCGATGTTAGATTCAATAGGGGTGGATTCATTTCAGGTTTATTATTGGAGAAGTTGCTCTTAAAGAGGGTTGGTTATGATTATCCAAGAAATGGTAAACCTATACCAATGCCTTATTTCTCATCCCCTAAAGTCCTAGTAGGTATAACTAACGAGCATGCGGGCTCAGATGGTGATATATTCTCTTATTTGTTTAAGAAGTATAAATTGGGAATCTTGATAGGTAGGAGAACGTGGGGAGGTGTGGTAGGTATAAGGCCTAGGTATAGATTAGTTGACAAAACTTATATTAGCCAACCCGAATTCGCAGTAAACTTTGAAGATGTTGGATTTGGAATTGAAAATTATGGTGTAGATCCAGATATAGTAGTTGAGATAAAGCCAGAGGATTATATAAACGGTAAGGATACACAATTAGATAGAGCAATAGAACTAGCCTTAAAGGAATTGAATTCTTAACTTACTATTTACTTTCTTTTTTTCCCAAAAAAATTAGTAATAAAGCTTTATCTATGGAGATACTAATACAACAACCTTATGTAGACCTATAAGTTCACTTAATTTATATTCTCCTCTACTGATCTCTTCATTTCTTAACAAATCTCTGCTATGATTATTTATGACTACTTTCTCATCTATTTCTCTAGTGACTATTGGAGAGAATAATACTGTAACTTTTCCTCTTATATATCCATATTTTAATGGCCTATATTCACTAGAATGTACAAGATAATCTTTTCTAACTTTTAACAACTTTTTAACATATAGCATTTTAGTTCTATGATCTGAAATGTCAAGGTTTTTAATATTATCTGGTAGTTGTCTCATTAACGCTTCTAAACTGTTAAAGTCGACTGGTATTCTATTATCGGGATCTGTCAGTAAATATTTCCAAATCTCAGTTCCTTGATAAGTATCTGGAACACCCGGAGAAGTGAATTTTAATACAGTTGCGATTAAAGACTTCATGTATCCATAGTATCTTATTTTATTTTCAAATGTCATGAAATCTCTCTTGAACGCATCATTAGAGAAGACATCATCGATAAAAGCCAAAATTTTTCTTTCATACTCTACGTTATGATTTTCCCATGTAGTGTTGACCTTAGCTTCTCTTATTGCTTTTATAATATGATTCTTTATACGATCCTTATATTCATTAGTGAATCCATCAAAGCTACCTAATAAGGTCTGATAGAATCTGTACTCATCATTTTTGTCAATATTTGGCTTTAATAAGTCATGCCAATATCTAATTCTTTTTTCCCATTCTTTAGGAATTTCTGATAGTACAGAAATCTTAGCTCTAACATCTTCACTAAACTTAGTATCATGGGTAGATAACGTATTCATTGAAAGCGAGTTTAGCCTATTAGTATTAAATGAATGAAACTGATCCAGTGTAATGCTAAATTTCCTAATATCGCTTCCAACTTCATTTAATGAAATGAGTCTATTATATCTAAATAATGCAGTATCTTCATAACCCTTAGCATATATTGCAGGCATGTATTGTTGAAGCCTCATTATACCTTTTGTATCTTTAATTTTGCCCTCTTTATCACATACCCTTATACTATTTGTATCATCGTCTGGTATATATGTTCTATAAATATTTAGGCATGTAAGAAAGTTAACTAAATACTCATACTCAATGCCAAGGATTTTAGATAACCTTTCAAGATCTCCTTTAAATAATGTAGTTGCCACTAATCTTTTACTTTCCTTAATTATCTCATCTATATTCATTTTCTTTCCTACGAACTCTTCATAAATTCTCGTTAATTCCTTCTCTCCACTTCCATCAACTAGTAACATATTAACATAATTTAGGAAATCATATCCCGTAGTTCCTTCGACATTCCAATCGTTTCTCAACTTTTCGTTTAATTGTAATATCTTTTCTACGTAGATTATCTTATTTTCTCCACTATAATTTCTTAATCTCATCAAGTACTCCTTTGGGTTGTACAACCCATCTATATGATCGATTCTATATCCGTCTATAGGTAATTTCAAGATTTTTTCATGAGATTCTTTGAATACCTCTTCTAATTCTACTCTAACCGCTATTAGTTCATTTACTGCAAAGAATCTCCTATAGTTTGGACTCTCTCTCCAGTATGTTAACTCATAGTATTGTAATGAAAGTAGTCTCTTTATATCATCTTTTGTTAAGCAAGAACTATCAAAACATTTTTTCTGCTTTAAAAATTCGATTCCTATGTCATTTATTGGAAATAAATAGTCTCTATATTGTATATGATAATTTACAATTTTGATTAAGTTTCTCTCTATAACATTATCCAATGTATCTTCAAGGATTGGAAATATAATTTTATTATCGTTATAATGATCAAAATAGTTATAATATTTACTTTTGTTCCAATTCCTTAATAAGTCCATCAATCTCCAGTTAGTGTGATGCACCGCCATATGATTTGGAACAATATCTTGGATAATTCCTAATCCTCTTTCCTTTGCCTCATTAATAAGCTTGTAATAACCCTCTTCTCCACCTAACTCATCATTTATTTTGCTGTGATCAACTACGTCATAACCGTGCGTACTACCTGGTCTAGCTTTAAGAATTGGAGATAAATATAAATGCGATATACCTAGTTCCTTAAAGTAATCTAAATGGTTTATAACATCATAAAAAGTAAGATTCTTATTAAGTTGTAACCTATAGGTGCCTATGATCATGCTTGTATCCTCCTATAAACTAGAGCACTTCTTCCTTCAATTTCTAATTCTTTTCCAGCATCAACAATCTTTTCGTCTGGCCTTATTTCTCTTAAATATGAGCTAATTACTAGTTCCCACTTTCCTTCTGGAAATCTGAATTTTATATTATTTGGATTTGCATTTAATATTATCAGAAATGTGTCATCAGCAATTCTTTCACCATATGAATTAATTTCATCAATAACACTCCCTTCTAGAACAAAAATCACTGATTGTGTTGGAGAATTCCAAACTTTCTCATCAACCTCTTTACCATCAAGATTTAGAAATGTTACATCTTTTAATGGCATTCCAAATAATTTTTTGCCTTGAAAATATCTTCCTCTTCTAAATATTGGATGTGCTCTATAAAATTGTATCATTTTTCTCGTAAATTCGAGGAAGTTTAGTTTTCTTTCATCTAAATTCCAATCAAACCAACTTATTTCATTATCTTGACAAAACGCATTATTATTACCCCTTTGTGTTCTACTTATCTCGTCCCCTCCTAGTATCATTGGTACACCTTGACTTATAAACAACGTTATTATGAAGTTCCTTTTTTGCTTCTCTCTACAAAGGATGACGTTCTGATCATTAGTTAGACCCTCTGCTCCGCAGTTCCAACTGTAATTTTCATTCATCCCGTCTTGATTATTAAACCCGTTTGCCTCATTATGTTTTTGATTATAACTAACTAGGTCTTCTAATGTAAAACCGTCATGCGAGGTTATGTAATTTATACTAGCAAATGGTGTTTTATTGTTTCCTAAATATATATCAGGTGAACCCATTATTCTGTTAACAATTTCACTAAAAAGTATTGGTTCTCCTCTCCAAAATCTTCTAACAGTGTCCCTATATTTTCCATTCCATTCAGCCCAAAGGTAAGGGAAATTTCCAACTTGATAACCTCCTGGACCTACATCCCAAGGTTCCGCTATCAATTTAACTTGAGATATTATAGGATCTTGTTGAATAGATATGAAGAAGGTATTTAACATATTGACGTTATATAATTCTCTCGCAAGCGCAGCAGCAAGGTCAAATCTAAAGCCATCCACATGCATTTCAGTAACCCAATATCTTAAACTGTCTAAAACCATTTGAATAACTCTGGGATGGCTAAGATTTAATGTATTACCAGTTCCAGTAAAGTCTAAATAGTATCTCTTATTGTCAGGTTGTAACATATAATATGCCAAGTTATCTATGCCTCTAAAACTTAAGGTTGGCCCTAAATGATTTCCCTCTGCAGTGTGATTAAAAACTACATCGATTATTACTTCTATTCCTGCGTTATGCAATTCGTTAACCATTCTCTTAAACTCTACAACTTGTTCACCTAAGCATCCACTACTAGAATATCTACATTCTGGAGAGAAGAAATTAATTGGATCATAGCCCCAATAATTTACGAGTCCTTTTTCTATTAAAAATCTCTGATCTATGAAGTGGAAAACCGGCATCAACTCTACAGTAGTTATTCCTAGATCTTTTAGATAATCTATCATCTGTGGTGATGAAAGACCTTCATAAGTTCCTCTAATTTTTTCCGGTAAGTCCATTCGTAATTTAGTAAATCCTTTAACGTGAACTTCATAGACTATCATATCTTTTAATGGAATTCTCTTTCTTGTTTTGTAAAAACTCTTGTCGTCCCATTCAAAATGAGGATTTATCACAACACTTTTTGGAACAAACTCGCTGGAATCTCTCTCATCAAAAGATAAATCTTGATTTTGATCCCCTATCTTGTAACCAAAAACTGCATCATTCCATACTACATTTCCATTTATTGCTTTGGCGTAAGGATCTATCAATGCCTTATTCGGGTTAAATCTTAATCCTAACTCCGGCTTATAGGGACCATAAACTCTATATGCATACAATGAACCTGGTCTTAAGCCAGGGACAAAAGTATGAAAAATATCTCCAGTTTTTTCCTTAAGTTCGATTACCTCCTTAGGATATTTTTGATTAGAAGGAGAATAAAGAAGTAATTCCACTTTCTCAGCATTTTCTGAAAATAATGAGAAATTTACACCATCTTCACTTTCTATCCACGTTGAACCTAATGGATAAGGTTCCCCTGGACTAAGTGGTCTATCTCTACTTCTGAAGAAAACACTCATATACTAAAAAAGGAGTAGTTTTTATTAAATTATCTTAGCATTGCAAGAAGGATTATTAGCATCTTTTTCTCTTTCTCTTCTCTCTTTCTTTCCTCGTTCTCTATACTATTGCTTTTACTTATCATCTAAAGTATAAGTTTCTATGCAAATTTTTAAATCTAATTACCCTAAAGTTTATATAATCTAAACCCTTTTTCGAATTCATAAACACCATTACTGAGTTCCCTTGGAAATGATTGATTTGATGATAAAATTAAGCTTCCTCTATTCATTATTTGTATAGAAACTCTTGAAAATACGAAAATTGCAAATAACTTTTCACGTTTAATTGTTATCCAGTCATTTCCTCTCTCTATTACTAGATTCCTTTCGCAAGAAAGGGAGTACTCTTTTCTTATTCCTATCAATCTTTTATAAAGTGATAAAATATCATCGTTAATTCTCCAGCTAAGTTTAGATGAGTTAAAAGTCTCTTCTGCTTGTGGGTCTGTTTCTTGCCCATTATCTCTTTTCCTACCCTCTCTAACACCTTGTATTAATTTAGGATCTGAGAAATCTGAGAAGTAATAAAACGGATTTGTTTCTCCGTATTCTTCTCCCATAAACAACATGGGAATGTATGGTGATAAAATATATAGTGCTACGGCTATCTTATAAGTTTCGATATCTACTAAATTTATTAATCTTTCTCCTTTGCCTCTATTTCCAACCTGATCATGATTTTGAATATAAACCACGAATTTACATCCATCTAAATCTCCTACTGGTTTTCCATGAGTTTTACCTCTGAATTTAGAGTATTTACCATCATATACAAAAACGTCATTATAAGCCTTTACTATATCATCTAGATTTCCAAAGTCTGCATAATACGAATTTCTCTCCTTAGTAAAAAAGGCGTGAATTGAATGATGAAAGTCATCTACCCATTGAGCATCAATGTTGTACCCACATTTTTCCTTAGGATTTACGATTTTTGGATCATTTAGATCACTTTCCGCTATTACAAGTTTGCCAAATTTATGTGCTATATCGCTAATATCTTCTAATATATGTTTTGGAGAGTTATCCATAATTGCGTGAACAGCATCTAGTCTAAATCCATCTATGTGAAAATCCCTTATCCAGTACTCGATATTTTCAAGTATAAACTGTCTTACTTCGTCGCTCCCATAATCATCGAAATTAAAAGTCAATCCCCAAGGTGTCTTATATTTGTTTGAGAAATATGGACCTAATTTAATCATGTAGTTTCCTTCAGGACCCACGTGATTATATACAACATCTAAAATAACTCCGATGCCCAATTTATGGGCTTCATTTACTAATTTCTTAAAGCCTGTTGGTCCGCCATAGGAATTCTGTACTGCATATAAGTAAACTCCATTATATCCCCAGTCCCTTCTTCCAGGAAATTGAGCTATTGGCATAATTTCTATTGCAGTAATTCCTAAATCTTTTAGATAGTTAAGTTTCTTGATAACCCCTTCGAAATTCCCTTCCTGAGTGAATGTTCCTACATGGATCTCATATATTATTAAATCCTTTTTATCAATACCTTTCCACTCATCATCTTCCCAATAAAAACTACTTGATACTATCTCTGAATATCCATGAACTCCATCGGGCTGATATCTAGAAGCCGGATCTGGTATTTCACTATTATCATCTAATATATATTTGTACTTGTCTCCTGCATTTGCATTTACCGTTATGGTAAAGTATCCTTTGTCATCTCTCTCCATTTTATAAACTCCTTTATTTTGTATTTTCAACTTTACTTCTCTTTGATAAGGTGCCCATAATGTAAAAGTTACATAACCCTCATCAAATTTGTAGCCAAACATAATTTAATTGATGTACGGACTTTAATAAACTGTTTGAGCAACTGAGCCAGCTAATATCATCATGGCGATAGAAAGTAAGAGGAACACTATACTAATTTTTGATAGATTAGAGACTGTTCTTCTTAATTCTAAGAGCATTACATCTCCCTCTTTTACGTTCATAATTAGTCTTATTCTATTACTCATCACTATTCCAGCCCCAAATGCTATCAATCCAAATGCTCCGCCTATTAGGTTTAGGAAAGCTCTTATTCTAACGTCTATGCTAGAACGTAATATAGCGGCTACTAAGAACAAATTCCCTTGGTATGGCGCTAAATAAATATAGGCGAACAAAATTATTCCAGTTATTATTGTAATAATCGATGTTATCATGAAGAATTTTCCTATCTTTTCGTATTGTTTTTTGTCTTGCGGTTTAATTAAGAAATTTAAAAACGCAGCTCCTGCCCACAATGCTCCAAAGAAACCGTGAATCTCATTTAGAACGTCAAATCCAACATTCATGAGAGTAGAGACGGGTTGTAATAAAATAAAATTTTTCTTTATTACTTTTTCCTTATCTGTCAATCAAGAATTTCTTCCAGGTTTATTGGTACTTTTGTTATTCTTCTTTTTATTACATCCTCTACTGCGCTTGTAACTGCAGCTGCAGCTATTCCAACGGGAATTTCACCAATTCCTTTAGCACCATATGGTGTTACTGGAGAAGGTGTAGGTACAATATTTACTTCTATCTCTGGCAGATCTGCTGCGGTAGGCATTCCATAATCTGCAAGACTAGTAGTTAGAAGATTTGCATTTTCGTCATATACATAATGCTCATATAGAGCTAATGAGATACCAATAGCAGTTCCACCAATTACTTGCTCCTTAATTAAATCCTCATCTATTGGTGTTCCAGGATCTATATAGACTACGTGTTTGATTGGCCTAATTTTTCCATCTTCTATTTTAACAACTGCCAGATCACAAGCAAATGGATATGCGTTAAATCTATACTTACCTTGTAATGTGTATGTGAAATCAACTTCTTCTCCCTCAAATGACGTAATTTTAACCTTTCCACCTTTTTCTCCTATGAAATATCCATCTTTATAATCTATTACCTTGTCATTTAGAACTACTTCAGCTTTCCTTCTTAGTCTTGCTTTTAATTCTTCTACAGCTCCAGACACTGCGCCAAAGGCAAAAACTGCCATCCTGCTTCCTCCTGGACCAAAAGAGGAAGGTAATTCCATATTATCAGCTATCTCATATGTGACATCATCTTGGCTTATTCCAAGGAGCTTCGAAGTTAATACTACTGCCGTATGTTCATTGCCTTGACCTTCTGGTCCAAATCCTAAGATCACATTGACTTTACCGTTCTTTATTTTCAATTTCACTCTTTCACTCCCAGAAGGTGTACTAGGATCTGTAGACAATGCTAATCCAACACCAACATTTTGACTTCTCATAGAAAATATGTCCTTTCTGGATAGTGCTAATTCCAATAGTCCCTTTGGATTTCCTGAATCATAATAGGCAAATCCACTATCATAAGGGAAGGAATCTATAGCATTAATTTTCCTTACCTCTGCTCTACTAATTCCTAACTCATCAGCTATTGCATCCATTACTCTTTCTAAAGCCCATGTATGAGGTGGAGTTCCAGCACCTCTAAATGCTCCAGCCGGATTCTTATTCGTAGCTACTAGTGTCCCCGTATATCTTACACCACCTATTTTATACGGTCCAGTTAGGATACCTACTGGCTTAAACGGTTGGCCAGCATCTTTAGAAGCTCCAACGTCCTCCCATATATGGATATCTAAACTGTTAACTCTTCCATCAGAAGAATAATAAGCATGAATCTTAAACTTCCTTTCTGGTCCACTTCCATTTGAAGCCATTAAATGCTCTGTTCTAGTTTCTATCCACTTTATTGGAACTCTAAACTTTAATGCGGCGACACCTAATACAGTTAAATATCTGACTAATGAAAACTTTTCTCCGAAACTTCCTCCTTGTCTGGCATTCTTATGTATCACCTTAACTCCAAGAGCTTTTTGAATTTCATTGGAAACTGCATTTCCTGCTTGTTGATTTGAAATAATAGTTAGACCGTCATCGGCTGGTATAACTATCGCACCATAGGGTTCTATCGGGTTACCCGAACTTCTAGACCAGTATAAATCCAATTCTAGATGTTTTCCTTGAGTATACAGTTTACCGAATTCTAAAGTTTGCTCTCTTACAACATTAGTTTTTAAGTCATCGAAGATTATTACCTTATTTTCTAACGCTTTCTCTATGTTCCCTACACCTTCTAAAGGTTCATAATCAATTTGCACTAATTCAGCTAAATCCATAGCTTGATAGGGATCATCAGCTATAACTAACGCAACGGGCTGTCCAACATATAATGCCTTATTTATGGCCATTAATGCAGTACTCAAGCTAGCTCCTTCTCTTTCTCCACCCTCAACGGATTTAGTTATCGTATCTTTACCGGTTAGCACTAACGCACCTCTTCTTTCTGCATCACTTTTATCGATTTTCAATATTCTTGCATGAGGATATGGGCTTCTAATGAATACTGCATACTTACTTTTGATTTGGATATCATCTACGTAATTCCCCTTACCTAACAGTAGATCACGTACATCTATCCTTTTCATTACGGGATTGTTAGCAAGCTAACATTATAAATCTTTTTATGTAGTATATAAGTAGGTTATAAAATAATTTATAAGTTAGTCTAATGTATGTATAATTATGAATATATTGGAACAAATAAGAGAGGAATTAAAGGAGTTAAACTCGCAAGTTATAAACCATCCATTGTTAAAAACCGCTGAGGAAGGGAAACTTAAAAGAATTGTAATAGTTAATTTCACTATAAATCAATGGTATATTGTAAATCACGACCTGAGATCTATCTCTATTGGCTTGTCGAGAAGTTCTAGTTTGGAGGAACTTGACGCATTTAAAATACTTTTGGATGGAGACTATAATGCGTTAAAAGAATTAGTTAAACTAATGAAAGAGTTAGGAATTGAAGTTAAAGATCCTTTATTTTATAATGTCTCTCCCCAAGCGGTAAGCTATACCCACTACTTATCTTGGTTAGCTAATTACGTGAAACCTGCTGAGTTTCTATTCGCAGGAATTGTAAATTTACCGGTTTGGGCAAGAGTTGTAACTAGATTCGGAGATATACTAAGGGAGAAATACGGAATAAAAGAAACTGGATTCTTCGATTCATTTAAAGGTTCTTACACAGATTTAGAGAAGAAAATAATTGAACTCAATAGTAATAGCCAGATTGAGAGACTTAGAACTATTAGTTATGCAATACAACATTACGAAAAAGCTTTCTGGGATACAATTTACTCCTATAATCAATAGCTATTCATTTGCGTGAAGTGGTGCTATTTAGTTAAATTTTGGAAAGGGCTTTACAATTTTCACTTTATATAAGAACAGTAAACTATAATAGATATATTAGTATATCCGATTATTTTTCTACTCCTTTAATTTTTAAATCTTTTTTACTTTATAACGAATTCATTATATAGGTAGAATTCCAATTATTCCTCCAATAAGTACGATACAAATTGTTATGAAGTAGATTATGGATCTTAATTTAGTATAGCCATATTCTCCCATTATTCTCCTATTACTAACTAGAATTCCTATTAGTATTGCAGGTATTGTTATAACTATTGGGGATAATGATAGTAGTGTTAAGGCAAAGTCGATTATTGTAGTGTAATTGCTCAGCATTATTGACACTATGATAAATGCTGGTATGGACTCTGCTATATATACTCTTATTGAATTCTTGTAGTTGTTCTTGCCTAATGCCTCCAATAATCCCCATGCACTGCTTAGTGACACGACTATTAACGTTAGGAATCCTGCACTTATTAGAGTAATTCCAAATATATAATGGATCCTTCCTAAACTTGATAAAAGTTGGTCTGGATTTGTGGGATCTACGCCACTAATTGAAGCACCTATTATTTCAGAAAACACTATTATCAGTTCAGTTATTATCGCACCTATTAACGTCTCTAAAGTTACCCACCTTATTTTTCTAGACTTATCCACCTCTACCCCTGAATACTTAATTGCTGTGGCTGAACTTTGATATACTAGCATACATGGAGGAGTAACTACTGCACCTACGTTAACTGCTAAAAAGAAGAGAAAATTTCTTGACGTAGAAAAGTAAAAGATATCTTGTCCATTAAAATATAATTTAGGTCCAATCATAAATAGTGAAGAAAGAATCAAAAGTAAGGAGATCACAACTAAATATTTCTCAGTAATCTCGTATTTTTTAGATAAAACTATAATTATATGTAGAATGAAGAATATTAATAATCCAATTATGGGATTAATACCAATTAAATACGATCCTATGACAATTCCCACGTATTCACTTAAATACGTAAAGAAGTCAACAAAGAATATTGGAACTATTGATAAAAGGGAAATTCTTTTTGAATAATAGTCCCTAATGAGCTCACCAACTCCCTTGTTAGTTACGGCTCCTAGCCTTCCTGCAGCCTCTTGTATTACAAATATTGGAAGAGAAAGCATCATAACAAACCACACTAACTTATATCCATATTCCTCGCCAGTAGACAATCCTCCTAATATACTTGCAGCGTCAGCATCAGCCAATAGTGCTATCCAAGCAGGTCCGAAAAGTCTCACAGAATCCCTTATACTCAACTGCACTCACCCCTAATATTAAACATAAGTTCTTTTATTATGTAATAAATCATTATAATATTGTTAGACACTCTATTTATAATTATCACATTTTATCAACCATATTAACAGTATAGTGTGAGGTTATAAATGTTTCTATTTGATAGTGAATCCTAATTAAAATTAATTCTAATTAGATAAGCAGTGTCGCAGTTACTATTCTAAATAATCAACTTCTATCCGGAAGATGAATTAACTAAGGTCTGTAAAAACAAGGATTATAATTATCTAAAATAGAAAAAATAAGTTAGAAATAGACGTTTCAAGATTGACGGACTTAGTGATATCCTCTAAGGCCAATAATAAATTAGAACAACTATTAACAACTACTTATAATAACTATTAAATAGAAAGCTTTATAAACTAGAAATGAGTATAAGTTATCAGGTGGTTTAGATGGAAAACAAAACACAAGAACCAAAGGTAGTTGGAGTAGAAATTTTAGAAAAATCCGGACTCGATGTAAAGAAATTAATAGATAAGTTAGTCAAAGCAACTGCGGCAGAATTTACCACATACTACTACTATACGATCTTAAGGATGCACTTAACTGGTATGGAAGGAGAAGGGCTTAAAGAAATAGCTGAAGATGCCAGACTAGAAGATAGGCTCCATTTCGAACTTATGACTCAGAGAATATACGAGTTAGGTGGGAATCTTCCTAGAGATATAAGACAACTCGCTGATCTCTCCGCTTGTTCAGATGCATATTTACCGGATAACTGGAAGGATCCTAAGGAAATATTAAAAGTCTTATTGGAAGCTGAACAATGTGCAATAAGAACGTGGAAAGAAGTTTGTGATATGACATATGGAAAAGATCCCAGAACGTATGATTTAGCTCAAAGAATATTGCAAGAAGAAATAGAGCATGAAGCCTGGTTCCTAGAGCTACTATATGGAAGACCATCTGGGCATTTCAGAAGAAGCTATCCTGGAGAAGGTCCGTTTTCCAGAAAGTCAAGATACGAATAAATAAGATATTTTCTACCCCCCTTATTTTTTTAGCAAACAGGTGAATTTTTAATGCTAATCCGAGTTTGTAAATTATCAGATCTCGAAGATAAGAAGCCGAAGAAATTTTCGTTGAAAGGAGATTATGAGGTAGTCCTTATAAAAATAGGTAATAATGTGTTTGCTATTGAAGCATATTGTCCACATAAGGGAGGAAATATGGAATACGGAGACATTATCTTGCGTGATACAGAGTACGTTATAAAGTGCCATTTACATGGATACGAGTATAATTTAAAAAATGGAAAGTTGATTTTTAACCCTTATGGAGATAGGAAAGGAAGATGGTATTACTCTCCTGACTTAAGAATTTTTGAGGTAAAAATTATAGACGATGAAATATATATTGAGGTTTAATAAGGACTAATTATATCTCAAACTCTATTGTTCTGGCATTTTCTACTATAAGTCTGCAATATTCTTTTTTCAACTCTTCACTACATTCGCTCCTATTATTTATTTCAACTATGTTCTTTATTTCTCTTATCTTATTGTTGATTTCCCTATAATTTTCCTGTGAAATTATTGAAGTTATTATCCTTGCTCCTTTTTTCTTAGCAGCTAAAGAAGCAGCTACACTAATACTCTTTCTTCCTCCAGTTATATCCAGATAATCTCCTTCATTTAATTGTTCCTCAACGAATTTCTTAACTTTCTTTAAATCTTCCTCAGTATAAACGTCTTCAATATCAAGTGGATGTTTGCTGATTTCTACCTTAGGGAATTTTTCTTGTATACAACATACAAACATTAACTTAACTATTTTCCACGCTTTTTCTACTTCGGGATTAGTTGTGGTTATTACTCTTATTTCTTCTATATTTTCACCTTTTCTTATTAAATAAAGAAATGTTTCTAATATTCCACCTGGTGAAGTGCCTAACGTCGCTACTAGTTTGACCATACACTACTAAATTAAAAGAGAGAATTAATAAGCTATGTTATTTTCTACCCCTTCCCCTTAAATGTAATATCAATCCAACTATTACGACAATAACTCCTATGATGGCTAAGAAGAATCCTAAACCAGTATATAACGCGACGTTTACTAACGATGATGCTAATTCTTCACTCATAATGTACTTAACTGTTATTGCGGTAGTTAGATTGTTTACCATTATGGCCTCATATTTGGGACTCAATAACGCTATTATATAGTCCTTTTCTGAAATCTGTGGTATAGATTGATTTGTCCCATTAATTTCTTGTAATACTCTCAATACTTGTCCAGAACTTGTATTATATAGCAATATGGACAATTTAGAAGGTACGCCTAGATCTATTGAGGAACTAGGCTGTAATGTAGTTGGTGTTGTGGTTTCTAACGCATTTACTATCTTAACGAGGCTTGATGACGCAAGATATCCGCCAATGAAGAATAGCGCAATACCTATAATGAGTATAATCACACCCACTATCAGAACTGTTTTACCTATAGCCATATTTTAAACAAGTAAAATAGGCTATTAAACTTTTTAGTAAGGTTATTATTAGCGTTATATTACATCTAAAGGATTAGTGGATAAGAACTCGATGTTTTTTATTATGTAGATTCCCACATTAACTGTTCCAAAACCCTTTAGTTCTTTATGTACCTCAAATGTAACAACCGAGGGGTCACCTAACTGGTATAAACTACCAGGGTTTATTGCAATTGTATTGCCAATTTTATCCATTGCTGTGCTTTCATGAGCATGCCCGTGAAGCGATAAAAGTGGTTGAAACTCGTTTATTAGATCTGAAACTGCTTTTGAGCCTATATGAATTTTCTTAAGACCGGCTTTAGTGATATCTAGTTTAGTATTTAAGGGAGGCATGTGGAAATTCATTATTAGCTTTTCCTTTTCACTATCTTTAAGTAATGATTTTCCTTTAATATAAAGTTCTGAGTCTGGGATTTCTCTAGGAGAATTACCCGTTATAGGAGAGGCAAATCCTACTGATACTATTTGAATATCCTCCAAATTTATCACACTTTCATTGATTACCTTACCTCCTAACTCTTTGAGAATTGAGTCTAATTGTGGATGATCTCCATGTGCAGGGCACCAAAATATTTTATCAAGGCGATAAATTTCTTCGGACATTTTAATCCATCTTGACATTTGTTCAGTGGCCTTCTCGATAATTAACTTCTCTAATTTATGTTTATCACTTCTTATGTCTTCAATTACTTCCTTCTTGTCAACTATTAGATACTTTCCTGATCTTAATGCTTCCTCATTTAAATTCTTTAAATTTACTTTTTTTCCATTCAATATATAATTTCCTCCTATTTCCTCTACTAATAGTATGTCTTTTGCCATTAATCCTCCACTTACGATTAGATAATCTACTTTTCTTGATTTAGCTATATTTAGCGACCTCTTGAAAGAATAATCAGAGCCGTGAATGTCTGTGAAGAACCCCAACTTAAATTTAAAGGGCATCCTATCTTTAATTTGTAATTACAAATTAAAAAATTAATTAGTCCTTTTTCTCCTTCTTTTCTAACACTTCTAATACATAAACCCATGCTAAGAAACATGGGTCTACTTTCTGTTGTTGTTCTTGTTTTTTATTATCACTCATTTCAAGATCCTCCTTAAGAAGTTTCTAACTCTTTCCCACGCATCTTCAGACGCTTCCTTATTATAGGTACGTCCTCTATCGTTAAAGAACGCATGGTAAGCGCCAGGATATATCTTAAGCTCTAGATCCTTCTTATATTTTATTACTGCTGAAATTAAATCTGGTAGACCTGCATTTATAGGTGGGTCTTCCCCAGCGTAAAGACCTAAAATAGGTCCTTTAATCTTTTGTATAGATTCTATTGGTTGAGGATTCCTTCCATAAAACACTATGGTGCCATCCAGTGGGACTTCAGTAGCTAATTGAAATGCTAAGCCTCCTCCCATACAGAAGCCCATACTGACTACTTTCCTAATACCTTGCGAGTTGAGATAATCGTATGCTTTAATGAGATCTTTAACCATTTGCTCTTCCATTTTTTGTCTGTTTATAACTAGTAAATCAATAACTTTCTTTCCGTTCTCATCAAGTGAGGCCATTATTTCTTTGTATACGTTTGGATCAGTTCTCTTTTCTGGTGGTATACTCCATACTTTTGTCATTACATTTTGTATGTTTTCTGGCGTTAGAACGTTTTCATTTCTAGTATATAATTGTGGTGCAAGTGCAATGTAGCCTTCATTGGCTAATCGTCTTGCAATATCCTTAATATTGTCATTAAGTCCCCATATTTCATGCACCACTATTACTCCTAATTTGGGACTCTCTGCAGAGGCTAAGAATGCTCTTATTTTTCCATCATATGATTCGTAAAATAACTCTCTTTCTGATGGCATATTTGCTTATATAAGTAAGCGCATTAAAAGTTAACTATCTAAATTCATTTATATAAAAAATTAAAAAAACAGTTAACTAATTAGCCCAGAATAGAGTAGCAGATCGTAAATCATGTTGTATGCATCATATGTCCCTGGGCCAGTCACGTAGTTCCAGCCATAGTGTGCAGGTAGCGGATTATTTCCACTAGTTATTGGTATCCATGCTTGCTTTCCAATAAATATACCAATTGGAGACACTACAATACCCTGATAGGATATATGATATAACGCGAAGTTAAGAGCTCCTAACCTACTGCTACCTAAAGCAACCATTGCAGCGGTCATTGGTGCAGCACCACTGGTCCCATACCATAAGAAGAGTTGGCCTTGAAATATTAGGGGTAATCCAAATCCAAATTCTGGAATATTATAACCGCCTGCTGATACAAAAGCTATATCTGGATATGTTCTAACAGTTACTGGGGTAAATGGTATTAACGAAGTTAACTCATAAGATTGCACTGGATAAACTACACTATTCCCACCTGTACTGTAATCCCACCCACTAATGGAGACTATACTCCCATTAGAAGAGGCGTTCAGAAATATACCCCCAACTGAGGTTACGTAAGGATCTGATTCTGGGTACCAGATAGTATTGTACACACCTATATGGAAGTTAGGAGGTGGATGATCACTTTCGAATCCCCAATCACCAGACGCAGCTAAAACTGATATTCCTTCAGCGGCAGCCTGTAACATCATATTATGAATCATGTAAAGCATTGCAGGATAGTAAGCAGCTAAGAAGGATTCTTCTACGGTAACTGAAATGGAAATTACATTAGGATCTAAATAGTTTACCATGTAATAATACTCATACCAGTAGTTCAGTAAGTTACCTATTAGTGCAGGACCTCCTACATAACCATCGCTAAAAACTATTGTTACATTTGCTGCAGGTGCAAAGGCACCAGACCATTCTGCGTCAAGCTCGTTCTCACCAGATTGACCTCCCGAAGTCACATTTCCGAAAGTAATTACATTAAGATGTCCAGTTCTAGGTATCCCGTATAGTTTCCAAAATGCGTATATATCTGATGTATTAACGTAACATTCTGGTACTCCTTCGATTGCAATATCACTTTCATTACCATTATAACCGTGAGAGTAGGCCTCTGTAAAGTTAAAATATTGTTGAATGGTTATTGGAGAGATTACTGCTTTAGAAATAAGATTGCTTTGAGCCTTTACCATACTTAAATGCCATGCTTGTCTTGTAACGTTTACCACTTTAGGATCTAAACTATCTATTCCTACTATTCCCAAGACGTACTTACCTACGTTGTAGGGAAGTGATGCAGTAACGTTATTAGTGTAATAATAAAATGGGCCGATATTCGTAATTCCAACCTTACCAAACCAGTATAGGTCTTTAAAAGGATAATAGTAAATATTGATATAGGTGTTAAATGCACTTTCTATTTGCCCTACTGTTCCCTTAAATATCAAGGCTAATCCATATTGGCCTAAAAATTGTAGATTGTAAGATTCTAGGTATCTTATTAATGAATCTATATATGATTTAGGAGGATAATAGTACTCCCTAAACTGTTCAGGAGTTAACCAATGATGAAAACTACTTTGAAGGAGATATATCTGGTTTAGATAAGACTGAAGAGAGGATTGATTTGAAAAGTTTAGCAGAACTGCTATATATAGGGTTTGGGTGGAGTTAAGAGGTTGGACGAATTGTGATCCAGGCACTATCGAATATTGTGGAGAAGTTGTTTGAATATAGTATAACTGTTGATCTTGACTTAGTATTAACAAACTCGGTATACTTAGCGTTAATAATATGATCAGACTTATTAACTTAAGACTTCTTTCCATAATATCTTTATTATCCTAAACCATATAAACTTTAACCTTAATTCAAATCATCATAAGATAATATGGAATGTATTGAGCTATCACGTTAGTAACTTTGTAAACCAAAATTCATTATAAGATGAAATAAGATCAACTAGACTTAGTTACGTCAGATAAGCTACAATTACTTCTCTTCTTCTATGTTTACGTATAGTTCACTGTGATTATTCTTATTTACAGAATTATGGAGAGTTATTAGGACGAATTGAGATTGTAAATAAGGTGTAATGACTTTAAATCCCTATGAGAGTTACGTATTTAATTTAACTAGGTGATTAGTGAACTTACTTATTGTACTCGTAATTAACTTTAGATCAGTTGTTAGTAGTTTAGCGTTATATTTGATCGCTAATTGAAGAAATGATGCATCATAAATTGTTATGTTATTCTCTAATGCTAAATCTAATGTGTCACCTATTATATCATTATAGTGATGAATCTCAAAAGTACTCATCAAATTTAGCATACTTTTAAAAATCCTTTTTCCATCATCTCTTTTAATTTCACCACGTATTATTCTTTTTCTAATTACGTTTGCTAATTCGTAAAATGCTAGATCTAATGTAAGTATCTTATCCCCTTCACTACTAGTTATATAATTCTCAACGAATTTACTGTATTTTTCTGGGAAATATAGAGAGGCTATTGATGAGGAGTCAACTACTAGCATCCCTATCCTCTCTTATTAAATCTGCACTAGGGGTTACTGTTGTTTTTATCTCCTCTCTTATTTTCCTTGCATTATCCAATTCTCTCTTTAGTTTTTCTTTCCTTACAAGTTCTTCCAAATATTCCCTTACTTTATCGGAATAATTAATGTTAAGTTCTTCCAAATCCCTTTTGAGTTTTTTACTAACCCTAATAGAGATTACATCACTCACATGGTTTACTTTACTTGTAAACATATAAAGTTTATGATCACGTTATTAGATGTCAATTGAATGAGTGTTGTGTTCTAGAAAGAATCTTTTACTTTCTCTTTATGGATATTAGCATTAAATTATAAAGATATAATAGATATACGTTAGACTCTTGATTAGTAAATCTCGGTTCAGATTAGTTAAGGTATTTTTCGTTGAAAATACAACATGCTTCCGTAACAGTACACCATATGTTGTATACTTGCCAAGAAAAGCACTGGGGTGAAAAGAGGAAAGAAGAAGTAGATCGTAATTTACATGTTAAGGGAAAAAGGACTATAATTAGATTAATAAAGGAATTTTCAGAAAAAAGTACGAAAATGAGGGTAGTTTATGACATTATACCAGAATGGCTAATTAAAATTCTTAAGCAACATAAAGGTAAATTGATTGTCGTTACAACTACTAGGGGTTTAGATATATCTGGTGAGGTTAAATTTGTGGATAATATACGTTCTAAATTTATAGTATTTGATGACTCGCTTGTGGTCACTTTCAATAATGGAGATGAGGAGGCAGTTATAGATTCCTGTAAAGGATGCGTGATTCAAGCTGAAGAACATTTTGAGTTATTAACTTCTAAGGGTGAATAGTTCTTAATATAATCTTAGATACAGAACATAAATTATGATATTTAGGCAACTTATAAGTACCTCAGGAGCGTGCAAAACTTATATTTTTGGTTGTACTGAAGCTGGAGAGTTATTTGTAGCAGATCCTAAATACGATTTAGTGAATGAAATAATTAAACTCGCCGAGGATTTAGGTGATAAGACTTAAAGACTGAGAGGAAATAAAGTCCGGAAATGTCAAAATTAAGGTACTTCATACTCCTGGACATACTCCAGATAGTATATCTATACTTGTATACGATAAAAGGAGAGATGAAAGCTGGAACGAACCATGGGCTTTACTTACGGGAGATACATTATTCGTTGGATCTGTTGTAAGAGTTGACATAACTTCTACGCTAGTCCCGTGTCTTTATTTTTCCCAATTTTATTCAAGTTAATTTACGAGAAAATTGGAAGATGATTTAGTTAGCGTTAATTTGTATATCTAGGATGTCATCATCTTTGAAAATTAGACTTAATAAATATATATAATGGATTAAGCTAAGGGATTATATAGTCGATTTCGCAGTAATTGTAACAGTAATCATTATGACTAAAACTCTTCTTCCTATAATCTGTTATCGATACCAACGCGTTGCATCTACAATAAGAAACGCTATATTTGTGATTACCGGTTAATTTGAAAAATTTATAAATATAACTTTTTAACCACAAAAAGATATATCTAATTATGGTAAAAATAGGAGATAAGGCACCTTTATTTGAAGCAGTTGCAGATAATGGAGAAAGAATCAACTTAGCAGATTTCATAGGGAAGCATAATATAGTTCTTTACTTTTATCCTAAAGATGATACGCCTGGATGTACCAGAGAGGCTTGCGCGTTTAGAGATAATTGGAATCTTCTTAAAGATTATGATGTGGTAGTTATAGGTGTTAGTTCTGATGATATAAACTCACATAGAAAATTTAAGGAAAAATATCAACTTCCATTCATATTAGTTAGCGATCCCGATAAGAAGATAAGAGAGTTATATGGAGCTAAGGGATTTATACTCCCAGATAGAGTGACATTTGTGATAGATAAGAAGGGAATTATTAGGCACATTTACAAATCACAATTTAATCCAGCTAATCACGTTAATGAAGCCCTTAATACTTTAAAGAAAATAAAGGAAGAGGAATTGAGTTCTTCCCAGCGTTAGTTCTGAATTACCTTTTTTATCTCCTCTAAAGCTTGTGGATTTTCTAATGACGATGTATCTCCTAGAGGCTTATTTAAATAGATAGCCCTTATTAATCTTCTCATGATCTTAGCGTTTCTTGTCTTAGGCAATTCCTTGACAATTTTTATTTCTGATGGTGCTAAAGCTTTGCCTAACTTCTCTTCAGTGTACCTTATCAATTCTTTTTCAATTCCACTAATCTTAGATACTACGAAACAAACAATTTTCTCTCCCTTTAGGGGATCTGGAACGCCTATACATGCTGACTCCACTACATTGGGAAATGAATTTAATATGCTCTCAATTTCCGCCGGACCTATTCTCTTTCCCGCAACCTTTATGGTATCATCACTTCTACCAACTATGTAGAAATATCCCTCTTCATCTCTATAAGCTAAATCACCATGAACCCACACACCTCTCCAAACTGACCAGTAAGTTTCAATGTATCTTTCTGGGTTTTTCCAAAATCCTCGAGTCATTCCGGGCCAAACACTTAACACTACTAACTCTCCTTCAGTATTAGGCGGAGCTTCCTTACCCTCATCATTAAATACTGACGCGTTAATTCCGGGTGATGGTCCATTAAACGATGATGGCTTTATTTTCTTTATAACATAATTACCTAAAATACCTCCAGAAATCTCAGTACCTCCAGAGTAATTTATAATAGGCTTTCTTCCGGAAATCTCAAATAACCAATACCAACTTTCTGGATCTATTGGTTCCCCAGTGTTTCCGGTTAATCTAACATCCAATTTGATTTTGGATTGACTTCTTAACATCCTCACCAAACTGGCTGATAATCCTAATATATCAACTTTCATGTCCTCTATGAACTTTTCCAACACTTTGCTATCCGTATAGCCCTCTATCATTCCCATCTTTGCGTTCAGTAATAGAGAGCCAAATACCATCCACGGACCCATCATCCATCCCATATCTGTAACCCACATTAATGTCTCTCCTTGTTTTAGGTCGAATTGAAAGTAAATATCGGCTGAGGCTTTTATTGGAAATCCGTCATGAGTATGAACACATCCCTTGGGCTTTCCAGTAGTTCCAGAAGTGTAAATTATCATCATTGGGTCTTCTGTGCTAGTCTTCTCGACGTAGTCTCCACCAGTTTTTATTATATCTTTATAGTCGTAAAAATCACCTTTTATTCCGCTTCTATTTAAAACTACTTTAATTGTATTTAATCCATCTAAATTCTTTAACATATCCACTTCTTTTCCTCTTCTAATACTTTTATCTACTGTGAAAATTACCTTAGCGTCACTATCCTCTATTCGCACTCTTATCGGTTCAGGACCGAAGCCAGAAAATAATGGTACAATTATCATACCAGCCCTTATGGCTCCTAACATTATTGATACTATTTCCGGAATCATTGGCAAGTAAATTGCTACTCTATCACCCTTTTTTAATCCAATTCTCTTGAGCCAACTCGCAATTGACTTACTTTCATCGAGTATTTGAGAGTAGGTTACTTTTCTGGAATTTAGATTTTCATCCATCCATTTTATAAAAACTTCAGAGCTATCACCTATTTGGTCTCCAATATTTAATTTTCCATTCACGAACCATTGAGGCCATTGCTTTCCCTTAGATAAATCTAAAACCTTTTCATATGGTTCTTGAAATTTGATATTAATTAACTTTACAAAATCCTCCCAAAAAGTCGGATCTTCGTAAGTATATTTTATGAAATCCTCCAATCTTCTGAAACCCTTTTTGACCATGAACTTGTAAACGTTACTATTCTCGATCCATTCTTTGTCTGGTTCAAATACCATTAAATCTCTACTCCTCTCTTAATTTTATAGTTTGAGCCATTTTAAACGCTTTTACATTGCTCTCGTATTTTAAGGCTTTAATAAAGGACTCCTCTGAGATTAACCCATTAAAAGCTCCTAGTGAATATAGATATCCTAATATTGCGACATTAGCTGCCTTAGGATTACCTGCTCTTATTGCGATTTCATTTGCATCAATTAAAAACACTCTATTTCCTTTAAGTTTGTCTAAAATCTCATTTAAACTCAATATTTTGACTTTTGGTAAAACTGGTCTTGCTACATATTTGTTTATAACAATAGTAGTATGTTTTCTGGATGCGTAACTTAGATTTCTTAATACTTCAGTAGCTTCTAAACCTACTAGATAATCTGCCCTACCTAGAGGTATTAGAGATGAGTTAACATCACCTATCCTAACATGTATATTAACTCCACCACCTCTTTGAGCTAATCCGTGTGTTTCAGCTACTAAAACCTTAGTATTAGAGTAATTTCCAGCCTCCGCTATAATTTTCCCAGCAGTAATTATCCCCTGGCCACCGATACCAGCTATTAAGATATTTACTGTAGCCATAATTCGTCCCATTTTTCTGGCTTATATCCTTCTAAAGATATTGCCTTAAATGGGCAAATTGGTATACATGCACCACATCCAATACAATTGTAAACATCTATTTCCGCCTTTTTATCATTCCTAGGAATTATTGCAGGACAAGTAAAGTAATCATAACATATACTACAACCCGTACACTTTTCTAATTTAACTACTGCTTTTGGAAGGTTACTCTCTTCAACATTATCTAGAACTAATAAGGCACAAACTCTTTTAGCTATTACAACTGCAGGTTGTCTGTTATTTTTGACCCACTTTAATGCTTCTGATAGTTCTTTTATTGAGGAATTAGTATCAAAGGGATCGATGTACTTTATATAATTTACCCCTAATCCTTTAGCTACCTCTCCTATATCCAGTTCCTTAGATGGACTTGGTTGTTGCCCAGTCATAGCGGTTGATCTGTTATCTAGGACTAAGACAAGCATTGGAGTTTTATTATAAACTGCGTTAGCTAATGCAGAAAGGCCACTATGGAAAAATGTGGAATCTCCAATAACTGCAATAGGTATACTTCCAGTAGCTCTGTAGACACCATTTGCAATTCCAATGCTTGAACCCATATCAGTAGAAGAGTCTTGAGCTTCGAATGGTGGTAATAATCCTAAAGTATAACACCCTATATCACCAGATATGAAGGTTTCATTGGGCTTTAATGATGCCATTACAATAGCTTTCTTTAAGTCAATGAAGGAACTTCTATGAGGACATCCCGGACATAGTGCTGGTGGTCTTGGTGGTAAATCCTGGGGAACTTCTAAATAATCTGTTATAATGTCAAGCCCGAAGAACTTTGAGAAGGCGTAATAAATCTTATCTAATGTCATCTCTCCGACTCTATTTATCAAATCTTTACCGTGCAATTCAACCCTTATTCCCTCATCGTATAAAAGATCTTTAATCTGGTACTCAACTATTGGCTCGCCTTCCTCAACTATTAGTACTCTGCTGGAGTTACTAATAGCCCTCAATATAAGTTTCTTAGGAATTGGTACTGGCGTTGACACTCTTAGTATGTTTGCCTTAACGTTTAATTCATTTATGGCATCAATTACGTATCCATAAGAAATTCCGGATGCAATTATGAGATTGTCAGAATCATTATCTATTAGTTCGTTTAATTTTTCAACTTCCTCTCCTATTTTCTCCCATCTTCTTAGTTGTTCCACTCTATTTCTCCTTGCATTTTCAGGGACTAGTACATATTGCTTAGGATTCTTTGTTAACTTCCCAAAAATTGGTTTAGATGGAGGCTTAAGTTCAACCGGTCCCCTAACGTGACCTATTCTAGTTGTTGACCTTAAAATTACAGGGTGTTTTACTTCATTACTTAATTTAAAAGCCTCTATTGTTAGTAAGTGTGCTGATTGAGGGTCATAAGGTTCTATAACTGGTATTAACGCATGAAGACCATAATATCTATTATCTTGCTCATTTTGTGAGGACCACATTGAAGGATCGTCAGCGGATACTATTACAAATGCTCCCTCAACTCCAGTATACGATGAGCTCATTAATGGATCAGCAGCTACATTTAATCCTACATGCTTCATTGCGGTCAATGCAAACGCTCCGTTAATTGCCGCTCCGTAAGCTGTTTCGAAGGCTACTTTTTCGTTTACACTCCATTCTGAGTAAATTTTACCGTATTTAATTAAAGTCTCAATTATTTCCGTGGACGGTGTTCCGGGATAGCCTGTAGCCACTGCAACTCCAGCGCTTAGAGCTCCTAAAGCTATTGCTTCATTTCCCAAAATTAGTCTTTTACTTGAAGAAAGTTCAATCACATCTATAATTGTAGTTTAAATATTAATAAGCCTTCCTTTCTAAAGTTTAAGATTTTTAAAACTCTATCGAACTTTAGAAGTAAAGTTTATTTTGCTACATAAGCAGTTAAATCTTTTTAACCTACTAATGTATAATACCTAGTATGAATCAAGTTCATGAAATATTAGAAGATTCATTAAGTAGCTTTCTTAAATTACTTTTATTAGGTGATCTACTAAACATTAGTATTGATGAAAAAGATGCTGAGAGGCTTCTGCAAGCGTCTAGTAATATTGCACTAGATCTCACCAGGGGAATTATGCGAAAGAGATTTGGTAATGATAAAATTAAGAAAATAGATGAAAGTCTAAATAATGTATATTTAACGTTTGAATCAATTGATACCACTCCAGAATTGTATCGTCTTTTAGTAAAAAAGCTAAGTGATATAGCAAAGAAATCTGATCTGGAATTAATATGGAAAGATTTAGAGGAATTTGAGAATTACTTGTTAAAATTTAACAAAAAGGAAATTGAAGAAACAGAGCTAGGAAGTGTTCTCCACACTATCAGTGAAATGAAAAAAGCGTTGATAAATTACCTTGCATCAATCAAAGGTGATAACAGTGAAGCAATCCTAATTATAAAAAATGATAATTTCAATTTAATTTTAGGAGATAAAGTATATGAATTAAAAATTAGTGGGTTAAGTAACAGTGAGAAAAGTTCTTCAGATAGTCTTAGACTGCAAAAAGCACTAGAACTTGTACTAAACGAAGAGGAGAAGATAAAGAGGAAAATGATATTAGGAGAAGTTTTCAGTATTAGCAAAATTAAGGATAAGAACGGAAAAATTATAAACGCTATGATTAGCTTTGCTGATTCGAAGGAGATTTTAGATTTAAGAAAAACCTCTAATATTACTATAAGATTCTTACGTAAAATTGATGATCTCTGCTTATTCATCTCGGGAAATAATTTATATGCGATTACTCCTTGTAATACAGAATTTGAACTAGATACAGAATATATTTATAAAGGAGAGAACAAATTCGAAAAACTAATCAACTTTAACTCGTAAAGGCCATTGGAAGCTAATGAATTTCACTTTTACCCCAGCTCTAACGTTACCATCGACATAGCATAAGATCCCTCCTTCCGTATTTGGAAATCTAACTAAAGCTATGCTTATTGGCTGAGTTAACCTATTTCCGTTATCATCTTTATAGATTATGGTAAATGAATCAATATACGCTTCATCTTTATTTACCTCCACGTAAGTTTCTATTTTAATAAAGCAATGCTCACAATATAATCTAGCGGGTACATAGATTCTACCGCACTTATCACATTTGCTTCCTATGATCTTGCCTTGTTTCAGTCCATTAAAGAATTGTTCACCCGCAGGGCCCACTGTATATTCGTATTTCTCCGCTTCCATTACATCGAACCATTTTAATAGGCTTCCTTCCTTTCCACTTTTCTCCCATGCCATTTAAATCACCTTAAAGCATTGTATATCTTCAATGCTTGCCTTTCTCTCTTCCTTAGGTTTCCAAACTGCCTTTACTTTCTTTCCTATGATTTCCATACTTTTCACTTCCTCGTAACTGACGCATATTCTATGAAATATGCCGGGATATACAAAATGTCTTTCATTAGACGGTAATAATCTTATAACACCCACTATTTCAGGTTCTTCTAACTTAGCCCTAGTCCAACTTATAAAACTAGCAACTGCAGTCATTACGATTCCCTCATCCTTTACTTCTACCCATTCATCTGTGGGTCTAAAGCATTCTTCACAATACATTTTAGGAGGAACGTATATTTTCCCGCATCTGCTACATTTCCTCCCGTATATTTTACCTTCCTTAAATCCTAACAGATACTTACTTTGAGCTTGACCTGCAGTATAAGCATATTTTGCATTTGGCTTGTAAGAAATAAGGAAGTGTTTACCCAATTCCTCTTCCTTTAATGGAGTAACCATTCCTCTTCACCTCATTATTTAGTTACGTAAAACTATAACTGTACCGGCCTGCATTAAATCTCCCCATGCTTGAGCTAAACCAGTATGAACTGGTCTTTTTACTTGCATCTTTCCCGCGGTTCCCTTTAATTGCCAATATATACTTATTACCTTCATTAGTCCAGCAGCAGCTATTGGATTACCTACACCTAAAAGTCCACCACTCGGACTGCTTGGCAAATCTCCATCAACATCAAATACTCCCTCCTTTAACAATTTTGGAGCCTCACCTCTTTTAGCCAACTGTAACGCCTCCAAATGATGTAACTCCTTATAGTCAAATGGGTCATAAGGTTCTACAACATCTATTTCCTTATTAGGCCTTTCAATTCCAGCCATCTTATATGCCATTCTTGCAGCGAATTCCACATATCTAGCATATGCTAAATCTCTAGCTGGCCATTCTGTATTATCTAATGTCCATCCCACACCATCGACCCATACTGGAGTATCAGTATACCTTCTAGCTACATCTTCGGAAGCTAATACTATTGCAGCCCCGCCATCACTAACTGGACTAACATCTAAGAGTTGAACCGGCCATACTAGAACTTCACTCTTCAATACATCTTCTACAGTTATGTTTGCACCCAATTGTGCATACGGATTATTTATTGCATTTCTTTTGTTCTTAACTGAAACTAGCGCAATTTCCTCTTTCTTTATACCATAAGTGGCCATATATCTGTGCATTTCCATTGCGAATATCCATATAAGATTAGGATTGAGAGGTTTTTCTAAAATTGGATCCCAAATGTATCTAAATACCGCTTGAGGATGTGGCCTTGCTGGGCTCATTTTTTCCTCAGCCACTGCAAGAACTTTTTGACAAAGTCCACTAGCAACATGGTACCAACCCGCAATCGCTGTCATAACCCCAGTAGCTCCACCCACATATACTCTACTAACTGGTTTTCTAATGCCTCCAGCACCATGGGATAGATACTCACCTTTTAGATTGACACCATCAAATGCATCTGGTGCACTTCCTATTACTACGCAATCAATATCCTTTAACTCTAACCCTGCTTCTTCTAATGCTTTACTTGCAGCTTCCCATGCGATTTCTTGAGACGTCTCTAAAAGTCTTCTTCTGAATAACGTTAAACCAGCACCTACTATTGCAACCCTTTTATTTAAGTGAATATTTACTTTCATGGCTTTTCCACCACCACAACTGATCCAGTGAAGGTTGGGATACCTCGCCATGAGGCGACTAAGGCGCGTTCACCTTTTCCTTGTTTTATATAATCTATTGCATCTAACATTAATGAAAATCCAGAAGCTTCTAAAGGAACACCTTTGGATAAATGCCCACCTAACGGATTTACTGGAATTTCTCCCTCAGCTGAAAAGTTACCCTCTCTTAAATCCTTTGATGGTTCCTCGGATATTCTTAATCCTTCTAGATGTTCTAGTTCCTTATAGCTGTATCTATCATCTACGAAGACCGCATCGAAATATCTTCTAGGTGATTCAATTCCAGCCATTTTATACGCCATCTCAGAGGCTATTTTTATGTAATTAGCTTTTCCTAATTCTGAAGTCTCTATGTTTGAAGAATCTGTTGCAAAACCTAACCCTTTCACTATTATGTAATCATCCTTCTTAATCCTTTTAGCAACTTCCTCCTCAGCTACTACGAGAACTACAGCACCATCTACAAACGGTGCTATGTCTAGTTCACTTAGGGGATATACTACATAATCTTTTCTTAAAACTTCTTCAGCGGATATATTACTAGCATAAGAAGCCCTCGGAGATAGGAGTCCTGCTTTCTTATTTTTCTCCACAACTAAGGCTAGATCTTCTCTCGTAATGTTTTTCCTTTGCATGAATTTCACTGCATCTAAGCCTGCAATGAAGTGAAAGTTAGGGGGGTCTATTGATCTAATATATATAGGATCCATTGCAAATTTTACTAAATCACTAAAGGTTAGAATATCACTTATCTTAGAATGTGCTTCAATAGAAACTACATCAGCAACTCCAGAATTTATATGCATGAAAGCATGAGCTAGTCCTTGGAGAGAATCTCCAGTAACTGTCATAGTTGGTCTCATTGCACCACCTATTTGATCGGGGGCGAATTCATCACTTATTGATATTCCTTCCCAAAAATCTTCTTGGCAAGATATGAAAGAGTCAACATCCTTTCTAGGATCTATATTGCCCGCATCCATATATGCTCTAGTAGCAGCCTCAAAAACCATTTCTCTAAATGAGACTTCTGGCGTTGTAGGTCTAAAACCAAACCATCCTATACCTATTATGGCCATTCTATTCAAAAAAGTCCCCAAAGTACCTTATTTTACGCAACTTATTAAAGCTTTCGAGCTTTTTCTCATAATATATTTATGGAAAATAAAGCTATTTTATACTCACATAAAATAATGAATTAGGCTAGAAAAGGTATTCCATACTGCTCAATATATTTGGCTATTATATGCCTCTGAACTTCATCCGTTCCTTCTCCTATTCTGAGTAACCTTACGTCACGATAGATCCTTTCAATATTACTGCCTTTAGCGTAACCCATTCCACCAAATATTTGTAAAGAAACGTCTACGATTTCATTTGCGACTATGGCAGACAATAGTTTTAACATGGCTACATAAGTACCTTTATCTTTTGCTTTTTCATCGAACATCTTACTGACCTCCTTAGCTAATGCCTTTACTGCATTAAGCTTAGCTATGGAATCTGCAAAGTACCATTTTATCCCCTGAAAATCATATATATAATTACCAAACGCTTGCCTAGATTTAGCCCACTTATATGCCTCCTCTAATGCAACTTCCGCGAGGCCTATTCCAATCCCAGTAATGGCTAACCTACCAACTTCTAATACTGAATTTACCATCTCCCATCCATTATTTACCTCACCTATTACATGCTCATTTTGTACCTTGCATTCATGAAAGATGACTTCTGCAGTTCCAGTTCCTCTATTACCCATAACCTCAATTTTTCTAGTTTCCACACATTCACCTTTAGGTATTATGAATACTGATAGATCTTTTCTTGACGAGCCGGTCTTTGCGACTGTGATAAACACATCTGCATAGAGACCTTGTGTTATCCACATTTTGTGACCTTTAACTACCCATAAACCATCCCTTCTTTCAGCAAACGTCTTCATCGAACCTATATCACTTCCACCTGTTGGTTCAGTAAGTGCGAAACTACCTATCATTTCACCTTTACTCATTGGTTCTAGAAAGTTTCTTCTTTGACTTACATCACCATATAATCTAAGCATCTCGCCGGCTAATTCTCCTTGAGCATCAACTATTAGAGCTAAAGAGCCACTAACCTTGGCTATTTCCTCTAAAATTATTAACATGTCATAATGAGATAATCCGCTATTTAGGGGAATTAGAAAGCCCAATTCTCCTAACTTTCTAACTAAATCTCTTGGGTAGTAATCGTCTTTATCAATCTTATTAACGACTTTTTCCACATCCCTACTTAAGAATTCTCTTAGAGATTGAATAAAAAGTTCTTTTTCACTCATAATTATCCTTATGAAGTACTACATTTTAAAATCTCTTATGAACTAAAAGTAAAGTATATATGCGACTTATCACAAAAAATAAATGAAAGCATGAGTTGGAAAATATACTCATTAGATGAAATTAGGTCAATGGCTAAGTTCGCTATCGAGAATCCGGAAGCTTTCTGGTTAGATAAGGCTAAATTCATAACATGGTTTAAGCAGCCAGAGAAGGTAATCGAAGGAGAGCCTCCTCAAGAGAGATGGTTCTCTGGAGGAACTACTAACATCTCATATAACGCTATTGATAGGCACTTAGCCCAAAAGAAAGATAAGATTGCATTCTATTGGATTAACGAGAGGTTAGATTTTAGATCAATATCATATCAAGATCTTTATCAAGAAGTAAATAAGGCTGCTTATGTTCTAAGTGAATTAGGTGTGAAAAAAGGTGATGTAGTTTCACTTTTAATGCCGAGTACTCCGGAAGCAGTCTATTTCTCATTAGCGGTTCATAGACTTGGTGCAGTTTTAGCTATACATTACATAGGCTTAAGTGAAGAGACGTTAGCGTATAGGTTCAACGATTGCGGTTCAAAAGTGCTAGTTGTTGCCTCTAAGACATTTAGAAATGGGAATGAAATAAGGGTTAAGGACTTTATCGATAAAGTATTAGAGTCACGTAACACTCCGATACAGAAAATTTTAGTAGTGCCAAGAGGATATTCTGATTTTAATGTTAATGGTCAGAGGGATGTGGTTTATGACGATCTAAAACCTAGAGGGAAAATTTACGTTAAACCCGTAGAAGTAGAGGCAAATGATCCAGCTACAATTTATTATACATCAGGGACAACTGGAAGACCAAAAGGGCTATATCACACTAATGGAGGATATGTGGTAGCGCTTAATTGGGCTTTTAAGGCAATATTTGATCCAAAGGAAAATGACGTATGGTGGACTATTTCAGAATTAGGTTGGCCAGTATGGCCAATGGCTAATTTATACACAATACCGGTAATGGGAATAACTGGAGTATTATTTGAGGGATATATAGGATATAAAAGGGATCTATTCTCTAGAATAATTGAAAGATATAGTGTAAATCTAGTTTGGAGCTCAACTACAACACTCTATACGTTAAAGAGTTTAGGTGAAGAGTCAGTGAAGGCAGGAGATACATCAACCTTAAGAGTCATTTTAAATACTGGCGAACCATTAAATGTGGGTGCGTGGCTTTGGCTAAATCAAAATCTCCCCCACGTTAAAATAGCTGATGCGTATTGGATGACAGAACACCTATTGCCTATAGCTGCAACACCCTACGGAATTGGTGAAATACCGTATAAGGCCGGATCCGCGGGTATTCAATTTCCAGGCTCTTATTTTCTAGTAGTTGATGATGAAGGCAAACAACTACCTCCTAAACAGAAAGGATATATAGTACTAAAACCGCTTAGTCCAGCTTTAGCAAAGATGTGGAATGATCCCAACTATGAGAGAATAAAGAAACAGTATTGGTCTAGATTTCCGGGTTATTTCTACACTGGTGATTATGGCTATGTTGATGAAGATGGATATTTATTTGTATTAGGTAGAGCGGACGATGTGATAAGAGCGGAGGGAGAGAGGATAGGCACCCTTGAAGTTGAAAGTGTTATCGTAACTCATCCTAATGTAGCTGAGGCAGCAGTAGTAGGTCAAGGAGGCAGTATAGTGGCATTCATAGTTCCTAGACAAGGCATTGAAGCTAATGATACATTAAGGAATGATATTAAGAGTTATTGTAGAAATGCTGGTTACATTGTGGATAAGATTGTATTTGTCAAAAGATTACCTAAGACTAAGAGTGGTAAGATTATGAGGAGACTTTTGAAAGCAATTTTAGCTAATGAAAATCCAGGTGATATATCAACTCTGGATGACATAAAGATCCTGGATGAACTCAAGGAGTCGTTAAAGGGATTAACTTAGACTATTTTGAATATAAAAATCTATTATTTTTCTTTGAGCATTTCTTAAATGGTAAAGGAAAGTTACTTTACTTATTCCTAATAGCTCAGCTAGTTCGTCAGCTGAAGCTCTTCTGGGATAATCTAGGTAGCCATATGTTTGCGCAAGCGTAAGTACTCTTTTTTCCCACTCAGTTAAATTAGGATAAAATATCGGATTAAAATTAGCTATCTCTGCATGAACTATCTTTCCTAAGCTTCCTAATTCTTTAAGAATTTCCCTGATATTTTTACTAGATGTTACGAAGGACCATTTTTCCTCTTTATCTTTAATAACATTACCTAAAATTAATACTTCTTTGTCATATAAAACTCCAGCTACTGATCCTTTGTACGTATTTAAGAAGTCTACGTACGTACCTCCTTTAAATCTATCGATTTTTATAACTTTAACTACACTTTTATGGGATCTCATCAAATTTGGCACAGCCTTATCCATACTATCGACAAGTATTCTACTCCTCAAATAGTTCTTATGAGGATATACTTCTAAGTTGATAGTGTAAGCAGTAAATGGCATATGTGAGGTCCAACAGTCTTCATGATTTACGACAATATCCACGCGTTTAAGCATGTTAATCATGTACTATTTAAACTCTGTAATTTAAAAAATTATAAGTATTATCAATATTTAAGAACTAGTACATTATATTGACTGTATGTTTATTAAACTAGTTTAATATTGATTATTTAAAGGTTTATTTAGTAAAGGGATAGCTGGAGATAAAATGGCAGAAAAAGCTACAGTTAAAGCGGGAGAAATAATTGCTAGAATGGATAGAATTCCAATATGGGGCCTATCATATATCTTTATAGGTATACTTGGTATAGGTTTCTTATTCACATTTTATGATATTTTCGATATCAACGTCTCATTTATACAAACTGCTTTAACACTATTCCATGTAACTAGTCCTTCTTCACCTCAAATTCCAGTACTACTTGGTCCAATAGTGCTCTTAAATCTCGTCGGATATATAATAGGTTCGCTGATATTATCTCCAGTATCTGATATAATAGGAAGAAGACGAATGCTAATGGTAACAATGATTATAACCGGTCTGGGGAGCCTATATAACGCATTGGCTAACGATTATGTAAATTTCCTTATTGCTAGGACAATAACGGGTATTGGAGTCGGTGCAGATTTAGCAATAGTTAACACTTATATTAATGAAGTCGCGCCAATGAATGGAAGAGCAAAATATACTAGTCTCGTATTCTTATTCTCAACTTTAGGAGCAACCTTAGGCATATGGTTAGGATTATTTTTAACTACACCTTCTTCACCATTTCCTCTAGGTTTACCATTTGCATTAGGGGGGAGTGGATTCTTTGCATTAAATGGTTGGAGGGTAATGTACGGAATCGGTGCGTTATTGGCACTAATAGGATTATTACTTAGGTTTAGTTTGCCTGAATCCCCTAGATGGCTAATCTCGAGGGGCAAAATTACAGAGGCAGAAATGATAGTAAATATGATGGAAACTAAGGCAGTCAAAAAGTTGGGGCAACTTCCCCCATTACCTAGCTTAATATCACCTTACATTGTTCAGAAACATTCCTATCTAACTGCTATGAAGACGATATTTGGGAATTCAAATTACGTAAAAAGGTTCATAATACTAGTGATAATGTGGCTATTTGGATACATGACTGTTTATACGTTAGCTGCTGGTTTAACTTCAGTGTTGGCGTCGTTAGGATTTCCTCCATCAGAGGCTGGAATGATAGCGGCAATAGGAGTTATAGGGTTTATATTGGTTCCAATAACTACATTTTTCACTGGAGATAGGCTAGAGAGAAAAACTTGGACAATTATATCCGTAATCTTCACAATTTTAGGAGGGTTATTAATAGCTTTAGCTGGTACTAATATCGCATTATCCTTTTTAGGTTCTATAATACTATTCTATGGATTCAATCTCTGGGTTCCTACATCATACACATGGACTGCAGAAAGTTTTCCTACGAGAGCTAGAAGTACTGGATTTGCATTATGTGATGGAGTGGGTCATATAGGTGGTGGTATAGGAATAATCGCAGTAGCCTCTTTTATAAGTTCGTTAATTTCATCTGGTGTAACTACATTCTTAGCAGTAGAGGTATTCTTAATAATTTCCTTATTCCAGGTTATCTCAACTATAATTGCAGTGATAGCAGGGCACAAAACTGCAAATAAAAGATTAGATGAAATATCTCCTTGAATATAAACTCAGTTTAATGATAAACTTAAATAATTTTTTTGAGTATATACTCTCATGAGCGAAACGATAAGGAGCATAATGAGGTTATTTCCGTTAGGCGTTGTTGTAATAACAACTAAATGGAGCGATAATTTAGTGGGAATGACAGTAAATACATTTAACTCCTTATCCTTAAATCCCCCACTGATATTGTTCGCAGCTGATAGAACTAAAGGAAATGATATACCTTTTAAGGAGAGTAATGGATTTGTTGTGAATTTTATTGATAACGAGAAAATACTTGATGCTTTTGCATTCAAGCCAGTTAAAGAAAGGTTTAATGGAGTGAAGTTCTTTGAGGGATTTGAAGGTTTACCAATATTAGCAGATAGTTATGCGTACATGGAGGCTAAGAAATACGTAACTTACGATATAGGCGATCATACTCTAATAGTTGGTGAAGTGGTTAATGGTAAATTTCTGAGGGATAATTTTGAGCCTTTAGTATATTATAATAGAAATTATTGGAAGTTACGCAGATAGTCTTTAATAAGTTTGATGATAAACTAATTTACTTTTTTAGGCATATATTGGTATAATGATTAGCATTTTACGCGTTTCTCACGTCTGCATAAGAGTAACAGATCTAGACAAAGCTAGATATTTTTACTCTGAACTATTAGGTTTAGTAGAAACCGAGAGATCTGGAGATTACATTTACTTAAGGGGAATAGAAGAAGGTCAGCATCATAGCTTAATTCTTAAAAAATCGAGTTCAGCAGGTTTATCTTATATAGGATATAGAGTATCAAAAGGAGAGGAAATAGATAAGGCAAGAGAAGAGCTAAGCAATTTAGGTCTTAAGGTGATTAGGTTTAAGGAAAAAGGTGTAGAAGATGGTTTGTTGTTTGAGACTCCGGGAGGTATTCCGGTATTTTTATACTATGATATGGAGTATGTTGGAGATTTGAGATTAGCATTTTATAAACATAGAGGGGTAAGTCCAGTCAGATTAGCTCATGTAAATTACGTTGTTAATAATTTAGAGGCAGAAGTGGAATTCTTAAAGAAATATATGGGTTACTACGAGACGGAAATGTACCTAGATAAGGATGGGAATAGAACTGTTGTATGGTTAACTAGAAGAGGAGATTCACATGAAGTAGCAATAGCTAAAGCAGATAAGAGATTCCCAGGATTTCATCATGAGACATACTATGTTCATGATCTTAGAGACGTGATAAGGGCTGCTGATATATTAGCTTCAGCTAGGTTGTGGGATAACATAGAAAGAGGTCCAGGTAGACATGGTGCTACTGAAGGATATTATATCTACTTAAGGGACTTCGATAAGAATAGGATAGAGTTCTTCACCAACGATTATGTGGTATTAGATCCAGATAAATGGAAACCGATAGTTTGGACTCATGACCAATTTAGATATAGAAGTGATTTCTGGGCTAGACCTATTCCTCAATCATGGCTAACTGAATGGGTTCCCGTGGAGGATATTTCCACGGGTCAATTAAAGGGGTGGTCTGATTGATAAGAAAAGGAACTGATTATATAAAAAGTATAAAACAAAATCAACCGTTAGTATATTATGAGGGAGAGATAGTAAAAGACGTTACTGAACATCCTGCATTTAAAATACCAGTTTCCACAGTGGCTAAATACTATGATTTACATTGGGAAGAGCAGTATAAAGAGTATTTAAGAGTATACAATCCAGATGTGGGAGAGGAGACTAGCATAAGTTTCCTAAGACCTAAGAATAAGAAGGATTTAGCGAGATTAAGGGATGGGCTAATAAAGATATATGACTTTTATAAGGGGTTTTTCGGTAGGAGTCCAGATTATCTAAATGTATGGACCATGGTGTTTTACGCTCATGCTGAAGACTATTTTGGGAAACACTTCGGCTCAAAGTTCATGGAAAATGCCATAGAGATATATAAGGAAGCCACTAAGCGAGACCTATTCTACACACATGCTATTGTAGCCCCTATGTATGATAGATCTAGGCCACCTTCTCAATGGGAAGACCCGTATATTCAAATAGGTATAGTTGAGGAAAAACCCGAAGGTGTAATAGTGAGAGGAGCCGCTATGATAAGTACGGCTGCTCCTTACGCGGAAATGCTATGGTATTTGCCAAATGTGAGAAGGGATACGGATCCTAGATATGCGTTGTACTTTTCAATTCCAACTAATGCTAAGGGTGTGAAGTTCTTAGCGAGAAGAGGATTTCAGCCTAGAGAAGGAGGGGAATTTGAGTACCCCATATCGTCAAGATTTGATGAGAGTGATGCGATTTTAATTTTAGATAACGTTTTAATTCCTTGGGATAGGATAATATTTTTCAAAAAACCAGATCTAATCGAAGATTTAATGTGGCATACAGTGAACCTCAGGGGCTGGTTTAATTGGCATTTTGTTATTCAACATTATAGCAGGCTTAAGTTCCTTGCAGGTTTAGCGATGGTAATTGCTGAAGCAGCGGGTACAAGTAACTTCATTAACGTACAAGAGAAAATTGGAGAAATACTAATATATGTTGCATTAAATGAAGCTGCACTTTACGCTTCTGTCGAAAGGGCTCAAGAATTACCCAACATTACTAGGCCAGATCCTTACATTTCGATAGCGGCTAGCCATTTCAATATGAAAGCAGTACCTAGGGCTAATGAGATACTGAGATCTATTTCAGGTGGGGCTTCGATACCAATACCAGCTGGTATCAAAGATTTTGAAAATCCCGATGAGAGACGGCTTCTGGATAAGTACATGGCGATGAAAGGATTAGATGCGTTAGAGAGAGTAAAATTGTTTAATCTGTTGTGGGATGTTATAGGATCTGAGGTGGGAATGAGATATGAACAGTACGATAGATTTAGTAGAGGAGATCCAACAATTAGATGGGCTCAAACTTATACTGAGGTATTTAGAGATAGGAAAAATGAATTCATTAAATTAGTTAAAGAAATAATGGATCAAATGCCTAATCCTAAGACCTAGTTGTATGATCATACAAAGTTAAACCTTTTATTTGAAGGATATGGAAAGTTACCGTAAGTTAACTTAGTTTTTTATTTTTTGCTTATAGAAGGAAGCTTAATGACGATTGGTCTATTCATATCTCATGGATCGCCTACGATACTTATTGAGAAGGAGAATAAATGGAAGGATCTTTTGAAAGACATAGGGAGGGAAATTAAGGAAAAATATAGGCCAGAGACCATAATCGTCTCTAGTCCTCATTTTGTATCGTGGACTGGAACTTATTATGTAGAAAGTGGGGATAAATTAGAATGCATCCAAGATTATTACGGTTTTCCAGAGGAAACCTATAAATATTGTTATGAAGCTTATAACGATGTTGAATTAGTTAAAGAAATAGTTAAGAACTCTAATGGAATTGTAAAAGAAGATAACAAATGGGGGCTTGATCACGGTGCATGGATTCCCCTTTTCTACATGTTTCCCGATTATAAACCAAAGGTAGTAACAATATCGATAACAGAAAATTCACCAGAATCCCATTACGCCGTTGGAGAGATAGTGAGAAAAGCGGTAGAAAAATTGGGAAGGAATGCGATATTCTTAGCAACAGGCTCACCAACTCATAGACTTGATTTATTTTACCTTAAAATACCTCCAAAACCTACAAAGTTAGATATAATATTGATAAATGCAATAAAATCTGGAAGATTTGATGATATAATGAGAATTAAAGATTTATATCCTAAAGAATATCAAGTGGCTATGCCAGAAGGAGATTTAAACACGTTGTATATGCTTTTAGGGTATGTGAAACCGAAAAGTGCTGAAGTTTTAGGACATGAAGTGCCATGGGCAGGAGTAAGTATGTTAGCCTCAATCTTTTATGGTTAAAAGTACAATAGGTACATCATGCGTTTTTGTCCCAAATGTGGATCCTTAATGAGAGTTAAAGGTAGTAAAATGGTTTGTCTTAAGTGTGGATATACAGATAGTGAAGTAGAAAGAGTAGTGTTAAAAGAGAGTATATCGCATCATAATGATAAGACAATAGTTGCAGATGGGGAAATAATAGAAGGTAGAGTTGCTGTTGCTCTTTGTCCTAGATGCGGCTCTACAAGGGCAATACTGCTTAATAAGAAAAAGAAATTGTATAAGTGCTTTACATGCAATTTAATATATACTATTGATTAAAAGTTTCTAATATCTATTCCAGTTACTTTCTCGTATTCTTCAAAACCATATTCTCTTATTACGTCCAGAACTAGTTCTTTCTTCTCCTTTATCTTTGGAAAAATATACTTTTCCTCATTTAGATTATGGTCTAATACTATTTTTATATATCTAGGAAGCCAATCTTTTCTTTTATCTCTTATTATCGAATTACCGTATTTTTCAATCAACATATGATCGTTGGAATAGGGTTTGGCGTCCGGAATGTCTTTAAATATGTAAAAATCTTCCGTTTTCGCATGAACGTTAACTATGAAATTATGTAATCTCTCTACTTCTTCCCAAAGAAGCTCATCGTTGAGTTTCTCTATAAAGTAAAATCTCACTCTAAATACACCATGCTCAAATTTTAGGAGTTCAATCATATCCATAAATCATTTTATTCTTGGGATAGTAAAAAACTTTTTATTTAACAATTAAGACTTTAACGTAATAATGAAAATACTATTAATTCTTCTACTGGTACTCACAAAAACCTTTTTGTTAGGTAATTATGTAATACACGTAAGTGTTAGTGAGAATTACCCTCTAGTTCAAAATATAGAAAATTCTACAGTTGGAATAAAAATATTTTTAAATGCTCAAAATTTTACAATAATGCCTCAGAATATCACCAAATTTCTGGGAATATATAATATGTCAAACTCTTCTTATGAAATACTAATACCGTATTATGTAGTTGGTAATCAAACATTTACAATAATTTATCAAGGTAACTATTACGCGAATATCACAATCTTCTTTACAGTTGTGCGTGAGAACTCTAATAATATTGGTATTAATTTGTCAAACGATTCAACATCCTCATCATCATCTACTTTATCCCTTCCTCTAAACAGTGAAAGTGTAATAGCGATAGTATCGATCATGGCTCTTACCTTGTACATCACATTACAAAGAAAAGCAAAAAATATTAAGAAAAACAAATAATAAAATAAATATTAACTAAGTAAAGGCTGTTTCTCCTTTACCTCTTCTTTCTTCTTGATATTATTCATTTGAAGTCCAACAATTAGTATACTTTTCTCAGGCAACTTAGCAGAGATGTAGCAAGATACTTCTAGTGGATCCTTAGCTCTAATCAAGCTTTCCTTAATTAACTTATTTGGTAAGTCGCGTGAGACTACTACAAAATACTTGACGTAACTTGGGAGAAATGTGGAAAAGAACTTCTCATAACTAGCAATAATCGTTGACTTTATGTAATATACCTTATCTACTTCTTCTAGTTTTACCAGCTTTAATAGATCATCATCAAGGTACTCCTCAAGTTCTTTAATACTTAATTGTCTCACAATATTTTCTATGCCATAAGTTATATATTAATTTTGCTTTACTCTGTCTCCTTAATATAACCGTAATTATAGATTGTTATTTGATATAGTTATACGTATTTTCTACCGTTATTTCTCTGGTCTATATGCTAATTTTATGGATCGAATTCAAATAAATGATTGCGACGTTAGCTATTATGAGAGAAAGGTAGATGAATCTCATTATTTAGTTATATCGCTAACTAAAAGTGTTTTTGAAAAAGATATATCGAAAAGTTTATTTGCCTCTAGAATTTACTTTAAACCATGAGTTCTTCTAAAGAGGCTATGAGGACATTACTTACCCTCACTCTTATGCTAACTTTGGTAAATTACGTAGAAACTATGGTCATTCCTGCGTTGCCTAAAATCGAGGATCAGTTCTCCACTACAGCTACAACGGTAGCATGGGTAACATCTGCATACTTAATAGTTGGTGCAGTAGCCTCACCGATTTTTGGAAAATTAGGCGATAGATATGGAAAGAAAAAAGTGTATTTAATTTCTATTGGTTTCTACTCGTTAGCAGTATTATTAGCGGGTTTCTCTCCAAACATTTATTTTTTGATACTTGCTAGAGGTATTCAAGGACTAGGCTATTCTACTTTTCCATTAGCAATAGCCATTATAACAGATCTGTTTCCTAAAGAGAGAGTAGCATGGGCTCAAGGCATCTTGAGTGCAACATTAGCTGCAGGTCCAGCTTTAGGCTTACTGATAGGGTCTTATATTGTCCAGGATTTGGGATGGCCTTATGCTTTTCATACTGCATTTATATTATCTATAATTCTAGTAATAGTTTCGGCTAAATATATAGTCGAAATTCCTGAAAAGACCAAAGAAAAGATAGATTATTTAGGAGCTACATTTCTAATGCTAACTGTAGTTCCTCTGTTGGTTTACTTGTCAGATGGACCAAATGTAGGATGGGCAACATTAAGTCAGATATCGTTACTCATTGTTTCAATTATATCATTTGGTATATTTATGTGGGTTGAAAGAAGGACGAATGAGCCTCTAATGAGACTCGATTTATTCAAAATTAGAAATTTAATGGTGGCAAATATAGCCGGTTTAATTTCTGGAGCAGGGATGTTTCTTATGTTTACTGGCCTAACTTACTATCTCCAGCTACCTCAACCTTATGGACTAGGTTTAACGATAATTCAGTCTGGTCTCTTAATGGCTCCCGTAGCATTAGTTATGATGATCGTTGGTCCAATAGTAGGAAGGTTAATTAATACTACTGGTCCTAAGCCACTCCTCATTATTGGTTCAATCATTAGCATGATTGGATATTTACTTCTAGATACTTTTAGATACAATGAATATGAAGTTTTATTAGGCGTTTTGGTTGCAGCTGCAGGACTAGTAAACTTAATGATACCACTTGTTAATATGGTAGCAGTATCTCTACCTGAGGAACAAAGAGGAATAGGAATAGGAATGAATACTTTAATAAGGACCATAGGAAGTTCCATAGGTCCAGTAATTTCAACAGTATTTATGGATACCTACACTACTTGGCTTATATATGACTTTAATAATCAAATTATACCTGTAGCCCAAGTTCCAGATTACTCAGCATTTCATAATATGTATATGACTGCGATAGCATTAATGTTTCTAAACCTAATAGTGTCCCTATTTACTAAAAACTATGTTATAGGTAATAGACAACGTGTATAAACTTTTAACTAAAAATATTATCTTTTATTTTTATTACACTTTCATTTATTGATTTTAGTCTATTTAAGGATTACGGTAAGAATTATGCAAATTGTACATATTTGTAGCATAAAGTGTTACACATATGTTTATTAGTGATGAAGCATATTCTAATATTAATGTCTATTATAGCTCGAGAGACTTTATCGAGATACCTCGAGGATACGTTAATTAGGTTAGTGAGTTATGAAAATGTGAAATTTGTTAGGCATGTAAGTCCTAATTTGATAACAGATACTAATAGATTCTTCAAAACATTTATACCTAATGCCAACTCCTATATTATTATTATTCCAGCTGATTTGAAGAACGATAAACTAAAGGAGGACTTAATTTCGATGTCAAGAAATAACTTTAACTTCACTGTGCTAACTTCCGTTAAATTAAAGGATAAAATTCTGATAATAGGATATGAATAGCAAGTTTTAGTGATTGTTTGGGATTTAAACAGCTTACTCTTCATTAAAGATCAGTTAAATAATTAGTTACTCGTCATCTTATATGTTATCTAAAAGCTAATCTTAACTATACAATATAGGTGAAGATGCCAAATTCCCATATAGTAGTTATGAAAGAAGTAAAGATGTGCAAGTTTCTGCGAGTGAAGTTATTACATAACGGGATGGAAAAAATGAACTAAGTAATCCGTGATTTCCATGAAATGTAAGGGTTTAAATACGAAGTATATGAAATTCAAACTTTACAGAGAGGGCAAAATATGTAATTTTTGCATTCTAATGAGAACATTTTTACATAACTTCCATCTAGTGCGTGTATCATTTGAAAACTAGACGATAATTCTATGAATAGTCCTAATAGAGAGAATAGCCTTAATTTTCAGAAAATCCACAAACTAACTTCCATCTAACCATTTTGAAAAAGAAAAATGAAAGGGGTTATAGTAATCCTCTAGCTTTCATAGCCCTTACTACCCTATCTACAGCTAGTGCCATAGCAGCTGTTCTTAAATCTTTATCTTCTAGCTTTTTCTGATGGTAGTCATATAGTGTATTAAATGCATTTGTCATTCTATCAATTATAAGTTTCTTCGCCTCTTCATCACTTATTATTTGCCCCATTTTGTTATTAGCCCACTCAACATAACTACCTACTACTCCACCCGCGTTAGCCAGAATATCTGGAACTACTACTATACCTCTTTGGCTCATTATTTCATCTGCGTCTGCGGTTAATGGACCATTAGCACCTTCTACTATAATTTTTGCTTTGACCTTGGGTGCGTTAAACTTGTTAATTACATTCTCAAGCGCTGCTGGTACTAATATGTCACAATCTGAAATTAGCAATTCCTCGTTGGTAACTTTCTTTCCCTCAGGATAGTTAATCACACTTCCAGTCTTTTCTTTTACTTCAATAGCCTTTGTTACGTCTATTCCATTTTCATTAATAATTCCACCTTTCGAATCGCTTATACCTACTATCTTTGCTCCCATTTCACTAAGGAACTTAGCTGCATAATAACCTACATTGCCAAAGCCTTGAATTATAACCCTACTTCCCTCAAGGCCTCCTATAAATTTCTTAGCTGCCTCGTTTGCGATTGTAGCTACTCCTAATCCTGTACTGTATAATCTAACTCCTATTCCACCTAATTCTATGGGTTTACCGGTAAATACTGCAAAGTCCACTTTCCCAGTTATTTTTATATATTCATCTAAGTACCACGCCATTATTTGTGAGTCAGTATTAACGTCTGGTGCAGGAACGTCCAATTCGCTACCTATATATTTGTATAATGCTTGAACATATTTTCTCGATAACTGTTCAATCTCTTCTCTGGTTAACTTCTTTGGATCTACCCTAATTCCACCCTTCCCACCGCCATAAGGTAATAATAACAGTGAGTTTTTCCAAGTCATTATCATTGATAGCGCAACTACTTCATCCTTTGTTACATTAGGATGATATCTTATTCCACCTTTATAGGGACCTAAAGCTGAATTATGTTGGCTTCTCCAACCAACAAATGTCTTTAATTTCCCATCAGAGCCCCTAATTTGTATTTTAACTTCAATTACCCTTTCGGGTTGAGAAAGTGTTTCTAATGTTTCATTGTCTAGCCCTAATAATTCTCCGACTTTATATAACTTTTTGACTTGTTGAGTATATAGACTCGAACTAAGAACTTCTTCCATCGATATAAAATCGTCTTGCAAGAATAAAAATTTATTCCAGTATAGCTTTAAAAATCTTTTGACACACAATTTTCTTTAGGTGAAAAAGTCAAAATGATATAAAAAGAGGATTTATTAAATGATATGCTACTAAAATGTAATAAACCGTTTTTATTTTTAATTGGTCTATAGAAAATAGTTAAAAGAAATAAGCCTATTTAATTGAATGAATGGCAAGTTGCTATATTTTACTATTTTTTATCGACGTAAAACAACGTATAAATTTTGAGCTAAAAAGTTTTCATTAGGATTTATAATAAAATTATTTCAATTTAATCCTATTTGATGCACTATATTTACTTTGTGCGAAATTACAAAAATGCGGGCAGAAAGCTTCACCTTTTTAAAGCGGAGATGAATGCCCGCGAAAAGTTAAAATAAAAACAAAAACAGAAAAACACCCATGCTACAAGCTCCAGAGCGAACTGTCCGCGAGGACAGCTCCATCGAGGAGAAGATCGTGACAATCAAAATGAAGATCTACTCCTCGGCTCTGGAGCCCTTAGCCGAGAAATATATGCGTGCCAAGAGGTTCGTTCTACAATGGTTATATGAATACAAAACCACTTCTCTAAAAGAAGTCCACAAAGCATTATATGAAGTCCTCAGGGAGAAATTTGGTTTGAAATCAAAACTTGCTCAAGATTGCTATCGTGATGCTGTTGCCGTGTATAAAAGTTGGCTAAAGAATCCCAAAAAAGGGAGATTTCCAATCTTAAGAAACGTTTCCTTATGGTTAACGCCAAAAGCTAGTTATACTGTTGATTTCAACACGATGACAGCTAAGATATTGGGAGAGGAAGTGAAAATCATTGGATATCCTCACAATCTTTCACAGTACAAGGACTTCAAAGTGAGAGAAGCAAGACTAGTCAAGAGAGGAGATGATTGGTATCTCAACATCACTATGAAAAAGAAAGTACAAGTAGAGAAGCAAGTTAAAGGGCTTATAGCTGTTGATATAAACATGGACTTCATCACGTTAGGTAATGATAAACAAGTTATAGAAATTCCGACACGTCTAGATGATTCAGTGCATTATAAGAAACTTGCTGAGAATCTGCAGAGAAAATACCCCAAGAGGTGGAGGGAGAATAAGAGAATTCTCGGTAGGATTAGGAGTTTTCATATAAAGGCGAGGAATATTGTGCAGGACTTTGCTAAGAAAGTGGGGAAGTGGGTAGTTGATGAAGCAAAAAGAATTGGCGCTAACTATATAGTCCTAGAGGATCTGAATAAGATGATTTCTCACGTGAAGGGGTTGAAGAAGAATTATAGGGAGAAACTATATTTGATGCAATATAGACGTGTTCAACAATGGGTTGAGTGGGAAGCAAAGAAGCATGGATTAAATGTAATATACGTTAAACCAGCGTATAGTTCAACTACTTGTCCCAAGTGTGGAGAGAAAATGGTTGAAAGTGATTATCGCACACTTAAGTGTGGGAAATGTGGTTTTGAGGATCATCGTGATTATATAGCAGTGTATAATCTTTGTGCGAGGGGGTCTCTGACCCTCTTAAGTGCCCCTCAAATGAGAGATGTAGTCACGAATCGATGAGGGGAACCCTCGCCATTTTGATGGCGAGGAGGAAGTCAGACTAGAGTCCATATAGGGCGTTGTAAAAAGCTCTGAAATACTCTACTAGAGATCATTAATATTCCAAAAGTCATAATTAATGCCATTATACGTTTCTCTTTCTTGAGTATTTTGAATATTCAAGATAGAACTATTACACTTCATTTATCAAGAAAATGATAGAACCTTTCTGTAATAATCGTTCTCAGAAAATGAGGGTCGAGACGACCTTATTCATCGGGTTTGTATAACTCAAACCCAACTAATATGTTTTATATGAGGGTCGAGAGTTGAATACAAAGTATATGAGATTCGATGAGACCCAAACCCCATTTTGCCAATATTTCTGTAGGGCTGAAATGCAGAAGAGTAATTCTCCTTCGATTAAGATTAACCTTATATATTTCATGTTAATAAAAAAGGGAGATGTCTAATCAGCAGGCAACTTATGTTACCATAGACTTAACGGATTATAATCAAGGTAAAGTCGTTATACCAGATACGTACTATAATCCTAATATAGAGCCTCTTCCTAAGCGTGTAAAGACGTGGACATGGATAAACTTTTTCACAATATGGGCTGGAATGGTTCATAACATCCCAGCATTTCAACTTGCAGGCTTGTTAACATTTGAATTCGGTGCTCCCCTTACACTTTTCATAATCGGATTTGCTTTTTCCACATTATTGATAGCTCTATACCTTAATGGGCACATGGGAGCTAAATGGGGGATACCATATCCTTCATCAGTTAGACCAATGTTTGGTATAAAGGGAGCTAGAGTTCCCACAATTATTAGAGCGTTTTCAGCATTATTCTGGTTTGCAGTTGAAACATATGTTGGAGGAACAATAGTAGACGCAGTAATCTCAATATTTTATCCAGCGTGGCAATCATTATCATCGAATGTTATAGGCATGTCCCTACACTTGGCTATTTCAGTGTTTATATTTTGGGCATTAAATGTAATGGTCTTATTTAGAGGAATGAATGAAGTAAAGGATTTCGAATTAATTGCAGGTCCCTTGGTCTTAATAATTCTCGGTGGTCTATTGCTGTATTCCTTTCATCTAACTAATGGTATCGGGCCGTTATTCTCAATAAAAGGCTATGAGAAAGCTACGCTGTCTAACGTAATTTTAGCGATATCTGCTATGGCTGGATTTTGGGCAACTTTAGTTTTAAACATTTCCGACTTTACTAGGTTTTCTAGAACACAAAAAGATCAATTGATAGGACAAACAATTGGTTTACCAATAATGTCGATGCTATTCACTTTCATTTCAGTGGGCATCACATCTACGACGATTTATCTATATCACATTCCTAGCAGTGAGGCAATCAACTACGTTAACCCCGTTAATATTATGTATTTATTTACTGATAACCCTTATCTAGCTCTATTAGTTGGAATTAGCCTAATTATAGCTACTGTTTCCGTTAATGTTGCGGCAAATATAGTATCTCCAGTCTATGACTTGATTAGTTTATTTCCCAAAAGATTAGATAGTTGGGCTAAATCTGCTATTGTTTCTGCAATTCTCAGCTTCTTGTACGTTCCCTGGTTATGGTATAATAATGCTGGCAGTATAGAAAATGCTTTAGGAATTATAGGTTCTGGGCTAGGTTCTGTTGCGGGAATCATGATAGCCGATTATTGGATATTGAATAAAACTGAAATTAGCCTGATAGATTTGTTCAAACCAGATGGAAAGTATTGGTATACCAATGGTTATAGTGTTGATGCATTATTAGCTATGACCGTTGGATTCGCAATACCCATAATGGGATTTCTAATATCTCAGCTGTCATTCTTATATGATTACGGTTGGTATTTAGCCCTATTCTCCAGTTTAACAATATATGTATTATTGAGAATAAATAGAGAGAGTGTTAAATATTCAAAAAAACAAAATTAACTTTTTCTGAGTAAGTATCGTTGTATTTTTCCACTCTCAGTTTTAGGTAACTTATCTACGAAATCAACTTTTTCTAAATGCACATGTTTAGAGTACTTAGTGTTAACGAATTTAATAATATCTTCTTTTAATTTTTCATCTGGAGAGTATCCAGGTTTAAGTACAATATATGCGTGCAGTACATGTCCTCTTATTGGATCTTCATCTGCAACAACAGCAGATTCTAAAACTGCAGGGTACTCTAAAAGCACACTTTCCACCTCGAATGGACCTACTCGATAACCTGATATCTTCACTACATCATCCTTTCTTCCGACAAACCAGAAATATCCCTCTTCATCCTTAGTTGCAGTATCACCGGTTAAGTACCACTCACCTTTAAATGACTGATTTGTCTTTTCTTGGTTATTCAAATACCCTAAAAAATGAAAACCGGGGGAAGTTCTCTTGATTGCGATTATCTCATCCACTATATCCACATCATACCCTGGCGCAGGTAATCCCATACTTCCTATTTTAACATTTGCCTCATATCCCCATCCATTGTAAACTACCATTCCCACCTCAGTTTGACCATAATGATCCTTTATAAGGATATTGTAATTATCCTTAAACCATTTTATAACTTCAGGATTCAAAGGTTCTCCTGCAGAGCTAGCTCTTTCCAAAGCTAAATCGTATTTTCTTCTCACCGTTCCCGCGATCATCCTATATGCAGTAGGTGCAAAAGCGAAATTTGTAACTTTATGCTCTTCTAAGAATTCCATTGTTCTTTCTGGATTAAAAGGCTCGTCCAAAAATATCACCGTTTTTCCAAACATTAACGGACCCAATATACCATAGTATAATCCATATGCCCATCCAGGGTCTGCTCCGTTCCAAAAGACATCATGACCTCTAATGCCTATTCCATATTTCATGTAGACGTAAGTGTTTAGGAGCAGTCTCTTTGAAATTAACGCACCTTTTGGATTTCCAGTAGTACCAGAAGTATAAAGGAGAATAATTGGATCATCCCAGCTTAGCTGAGTTACGTCTTTGAGTTCTCCGTATTCCAATAATTCTTCAAGTTTAGAAAATGGTATGGCGTCGTTTACTTTATCTTTTTGGTCATCTTGACAGAAAAATACTTTAGGTTTTACATCTTTAGTTCTCATTTCAATCGCCTTAGGACCGAACGCAGTAAAAAGTGGTTGGTATATTGCTCCTAATGATAAACTGGCTAAAAATACTATTACCTGCTCAATTTTCTTTGAAGCTAATACCGAAATTATATCTCCCTTTTTTACTCTCTTAAACTCCTTCAAGTATAAAGCTAACTTTAGTGCTTTTCTTTTTAGATCTGAGAACGTTATTTCTTCTCTATTATTCTTCGAAAATCTTCTAACTGCTATACCATCATGAGAAGCTAATATATCTACAATGTTCTTATTATCAAATGATTCTATTATTTCTTTCCATGAGAAGTTTTCCCTTAGATGATGATAACTCACCATAAACTAAAAAACGCATTATGAAATATTAAGCTTTTTAAAAATTTAGACGATACTAAATCCCGAGTAAATTGGCTTCTATTCTTTCTATTTAATCTAACTCTCTAAATTAAATTATGAATCACACTCATGAAAGAATGGTTGTACAAAATCACTCTCATTTCCCTTATAATTAGCATTAGGATGGTCGAGATCAATGACTCACTTCTCCCTCATTTTAATCTTTGCGATTTTCCTAAAAAGGTTTAATTATTTTATTAGGTTATTAAATAAGGGTAGAATTAGTCTTTTTTCCAGGAGTCAGATTTAAAAATTTTAGTCGTCGATTAACCTCTTATTTTCAACTACGAGTTTTCCAGCTTTAATTACGTTTCTAACTTTTGAAATATCTCTTATGTTCTCTACTGGGTTCCCGTCTAATATTAGAATGTCTGCATCTTTATTAATTTCTATCGCGCCTGCATTAATTCCAATGGCTGAAGCTGAATTATACGTTGAAGCTTTTAACGACTCAACTGGTGTCAATCCTCCTCTTTCTACCAATAAAACGGTCTCCATCCAATTCTTTCCCATATCTATCTCCTCTAACCCTGTTTCAAAACCGAGATCAGTTCCAGATATTATGGTAACTCCATATTCCTTCGCTTTCCTAACAACGCTTGCGATACTATCCCTTACATAAGTAATCTTTTGTAGACCCCATTCATCTACTCCTATTTGCTTACCATACCTGTATATTAACTCTTGTATTGTGAGTGTTGGAGTTAACGTTACGTTCTTTTCTTTCATCAACTTTAATGTTTCATCCTTAAGTAAAGTTCCATGTTCTAACGTTTTAACTCCCGCTTCTACAGCTATCCTAGCACCCCTATCTCCATGTGCATGTGCGGCTACATAAGTATCTACTTTTTCAGCTTCATTAACTATCGCTCTGATTTCCTCATAACTTAATTGTGGATGTTCTGGTTTATCTCTCTGTGATAGCACACCACCAGTTGCGAATATTTTGATGAAATCAGCCCCATCTCTTAAAACTTTCCTAGCTGCATGGGTACATGACTCTACTCCATCACAGAACTCAGAGAAGCTCATTGCCATTGAAAATTCCAATGGGATATCATGGCTTAATTCTCCGTGACCGAATGTTTGAGTTATTGGTTTTCCAGAAGCTAATATTTTAGGTCCTCTTATTATTCCCTCATTAACTGCTCTCCTTAACGCTAAAGAAATAGTTTCACCACAATCCCTTATGGTAGTAAACCCAGAAAGAAGCAATTTCTCTAACCATTTAGAAGCGCGAAGTACCCTGTACTCTGGTTTTTCAAACATTATTTTTAATAAGCTCCCGCCCTTAATTCCAGAGAGATGTATATGAGCATCTATTAATCCTGGCATCACAAACATGTCTTTAGCGTCGACTTCCAACTTTGCAGGACGATCTTCTTTAGATATCTCAACTATCTTATCGCCTTTAATGTAAATATTGAGTTTTCCTATTACCTCCTTACCGTTAAACACATTACCATTCTTAACTGCTAAGTCCAAGTTTTATTCACCTACATTCATATTTTCTAATATCATTTATTTTAACTATATTATTCATAAGTAATAGGACCATCAACACACATATAATACTAAATTTTTTCTCATGTGATGGGCTTTGACGGGTTGTATAACTCACGTGAGTATCGCTTATCACAGTGTAGTTTGAGACTCTTCTAATCCTCATCCTTAATGAGGAAGTATTTAGAAGTCGACTTAATTTTAAAGTTCTTATCTTAGACAAGACCTTCATTTCTTTCTTCATAACAGTACTCTTCTTTAATTATCCTTAAATCTTTTAGCGATCCTAGGTTTGGACACTAACGTCAATAAGTTAGCGATGGTAAAAAAATTGTTCAAATGACAATAGCTACTCGCAATTCCTCTCATCTTCATGTTTTCGAATAATCTGAATTCAAGTACACAGTTATGTAAGTTTAAGTATTCTTTATTTTTAAAAGGAAATGTTGTCTGATCATGTGTTGTTCATTACTACATTAATAACAAGCAAAATTTGTAGGTCTTTATGATACGATAATTTGATATACTTAGTTAATGAAGATTTTGGATTTTGGTTTATTTAACTATAAGTTCTTTTATTCTGTGGTGTGTTTGATCTGGTTTAACACATTCTGGTTGCTATGAGGAGATTGTAGGAGATAGTGTAGATTTTGAAAATCATATTAAAGTAATACTATTTTTAATCTTAAGTCATATTAAAAACGCTTCAGTGCTTATTAACGTCTCTTCTTACAACGTAACTTTCTTAAATCTAAGCCTCACATGAATATATGCTAAGGATAGACCTATTAACATTGAGATGATTATAAGTTCAAGAACGCTAGGGCCTATTATCAGATTTGCTGGAGAGTACAAATTCAAGCCTTGTATTACTATAAGCAATAATCCTAAGATCATTAAACTAATTATAAGATACTTAACTCTACTACTGATGTCTTTGAACTGAAGTCTTCTTCTCCATAGCTCTCCAGTGGCATAGAATAGTACTATTCCAAAATCTATCAGAGAGAATTTAATTAGTGCGGTATAAAGAAATATTTCCCACCATTTAATTAAATTATTTGATTCATATAATTGAATGAAAATGAAGGAGGAGTAGAATATCATCCAATCAATTAACCTACTGTTCTTAAACGGTCCATAAATTCTGACCCAAGGCATCTTTTGAACCTCTTTAAGTCCTGGATCAGCGGTCTTGTTTATAATTCTAACGGGATCCTCAAGGTACCACATAATTCCTCTGCTCTTTCTTATATTTCCATCATAATCAAGTTCGAAATTTTTTATTAGTCTACCGAAGGGAAAGAACAATTCTACACCTCTATCAGTAGGCGACGTTAATAAATCCAATGCAATATGAAGAAATATACCTAAACCCAAATAGAAATTAAAGTACGTAATGGCAAGAGCGAAGAAGATATTATGAAACAAGGCTCTATGTAACTGATATTTTGCGAATATTTTTCTCCTTGTGAAAACATATTCTCTATCCAAATCTGGAATTGAAGCACCTATGCCTACTAGTACGGCCAATGTTACATCATTGTGAAATAGAACCAGTCCAACTGCCAAAGCTAGAGCTATATGCGTATTCAGATTCATGTACAAGACTATTTACATATTTATATAAAAATTTATTTGAAGCTCAAATTTAATTGTTTCACACCTCACATAATTCGACTAGTAAATTAGTGTTATTAAGTCTTCTTGTGATTTCATGGAAATAAAGTAATGTTTAGATACCTTTTGCTTGATCATACACTATAGTTCCAGATCTTTGAATATATTTCGGTAAAAGGTGATACGAAGCCCTTGTGTTAGTGAACTCGTACTATAAGCAGAAAAGTTATCTTCTTCTCGCTACTAGAATTATTCCTATTAGAATTGCTACAATTATGAATGTAATTATAATAATGAAAAAGATATTTATTGAGAGCTCTAGTGTTTCTACAATTGGCTGATAGACAGTAATTTCTTGATTAGGTGATATGTTATAAGTTCCAATAAATTTTCCAGTTTCATAAAATGGAATTTGAGCGCTTAATGTTATATTTGATCCCTCAGTAACCCAAATTGAACCATTTATCTTTTTACCATTTAAGAGAATCGGTACTGGTGAATTTATGCTAACTTTGTATTGTTTTATTGTACTAATGTTGATCAATAGAGGCATCGTTACGTTAATTGTGGAAGAGGGATATATTGATGATATTATAAACCTCTCATTATTAGAGGGATAGTATGTATAGTTAACTACGTTAATGGAGGTACCTTGTTTAAACCAGTTAGTCGAATTTAACTCTACCTCTTTTCCGTTTATAATTGCAATGGCGGGTATTGTAGAATTTACTTTTACTAAATAGTAGTAAGTGTAATTAGGTATTATTGTAAAATTCTTAAACCAGCTATATGTGGGTTTTATAATGCTAGGATAGTTTCCGTTAAGTATTGCAAAAGATGAGGAGTTAAAGGAGTAGTTTAAATAAAAACTTATTCTAACGGGAGAGTTAACGTATCCTACAAAGTTCGTGGTCAAAGTATCATTTAATAGAAAAGGCACCTTATCGCTACTAATATTTAGAAAAAGAAAACCTGGGATTGAGGGAGTGAATTTATTGGTTAATAAGCCATAATTCGGAGTGCCAACAATGACATAAGCATCTCCGTTACTATCGCTTATGTTAACATGTAGATTAGTAGCTGATTCTGCAGTATCGCTACCATAAGTATATACTTGGGAAAATGGTACCCAGATACCATCTTTCATGTAAAATAAGGCTAAATAAGAGGACATTTTTAAAAACGTAGTTGTCTCACCATTGCCAAATCCACCCCATACTAATTCTGCGTCAAGCTGATTCCCTAAATACGTTACAAGGCCGATGCTTATGTTAGGAGTAGTTTGATTATTTATTACGATTGAAGCTGACGCTATGTTACTTATTGGAATAAACACTTTGTCGAAAAATACTGGATTTGGTGGAAGAATTCTGTTCCCATTTTGTAAAATCACATAACCGAAATTGATTCTTATTCCCCCATTGGTATGTGTCTCATTGATAATCAGATAGAAAGAGAAAGGAAAGCTGTAGTTTATTTCGTAATATCCTGTAGCATAGTATGAGGAATGAGAAAATATAGTGTATGTGGAATATATTTTACCACTACCATTTATATTGGTTATCCCAGAAAATGGACTGCTGTTGTTCCAAATATTATCTCCAAAAAACATTATACTCTCATTAGTTATGAAGTCTGCCACATTTTGCAACCAAAAATAGTATTGCTGACCAGACGTCGTGTTCACCTCAAGCATTACGTTTAACTGTAGTGAAGCTCCATAGGGTGGAACTTCTAATTTTGTGGCAGAAGCATTATATGCAAGTAATGAAGTTATATTAGCATAACCTAGTACTCCATTTGTATAAATTGGTCCATTATACGATGCAATTCCAGTAGGTAAAGAGAGAATAACAGTGGGTAATAACGAGGATAATAGAAGAAGTAATATGAAACCCTTTTTCACAGTAAGAAAACGCTCATTAAATAATAAAAACGTTTTCCTAAAAAATTATACGCAGGCATACAATCTATACGATATGTTTAAAACTCAAACCTTTCTCATCTCTCACAATAGAATTCTACATTGATTGCAGATCTTTTATATAAATGAGAAATGATTAAAGAATTATTCTTAGGATGTGGAGGAGGTCAAAAGGAGATTATTAATTCTTTTTATCATATGCACTTCCTTAAACGTGTAAAACGTTATTGCTTCTCCTAATCTTCCCATTCTTCCTGTTCTTCCAACTCTATGTATATATGTCTCCACATCTCTTGGCGTATCGAAATTTATTACCTTATTGACATCTATTACATCTATTCCCCTGGAGGCAAGATCAGTCGCTACCAGAACGTTATATTTACCTTTTTTAAATCCATAAAAGTTCTTTAATCTAATATGTTGTGGCATATCTCCGCTTAGTAATCCCACTTTTATTCCCTTATCCTTCAACAAATAGTATAATTTTCTGGCTCTATCTCTGGTTCTGGTAAATACCAAAATCTTTTCTCCGTCTATTTCTTCCAATAGCTTAGATACCTTATCACTCCAATCATTTCTAACCTTGATGAATTTCTGTTTTACCTCTTCAACTGGCTTATATTCATCTAAGATTATTTCCTTTAAATCCGCGGAGAATTCTCGTGCGAGTCTCATAATTTCGTCCGGTATTGTGGCTGAAAAGAAACCTATAATCTTTGGATTAGCGTGATTTAGAATCATTCTTATATCATCAATAAAGCCCATATCTAACATTCTATCTGCCTCATCAACTATAACCATATGGTATTGGGAGAAATCTATTTTTCCTTTACTCCATAAATCTAAAAGTCTTCCAGGCGTGCCAACCACAATTTTAGACTGCTTTTGTTCGTCATAGCTTACACCACCTATTATTAAGCTAACATCCAATTGTTTGTACTTTCCGAGCTTCATTATTTCATCAAGAATCTGCGAAGCCAATTCTCTAGTTGGAGACAAGATAAGGGCACTAATGTTTAATTCTAGAATCGGAATTACGTAGGCAGCTGTTTTTCCAGATCCTGTTTTTGCTTGAACTATCACACTTCTGCTGGATAATAATTCTGGTATAACACTTTCCTGAACCTTTGTAGGCTTACTGTAGTTTGCTTCTTCTAAAGCCTTTCTTAGGTCTTCACTTAGATTTTCAAACATATTAGGTAAATGCGTCTGTTCGACATAATAAAGTTATGTAAGAGAAGGGAATTTACAAAAATTGCGGGCAGAAAGCTTCGCCTTTTTAACGGTAGTCCCCAAATTCAATTTATGAAAAATATTACTTGAAATTTATTTTAAGATAACAGAAAAGAACACGAATTAAAACTCAAGAAACAAACTGAACTCAACGAGAGAAAAATACTTGTGGGAGAGTAGGTAATACTAGAATAGTGATAATACCCATGAACCCCCTACCCTCCCACAATATAAACATTCAAAAACTAGCCTATATAACACTTTCCTTACTAAACTTCAAGGGAAGAAAAGGAGAAGAAACAGCAAAAACACTAATATCAGCTTCCATATGGCAAGACTCAATAGAAAACAAATCAAAAGAATACAAAACATCACCACAAACCATAAGAAATTACATAGAAGAACAAGGAATACAACTAGTAGACAAAATGCTACAAGAAATACAAAAAATTGCACTAGAACAACTAAAAGGAGTAGAGGAAGTGAACATAAGCATAGACTGGACGGGAATAAAATATTGGGGGAAAAAGGTAGAAGGACTAGGAAGCGGAGAAAAAGGATACCAATGGAACTACGCAACAGCAACAACAAAACACAACGACAAAACCATAATCCTAGCGTTCACACAATACACAAGTGGAATGAGCAAGGATGAGATAGTGAAAATGCTAGTGGAACAAGTCCTTTCCCTAGGATTCAAAATCGGTATAATAGCACTTGATGCAGGCTTTTATAGTATTGAGGTTATAAGGTTCCTCTCGCAATTCAAGTACATTATTTCTGTTCCAGTTGGTGATGTTAAGATTTATGATGAGTATGATGGTACTTATACTACAAGGAGTAAGAGGGAGAAGGATCAAGTTAGTTTTAGGTTGATTGTTCATGCCCGTGAGGTTACGAGGAAGGGTAAGTGTCGTGTTGAGTATGTTGCTAGGGGTACTAATCTTGATTTACCTAAACATGAGGTTTTGAGGTTGTATGATGAGGTTAGGAATCCCATTGAGACTTCTTATAGAGAGATTAAGAGTTTTCTTGTTTTTACTTGTTCTAGGAGTTGGGTTTTTCGCTTGTTTGTTTTCGTTTTAGCTATGTTTTTGTACTCTTTGTTCTTGTTTTTCAAGGGTGTTGTCAAGAGGGTTGATTTCAAGCTTTTCCTTGCCTTAATCTTTGTAAATGAGATAGAGAATGAGTTTATATCACGATTTATTAAAGTTATGGAACCGCTTTTTATTAACTTCAATTTATTTTTAAGGAGGTGATTTTAGGGACTACCGTTAAGGGCGGGGAGGAAGTCAGATATTAACTTTACCCAGATTTTCAACACCAAAGGCGTTTTGGTGCTATCAATTTTTGCGGATGGGGGACTTTCACCCCAAATGTTTTTTTGGAATTTTCAAAATTTACGTACTTTTTAATATTCTATTCATAGTAAAAAGAATACTAAATAGTTTACAAATATCCCAAAGCACCCAAAAGTCGTTAAAATTCGTTTAAATAAGTTATAAGAAAATAGATCATTTATGTGATATTAAGTGAGAAATCTCACTGGTAAAGTGTACGTAGTGGTAACTCGCATTTCCAATAAATAAAGTTTATCGTTTTTCTGCTTTTGTAAGTAAGTTTAAATTTAACACTCTAACTACATATATCTGCAATGAATAGTTCAAAACATTCACTAATTTACTCTGCAATAATCCTCGTATTAATGACGATTTCAGCTAGGGCTACAAATAATATGGTGACCACTACAATTCCCTTATTAGCTAAGTATACGCTTCAATTATCTAATTCTCAAGTAGGATTACTATCAGCTCTATTATTTACATTCAATTTTATCTCCACTACGTTTATAAACCCTAAACTTAATTCAATAGTTAGAAAAAGAGCCTTTATCATTTCCAATATAATCATACTAGTGTCGCTACCACTGTATTTCTTATCTAATGCAATAACAATATGGATAATCTCAATCTTTGCAGGAATCGCCTTTGGATTAATAATGCCTAATTTAATTACTGCAGCCAGCCTAGCAAACGATAAGAAGTCTGTTGAAAGATTGTTATCTCTCTATTCCACTAGTTTAAGTACTAGTTTAATAATAGGTCCCGCTTTCGAAGTCTTTTTACTGACTAAATATGACTATAGAGATGTGTTCTTGTGGTTTATTCCAATGGTAATTATAGGTGTTATAATATCCTCAAAGATTAAGTTTCCCGATGTAAAGAGAGAGGAAAGTGGATTTTCGGTTATTAAAAATAAGGGTCTAATAGCTGGGGCGTTAGCCATAACCACGTATAATGTTCCCTTTGCCGCATTTACTACTTTCTTAGCAATACTAGCTAAGGATAGGTTTAATTTACCTAACTTTGACGCATATTTAGTATTTTTACCATTTTATATAATGTCTTTCCTGACGAGACTTACAATGACCATTAAACCTTTTGAGAATCTTAGAATGCCGTTGTTGATCTCCATTCTTATAACAATTGCGGGCTTATTTGGTATATTATATGCTCCTAACTATCCAATATTCTTAGCAGTAATAGCACTCCTTGGGATACCTCACGGTTCAATATTTCCTATGGCTACCATAATGATAAGTAGGGCTACTAGCTTAGCTGAGAGAAATGCAGTTAACTCATATTTCTTAGCCTACAATAACATATTGTTCTTGATAGTCCCAGCAATAATTGGATTTGTATCTGAATTATTGGGATTAACAATCTCAATAACTAGTTTAATAATTCCAGTTGGAATTTCGGCACTGATTTTCTTTAAAATCTTCTGGAACGATAACGTATTAATTAAAAGATAAGAATAATAAGTTAAACTATCTTTAGCTATCACTTATTCTAATGATATTGTATGGAACTCTAGAAAACTAATGAGATTTAATGAGTTTCGAAAAATCTTTTAAACTCATCTCTTTTTCCTATTCTTAATGAATAAGTATCTTAAAATTGCTATACCTGCAATAGCGATACTTGCAATAGTTGCTATCTCAATACCTACAATATCTGCATTAATTAATTCCTCATCTAAAGTCACTGTGATCTCTGCATCCACAGCGGAGTCAATCTTTGGAGGTACGTGGCAAGTTCTACAAAACGAGACTTATCTAAAAGTATACCCTACGGAGAATATAACAATCTATTACGCTAATGGGACTAACGTTACTGTTCAATATCCTCATCAAATAAAATCTCTTAATCATGAAGTTCTGACGGGTAACATAAATGGCACTCACGTTATCATGATAATAAACTTAGCCCAATTTACTTCCAATGTAAGTAGATACGTATTCCCTGACATGTTTATCGATCATCATTTCGTAGGCGATAGACATGATTTCGCACTGATTTATAACTCGACTACTTACGACGGATATTATGTAATCTATTTTGCTTCAACTGTTCCACGTCCACATACGATAATGGTAGCCTATAAGGGATCAACCTTAATTGAAATATCATTAAATGGATATATGGCATCAATTTCGCAAATGGAACAGATATTAAATAATATATAAAAAGATGGAAAGATAAAATTTTTTCCTTTATTTTAGAGTCCAAAATATGGGATAGTTCTTCCAAATCCCGTCAAGTTCGCGACAACTGCTAATATTATTAATAATACGATTATTGTAAATCCGTAGATATCCACTTTAGTGAATTTGAGCTCTACTAGACTAGTCCTGCTGTTATACGCTCTAAAACCTCTGGTATCTGCGGATATGGCTAGGTTTTTAGCTCCTCTAAATAAGTAAACCATAGTGGGAACTATAGCTTGAAATATCGCGTAAACTATAAGTAATGAGGCGATGGGCTTAGGCTTGCCATATCCCAACCCCCTTATAAATTGCATTTTTACTGAGGTATCTAGTAATTCAAATATTCTAGGTATCATTCTTATACCCACTAACACTGAAAACGTAACAGCTATTGGTATTTTAATTTTAGTAAACATCCTAAAAATATCGGAACCAGTGGTAGTAACAATGAACAGTAATGCTGAAAGCAGAACTGGAGTCACCCTAAATGCTGTTTGAAGTCCATAAAACAAAGCTTGTAGAGTTAATTGTTGCTCATATCCCATTACTTGAAAATATGATGGAAAGGTCCATATCACAGTGAATTGCTTTACATTTGGAAAAGCCAGTTGTAAAACGCTAGGAGGAGTATATGGTGCCACACTCCACGTTCCTCCTATTATTGTAGATAAAGCTAAAAAGAAGGCATAGCCGAATTTTCTAGTTCCCTCATTCAGAGTTAAATAAGATAATAGAAGGGCTAATGTAAGTATACCGCCAATCCACCATATCGTAGTTGACGCTACAACCATAACTACTATGGTAAGTATTAGCTTAGTAACTGGATTTAGCCTGTAGAGAAATGTAGTTCCGGACTCATAACGAGTTATTTCCTTTAATCCAGTAATACCTACTAAGAATATTACAAATAACGCCGGTAGAGCAGAACCATAGAGTACAATTATCCAACTCACAATCTGATCAACTAAGCTGTTCATTCCTTATCACCCCTCCCAATTCATATTCCAAAGGAGGTTCTATCCCATATATAGTAGATTTGCTGAAAACTTCTTCTGGTTTGCCCTCCAATACTATTTTTCCTTCACTCATTATCATTAAACGATCTGCAAACCTATCTACGAATCTAGAATCGTGAGTTACCACAAGTATAGTGTATCCCTTATCTCTTAAGTCCAATAATTCCTTTCCTAAAATCTGCCTGTGATGCCAATCTTGTCCACTCGTTGGTTCATCCATTAGTATTAACTTTGCCCCTCCAGCTAGTACAGATGCCATAGCCACTCTTCTCCTTTGCCCCATCGAGAGGATTAAAGGGTCTTCTTTTCTATAAGCCTCTAAGGAAAATGATTTCAAGATATCCTCTAGCTTATTTGGGTCGAAATTCTTTCTATTTTTCATTGAAAATTTTATTTCATCTTCTACAGTTCTCTTCACGAACATTACATCAAAAAATTGAGGAAGATATGCGATATACTCGCCTCTAATAACTAATTTAGACTTGCTTAAATCTATTCCATCAATTATTATCTTCTCCTCTTCAACAATAAGCCTCTTCCTATCGATTAATCCAATAATGGCCTTTAATAACGTAGTTTTACCGGAACCGTTTTTCCCCATTAAGGCTGTAATCGTACCCTCCTTAACGGATATCTTGGTATCAACTATATATCTTCCAGTCTTAGTCTTTATTTTCACTCTAGCTGACAATATCTCTCTTTTCCCTTCAACCCTACTTGGGGGTTTGTAAGTATAGGTTTTTCTTAAATACTCATAATCTATTTTCTTAGAACCACTTTTCTTTAAAAATAACATATAATCTGGTACTTCTAAACCTAGAGAATAAAGGAGATCTGCCTTATCTACAATCTCGTCCTTTCTTAGGTCCATTGCTATTTTGCCATTATCAACTATGATAATTCTATCGACGAAGGGTAGAACTCTCTCTATTTTATGCTCAACTATGATTAAACTGATCCCCTCAGATCTAAAAGTTTTAATCAATTCCAATATTTCCCTAGTTCCTTGAGGATCTATATTAGATGTGGGTTCATCTAAAATTAGGGCTTTTGGTCTCATAGCTAAAACTGATGCTAAAATAGTTCTCTGCAGTTCTCCTCCAGATAAGGTGTTAATTTCCCTATCCTTCAAGTGGGTTATTCCAGTCACTTTCATGGCTTCTTCAATTCTCTTCACCATTTCATCTCTACTTATCATATAATTTTCAACGCCAAATGCAACCTCATCGATTACTGTATAATTGAAGGCTTGAGTATCAGGATCTTGAAGTAATGTGCCCACATATTTTGATATCTCATGTATGGGAGTAACCTTAACGTCAAGTCCAAATACTTTAACTTCCCCCTTAATCTCAGCGTTAATTAAATGTGGGATTACTCCATTAATTACGCTTGTTAGTGTGGATTTCCCGCTTCCCGATTTACCAGTCACTAATACTGATTCTCCTTCTTCTATGTCTAATTTATCTATAACTAAACTTGGTTTATCCTTTCCTAGATAGGTTACTTGCAAATCCCTTATTTCGACAAATTTCACTGTCCCACCGCTCTAGCTATCCTCTGTCCAGCTAAGGCTCCTAATATTCCTATTATCACATCTCCCGGTATGAAAGCTAACAAATCAAACTGAATAGTAGCCCAGTTAACAATAGCCCCGCTTATTAAAGGCCTAAAGAAACCTAAGTAGAATATGGGGTCTGGTATTGCATATAATATCCCAATTATTATACCCTCTAAGATTGCCAGTCCAGTGATTCTTTTAGTTGCAACAGAAGAACCATTACTACTCTTATAACCCACTCCAAATAATTTACCTCTTGTGCCAATTATAAGAAGATCCAAAAATAGCCCATATGTTAGTCCCTCATATATGGTGTACATGGGTTCTCCGCCGAAACCGTAGAAGAACAAGTCTGATAAGATATTAAAAATAACCAAGCTTAATATTCCAGTACCGGGTTTTCTCACTAAAGCTGCTACAATAAGGAGAATGAACATCCTTCCCCAAAATCCAACTCCTATGAAAGGTGTACTTGGCAGAAATCTACCAATGAAACTGCCTATGTAAAACTCCCATACTACGCTAAAAGCCGCACCCACTGCAATGTAAACTAAATCTATGGTAGTAAAGCTCTTTAAACCGAAACGTCTAGAGAAATAGAATACAATTATCAATCCTATTATGAAATATGCAGTTACTATTTCCCATGGTACCATCCCTGGTACAGATGTGTCGAACTTTATTCCATTGAAGCCCATATTTAAATAACGGTAGATATATTTATAAGGATTTCCTATATTGTTATTATAAACTATATAGTTTACTAATGGAAATACTTAACGACTTCCTAGAAATTTTTCATTAGTTGAAAATTTGCTCAGAACCTCTCTTAGATCCTTAACCTTATCTCCTATTTCTGGGTATAGGTTATTTCTATCTATTAGTATTGCATCCAAGTAACTTCTCTTAGCTCCAATGTAATCTATCTCATAGATATCACCTATATGTAGTGCTGGATAACCACCCTTTGAAATGGCGATACTAAAAATCTTGGGATTTGGCTTAACTACCTTTACCTCATGCGATAAGACTAAGTAATCAAAGTATCTTATTAATCCTAGTTCCTCTAATAGTTTCTTTGTCCTAGGAGACGAATTACTAACTAGAATCAATTTCAATTTCATACTCCTTATTGTTTCTAGGAACTCCACTGCGTCATCATAAACGAAAGCCTCTCCATCGCGTAAATCAGAATTTTTTATTACATTAACTAAATTTTCTTTGGGATAAACACCTAAATTGTAGAGAAACTCTTTGATATCAGTGGGTTCGGGATAGTTTAGCAAAGACATTGCCCTAACGTAAGCTCTGAAAACTTTCTTAACGTCTATATCGTAGCCATAGTCCTTAAGAATTTGGTGCAATTTTTCATAGAATGTAGGTCTAAATCCCACGAGCGTATATCCAAAATCAACGAAAATTGCACTATAAGACATACAATTACCCATATTAAAGTGCAGGGTTATATACTTCATTTAAGTCTGGTTTTGGAATTAGGAAAAGATTAATTATATGCAAGGGTGATTAAGAAAGATAATGAAAGCCGTATGGAGAAAGGTGATAGGTACATAAATCCATTTGTATTAGATAATCCCTTAAGAAGGCTAGTATCTTCACCAAATAGGATAATATCTAGATTTAGAGAATATCTTAAGGAAGATTATGTAGTAGTAGACTTAGGAAGCGGACCTGGGTTCTTCACTGTAATTCTCGCAAGGATTGTGAAGACAGTTTACGCTATAGATCCCGATGAAAGAGCGATAAAGAGATTAAAGGAGAAAATGCAAAAACTTTCTTTAAGTAATGTAATTCCCTATGTCGCTCCTGCCCAAAAATTAGAATTCATTAAGGATGGCAGTATAGACTTTGTGTTCTCTAATCTGATGCTATGTTGTACAATAGATCATGAAGGTGCTCTAAACGAAATTAAAAGAATCCTTAAGAATGATGGGTTAGTTTATCTTAGCGTTACGAGAAATTTTATAGGAAAAGATAAAAGGGATGTTGATGAAAGAGAATGGAGAGAGATTTTAAGTAATTTTAAGGTAATAAAAGAAGGAAAATCAATTATGGAAAGATGGGCTGTGGTTAGGAGAGAATAGGGTCGGTCGTTTGATTTCAAGGTAGATAAATGGAGATATATTTTCCTAAACAGTTTTAAATCCGCAAACTGATCCATGGGCTGTTTTTAACCCCAGAAGGTTAAGGGGGATGAAAGCGTATCTTGAGGTGGGAATGCTCCGTACGTAAGGAGGTATTAGCTCATTTTATATATAAGCACTTTTATTAGTATTAGAGTTATGTTAAAATTTCTAGAAAATCTTCAAACAAATGCCTGCTCGTTATGTAAAATACATATTTCTATATATTATCTATATCTCTGTATAATGTTATATAACCTAAAAAAATAAAATTTTTAAGAGCTATTTTGAAGTTTAGAACCATGGAAGCTAAAAAGTTAGCATACATTTCTCTCTTGTTAGTGTTTTTTTCTGTGTTAACCGTCTTTAATACTATGGGATATGCAGTAACTACGCAAACACCAATAAAACATGTAATAATAATAATTCTTGAAAATCATGCGTTCGATAGTATCTTTGGTACATATCCATTTGGTTATCCACCAATTGTCAATAACATAACATTAAATTTGATGAGGCCAGTAAATTACATCTATAATCTATCATTAGTAAATATCTTGAAACAAAATAACGGCAATATTACCTGGATAACGTTAACTTATGGTAATAAGACCTATCATCCCTATTACGCTAATACTACCGTTCTAAAAGATCCATTAGAAGGATACAATTACTATCATATAGACTGGAATTATGGGAAGATGAACGGATTCATAAACGGATCTGGAGTACAGTCATTAGCTTACATCTCTTATGAGCAAGTACCCTTGCTTTGGGATTACGCTGAAGAATACGTTTTGTTCGACAACTACTTCTCTCCTACACTATCACTCACGGTACCTAATAGAATAGATTATATAGTGGGTTTTCCAGCTCCCGTAAATAGTGATGCACCACAGTTTGGAGAACTACCAATAAATGATAGTATACTATACCAATTATCTGAAAATAATATAAGTTGGGGTTGGTATGAGTACGGTTACTCTCAAGACTATCAAATACTCTCTCCAGACCTATACCTAGGATATAATAATACAGCACCGTTACCGGTTAGTCTATTGAAGGGAGCTAATATGTGGAATTCTCATTATCATGACTTAACAGATTTCCTAAATCAAGCTAAAAACGGTTCACTACCAGCAGTTTCTTTTGTCATGTTCACCGGAATAATGGGATATGATGATCACATTCCGGGATATGATATACACCCTCCATATAACACTACTCTTGCAATGTTAGCTATAATGAATGTTATAAATGCAGTAATGGAAGGTCCAGATTGGAACTCGTCAGCAATCTTCATCACATTCGATGAGGGAGGAGGATATTATGATCAAGTACCTCCTCCGATAATTCAAGGTAACGGTTATGATCCAGCAATAACGAGATATTTACCGGGCTATTTTAGCCTAGGTCAAAGAATACCATTACTTGTAATTTCGCCATATGCAAAGGAGGGATTCATCGATAACTATACTGCGTCTGGCTATTCCATCTTAGCATTTATTGACTATGACTTCAACTTACCTTACCTAACCCCGATTGTTAAAGAGTTGGGCCCTCAATCAATACTATATGCGTTTAACTTTAGCATGAAGCCAAGACCTCCAATAATTTTAACGCCGTCAAATTGGACCTATCCGATACCGCTTCAATACCCTATTCATTACGGGTACGTTGCAACTATAAATAACAACTATACCACATACCAACTGCTGTATCAAAAAATGGGTATTGGAAACTACTCTCTCCCAAAATATTTTGTTATCGCAAATGCAAACAGTGTAAAAACGCAAACTAGCAACACATCAATTGAAAATATGATACCACTGATAATTGTAGTAATCGCATTAGCAATATTTGTAAGTTATTTAGTGCTATACAAGAAAAGAAACATTTAATTAGTAATATATAGTGAAATCAATATAATGGAAGAGCAAATTTTCCATTACATTTGTTGATATGGTTATTTTATTGTTTTGAAATTTATATAATTTCGCTTATGATAATTGCTTTTGTATGCATATAAATAAATACTCGTTTTTATAGAGAAATATATGTGAAACTACTAACAGCTTCTGACGTATATTTATCTGAGGCTGATGAGTTGTTGAGTAAGGGTGATGTTGTTCAAGCTAGTGAGAAGTATTATAAGGCTGCTGAGGAGGCGTTGAAGTTGATTGCTGTAAAATTAAATATGACAGACATACTAGAAAAGGTAAAATCTAGGGGGGATTGGGACATTGAAGATTTATTCGAAATTGTAATGAAATTAAAAGCATATGATGAGAAAATAGATAGTTATTGGGACTGTGCAATAGCGTTAAATACAGTGCATCTAGAGGGAGATCCTTTACTAGATTGTGTAGAAAGGGTAAGAAAACTTGTCGGGCTCTCAGATAAGATCGCAAATTCTTAACTGGATAATTGAGGCTGATGAGTTGTTGAGTAAGGGTGATGTTGTTCAAGCTAGTGAGAAGTATTATAAGGCTGCTGAGGAGGCGTTGAAGTTGATTGCTGTAAAATTAAATATGACAGACATACTAGAAAAGGTAAAGAAGAGAAGAAGATGGGATAGCGTTTATCTCTTTGAAGTAGCCAAAAGAGTATCATTGGAAGTATGGGAAATTTGGTTATCATCCTGGACACTTCACGTTTATGGATTTCATGAGATGAAACTAAAGATTCAAGACGTTAAAGAGAAAGGAAATAAAGTAAAGAACATTGTATATTTTATAAATCGATTGTGACAGATAACAGTTTTTATAAATACAATTTGAATTTCATTGAATTTCATGTACGTAGAAGAGTTAAATCTAAAATCTTCAATCACAAAATACTCTTATGTTGACAGCTGAAGAGCTAAACGAAATACTTAAGCAAGAAGAAATGTTTAACTTCATAGGTATAAGGTTTGAGAAGTTAGAGAAAGGATATTCCAGATTGTCATTCAATTTTGACAAAAAACTAACTAGAATAGGAAATATATTACACGGAGGAGTTATTTTTTCGGCTGTGGATTACGCAGGGAGCATGGCAATAAGAACTTTAGATGATGTAAAGGATGGCGTTACAGCCGAGCTCAAAATAAACTTTCTCAAACCTATGAAAGATGGACCATTTGTAGTTGAAGCTAGGGTTATAAGTGAGGGGAAAAGGTTAGTTGTAGTTGATATTTCAGCATATGACGGTAATGGTAATTTATGTGCTAAGGCATTAGGTACATGGGTTGTATATAGGTAGGTATAATACTAGTTTATCGACCAAGGAAAATATTTCATACTCATGATTAAAGAGTAGTATTTATTATTTTTACAAAATACGATAAATAGAAGATTTCTAATAGGTAGTGATCTAATACTTATCCAGTTCTTAACATAAGTTAGTGATAAGCCTTCAGAAGAGAAGGCTTTTTTATTTGCTGGTTATTTTTCCACTTTTACTGACTTTCTCCCCGCCATCAAAGTGGCGAGGGTTCCCCTCATCGATTCGTGACTACATCTCTCATTTGAGGGGCACTTAAGAGGGTCAGAGACCCCCTCGCACAAAGATTATACACAGCTATATAATCACGATGATCCTCAAAACCACACTTTACACACTTAAGCATCCTATACCCAGATTCAACCATTTTCTCTCCACACTTAGGGCAAGTAGTTGAACTATACGCTGGTTTAACGTATATTACATTTAATCCATACTTCTTAGCCTGCCACTCAACCCATTGTTGAACACGTCTATATTGCATCAAATATAGTTTCTCCCTATAATTCTTCTTCAACCCCTTCACATGAGAAATCATCTTATTCAGATCCTCTAGGACTATGTAGTTAGCACCCAGTCTCTTTGCTTCATCAACCACCCACTTACCAACCTTTTTGGCAAAGTCTCGCACAATATTCCTCGCCTTTATATGAAACCTACTAATCCTATTGAGAATTCTCTTATTCTCCCTCCACCTCTTGGGGTACTTTTTCTGCAGATTCTCAGCAAGTTTCTTATAATGCGCTGAATCATCTAGACGTGTTGATATTTCTATAACCTGTTTATCATTACCTAACGTGATAAAGTCCATGTTTATGTCAACAGCTATAAGCCCCTTAACTTGCTTCTCTACTTCTATTGCCTTCTTCATTGTTACGTTAAGATACCAATCATCTCCTCTCTTAACTAGTCTTGCTTCCTTAAGTTGATAATCTTTATACTGTGAAAGATTGTGAGGATATCCAACTATTTTCACTTCCTCTCCCAATATCTTAGCTGTCATCGTGTTGAAATCAACGGTATAGCTTAATTTTGGCGTTAACCATAAGGAGATGTTTCTTAAGACTGGAAATCTTCCTTTTTTGGGATTCTTTAGCCAACTCTTATACACGGCAACAGCATCACGATAGCAATCTTGAGCAAGTTTTGATTTCAAACCAAATTTCTCCCTGAGGACTTCATATAATGCATTATGTACTTCTTTTAGAGAAGTTGTTTTGTGTTCATATAACCACTGAAGAACGAACCTCTTAGCTTGCATATATTTCATAGCTAAGGGCTCCAGAGCCGAGGAGTAGATCTTCATTTTGACTGTCACGATCTTCTCCTCGATGGAACTACCCTCACGGGTAGCTCGCTCTGAAGCCCTCAGCACATGCTTATTTCTGAAGAAACTGTTTAAAAAACATTACGCGGACATTCATCTCCGTCTTAAAAAGGCGAAGCTTTCTGCCCGCATTTTTGTAATTGGCGTATTTGTGTTCATTGTCACTACAATTGCATACAACTCGATTCCAGCTTTTGAGACAGAAGGATTGGGCATTTATACCAATAACGTATGGTCAGCTGCTGATTCTAAATTCGGAGGAGCTGCAGCGATATATGGTACTTTTATTACATCGATAATGGCTGTATTAATTTCATTACAAAAATTGCGGACAGAAAGCTTCGCCTTTTTAAGGGCGGGGAGGAAGTCAGAAACAAGTTGTAGGATCCGAACTATAGGTTTTATTTTTTAATTATAAATAAAAATGATAGAACAACAATTACTGATTAGCCCCTTGAAATTCAATTATTCTCTTAGCTATCTTATAATGTACGTAATCAACTAACTTGTCATCTAGCCTTATCGCGCCTCTTCCCTCTTTTTTAGCCATTTCGTACGCCTCTATTACCTTTTTAGCCCACTCTATTTCTTCTCTAGTCGGTGAGAAAACTTCATTTGCTATTTCAACTTGAGATGGATGAATAACTTGCTTTCCAACATAACCCAATTTTTTAGCTTCTTCACATTCTCTTCTAAATCCATCTACGTTCTTCAAGTCAAAATATACTTTATCAATGGCATCTACATCATACGCCTTAGCATTACTAACTATAAGAGTCTTAATGTACTCATTCCTCTCGTAAAAACTATAATCTCCGCCTAAAGATAAGGCTAAGTCTGCAGCCCCATAGCTTATACCAACTACCCCTTCTGATCTAATTACATCCTCTATCTTAACTATTCCCTTAGCGGTTTCTATTAATGGGATCAGAGACTTTCCAGTAGCCTTATAAAGAAATGATAGATCGTTCTCGGCCTTAGGGACAACAATACACGTTATCTTATCTTCTCTGGAGATTGCTACAATATCCTTGTAAGAATCTAATAATTGTAACGAATTTATTCTGACGCATAGTTCCCTTTTTCCCCAATCCAATTCCTTTAATATCTTACTCAATAGCTCCCTAGCTTTCTCCTTATCCTCTGGGGGAACTGCGTCTTCAAAGTCGAAAATAATCGAGTCAGCCTTTAACTCAACTGATTTCCTAATCATTTTTTCTGATATAGAGGGTACGTATAATTGAGACCTCCTAATCATAAGTTATTAATGAAAGTATAGGATAAAATTTTATCTAAATAATATAGGTAGGACGTTCTGTCTAACGTATTCTAATACTTTCTCCTCATGCATCTTCATCATATCGTAAGCCAAATCTGGGCTTCTATTTTTTATAGCGATTACAATACTCTCATGTTCTCTTAGCTCATCATCTCTCCTTTGGAAGCTAGTAAATAACGTCACTCTAATTATTTTTAGCTTTAATCTAATATTATCCAATATCTCTATTAAGTATCTATTGTGTGATGCTTCTGCAATCGCCCTATGAAGATTACCATTAAGGTTGGCTAAAGTCAAAGGATCTGTTACCGTAGTATCCTTTATCTCTTTCATAATCTTTAAGATCTTTTCCACTTCTTCATTCGTTGCTCTCATAGCAGCTAATCTTGCAGATTGTGATTCTAACGTTATCCTAACTTCGTAGAGTTGAAGTATATCATTCTCTGTTAGCGGTATAACCGTGAAAGATTTTCCATTCTTTGTCACTATCCCCTCTTTTTCCAACCTAACTAGTGCCTCTCTAATTGGCGTTCTACTGATCTTAAGGAGTGATGCGAGTTCCTCTTCTTTTAAAGTACTACCTGGTTTATATTTACCAGTGATAATGTATTCCAGAATTTTCTCATATGCTGTTTGTGATAATGACATGTGAAAATATCTTTTAGTGAACTTAAAAACATTACTACTACGCGATTATAATGCTAGTTGTTCCTTCCAATTTTATATATGAGTTTAAACCGTTGGTAGTTTGTTCTCCTACGAATTCATAAAGAATAGTTGTAAAAGATATAGATAGAAATATTTATCTATAGTATTTTTTCAGTAAGATCGCTGAACTTTAATAATCTCAGTTTTTTATCCTTTAATGAGTATTTATTTTTTAGTAGTTCTTTATCAATTGATATGTCATCTGGAACATTTACCATTCCATTAAATATCTTGAATTCAACTCCAAATAAGTCTTTAGGAATTTCAGCTAATGGAAACTCAACTTGTATTATATTATTCCTTGCTGAAGCTACTTGTAAAGTGTGATATAACGCTATAGCAGATCTTTGTGGTCTTAGATGTGGCATTATCTTAATGTTGTAAACCTCTGCCAAGTCTATAACCTTCAAGAACTTACTTATTCCACCTATTTTGGCTATATCTGGCTGTATATATAATACTCCGGTTTCTAATAATTTCTTAAATCCATGAAGAGTATACTCATTTTCACCACATGCTATTGGAAAGTCTTTCGTTAGTCTCTTAATGGTATCGTAATCATTAGGGGGATAAATAGGCTCTTCTACCCATTCAATATCATATCGTGAGATTTCCTCAAGAAATTTTAGAGCAGAGGCGTAATCAAATGGCGAATTTAAATCTACTGCTACCTTAATCTGATCGCCAAATGTATCTTTTATCTTCTTTAGGCTCTCAATTACCATATTTGGAGGTTGATGAAGCTTTATCAATTTAAAACCTCTTTTAATTGCTTTTTCTACTGCACTAACTACGTCTTCTAAAGTCTTGTATCTAGGGAAGCTAGCGTAAACTGGTACCGTATCCCTAATTTTACCTCCTAATAAATAATGTACTGGCTTATTAATTACCTTAGAATAGACGTGCCACAATGCAGTTTCAATACCACTTATTGAGCCTAAGGTTATGCTACATAATCCAGCTGAAAACAATAATTTCTCAAGAGTTTCATAAACTTCACTTATCGACCTTATTTCTTTTCCTTCTAAAAAGGGAATTATTAGATCGTTAAAAATTCCAATGTAAGCTGAAATTACTCCACTTCCGGCCACTAATACCTCTCCTAATCCTTCCTTATCTTCAACATTCACATTTATAAATAATTGTATTCCCCACTGTTCTACCCATTCTGGCATTGGATCATCTATATATGGAATTGACGCCGGTAATAACGTTATTTTATCTACCTTCATTTTAGGCACTTATGTAAAGTTTTGTTGGCGAGAACTCATCGTGTTGCAGTATCTCAGCAGAAGTTAGTCTACCGTTAGCAACTCTGATAGTGTAATTAAATATTCTCTCTCCAGCCTCCCTTAAGCTAACCTTTAGCTGAAGCAGATCAGACACATCCACGTCTATATGTTCACTCATGCTCGCTATCGTCTTTGGATTTGCAGATATTTTGACTACTGGAATTATTGGATTTCCAATAACATTACCCTGACCCGTAGTGAATAAGTGAAGTACTGAGCCTTTAGCTGCAAATAGCGTTACTGCTTCAGCAGCCGCTGATGAAGTATTCACAAAGCATAATCTAGATGATCCCTTAGGTAATAGATCTAAATAATCTAGAACACATGTAATTGGTTTTGTACCTAACTTCTGGATATTCCCTAATGCCTTCTCTTCAATGGTAGATAGTCCTCCCTTAATATTACCCTCTGTCGGTTGCGAACCCAATAAATCAACTCCTTGACTTTCAATAAAACTTACATACTCCTTGTAGATTTTCATGAATTTCTCTCTTAATAAAGGATCTATTATTTTGCTAGCTACTATATCTTCAGCTCCGGTCAGTTCTGAGGTCTCACCGAAAAGTACCGTTGCACCATAGTCTATTAGTCTATCAACAGCGTATCCCGTAGCTGGATTAGAAGCTAAACCGGAAGTAGTATCACTTTCACCGCACTTTATGCTTAAGACCAAAGATGAAAGGTCTACCTCAGTTCTCTGCTTCTCACTGGCCTCTTGAACAAATTCCTTAGCTTTTCTACTAGCTTTTTCAATTACTTTTAAATCTCCATTTCCCTCAATTGGGAAAACTTCTACGCTTTTACCGGTTTCAGCTATTTTATCCGCTATCCTATTAGCCCAATTTTCCTCAATACCAATAACTATTGCAGATGCCACATTAGGATTAGATCCAATACCAGAAAGAATATGAAAGAGTAATTCGAGATCTTTACCAAATTGAAGCCTACCATAAGGATGAGGAATTGGTACAGTACCCCTTATAAGTTTGGAAACACCTAAAACTGCGGTGTTAGATAAATCATCTACGGGAATTAAAGCAACGTAATTTCTTACACCAACGCTACCGTTCTCTCTAATGTAACCTTTTATCACGGGTTTTTCCATTTACTCCACCTGTTAGACTTTACGTTATGCACATGAACGTGTTCTCCCATCCTAATATCCCTAATTGCTGATCCTATCGGTCTGCCATACTTTATTACAAACTCGCCTTGTCTAATATCCTTTAGGGCGATTTTATGTCCCAACGGAATTTCGTCTAAAGCTTTTAGTTTAGGACCTTGTGACATATCTTCAATATAAACACCCTCAATTTCCTCTCCTCGCCTAATGTCAGTTATGGCTACACCAACGTTATCTTGCTTATTGTGAATTAGAAAATGAGGCATAAATTATTCTCTGAAAAAAAGTATATATACTTAACCGCATACAAAAACTATGTTGGCACTTATTTTATTAACTTGATTAATGAGAACAATTTATGATCATATCTGTAGCAGCTCATAGTGAGGAGCCAAGCAGGGAAATCGCAGAGAAAGCTAGATCTTTCGTCAGAAAAGTAAGTCCTTGTAATCCCACATTGCTTCTAGGAGGATATTGGGGATTGATGAAAACTGTGGTGGATGAGGCTATTAAACAAGGGCTTACAGTAGTTCTAATATTACCAATAGAAAGGGAAAATATAGATTTGCCAGCTCAAGTGATTCCTATTAGATCAGGTTGCGAGTTTAGATGCAGATCTGTAATTTTGGTTAGATCAGGAGACGTATTAGTATCTTTAGGTGGTGGGGTTGGTACTGAAATCGAAATAATGCTCGCCTATGCAATGGGTAAGCCCATATACGCAATTACTGAGACTGGTTTAAGTACTGACCATTTCGCAAGAGCGTTCCCAGAGTATATAGATGATAGGAGAGTAGTCAAAATAAGATATTTTAATGATCCCGGTGAAGTTGCAGAAGAAATTTGCAGAGGTAATATGAAAAGTGTCGAGACTAGGTTTGGATAGCTAGTGCCTATGTCTTCATTATGAGCTATGGTTATTATAATCGCCATCATTTTTTATCCATAAAAGTGACAGACTTTGACATTCTAAGTATCTCTAAATTGATATCATCGATTTCACCAATTAATGTATAGGGACCTATTCCTAAATCCTTAGTGAATATCCACAACTCCCTTCCCCTCACAGTCACAGCGTTCTTAAATATCTTTGTATAACATTGGCTTGTTACATTCCCACTATCCTTAGTGTAGCATACTACTGCATATTCTCTATAATTCTCCACGTGGAAGACTTTGTTTATAAAATCCTTAAATGCGTCATTATATAAAGTAATCCTTATTTTAGTAATCTCAGAGTTAGCGACATTAGCAACTTGCCTCAAAGTTTTCTCATCTGGAATGGGATCGCCTATAAGAACCCTATCCACAAAATTGAATAAGTAATTTGTGGAATCGAACGGTTCAGTAAATCTCAAAATCTCCAATGTTGTTCTTAAATTAAACTTTGGATTAGAGATAAAAGCTCCTATTTCAATTCCTCTTTCCTTGAAAAGTTTAGTCTTTTCTAGAAAAACCTCTTTTGATATTCCACTATAAAGTATTGGATAATAATTGTGTGTAGCCTTAATTCTCTCTGGATTTGAGAACTTTGTTACGTAATCTAGCTCATCAACGCTTATTTCAAACGGATTAAGTTCTACTATTACTTGCTTACTCATTTCTACTATTTCCTCTTTACTAAATCCATAATCTGCTCTGACTCCTCTGAAACCCACTTCCAGAAAGCGTGATAGATTCTTAGGTGAGGAATTCAGCTCTTTAAGTATTTCAGGGTTTATGTCAACGAAAGTGTAGTAATCTAATCTGTTTGCCTCTTTTAAAATCTCCTTAGCTATCTCGAAAGCGTCTTTAATTCCGGTTCTCCAATGAGTTCCAGGGCCAATACCCATAAAGATTTCTGAAAATCCTAGCTCCCTAGCTTTTCTCATTACTTGAATTTGCTCGTCTTTTATTTCCTTCCATCCTGGAAAGACCGATAAGCCTATTTTCCTTTTCATGTTAAAATATAAATAATCAAGATTAAAATTTTTCTTGTGATTGAGATAAGGACTCATACTGCCCTACATGTAGTTAAAGGTGCCGTGAGAAAAGTCCTAGGTGCAAAATGGACTGCAAGCACTTATGTCAGTAATGATCATGGGAGATTAACAGTGAAACTTGAAAGAAAGCCATCTGATGATGAAATGAAAAGGGTTTTTGAACTTGCAAACAACAAGATTAAAGAGAACGCTCCAATTTTAGTTGAAGTTTTACCTAGAGAAAATGCAGAGAAAAAGTACGGAGATGAGATCTACGACTTATTTCCAATACCCCCGGAAGTTAAGGAATTATACATTGTAATCATACCGGACTGGAATATTAACGCTTGCAATAAGCAACATACTAGGACAACTGGTGAAATAGGAGAAATAGTAGAGGATTATTGGAGATATAGGAATTCTAAACAAATATTAGAAATTGCGTTTAACGTTAAATATTAATTTTTAAATCAAATCTACAAATGTGTTAAGGAAGGGAATAAGCAAGGTCTTAGAGATTCTTAATTGTAAAGAAACAGAGAGAGAAATAAGTGGAAAGAAATTCTCTACGTGCGATGATGTCAATTTCATTCTTAACTTCCCAACTGTTTATGGAAAAACTGAACTAGCGTTGATTTTAGCTAATTATCTATCCAATCACGTAACTAATAATTTCGTCAGAGTCTCTCATGTAGTTCCCAATATAGTTGAACGGGGTGATGAAAAAGAGATCCTATCAACTAGAGTTCAATTAAAGTTCAGTAAATTCTTTTTTAACTTATACGACAGTTCTATAAGTGATCCCAGTTCTGAGTTACTAAAATTCTCAATACTTACGTCAATAGTAATTTTCGACGAATACCAACTAATGCCAGATCTTGGATTAGTCGCATCTGCTCACGAATTGGCTAAAGCTGGGGTAACTACCATATTCTCCACTTCGACCCCATCAACTCTTTTTGAAGAAGAGATCATAAGGAGATTTAGGAATTATGGTAAAAGGATGGTAGTAGTTTCAATTGTCAATAAGTATGGCCAAGGAATTCAGGGTAGAGAGTGCGTTAAAAAAGAAGAAGGTTATTATAATTGTAAATTAGGAGGAGTTTCTTATGAGACAGTGGAGGTTATAGATGATAACTTTAAAGTGCCAGATCTGGAATATGAACTTACAAAGGATGATATTCTTGAAATAATTAACAAAATTAATGATAGAGTTCTAGTTTTCTTAAACTCTGAGGATAAAGCAGTTGAGATATATGAAAAATTAAAGAAAAAAGAGGAAAATGTGTGTATATTTACGTCATTACGCTTTATAGAGAATTTCGATAATTGTAAGGTTCTTATAACTACAAAGCTTTTAGATGTAAACTATCCATACGTGATTAGTGAGATAGCACCTTTACCGTTAATAGTGGAAAGAGCAGGAAGAGCTTTAAGATTTTGGAAAGAGGGAGAAGAAGGTAAATTATACGTATGGATAAGTAAAGTGAACTATGATTCATTAACTGAACGCACTTATAACTTGCTCTCAAATATTAAAATATGTTTAAGACATCCCTTTGGGTGTTACAATAAAGAAGGATATGCCAACAAAATGGTCTTAAAGCCAAGTATTGATGAGGGATTAATAAGGAAATTAAGTGGTATAAATCATTTGATGGATAGAAGGGATTTAGAAAAAGCCTTTGAAGCTTTAGCAGACTTCGTGATGGCAGATTTACTAATTTCAGATCGAATAGTTAGTGTTACACCGGAGTTCCTTTATGAAAATAAGAGAAAATTATTGGAATATGGAAATGAATGTGTAAAGGTATATTTTAGGAAAGGTAATGAAATTATTGAAAAGTGTTCAAGAATAGCATATGATTGGTTAGAAAATGGTGGGATTTTAAGGTTTAAGAGGAGTTTAGCTAAGGGATACAAGAGTGAAATTGAGGAAGATGGAGAGAAACTAGTCTTTTTAGCCTTTAAGGTGAAAAATGAATGAGCATAGAGAACTTAAAACTATTTAGAGAAAGATACTCGTACATTATTCCAATAATTGCAAATAGAATGAAAAGAGATGAGAAACTTGTAAAAAAATATATTGAGCTAGCAATTGGATTACATGATTTATTAAGTAATGAGCTCCATGCAGGATATTTACTTTATTCTATCTATAGAGAGTTAGGTGATGAGGAACTAGGAAATCCTATTGTATTTGCAGTAATCAATAATAAGGATTTAACAAAAGCTAGAGCTCTTAAAAGTGTCTCGAATTATAATTTGTTAAAGAGCGTTGAGATAAATAAGATCGAAATTGAAAGAGTCATTAAAGAGATAGACGTGGATCTGTTGCCAAGAATTATAAAAGTTTTGGAAAATAATCCAGAACCAATGCAGATCAGAAAATTTCTTTCTACTCTATCTCTGATTAATCCTGAAGTTTATATCCTAGTGCTAATCGCGCTAAATCTGACGCAAAAAGAAGTTAAGAGATAAAAATTTCCATCCTTAGGAATTAATAAGTTTCAATACTAGAACTGGAAGTGATTTAGAATAGCTTACAAATGACCTTATGTGATCACTTTAATACTATTAAATATTTAAATGTTTACAAAAATTAGAAAAACGATGGGAGGAATTTTCGGATATGTGTGTAAGAGTCCCATTGATGTCTCTATTGTGAATAGAGGTTTAAGAAGACTAGTATACAGAGGGTATGATAGTGCCGGCATTGCTTATCTTTATGGAGGTTCATTAGTAGTTAAGAAGATATTAGGTAGTATTTCAAGACAGGAAATTGAAGTAAATGATATTTCAAAGATCGCTATAGGGCATACAAGATATGCTAGTAGAGGATGGCCGACATTAGAAAACGCACATCCAATATTGGACTGTAAGGGTAGATTAGCAGTTGTAATGGATGGGGTTATAGATGATTATGAGAGAATCAGAGAAAAATTACAAAAGGATGGACACAGATTTGTATCCACTACGGATACTGAGATTATATCTCATATTTTGGAGAACTCATCAGATTACTTCCAAGCATCACTAAACATTTTAAAAAGTATTAAAGGAGTTTTCTCTTTAGCCTTTATTGTTGAAGGTTTAGATAAGATATTTACTCTTAATAATGGTCAACCCTTAATGATAGGCTTAGCTCAAGAATGTAAATACATTTCAAGCGATTTACCCTCATTAAGTGGATTTTCTGAGAACGCTATGATATTGCCAGAGGGCTCAGTTGCAATAATTTCTTGGGATGATGTCAGAGTATATAATAGTGAAGGAATTGAAATAAAGCCAGAAATAAAAAGGGTTAAATATAAAGAGGAAATAGTCGAAAAGGGAGGATTTCCTCACTTCATGTTAAAAGAAATTTACGATATACCCTTAGCCTTAGTGAATTCCTTTACCTCACTGATGGAAAAATACCTTTCTTTAGCTTCTATGATAATTTATGGGGCAAAGAACGTTTATATTATAGGTAATGGTACGAGCCTTCATGCCGGCTTAATTTCCTCTTATTACTTTTCTGAGATCGGTATAAATGTAAATGTGGTTAGTGCAGCAGAATTTCCCTACTATGCTTTAGATAATATTTCAACTGGATCGGTAATTGTTGCAATTAGTCAAAGTGGGGAGACGAGCGATGTCATAAGAAGCGTTAAAATGGCTAAGCAAAGAGGAGCAGTAATTTTAGGAGTAACAAATTCAGTGGGTTCCAGATTAGCCTTAGAATCTAATGTGTATTTGCCAATAACAGCGGGGCCTGAAATGGCTGTTCCCGCAACTAAGACTTTTACATCCACGATAATTGTGTTAAAAACTTTATCAGTATATACAGGATTGCATTCTGGAAAAAACGATAAAAATGATTTAATAAATTTAAAAAGCGAAATCGAGAAACTATCTAAGCAACTCTCTACCAGATTGCAAGAAATGGAAAAAGAGGCTGAAAATTCAGTGGAGAAACTAGATAAGGAAAGTTTATATGTTTCAAGCAGTGGCATAAATTATCCTATAGCGTTAGAAGGTGCCTTAAAGTTTAAGGAAGCCTCAATGACTCATGCTGAGGGCATGCAATTGGGAGAATTGCTTCACGGACCTATAGTTTTAGCAAATAAAGGATATCCGATCATTTTGATTAAACCAGCAGAAGCTGAGGATCTATATAATAAGGTAGTTAAGGCTGTAAGAGATAGAGGGAGTATCATAATAACTATTTCCGATAATGATGGTGATATAAGGACTGTGAAGACAAGCAGAGATTTAAGCCCTATAAGTAATATAATTCCTTTACAACTTATGGCATATAAGTTAGGAGTCAGAAGAGGATTACCAATAGATACTCCACCGGGTTTGGTAAAAGCTGTGATAATTTAATGCAATGTGGAGTTAAGGAGGTAGAAGTCTCCATCCGTAACGACAGTCCCTAAAATCACCTCCTTAAAAATAAGTTAAGATTGCTAAAAGGAGTTTCCATAATTTTAATTCATCTCGGTATAAACTCATCTTATATCTTATTTACAAAAAGTAAGTAAAGCAAGAAAAGTTTGAAATCCATCTCTTAAAACCTTCATATACTGTTTAATTTTTATGAATCTAGCTATAATTAAATATCCATATAAACATTGTTATTCGCATAAACTTTATATTAAGGATACTAGAAACTATATATGGTGGATAGTGTGGGTAAAATATTAAATAATAGAAATATAAAGGTCATCTCTCTACTAATACTATTTGTAATGATGTCTAGTTCGGTTTATGTAATTTCACAGAGTGCTAATTCATATCCGGCTTCTACGAGTATAACGATAATTTCATATAATGGAAATGATGCCAATGGTATATTAGCATTTGAGCATGGTCAGGTAGCTTTTTACGCATATGCTGTACCTCCTTCTGAATATACTGCCTTACCTCCTGGGGCTAAAGCTTACTTAATGCCTTCTACATATTATGATGTATTGGTAAATCCTTTAAATACTACTTTTGGTTTTAATCCCTTCCAGTTTCAGCAAGTTAGATTCGCTCTCAATTTTATAGTTAATAGAACATACTTTGTAGATAACATACTTCATGGTTACGGAATACCATCAATTACGTTATATGCAGGAGAGCAATGTATACTTCATTTACAAAATACTTTAGCAAAATATGCTTATATACATTACAACTTTACCTATGCAAACGAAACCATTTATAAAGTACTAACTGCACATGGAGCCCAATATATAAATGGAAAATGGTACTATAATGGAAAACCAATAACCGTTTACGTATTTGTAAGGACTGATGCAACTGTGAGACGAGAATATGCAGAATACTTCATTACCCAGTTGGAGAGATTAGGTTTTACAGTGCAACAAGTCCAAGGTAATCTTCAAAAAGAAATTTCATTTGTATATGGTAGTGATCCAGCAAATACTACTTGGGATATATTAATTGAGGCGTGGGGTGGCACATATGGCTATTATGACGCAGGACTGCCAGAAGGACTTTATTCTACTCTTGCCGGCGATGCTCCATTTTCTTCATATTATGGTTTAACCTTTGGAACTTATAATGATACTAAATACGAATCCCCATTATTGCTTAGTGAGGCTAATGAGCTTGATAACTGGTCTTTAACTTTAATTCAAAGCAAATTTACTAGTGCCCAACAGTATTATCAACTAGTTAATGATCTAGTTAATGTTGGAATAAATATGTCAGTTAGAATAGGTTTAGGAATGAGTCTTACTCCAGAGTATGTATTGCCAAATATTAATGGTGTCTATCCTAACTACGCTCAAGGAACCTTATTAAACTTCCAGACCTATCTTTCTATAATAAATGGGACCTATCCTAACATTACAATAGGTGTGAGATATTTAAGCCAAGGATCAGCAAATCCTGGTGTAGGTTTTACAGATTCATATACTGATGAAATAGCAAACGGTTTATTTACTCCACAATACTTAACTATACCTGGTTCTGGATATCCAGTACCGTATATATATACTTATAAAATAGTTAATTTAACTCCTAACGCAGTAGTTCCTGTTCCCTCAAATGCCTTGTGGTGGAATCCTGTAAAACAAGAAATAACCAAAGTACCTCCTAACACTACTGCTCAAATGGCGGTAATATATAATTTAGCTCCATTAATCAACAATGATAAATGGGCAGACGGCCAAAACATAACCCTTGCTGATATTATTTATCAATACATCGTAGCATCTGAAATGTCATTAAACTCAAGTAACCCAATATACGATTCAGAAGCATCTTCGGCGTATGGCCCGAGTTTACAGACGATTAAGGGATTTAAGATAATTAACTCTACTGCAATAGAAATATGGGGTAATGATTGGTTCTTTGATCCCACTGAGGCTGTTACGAGTTTATTCTTAGCATTTAATCCATTAGGTTATGCTGAGGAACCTGCTGGAGGATACTTCCCATGGCAAGTATATGTTGGCATGAAGACTGTGGTTGCAGAAGGTAAGGCTGCATGGTCTGAGGGAACTGCACAATCAAAAGGAATTGATTGGCTAAATTTAGTTAGTCCAACTGATGTAGGGTATATAATCTCCGCTTTGCAAAACGTTTCCACAAATGGGTATATACCTAAGAGTTTAATAGAAGTAGAGAATCTAAGTAATATAACGCTGGTTACTCCACAACAGGCTATCGCTGGTTATCAAGCAGCAATTAACTTTATGAAAAGTTATGGTAATGCAATGATAGGTGACGGTCCCTTTATCTTAGTAGCATGGAATCCTAGTGCATCTCCACCATATGCGAAATTGGTAAAGAATCCCTATTTCCACTTAATGCCACCCTCAATAGCCTTATCAATGCCTGCAATCTACTCTGTGTCACTCAGTGTTCCATCTACTGTAACTGCTGGTGAGGTTCTTAATGGTACTGTAATGGGTACTACTGCTGGAAGTACTTTAGCTCAACCAGCACCTAATGTCGTGGTTCATCTAGAATTACTGTATACTAATGGTTCAGTTATAGCTAGCTATCAAGAGACTACTGGTACTAATGGTCAATTTAGTTTCATGATACCACCTAATTTATCGCCTGGATCCTATGTAGTTACAGTATCAGCTTATCAGAACACATCTATATTAATAAATCCAGTAACTTATACTCTTATAGTATTACCCGCGATAACTACCACAACTAGTACAACCACTTCTACTACTACCACAACTAGTACATCCACCTCTATCATAACTTCTACAACTACCTCTGTCTCTACTGTCATTAGTACTTTAATTAGTACTATAACAATAACAAAGAGCACCTCAACTATTGGTTATTTAGCAGGTATAATAGTATTAGTGATAATAGTAATAATATTGCTGGTACTTCTGCTTATGAGAAGAAGATGAGGTAAAAATATATGGGATATGGCACTTACGTGGCCAAAAAGGTACTTATCTATTTTTCGGTTTTAATCGCCACTTTAACAATTCTTTACATTTTTACTTTCCCAGTTTTGCAAGAAGTTATAGCTAAGAGTATTAATTTTCAAGTTTCTCAATTTGCCCAATCTTTATTAAAAAACTCCCATAATTTGAACACTACGCAAGTACAACTTTCTATAGAAAAGTATAGAGAAACTCTAATAGCTGCATATGGTCTTAATGAGCCTATTATTAATAAATATTTCATTCAAATGTATAATTTGTTACGTTTCGATTTTGGTACTGCATATTTCATTCAAGCTCCATCTGGTTCTAGAGAAGTTAGTGCGATTATTGCGTACTATTTACCAAATACAATACTTCTATTCACTACAGCTACAATTATATTCATATTAATAGGAACTATCATAGGCTTATTATCTGCGAAGTCAAGGTTCTGGGAAAAAGTAATAGCAATAATTGCGGTTATACATTCTAGTATTCCAACATGGTGGTTAGGTTTTGTATTAATTGCAGCTTTAGCCTATGCCGTTAGAATATTTCCATCTGGTGGGATGACTTCAGTACCTCCACCTAAAAATCCTTTCGACTATGGTCTAAGCGTTCTTTATCATATGTCTTTACCATTGATTACGATTTTTATTGTGAATGTTGGTGGTTTTGCATATATTGTTAGAAGTTTAGTTTCTTCTATTATGAAAGAGGATTTTGTGATTACGGCTAAGGCTAGGGGTCTTCCGGATTCAAGAATACTGTATAGACATGTTTTGCGTACTGCTTCACCATCAATAGCTACTCAAGCTATTCTAGCCATTGCGGGTTCATTAGGTGGTAGTTTAACTACGGAAGTAGTTTTTGAATGGCCGGGTGTAGGTTTATTAACTTATATTGCAATAACATTGAATGATTTGCCGGTAATATTAGGAGTAACTTATGTTTTGACAATAGTTTTGCTCATTGGGTTATTTTTAGGCGAGTTAATATATGGTATATTAGATCCAAGGATAAAAGTTGGTGAATAAATATGAGTAAAAGAGATATTGGCTTTTCTTCTTATTTAAAAGATTTTTTACACAATAAAATTGGATTAGCAGGTTTAATAATTCTTGTTGTCTTGCTCATATTCACTGGGATTGCTTTATCAGTTCCCTCACATGTATACGCCTCATGGAATAACCCTGCAGCATGGAGTGAGTACCCTGAACATGTTCCTCCTGCATGGTTATCTATTTTTTATCCTAACAAATATTTTACTACAGTAAAACTTTCACCTACAAATGTCTCTTTGTATTCACCAGCTAAGAATCTTTATATTTCTTCAATTACATTTGAATTTAACTGGTCAAAAACGTTACCTGCATACAACGTGTACTTCATTATATCAACTAATGCTAGTCCTATAGAGGAAGTATTATATTGGACTAAGCCCGATGGGAATACCTTACAAATAAACATACCAAGTGAGGAGTTTAATGTGCCATTTGATTTAACTAGTATTAGAAATAATATCTTGAGCTACATATCCTCGATAACTGGTAAGACTCCTAATATAGTAAATAGCACTGTCCTTTCGTCTGCATTGTTTAACTCACCTAAGTCTAATTTAACTTTGACGGAAGAAGGAAAATATATAGTTAAAGTAGAAATAGTATCCTCTAAACAAATTAATGTGTCTAAAGCAAATATATTATTACTGGGGAATTCCTATGGTTTAATGGGTACTGATTATTTTGGAAGACCATTAGATTTAGGAGTTCTTTTAGGTTTACCAAATGCATTAGAGATAGGTGCTTTAACTTCATTAGTATCGGTAGTTGTGGGGATAATTGTTGGGGGGATATCTGGTTATCTAGGCGGAAATAAGGACTCATTGATTCAATGGGTTACTTTAGTTTTTTTGGCTTTGCCAGCTCTCCCATTTTTAGTTGCAGTTTCCTTTGTAACACAACCAAGCCTTGAATTAGAAGCGTTATTAATAGCATTTTTGTCATGGCCATTTTATGCCATAATAGCTAGATCTATGGCATTATCAATTAAGTCTAATAGTTATGTTGAAGCTGATAAGTTATTAGGAATACCGTCATATAGAGTTTTCTTTACTCATTTTATGCCGAGGCTAATACCGATTACCGTTGCATATATGGCACTAGGTGTACCTGCGGGAATTCTTCTCGCGCAGACGCTAGCGTTTTTAGGGATCGCTCCTGCAAATATAGTAACTTGGGGCGGAATCTTAGATGCAGCTGAAACTTATCAAGCTCAAGTTAATGGCTGGTGGTGGTGGGTAGTGTTTCCGGGAGCTATGATCGTAATAGTCGCAATTCCATTTGTGTTAATAGGATTTGCAGTAGAAAGAATTACATTAGGTGAGAGGTAAATGTTGCTAGAAGTAAGGAATTTGAAAGTATATTTCTATACAAAAAGAGGTGTTGTTAAAGCTGTAGACGGAGTTAACTTATATTTAGACAAAGGTGAAATAGTGGGTCTAGCTGGCGAGAGTGGTTCTGGAAAAAGTACTATAGGTTACGCAATAATGAGGCTGATTCCTTTTCCAGGCAAAATTGAAGGAGGAGAGATATTATTTAAGGGGGAGAATATTCTAAAACTTGATGAAGAATCTTTTAGGAAGAATTATAGATGGAAGAAAATAGCAATGATATTTCAAGGGTCAATGTCCGGATTTACACCAGTATTTAAGATAAGGGATCAGATAACCGAAGTTTTACGTATACATGATTGGAATGGCGATTATGATGAAAGGATTAAAGAACTATTTAAGATGGTCAATATGGATCCTTCATTAGCTGATAAGTATCCTCATGAACTATCTGGAGGACAGAAGCAAAGAGCCTTCATAGCAATGGCGTTATCTTTAAACCCAGATGTTTTAATAGCGGATGAACCTACGACTGCTCTAGATGTTATGGTGCAAGAAAACATCCTTAACTTACTGAAAAAACTCAGAAAAGAATTAAACTTATCTATAATTTTCATAACACATGATTTGGCATTATTATCTGAAATTTCAGATCGAGATTACATTCTTTATGCAGGTAAAGTGATGGAGAACGGACCATCTGAGGTAATATTCAAAAAACCTAGGCATCCATATACAATGTTACTGGTTGAGTCTATAGCTACCTTAGATAAGGATGTTATAAAGGGGATTCCAGGCTCAATGCCAGATCTTTCAAATCCTCCGGTAGGATGCAGATTTAATACAAGATGTCCTTTTGCTAAAGATATTTGCTTTAAAGAAGAACCTAAACTAAAAACGTTTTCAGATGGTGATGAGGTTGGCTGTTGGCTTTACTGATGATTATATAATTAAAGTAAATAACTTGAAAGTGTATTTTACTAAAGGTAATTCTTTATTTGGAAAGAAAAACGTAACAAAGGCGTTAGATGGAGTAACGTTAACGATAAAGAATAGAGAAATCATGGGCATAGTAGGGGAAAGTGGTTCAGGCAAGACTACCTTAGGTAGAGTTACAATTGGTCTTCAAAAGCCTACTGAAGGTGATGTTTACCTTAAGGTTGGACAAGAAGAAATTAACGTAAGTAAAGCTAAGTTAAAGACTATTAGCAAATATGTGCAGATGATCTATCAAGATCCTTACTCATCTATAGACCCTATTATGAGAGTTTATGACGTTTTAGCAATGCCTCTGAAATATAGAAAAGAGAGGGAAATTGAAAAGAGAATTGAAGATGCTATGAGGCTAGTCGATCTCCCAATTGAGTTACTAGAAAATAGGGTTTATCAGCTATCTGGAGGTCAGAGACAGAGACTGAGCATAGCGCGTGCAGTAATAGTTGATCCAAAATACATAGTTGCTGATGAACCTACAACAATGCTAGATGCGTCACTAAAAGGTGAAATCTTAAAGATAATAAAAGATGCTAGGGAGGCTAAGGGAATCTCATTTATGCTTATTACTCATGAACTACCAATTGCTAAAATAATTTCCGATAGAATAACCGTGATGTATCTAGGGAAGATAGTAGAATTAGGTAAATCTAGCGACGTTATTAAAAAACCGCTTCATCCGTATACTCAAGGTTTAATTGATGCTTATCCTAGGATCGATCCTTCATTAAAAGATAAATTGAAGGAAATTAAGATTAAGGTTGATGTAATAAGACCAAATAAAGGCTGTGTATTTCATCCTAGATGTCCTTTCGCTATGGCTAAATGCAAAGAGGAAGAACCACAACTAAAAGAAGTTTATCAAGATCACTATGTAGCTTGCTGGCTTTATTAATTTTTTCTCTTTCCTATTTTTAATGTCCAAATTTTTCTCCTAGAAACTCTATTAGTCCTCTTATGCCTACTAACGCTCCAGCTATTGCAATTATCATGGAAATTATTAAAATTTGCAGACTTTGAAGAGATGCTCCAAAGTAATCTAATCCTATAGCACTCACTAGCATCAAAAGTCCAACCAATACCTTTATCAGCGATCCCATGCGTATTTTTGTCTCTTAAAAGCTTAAAAATTTTTCCCAACTAACTATATTTATTCTCATAATATATATTTATCTTATTTTCAAGATGTTCTCTATATACTAATTGTTGATTAGCTCAGTTTAACTGAATAAAATTATTTAAATCTATATTGAGCTATAAATTACCCAAATTATTATCAGAGTACTTTATAATACTTTAGAGATTTTAATGACTTAGGTTTATTTCGATATATATGTAATCACAGATATTATAAATTTTTAAATGTAAAAATATCATTTGGAAATAATTCTATAGGTGAAGTTTAATATTAATTTGAAGAGAAATGTTTATAGTATTTAAATGATACGTTTATAAAAGATCTCGTATTCTCCGGTAAGCCTCTTAAGGAATTCTTCAGAAAAACCTCCTAGTTGACTCTTATACTCCATAATAGCTTCAATTTTTAACTGCCTATATTCTCTAATATCAAATTTTATCTCGTCCCATCCTTCTAGCCTTAACTTTTCCGGCATCCAAATTAGGTAGAAATATGACGAGGGTGCGAGTTTGAGCATTATTTTGCCTAGACCAGCGTGATCTGGATGATTATCAAGCGGAATTGGAGAGAATGTTATATCTGGTTTGTAGTCTCTTAGGATAGCACGTATAGAGTTTTCTATTTCTGTATTTTTCTCATTAACTTTACTATCTTCAAAATCCAGGAAAATAATATCATCAACTCCTAATTTTTTAACAGCTCTTAAAGCCTCTTTACGTCTGATTTCTATTAACTCCTTAGTTCCTTTTAATTCATCTTTTGGTGCTCCATATCTTCCATCAGTTACAATAATAATTCTAACTTCATATCCCTTCTTCTTTAAGTTAATTATTGTACCTCCACAGCATAAGGTCTCGTCATCTGGGTGTGGCGATATCACCAAAACTTTCATACTTTATATACAGATGATGGAATAATATAATTTTTAGAATTTAACAGTGGTTGGACATCCTTAGTGTTAAAGAATTATTATTAGTATAATTTATTGTTATTATATAATATAGTAAATTGTGTAAAATTGACCTCACAGTGGGCACTATGTGAGGGTTTCACATTAGCTTCTTTTTATATCTAAGAAACTTTCCGATATAAACCCTAAATGTTTATATAATTTCCCTATCTATGCTATCGCTATCCCTTTTTTAATATCTTCAAATTCGGCATCTGTAACTCTCTCCCATGATGAGTAAAATTCTGGTACGGGGACATAGGTTTTCTTCTGAAAGGCATGATTGGATATTAATTCAGCTAAACCTTTGATATCATCTTCTTTAGCTAAGTAAACACCCCTTATATTATTGTAAATTTCCTTTATAGCAGGCGTATCGTAAGCAAATACTGGAGTTCCGAGAGCAAGTGATTCTAAAATTACAAGGGAAAAACTATCGTAATGAGAGGGATATATGGTAAACATAGCTTTTGCTACAGACCTATATAATTCCTCTCCCTCCTTAAAACCTATATATTCAATATTAACATTTAATCTTTTAATTAGAAGTTGAAAGTCCACCATGTCGTTTTCATCTAAAAAGCTTCCCATCACGTAAAGTTTAATATCTCTTTTCAACTTTTTCCATATCAATGGAACTTCAAATAATCCCTTCTCTGGCATCAGTCTAGTAAAATACACTGCATAATCTCCGTCCTTTTCCTCTTCTCTAAACTTCAATAGTTGTGTATCAAAGGCATTACCGGGTTTTGTTACGAAACTAGGTATCATCTCATCCAGTCCAGAATTCGTTAATGGCGTTTTACTCACTGATGTTGCAAAATTTAAAGTACCTTCTCTGATTAACTTTTTCCACTTTTCTTCCTCTTCCTTGGAACGTTTAACGGCTTCTTTAAAGTTTACGATAGCTCTTCCAGTTATTCCTCTGAACTTTATTCTAAACAGAGTAGTTAAGTTTTTGTAAAACGGTTCAAGTTGTAATTGGACCCCAACTGGTGCAGATGTGATCTTTCTGGCTAATTCAATATTTTCAGACGAATTGCTATAGACCATTGCTACGTCATATCTATCTCTCTTTAATCCATTTTCAAATTCTTCTACTGTATTTGTATTTTCTAACAAATCTAGAATATAGGATGGAGTAGAGTTCAAGCTCTTTAATAATGATACCAATTCTTTTCTGTAAGAGACCAATCTCACGTTTCTTATCGAAGGTATTATATCTACTTTTGCCTTCTTCGGAAGTCTCTTCATTATCTCGAGGTTTCTCTTATAACCACCAGTTTTTTCATTAAGCCCAAAGTCGACAACTGCTAAAATTCTCATTAAATAGGTTTTCAGCCTTAAGGCTTTAAATTAATTAGTAAAGAACTTGTTGCAAATTGTTCTTAACTATGCTATGTTTTCAGCCTACATTTTAACTGAAATCTAATGATTTAACTTAAGTTCATGTCTTGTCTCTTTTTCTTAAATTTTATTCTTATCTTCTTGAGGGAATTAACTTGTAAAGTATTTCTCCAATAATAATTCGTCAACTTCAAGTTAATACACATCAGATGCGGTAAGAAATTTCATAATATTCATTATTTATCTAAGTTAAAAATTTAAACTGATATTGAGGAAAGTTACTTTCTAGATAATATATTTTATATAAGTTTTTCCAAAATTAGTTAATTTTTCTCCATTCTCTTTATGAGGAGGTTACGTTTTAAATCTAAATATTTTGCAAAATACTTAACGAGGCAAAGGAAAACAAAGAATAGTAGAAGAAGAGAAGATGGTCTAAAGGTTAGTATTAGAAACAAATCTTTATTTGACTAAACTTCTTATTAATCTTCAATGGATAAACAAAATGGAACAAAACTTACCTTTAAAGATCTTTTCTTCATTTCGTTTGGTGGCCAAGCACCATTCATTTCTTTGTTAACATTTGGAACTGTGATGATATCCGAAGTAGGGACTAAAGCTCCTTTGGCAATGTTGACGGCTACTATTGTAGTACTATTTAATGGTTTGGTTATATATTTTCTATCTAAAAGGTTCAAAAGGGGAGGTGGATATTATACATATGCATTTTACTCATTGACGTCTAGGCTAGGGATAAATACTGGGTGGAATTATTTGTTGTATGCATTATCGTATGGAGGTACACTACTAACTGGTGGAGCTTATGTATTGTATACAGTCATGGGAAAAGTTATCCCTAACTTTTGGTTACTTCAAGAACAATGGTTTTACACTCTTATAATTTCAGTAATCGCAATGGGAATAGTATTAGCTGGGGTTCAAGTCTCAGCAAAGTACGCAATAGGTGCCTCAACAATTGAGATAATTATCATATTAGGTTTATCTATACTTTTTCTTTACTATTCTAGATGGAATTTTTACAATCCAATTCCCTCTTACTTCCCTACAAGTATAATTCCCGCTGTAATATTTGGATTAGGTATACCTACTGGTTATGGCTCAATAGCTCCATTAGGTGGAGAAGCTGATTCTAAAACCATAGGTAAAGTTGCGATAAGTGTTTTGCTATTTGGAGGATTACTGGCAACTTTCTTCTTTTATTCTTTAGCAGCAATGGACTTCACTGGGAATTTGGTAGACTTTCTTCTGTTTAAATTTGGAGTAGTAAGTATAATAGTAATATCAATAATAGCACTAAGTGATGGCATATTAGGAGGAATGGCTTACATTTTAGCTGATTCCAGAACGTTAAAGGCAATGGCTGAGGATAAGGTGATGATACATCTGTTTTCTAGGCAAAAAGTGGCTGAGGCTGTTATAGGAGTAGCTTTCGTAATTGTATTAACTATTATGACTTATTATTTTGGTTTATTCTATACATTTTCAATTCTAGGAGCAATGGCTGGATTAAATAACTTATTTGTTCATATTTCAGCTAACTTCTCTTTAATAAGGACAGCATCTAAGAGAGCTTTAAAACATATACATGAGATATTAATAGGAATTATTGCAATACTGATAAGTGCATCAGTGTTCCTATACTCTTTGCCCAGTTTCAACAAATATATTGTTTATTTATTCTTTGGTTGGATAATTTTGGGATTCATATATGCCGAAACTTTAGAAATTCTCAGAGAATCTTCGGAAGAATAACACTATTTAAAAAGAGATCAAAGAGTACTAAAAGTATGGGGGTAATTTGATTCATGTTTCTTTTTAAACAAGATATTTTAACTGCTAAGAGGGAGAAATAACTTATGAAAGTTGTTATTTTTGCGTCAAGTAGAGAAGCGGAAATGGAAGAACCAGTATTTTGTGATAGAAATACAGTGAAAGTTGACGCTAGTAAATGTGTTGGTAAGGGAATTAATGTAGCCCCATATATCGCTAGATATCTAAAGGATTTGGGCTTTAACGTCATAATAGTTGATCCCTTTGCTGAGGAAAGTAATTATGAGGCTGATGAGGTAATAAAGGGGACAACATTTCAAATTCCAGATGAGATAGTAAGGGATAATTATGTAATTGTCGCAACTAGGCATGTTTATGATACATGGGCTATTATGAAATCCATATTAGGTGGAGCTAAGGAGATTGCAGTAATAATGAGCTTAAAGAGAGCAGAGGTCATATTAAAGCGTCTAATCCAAGCCGGTATTGATAAGGAAAAGTTAAAGAAATTAAGACTTCCTGCAGGATTAGATATTGGGGCAAAAAGTGAAAAAGAGATAGCGTTGTCAATAGTAGCTGAAGTTCTTGCTGTTATGAGGAAAGGTACCGGTTATCCTTTAAGGGATGTTAAAGGATTTGACAAGCTTTTAGAGGGAATTTAGAAAAGGGAAATCCAGTTTAAGGGGTTTTTGATTTCATTGAATTTCATAATATTGCTAAGTAAATATAATGTATAAGGTTATGAATGAAAATCGAAGTCTCTTTGAATTTATAACTTCATGACGACATTATGAAACTTTCCTTGAAAACTCCTTATTGCTGGAGTACAATTTTTACATCTTATGTACAGTACCGTTCAGAAGTTAACTAAAGCGTCTCCAAGCATATGATATCCGCTCAAGAAATATAAATGGGGTTAAGCTGTCTCTTTAGCTCGAAGAGTTAGAAGTGATAAAATCGATATTAAACATCCTAAATCTAATGATAGCATTGAGAAGAAGAAACTATGCGTAAAATAAAGAACAGCTCCCACAAAACTTGGAGCTATCATCGTACCTATTTGAGATACTGCGTTAGCGTAACCAATTGAAGTACCAGCCTTTGATTGTCCTGCTAGTCTCATAATTAGCGAATCAGTAGGTGGCCTATATGAAAATGAGAAAACCCCCAGTATAAACGCCTCTGGCAAGATTACGAGATTATTGGACTCAATTATTAGTAATGTGGTTAAAATGAATCCTAATAGATTAAGTAAGATTACTTTCTCCTCTCCTAACCTTTTTACTAACTTCTCAACATTTAATATACCTACCAATTGACCTATTCCAAATAAAAATAAAAATAAAGCTGAGAGGGAAGGGAGTATATGCCTATAGAGCACTAACATGGAGAAAATCCAAGTTGTAGTCCCCCAAGTAGCCCATAACTCTCCTAGTCTAATTAAAGTGGCTATAGTTATTTTCTTATCAAGAACAATTTTGAATGATTTTTTAATTTCAGTTGATTGGACATTAATCCTTGTCCTTAAACTTAAAATACCTATAACTCCGAAGCTTATTGCCATCATGAGATAAAGAAATCTCCAAAAATCAAGAAGTATACTAGCTATTAATCCTAAAAATATGATAGTAATTGGACCCGCACTCTCTACTAATGCTACGTAATATGTGGACCTAGAGGTATATGTTACAGCGACAATTTTCATAGCAGAGGGAAAGATCGCTGCTGTTATTAAACCCTCAAGTAAATACACCATTACTAGAATAACGTAATTAGAAAAGAGAAAAAATAGGATCAAATTTAGTATTATTAAAGGATATGAGGCAAATGCGATTGCCTTACTTGGACCAATTTTATCTATAATTAAACCCCATGGTACAGATGATATAACGTAACCTATATAGAATGCTGTAGCTACAAATCCGACTTGAACTGAATTAAGGTGCATTAGAATGGTAATCGGTAGGGAAATAACTCCCCAACTTAATCTTAATAGCAGTTGTAAGAAAGTTCCAAACCAGCCTATTAGGATACTCTTTCGCACATGGACACATTTTACGGTTGGAGTATTTATTGTTAACTGTTTAACTTTTGAGTTCTAAAAATTTTAAATATAGTTTAGATTTTAAGATCATTCTGTAATAAAAAAGAAGATACTCCAAATTATGATTCAACTTTGTAGAAAAATTTAAAGCTTTAATATATTATACTCATTCATGCCTAAAGAATTAACTCCAATAGAGCAACTGCAATTACTAATTCCAGGGTATAGAGGCTATAAGGCGAAGGATCTAATTAGGCAAGACGACTTTCTAGTTAGGAGAGCTGTAGCGGATAGATTAGAACAAACTATAAGGATAATTTCTGAAAAGGAAAGTTACACTGCGTCAATTGATCCATTTTCACCTCAACTAAAGGTTATGGAATTCCTCCTATCTAAAATAAGAGAAATAATAAACGAGATAATGTCCGGCCAGGGAGGAGGTGCTGATATCTATGCCAGATGGAAAATCACCACGGAGGAATTAGATCAGATAGTAAATCATGATATGCAAATGATAAACATCGCTTCCCAAATTGTTGAATTGGCTAAAGCAAATAGAATTTCTGAAATCGATCCACTACTCTCCGATTTAAGGAATTTGTATTATGAAAGGATGAAATTATTCTTTCCTCCTGAACTTAGAAAATAAGGATTTAAAAAAATTTAAATAGTCATAGTATGATTTTTAATATATGTCTATGACAATTAGAGGACAAGTTGTCTCAACAGAAAAGGAAGATGGATCAAGTTTTATGAGTGCTGATACAATAATTTTTAAGTATCCTAAAGAAGCTATAACTTCAAAATCATTGATTATAGTACAACCAACTGAAAGGGCAATTGTAGTAATTCAAGGTCAAATTGTAGCTGACTTACCACCTGGGAGTCACAATATTCAAACTCCAGGTAATCCAGTCTCAGCTTTCTTATCTAAGTTTAGATATAATACTTTACCATATGATACAGTAGTTTATTTTGTATCTACAACTAGACACGAGGTTAGAGTGAGTGGAATAAGCCAGACAGATGATTTAGTTCCTCTAGAATATGAGACTGCAGTGTATTTCAGAGTTCAAAATCCATCAGCATTAGTAACCAGTGTTCAGTTTAGTTCACTCTACTTTAAGGATGCTGATTTAGTACATTATATCTCCCCAATAGTAGATCAAGAAGTTAGCTCAATTTTAAATAGGGTATCATTAACAGACGTATTTAAGAAATTCTCTGATGTTTCCACAGCTGTTACTGGAGCTTTAAAACAATTTTTGAGCGAGATAGGTATCGATTTAATATCGGTGAGAATAACTAGACTATTACCTCAAGACCCAGAGTTAAGAAGAATAATACAGCTTAGAGATTTGGGTATACCACTATCTGATGCTGTAAGAATGGGATTAGCTAGGATATTAGCAGAAAATCAGAATCCAGCCTCAGTTAATATGGCAATTGGAGTACCCTACTATCCTAATCTCTCCACTATAGTTAACTTACCGGATGGCCTAATAAGAGTAAGTATGGGTAGAAGGGGGCAACAAAGTAGTGGTGGAGGTCAACAGTAGAATTTTAGCTTATAATATTGCTACGTCCGTTGGCTACTCTTTTATATTAACCATTGTAATGGCCATAATATCATTAATAGTTAAGGCTTTTTATCCTCCGAGTCCATTTGAAATTTCCCCTATTGAAGCACTAATACATTCACCAGCAGAAGGAATAGTACAAATATTAATATTAATATTGCTAGTTGGTTTCGCCTTCCCTGCTAGAACTCAACTTGAAAGATTATCCCTAATTCAGGTTAGAAAGATCGCAATAATCACTGCAATTTCATATTTAGCCTTCTCATTATTACCTTATGCCTTTATAGTATCCTATCCACAAACATATGTGGGACTAACTATAGCTTATAACATATTAAATGGCGTATTTTCTGGTTTCATAAGTATAATATTACCATAAGTAAATTAACTATCCACTAAGTTATTGAGATTAGTTTCAGATTTTTATGGTCATTTTTATTTTACTGGACTAATGTAATTTCCTTTATTGCACAAGTATCGATTCACGATATCAAAGTTTATTCAGCTCATTGAATCGATTCCTTAGCTTAGATTATCAGTATTTATAATAGGTTAGTAAAAATTTTCCTTTCTCCAACATCTATAGATAGATATAAAAATTAATCCAAATGGTATAAATTAACAGTTACCAAATTAATAAATTCGCATTTGTAAAAACGTTTTATATTTGTTTGATATTATTTTCTATATGGATCAGCAAGTATATAACGGCTTAGCTAAAGTAAGAGAAGGTTTACTATTTGGAATAATAATAGCTTTGCTCGCATTTATAGGTTTAGTAGGACTATTCGCCTCCGTGATTTTAGGAGTAGTTATCCTTTTACTATCGTTTTTACTTGGCATACTAGCTTTGATGCGACTTTATACCGGTTTCTCGACACTACAACCATATGTACCAAATATGAACTTAGGAAAGATAGGCTCGATATTATTAATAATTCCTTTCCTTGATATTATTGGGATTATATTTGTTGGTATAGCAATCTACTCTATAGGGGATAAATTCAATGAAGCGAATATCAAAATAGGCGGAATACTAGGAGCAATCCCCATAGGTATAATAGCGTTTATAGGCTACATATTGGCATATGTTGGACTAGGAAATTTATTAAATAGACAAATACCATTGCCATCACAATTTCAACAACCAATTCAGCAATATCAAGGTATCTTAAGAGGAAATGTAGCTAATATTACATTACCCTATAACAGCCAAGTGATAATATTGAGAGCGGTACTTGAAGAATTTAACTTACAAGCAATAAATATACAACCTACGCTACTAAACCCTGGTGATAACTACTTAACTATAACCTTTCCAATGTTACCATCCAATTTATTGCCAGGGTCTATATATAGAATAAGAATTGAGCTGAACAATGGTCAAGTGATTTATGTTAATGTAACATATCAAGCTTAAACGTTTTTAAAAAATGTATTTATTTTCTAACATCAAAGTTCTATAAAGTACGCGCTTAACTTAGATCCTTTAAATTCTCTTCAATCAATTTACCAACTTTTCGCAAATCTTCATCTTTGTTCAAATTTCTAAAACTGAAGTTAAATTATCTTTAAAGGGAATTGTGGCTATTTCACATTTTAGCTTGCTATGAATTTCCTTAATCTTTTCATTAAACTCTCTCTTAATATCTGCAATTTTAGGTACCATACTAATCATGAAAATTAAGGGTTAGTTTTAATTTTTGTCATTATGTCACAACTAAATAATTTATAGAATTTTGCAAATCATCGCTAACAACATCGGATATTCCGGTTGAGGAAATAAGGTAATCTCCATAATTATTCCTGAACATTTCCTATTCTGACTTCCTTCCCCGTGCTTATTGGTAGTCCCTAAAATCACCTCCTTAAAAATAAAAAACAGTTCCATAACTTTGGTCAATCGTGACAAAAATCACATTCTCCATCTCATTTACAAAAAGTAAGGCAAGAAAAAGCTTGAGAGATCAAAAACCCTCTTAACCTTAAAAAACAAGAACAAAGAGTACAAAAACATAGCTAAATCAAAAAATTTCTTAAGTTTTAATTCAAATTACTTTCTATTATTCTAAAATAAAGTTAAAGTAATATTCTCATAAGTTGAATTTAGGGACTACCGATGAAGGACGAGAGTTCCCTTAGAGCAATTTATAGGTTTGCGGTTTATTACCTTCATCACTTCATTACTAGTGAAGGACAAACTCCTCCACTCAATTTATCCAGTGGCTGGAGAAAGTTATGAAAAACTTATAATTTAGAAATACACTCTTTTACTATATGGATTATGGTAAAATCATAGGGCTCGTTGTTTTTATAATAATTTTAATTGCAGAGTTCTATATTTTATCAAATGGACATTTTCAAGATATAACTGAAGTTCTCAATCAAGCCTCGACTCAAATATACACCAACATCGGTAATTTGTTTTCAGCTCAACCAAAGATACTCATTTCCATAACGAGAAATAATGAGTTACTTATAACAATTAATAATACTCTCTATTTCCCGATAACAGTAGTTAACGTAACCGGAAAATATACCTATTTGCAAAGGGAAACAACTGTTTATCCTCACGAAATAAAAAATATCTCCGTAATAATAACTAACTTTGCTATGTTCATTAAGGATGTTGAGGCTCATTCGTATAATTTGACATTAACCCTTAGAATATATAACACTACTTTTTCTCAGAGTGAGGTAATATGAAATATTATTTAACTATAATTGGAATGGCATTAAACATATTAGTAGCTTTAATTCCTCAATATTGGTGGTATTATTCAGCAGGTGGTATAATTATAATAAAGGACAGCTTGTTCTTTATAGGTTTAGAACTTTTAGGTAAGGAGTACTTGATAGTGACACTAATAAACTACTTCTTGTTTGCATTCAGATTCTATGTCGTCTCAGTAGCTCTATATTACATTTATCTGGCTATAAAGGGAATTAAACGTAGTTATTTATTAATAGCGTGGGTGAGTTATCTATATATCTTAGATCCTTTAATATTTTACATAGTCTTCAATTATGTTATTAACATTTTCGTACCCGCTCGTTATCCCCTTTTCATAATAGGAAGTGAAAATATGAGCATAAATTACCAAGGAGTCAAAATAATGATGCTTATTGAAAGTTATCCTACCTTAACTTATTGGATTGCTCTTGCAACCGGTACGATAAATCTCATAGCTAGATACTTGAAATTATAAAAATAATGATGCTTAGAATATTATTTTCGTTTATGAATATTAAATGTAGTCTCTAACTTGCTTTATATGAATTCATTAATGGATTTATAACGCGAAGCTCTCGGGCGTTTGAGTTACGTAATAGAGTATTTGTGGAACGGATTAGTTAATTTGAATATTATATTAATAGAAATAATTTATAATTTATCCTTCCTTCAAAGTTTAGGAATTTTTATAGATATTTGTCAGAGTTTATCACTTCATCCGATTAATTATCATATACATAACAAACCATGATGAACGAGACTTTCTTTCCATTCTGTCAGAAAAATCTACAACACTAATCAAGCTATCTAAGCTTTCTTAAGATATAATCTTGTAATTTTAGATAAGTTTTAGTGTATAGAATTTTTCTAAATGGAGAGTAGTAGACTCTAAGTTTTATTAATGAGAAAAACATCAATAAAATGACTTTTAGAAGCTTTTTAGATATTTTACTATCACTTTCATCATGAATGTAACTGATTTCGATTTCCTTTATACTATATTTATGTCTTTTAAAAGCGTAAATTAAGTTAACGTCAAATAAGAGGTCGTTAATTATTAGTTCATTTGCAACTCTTAGGGCTTTTTCTCTATTGATTATCTTAACTCCAGACTGAAAGTCGGAGAAACTAGCTAATGAGGGAAAGAACATCTTAGTTAAGAGTATAAAAGCATTATGTAAGAATCTTCTCTTGAATGGCATCCCTATAATTTTTCTTTTGGGTACTACTAAATCTGCATCAGTATTTAATAAGAGCTCTAAGTCCTTTTCAGTTACTGGAAAATCAGCATCAAGTAAAAGAACTTTTTGAAAGTTGCTTTCATAAATTCCCTTTTTTAATGCACCCCCTTTGCCTAGCCTCTCTCTGCTCTGATAAAACTTAACTGGAAAGTTCCTAACCACATGCGGTGTGCTATCATTACCATCAAATATAACTAATATTTCCGCTCTTGGGAGTGTCTGAATCAATCTATTTAAGGTTTTGCCAATCCTGTTAGCCTCATTATATGCTGGAATTACAACTGAAATATTCATTGCGTAATGCTATAAGTTCTAAAATATAAGGATTTGGATACATTTAATCGTAATACTTATATGCAATTTAAGTAACAGTAAAAAGAAAAGAATAGGTATTAAACTATAGATTAAATATACCATTTACTATAGCTTTCATATAAAATAGATGAGTTACAACAATATAACTGTACACGCATAAAATTCTATTTTATTTTGACTTAGTTATATATAGTTATATTATGCATAGTATATATTGTCTCATATATTGTCTCTAAGTTAGTTTATAACATTATCTAGTCGGGGTTTTAGGTCTCATTGAATTTCATATATTTTGTATTCAACTCTCAACCCTCATATAAAACCAGAAGCTTAGACTTTACCGAAGTCACGTATGCAATCTTACCTCAGATGTAGATTGGAAATTCCTGAATTAGGTAAGGATAGTTACAAGATGTGGGGGTTTCCTCACCTTAAAAGGGTGAGTGGGGTTATCCCCCTAATGGGATGGAGAAGAATGAGGATTGCTTTTCGGATTGTGTGCAAATTATATAAATTTTACGCTGACACAGAAATAGTTTTCTACGACTAATTTCTTTATGTATCATTATCAGTAATATTCGTAATAAAGAAAAGTGAAGGAAAAAAGACTATTGTAACAGTGTTGTGGAGAATTTTCCCTAATCATTTATTGCTAAAATGTATTGCCAGTAAAGCGTGTGCTAAAGCTCCTAGCTTTAAGACATCTTCATCTACACAGAACTTTGAACTGTGATTAGGATATACACAACCCTTTTCCTCATTTCTAGTTCCTAAGAAGAAATAAGTCCCTGGAGCTTTTTGCAGGAATCTAGAGAAATCTTCTGCACCTAAGACTGGATCAGTTTCAGTAACTGTAGATATTGATGAAAGTAACCTCATCACCTCTTCAGTGACTTCTGGATTATTAACGGTAATTGGATATACATCTTCCATGAATTTAACCTCACAACTAGCTCCATAGATCCCACAAATAGATGAAACTATTCTCCTCATGTATTCCTTAGCCTTACTTCTAACGTTTTCATCTAAACTCCTTATAGTTCCTTGCATTTCGGCATCGTCGGGTATTATGTTATCTTTAGTTCCAGAGTGTATTGTGGTAATTGAGATAATAAAAGGTTGTACGGGATCTATTTGCCTGGCTGTAATTCCATAAATTGCGTTAGCTATTTGCAAGGAAATGAAAATTGGATCTATAGTCTCATGAGGTGCGGAACCATGTCCACCTTTGCCGTGAACTATTATTTTAAAGGCATCCGGTGTAGCCATTATTGGACCTTTCCTCGTAGCAAATACTCCTTTAGGATAAGCGGATGAAATATGAATACCGAAAACGTAATCTACGCCGTTCATTACTCCTGCCTCAATCATTGGTTTAGCTCCACCTAATCCTCCATCTTCCTCAGCTGGTTGAAAGATTAGTCTAACTTCACCGCTGATGAGATCCTTATTTTTAACTAAAAGATACGCTCCGCCTAGTAGCATGGCGACATGAGTATCATGTCCGCACGCATGCATTACCCCTTTAACTTTAGACTTGAAAGGTAAATCCGTCATCTCTTCTACTGGTAAGGCATCCATATCAGCTCTTAAAGCTACAGTTTTTCCCGGTCTATTACCTCTTATTTTTCCAACAACGGCTGTAGGTAAACCTACTCCTTCTTCTACTTCTATTCCTAATTTTCTCAGAGTTTCAGCCACTAGTTTAGCTGTATTATATTCCTTGTAAGAAAGTTCTGGATATTCATGAATTTTTCTTCTAATCTGTATAATCCACTCCTCTATCTCACTTGCATCCCTTTTTAATTTCTCAACATCTATCATAGTTTATTATTTACTTCTAGAGGTAAAAAACTAATTGTGCCCTAGGCTCTAGTTAGGTTTCCATTAAGAAACATCTGTAGTATAGCAATAATAGAGAATTGACATCCGAGAGCATTTAATATAAAAATGACGTTTATGTCATTGATCTCCGTATATTAGGTCTATTTAATACGTTAGTAACTAAGGATAGCACTTAGACCAGTTCTTATGTAAAATTACACTTTCCATTTATAATAGGTAAAAGAAAATGTTGGACACAATCGCCACTCTAGTAGTTAATAAAGGACTTATTAATAATGATCTTACACCATGGCACTTTTATTAATAAAGGTTAGCCATAAAACATTTTTTCTAGATTATAGGAAAAAGTAGTAATGAATAGGACGTCTGCAATAATTATTGCACTAATATTAATAGTAATAGCTTTAGCAGGATCACTTGGATACGTAATAACACATAAGCAATTGACAACAATAACTAAAACCTACTATACTACATCAACGATATACACTACATCAACAATTTACTATTCTTCTACAGTTTCTACGACTACAAACGCGCAAAGTAATTCACAATATCTAATTTACGTAACATCTCCTGCGAGTTCTCCTACCTCAATATATCTCAATAATAATTATTCTAAACCAGCGTTTTATATTGAAGTAAATATGTGGAATGCGAAAACTTGGAATGGCAATTTCACAATGTACTACAATATGCTTACTCGATCAGTTTCTGTAAGTTTTAACTTAACTCAAGTAAGTCCATTAGAATGGACTAACGGATACCCGGAAATCTACGTGGGTAGAAAACCTTGGGATACTGCTTATGCTGGTAATATTTTCCCCATGAGAATAGGGAATATGAGTCCATTTGTTGTTTCGTTTTACATAAATTTAACTAAATTGGATCCATCAATTAACTTTGACATAGCCTCAGATGCTTGGATCGTTAGACCTCAGGTGGCATTTAGTCCAGGAACTGGAGCTAGTAATGGAGATGTTGAAATCATGGTTTGGCTTTTTAGCCAAAATCTACAACCTGCAGGTCAGCCAGTTGGAAAAGTGATAATACCCATCGACATTAATCATACTTTAGTTAACGCCACTTTTACTGTTTGGGAAATGAAAAGCGTACCATGGGGAGGTTGGGAATATATTGCATTTAAACCCAGTGGTTGGGAAGTTACTAATGGGTATGTGGAATACGAACCTAATCTTTTCATTAAAGCTGCTGAAAATTATATTAACTTCTCCATTACAGACTACTATTTGCTTGATTGGGAACTAGGTACGGAATGGGGTACCATGAGTTCTAATGGTACTGCCTATTTCTCATGGACCATATCTAACTTTTCTGAAACGCTAATCTAAATAGTTTCTTTTTTCTTTCATTAAAGTAATTAATATGTTTATTATGGTATTTGAACTAAAAAGAAAAAGTAATAAAAGTCCCTATGAAACGTCTATCCTTTAATGGAAGTTTTGGGAAATTGCGAACTAACTTTAACTGTTAAAATCGTCATTGACGATAATGCCTCCTAAAAAATCTAGCCTTCATGTAGATTGAATGCTGAGACCTTGCACAATTCAAGAAATAGTAGTTTGATTTCCTTACATTCAATTAACGTTGCGTTTATCTAAACTATAATGTCTGAGTAAGAGAATTTAAAATCTCTTAAATAAGGGATTTTATAATCAACGCGATATCTTATTTACATATAAAAGGTCAATATTAACTAGATATAGGGATGGTTAAATGGTAGTATACAAGGACACGAATAGAATTGTTGCAGGTGTCCCATTAGGTGGAATTGGTACTGGGAAATTGGAAATTGACAATAAGGTTAGAATAGTTAACGTTACCATAGCTAACAATTGGGGAAATCCCATAAAAAGGCTAATTGGTTTTCACGTCTTTGTAAAACCTAATGATGAGAGCGGATTTTTAGTTCAAAAGGATAGCGGTTTAACCAGAATAAGAGAATTTAGAGGTGAAATAATATATGATGGTCGTTATCCATTTGTATTCATAACAGCAAAGAACGAGAAGATGAAAATTAATATAGAGGCTTTTTCTCCATTGATACCTCATGATTTGAAAAATTCTTCTTTACCAGTAGTAGGTATCAGTATTAGAATTGAGGGGAGTAAGAATGGCATAATAGCAATATCGATGCCGAATATCGTTGGAAGCGTGAACATTGGTAGAGTTAATGAAAAAGTTAAGGATGGTGTAGTTCATAAAAACGTAAAGGCTAATGATTACGATCCTGCCAAAGGTAACACTACTTTCATAAGCGATCATGTAAAGAATACAGTAACGCAATATAATCTAAAGAAAAGACCAAGCGAGACTTATAATTATTGGATAAATCAGTACGAGAACGAAGACCCATGGGTTAAACTCAATAATGGTGAGAACATAAGTGATGATCCTCATGAGGTCACTGGACAACGAGATGACCCTGCAAGCATTATAGTCTCTGAGTATACTGAAGGAGAGGAGATAAGATACATTTATTCTTGGTACTTTACTGGCAAGCATGTATTTTATCCATATTCTCATTATTATGAAAATTTCTTTAAAAATTCAACTGAGATAGCCTATTATTTCATGGACAACTTCGATGAGCTTAGGAAAAAGAGTAAGGCGTGGCATGAGGAAATAAAAGGAGAAGAATGGCTAAAGGATGCCATAATAAATAGTGCTTACATTTTATCCTCAAATACTTGGTTAGATGAAAAGGGAAGGTTTTCCATTTATGAGGCTCCACAGAACTGCCCTCTTATGGGTACTATAGGTACTTGTTACGAATTTGGATCATTACCAGTAATTTTAATGTTTCCAGAACTTGAAAAATCGTTCTTAAAATTACTGTTAAGTTATATTAGAGATGATGGTTATGTTCCGCATGATTTAGGATATCACTCTTTAGACTCACCTATAGATGGCACAACTGCACCACCTAAGTGGAAGGATATGAACCCAACGTTTATCCTTTTAGTTTACAGATATTTCAAATTTACTAGAGATATTGAATTCCTTAAGGAAGCTTATCCAGTACTGGTTAAAGTTATGGATTGGGAGTTAAAACAATGTAAAGATGGTCTCCCATTTCTTGAAGGAGAAATGGATAACGCATTTGACGCTACAATAATTAAGGGTCATGATAGTTATACATCCTCAGTATTCATAGCCTCCCTAATTGCAATGAAGGAAATAAGTAGAATTGTGAATGACAATAAATATATTTCATTAATTGAAGGCAAATTAAGAGAAGCAAGAGAGAGCTTTAAGCGGATGTTTAATGGAAAACACTTTAAAGCTTGGGATGGTTTGGAAAACGCCTCATTCATTGCTCAGATTTTCGGTGAGTGGTGGACTACTTTACTAGAATTAGAGCCAATTACAGATGAAGATATCATAAAGAAGGCTTTAGAGAGTATTGTGAAACTTAATGGTAATGCTTCCCCATATTGCGTTCCAAACTTAGTTAATGATAACGGTAAGATAATTGATATTAGTGTCCAAACCTACTCCTCTTGGCCCAGAATGACATTTGCCATGTGTTGGTTAGCATATAAGAAAGGAATTGATAAGTCTTTATCGCTTTGTAGGAAGGAATGGGAAAATATAGTTAAAAATGGGCTAGTTTGGGATCAACCGTCAAGGATTAACGCAAGAACAGGAAAACCAGAACCAAATTATTTAGACCATTATATAGGAAGTCCTAGTCTATGGAGCTTTCTATTTTAGATAGTATTTTTGTCAACTTATCAATTAACTCATTAACTTCATTGTCATGAACATCACTTAGTATTTCTGCGACTAACTTTTTATAAATTTCATTTCCTTCCTTTAATATTTCTCTTCCCTTTTCAGTTATCTCTACCACCACAACTCTCCTATCCTTAGAATCTCTTATCCTTCTCACTAGACCATTGCTCTCTAATCTGTCAACTGCCACAGTTATAGCTGATTGAGTTACGAAGTATCTGTTTGCTAGATAGACCATTGATCTTGGCTCTTCACTAGTTGCTCTAAGAATTGAAAAATCCAAATAAGATAGTCCTAATTCACCTAATCTCTTATTTAATTCCCTCTGGAGACCTCTAAAAATTCTCGCTATTAGGCCTATTACTTGAAGTTTCTCATCTACCCTTTGCATTTATTTCACCACCATCCTGTTCAGCTATGACTCTCCTTCCTCTTAATGCTGAAGCTAAAGCCGCTATAAATGTCATTGCTGAACTAATATAAAATGCCTCTCTTAAGGCTATCATAAATGATGGTGCAATCGCAGTGGGGAACCACGTGTGCTGTTCCATTATGGCTACTGCTTGTGCTGGTACTGATATTTGCGGTGGCAATGATGAAATGATCGTCTTTACTGGATCATATCCTAGAAAAGCAGCAAATAGAGCGCCTGTAACTGGTATTTTCTGCATGTATACTGCCAGTTGTGGTGCTCCTGCTTGAGTTACCGCATTAGCTAATGCAGTTGGTAATGTAGATGCTAAAGATATTATTACTATAGTGAAGAACAAAGCCATGCTTAAGGTCTGTCCGGTGTTTTGAATTGTAGCTCTCATTCCAGACGCCACTCCTCTATATTTAGGTGGAACGGAATTCATTATTGAGGCTGTATTTGGTGATGCGAACATTCCATTTCCCAATCCCATTAGGAATATGATTAAGGCAAATTCAACATAATTAAAATCATATGGTAATGTTGTTAACAGTAGAAAACCTATACCAACTATAATCATCCCTAAGGTTGAAAGTACTCTAGCTCCATATCTATCTGATAGCCAACCACTAATTGGGCCCATTGACACAAAGCCTATCATGAGAGGGATGGTGTAAATTCCAGCCCAAAACGGTGTTTCCTCATAGCTATAACCGTGTAAAGGAAGCCATATACCTTGTAGAAAAATTATTAACATTATCATTAAACCGCCATAAGCTACCGATCTTAAGAAACTTGCTAAATTCCCTGCAGCGAACATCCTTATCTTGAATAACTCCAATTTAAACATTGGATACTCAACTTTAGTTTCGACGTAAATAAATGCCCCTATCAATCCAATACCAGCTATCATTGAGCCAATGACAAATGGATTACTCCAACCCAGCTGAGAGTCACCATAAGGTAATAAACCATAAGTAACTGCTACCAATATAAGAATTAAACCTAAGCCAAATGTAGTATTTCCAATCCAGTCTATCTTCTCATTTCTATTTGGTTTTGAGATCTCCTTTAACTTAGTGTAACTCCATATTGTTCCTAAAATGCCCACTGGAACGCTAACTAGAAATACATATCTCCAATTTATCGTAGATAAGATACCTCCCAATATTAAACCAACTAGCGATCCAGCTAACGCAGCTATTTGATTTATACCTAAAGCCTTGCCTCTTTCATTGAAAGGAAAAGCATCAGTAATTATTGCTGCACTATTAGCAAAGAGAAAAGCTCCTCCTATACCTTGGACTATTCTAAATATTACTAATTCCAACGCACCGAGATTACCGGTATTAGGAGTCAAGAACAAGAGAATCGATCCAATAGTGAAGATAAGAAAACCTAAATTGTAAAGTCTAACTCTACCATAAATATCAGATAGTCTACCGAAAGAGACTAATAAGGTTGCAGTAACTACGTTGTAGCCCATCAGTATCCATAAGAGATATTGGAATGAAGTAAAGGGATTTATATCAATTCCTCTAAATATAGCGGGAAGAGATATCAACGTTATAGTTCCATTTATTGAAGCCATAAGTACTCCTATTGTAGTGTTGCTTAAGGCAATCCATTTATACTGCATAATTAAAAGGTAAATGTTTAACTATTTAATTTTTTGCTTCTCATTCAATAATAGATTGATTTTTAAACCACTAACCATTATGTGAGAGTAGTATTTTAAGAACGCTCCTACCTATCTTATCGCCAGTGTACTTTCCCTCGAAATTATTTATTTCCACCCACGTTCTTAGATCATTATACCCTAATCTCCTTAGTGCTTCATTAATTTCCTTCTCGTAATCTTTAACGTTAACCATTTCCTCCTCAACGAAAGTTGCAATCCATAGGTTAAGCAACTTTTCTAAGTCTCTTAAAGGATCAACACTGTCATCTACCCTTATATCTATGACTTTTCCAACTACTAAGGGATCTATTCCTTTATCACTTTCAATGGGCTTTTTAACTACTATGATCGAGGCACTCTGTTTCCCTCTTTTATCACCACCTTTATTCTCACCTGCTTTTAATGCTCTCATAATCTTCTCGTAAATTTTACCTTTTCCTTCAGCCTCCTTAGCCATGGCTTCTAATACCTCTTGCCCAGCCAATATATTGCCTTGAACTGTGAAGTTACTTCCAGTAATGTGACCAGCATATGCGTAACATTCCTTACCGGTAAACGCGTACGCATTTCCCTTAGAGTCGACAATGCCTAATTGCCTTTTTTCCCTTAACGGATCTGATGACGTCAGTGTTTTAACTACCTCCTCCGCTGTATATCCCTTTTCCAATAAGGCTAATCCATTTATACCGTAAGTTAAATTAGCTAAAGCTTGTGTAGCTATTGCACCAACTCCAGGCTTTAACCAAGGTACAAATGCTCCAACTGCTAAAAATTTGCTAGCAACTCCTACTCCCCATTCTTCTTCATTCGGGTCGTAAATAACAATTGAGAAGGTCATATAGAATGATACGTTAATTAAATATTAAATTTTAATTCTAATAAGGATTAAGGTGCGCAAAATTAGTATGATTATACTGTGTTATGAGTCAGTCTATAATTTCAAGTCAAACTATATTCTCTAAAACGATTAATATTCTCAGGGTCATAAGCTGGTATAACTACATTACACTCTTTTCTCATGTAGTCATATGCCCTAATGCACTCGTAAATGTCCTCTGCAATGCCTATAGGTATATTTTTCTCGTAGTTACCCATTAGGAAAGCTGAATCACTTATGCATATTCTCCTTTTTTGATATTCGAACTTGACCAACATTGAGCTCCTATGATGACAGCCTGTCCACCTTACTTCAATACCCTTAATTACCTCCTCATTCTCCACTAATCTAATTCTATTCCACGCCTCTTCGAACAAGTAGTTTCTGATACGTTTGGGTAAATACACATCTCTATTTAAGAAAGGTGAGGGAGTAGGATTTACAACGTCATGAAACCATCCCTTTCTAGAGAAATAAAACATAGCGTTTTTAAATAGATAAATCCTACCTATGGTATAATCTTGAACTGGAGTAATAATAACATGAGAAATATCACCAGTGCTTAAACCTAGCTTAGAAAGAGCGTTCTCTATTTTCTCATCCTCTGTAAATGAGAACTTGCACTTATCGCTCTTAGCCCATTCTCGCAAAAAGGCGTTTCTTAAGGTTAAATCATCTGGTAAACCAGTGTTTATCAACACATAACCTTCTTCAGTATTTAAGAGAAAAGAGTAAAAAGTTAGCCTATACCATTTATCAAAATCCCTCATCCAATAAACTTCTGGTCCCGGTACTTCACCGTGATCTCCCACCTTTATTATCTTAAATAGAGAAACCATAATTATGACTCTTCCTTAAACTTATTAATATGCATTCATACTAGTTAGGATCCAATTGCAATTTTCTGATAGTTATGGAAGGTTCTCTAGTCGCCTTATATATACGATTGTTGATATTTTCGGAAAATCCTATCCACATAAATTACTTACTTAATGATAAAAACGACATGAGAAGTTAAATACATTATAATAATCTTTATAACCTAGTTAAGTGAATATATCTTATGGCCATAATAGATGATGCGAGAAATGGTATTATAACAGATGAAATGAAAAGAATAAGTAAGATTGAAGGAGTTCCACCAGAAAAGATCAGAAAGAGAATTAGTGAAGGAAAGATCATGTTAATTAGAAACTTACGATATCCCAGCAAAAAGTTAATAGCTATTGGAAAAGGTCTAACGACTAAGATAAACGTAAATATAGGGACTTCAAGCGAAGTTGTCAACTTACAAATGGAATTAGAAAAAGTAAAGGTTGCAAATAAGTGGGGAGATACTTTAATGGACTTATCTACTGGAGGGGATTTGGATCAGATTAGAAGAGAGATTATTAGAGCATCTGAGTTACCTGTGGGAACAGTTCCAGTTTATCAGATCTTCATAGAGTCGTTCAAAAGAAAATCTGGAGGAGCTTATTTCACAGAAGATGAGTTGTTGAGCACTGTAGAAAAACACCTAAAGGATGGTGTAGCCTTTATGACGATACATGCAGGAATAACAAAGGATTTGGCAATAAGGGCGTTGAAGAGCAATAGAATAATTCCAATAGTGTCAAGAGGAGGTGATATGATAGCAGGATGGATGATACATAATAAATCTGAGAATCCCTATAGGAAAAACTGGGATTATTTGCTGGAGATGTTTAAAGAATATGATGCAGTGATCTCTCTCGGAGATGCGTTAAGACCCGGTGCTACTGGAGACGCACATGACGAATTTCAAATAGGAGAACTGCTAGAGACTGCTAGGTTAGTAAAAAGTGCTTTAGAGAAAGGAGTTCAAGTAATGGTAGAAGGTCCCGGACATGTGCCTTTAAATGAAATTGCTTGGGATGTTAAGTTAATGAAGAAATTAACTGGTGGAGTTCCATATTACGTACTAGGTCCATTACCCATCGATGTCGGAGCACCTTATGATCATATAGCTTCAGCTATTGGTGCTGCAATAGCTTCAGCCAGTGGTGCAGACTTATTATGCTATTTAACACCTGCAGAACATTTAGGATTGCCTACAGTAAGGCAAGTGGAAGAAGGAGCAATAGCTTATAGAATAGCAGCTCATGCAGGTGATGTAGTAAAGTTGGGCAGAAAGGTTAGGAAATGGGACGATGAAGTTAGCTATTATCGAGGGAAGCTAGATTGGGAAAATATGATATCCAGATTGATAGATCCTGAGAAAGCTTATCAAGTTTATACTCAGTTCGGAAAACCTAAAGTAAGAGCATGCACCATGTGTGGAGGATATTGCCCGATGATGTGGGCCATGGATCAAGTTAGAAGTATCAACTCATGATTTAAGTGAACTTACGAAACGTTAAGGGAATACCAATTAATAAGTACGCATAGGAGTTGGTTTTAGACTCAAAAATATTTCTTAAAGTTCTTTCTTTTTCTATCTAATTGATCATAAGGATTTAATAAGTATGTTAGCAGTTTGTAAAGGTCTTTAGACCAGTTTTTATATAGAAATACTAGATTAAATGCAACATCAAATAAAGAAGACTTTACTGAGATAGTAGTGAACAAACTCTTATTTTGAGGAATTTTGCTCATCAGCTAGTTTAGGTAGGGTTTGAGTTCATATGGGTTTGTCTAATTAGTGTTTAAGACCAAGATTTCCAACTATTTAATGTTTATAAGTAAAATTATAGAATCAACTATAGTTAAGAGTGAGCTTAACTAATTATAAAGTGTAAATACAGACAAATATGGAACCATATTTATAAACCTAAACTAAAACATGATTTTATGGAAAAATTAATTTTGGATGCAAGTTTAGAACCATTAAAGAATAAAACAATAGCCGTAATTGGTTATGGAAATCAAGGTAGAGTTCAGGCTACTATTATGAGGGAAAACGGTCTTAACGTTATTATAGGAAATGTGAGGGATAAATATTATGAATTGGCCAGAAAAGAAGGGTTTGAGGTTTATGAAATTGATGAGGCGATAAAGAGGGCCGATGTGGGATTACTATTAATTCCAGATGAGGTAATGAAGGAAGTTTATGAGAAGAAAATACATACAGTTCTAGAGACTAAGAAGGAGTTCGTTTTAGACTTCGCTAGCGGATATAATATAGCTTTTGGCCTTATAAGACCTCCTAGAAGTGTTGATGTTGTAATGGTAGCTCCCAGAATGGTTGGAGAGGGTATCATGGATTTACATAAACAAGGAAAGGGATATCCAGTGTTATTAGGAGTTAAGCAGGATGCTTCTGGAAAAGCTTGGGAATACGCTAAGGCAATAGCTAAGGGAATAGGCGCTATTCCGGGCGGAATCGCAGTAAGGTCATCGTTTGAGGAAGAGGCGTTACTGGACTTAATGAGCGAACATACTTGGGTACCCATACTTTTCGCCACAATAAAGGCATGTTTTGACATTGCAGTCAAAGAGTATGGAGTTTCACCAGAAGCTGCGTTATTGGAATTCTATGCTTCTGGAGAATTAGCTGAGATAGCTAGATTAATTGCAGAAGAAGGGATATTTGATCAAATGGTTCATCATAGTACAACTAGTCAATACGGTACGTTAACTAGGATGTTCAAATATTATGATAACGTAAAGAAGATAGTTGAAGACGAAGCTAGGTACATTTGGGATGGGAATTTCGCTAAGGAATGGGTATTGGAACAACAAGCTGGTTATCCAGTTTTCTATAGGTTATGGGAATTGGCAAAACAGAGCGAAATGGCTAAGGCTGAGAAGGAGCTATATAAAGTTCTTGGAAGAATAAAGGAGGAAGAAGAAAAGAAGCAATAGTTAGGTATCGTCTTTTTCCATTGAAACCACAACTGATGAATTTTCGATCATACAACTCTCTTCCTTTAAACCTGAAGTGTGAAATAGTTCAACTATTAGAGACTATGACGTTTGATGTACAAGAAGTCCTAATCAAAAAGAATAAGTTTAAGTACTTCAATGATTGAATAGGTATTCAGGGGTTGAAGTTGTTATTTGACGAAAGACCAAAAATGAAAAGAGAAGAATTATTTGATAGAGAGAAGGAGCTCAATGAACTTCTCTCTAACTTACATAGACCACTTATTCTTCTTACTGGAGTGAGGAGGATTGGTAAAACTTCTCTTCTACTAGTAGCCTTGAACGAGAGTAAAATCCCATACATTTTGATTGATGCTAGAAAGCTTAAGGAAAATTACGGATTCAAGGATTTATACTACCTGCTTTCTACATCCCTTTCCTCCTCCCTAGATAGATTAGGTGAAGTATTAAAGAAAATTAAAGGTGTAAATATCTTAGGAATGTCAGTAGAGCTCTCATGGAAAGGAAGAAATTACATTTCTTTAGCAGACCTCTTTGATCATTTGAACGAAAAGAGAGTGATAATAGCAATAGATGAAGCTCAAAGGCTAAGAGGTCCTCTGTCAAAAGAGATCAGAGACGCTATAGCTCACGCTTATGATTATGATAGAAACTTAACATTTATATTGACTGGGTCTGAAATCGGCTTGCTTTATGACTTTCTCGGTATCGAAGATCAAACTTCCCCTTTATATGGTAGATACTATTATGAATTAAATCTCAATAGATTTTCAAGGAGTGAAAGTGAGGGATTTCTAGAGAAAGGATTTGAAGAATATAATGTGAAAGTGGAGAAAAACATAATTGATGATATAGTGAACTTTCTAGATGGAATTCCTGGATGGCTGACATTAGCAGGTAATTATTTAGTTTCTGGGAAGAGTTTAGAAGATGTTAAAAAAATTAGTATTGAAATAGCGTTAAACGAGATTTTCAACCTGCTTGAAAGCAAGAGAAAGGTTTCTGAGATTGTAAGTAGAAGATATAGATACGTGCTTAAATGTATTTCAGAAGGAAAAAATACTTGGAGCAAATTATTTGAGTGTGTCAGTGAAAAGGAGGGGACTGCAATATCTTCAAATACGTTGAGTAACGTTTTACATCAGCTTGAAGGAATGAGTATAATCCAAAATTATGAGTTTTTAGACCCGGTTTATAAGGAGGCTTGTAAAAGATTATTGTAATCAGAAGCTAAATAGTTGGAGAGGGTAAGCGTTAACATTTCTAATTCATCAAATAAATTCGAGGGAGAGCAAGTAAATTCTCTTCTAGATGACGTATCTAGATAAATATAATTGTTTTAAATAAAAAAATACATATTTAATACTGAGTTGAACAGTTTGCTTCATAATCATAATCTCACCAGTTTTTAATTGCCATAATAAGTTGACGTACTGTCAGCCGTTATAACATCAGCAGTAGCTTTTCATTGGTACGCAATGTGAACTAAATCTTTTTTCCAAACAATTTACTACTAGTAGCTACGTATAAGATCTTAAGTTTAGTATCGACACGATTTACAATACTATCGTAATCGCCTTTTAGGTATAATTGTTTTATCTCATTTCCCTCTGTTTTAATTTTAGGTACCTTATATCCTAATCTCCTAAGTATCTCCACGAATCCATTCCAGGTAAGTCCCTTATATTTCATTTTATTGTAAGGTAGCATCAACTGAAGATAGTCTGTTACTATAAGCCCTCCCCACATTAAATTCAAATCAGGTAAATTTCCTATCGAGTATTCAACTCCTTTTTGAATTAAGATGGGAATATCGAATCGTAATATGTTAAATCCATAAACGAATATCCTTTCCAACGCATCCTTTTCTCCAGTAAAGAACTTTAAATTACTAGCAGAAATTTGATTTATCCTAGCCTTTAAATACTCATAAAACTTAGAGACTAACTCCTTTTCTCCACCCGAGTCCCACTCGGTGAGAATAAAGGTACTCCTATTTTTATTATTAGTAATTTCCATCACTCCAATTGTTATAATTTTCTCGTTATGAAAAGCAATATTTGGTCGAAAACTTTCTAAAGTAAGTAGTATATCCATCTATTTCTTAAATAATATGCTAATAAAAGTATATAAGTATTACGAAAGGGTCTATAAGTTAAGTACAGAAGTGGTCTGATTATCAATAAATTCTTCTTAGGAATAACCTTATGGGTTTTCCAAACGACTTACGTTACTTTTATATTCTCTATAAATAGTAACGGCAACGTGCTAAACTACAATACTTCACAAAACACTCAGCAACCTCCTTTGACTGAACTTTACGTCATGTTCAATATGATGGGTTTCTCTTAGATATTAGTGTTGCAGTTATTAAGAAGATGATATAATTACCCGAATATTTTATTATATGTGAACCTAAAAATAATTTTTCTTAAAAAAAAAGAAGACTATAATTCATTTAATACTTCGTTCAAGCTTATCTTTTCCTGCGATAGGATAATCACATCCGACATCCTATTATTGCCATCATTTTTAATTCCCATCATTGCGTAAAGCTCCTTTCCATCATATGTTGCGTTGACTGAGTAAATCACAATATTAGAAGTCTTAAGCACTACCTTGCCTGCTACTGAGAAATTACCTATAGTTATGTTAAAGTACTTTAAGAAGTGCGTTATATTATAATAGCTTGTGTTAGCTTTCAATATTAATTGATTGGGCATCGAAACTAAAGTAAAGTTACTTCCATTAACATACCCATACATCACTACGTTCTGAGAGGGTTGTGGTGTAAATACTTTTTCCGATGTGTATAGGTACTTCAATAGGAAAATAGTAGTATTTCTACTCGTGTTATCCTTAACTACGTAAAAATAGTAACCATCAAATCCAAAGGCTGTATTATTCTTATAATCGTAAAGTAGCGAGTTATATTGAGAAAAGTTAAATCCATGCTTTACTAACGTTTCATTTATCACCGAAAATGCAAAGGAAGATAAGGGACTCGAGGCTTTGAAGTAGCCTAGGAGTGCGTAATATGAATTGTCAACCTTAACCACTTTAACTGTTCCATTTCCAATTATCTGTGATGCTAAGGAAAGCACCAATGATACGTTACTGTTATTAGTGTAATAGGCTATGAAGTTAGTTATTGGAGAGATATTATAAGTATGTATGATACCCAGCGTAGTATATTGTGATAAAGTGTAAGGGGAGTCGGTGCTATTGTTACTATTATTTGCTTTCATTGCGTTTTGAGTAGTCGCAAACACTATCACAACAGCTGAAATCACAATAATAATTGTTAAAATTATTGGTAGTTTCGCATTCATAGTCAAACTCTCATCTCATTAGCAAATAAGTTTTTTGATAAGCATTACATATCTCATTATATAATGATCAGTGTAAATGGCGTAGTGAAAAGATACGGTAACAAATTAGCGTTAGATGATGTTTCCTTACATGTGGATAGGGGTACTTTCGTCTCTTTAATAGGTCCTAACGGGGCTGGAAAAACCACTTTAATTAGAATTTTACTCACTCTGATGAAACCAGATAAAGGAGATGTTCAAATTCTTGGTTACAATCCTTTCCATAATAAGAAGGTTTTAAGGGAAGTTGGGTACGTACAAGAAATACCAACTTACCCTCCATTTTTATCCGGAAGACAAATATTAGAACTCTCAGCTAAGGTAAAGGGAATTGATAAAAGTGAGGTAAAAAGGGTTTTAGAATTCGTAGAAATGGACAGCCTTGCTAATTTTCCGATAATAAAATATAGTAAAGGATTGGTTCAAAGAATAGCTATTGCTGAAGCGCTTTTAGGTAATCCTATGGTTCTAATTTTGGATGAACCCAATATGGGAATAGACCCGATTTTTTCTCTAAAAACTAGAGAAATTCTAACTAAGTTAAAGAGAAAATATAATGTTACTATTCTAATGACCTCTCATGAGATGGAAGATGTGAAGAAATTGTCAGATACGATATATATGCTCTATAAAGGTAAGGTAGTCTTTAAAGGAAGTGTTGAGGATATGATAAGGAAATTCCTAGGTATTCAAGTTGTAATTGAAACTGATAATATAAGTGAAACTGAAAAACTCTTGAAAGAGATTGAGTATGTAAACGGTGTATTTAATGAGGGTAATAAAATCGTAGCTAAATTAGCTGAAGACAAAAGAGAGGATTTGTTAAAGGTATTGGTAGCAAATGGTATAAGGGTTAAGGGTTTTTACATGGATTTAAATTTGGAAGAAGCTTATGCGAGGGCATTGAAAAATGTTTGAAATTCTCCTTTATGAGTGGAGAAGAGGAATAGCCAGGAAAAAAGTAATTGTATTAACACTCATTTCATTCATATTTGAGTTAGGGATCTACTTCGCAATATATTTTGCTCCATCTAAATCATTAAAAACCCTAATAATCCCCTTATCTCCCTATTTATGGGCTTTAGGAGTCCTATTACCTCAAGCAATTCTGATACATTTCTTAGCCATATCGATAGCATCTGGCTCTATGGCTGAGGAATATGAACAAGGAACTGTGGACTACTTTATATCTAAACCTTTGACGAGATTCAGATTTATAATGGAGAAATGGTTAGGATCTTTTACTCTTCTTTTCGTCATATATATGGCAATGGTTATAATAGCACTAATAATGTCCTTCTCATTATTTGGAATTCAGAACGATCTAGTACTTTTACCAGAGATTGTGGGGTCAGTATTATTCTCAACTCTTGTTTTCTTAAATATCGCCTTTGCTATTGGCGAAATACTCAGAAGAAGCAATTTATCATTCACAATAAGTGGATTCGTTCTCATAGCTTCAATAATTATCTCATTCGTACTAGTATTTGTCTCGCAATTAACGCATAGCAGTAGTTACGAATACATTTCAGAGTACTTGCCTACCTGGGGTTCAACGGAGCTTCCTTTCATGCTTTTACAATCATCTCCGTTTAGCGAAATTGTAAGAGGACTAAATATAATACCCACAATAAGCAACAATGTGGTAATGGCTACTGTCTCGATCTTAGTATACTCTATAATACCTCTCATCTTATCCCTATTAAGCTTCTTAATGAGGGATATTCCTAAGAAGATAAGCTGATTAGTTAGTAAAGTGAAGTTAGCGGAAGAGGTTAATGATAAAAGCTAAGGCAAACCTACCTCTTTACGGTAGATCTAAAATTACCTTATAAAAATTAGTGTGTGTACCATTTGAATACTTAACGCTTATTTACGAACCGTTCTGATCAAGAGAATAACCTTAATTTTCAGATACCCCACAAACTATATAAAAATAAATCTAACAGTTAAAATATGGTTCAGAATTTTACTGTAATTAACAGCTAATTATGTAACTCCTTCTATTAGCAGTTAATTGGGGCATGGCTTACAGAGCATAGTTGAATCTTTTATAACTATTATGGCTAATAATACTCCGAATTTTAAAAACAAATCTCTTCTCTATCTAGATTATAGATATAGATTTAAATCCCCCTCTGAAATTGTATAGAAGCTTTTGGGGCTTGATATTATTTAGCGTTGCCTCATTGTAATGAAATGACATTTTTGATAAACGTTATTTATAGGAACTCTTACGAATTCATAGCATAAGCTATTAGAAATGTGAGTATGTAGAGAATCTAAAAACATTACAAAGTTAAATTTGACTTCTCGTATTAGTTTTGTGGAATCCTTGTGAATTTGCGTTCTTCGTTTAGTTAACCATCCTATAAAGCTGGTGGTAATTATAAGATAGAATCTTATACATATTATAAACGTAACTTTTCGTTACTGGAGTAAAGTTTGAAATCACATTTCGAAGTATTTTGTATAATTTTCACTTTTCTAACAAGCTTAATCATATAGTTTCCAAAAAATGCTAAGTATATATCCTAATTTCTCTACAGTTGCGTATATTTATAGAGAATTAGTAGCTAATTTTATATTTATGTCATGTAAATGGTATATACCATTATGTTAAAAGAGTTTTACAATCTACATAAATTAGTTAGAATTTCTCAGGAAACTCTAGAGTAAAGCTTATTTTAATTACTTCCATGATATATATTATGGAAGAAAGGAAAAGAAGGAGTAATACTGAGATAATTTATGCAATATTAAAGGGATGTGTGGAAGGAAGCGGAAAGACTAAACTAATGTATATGGCGAGATTAAATTACCCCGTATTCATGAAGTATATTTCTAAATTAGAGAGATTAAATCTTGTATACTTTGATGGAAAAAAGTATGTAATAACTGAAAAAGGAGAAAAAGTCCTTGGGTTACTAGATAAGTATATGGAAACTTATATTAGGTTAAGCGAGATAAGAAAAGAATTGGAAGAATTACTGTAAAAATAAAAAAGATATAACACTAAATGGTTTTCAAAGAAATACAAAAAGATATCAATACTCATCTATTTTAATTTCTAGAAAATTACGTCATGAGCTAATCTTTATATCAGTCACGTTAATAATCCCCCTTCTTGTATATTAATAAGAGGGATGAACATAAGTTATGAAGATATTGCCAAGCGCTTATACCTTCTGTTGTAAATATACTATTAACTGGGCATAGTTATTATGAAATATTCCAGAGTATACTCTAGTATCAAATGATATACAGTGAAAATAATGAATCAATATTGTATTTGAAAAATGGTAATTTTTAAAATAGTATTGAGCAATTATAGGATTATGAGATTAAATATACTAGTGTTGATTGTGACTCATAATCCGAAGATTGAAATCATATTGCATAATATATATTGTCTAAGAATAACTTCTTCAGATATAAAAATTCTAATTATTGATAATAATTCAGACATACCAATTGATTTGATAGATTCTATAGACTTCTTTTTGAAATTTAGAAAAAATACTGGACTTGCATATGCATATAATATTGGACTGGAAATTGCAAGAACATTAGGTATAAAATGGTTGCTAATATTGGATCAAGATTCCAAATTACATGGCAAAATTGATTTTGATAAAATATTTCAAAATTATAATAATTTATTAATAAAAGATCATGTAGCGATAATTTCATTAAATAAGATGTTTTGTTATACAACCGATCAACGTATAGGAAATTTCATTGTTTGTAAGTCAGCTGTGAATAGTGGGAGTATACTAAATGTTGATATATGTCATAAAATCCCTTATAATACCAAGTTATTTCTAGATAGAATAGATAATGAATATTGCTATCGATTAAGAAGAAACGGATATTTTGTTTTGGCATATAATGAGCAGTTGCTCACTCATACCATAGGTGATAAAATTTTACCTTATAGAAAACTGCTATCTAGATCAGTTTTATTTTTGTTTAAACTTAGAAGAATAAGATATGGTATCAAGAGTTTTATTGCTAGCTCTCGTAATAATGACGTTTACGTTTATTATAACAATTATTTACGATACTATTTCATTATCAGAAATACAATTTATTTAATCCTTAGAAGAATGATAGATTCTTTCTACGCCTCCACTTTGATTACATGGTCTCTTTCGCTATATGAAAGAACTAATATTATAATATTCATTAAGTTTATGATATTAGCTATACTACATGGAATTATTGGAGATCTGGAGAAAGATAATAAGAAACTTACTAGATATTTATAGAATAGTTCCTTAATCTCTATTCAGAGGTGATAGTCTCAATAATTTTTATCCATTTGAATATAATATATTGATTATATGATACATATTATATAACTGCTAATCTAACTTACTTAAAAAAACAGTAAAATATTCTTTTTTATATTGATCCTCCGTATAGAAGTCCACCCATTCTTTGAAATCCTTTACCGGTTATTAGATCTCCTAAATAAAATATATATCTATAGAGAGCCCAGAAGATTATTGATTCATCTACAGGGTCATGAACCGGAGAAGTGGCTAATTGTGATATCTGAGAAGAAGATAGTGGAGAGTTATATATTTGAACATTCTCCACATATGATTTCCATGATACTAAATTAAGGCCACCTTGTTGGGAATTAATTGGAAAATTATTTATCCATATATATGCAGGGCTGATATAGTTTATCTTGATAAGATTAGAATCCATATTAATTCCATTAATATATAAATCACATTCGTCACCCTTACATACTACTGCTACGTGAAAAGGAGTATTTGGAGAAGAAGCGAAAACACTCCCTGAAGCTCCACTAAATTTTACTAGATTATTTTGATTTTGTAATGTCCAAATTTTACCATTTTCCACAGAGCCATATGATAAAATATATCCGCCGTATGGATTTGGATTTCCATTAACCCATATGGAAATAGTAAAAGAACTAGGTGCACCAATAGCTTGATCTCCATTAGCAAACAAGAGTGTATCTGATGTGGTCGTAAAAATCACGTATGGACTTAGGGAGAAAGAGCCTCTTTTTTCAAGAATATAATTTATAATACCTATATTTTTATACCATAGAATTTTTATATTGCCCTCCCTTGCTAATGAAACTATAAATGGTAAAGTATTCGGATTAACGTATAAAATTGCATTTCCACCTATTTTTATATTGGAACTTATCGAAGGCGATTTAGTAGGGAAAAAAACTCCAAATAGTCCAATCTTTCCATATCCATAGACCTTTTGAACATACTCAATGGTCTCGTAAATACCACAAGTTCCGGAGCCTTCATTACAGTTTCCTTTAAATAATATTTCTCCGTTGTTTGTAACTGCTGTGTATTGCGTACTAGGATTACCAAAAACTATCGCTGAATACTCATTAAAGATATGAGGGAAATAGCTATTTTCCTTAAGTCGTTGCTCTTCTATAAATGTAATTAAGCTCATCGCTGTCAGAGCGGAAGCTGATAATCCTAGAAACTTTCTTCTTCCAAGCTTAACCACATATTAACTCTATCACATTCAACTATTTATACATTTCTTAATGGTGATTAAATATAGCTGATATACTTATATTACATACTTCGATATCACTTACAGACATAGAGAAAAACAAACTCATTTATTTGTATTCAGAAAAATAAATAAAAGTCAATAGTATATTATAAATAAAAATATATTCCCATAAGTAGGAAAAAATAGATTTAGAGTGATATTGATTTTAAGAAAAACAAAACTACGCAATAAAATAGATTGAGACCCACTTCGAGTAAGTATTTAATAGAGATATGTATTTCGTAATAGATACCAATTAAAAGATCTGACATAGATCCAGCTTCGAGTAATTTATGATGCTGTTACGAGTTGAATCAATCTGAGAGGTAGGTGAATTAATCAAAATAGATAAATAATACAAAAAATGCACAGTATAATCATGGAGCTATAAATTTTTAAGTCGACTTCTTATCCAATTAGCATCCTTGTTATGCTTAATCGCAATAAGCGCGATATTTAAACCTTTTCTAATCCCATCAATTTTGGCTTTCTCCTCGGGGCTATTAGCGCGTAAATTCCACATCAATCCTTTAAGAAATATATCAATCTTTAATTTAGATAGAGATAATCGGTAGATTTTACTTAAATAATATACTGAAAGCATGTATTCAGCAAAACGTTCTCTGATCCCTGAAATAGACTTAGGTCTACTTAAGGAGTCTCTATCAATATGATCTGTTTTACAACAATTATTGACCAATGCACAAGGGAGGTTCTTTCTATATGCGTGTAAGCAAAGATAAGGCTCATTCCCTATTCCTCTAATTGTAAAACAAGGTAACTTGAAATCTTCATATACTTCTCTTTTTATACTCATATTGAAGCCTATTGGATTAAATGTCTTTACAATATTATATTTATTTGATATAAACGGATTTTTTACCAAAATACCAGTGATTGCAAAATAATTATTAAAACTTAACATCTTTTGCTCTAATGGACTTTCCATAATTTTAGAATATGCTAATTTAAATAAATTATAATCAGTATCTTTAATATTTCCTTCTAGAGGACCTATAACTCCATATTCACTAAAATTTTGATGCAATTTAACATGATCTTCAATCCAAATACTAGAAGGTATTGCATCATCATCAGTAGTGATTAATATATCTGAATCAGCTTCACTATATAAAATATTCATTGCTTCTTCAAAATATCCTTCTTTCTGGAATTTTATTTCTATATCAAGTTTGTTTTGAAATTGTGATATTACATCTAATGTCTTATCTCCCTCAGATTCCTTATAAACTATCAAAATCTTAAATCTTTTAAATGATTGTTTTGTTAATGCATCAAGCAGTCTACCTATAGTTTCACCGTTGTTTTTATATGTGGGTATGCCAACAGTTACCTCCATACTAACATTAACCAGATTTTCTAAGTTATAAACATTGTAGTAAAATAGTGTATACAGGTAATTCATGGTGTAATTCTGAATATCGAATTTATTGTAATATATTAAGCTTATTTGGAACCATTTTTATCATTTAAGCAATGCGAATAGAGATCTATGTACTAGATATAAGAATCAAATCACGAGCGCAAAACACTATAGGTTTAAATTATGAAGTAGAAATTTACCATATACGAGGCTCATTATTGAATTCAAAATAATGTGGTATAACGAGTAAAAAATAAATTACAGAACCATAAGATTAAATCTCATCTTGAAGTAAAACTGTAGAATAATTTATATTTCCTTAAATATAATATTCAGTTTAATGTATGCGAGTAACCTCAGTGCCGATGACTTATTTTACTCCGATAATCCGAATGATGTGTTACACTTTTATAATTTCTTTGAGTCAGCAGAGGATTTAATAGAATGGATGAGAAGCAGGCCTAGAGCCGAAGTAAAAATAAAGGAAGTAGAAGGAGATACAAGTATTATAATAGTAATTCCGACAGCAAATGTGAATGGTATATATGCTAAGAACGATATAGAAATATATAAAGGTTTACACATAATTTTTTGTGAAAGCTCAGGGAGATATTTCAATTATGCTCATAGTATAAATATATGCGTAAAAGAAGCAATGAAATATGACCCAGAATGGATATTATTTTCAAATGATGATATGTATAAGGTGGATGAGCCCTATGTCCTAAAAAATGAGTTACAACAATTAAATTATAAAAAAGTCTTAGCTGTATTACCAATTGATAAGCAATATAGATTTAATTATAACGAGATAAGAGTTTTAAGACCATCAATTATTAAAGGTTACAGAAATTTTTCCTTTGGAATGCTATCATTGTTATATGATAATCTGATTAGACGAAGAAATACAAAAATAAATATAAATTTAATATTATTACTTAGTATTGCCCAAATTCATTATAATAATATTCTTAGAAAATTTAATTTGCCATTTGTAGATCTTAGGATAGCAGAGAATAGAAAAATTACATTTAAAATAAGAAATATGATGGAAAAAATCTTTAATGAGTACATAAATAGTTTTTACATTAAAAAATTTGGAGACTTTGGTGGGTTTAGTAGGGCGTTCTTACAAACGAGAAATGGTATAATTTTTGATGAAACATATATTAATGGTGTAGAGAATTACGATTTATCATTCGAACTCATGTTAGAAAATGTACCAATAAATATTATAAAATATAGAAAAGGTTCTTATAAAGGTAGAAGTTTAGGTACTGGCATAACACAAAAAGGTGTATCTAGAAGTATAAGACAGTTTGCAAATTATATTTACTTCAGCTATAAATATCTTAATATCTTAACTAATAAAAATAACCATAAATAATAATTAGATCATTATTTCATGTAATTTGTGAAGTACTTGGAGTGTGTCGATAATGTTCTCATGAAGGTATAAATTCCGGTACGAGGAAAGTATTAGAATGCAGACATGAAAATTAGTATGTAATACGAAAAGATAAAAACTTAATAAAGTCCCATTATATGAAAATTCTAACATAAAACCTTAGTGAAAAACACATTGGAAAAGAACTGATTTAGTATCATATCACATGCTAATTTTCATAACTGCAATGCAACACTCCTTGTTTATTATCATAATAAGCCTTTTAATGCCTAACCTCTCCTTGCCTTAAGAACACTAGGAAAGTAGGTCCTCGTGTTCAACGTTAGCCGTGAAAATATAAAATTTTCCGACTAAAAGATTCATACTGAATATTAATAGTTTATACATTTTAAGACGGAAAGCATCTTCTTATTGAATTTATAAGAAAGATTTGAAATTTCACAGTTACAATAAACACAGCTTATATTACCATAAATACCCTAACTACATGTTCACAATAATTTTCCTCATTGACAATATGTAGTTTTCTATATTGCCTAGGTCATAAACGTCATCAACCTTTATTCCAGTAAACTGTACTCCACGTTTTAAAAGCCTTTTTATCCCATCAGTTAACTGTAGCTCACCATCATAAGTAATTTCTTTTAGTGCAGAAAATAGTTCCCTAGTAAACATATAGTATGGTACTATTACAAAATTAGATTTTGGATTCTTAGGTTTTTCTTCTACATCTATCACCTTATTGCCATCTAGTATAACAACTCCATAAGGCCGCGGATCCTTTACTTGTGTTATTAAAAAAGAATTAGGAACTAAATCAGGTATATGTTTTAATAAAGTATCTGCAGCAACAACAATAAATTTATCATCCACAAAAGGTTCTGCTCTAAGTACGGCATCCCCAAATCCTTTAGGCTCAGGTTGATTAACAAATGCTATATTGCTTTTCTCCACTTTGGAGTAAAAGTCTGTTAATTCTTTAGCTTGCTTTTCCTTTCCCATTTTTTCTAAAAACGAAATGAAGTCATAATCAGGCGTAAAATGATCTTCAATAACTCTCTTACCTCTTCCTACTACTATTATGAAATCTCTTATACCCTTATTGAAAAATTGCTCGAAAATTATTTGTATTATAGGTTTAAAACCACCATTAAATGGGATAGGAAACATCTCTTTTGGGATCTCTTTTGAAGCAGGCAACATTCTAGTACCTAAACCAGCTGCAGTTATTACAACATGCAAACATTACTCACCTAACCCTATTGCTCTAAATTTATTTCTATCTAAAAGCTTATAATTCAAAACCCTTCTTCCATCCACTACATATTTATCCCTTAGTTTTTCTTCTATCCCTCTGAATTCATCCCATTCTGTTGAAATTATTATACCTTGGCTATATTGAATACATTCGTCCAAACTACTAATTTTAATATCTTTAACCTTTGCCTTCGGATCATAAGCTAAAATATTAGCCCCCTTTTCTTGTAGTAATCTAATTATTTTTAAGCCTACACTTTCTCTGGTATCATCAGTATTAGGCTTAAATGCTAATCCAAGCACACAAATAGTTTTACCTTTAAGCTCTCCAATTAGCTCTTCCATCATTTTCACTGCTCTAAAAGGTCTTTCATTGTTAACTTCTATGGCAGCTTCTACTATTTTCAAACGTTCCCCTAGATCCCTTGCAAAAGAGGTAATAGCAGCAGTATCTTTAGGAAAGCAAGAGCCACCAAACCCTAATCCTGCATTAAGGAAATATGGGGAGATTCTCTTGTCCATACCTATTGCCTTTGCTATAACATTTACATCACAGTTTGGTATTTTTTCACATAAGTTAGCTATTTCGTTTATAAATGAGATCTTCACTGCAAGAAATGAGTTAGCAGCATACTTTATCATTTCAGCTTCTTCCATGGAAGTTCTTATTATAGGAGAATTCGTAAATGACCATAAATCTTCTAAAAATTTAATTGTCTCCTCACTATCCCCTCCTATTATAATTCTATCAGGCTTAATTGTATCCATAATAGCACTTCCTTCTTTCAAAAATTCCGGGTTCACTAGAACTTCTCGATTCAACATTTTCTTAATTTTTCTTGAAGTCCCTGGAATAACTGTACTTTTAATTACTATTACTGAGTCTTTATTTATCTTTGATAATGACGTAGCAGCAGAAAAGACATTATCTAAGTATATTTTCCCATTAACGGTAGGGGTAGAAACGGTGATAAAGACAAATTGCGAATCTAATAATTCACCATAATCTTTGGTAAATATCAGCTTATCTTTATTTTTATCTACTAATTCCTGTAATCCCGGTTCATAAAAAGGTATTCTGCCAGAGTTAAGCTCATTAATCTTCATTTCATCTATATCTACACCTACTATATAATGACCTCTATCAGCCAAAACTGATGCTGTTACCAAACCTACATATCCTAATCCCACAATCCCAATTTTCAACTTATCACGCTCCTAAACCAATTTATTGTCCTAGTTAATCCTTCTTCTAAACTTATCTTTGGTTCCCATTTTAATAACTCTTTCGCTTTTTTTATATCTGCAGCTCTTCTACGTGGATCATCTTCTCTAGGTGGAAGAAATACTATGTTAGATTTACTACCCGTAATTTTAAGAATCATTCTAGCTAAATCAATTATCTTTGTCTCTTTATCAGAACCTATATTAAATACTTGCCCCTTTATGCCATTAGTATATATCATTTTTAGGGTAGCTTCCACCCAATCCGATACGTACAAGAAAGATCTAGTCTGATTCCCATCGCCATATATAGTTATATTTTCTCCTCTTAATGCTTGTACTATAAATCTAGATATTACTCTTCCATAACTTCCATCTTCTCTTAATCTAGGACCATAGACGTTAAATGGTCTTTGAATCCTTACATCTAATCCGTATTCTCTATAATATGACATTGCTAATGCTTCTGAAAATCGTTTACTTTCGTCATAACAACTTCTCATTCCTATTGGATTTACTTTTCCCCAATAGTCCTCTGGAGTAGGTATTATTTCAGCATCTCCATAAATTTCTGAACTGGAACTGTATATAAAGATAGCATCGCTTTTTCTTGCAATTTCTAACATTCTATATGTGCCCAACGAGTTAGAAAGTGCCGTTTCAACAGGATATTGCATATAATCTTCTGGAGAAGGCCTTGATGCTAAATGAATTACTACATCATATTTTTCAGTTGTATCAAATCTCTCTATTTTTTCTCTAATTACCTTAATATTACTTTTAGCCTGAAAGTACTTAGCGGTAGAGAAATCATCAACTATAACTATCTCACCATTTATTGAATCTATCAGATGAGAGCCTAAGAACCCTGCTCCACCACTTATAAGAAATCTCATTAGAAGTGTATATATAGAATGCAAAGATAAAGTTTACCTTGAATTTTATACATAATTATGAGTATTTCTTAAAATCTATACTATGGATATCAATATATAAAAAATTATTATAATCGTTTTATTAAAATATTTCAGTTACTTTTAATATTTTATGTGATTTTGGAAATAAGATTGAAAGATTATGTACATATCTCGGGAGCGTTAGAGGAGGTGTTGGAACGCAGTCATGAAAATTAGTATGTAATATGAACTAAATTAAACTCTCTCTAACCCTCTCCATATTTTCAAACCACACCTGATTAAAGGAAGCAACAACACTAGAAAACACCTTACCCTTCATGACAATAAGCAAACTCAAACTATAATCAACCATACTAAAACTCCTAGTAACAGCCTTAGTATCACGATTAAAACTAGTCAAACAACCTCACCATAACCCTCAACACGAAACGTATTTCTTTTCTCCTCTTATGTTGTTGATTTTTGGTAGTGGGAGTTGCTTTATTGGTATTCCTAGTATGTATTGTGCTAGGGTTATTAGGTTCATTATGGTTGACCTCATTCGTATCTTGGTAACCCTAGCACAAGTGTTTTTCTCTAGGGTTTTACGTGGGAATTTTTGTATATACGATTTTACTAAATTTTTATTTTTCTCGTATTACATACTAATTCTGATGACTGCATTCCAACGCTCCCCTACAAACTGCTTTAGAGCTGTGTATTAATAATTTATCAGTTTTAGCACTTATTTCTATTCACATTATATTTAGCTAATTATCACTCTACTTTCTAAAAATTTGGAAAAAATAAAAAATCTATTAATTATATATTGTTGTAAGAACCTTAATGCATATATATCACAATTGATATAGAGATAAATATGAAATCAAAAATTATCAACTTACTAGGTGTACGTCCGCTAAGTTTTAGAGACTTATATCTAATGGTGAATTTTGTTCTCAATCATAAAAATATTAAGGCGATGGAAAATGATCATAGATTAGTAAAAATTAGGTATAATAATATTATATGGAATTTGCGATATTCTATGCTAGATTTTGATTTAGGAATAGTAATGGCTACACATGAGTTAGAAATAATTAAATGGATTGATTTCAGAGCATTAAGAACTTTTGTTGACGTAGGAGCTTACATAGGAACATATACGCTAAGAGCAGCATATTATGGAGCTAATGTTTACGCTTTTGAACCAAATCCTTATAGTTATTCTATCTTAGAACATAATATTGCTGATAATAATTTTAATAATGTCAAATTATATAATGTAGCATTATATGATCAGCCTGCGGAAATGGATATATGCATAGGCGATGTGGGTTCCTCTTTAGTTAGAGAATGTAATAATCAATTTAAAGTAAAAACGTTGACCTTAGATAGTATTAATTTTAATGAAAAAATCGATTTAATTAAAATTGATGCTGAAGGAGCTGAATATCCCATACTTAAAGGAGGATTAAAAACATTAGATATGACCCAAAAAATTTTAATTGAAATTACAAAAGATGAACAAGATATTCACAACCTTCTAGTATCTAGAGGATTTAAGATAATGAAAAAAGGCAAAACTAATGAAACTACTCAGTATATTCTTTATGAGAGATAGGAAAACATTATTTAATATTGCTATTTAATTTATTTATTAGATCAATTAGTTTTTGCTTGTATTTTGGGATTATGATTCTCCATAACTCTATCTTTATTCTTAGTGAAGTAGTGCGTGTAGCGTTTAGTAATAAATCTTTCTATCAAAAATTTTGCATACTCATAACTACCATTGAGCACGAGGACCTTATATAAGTATCTGAATTATATCTTTACAAAGTATATATTTGTCTCACTAAATTTCCTCTAAACTAGACTCATTAAGTAATACACTACGCCACGTGAATCTCACTCACCAAGAAATCAGCAATTATAACGTGATAAAGCCAAAACTTCAAAAGAGAAGCTTAAAGAACACCCCTAGCACTAATCCCATCACCTCTCTTTAAAGCAGATATCACAATCTCAACCCTTGACCTCCTACTCCAATTATATGGCGACTCCTTATCTAGATTAGGAATTCGTTGAACATGAGCGGTGCTTTGTAGGGTCTTGTTTTAGTCTTTCTTATTGACTGCCTCTAGAAGTTTGTGCCAATGATCAAACACATAGTAAGGGGGAAATTATCTCGTATCTAGTTATGAGGTTCTCGTCGTACTTTGACCAATCTCTAGTGTATTTCCTTTCTCAGAGGACATGATTATCATTATTGGTATTATGCCACTTTAACGTTAACTCTTCAGAAATTCTACAAATTATATAAATTAAGTTTTATATGTTTTATATAAAAATTTATATTATCTCCTTCTAATAGCTATCGTAATAAAAGCTGATGTAATAATTATAATTATTATTGTAATAAATGCTATTAGAGGGATACCATTAGATAAGTGGGAAGTAGCTAATCCACTACTGGTACTTATTGGATAATAGTATATGTTTATACTGGCGGGAGCTGTTACATAATATTGGCTAATTGAAGAATTAGACTGGAAATACACACCATCATATTCATACTGCAATGGTATTTGAACTATCGATCCATACGGTTCCCATAAATTTTCATTGAATATCGTTGAGTTGGAATAATAACCTTTTAAATTAACTAGATATTCTTTTATATAATACACATTTAGGTTAAGTGGAAATGACAAAGTTACATTTCTGTAGTTAGCATTCAAAAACACTAACCTAACCGTAGAATTGAAATAGTAAACGGGATATATGTATATTTTTGTACCTTGATTAAACCACGCCGTAGTTATTGTGACATTAGTTCCGTTTACTGAAAGCGGAACAGGTAAATTAGCAACTACAAGATACTGAATGGTATAGTTTAATTTACCGTAATTTGGAGAGGAAAATGATTGGCGTGGAATTATTGCTCTCGTACCATTATTTATATAGTGGATCTGAGGGTTGACTGTTACAAAGGTTCCGTTGTCAACCCATATGTTGCTGATGTAATATACAGAACCATTAGATACACTTATTTGTAATGGAAAAGGGAATTGTAAATTATATTGTATAAATTCATGATCATTTATTATCATAGGCGATACTATAGTGAATATCCCAGTTACATTTCCGTAAACGACCAGTCTATAACCATTTATCAATGGTAAATATTGGGGGATAAATATCTTAGTTCCATAATTATACCAATTTGAGGTCAGATTTGTATAATTGCTATTATTAATTTGTGCAATAATAGGATATTTAACCTCTAAATAATACTGCATAATTTGAGTATCGTTTATGAATAATGGTTTAGTAACATATATTAGGCCAATGACATTTCCGATTGTATAAATTCTACTAACTTTATTTAGGTATATAAACTGCGGTATTACCAACTGTGTGCCATTAGACAACCATTCTGTGTTTAAGGTTTCTAAACTATTATTTACATAGAGAGTAGTTGGCCGTGAAAAATTAACTAGATATTGTATTAGATATGTTATATTCACTACCAAGGGCGAATTAACGCTAAAAGCAAATTTCTCTGAACCATTAACATAGACGTGTGTTATTATATATCTAACGGATCCATTCTGGTACATAGTACCTTGTGGAATCCTAAGTAATTCTCCGCTTAAATACCATCCTGTTGTCACTGGTGATCCATACATGTCATGTACAATTACATAGAACTCTCTCACATACTCTGGAGATACATAGGTCGAGTATAGTTGAGTAGCATTAAAAATGACTGATGTAAAATTATTTGTTACATATATCTTTGCTATCCTAACTAACTGAGAAGAAGAAAAATTAAATAGTGTTCCATTTATATTAATCCCAATTAAGTGCATTCTAGATGTGTTACTTTGATAATAGAAATTAATGAATGTAACATTAATTAAGCCTCTATAATTAAAATAATATGTGCCTGGAGAGTAAATTGTATCATTTACTTTAAATGGTAATATGCTAGCTATTTCTATAACATAAGATACACGACTATGAGAAGTAGGTATAAATATTATGCTAACAAGCACAAGTAATAGGATAATTAGTATTAGCCTCATAGTTATTAATTACCTTAGTCAAATATATAAGATTTATCTACAGAAGTCTACGTATGCTCATAATCAAATCTATATATTAACTTTAATATATTCTCAAATTAGAGTAGTTTAAAAGCTATTATAAGGCTAGGATTATTTTTCTCTGAAAGTTTGAACGTGAGTAATTTTCTATTATATCACTTAATTTGTGATATATTGAAGGAGAGATCATGTGAAAGATTGTAATATTGGCAATGTGTGTGCCTTAAGAGAAGGAAGACTATAGACTTCTTGTGGAAGAGGTTTATATGATTTACGTAATATATTATGATATTTATTGATTATTAATTATTCTTTTTAGAGATTTTATAAAATCAATATATAGAATCAAAAATAATAAAATTCAGATATCATTCATTGTATGCTGTGATAAATAATTGACCGGATATATAGTGCAATTTTATGCTTTGAAACACTGTTAATTCTTTATACTCTTTAAAATACTCCGTAGACAACATAAGGGCCATTAAACAACTTAAGCTTATTTATATAATATAATACATATTTGCGACTTTTACAAACTTTCAATGGTTATCAAGTATAGGACATCATGAAAAAATTGTTTGATTAAGACTAATGGGGAATCAGGACTGTAAACTACTATTCTTACCTTATTAGTGCTGGCAACTTTATGCAAATACCAAGAATTATTAAAAGTACCATAATATTTATTAATAAAGAAATACGGAGTGGAGATAATTATTATTTTTCCAGAGCCATAATGATAACAAGCAACTAAGGTGAAATTATTTATCGTTATTAGAGGATTTCCTCCTATTATAGGATTAGCGTAAGGGAAAACTAATGTATAATTAGTTTCATTATACAGAATTATCTTGTTATTCATATAATAATCTAAATTATTAGTTATAATGGTATCACCTATAACTACAGTTATATTCATCTCCTTAAGGAAATAATTTACATTGGTATAATTACCGGATAAGATTATTGTATTTCCTTGTAATAGATATTTAGCGTATGATGTAACATTATTGATATTTTCAAAAAGTAGCAGTATTGTAACATTTGATGAGGAAGAGATTTGAAAGCTATTATATAGCTGAGAAGTTCCCTCAGCTGATAAGTTATAGGGGGAAAATTCATAAGTATCAGGGAAAAATATCAGTGTAAGGAGAATAAAAATGATAATTGAACTGATTATCAATACATTTTTCATCAAAATTCACCCTTTAATAGCAAGTTCTTTTAATTTGAACTCTCGCTTTCTAGTATTCTTTTTATGTCTCTTTAGGATTCGTAATAAAATTAATCCTAGTGCTATTAGAAGAATAGGTACGAGAGCATTATATACAGTAATATTAGCTTCTATTACCTCCCTATAAAAGGTGTATTGAGGATCAGATTCAATATATATTACTTGTTTTCCATATAGTATACTAAGCTTAGGTTTTACCTCAATTGAAAAATACCCATTATGTGTAATTGCCTCATATCTCGAATTACCTATAAATATGAAGACCTCGGTTCCATTTAGTGGAGTATTATTATAATATAGTTTACCCGAAATTTTTAGTGGTAATGGGATTATCCACTTATTATTAATATTTACAGTTAAATTTTCATGATAGAGTTTAGGGACAAATGTTATATTTTTTGTGACGGGAGATAAATATCCCTTAGGAAGCACTTTAAGAGTTAATACGTATGTGTTATTACTTATGTTATAGGGTAGTGGAAACTGGATACTGAAATTTTCGCTTACAATATAAGTCTTAGTATAATTAAGTAGAGATATTATTAAGGTCCTGTTATAACCAGTAACATTTCCAATAATTGTTAGATTTGTACCTACAAGTGGACTAGAAGGAAATATGTTAGCATATATCTTAGTAAATACTACATTACTATGCATAGAAAGTTTAGTTATATTTGGTAAGAAAACACTATTTCCCTCGTACAATATTGTTAAGTTGAAAAACTGCAAATAGGTTTGTAAATTAAGAGGAAACGAAAATGTACCATTTGTTACATTTACTACTTCGGAAAAATTCAGATAACTAATGAATATTGTGCCATTTACTGTAATATTATATGGCGAAAGTAAGGTCCCATTTATTATTGTAGTAGTGTTAAATAGTACTGTAGGTGTTGTAATTTTAATCTCCACAGGTATGTGAGAACTTCTTGGCAATTTATCTATAAGACTTATTAAAATGTAATTCTTTTGCACTATGTTTTCCGCATTAGTATAATTCTCTTTTAATATGTGCAAAAATTTTTGTAGATATATTTCTTCACTATATGAGCTTAATAATCGAGCATAGTATGTTATATTATTATAAATATTAGTGAAATTATTAAATTGTAACATTAATTTAGAGTAATATTCTTTACTCTCATTTACATCTCCATTATGTAATGAGAGATATATGTAGTCAGAGAGATTTTTGATCTCTCTTAGTTGATTGATAAAAGTTCCTAATAGTTTATAAGTCTGATATGTGTAGTTTTCTAGATTCTGTGGTAAGATTACATGTGGCTGTAGCTGATGATATTCTTTGGGGTTTACAAGAATTTGAGTATAATCTTGTAATAATGGTGATGTAGATGGAGCTGGATTAATAATACCAGTTGGTGCATCAGGGGCATCCTTGTAGACATAAAACGAAGATGTTGTAAGGGATACTATTATTATTAAGGTCAATATGAAAGCTGAAATATTAATATCTCGTAATAATTGCAAATAATTAAGGACATAGAAGGAAATGAACATGGGAATACTAAATAAGATAATGTGTATTAAAATGTCATAAAAACTTAAATATATATATATAACTGATTCTAAAATTAATATAGCTATAATTATATTTAATGAACCTACAATTATTGTATAATACGATTTTAATGCAGATCCTCTTATTAATTTATTGGATAAAATTCCCACTAGGACGCCCATGGATACGATCAGGGCATAACTATCTATAGTATTCACACCTCTATGTTATCTTATGAAGTTTATAAATTTCATGTCCATTTAGGGATAATAATCATGAGTATAAGGTATTGCATGTTTCACCTCTAACAATAAAACTATTTTTCATAACTTGTCTAAGGCTGAAGACAAGGTTGAATCTCCATTAACACCTATCCCTCTCTTGGTTTCATAATCACTTTGTGTGAAGAATTATAGGAATTGTAATCTGATTATGGGAGAATACATAAAGTCGTCGTATAAATAACGAAACATATTAGAGTTAGATGTTACAAAAGTTCTCTCAGTATTATAAATAGTATATACAAAATCTCAGTATTATATATATAATTTAGGCTTTCAAAGGTTAAGGATATGACTGTTATTATATAAGATTTGAATCAATTATACATATTAAATGTTCATTATTAGATATATGAAAGCCTAGTTAATTATATATCAATAAAATGGTAATTTCAGTAGTGTATCTAGCTTGAATCAAAGAAGGAGAAATCTAAGACTCTTGGGGAAGAAACAAAATTTTCTTAGAGGAAAATAACAAAGATTAAAAATATTTTTTATTAAATTCAACTAAATTATAAAATATAAGTATATATGATTATTCAGAAATTAATACTGAGACTATATTTAATCAGAAAAACTTAATATTAAGCCTGTGATTGTCTTTCTGATAAGATATTAGTTACTATAGGCTTTCGATCTCCATGTTTAATTATAAGACCCTTTTTTGTTAGATAATCTTCGTTGTATACGAATGTCCTCCTATTTTTAATTCTAATGCTGAATATTTTATATGACTTTAATACAACCCACGCAAGTGCTCTAATTCGTGAAGAAGCAAGATAAAATTTTCTTCTTAAAAATATATCCATAAATATGCTTCCAAAAAAATAATAAAGTAATTTAGGCAAGCGTCTAATAAGAAACTTATAATTAAAATTCTTAAAAACAAAATATAGCCTTCTACTCTCTAGATAATATGCTAATCTTTTTTCTCTTTCTACAAGAGATTTTGAAAAAGAGCCATGTTCATGGTGGAATACTGTAGCAGTAGGAAGAAAGACAACTTTGTTTCCCTTTTTTATCGCTCTCAGACAGAAATCAGTCTCATCATATCCATAAAAGTACTCTATATCGAAACCTTGTAACTGTTCAAAAATTTCTCTACTCATTCCTATTGCAGCACCTTTTGCATATGTTACATAAAATATGGAATTTACTTCATCCGGATTATGTCCTTTAAACAATTCAAATGGATATCCTAAGTCGTCTATTAATCCACCTGCTGCATCAATTTTTTTGTTATCACCTATTAGCTTCAATTGAACAATGTAATTTGGATTTTGCTGAATAAATTTAATAAAATTTTCTAACGTATCCACCATTAATTCTGTATCGTTATCTAAAAATAGTAAGAATTTACCTTGAGATGCTTCTACCCCCTTATTCCTGCAATATGCCAAACCTAAATCTTTTTCGATTTTGACTAACTTAAAATTACCATTAATATCCTGTGTATCTACTACAATAAGTTCAAAGTCTTTAAAAGTAGATTTATCTAATGATGATAATAGTCGAGGTAAGTTCTCCTTTCCTTTAACGTTTACCACTATGATACTAAGCATTGACATATAACTGACCCTTTTAGTGAATTAAAAGAGCTGAAGATATATTTAAAAATATTTTTTTATAATAGCCCTTCTTATAGAGGCAAATTCTTCATAGCCGAATACTTGATCTCCTAGCATCTTTAAGAAGATATTTCCTTGTTTACTTATTCCTTTTATAAACTTTCTTTTTGAAGATATATAATTACCTTCTCTAAATAATGAAAATAGTGCCTTTATTTGAGCTACTCTGTTTGGCCCTTTAAGGGATTGAAAGAATCTGGCGAGGAATAAGAGAGGAAAAGTGGTCAAAAGTTGTGTGATTTCATAGTATGTTAGTAAAAGTAGCATTTGATTCCTTAGCATTAGATATGATGTAAAAGGTGATGGTAGCTTTCTAAAAGTACCATGGGCCTCATGATATACTTTTGATTTTGGAACCATCAAAATTTTATATCCTGCCCTGTATAATCTCCATGATAATTCAGCATCCTCCCAATAGAAGAAGTAATGTTCATCAAAACCTCCTACTTGCGCTACAATATCTCTCCTAACAAGAGCAGCTGCTGTGGAAAACCAAGGAATTAGTCTAGGTTTATCATCATATGGCCATTCTGTATAGAGACTTTGTGTAGCAGCTATATTCTCATCAGATTTTATGGTTTCTAGCAGTATGTCTAGCCAGTCTGGTTCTGGTCTGACGTCATTATCTAAAAATGCCATAAATTTGGTTTTAAACCTTTTTAAAGCAATATTTCTAGCATAAGCGGGACCATAATTTTTATCTAGTGGTATTATCTTTACATCTAACGATTTGACGTATTCTACACTTCCATCCTTTGATCCGTTATCTACAACTACTACTTCCTTATATGGGTATTTGGTATTTAGAACTGATGGCAAATATTTTTTTAATAGTTCTATTCCATTATAGTTCAACACGATTATTGGTATTTCCTCCATCTGAGTATTTTATAGTACTAAAAGATTTATAAGCTAATATAATAAATAGCAAAGCAAATTGAGGATAGTACAAGTTTCGCCATTCTATTATCCAGTAATAGGAGGTGTAGAGAGAGTAGTAAAAAAAATCTCTGAATTTCTAGCAAGTAAAGGCTATGAAGTTATAGTTGTAACCTATAATAGAGATAGGAATAACAAGACAAGATATAAGTCAATAGAAGAAATAAATGGAGTAAAAGTAATAAGAGTGAATCCATTAATAGTGTGGTCTCATGGCAGTTATTCTCCATCCATAGCAGAGGTTGTGAAAGTATTGAAGCCTGATATTGTCCATGTACATGTTTGGAGACACCCTTATGTGTTTCAATTAAAGAACATTAATAGTATAAGGATCTTACAGCCCCATTCACCATTCTATACGTTACAACAAGTAGGCTTTGTTACATACGCATATTATAAGTTGATAGATAATCTATTAGGTTCCGCTATTAGAAAATATAATATTATAAGCATGACTCCGTTAGAACAACAACTACTCATGAAAAAATTTAATGTTAATTCAACACTTATTCCTAATGGTGTAGATGATGAATTGTTTTCAATAACTCCACGAAGCTATGATTTCTACTTATATATTGGAAGACTCAGTAGAGAAAAAAACATCTTTACATTATTGAAAGCGTATAAGAGATCAAACATTAAGCGTAGCTTAATTTTAGCAGGACCCGATAATGGAATAGCCTCAGCTATTAGAGATTATATCAGAAAGGAAAATTTAAATGTAAAATATATAGGAGAGATATCAGAGAAAGAAAAAATAGAGCTGTTATCTGCATGTAGAGCTATAATCAATCCCAGTCCTTACGAAGGATTTGGACTTACATTGGTAGAAGCTGAGGCGATAGGTAAGCCTGCCATAATTGTTGGGCATGGAGGACAAGAGTTTGCTGCACCACCAGGATTAGCTAGTATAATGGCCGAAAATAGTGTTCAAAGTCTAGCGGATGCTCTATTACAAATGGAAGACGATAAAATAGTTAAGGTATTGTCACAAGGAGCAAAAATGTGGGCAGAGAATTTCAAATTTAGTGTAATTATTAAAAAATACTTGGAATATTATTTGAATCTTTTTGAAGGTAAAATAAACAGAGTATTATAATAATAATTAGACTATACAAAGTTTATAGTGAATAAAACGTAAATATAGGTTAACTCGGCCTAACGAAAACATCCAGAATTTATAACTATATAACTTTTATTATGTTATCCATAGACTAATTACGCAAAAATTGTTATTAAAAGAAGATCAATATTCAGCATTTTTATTGTATTTTAAAATAATTTTTCTTACTAGTTATATCTTAGTTCATAAAAACTTTTAAGGAAATTTCATACTCTGAGCTTTATTGCTTAAGATAAGTTAAATTATCATATTCCGATTTTTTAATTTAATAGTGGATTTAACAGAATTGAGGAATAGGTCTTGTGAGTAAAAGGTCTTGTATGAAATCTTAATATAAATGATCAAGGTTTTTAATCGATTATGAAAATATACTTCAGATGACTAGATTACTTTATGTTAACTTTGGGCATCCTGCTATATCTGGAGCTACTACGACAGTTGTAGAATTAATGACAAGATTGCCAAATATGGGTGTTAAGGTAGATTTGATCGAAGTATTATCTAAAGATGAAAAAGGTTTACTTGATACTTATCCCGAGCTTAATGACAAGATTAATTTAATTTCTCTTGTAAGATTACCCACAAATAATAATTTAATAGGGAGGACTATTAGGCAGATTTATCGTAGTTCCATACTGAGAGCAAAAATAAGAAAAATGATTGATAATTACGATTTTATCATAGGCTTCGATACGAGAAAGACGATACATATGATTTATTCTGAGCCTTATATAATGTTTCCTTTATATAAATTTTATTTAGAATTGATTAAAATGACTAATTTAATTGACGGAACAGCATGGTTTATAAATTCGATAAAGGTCATTAGAAAATTTAAATCTAGTAAGTTGAATATTTGTGCAGGAAAAATTTTGCAAGAATTATTAGGGACTAAGTATAATATATACTGTAAGGCGCTTGAACCTCCTGCAGGCGTAGATTTAAATTTAATAAGGAACGTAGAGCCGTACAGCTACCAGTTTGATGCAATACATGTGTCTAGACAGGGTTTTATTAAAGGTACACCCGAAGCAATACAAGTTATGAGGATGTTAGAAAAACAAGGATATTCAAGATTTGCACTTATAGGATCACAAGATTATGGATTCGATTTAAATAGATATTTAATGAATAAAGATAATATAAAATATTTTGGAGAGATAATAGATAAAAGAGTAATGTACTCTATTTTGAAATCAGCTAAAGTTTTTATCTATCCTACGCATGCGGACTCTTTTGGAATAGTAGTTGCTGAAGCGTTAGCATGTGGCGTACCCGTAGTTGCTTATGATATACCTGCAATGAGGTATTATTATGGAGATTGTAAATCTGTTAAACTAGTAAAAGAAGGTGATGTAAAACAAATGTTTCTAGAAGTCTTAGAGATTTTTAAAGATTATGACTACTATAAGGCCTTAGCAGAAGAATGCGCGTCCAAATATAGTTGGGACAAAGTAGCTGAGTCTTTCTTAAATATTTTGAAAGATTTACAACAGAAGTTTTCTTAATATTTTTCCGATGTAATGTAAATGCGAATTCTGAATCACAGATATTAATATATCTAGTTCTTGTCTATTTATTACATTTATTTTTACATATATTCTATATAATAGAAGAATAAGAGAAATTGCTAATATTACTCCATATATATTTTGCATAAAAAGGACTGGGAGTAAGATGATAATAGAAATTATATATAATTTAAGAGTATCCCTTATAGGTAATTTAAAATTGTATAGCTTTTTAACGTAAGAAAACGAAATTATATAACCTGGAATCCATCCAATCCAATTACTTATAAAATATCCTAAATAGCTATATTTCGGGACCAGAATTGTAAGCAATATGGTGTAAAAGATAATATTAATGGTATTTACTTTCGAAACGAATTTTGAATAACCTTGAAAGAGTAATAATGAATTAATAATTGACACGCCTGCAATAGTTATGATAAGGGGGCTTATTAAAGATAACCTTAAGAGTGTAGGAGCTAAGGTATATTGATTGCCTGCAAGAAGATTAATTATCTCATTAGATAAAAACATTACAGAGATAACGATAGGTATTTGAACTATAATGTTTAATTTATATAATTCATTTACAATTTTTTTAATATCATGCTTATTTTTATCTAATTTCGATAATGTAGGTTGCAAGGCATATGAGAGTGGATTAAGGATAGTATCAAATAATGTACCTAGTTTAGATGAAGCATTAAGGTTTGAGATCACAAATATCGAAAAAAATCTATTAGTTAATGACGTGGCGTATATTCCCGAAATTGTATTTCCTAAAGATTGCATTACTAGTGGAATTCCAAATCTTAGTAATTCTTTAATATCCACGAGACTTGGCCTGGCTAAAAATGAATTTCGTTTAAGTACAGCAATACCGTAAAAGATTACTCCACAATACCCTAACATATATCCTATTATGACGCCATATATCCTAAGAAAACTTAATCCTAGTCCTACACTAAAAATTGTTTGAAGTGAATAATGGATTATCCACATATTACTATTTTCCTTGGTAAGTTCTAGTCCTAATATACCTGAAAATATAGAACTTGAAGCCCAGTATGGTATACAAAAAAGACTCGCAAATTCACCATAAGGAATAACCTGGGGTTTATTGTAGATAAAGGTAAAAATATAGGGAGCTAAAATATACCCTATAATAGCTAGTATTATGCCATAGAGTACATCAAAGACTATTCCAGAAGATATCATGCGATATACCTTAGCTAGATTGTTGCTCTCTTTATATTTCGAAACGTAGCGTGTTACGGCCATATTAACACCTAAGTTACCGAATACACCAACAGTGTAGGGCAAGGACATGGCTATGCTTAATATGCCGTAATCTGTAGGAGCTAAAATACGTATAACTAAGACCGATCCAATGAAACCAATGACATGGGAAATAAATCTTCCCTGTAACAAATTAATATAATTAGTTACTAGAGCTCTACCAAGCTTCTCTAGTTCTGTCATTTTTTAAACCTCTTTATATACCTTTATCAAAGCTTTAGCGATATTCAAGTAATTAAACTCTTTCGCTTTATCTAGTCCTTTCCTTATCATTTCTTTTCTTAAACCTTCATCAGATATAACCTTAGATACTTTTTCAGCTATATCTTCTGGATCTTCTGGGTTAACTAAAAGACCTACTCCTTCTGCAAGTTCTTTCATAGACCATCTATCTGAAGTTACTACAGGTGTGCCACATGCCATCGCTTCTATTATTGGCATTCCAAATCCTTCATAAATAGAGGGAAAAAGGAATAGTTCACTCGCATTATAATATTTTACCAGTTCATCATCACTTAAATGTTCATAGATTATTACATCTTTCGTATCTCCAAGCTCCTCTTGGATCATTCTTATACCATACCTCCAAAACGCGCCTACTATAACCAATTTTATATCATAGCTACGACGTATAATTTTGTACGCTCTGATCAAATTTCTAGGATTTTTGAGCCTATCATATCTTGCTACATTTAGAATAAATTTTCCAATTTTTTGTCTTATCGGTGTAAGCTCCTTTTCACTGATTTTTCTAAATATTGGGTCTAACGGATTATAAACTACAGAAATCTTACTCTCATCAACATCAAGAAATTGAATTAGTTGTCTTCTAGTACTTTCAGAAATCGCTATTACGTGATCTATATTTTTAATAATTGTCTTTAGGACAAGAATGTTAAGCCTTTCTTTTGTGTTCATAAATTCAGGTAGAATTAATGGCTTAACGTCATGGACAGTTAATATTTTCTTATATCTAGCAGGTAAAAGTAACATAATGCTAGCACTTACATACGGATAAACAAAATGATATACATCTGGATTTAATTTTCTGACTGCAAAATAATGTGATATTATATCCGTTATTATATCTTTTCCAAATATTTTAGGATATTTTTTAATTTGCAAAGATTTAAAATCATTTCTGAGTTGTAACTTTGAGACTAGATAGACGTCTTCACCCAGCTCACTTAAACCTCTGTAAAACAAGAAGGTTAATCTACCTAGGCTCCATTCTCTATTAACACCAGCGAATCCCATGAGTGCAATTTTCATTATGTTCTTACTTCTACCTATAGCTTATAAATGATTCGTAGATAGATAGTTATAATTTACGAATAGTTTTTTAAGTCTAATCTGATAATAAAATATCAATGAGTGAACCATTAGTAAGTATAGTTATACCGACTTTGAATTCACAAAAGACAGTTGAAAGTACTTTAGAATCTTTAAGTATACTTGATTATGATAATTTTGAGGTAATAGTTGTAGATAGCTATTCAACTGATAAAACTTTGAATATAGTAAGTAAATATGTGGAAAAATATAAGATAAGAATAGTTATGGAGAAAAGGAGAGGTAGAGGTGTAGCCTACAACAGAGGAATTTTTGAGAGTAGAGGAAAATATGTAGCCTTTCTAGATAGTGATGCTAGAGTAGGTACATCATCTTGGATTAAAAATGCGGTCAAAATTATGGAAAATGATGATAGTGTAGGAGTAGTTTTCACTAAGGTGTACTCACCTCCAGATTCTAAATTTATCCAGAAATCTATAGATACATTTTTATGTAAGGGATTTACAACTGCTAATGGAGCGATTTATAGAAAAGAAGCCGTAATAAAAGTAGGTGGATTTAATGAGAATATGAATTATATGCAGGAAGATGAACTTCTTTATAAGTTAGAGAAAGCAGGATATAAGTATAAGGTTAATTTCGATGATAAGATATATCATTATCATAGAGATTCAATAAAGTCATATGTTAAGCAGAATATGGAGGCTGCAATTGGAGCAAAATATTTCTATAAAATTACAAGGGAAAGATGGGTGATTAGGGACGCAGTATTACGTTTATCTACATTTTTATTGTCAATTATACTGGTTATAACACTTGCTATATTTAACCCAAAAATTTTGGGCTTGCTTTTATTATTGTTCTATATCTTAATATTGTTAAAAACTGAGTTTGAGACTTGCCCTCAATATAAATGGTCAAAATATGTGTATTTTTCTCCTTTTCTAATATATCTATCTATAGTAGGCTATTCAATAGGTTTTTTAACTCGTAAAGAATAAAGAAAAATAATGGTAGATCTCAATCAATTGATAGCCCAATATAAATTAATCTATTCTCAGTACCTTATAAAACAAGAGATATATGAAATAGAGCTTTATGTTATAGCTAGTTTTCCATTAATTATTTTTATCATCTATTATTTTTTTAAGGGTTCTTTTCAAAAATATTATTACTTATTATGGTTTAAGTTAAATAGAAACAAAAGAATTACTTCTATAAAATCTTCGAAAGATAGTCTAGGTAAAGGTGTAGTGTTAGGACTAATTGTTATGTTATTAATATTTTCTTTTGGAGTTTATGTATTAAATACTCAGTCTAAAGAAAGCTTTTCTGAAATGTTGCTCCTAAATTCTAATGGTACTATTGGAAATTATCCTTCAAATCTTGTACCTGGTGAAATAGGATTGGTTTATGTCGAAGTACAAAATCATGAGGGAAAACCTATGCTTTATGAAATTAAAGTAATTTTGGAAGAAAATACTACAAATAGTACCTTATATACAATATTCAACATTGTAAATAATGATGGGGTTTGGAAAGCTCCAATAAATTTTTCAATAAATAGTACTGGTATATTTAAGATAGTGATATGTCTATACTATTATAATATAACAGTACAAAATTTTGTTTACACCAACATTTTTGATCAACTAGTAGTAAGTGTGAGATGATTAATTAAGTATAAATACTTAAAACCAATATAACATGGATAGTGAATATGCAAAAGCAGAGCGTAATGTTAAATAAAACCGTTGAGGAAACAATAGATGAGTTGATTAAGAATGGATATAATAAAATTGACGCAATAAAATTTGTCCATGACAATTACGATATAGAGAATAAATTAGATTTGATTAGCTTTCTTATTCATATAAGTTCCTTAGTGCTATTATTGTCTTTGTTTGTTACAGTGCCTCTGGTAATCTTTTTAAAGATTGCACTAGGTACGTTTTATTCTATATTTTTTGTGGGCTATGTTATATTAAAGGTATTTTACTCTAAGGAACTAAGACAACTTTCAGAGTTGCAGTTACTTGGTCTTTCATTAGGAGTTAGTTTTGCCGTAATAGGTATACTAGGATTATTACTAAATTTCACTGTAGGCATTACTTCTCAAACTGCTATATATAGTGTAGTAGGTATAACAGAATTGTTTAACTTAATATCTAATTTAAGGGGGTCAAAATGAACTATAAAAATTATCCAATAAGTTTAGGGATAACATACTCAGTTCTTTCCTCTATTTTTGCAGCTCTTAATGTTACTGATCTGAGAATATACGTCTTAACTTTCGCTATACTTTCCGTAATGATAGAGATAATTTACTATCCTTTTCCAAGGAAATTTGGTTATATAGCATCTGCTATTAGTGGGTTTTGGGTAATATGGAGTATTTACTATGTGTTACAGATATTTGGAGTAGTATGAGGGTGATTTTATTATGAGGATAGAAAAAGTCTATCTATTATTAATGATTTTATCATTAGAACTTATCTTAATGGAAATTATTAACATCTCTATCTCTAACTATAATCTATTAAGATATCCTTTCGGACTAACTCAACAGTTACCTCCATTATATTGGATAACTGAGTTCATTTTGGCCATAACCTTTATTCTCCCTATAATAAAATATGACTCTTTCAGTAAAAATATTTATAATTATACTATGCCTTTATTATATTTATTACTTCTATTCAATACTTTCTTTATATTTTATTTTATAAATCCTGTTTTTATACTCTCTAGAGATGAGCTTGGGCACTCTGCCGAAGTGTTTAGATTACTTTATACACATACTACACTACAAAATCCAGGCACCTATCAAGCCTACTATCCTCTAGGATTTATTTATGGTGCTATATCTTATTTGATGAGTGGTTTAAGTCCATCTACATATTTTATTCTATTTGGGCCTATGTTTTTTACAGTATTTCAGAACATAGTCGTTTATGCTCTGCTTAGACTATTCTTTGAGTCACCTAAGTCAGAGCTGGGAATATTTATTTACATGTTATCATCTATGCCATTTTATGTAGCTGAATGGTCACCGCAACTAATGTCATATAACTTGTTATTTCCGGCGTTTCTTATACTTGGGTTAATAGTAAAGAAAGGCGGTATAAGATTTCTTCCTTTAATGATTTTAATCTCAGAGCTAACTGGATTAACGGATATAGGTACTTTTGGAAGTGCTATAACCATAATTGCAGCAGTTATTATATTTATTAAGAAGATAGGAAAATTAAATTTGAAATTTCTTACGTATACTGGTTTATTAACAACCTCAATCTATATTTACTGGGTGTATTTTAATCCGTTAGCACAAGGTGCACTAGGAGGCGTACATGTACTGTTAAATGATTTCATAGATGTTATAGAGTCAATATTTATTCCGCAATCTACAAAGAATCTCCAATTACCTACGAGCACATTGATATATACTTTCATTCCTCCTTCTCCTTATCATTTCTATTCCGTCGCAAGTAAGCTATTAGACGGACTTATATTTTTATTGTTCTCTATAATTTCTTTTGTTTATCTATCAATAAAAGGAAAAACAAACAATTATATATGGTTAGCTTTTACGGTAGGCAGCGCACTACTATTAATGCAATCAGCTATAGGGTTAGCTGATAATGTTAGTAACGTATTAACTAGAATGGTACCACAAACCATGTCATTTTACACTATAATTATAATATACTTTCTATATAATAAGAGACTTTTAAGAATAAGTTTTACTATTTTCTTAATGTTAACTATTCCTCTTTCTATCTTGGGCTATGCAATGATAGCTACTTCAGAACACTCTCCAGAAGCTGCTTTCTTTGGTGGTAAATTACTAGGGCAATATGGTATAGATACAGATTCTACTTATGGATTTTACGTTGCAGTATACAAATACGAAGGAAGTATTATACAGCCAGATGGTATTAATTTAAACGGAATAAGATTTGCTGGCCCTTACATAGAGACTTTATCATTATATTTTAACGGACCTAATCTTGAAGGATATAACAACTACTATCATGAAATAATTCAGAATTATACTATCTTCTTCAATTCCGGTGATTTATTGGCTGGAGTAAACTGTTTCGTATAACTTCATGATTTGCAATGCAACTTTATCCCATTCAAAATTTTCCGCTATGTATAAGGAATTTTTGCCAAGTTCTTGTCGATTTATTATGGCTTTGAATATAGCATCGGCTATTTGATTATAATCCGTAGGATCAACTAAGTATCCGTTAAAATTGTTTTTTACCACTAAGTAATTAGGACTATTTTTAGATACAATAACGGGTAAACCACTTCCTATGGCATCTAATACAGCATTACTTATACCTCCATCACCAAAAGAGTCTCCTAACATCACAAAAACGTCTGCTGTATTATAAATGTATTTTCTACGTTCATATGGAATAGGATTCATAAATATAACTTTATTATCTAGCCCGAGACTTTTTGATAGTGACTCCAAGTGATTTTTTAGATATCCCCATGCTACAAGTACTAATTTAGCCTCTGGAATCCTTCTAGACAATATAGCGAATCCCTTAATCAACTCTGGTAGTCTCTTTCCATTAACTAGTTGACCTAAATATAAAATTATTATATCATTGTCATTAAAACCAAATTCAGATCTTATTTTTGAACGAGATTCATTTGTTCTTAATCCATCAGTATCAATTCCTAATGGGATAAGAAATGGATTAATTTTCAAACATTTTTTAATCTCTTTCATTATTATTTCATTAGGTACAATATACGCAGAGGCATTTCTATATAAAAGAGACATATAAAATCTTCGTAAATTCCTTTTGAAAAATGATTTTTCTCTCAAGCTACTAGCCCCAATTATGGTTACTACTTTTCTCTTTATAGGTAATAATTCTATTCCAGCGTAGTATCCACCTATTGCATGAACTATATCTGCATCTTTTAATACATTAAATGTCCTTAATGACGAGATAAGAATTCTCGCAAAGTACATTATATTATGAAAATTTGGTGTTTTCACATCAATTAATTTAAAATTATCATTAATGATTTTAGTTCTATCACTTCTACCTATTCTTATTCCTATCACTTCTATCCCCTTTTTACTAAGTCGCTTCGCTAGTTCATATGAATAAACTTCTATTCCATCCCAAGGCTTATCAGTAGAAGGAAAGAGTACTACTCTCATCACTATTAATCCCTAGAATAAATATTTAAAGATTAGTCCAATTAATTTCTACTAGTATGTTAGTGTCAATAATAATACCTACCTCTAATGGAGAAAGTACTTTGAGCGAAGTTCTCAATAGCATAGCAGTACAAGATTATAAGCAAATAGAGGTAATAATTATAGATAACGGATCAAAAGACAGATCTTATGAGATAGTACAAAAGTTTATCAAAGAGGTAGATTTCAGCGTCAGATATTTCAGATTTGAAAACAAATTAGGTCATGCAGGAGCTATTAACGAAGGGTTGAAAAGAGCAAAAGGGGATATAATAATGATCCTTCATGATGATATTAAATTAGGAGAAAGGAATTGGATTTCTAGTATGCTTAAAATTTTTGAAAGAAAAGAAGTAGGAGTTTCCTCTTCACTATTTGTCACATATCCAGATAGATTAAAAGGAATAAATAAAGTATTTAGTTATATCTATATTTTAGGTTGGCATAAATTAGTTGAAATGCCTATTCAAGAAGTAGCTTATACTGGGCTAAATAATGATTTAGTACGTAGAGAAATAATAGAGAAAATTGGTGCACTTGATAATACATACCCATATAGTATGCATGATATAGATTTCTCAGAAAAAGTTAGAAGATTGGGGTATAAGATAATTTTGAATCCTAAGGTCCATGTAGAACACTTATTATCTTTTTATCAAAGAAATCTCAAATCTCATTTCATTAAAGCTTGGCAATATGGTTTTCCTTCAACCTTAATATTAAGGAGATATGGGTATTTGCCCAATTTAGATAATTTTTTATTTTTTATATATTCTTTAATATTTATTCTCTCATTCTTTGTAAATTTTAATATTTTATTAATATTATCAGTTATCATCTCCCTCCTCTCTATTCCATTAGAACAACCTAACTTTTATAATAAAAATAAGTTCGTTATTAGGGTAGAAAAACTTAGCATTAGTTATATTGCAGGTATAATATTATATACTCTATTTAGGAACCTATTTTTTATTGCATTAGGTGTTAGTGTCATATTTTATAGAGCACTAAAGAGTTCTATTATAGCATATAAAGAATTAAATAGCAAAAAGATTTCCTTTCAAGTCTTCCTTTTCTATTTTCTATGGAATTTTGTCAATGGAGCAGCCGTATTTGCAGGTATATTCAAGTTTCTATTAACTCACGATAAAGCGAAATAACTTGATCAATAATTTTCTTATTATCATATTTTTTTAAAATATTGCTTCTTGCAATTTTTCCCATCTCCTCAATTTTATTTCTTGGAATTTGTGAGATATTATACAAAGATAGTGCAAAATCATTAACATCGTAGACATTAACATGAAATCCATCTACTCCATCAGTTACTTGTTCTACTAGACCTCCATTACCTTTAGTTACCATAACCGGCCTACCAGATAGCATTGATTCGGTAACTACTCTAGCCCATGTATCGGGGACTAAAGTAGGAACTACCACGACATCAACATCAGATAGAAGTTCCTTCATTTTATTTATATATTCTGTGTATGGAAATCTCTTAGTTAAGACTACTTTGTCTTTAATACCTAGTTCACTTATAGTTTCCACTACTTTAGGTTCTTCTAGGCCCCCAGCTATTTTTAACCTAATTTTTTCATTGTATTTTAATGCAATCGAGAAAGCCTTAAGTAACTGGAAAATCCCCTTTCCTTGATCAGGATAACTAATGTATGCAAAAGTAAAGCTATCTGAAGGATGATATTCCACATAGTCAATTGGAGGAGTAATTGCGTTAATATTTATTACTCTTATTTTATCCTCAGGAAATCCTCTGGACACTAATACCTCTTTTACAATATTACTCACTGCTAAGATTATACTAGCTTTAGACACATACTCTTTTATCTTGTCCAACTTCCACTTAGCATATAAAGCTTCTAAAGGGGACAAAATTTTATGATATCCATTTTTCTTGTTGTAAATACATCTAGAGATTTTTGTTAGGCTTTGACAATCACAATATGGGTTATCCATTGAATTAAAGTAACACGTCGGCCACCAATATTGAATGTTTATAACAGTTTTAGCTCCACTTTTTTCAGCTATTGGCAAAATTCCATACATTGCATTAGCAAGGTGTATGACGGTGTCTTTAGAGTTATGAATTATGTTAAATATTTTTCGTGCATAATTTTCAGAATTAACCATTTTCTCATATCCAAAAATCATGCTCTTAGGAGGCGATGGTAATGTCATATACTCTGAACTAAATGTAGTATATAATTGAGCATCTATTCCATATTCAAGCAGTTTTTTGTATAAAAGTAACATTGTGGCAAATGTTCCCCTTTGTTGGGTCTCAGTAACAATCTTAATTTTCATTGCTATATGTATTTGAGTACTAGAATCATTTAATTTTTACTTGTCTTTAACTGGTTCGAATGAAATATTTATGAGATATATTTTAATATATATTATCCATAATAATAATATATATTAAAATAATTATTGTTATAATATAAGCTCCATACTACTATAATGTGAATAAAATTTCCTGCGTGTCATTAACATGTAATAATAATAATCACAAGAAATCTAAACTATCTATTCTTTTCTTATAGTTTTTAGTATACTACCTAGCCTAGATTTAAAAGTATCATAAGAAAATTCAACTGCTCTCTCCTTTGACGCTTCACTCATTTTCATATATAGATTTTCATCTCTAATCAATTCTAGTATTATGTTAGAGGCTTCATCAATATTACTATAAGAGAAACCATATTTTCCTTCTTTAGTTATATCAATCCATGATCCTGTGGCTCTGTAAACTACAGGTACAACACCAACTGACATAGCTTCTTCTACTCCGAGACTTATATTATCATTTCTCATGCAATGCAATATTATTTTTGCCTTATGGAACAATTTCCATTTCTCAGATTCAGGAACATCTATTAAAAGTTCTACATTATCACCTGCTATATTCTTTAAATACTCGAAATATTTCCTGGAAGATTTAACGTAGTTTAGACCACCTATTATTTTGAATTTTATTTTATTATTAACTTGTCTAACTTTCTTTGCAATTTGTATAAATTCGTCCCAATGCTTAGGTTCTACGTATTTTCCGACTCCAACTACCAAATTCTCTCTCTCTACGTTATCATATTTTTCAATGTTCATGACAGGTGGGTAAACTACTGAACAGTTGTACTTAAAAGTATTTTCCATTATCGACTTTATGTAGTATGAACTGCATATTAACCTATCAGAATTAGCTAGTTTCTCTAAGATACGCATATTGGCACTTAAGTAAAGTTTTCTCAAATTCTTATACTTAGAATATAGGAGATCTTTATAGAACATAACAGAAGGTGGATAAATCACGTACGTTAAGTCGAGACCTAAAGGTATTTCAGTATAATATAGGTTGACACTTAGATTAACATTTTTAAGTAATTTAGTTAGTTTAACTATAATATAGTCAATGAGTCCCGAAATTACTGGTCCCTTTACTAGTTTTATCTTGGTATCTATGATATCTAATGAGTAAGCTAGATCCGGTGACAGTTTGAAAATATCAGATAGTCCGTTTTTTTCTAGAAATATTCCATACTGTTTAGAAAAGCCGTATTCTTTAAGTACTCTTGAAAATGCTACTGCAACCTTGGCCTCGCTACTGAATAAAATTGGAGGCATAATTACCAATGCTTTTAAATCTTCCACAACTATATCATACTTATATTGGATAATAAATTTCTATTGGATCTGCGGGATCTCTGAGAAAACGTTAGTTGCTTCATAATTGCTCTTATATAGTTAAAAAACCAATAAAAATTTTTAATTCGTAATAAAGATTAAAGGGTGGTCTCTATTTTAGAGAGTATCCTACTTACACAAAATTGAATAAATAAATTGTGTATTTAATTTATATAATATCATAGCAAAAGCATATTTATAGTTTCTCATTTCTTCATGTTATTACAGTTAAGAAGACTGAAAATATTTATACAAATCGAAAGAAAACATCTGAATTTTTCTATACTCAACACTATTCTTGAAAAAACTAGAAAAATTATATAAAAAGAAAACAACTACACAACGACAGCCTCATTAGGCACCCGATCAAGAATAGAAACATAAATCAAGGAATTATAAACAATAGTAATCAAATAAACAAACACAAGACTCATCTCAAGACATGAGGAACCCAGGAACGCTTAAGAAAAACTCCCATGTCTCTGTTATATTCTCACAGTCTCCCTTAAGTATTACGCTTATTTTTGTCTTTTAGCTAAATTTGGTTAATTTCAAGTATTCTTATTGAATTGTGTATTTTTAAATATGAGAGAAACTAGTTTTACTCAATTTCATGCAAGTGAGACACTCTCTTGAACTTGAAATAGAGTAGATTTTTAAGAAGAATAGCAGGAAATTTATATTGCACTAAAGATATGTATTCGATACTCACTGATCATTAATTAAGATTAAATGGTTTCGTACAGTAAAAACGAGGGATACGAGAGATAACGAATTAAACTATTAGGCAAATCTAGGCAAGCGGCCAGACAGTGATAAACGTTAATAAGTTGAAATAATTAGGTAAACTCAAATGTACTTATAAAGTTTGAAACATTTTACAGAAATGCGGGCAGAAAGCTTAGCCTTTTTAAGGCGGAGATGAATGCCCGCGTAATGTTTTTAAACAGTTTCTTCAGTAATAAGCATGTGCTAAGGGCTTCAGAGCGAGCTGTCCGCGAGGACAGTTCCATCGAGGAGGAGATCGTGACAGTCAAAATGAAGATCTCCTCCTCGGCTCTGGAGCCCATAGCAGATCATTATATGAGATCTAAAAGGTTAGTTCTTCAGTGGTTATATGAACACAATTTCTCATGTGAAGGGGTTGAAGAAGAATTATAGGGAGAAACTATATTTGATGCAATATAGACGTGTTCAACAATGGGTTGAGTGGGAGGCTAAGAAGCATGGATTGAACGTAATATACGTTAAACCAGCGTATAGTTCAACTACTTGCCCTAAGTGTGGAGAGAAAATGGTTGAATCTGGGTATAGGATGCTTAAGTGTGTAAAGTGTGGTTTTGAGGATCATCGTGATTATATAGCTGTGTGTAATTTGTATGGGCGGGGTTCTCTGAGCCTCGCGACTGCCCCCTATATGAGAGATGTAACTCCGAATCGATGAGGGGAACCCTCGCCATTTTGATGGCGGGGAGAAAGTCAGAAGTATATGGTTATGATCTAAGTAAAATTTTAAATTTAATAACCGAAAATTCAGTAATTTCCGAATTAAATAAAGATAAAAATTATTCTGAATTCCTATTTTTATTATCTGGCTGGATCAAAGAGAATAGTATTTGGTATAGTCCAAAATTTGATGTAAAAGTATTACACCCCTTTACGACTTTTATCGAAACTTTCATTTCCGAATCTTATGAGGCGGATGTTCATGGCAAAGAAGTTATTGATATTGGTGCTAACGTGGGTGATACCGCGTTATATTTTGCTATAAATGGTGCTAAAAGAGTTTACTCATTTGAACCACTACTCCCAGCGTACAAAGAAGCTTTAGGAGATATTAATTTGAACAATTTGGAAAAATAAAATTCTCTTATTTAATGCTGGAGTTGGTAGTAAAGATGGAATGATAAAAGTACCTTCAAATGTCGATAATGAATTTATCGCGGTTTATAATGTTAATAATCAAGGATTAGGATTCAGATGTAAGTTAAGACCATCATTTCCTTGGGAGTCAAAGAATAATGTTGAACTTATATGCTGTGAGAAGAAATAAAAGCTAGAATAATAGCTGAAGGCAAATTAAAGTGTAAATTTCAAACACATTATAAAGATTTTCGTAAGTAATGTACCAAATATTATACTACAGTTGTGCGATTATTATTTCAATACACAATTATGACATGAAAAACGAGCCATGAACGGTCTTTATTCCAAATCCATAACTATAATAAAAGCTTTTATTTATAGTCCATAATGTAATTTAGAATGCTTGTATTCGATCTAGCAATATTGTTAATTATTATACATTTTGCTATACCTGCATTATATTATTTATATATAAAAAATAAAAAATTAGATATAAAGCCCGAAAATAAGGAAGTAATTGATGTAAGCATTATTATTCCAACGTATAATGAGAGTGATAAGATAAAAGAGAAGATAATTAATTTACTTCAGTCCTATCCAATAAACCATATGGAAGTTATACTAGTTGATTCTAGTGATGATAATACAGCGGAAATAGTTAAATCTTTCAATATTCCTAGGCTCACTATTATTAAAGAAAAAGAAAGAAAGGGTAAGATTTTTGCCATAAAAGAGGGAATAAAGAAAGCTACTAGTAATATCGTAGTTATAACTGATGCCGATGCCCTATGGAAGGATCCTTTAATTAACGTTGTGTCTATGTTCAGCTCACGGGTTGTAGGAGCTGTCAGTTGTATAAAAAAGGCTAATAATGATCTAGAGAATTCATATAGAAATTTCTATAATACAATTAGACTAGGTGAGTCAGCTCTATATTCTACTCCAATATTCCATGGAGAATTAACTGCGTTTAGAAAAGATATTATTAAACCAGACGAATTACCTAATGTTGGTGCCGATGATAGTATGATTGCTACACTAACGACATTGAAAGGATATAGAGCAATATGTATTGATAATATGAGAGCGATAGAACTCGCACCTAAAGGCATAGATTATATTACATGGAAAATGAGAAGAGGATCTCATTTAATAAGGCACTTTTCAAGATTTTTACCGAAAGTATTAAAATCTAGAAATAGAAAATTTAAGCTAGTATTTTTGCAAGAGTTTTACTTGCACTTGATAAACCCGTGGATTTTAATTATAGGTTTAATATTAATGGCTATTAGTAATATTTTTATCTTTTCCATATTAATTTTCATTTCCATACTATTATCTCTATTAAATTCTAACGTCAGAGAAATATTAAGAGCATGGATTCCAAATCAGCTGTTTCTGATTTTATCACAAATATTCTCGTTAAGAGGTGAAGTTTTAGCTTGGAGAAAAGAAAGAAAATAGTGCATGTCACTCATACATTTTATCCAGTAGTTGGGGGTATAGAAAAGTCGATATATGAGATAGCTATAAGACAACAAGCTAAATATGATGTTACAGTACTAACATCATCTAAAGTTCCCGATGATAACTATAAGATGAAAGTGGAAAAATTAAGAAGTATAAGGTTATTCAATATGCCAGATTTAACAATACCACTAGAATCTAGTAAAGTATTAAAGGAAGCAGATATAGTTCATTACCATTCACAGAACTCTCTTTTTTCAATTAAACTTATGATGAAAGGAGAAAATGTAATTTTTACATTGATGGCGATAGATTCCCTCTATAATCACCCTAATTTTGTGATAAGGTTATTTTCACCATTATATTCTAAAATTACCATGAATAAGGTTCTTAGTAATTCTAAGAAACTATTGGTGAAAAATACGAGAGACCTAAGAATTTTAAAAGAAAAGTATAATAGAGACGCATTTTTGGTTCCAGAAGGTGTAGATGACATTTTCTTTACATATCCGAAATCCAATCGTTTTATCGAACGAATTGGAGATGAATATATCCTTTACATAGGAAGATTGCATAAACTAAAAGGCGTAGAAGTTTTATTGCGGGCTGCAAAGATGCTTAACTCGAAAATAGTTTTTATAGGACCCGGTGATATCAATATATATAGAAAAATGGCTGAGAAATTAGATGTGGATAAGAAGTGCGTGTTTCTGGGTTATGTTGACGACAAAACTAAAATAGAGGCTATTGACTCCGCTTCATTTATAGTTATTCCAAGTATTTCAGAATACGTTGAAGCGTTTTCTATTACACTAAGTGAGGCATGGAGTAGAGAAAAAGCAGTAATAGCTACTGAAGTAGGCAGTTTAAGATATAGAATAATAAATGGGGTTAATGGAATTTTGGTACCTCCTAATGATCCCATCTCCTTAGCTCAAGCAGCTAATAACCTTTTGAATGATAGACGATTAGCGGAAAAAATGGGAAAAGAAGGCAGAAAGGAAGTTGTAACATGGGATTATGTGGTAGAACTATTAGATAAAATCTACTGGGGCGCCTAAAGATGAATTATCTCTGGTTTTATATAATTATTTTAGGTGTAAGTTTATTAATATTAAATATTTTCATTATTTATTATCCGCCGTTTACGATATTTTCGTTAGGAATAATTTCTGTAGGACTTGCTTCATACGGAGTAAATTTAGTTGATAAGAAAAACGATAAAATCAATTTGATAGTGGATAACTTATATAGAAATTTAGAACTTATTTTCAGTTATTATGGTAAAGATGGTTATTATAGAGTATTTGTTCCTTCATCGCTAGGTTATAATGGGATGCTCTTGTTAGATACTTTTCCCGTTAAAATAGAAAAGGTCAATAATGAATTAATAAATCATTTTAATGATGCTATAGGTATTTTTTTAGAGACCCCTGGATCTTTAATTATAGAAGAAATGAGAAAAATGGGAATAAATTTTTCAGAAACATTGGAGTTTTTGCTAAAAAAGGCACTAATAGATTTATATGACTTCGCTAACGATTTAGAGGTAAACTTCATTGATGATAAATTAATTCAAGTAAAAATATATGGTCCAAATCCGAATAAGCAATATGGAATACTAGGTTACGTTCAATCATTGATTGTCGCATCTATAATAGCTGAAAATTTATCGAAAATAGTATATATCGAATCGCAGACCGCATCTTCCAATGTCTTAGACTTAAAAATACATGTTATATAACCTCATACATTAAAATCACTAATTATTTTTTAGATTAAAAAGGAGTGATGGAAGTTATGTACTGTTAACTATATTACCAGTCAAGTAGGCTATTCTGTTTTTCTATTTTAATTGATCTCACTAATATTATGTAGATAATCTCTACTAAAGGGCTAATTTAGGGGTAATTCACAGTTTCTTTGTGAATTGTAATAATCGAATAACAGAAAAATAATGAAGCAATCTATCATTTTCGAGTAATACAATCAAAGGTGCGAACACAAGGTATTGCTATTGTTTATAACTCTTGAACACGAGAGAGCGTCCGGAGTGAGAAAAATTCAGTGAATAATTATTTTGAGATCTACCTCATTAATGAATAATACTTAAGTTGATGAAAACGGACATTTAAGTTAGTCAACTTAGCCTTGGATTAAGGTAATAACTTGGGACATAGAGTTAATTTTATACCCTATATATAAAAAGCAAGCCAAATTTTATTCAATCTGGACACTCTCACGTATATTATCTACTATGAAAGAGGATTTAATAATTTTTATTTATAAACCGGGGTTAATAATAAATTTTCTTATTTAGATATTAATTATTCATATAATATTAATAGTAACGGAATCTTGTCTCTTAATTTTGAATAGTACATATATAGAACTAGCCTAAGTTTAAGATCTTCTTAGATTTAGATATAAAGTATTTAAAAGAATCCGAATTAGATTGTAAAGTTTCTATATATATTAGTAAGTGCATTAATAACTAAATGATACATGATTATAACTAAAATGATAATTAGATGTCACAGCTTTTATTTGTCATAACTAAAATTTTAGGAATATAATAATAATTCACAGATTATTTTGCTGTAATATAGATAAAACAATATTTAATCATAATATAGAATGAAATTTTTGTTTATTATGGAACTAATATGCTATTTATACCTCACATCCTGTCGTAAAATTAATATATGATATTGTATTATTTACTTAGCTATAAACTGTTCCAATTACTATATTTTAATCGATCGTTAATATTATACGACATCCTATAAGTTAATATAGAAAAATTTAAAAGTATATACTTTAAAGTGCTATTGTGGGTGTAAAAAACGTTTCAAATAAGCTAGATCGGAGACAATTCTTGACTTTAACGTCCTCAGCAATGCTAGCTGCAGCTCCCCTTATTTTAGATATTAGAGAAAAAAAGGCTAATATTGCCCAGGCATCTTCATCTTTAACCTCTACATATCCATATATTACAATAGTCGAAGGAAATCCTAACACTGGCTATAGTGTGATAACTAGTTCTGGAGAAATATTTAACGGAAGCTGTAGTAGTGGTTCAGGTACATGTGGAATATATGAGGCTATACAATATTTACAGAAAAATTATAATGGTGGCTTAATAGTCCTACTTGGTCAATTTTATCCAATTAAATCCCCATTAACATCTACTCCTAACAATATACAGATTAGCGGAGGTGCACAAATATATGTAAACCCTGGTAGTGCCCCAATGATTATCGCATTGGCACCTATTATGGAATATGGTATTCAACTTCTATGGTATTCTAATATTGGAATAATAAATTCCATTTTATCTAAGAGGCGCTCATTCTCACAATCTCCCTATGTGTTATTCTACGAACCTCCAGCATATCAATCTTTAATGTTTGCTAACGGTCCTCAAGCGTTTGGGACACCATCTCAGTTCACAGTCTCAGCCTGGGTTTATGGACTTCCTGGTGGATATGATGGTTACATATTAGCTTATGGTTCGTTAGAGGCCGGGCAAGGATGGGCTATAATGGGTAATAGCGGTATGCTAATGTTTACTGGTTCTAGTGGCAGTATAAGGGCTCCATTTCCTTCGACGGTTCCATTCCATGTAGTTGTAACATACGATAATGGCACTGCAATAATGTATGTTAATGGTAACCAAGTAGCGAGTGGTACAGTAACTATTAATTATCCTAATGTAGCATATCTATGGGTGAATAATTGTCCCATTCAGAGTCAACAAGGTGGAATGAATAGGCCAAGCTGGTATTCCTACTTAGAAAACATACAAATATACAATGCTGTCTTATCTTCATCACAGATTGCAACATTAGCGTCATCTCCTACTCAAGATGTAGTAGGTTCACCAATTTTCTGGGGATTGTATAGATATGTAATGTACTTTGGTGACTTAATAACTGGCCTTGGTTTCCAAAGAATGGGTGCAATATTTGAGGGTGGGGTAATTTAAATGGCTATAGTTATTTCTGATCATATGGATCAAGATGTTGACTTTTATGTTCCTCCAGGAAGCGATGCTACGCAAGAATTACAAGAAGCGATACAATTATCACGGATTTATGGTGTAGCTCATATTATAATCAGAGGCAGATTGTATGTATATGCTGCGGCTTCACCTACTTTAGTTTTAGATCAATCTTTACATTATATATTCGAGGGAGATGGCTTAGGGGAAATAGTGTATGTAAATCCAAATAATTTGTCTAATGTCCCAGCTATGATAACTATAAATTCTATTGCAACATATGAGATGCAGTACATTACGTCAAATAATGCAGTAGTTAACACGCAAGAGGCTTCCTATTCTACCTGGGGTTGGATAATTGCTTTTAAGAATATGAGATTAATCAATGTAACTCCACAACGATGGTTAATTGTTACTAGCTTTCCAAATCATATGCATTCCACTATGTTTTATTTTGATGCAGTACAATTTTTTGCAAGTGCTTGGTTTAACCAATCAGCTACTATATTAGTATTCAATTGTTATGTAAATAACGCTGAACTGCTCTTCGATACGCAGTCAAGGGAATTAATGGTCATAGGATCTAGGTTTGAGAATGGTAGTAATCTAGCTATTTCACCTAGAGGCTGGACTGTAGTTGGCTGTGTTTTCGTGGGTACTAATGTAACTTATTTAAATCCTGGAACTGATGGCAATAATGGGACTGTAGTTGGCTGTGTTTTCGATGGTGCTTCAATAGTTACTCAAGGTGCTGACAATCTAAAGCTAGTTGCTTGCCAATTTCAAAATGTTACTTTCTCAGGTATAGGAGGAAAAATACAATTAGTAGGTGGTATAAATTATGGCATAGTAGGATGTTCCTTTGAAAGTGGTTATAATGTGATAATCTCGGATTTGTATAGAGGTCATACTGTTTTCATTGCTTTCAATAATTTTGATTTTGGCTCAAGTTTAGTCGTACTAGTGAGAGATAATTATCATGTAGATTCTATAATCATTCTAGGTAACCTATTCTCTTCGCAACCTACGCACGGGTCTGTGATATTTATTTCCGGGAATTCTACCTCTAGTACGTTAGCACTATCTGGTACTGTAAAAATGTTATATATAGCTTTCAATACGTTTATAAACTCAGCTCAAACATCTGGGGCAATATATGGGTACCAACTTTCAAGTTCTCTTAGGATACATGCACTGGCATATATCAATGTGGCTATAAATGTAACTTACGCGTATATAGCCTTTAATTATTTTCAATACAACTATGGATTAAGAGATAATAGTACTGGACAGCCTATAGGATTCTTTAGCCTGCAACAACTTACGTCAAACGTCAATACTATCACTAATTTATTCTTTTACTTTAACGTGAATGAAAACAATCCTATGTATATACCATCATCTCAAACATATTCAGCTCAATTTAATATAGGCATTTCCTAGTGATATGTAATGAAGATTAAGATAATATATGATAATGGGCAAGAAGAAGAAGTCGAAATGAAGAAAATAGAAATAGTTGGGAATAAAGATAGATCGTATGCGCATTATAAGTACGCTCAAATGAATGATGAAAAAATCCTTATATTCCATATATATTTACCCACAAATGAAGAGCCAGCAATGTTACCTGGAAATATTGAAGCTGAGATAAGACAAAGAATGGCTAAAGTATCAAGCTATGTAAACGTAGCGGATGACTTAATAGCTAGAGCAAGGATAGCTCAAATTCAGCCTCAGAAAATGTCCTGTGCCTATTGTGGTGATGTTGGAAGTAATCAGTATAATGGGAAGATTGTATGTACATCTTGTTTTAAATATCTTATAAAATATGGAGAGAATAGTAAGGAGTTTAATGAATATCTAACTAGAAAGCTCATAGATAAATGGAAATAGAATATAATAATATAATTTATTTCTTCGGAATAGTTTTTTTGGATTGTATTATTAATGTTATAATTATTATACTTAACAATGCGATAATTAAAATGTAGATGTAGCTATTTTTGCTTTTCGTAATAGTACTATTGGAATATGACATACTAGTATAGGTAGATGAAATCTGCGTAGATGTAGTTGAAGTAGCAGTATTATTAGTAAAGGATATTGTTAAGTTGGTATAATATAGCTGATTTTCTTGAGAAAACTGCATAATATAGTTTAAAACTGTATTATTTATAAGTCCTCTATCATACAAGAGAAGATATCCAGTATAATTGTTATGTATTGTAGCAACATATCCGTAATGTATTGGGAATTGAAGTGGAATAGGATAACTCCAATTATAGGGATACAAGATTATAGGTTTTCTGGGAGTTTGGGAGAAATTAAAAGCTTGCAATAATCCTTGTACGTCACTATTTGCAACTATTTTATTAAGATAGGGCAAGTGCCAATTATAGTCTAAAAATCCTAGTAAAGTATAGCCAGATAATGTATAATTGTCAATCCATCCCTCTTTTGCATATGGTGAGATAATCAGCAATGGGATTCTTTGGCCTAATATAGTATAATTATATATTCCTAAATGGTTTAGGAATTCATCATATCCTAATCCGTATGTAGGGATTATTGGTGGAGGAACTTGATCATAAAAACCACCACCTTCATCAAAAGTTATGAAAATAACAGTTGAATTCCAATACGGACTTTCCATTATTGCGTTAATAAAATAAGCTAAATTGATCTGACCAACTGTAAGATTGAAAGGTGGATGCATATCATAAACATAATGATGATCTGATCCATCACCACCAGTGAACATGACCCAGGATATATCTGGTAATCTATTGTCCTTGAGATCTTGCAAGAAGACACTAGTATTAAAGAAGTGTTGTGTATAATTCATTGATCCATAAAAGACTTCTAATGGAAAAGGCGGTAATTTTTGACCTTGTTGGTATCCATAATCAAAATAACCCCATGATATATTATATTGTGAAAGCTGATACATGATGGTATCCGTAAAAGGTAACACGTTAGTTATAAAACTATCACTTGTAATGTTGCTAGGAAATCCAATTAGATAATTAACCCTATTGGGTTGTGTAGCTTCTAACGACGGAGAAAAGTAGTCATCTGCTAAAACGTATTCTTCAGCATAATCCCATAAAAGAGGAACTTGCTGATAAGATACATAAGCAAGTGACTGAACGCCAGATCCCTTTACAAAGCCATTCATTAATCCAAAATTCCAATCTTCATGATAAGCGTTAAAACCTTCTGTAGGATCTTGTAATATGACATTATTTGCGTAAAATACGCCTACGTATTTCCCATTAGTAGTTGGTAATCTAATGCTAAAGTTAATTCCAACAGGTCTCATCACGGATTCAGTTATATTATTATATATTGGTGGATTGCCAAAAGGATATGTCCCAAAAAGATTATCAAAAGAATGGTTTTCAAGGATTATTATTACAACATGCTTTATAGGAGTAGTAGTTGTAGTTTGTCGAGCTGAAGATACGGTAATCTGCAAAATAATAAAAATTATAATTACAATTACTAAAAAAGTCTTAAATAAGCTTCTAGTCTTCTCCATCCGTATAAAATCATTAAAGAAAAACTAATAAACATTCATTATGCATATTTTCCGCCTCTATATTTAAGCTATACGTAGAAAAATCAACAAAAAGGATTTTTAAAGCAACTTAACTTATTAAATCTATAAATATTGATGTTCAAAATTAGAAATAGATCATAATAAATCAGGAAAGTAATTCAATAAAACTTATTTCTAGCCATAGAGAAGTGTAACATGCTGGTTTATGATAATGTTATGCGCGAATGTCAATTGACAAACTCTCCAACTACCTATTAAAGATAAGGGAAGGAAATGTGGAATAATAGGATATTATTATATATTCTTATTATTAAATTCAAGATAGTAAGGTGAAGAAGTAAACAAGTACTTCTAAAAGTTTATGCGTCGAAACTCTTCAAATGTTATATACATGTTGGGCTTAACGGTTATAAACCATGTGAGGACTGAGTAACAATACTGATATGAGGAATTAGAAAGTATATAAGAAATCACTAAAAATTAAAGATAAAGGAAGAATTAATGGTATTAAGTATTGATTAGAGAGAAATCGACCTCTTTAGGAAAATTTTTATTATATCGTTATTATTGGAATGAAAATTTTAAAGTCTAAAATTAAAGAGTAGCAATAATCTATCAATTTTACCTTTTTTAAGTTATTCACAAAGTTATATACTTTACATTTATATATCTTGTTAATTGGAAATCTTTTATGTAGATGCCTATATAAAGACTTAAATGTTTGTATTACGAATGTAAAAATATGAAAATAAGAAAACTCATAAGAGATAACAATTACAATGAATATTTAATGGATCCGATCTATTCTAGACTTTTAGAAAATGTTAATAATTTAAATGAAAGGATATTTCAGAAAAATAAGTTAGTAAATTTGCAAGCCTTCATGGAGGGCTTTACATTTTATACGTCCCTAAACTATAGGAGCACTCCTATAGATGTATTACCCAGAATAATTAGCTCTGAATTCTTCTTTAAAATTTCAAATTACTTATCTGCTAGAAGCTACGTTTTAAACAAGTTCATAAGGGAAGTTTATCAGGAAAGTTCTACACCCATACCAGATTGGATAATAAAAACTACGCCATATTTTAGGTCTGAGATGATAGGATTTTCCCCTCCAAAGAACATCTATATTCACGTTTATGGCGCTGATATAGTTAGATTAAGAGGTATACCTTTTATTTTAGAAGACAATTTGAGGATTCCTTCTGGAATTTCTTACTCATACAAAGCATTTGAGTATTTAACGAGATTCCTTCCAGAGTTGTCAGAAGGATATAATGTCCTTAAACCAAATGATCTGGAGTACCTATACGATATTTTACGATATGTCAGCGGTAGTAAAGATCCGACAATTGTGTTGTTGAGTGATGGAAATTATAATTCTGCGTATTTTGAGCATAGGTTCCTCTCTGATAAACTTGGAATTATATTGGCTGAACCTAATGATATTTTAGTTAAGGATAAGGAAGTTGTGGTAAAGACAGTTGATGAAGGTGAAGTTCATGTAGATGTAATTTATAGGAGAATAGAGGATTTAGATTACTTAACACCAGGTTTGGTTAAGGCGTATTTAAGGGGTTGGGTTACCATAGCTAACGCGCCTGGAACTGGGATAGCTGATGATAAGGCAACTTTTGTATGGGTACCTTACCTAGCAGAAAGATATGGAATGAAATTGGAAAGCGTTGTACAGCCATTAACTTTTTGTCTCTATGAAAAGGAGAATTTAGAAAAGGTAATTGATCAACCTACTCGTTATGTCATAAAGAAGAGAGAAGGATATGGGGGAATAGGTTTAGCAATAGTTAAGGACGATAACCTAAATATTTTAAAGGAAATCTTTAAGGAGTATGAAAATTTCATAGCACAAGAAGTTCTAGATTTTGATACAGTGGTTTCAGTGGTAAATGACTCCTTTTATGAGACATATGCTGATTTGAGGTTTTTTACATATTATGATAAAGTGGCAAGCGCGGTTTTAAGTAGAGTGGGAATAGTTGGAAGTAGGGTTACGAATAATTCTTCTGGGGGTATGGTGAAACCATTATGGATTATACAGTAAGTTATACTAGTATATATGAGTATGAAACAGATGTTATATTGAATGAGAATATGTTAAAGATAGTTCCCTATGATGGTGATAATCAGCTATTGTTATATCATGAAATTGGAACGATACCAAACGGTTATAAAACGTCTTATAGAGATATATTTGGAAATATTGTATATAAGGTGAAAATACAAGAGGTTCACAGAAGACTGGAAATATTTTCCAATAGTAAAGTGAGGGTTGAGAATAGGATAATAAAGGCGGATTATGAGTTTCCTTACAATTATGGATTTAATGAATTACTTTTACCTACTAAACTAGTTGATCCTGAGCCCTTTCAAAGGATTGCGAAGGAAGTCACAAAAGGGTTGAGAACATTAGGTGAAGTGATTGAGGCGATTTTAAAATTCGTAAGGCAAAAGATAATTTACAAGTCTGGTGTTACCACAGTCAATACTACAGCATATGAAGCTTTTCAGTTAGGTTATGGTGTTTGTCAAGATTACACGCACATTACATTAGCGTTATTAAGGGCATTAGGAATTCCTGCCAGATATGTTATGGGGGTTGTTAATGATAATCCTAGGGCGACTCATGCGTGGGTTGAAGTGTTAACCCCAGAGGGGACTTACCTTGATATTGACCCTACTCGAAATAGATTTTATAATTTAGGTTATATAAAATTCGCAGTTGGAAGAGATTTCTCAGATGTCAGTCCGGTAATAGGTACGTTCGTAAGTTCTGGGAGAGGTTGGCTTAAAGAGGTAAAAGTTAAAGTTGAAAGAGGATGAGAATACGATAGTGAAAAGCATTGCTTACAAAATTTACTGGGCTGGTAGATATTTGGAAAGAATTGAAAATGTATGTAGAATTTCGATATTCACGCTTAAAAGTGGTTTGGATCTTAAAAGCGTTGCTAAGGAATATGGATTAGAAGATGAGAAGGAGGTAATAAATTACATTAGGACGTCATTTCAATATCTTAGGGAAGATATAAGAAGCTTTGGAGATGAAAAATTAATGATAGAGGCTAACAGTTTAGGGTTTCTGATAGATTCCGATAACTCTGACCTAATTAACTATTTCACGCAGATACTGAATGGTGTAATTAATCTAGGTAATAGTTTTGAAAAGTACTTTGTAGAGGTCAGAAGTGAAATGAAAATCAGATCTCAAGAGGAGAATCAACCAGAATGATTAAACAGATTTATTATATTGTCTTCAAGGGAGTGTATTACTTATGCAAAATTGAATAAATAACTTCTGTATTTAATTTATATAATATCGTAGAAAAAGCATATTTACAGTTTCTTATTTCTTAACACTAGTTAGTGCGTGTACCATTTGAATACTTAACGTTTATTTACGAACAGTTCTGATAAAGAGAATAACCTTAATTTTCAGATACCCCACAAACTAAAGTAGGACACTTTCTACATTCCCCTTGTGAGGAGATTACATTCTGAATTTCACTAGTTAATACGCGATCTCTCTTTCAAGATTTGCTATATATATATTTATAGATTCCTTTTTCTCTTTAAACTAAGAAAAATTACCTTGAAAATTATAAATGATATGTACGTCTTACTATTTACAATATATAATAGCTACATCTGGAGATCTATTTTATTTTTAGTTCTTATGGTTTTTTCACATAAATTTTACACTTGGTTTCAAAAGGTTAAAAGAGAAAAAATGAAAAACAGTTAAGAACAACCTAACCCAAGAACTAATTAAGGAAATTCAGAGTAGCTCTTCAATATCGTCGATACTAAAATTTATTATTTCCAAAAAGAAATTCCTACATATGGAGTTGAAGGATCAGATCATAAGACTGATAAAAGAGGATGCAGAGTTCAGAAAAGCTTTAACTGAGTTGTTAGGCTTATTTGATATTAATGTAACTATAAACGATTTAAAGGAGATACTTAAAGGCATCCTGGACACGGTGAATAAACTTGCTGAGGCTCAGAGGAAGAGTGAGGAGAGGTTGAGTAAGCTTGAGGAGAACATGGCTTTGCTTGCTGAAGCACAAAAGCGTACTGAAGAGAAGATTGCTGAGTTGGTTGAGGCTCAAAAGCGTACTGAAGAGAGGTTGAGCAAGTTAGAGGAGGCTCAGAGGAAGAGTGAGGAGAAGATTGCTGAGTTGGCCGAGGCTCAGAGGAAGAGTGAGGAGAGGTTGAGTAAGCTTGAGGAGAACATGGCTTTGCTTGCTGAAGCACAAAAACGACTTTTTGAAAAAGTTGAAGAAATGGATAAAGATATTAAACGTTTAGATAAGACGTTAAGTAATCTTGGTAACCGTTGGGGGGTTTCATATGAGTATCTGATTAGGAATTTCTTTGCTGAAGTGTTAAAGCAAGAGGGAATTGATGTTAATTACCTCAATAGATTTACCTATAAAGATGACAGTGGTACTTATGGGCTCAAGGGTACTATATACGAAATTGATATTTTAGCTAAGGATAGCAAAGTTTATTTAATTGAGGTTAAATCTCGTGGCGAGCGCGATGATATTGAGTGGTTCAATATAAAATGTGAAGTCCTCTCAAAGGTTTTTAACTTCAAGAATACCATAAAGATGTTCTTAGCTGTAAGTGTAGATAATCAAGCTATTAAAAGAGCTGAGGAACTAGGGATAAAATTAATTTATGGAGAAATTTATGAGGTAGATCAAGCTAAAACTTAAGATCTCTTTGCAAATAGACAGAAAAACCTTAATATAAGTAATATATTCTCAGAGTCAAAAGGAATCCTGTGAGGATAGTGACAAGAAAAAGATAAGTCTAACAATTTGTACGAGTTAATTACGTTTAGTGTTTTAAAGTTATGGTCTTTATAGCTATCGTAAATTCATAGTCAGGGGGGTTTGGGTCTCATTGAATTTCATATATTTTGTATTAGATTTTTGACCCTTGATTTCAGCGAAGTCACGAATACCGTTCATCCCTCTCTTTGCCATTAGGGGCATAACCCTAATTACCCTTTTAAGGTGAGAAAACTCTCACATCTCGAGATTAGGCTGGATACATCCGAGAATTTTCCATCCATATCTGGGGCAAGACTGACTTATATTAATAAACTATATATGTTAAATATATAAATTTCACGATAATGTTGAAACAGATTACCACGGCAAAGGACAACGATTAGCAGGTATAAAAGTCTTTCTCGCCAAAAATTTTAGTGAACTACTAACTGATAGGTGATAAGCTAATTTTTTTCGTAATAAAGATTGACCCCTTTATAGGAAAGCATTTTTCTATTAAGAAATGAAAGTGAAAAATGTATGAATTGGAAGATAAGAATGAAAGAGACGATTGAGGAGATCGTTAATGTAAAGAGGAACTTGCCAGATTTAAGAGTTAACACTGAGGGAGATCCAGATCACGGATTATTGGAGAGTGAGGATAGGATAATGAGAATTGAGTTGATGGAAGAGTTCAAACCAATAGTTTACTCCTTTAATGAGTTTAAGATTACAAACGATAAGCGAATTGCATCAATTGATTCCTCATCTAGGTACTTAAGAGATTTCTCTGTCAATTTTTGTCTCGTTGGTCTATCGATTTATAGCAATAAGAAAGGCTTTATTGATGGCCCATATAGTCTTGATATACCCTATATGGGTATAAGTAGTTATAGGAAATTACTAGAGTCATTGAAGTTAAGCGATAACAACATTAGGCATAAAAACATATTAGACTACTATTACGTCAATGAACCTGAAAATCAATACAAAATAGACGATATTGCTGATGAGTTAAGAACTGAAGCTGAGAATGTAGGTTTAAAGAATGTTATTCAAGATCACGACGTAGTGATAATCGATGGCCCAATATATCCAACACCTCTTGAGCTTACTGAGGAATTTGAATTGGAGACTGAGGCTAGGAGAAAACACAAGATAGCCTACGCTAAGTTAGTCAAGGAAAGGATAATGACAATAAATGGGAAAGTTATTGGAGTGGTTAAGAGATTGGAGAACTCTAAGAAGTTGTGGAGAGAAAATGAGATCAGTGAGAAACTAGGTGGAAAATTAAATGGTTTGAAGGATGTTACAATTTTAGAACTAATAGATGAAAAATTCTGTAGAAAAAATTATCAATATATTTGTATAATAGGTCCATTTAAGATAGAGTACGCATTAGAAGTCAAGGATGAAAACGATAATAAAATCCTAGATCATGTACCTCCAAAATACGCTTATTATGTAATATTGAGGAGACCATACTTCCCTTTGACTTTTCTGAGAATTGAGAGCCTTGAGAGGAATTTTGATTTTTCATCAATATTATCTAGAATAACTGAGAACTTACTTCCAACCTATATTGAAATTGTAGATAAAAGAAGTAAGAGGGTTTCAGCTTCACTTTTCATTTACGCTTATGAAATAGCGTCAAATAATAATCTGAGCGTAATTCATGACGATAAAATCACTTACTCAAGTATCGTAACGCAGTTCCTGTTAGGTTCAGCATAGTGGATTTATTTATTGAAGTGAACTTGCTTTAAAAATAACCGCAGTAATCCATAGCGTATCACCAAATAGTTAAAGTCTTGAAGAGATAACCGATTCTGCATATAAACTTATATTTTATAATTGCAATTATGTGCAAATTTTTTACATAGTGCATCTATGCACATATGACGGCATCATTACTCATCATTTAATTTTTATAGATTATATGATTTAAATCATATTAGTTAGTAAATGAATATGGACAATTCGATATAAAGTAGTAAACGTTAATCTCTTAAAACTGTTCTTATTGGAACTTCACTGAAACTAATTGAATAAACAATACCTAATCCCGGGGTGGCATGCCTCAAGAAGTCCTCATATTCATCTAATCCTAATCTCCTAAGAACATGAGTCTCATTCCTCATAATCACCTTAGTATTTGATAGTTGAATAACTAATGGATTCAGATCGTCAGGGACATGAGTAGCTAAAATGACTCCAATTCCCCTAACTCTTCCTAATCTCATTATCCTGTTCATTAACCCTTCCACGATATCCTTTGAGATATTTTCCATATCAGTTTGTGGAAAATATTCATGAGCCTCGTCCATTATAACTAAGGTCAACCTACTCTCTTGCTTCTTCTTATACAGCAGATCCTTCCACTTAAAGAAATCTTCTAATATCTTGTAAGCTACTGTCGCTACAGCCTCTACAGATGCCGATTTATCCATAACCCAGCTTAAATCCACTACTACATCGTCATAAAGGGAAAATACCTTATCTGGCAAGAACTCTACACTGCCGGGAACTGTGAATATACCGTAATTATCGTAAGCCTTTAGCGTTCTCACTATTGCCTCCCTAGTTTGTGAGGCTATATCGAGCTGTTTCATGGCTTCGTGAAAAGCCTTTCCAATCCTCAATTCTAAAGTCTTACTTTTAGGATCGTAACTTATATAATCTCTATTAAGAGACGAAGTTGTATTTAAATCATAAGATATTTTTAAATTCCCCAATAATTTCCCTGGAGTTAACCTATACCTCAATAATCCTGAGAGTTCATTATCACTGGGATATCTCTTAAGTAATTCATAAAGATTGTACTTTATTAAATCGAAAGTTTTCTCAACTATTGCTTCCCAGTACATTGAAGCCCTTGAAGTGAAATAGGGGGTTATTCTGTGAAAGTTAGTTAGATTATCGTAAAAGTTAATTGAATACGGAATTACAAAAATCTCAGAACCGTTACATTTAACATATGCCCCATCACTCTTTACGTCAATTATATCACATCCATACCAGTTAGCAAATTCCATAGCATGGTCCTGAATGGATATTTTGTGATTAGCCTCTTCAACTACCGGCATCACTACAGCGAAATTCTTACGTTTTTGTATCAGAAAGTTGACGAAATCTCTTTGCCTATCGAAAATCAAAGTACTTTTCTCAATTTCATCACTTGCAATAATGCTCTTTAGTAATGTAGTTTTACCAGAACCAGTGGTTCCCACAATTAGGGTATGATGCCTTAAGGTGTATTCGTCAAGTCTCACATAAGCCTCTATCTCCTCTCCCCCAGAGAATATCTTTCCAATTGTTATACCATTACTTGGTATTCTCAATATCTTCTCTACTAAATCGGGATTTGGAATGAAAACGGGGCTTTGTGGATCTATTGGCGAGACAGGTGGCCTTATCTTGTCTCCTTCCATTTCAGCTATTGGCTTTAACTCAACATAAGTAGTGGTGATTATTGTAGTAGGATCTTTTGGGTAAGTCAATTCCCTTAATCCTAACCTAGCTAACACATCAGCCCTAGTTATTGAATAAACTTGACCAAGCATTATTACCGGTTTAATTATACTTCTAATTGCTAGATATTGACCCTTCTTTACGTCTGAATCCAAATAATCCTCAAATGCGATATCAACACCTACCAATTCATTATCCTCTACACTTACAGTTTCATATCTAGTTATCCTTCCAATTACTTTACCATATTTTTTAGCCTCTTCTTCCGCTTCGTTAAGTTTCTTCTCTAGTCCCCTTACTAAATCTTCCATAACAAAGGTTATGCAAAAGAAAATTTAACATTAATGGGGGTTAAGGGGGCTGAAGTCCCCGTCCAATGAATAGCCCCCTTATAGAAAATGTTTTTATGCGTAAGGAAAATATTTTTATTTAGCTCTATGAGGCTGTAAGAGCTGGTAGAGCTGATGAGGGTTGGGACTGCCTGCGGAGGGGAAACCTCTGCTATGCGTATAGCAATTTTCTCCAAGAAGCAGGAAATCTTCACCGCGAGGTGGGGATGCTCTGTCCGTAAGGGCAGAGTAGTTCACTCTTTTTTAAGGGCATCTAAAGTTCAAATTCCTGCATGAATAGTCGTAAGAACTATTTGCTCAATATAATATCATCATACAATATAATGAAATTTAAATTCACAAATATTCACTTTCTTCCCTAGTTTGTGGGGTATCTGAAAATTAAGGTTATCCTCTTGATTAGAACTTTTCGTAGAATTAGTAGCGTTAAGTATTCAAATGGTACACACACAATTTCTTCCTTCTTTTAATACAATTATCATGATAAGTTAAGGTAAATCTCCCTAGCACCTTATCTCGGAAGTTCTTTGAAATTTCTATATTTAGAGATCATTGAAATCTAACATGAACGAGATTAGTAACCTTAAAGTTGATAGAGTAAGATACTAAATGACAAAAGAACGGACAAGCCTCGCCTCTCTGAGGCAGGGTAATGCTTTTAATCTCTGAATACTTTAAAGTATTCGTGAAATACAAATCAACCAGGCATGTAAAATACCTATGCAATTACCATTTCGTATGGATACCAAAATACCGTAAAGCTCTACTAGAGCCCATAACAGAGGAACTAAAACAAACACTCATAAACATTGCTCAAGAACTAGGATGCGACGTTCTAGCCATCGAAATCATGCCAGACCACATACACCTTTTCGTGAATTGCCCACCACGATATGCCCCCTCTTATTTAGCAAACTACTTCAAGGGTAAGTCCGCTAGACAAATTCTTAAAAAACACCCAGAACTCAAGATAAAAGACGGTCTGTGGACTAGAAACTACTTCGTTGCAACAGCTGGGAATGTAAGTAGTGAGACGATTAAAAAGTACATTGAAAGACAAAAGGCGAAAGAAGATGAAGAGAAGTAACATCGTTAGACTAGTAGCAGACAAAAGAACTAGAGAAACGCTTGGGAAACTCTCTCAAGTATACAAAGCTTGTTGGAATACTGTTAACTGGTTAAGAATGCAACAGTATAAGAATCATGAGAAAATAGACTTCAACACAACAGAAAAACAAGTTTACCAGCAATTTAAAGACAAGCTCAAGGTTAATACACAACAAGTATCTAGAAAAAATGCTGAAGCGTGGAGATCCTTCTTCTCATTATCTCATGATAAAAAGGAAGGGAAGTTACCTAAGTGGTTAAAACCAAAACCGCCAGGGTACTGGAAACAAGGGATAATACTCGTAAGAAATGATAGATACGTGGTAGATGAAGATAATACAACAATATATCTCAAAGATTTCAAACTCTCATTAAAGTTCAGAGGAATGCTGAAATGGAAGGGTAAACAAGGTAGACTAGAAATTTTCGAGAGAAATGGTAAATGGTATGCGATGATACCAGTAGAGGTCGATTTCACGCCAAAACAGCCTAAGGGCGATTTGAAAGCTTCAGTAGACTTGGGTATTGTTAATCTTGCTACTGTCTATATTGATGATGGCTCTTGGTTCCTATTCAAAGGGGGTAGTGTGTTGTCTAGGTATGAATATTATTCCAAGAGGATTGCAAGAGTACAAAAGATCCTCTCTATTCACAAGCAAAGGAGGAGTAAGAGACTCTCTCGCCTTTACGAGAAAAGGAGTAGATTCCTCAAACACGCTCTGAACTCCATGGTTAGAAAGATAGTAGAAATTGCATATGAGAAAGGTGTATCAGAAATTATTGTGGGTCATCCCAAAGACATTGCTAGAAACAGAGGAAATAAGCTAACTGTGAATTTCTGGAACTACTCTTATATTATACGTCGCTTTAGTGAGGTTACTGAAGAATACGGAATCAAAGTCAAAGAAGTAGATGAAGCATGGTCATCTAAAACGTGCTCCCTATGTGGGGAGATTCATGAGAATGGTAGGGTTAAAAGAGGTCTATTTAGGTGTCCCCACATAGGGGTAATAAATGCTGATTTAAACGGTGCTATAAATATTCTACATATTCCCGAGTCCCTAGGAAGTGGGAGTAGAGGGCAACTCCCACTGAGGGATAGGGGTAATGGGTTTAAGACTAAGCCTGTGGTCTACCGCTGGATGAATGGAGCGGGGTGGGGATTTTATCCTCTACCAGCAATGAAGTGATGAAAGTGAAGGCGGTAAGCCACAAACTAATGATCCGCCCTAGGGGAACCCTTGCCCTTTAGGTGGGGAGGAGGTCAGATACTTTTTCCCTTAATTTCCGATACTCGCTCTAAAAATCTAATTTTATGTTGCACATCATAGAAAGAGCTTAAATGATCCACTAAAAGGTTTTATATTTTAAATTATATAGTATAATATGTGTCATTATTTGATTTGTCATTAGTGACTTTTGAAATAGATCATGAAGATTGTTGGAGTAAGCTCACAGCAGATTATCCTATAGTGGTTAGGACATTGTTTGCAAAATCAGCTAAGGGAAAAGATCACATTTTAGGTATGGATGAAATTAAAGTATACAAAAATCAGGATTTTAAAAATTTCTTAAGAGCATTTAAGAAAGATAAAAGAATTTATGAGGTGATAGATGTTACAGAATTGGATAGAAGAAGGGGTATTTACAGAATATTATTTAAGGAGAGATATGAGAATATGATCATGAGTATCATAGAAAACTATACAATATTCTACTTGAAAGATTTGATAAAAAATGGATATGAAAGACTACTCATCATCATGCCCCTAGAAGACGTAAGTTCACTTAGAAGTGATTTAGAAGTATTGGGTAAAGTCAAATACTTCAACACGACTCAGATAGACGTAAATACGTTTATGCCCACATTTTTCGATCTTTCAGAACAAGAAAGAAGAGCAATAATTGAGGCTATAAAAATGGGATATTATGAATACCCCAGGAAAATAAGTCTAGATGATTTAGGTAAAATGATGGGATTATCTAAACCAACATTAGAAGAATATATAAGAAAAGCTGAAAAGAAGATAATGAGTAAATTTTTCAGCGAGGTGTTACAGTATAATCTACTGTCGAAAACTGATGAATGAATGATGAGTTAATAAAGAAAAAAGAAGGAAAATGATAAGTCTACTCCAGAGTAACAAGTATTTAAAATTTGTTTTGTGTAAGTAGAAAATAATTACTCAAATACTTATACAAATTAAATATTATAAAACATTACTCAAAAGTTAACGATATATTCCATATAAGTATGGAGTCTTACTTATTATATTTAACAAGGAGAGTAATTTAATGTCTAATCCATCTGATCCGCTAAAAGCAATCGATGAATCTAAGTTAACCTCTAAACATTATCGATGGACTATTCTATCAGCGCTTGCTGATTTTCTAGACGCTGGTTCAATAGTTGCTGGAGGAGCATCAGTTAGTATATGGACCTCCTATTTCAGTCTTTCATCTTTATTACTAGGCTTAATAGCATCATTAAGTCCCAATGCTTTTGCAGCAGGAATAGGTGCCCTAATAGCGGGTCCTTTAGGCGATAAGTATGGAAGAAAAGCGATTTACATGTACGATTTGATATTCTATGCCATTGGTGCCCTCATAGTAGCAGCCTCCGTTAATTACTTTATGCTATTGATAGGATACATAATAATTGGTTTAGCAGTAGGTGTTGATGTACCCACAAGTTGGTCACTAATAGCTGAACTCGCTCCAAGAAGAAATCGTGGCAGATTAATGGCTTTTACTAACCTATTCTGGTATATAGGGCCTATCATAATACTACTCCTTGGCATAGGTACGACACCCTTAGGAGTTAACTCATTTAGAGTCCTATTTGGATTCTTAACGGTAATAGCTATTGTAACCTGGGTGTTAAGAAGGGGAATTATAGAATCTCCAAGATGGGGTCTAGCTAAGGGAAAAGAAGAGGTAGTTAAACAAGCGTTAGCGGAATTAGGGCAAGACGTCAACATCGCTGAAGCTTCTAAGCCTCAGAGTAAAGCTAAATGGAGTGATATTTTCAAGTACTGGAAAGGTCTAGCTTTCATGATACCAATTTATATATTCTGGGGTATACCAGCTGGAACCTTTGGATTCTTCTTGCCATTCCTCATTGAAGATTTAGGAAGTAAAAGTCCAATAGTAGGTGATGCGGTTCAAATAGCGTGGTTTATAACGGCAATAATTGGAGTAGTTGGAGTATATATGCAACTTTCAGACAAAGTTAATAGAAAAATATTATACGCTATTGGTTCTCTCATTTGTGCAATTGGTTTCGCACTACCTATAGGATTACCTTTTAAAATATTGTGGGTTGCACTATTCAACGTATTTCTATTCGGATTTGGACATGGAATGGGATTATGGCCTCAAACCAGGGTATGGTCAGTAGAGCTATTTCCTACTGAAATAAGGAATACCGCTCAAGGTTTTGTATGGGCTTGGATGAGAATAGCATTAGGTGTGTGGAGCATTTTTGTTCCTTCAATAATTAGTGCCATAGGATACTCAGCAATTGCAGCAGTAGCTACTTCATTCTTTATAATGAATATTATACTTGGACTATTAGTAGGTCCCAACAGTCAAGGTAAATCCTTAGAAGAGGTAATAAGAGACTTTTATGGTGGTAAGGTTCCAGTTTCTAAAGTAGTTAAGAGTCAATATTAATGGTCTCTATAGTTCATATTTCAAGCCAAACCCTTTTTCTTCATCCAATTTAAAATACCCCTTTATGGGCCTTGGAGGATTGACTACTCTATCTTCTAACCATTTATATTTAGTCAAATACTCAGCCATTGGAGTTACACTTTCCGGTTCTGATATTATAAAATGTAAATTGTAAATATTGGACGTATGTGGTATTATGATCGCACCGTACACCTCTGCTAAACCTGCAATCTTCTTCATTGGCGTTATTCCCCCAACCCATAAGGCATCTGGCTGTAGTATCCTTACTCCAGAATCTAAAAGTCTCTTGAAATCATAAATGTGATAGTGATGCTCACCAGCGGAGATTGGTATATCAGTTCTCCTAGTTAAATACTTATACGATTCGAAATCATCTGGTAGAAAGGGCTCTTCAATCCAACTCATCTCATATTTTTCCAATTTCCTAGAGATCTTTAAAGCGAAATTTAAGTTCCAAGACATCCACGCATCTCCGGCTAAATCTACAGAATAACCCACACTATCCCTAATTACCTTAACCAATTCAACGTTCTTATCAACGCCTAAAGGATCTGAGGGACCACAGCAAAACCTCATCTTCATAGCAGTATAACCTTCTTCTAAATAACTCCTAGCCTCCTTTTCTAACTCCTCCTTATTTACAGGATGTAAATGACTCGCATAAGCCCTAATTCTATCCCTCGTCTTACCCCCTAGCAATTCGTAAACTGGAACACCTAGTAATTTAGCATAAGCGTCATACATTAGCAGATTGATCACACTTATTCCGTGCATTATTATTCCACTTCTACCTATTGGTAATGTATATCTATATAGCAAATCCCAAACCATACCTATTCTAGAAACATCCATTCCGATAACCAAATTGGCTAAATGTGATATAACCAGATTACATACGTCTTCTGACGTTTCCACTATAGAAGAGATCTCATTCTCTAAATCCATCCTAATAAAGCATATCTTATCCATAAAGGCAGATTTGAAAGGAGAAAATGAACTAAAGTATTCGTTATAGTAGTCCGTAGGCTTAACGTAAGGGAAATTCTCCCTTGAGATATTCTCTACCTTAACTATATATATTTTTTTAATTTTCATATGAAATTATAACCTTAGTAGCCCATTTATTCATGAATCCTAATCTGTATGGATTGGTCTTTTATTACCTAATCTCACACTTATTAATGATGAAATCTAAAGCAGCACTTCTGAAAAAGTTCTCAGAACCCTTATCTATAGAAGAAGTTGAAATACCAGAACCTAAAGGTGAGGAAGTTCTAATAAGGGTAGGCGGGGCAGGAGTTTGCAGAACGGATTTGAGAATATGGAAGGGAGTAGAAGCAAAACAAGGTTTCAAATTACCAATAATATTAGGTCATGAAAACGCTGGAACAGTTGTGGAAGTGGGTGAAAATGTTAGGGATGTAAAGAAAGGAGATAACGTAGTAGTTTACGCAACTTGGGGAGATCTGACATGTAGATATTGCAAAGAGGGTAAATTCAACGTTTGCAAAAACCAAGTAATACCGGGACAAACTACTAATGGCGGTTTCTCAGAATATATGCTGGTAAACAACTACAGGTGGTTAGTTAAGCTCAACAGTTTAAGCCCAATAGAAGCAGCACCATTAGCAGATGCTGGAACTACTTCCATGGGGGCCATAAGACAAGCATTACCATTTCTCAACAAATTCGCAGAACCAGTAGTTATAGTAAATGGAATAGGAGGGCTTGCAGTGTATACTATTCAAATACTAAAGGCATTATTGAAAAACGTAATAGTAGTCGGAGTTTCGAGAAGCAAAAAGCATAGGGATTTAGCGTTAGAGTTGGGAGCAGACTACGCAGTTGAGATGAAGGAGGCTGAAAAATTAGTTGATAACCTAACTAACGGTTTAGGAGTTCCAGCAGTAATAGATCTAGTTGGAACAGAAGAAACTGTTTACAATCTAACCAGACTACTAGCCCAAGAAGGAGCGTTAATATTGGTGGGGATGGAAGGAAAAAGGATAAGTATGGAAACCTTCGATATGGCAGTATGGAATAAGAAACTTTTAGGTTCGAATTATGGGAATTTAAATGATTTGGAAGACGTTGTAAGATTAGCTGAAAGTAAAAGAATTAAGCCATATATTACTAAATTGCAATTGGAGGAGATAAATAAGGCATTTAAGGATTTAGATGAGGGAAGAGTTGAGGGAAGGCAAGTAATAATACCTTAATTCAGAAAGTTCATAAATCTAGAAAATTACGGAGATATCATAGGAGATTCCTCATCTTATATATAGAGTAATTTGTGAGTAGATACGCCAATATATCAGTCACGTCAGTTTTCTCGTTAATAATCTTTGACTCTTATTTACTTTGTGGGAGGTTTTTCAAGATTTACGTTACTCTTTGAATTCTCTTCATAGCGAAGAGAACATATAAAATAAGATAGTTTATAATACTCCACAAAGCAACTCTTATTTATTCTTCTCATTAACCTCTCTTTGCAGTATTCTAGCCAGTTCTTTTTCTAGATTATCCTTCAATTCTCTTAATGAAATAGACCATTTATTCTCTTTAGTGAAATGCTCGTAAGGAATGGAATAAGTTCTGGCGAAATCCCTTAATGGGGTTAGCGGATGAACGTATAGCTTATATGAGAAATTATAGTTAGAAGATAGCTTACTAATAAATTGCGTAATTTCAAGCAACATGTGATTCTGTCCAATTATAAACGCGTATATTTTATCATCATGCAAATACGAAACCCTCAAAAGCGTAACTATCCTACTCAACTCCCTAACAATCTCATCCCTAACATCATCAATTATCAAAGTCAGCCTAAAATCAATCTTACCCAAATAAACGTAAAAAGCATCAACCAAACCCTTACCAATAACGTGATCAAAATAATGAAAAACAACATCATCCCTCGATATACCAAGACTATTAGCAACCTCATCCCAAGATCTAAAGGGATTAGCTTGTTTCTTTCCCAATACAACAACATCCACCCAATCCGCTTTAAAACCATCTGCCAAATCCGGCAATTGGAAAGGTTCCCTAGGCTTATCAAGGATAGAGGATTCAAAAGTCAAACTCTCAAAATTAAACGTCGAGTAATCCACCGGGTAAACCTCCTTCTTGTACTCCATGTGACTTTTAAACTCATCAATCAACCCCTTCTCTTGCAGCATTTCGAGGAGTTGTATGAAATCCCACCTCCCAATTGGATAAAGCACGTCTAGCACTAGTGTATTGTTAGTTATGACGTCTTTGAGCGATGCGAGTATCATGCCATCCATTAGGTAGTAGAAGTCTAGGGGTTGTAGTTTTGAGCCTTTAGGTAATTTGATTATTGTGTGGAAGAGTTGTAAGCCAAGTCTATCAGATCTAGGTGAGGGGATGACTAAGGGTTTCAACTGGGATATTATTTCGTTTACGTTTTTTATCCCAGTTAGTTGTTCTAGTAAGGCTTGGTTGTGATCTCCGAACCTTTGCAAATAGTGTAATAGTTTGGATAAGTTTCTTTTCTCATCAATCATGTTCTAAAAGAATATGTGGGAAGAATAAATAAAAGTACCTTTTCACAATTTCTAAAAAATGTTCAACGTATCTCAATAAGTACCTGGTGCAATTGACTCTTCTGCATGTCCTATGTGTAGTGCTGCTAGTATTAATGGTAGTGTTGCTGCTGTTATTATTATTGCTGTTCTTATTATTTGGTTTGAGGCTAACGTGTACATGTTTACTTTCATTTTTCCTCGTATTAACACTCGCGTATTATTTCCAATAAACGTGATTTTGTAATGGAAAAAATTATTTGTGTGGTTTTAAATGTTAAGTGAAAAATCATGCGATAAAAGATTTATATTTAGCACATAATACTTTTGTAAAGTTTTCATGTACAAGGCGAGTATTTAAGGTGAGTATTATGGACTATAATCTAGGATAATTTTGATAAATTAAAAATTTTAACTCATGTCTAGTATTAAAGTTTTTCCCAAAAGTATTGTTAGTTGTGTATTTTGTTCTATTCTTCCCATTTGATTGAATATTGTCTTGGAGATTTAAAAGTTCTTTAGTAATCTTCACGATGGCTTTCTATTTTAACTTTTATAGTAGTTTTCGTAGTAGGTGAGACATTATTTGTAGTTGCTTGATGGGTGGAAGCATGATGAAAATTAACCCATTGCAGTTTCGATAAAAAAGAGTATATATAATGGAATTTACCGCGATTGTTTGTGCTTGGTTGGGTATTTGAAAGCTATCTAGTTTAGTGCGTTCTTTTTATGAAGAGAATTGTAATGTAAATTTTGAAAAACCCCACAATGTAGATTAGCTTGCGGAGTAACTGTATTACTGGTTTAGCACGTTACTATCGATGCAGAGAGAATTCAAAAACCTCACAAATAGTTAGAGGGCAAGTAATGTTAACATGACTTCATTAGATTTAAAACTAACGGGGTGTTAGTTTAATAACAGGGTGTTAGTAATTTACTTCGATCACAGGCCTAAGGAGACTAAAGAGGACTTATACGATAGAGAAGAGGAGTTAAGTCAATTGCACTCATCAATATCTGAACCAATAATTTTGCTAACTGGGATAAGAAGGATAGGAAAGACTTCCGTTCTGAAGGTTTTCTTAAATGACCTAGACTTACCTTACGCTCTAATTGACGTCAGAACTCCTCTTTCCTCATATAAATCACTCTACACTATCTTCTCAGAAGTCCTTTCGCAAATAAATAAGAAAAAGGGAGTAATTAAGGAAATACTACAACACATCAACGGGATTTCATTCTTTGGAGTTAACATATCCCTATCGTGGGATCCAAAAACCAGACCCTCTCTTCAAGCAATAATGGATAGGATAAATGAAATAGGAAAGGTAGTTATAGCATTTGACGAAGCACAGAACCTTAAAGGAAAAATTGGAAATGAGTTCCTCTCCCTTTTGGCACATTGTTATGACTATTGCAAAAACGTAACATTCATATTAACTGGTTCTGAAATAGGACTGCTTTACGACTTTTTGAAGATAGAGGATCCATCATCACCTCTTTTTGGAAGACACATTGAGGAAATAAGATTAAACAGATTCAGTTCAGAGAAGTCATTGGATTTCTTGAGACAAGGGTTTAGACAAGTTGGCATCAACGCATCGGAAAACGTTTTAGAATATGCTGTAGAGAAACTCGATGGAATGGTGGGTTGGCTAACTGAATTCGGTTATAGGTGCGTGAAAGCTAAAGAGTTGAGAAAGGAGTTCGTAGATGAGATTTTGGAATTGGCTAGCAAGACGGTATCAGAGGAATTGAGTCATTTTTCTAAGGAATATGTAATTATAATTGAGGGCATAGCTAAGGGTTATACTAAGTGGAATGAAATAAAGAGGTATTTTGAGGAGAAGAAAAAGAGAACTATATATGACGCTGAGCTGAGGAGGTATTTAGATAAGCTGGAGAAAAGAGGTTACGTGAATAGGGTGGATAGGGGAAAGTATGAATTGACTGATCCAGTTGTCAAAAATGCTTTTGCAAGGTAAGGCAGATAAGGGTTTGTTGGATTGTTTATATTGCATAATAATTCCGGCCGGAAAGTCTTTACTATCTCGTTATATAGATTGGATGCTGAAACATTACGCAATAACTTTACTTTGTGATGTATTTGTAAATTAGCTGGTTTGGAACGCTCTTTTTACCATGAAGAGAGTAAGAGAAAGTAACGTAAGTTTTGAAAACCCCCACAAAGTAAAGTTTTGTATGATATTTCTAGTCTTTCTTATTTTGGTCTAAGTATTGTAAAGGGACTTTGTTCACAAATTATAGAAACTTTATGGTAAAAAAGAAAACAGTTTTCACGGCTTCCAAGTTATCGTTGAAAAGGACTATAATATTGAAATAATAGAGAAAGAAAGAAAAATAATTTAAAGTAAGCAACTATAATTATCATTATGGAACTTGAGGTTGACCTTAGACAATTTAACTTTTTCTACATATGAGGAATTAAAGGGGAAATTTAAGTGGAATATCCCTAAGTATTTCAATATTGGAGATGCTATCTTAGACAGAAAAATAAGAGAAGGATATGGTGATAACATTGCAGTATACTAGGAAGACGAAGAGGGTAATAGAGCGTCTTATACATTTAGGGATATCAAAGGTTTATCTGACAAAAGAACGGACAAGCCTCGCCCTTCTATTTTACACGTGACGGTGTCCAATATGTATTTTGCACAAAATAATTTAAAAATATACTATTTGTTATAAAATAAAAACTCCTCCTTGAAACCTTATCATACTGTAAAACAATTAAATAATTATAATATTCAAAATATATTTGAAACGGGTTATAAATTATATTTTATATAAAAACTTAACAAATTATTTTGATCTATCTAGTTTTTCCTAGAATTTATAGAAATCTAAACCATAAGGAGAAACTTTGTATCATACAAATTTCTTTATTAGTATTATGTGCGTTTTCTCTAGCTTAGCAATTGTTATATTAATAAAAACTACCTATATTATTTCTATGACTTTTTTAGCATGCTTAAGATATTCTTTTGCCCTTTCTTCATCTACAACGTGTAACTCTATTGGTGCTCCAAAAGGCAAATCGTATTTTTCCATTGCAATATTAAATATTCTCTTTTTCAATTCAATTCTATCTTTGTCAGTTAAATGATAAGGGAAGATTATTAAGATATCAATGTCGCTTAACACTGTTATTCTGTCTTCAGCGACACCACCAAAAACGTAAACTTTTGCGTTCTTATCTACATCTTTAACTGCCTTATTGACTTTCTCAGCGTATTCTCTCCATCTCCTTAAGTGCTCAAACTTAAATTTAACCCAGCTTGACACGTTTACTAATCTCCTCAAGCTTATTTATGATTTTTTCAGCCACGGAGATGGCATTCTCAGCCTGACTTTTATCATATTCCATCTCACCGTATCTACTTTCTGTATAAGCATCTTCTAGCTCTGAAAGAGTTTGTTTATATTCAGTAGCCAACTCTTGCACCTCATTAGCTAGATCTGTATAATTATTCTCTCTTAATAATTTCACTAAGTAGGAAAATAAAGTTCTAACCTGGTGAGACTTAAACTCAGATGCAAACAATTCAAAGAGTATGGCCTTTAGGAAAAGTTGAATTGCTTCTTCAGCATGAAACATTGCTAGATCGTAAAAACTATCGTTTAAGTCTTTTTTCGCATCATCTAAAAACTGTAATGCTCTTTTTTTAAGTCTTTGAACCTTTAATCCACTCACACTTTATCTTTTGATAAATAATTATAAAAAATAATTCGTTTTGTGTTAGCATGCGTTACAATAAAATAAGAAGAAAAGGAAAGCTTAGTGCATCTCTGAGAGTGAAGATTTAGCTACTTTGTGGGCTATTTGTAAAACTATCTGGTTTAGAACGCTCTTTTTACTATGGAGAGAATGTGAAAAAGTAACGTAAGTTTTTGAAAAACTCAACAAAGCAAATCATTAGTACTAATAACGTTGAAAGTTTACGCGTAATATCGGGAAAATTTCTATATGACGGCAAATATTAAATTAAAGTATTTTAACAGATATAGGATAGTGTGTGTATCATTTGAAAACTAGACGATAATTCTATGAGTAGTCCTGATATAGAGAATAGCCTCAATTTTCAGAAAATCCACAAACTAGATATAGGAGAATCTTAAAGATTATCTTTAGAGGGAAAGTTTGACTTTCACGAGAGAGGATATAATCGTTCTACGTGAACTATAATAAGTAGTGGTGTTGCTAAATGGAATCGTCAATACTAGGTTATTGTCATGAAAAGTCTTTGTATGATACATACTATAGTCATGATACCTTTTCATTATTATTAAAAATAACTGTTCTGAACATTTCCCGTGACACTTGCAAATAACAATCTTTATAAATCGATTCGTCTATTTAACCTTTGGGGCAAGAGCTTTCATGCATATTTTTAAGGTCAACTATTCTCTAATTCCATTACACGACGTTATATTGCCAGTTCCCTCATCCAAAGTCTTAAAAAACTTAATATTATCGGGTAAGTTCTTGCCATCACTAGCTAAGTTAGTTGAATCTGAGATTAAGAGTAAACCCCTTTTCATATCAGCTTTGGGTAACGGTGAATTCAGATACTTAAGCAGTGATGACGTTATGAGTGTTAAGGCTAACTCTAAGCTTAACGGATTCATCTCCTTTCCTTACGTCGAGAAGGTTTATAATGAGATATCTGAGGGAGTTTACGAAACCCCTTACGGAAAATTTTCATTAATCATCAACAGCATAGAAATTTTAGATATTCAAAGTATCAGAGTTGAAGACTACATGAATAATAACATTTACGTAGAATTCGTCACCCCAGCTTTACTATCATCTAAAGTACTTCTCCCCCCTTCCTTAAAAGAGAAATATAAGAAAATTAAGCCAGGATTTTCCCTTTTACCCTCTGTGGGGCTAATTCTTGCTTACGCATATAGGAGTTATTATAGCATTTTGGGAAGAACTGATGAGCAAGAGTGGAGTATTAGAGCGTTTAAATTAGGTGTACTATCTAACGCATTAGCTAAAATAGTGGGATTTAACTTGAGCCCAAAAACCGTACTAATAGGGAGAGATGATAGGAACAATTTAAGAAAAAGCAGAGGCGTAGTAGGTTGGATAGAGTTTGATATAGCTGAGAGGAAAATGAAGAAATTAGCCATAAAATACCTCATAATATCCTCTTATTTAGGTTTAGGAAGGAGCAGAGGAATTGGATTAGGAGAAATTAAAGTGATGCTTAAGAAGAACAAGTGAATCTTTAGCCTGGTGCGTCAGCAAGCATTGTTCTTATTCGATATGCCTTAAGTAAAAAATAAAGTGAATAATGAAATTCTAATGTGTTCTTATAACATCCTTTGTGAGGTGTTTCAAAATTTACGTTACTCTTTCATATTCTCCTCATAGGAAAAGATAACGTACCAAACCAGATAGTTTCCTACGGTTATTCAACAGTTTGATTGTTAGAGGCGAAGCATGTAATGCCTCCTTAGAGCACTTTTATGGAAACTGTTTTCAATGGTTTAATTGTGGAAATATCACGAATCTATAAAAGCTCACAAGGAAGACTCCACGGAATATTACAGATCCTCAATAGATATCTTAATACGCATTTGGTTCTTCAAATCCATGTCTTTCTAACGTAGATTTTTAAACTTATAATACATATTTTATATGATGTTAAGAGAGAAAAAGTATAGTTAACTAAGAATACTTTACTTTTGGGAAAAACTTTAATACAAGGCGTGAGTTAATTTTTTTAAATTATCAAACTAATCCTAAACTGTTTTACATAATACCACCTTACTAAATGGGCTAGATCATAAAAACATTTCAGAGCTATTACAGATGAACTATAAAACATTTTATCACAGAATTTACATTTAAGATTTTATATCGTGTACATAATTTTTCTCCAAATAAAAATTACGTTTATGAGAAATACCACGATTTCTATCTTGAGGAAAAATGAAAGTAAACATGTACACGTTAGCCTCAAACCAAATAATAAGAACAGCAATAATAATAACAGCAGCAACACTACCACTAATACTAGCAGCACTACACATAGGACACGCTGGAATTTCTAAAGCACCAGTTACTGATTGAGATACGTTGAACATTTTTTAGAAATTGTGAAAAGGTATTTTTATTTATTCCTCCCACATATTCTTTTAGAACATGATTGATGAGAAAAGAAACTTATCCAAACTATTACACTATTTACAAAGGTTCGGAGATCACAACCAAGCCTTACTAGAGCAACTAACTGGGATAAAAAACGTAAACGAAATAATATCCCAGTTGAAACCCTTAGTCATCCCCTCACCTAGATCTGATAGACTTGGCTTACAACTCTTCCACACAATAATCAAATTACCTAAAGGCTCAAAACTACAACCCCTAGACTTCTACTACCTAATGGATGGCATGATAACTGCATCACTCAAAGACGTCATAACTAATAACACCCTAGTTCTAGACGTGCGCTACCCAACTGGAAGATGGGACTTTATACAACTGCTTGAAATGCTGCAAGAGAAGGGGTTGATTGATGAGTTCAAAAGCCACATGGAGTATAAGAGGGAGATTTATCCGGTGGATTACTCGACGTTTAATTTTGAGAGTTTGACTTTTGAATCCTCTATCCTTGATAAGCCTAGGGAACCTTTCCAATTGCCGGATTTGGCAGATGATTTTAAAGTGGATTGGGTAGATGTTGTTGTATTGGGGAAGAGGCAGGAGGATCCGTTGAGGAGTTGGGATGAGGTTGCTAATAGTCTTGGTATATCGAGGGATGATGTTGTTTTTCATTATTTTGATCACGTTATTGGTAAGGGTTTAATTGAGGCCTTTTACGTTTACTTGGGTAAGATTGATTTTAGATTGACTTTGATAATTGATGATGTTAGGGATGAGATTGTTAGGGAGTTGAGTAGGATAGTTACGCTTTTGAGGGTTTCGTATTTGCATGATGATAAAATATATGCCGCCATAATTGGGCAGAATCACATGTTAGTTCAAATTATGAATTTCATTAACATTCTTTCCACAAATTATGATTTCAGTTATAAGGTTTTTATACATCCTTTGGATCCTCCTATGAGGTATGTGGTTACATCTTCAATTCCCTATGAGCATTTCACTAAAGAGAATAAATGGTCTATTTCATTAAGAGAATTGAAGGATAATCTAGAAAAGGAACTGAATAGAATATTACAGGGTAGAAGAACGGACTTTTCCACATTATAGATTGGATTTCCCTAATCAATTCTCGTGATGTCAAGATTTGCAGTAAATGTTAAAGGATAACAATAATAGGAGTTCACTTACTTTCATCTCAGTTTGATGAGACGATTTTAATTGGGGAGAGAGGGGAGTAGTTAATATAGATGGTAAAGATAATTATTAGTTATTAGGAGAATTTGTCATCAGCTGCATTTCTGTTAGAATTTGTTTAAGAGTTAGTACTTTGTGGGATTTTCAAAACTTACGTTACTTCTTCATATTCTCTCATACAAAAAAACATATACAAAATAAGATAGTTTACAAATACCCCCACAAAGCAAAGAGTTAGTATTTATACTTACAAGAATTTTCTTGGATTATTAACATTTTACTAATTTATATAAGGACTTTCCAGAAACGCAATCTTCTTAAGATACTTTCACATTAAAGTTAGTCTTACTACTTTCTGTACTTGCTAGTGTTCTTTCACCTTAACGTAATCTTTGCACTAGTGATAATAACGTTAAGACTTTAAGGTTACCTATACAGGAGGTGCGATAAGACATTTATTATTTTAGGAGAATTTATGAAAGTGGTAAATTCACGTTGGATTGGGAAGAGTATAATAGGTGGATCAGAGCTTCATTAGATACGTTAAGGAGTGCGGAGAGACCTTGACTATAACTGGGCCTGCTTCAAAGCTGAGCAATCAGCTCAATTTGCAATAAAGGCCTATTTGATTTTAATAGGAAGACAATATTTTAGTCGTGATTTACTCACTTTATTAAGGAGGACTGAACTAAACGTCGATGCTTCTATTTTAGAATGTGCGTCGTTTCTTTCTAAGGTATATATTCCTTCCAGATATCCAGATGCGCTACCAGAAGGTGTAACACCCTATGCGGTTTATACGGAGGGTGATAAGCGAAAAGCTATTGAGTGTGCAAAACAAATTATAGAAATGGTGATGAATGCTGGAGAAAGTCTTAGAAGAAAGGAAGAAGAAGAGGGAGGAGGTTATTAATAGAGTGAGGGAATTCGCTGAGGAATTAAAGCGGAGATTTGGAAAGGTTAGCGTGGTTCTTTACGGTAGTTATGCTAGAGGTGATTTTAATTTGTGGAGCGATATTGACGTTATTGTAATTTCTGAGGGGTTTGAAGGTATTAGATTCCTTGATAGATATGATTTGCTTGGGATAAGAGAGGGATTTGAGATCAAACCCTATACTCCAAGAGAATTCATGAAAATAAAGGATAAAATTGGATGGAAAGAAGCTTTAAAGGATAGTATTGTAATATGTGACGATTATTCAATTTTTATTAGGGGAAGCTAATATCCTTAAAAAGTTTGAGTAAATCTTATCTGGAATTCCACATTTGTAACGCTTTTCAGTAAGTACAACATTAAAAAGTAATCTGTCATTAAAAAAGCTAGGGTTTATTTCGTGGGGGTTATTCGTAAACTATCTAGTTTTGCGCGTTCTTATAACTATAAAGAGAATTCAAAGAATAACGTAAGTTTTAGAGGAACTCCATAAAGCATAAGGGGTTTAGGTCTAATTGCAATGAATAACAGTTAAAGAAAGCATTATCTAGGAGAGAGGAGGTAAGATGAAAGGAGTTATGCTAATAGAAAAATAATAATTAAGAATTAGCTCATTCGATTCAGAACTTAAAGGACTCGTCATCAATCAGCCTGGGGAGTTGTCTTCACATGATATAAGAATAATGAAAGAAGAATTATATATATATTTAAACTCTAACTCAAGGATTCACTTATCCCAATGTTATTTGCGGTCTTTATAGAGTATATAGAGGACTAGTCTAGTTGAGAATCAACAATAGATAGAATGCTTTGTGGGTTATTTATAAACTATCGTAATTCAGTACGTTGTTTTCGTCATAAAGAGAACGCAAAAAGTGAAGAAAACTCCAAAAAGTAACAGTAAATTTAAAAACCTAAAGGCTTTCTTAAACTGATACTTACGTTGATCTTTTTAACTCACAGTGAGTTATTTAGTGCATGCTTAAAGTCGTTGAGATGAACGGATATCCAATAATGATATACGAGAAGGACGGAAAGGAATACGTATACCTTGCAGGTTGTCCACATAAGCAAAGACCCATAACCGCTGAGGGCTTTAAAATAGAAGGAGACACCATAACATGTCCTTTTCACAACGCTGTATTTAATCTCCTAACCGGTGAGTTAATTAAACCGCCACAATCTAAGACACCTTGTCCTCCAGTTTGTACCTTGATAAAGGCTAAAATAGAGAACGGAAAGGTAATTTTTGAGAGAGAACCATTTGTACCTAGGTATAAGAGCTGAAAATGGTGTTTAAAGGAAGTGTTAGTAAGTCTGATAAATTTTTAGACAATTCTGCATTGTCAAATACCTAAGGTAGTTCTACTTTATGGGGTTTTTCCAAAACTTACGTTACTTCTTCTATATAGAAAAAGAACGTACATAACCAGATAGCTTACGAACATACTAAGCAAGGTAGTTCAAAAACTTTCCAGAATTTACCACTTACGTTCCTGAAAAAGGTAACTAATTCACCTTATAGTTCGTATAAAATCCCAAAACCCCTACTAGCTGTTTACGTTAATATCTAAAAACTAATATATATGAGAAAGCATCAATTTACTCATGGAATGTAAGGTTGCGATAGATATCGGCGGTACCTTCACAGACTTTATCGTACTTTTAGAAAACGGAGAGATAAAAACCATAAAGACGCTGACAAATCCTAAGAATCCTGGACAAGTTATCAGATACGTCATTAGTTCTTTAGATTGTAATGTAAGTGAAATCGTCCACGCAACTACATTAGCAACTAATACACTGTTAGGACAAGAAAATCTAATAATTCCGAAAACTGCATTACTAACTACAAAGGGATTTAGAGACGTTATAGAAATAGGAAGACAGAATAGACCACGACTTTATGATTTATATTTCGAGAAGCCAAGACAATTGGTACCAAGAAATCTGAGGATTGAAGTGGATGAGAGAGTTGATGCAGAAGGAAATATCTTGAAGGGAATTGATATGAAGGAGATAGAAAATATTTCTAAAAAGTTGTTAGAAGATAAGGTCATTTCAATTGCGGTAAGTTATCTTCATTCCTATTTAAATCCGAAAAACGAGTTAGATACAAAGGATATCTTAAGGCAGTACTTTAAGTACGTTTCAATCTCCTCTGAGATAGCCCCAGAACCTAGGGAATATGAAAGAACCTCAACTACTGTTATTAATGCGGTACTGATGCCAATTGTTTCCTCTTACCTCGAAAATCTGAGAAGTTCTCTTCCATCAGATAAGTTCTACATTATGTCGAGTTCCGGTGGTTTAGTAGATGTGGATGAAGCCTCAAGCAAACCAGTTCAGTTAATAGAATCTGGACCAGCTGCCGGTGTAATAGCTTCAGCGAGTTTTCTCCCAAATGATGATTTAATAAGTTTCGATATGGGTGGGACTACTGCTAAAGCTGGCGTAGTTATGAAGGGTAATTTCGAAATAACTACTGAGTACGAGGTGGGTGGTGAGGTTCATTACGGAAGAGTGGTTAAGGGTAGTGGATATCCAATTAGATTTCCATTTGTAGACTTGGCTGAAGTTTCAGCTGGTGGAGGTACAATAATATGGAGAGATGAGGCTAATGCGTTAAGAGTAGGTCCCATAAGTGCGGGTGCTGATCCCGGTCCCATATGCTATAATAGGGGAGGAGATAAGCCAACGGTAACTGATGCGAATTTGGTTTTAGGAAGATTAGGTGAGGAACTAATAGGAGGAAATCTGAGATTGAATAAGGAGAAGGCAATTAAGGGATTATCCGCTCTAGGTGATCCCTATGAGGTTAGTAAAAATGCGTTAGATTTAGTGAATTTGGAAATGGCTAGGGCAATAAGGCTAGTAACAGTGGAAAGAGGATTAGATCCTTCAAATTTCACTTTAATAGCATTTGGCGGTGCTGGTCCACAACACGTTTCATATCTGGCTGATGAATTGGGGATAAGGAAAGTCATAATACCACCTCACCCCGGTCTTTTCAGTGCCTTAGGTCTTCTATTAGCGGATTGGCGTTTTGAAGCTAGGAAGTCATATCCTAAAGACCTAGAAGGTGAGTTCAAACAATTGGAGAGGAGTCTATACGATAAGTTAAAGGGGAACGTGGATTACTTCTTACGTTACGCTGATGTGAGATATAAGGGTCAAGGATGGGAGTTAACGGTTCAAGTTAATGATGTAAACGATCTTAGGAGAGTATTTGAGGAAAAGCACTTATCTACTTATGGATTCGTTATGAAGGATAGGGATATAGAAGTTGTGACAATAAGGGTATTTGCAATTAAAAAGAGACCAATGCCGAGGATTGGCATAACTTTTGGAAATGAGGATAGGCCAAAAGGGATTAGAAAGGTTCTAATTGAGGATGATTGGGTTGATGCTGAAGTGTACGTTAGGGAGAAACTGCCTAAGGGACATAAGGTAAAAGGACCGGCTATAATTGAGGAATACAGTTCCACCACAGTTATAAAAGATGGCTGGTATGGTATTGTAGATGATTCAATTACTTTGGTGAGAGAATGACCAGCTGGGAGATAATCCATAAGGCGTCTGAATTCATTGCTGAAGAAATGGGGGTAATGCTGAAGAGGTCAGCTATGTCTCCTAACATTAGGGAAAGAATGGATCACAGCTGTGCAATAACTGATGCTCAAGGAAATATTGTCGCCCAAGCTGAACACATCCCAGTTCATTTAGGATCTTTTAGCATAGGAGTTAAAAACACTCTAAGAGAGGTTGAGGAACTAGAAGAAGGAGATATGATAGTTTTAAACGATCCATACATTTCTGGGACTCATTTAAATGACGTCATGGTGTTGGCTCCAATTTATTACAACCATAAGCTTATTGGTTACGTAGTAAATAAGGCTCATCACGTTGACGTTGGTGGTCCTTCTCCGGGTAGTTTAAATCCCTATGCCACGACAATATATGAAGAAGGTTTCGTAATACCACCAATTAAAATTTTAAAGAAGGGGAAAGTTAACGAGGAGATAATCAGTGTAATTAAGGAAAACTTCAAAGTACCAGAAGTTTCCATAGGCGATCTTAACGCTCAAATATCTGCAAATTTAAACGGGATAAGTAGAGTAAGGCAATTGCTAGATAAATACGGTTACGATAAGGTTATTGAAGCTTGGAGGACTTCCATGGAATATGGAAGGAAATTGGCAATTTCTGAGATTTCGAAGTGGAATAATGGTGTTGGTGAGGATGAGGACTATCTTGAATTGGACGAGCTAAAGAAGATAAGGTTAAGGATTGAGGTTAACGATAAGGGAATCCAAGCTGATTTCACCGGAACTGATCCTCAGATTGAAGCACCATTTAATGCAGTTTATGGTGTGACATTTTCTGCAGTTAGCTTTGTGATAAGGTCTTTGATTGGTAAAGATATTCCAACTAATGAGGGATTTTATAGCGTAATTCAAGTTAAAGCGCCAGAAGGTACTATAGTTAATCCCATTAAGCCATCTGCAGTAGGTGGAGGTAATGTGGAAACTTCACAGAGAATAGCTGATGTGACTTTTAAGGCCTTGTCTCATCTAATATTGGTTCCTGCTGCCGGATCCGGCACCATGATGAACGTAATGATGGGCGGGATTTATAAGGGCAAATACTGGGCATATTACGAGACCATAGGAGGAGGTACTGGAGCTAGACCGAATAAGGATGGCGTATCAGCTGTTCAAGTTAATATGACAAATACGTTAAATACTCCCATAGAAATAGCTGAAAGGCAATATCCAATAATGTTTACCATGTATAGAATTAGGGAGGGAAGTGGAGGAAAAGGCAAGTTTAGAGGAGGAGATGGTATCATCAGGGCGTTTAGGGTTCTGGAGAGGACTAGATTATCAATTATGGGTGAGAGGTTTAAGATAGCTCCTTGGGGATTAAAAGGTGGAGGAGATGGGAAGCCAGCGAAGGTTACTATTATAAGAAGTAATAGTAAGAGGGAGGAGATGCCCAGCAAGTTTTCTACGGTTTTGAATAAAGGAGATGAGGTTATAATTGAAACTCCGGGCGGTGGAGGATATTATAAAGAAGACGGCATCTAGAACTAAGGTAGTAAGAGTGTGAAATCTTTAACCCTTTTTATTACTCTGAAATGTTAAATGAGACATACCCAGTCTAAGATTTTCCGGAAAGATTAATGAATAGTTTAAATAAATCTTTAGATATTTATTTTGTTTTTATTGTTTCTTTACACTATTTGAAAACTTAACGTAAACCTTATGAGAGATCCTTATAGTTAGGATAACTAGATTCATAAAAATTCCACTAAGGATGTTAGAACATTATCGTATCACATACATATACTTCTTCTCTAGACAAGTCTAGCATATATGACAAAATAGTAGTTTATGTGAAGTACTATAAATACTTTAATAGTCTTATCTCTAACATTCTATCAAATAACATAAAAATACTTTAATAAGTTAGGATCTACCGAAATATTAATATACCTTGATAATCTATTAAAAATCATGGTTTCCTCTAAAAATCAAGCCATAATAGCAGCAAGCTTTGGTATGGCATTAGAGTGGTATGATTTTTTCACTTATAGCTATGTGGCAACCATAGTAGCGAGTTTGTTCTTCCCTTCAAGTAATCCAATAGCATCACTTTTAGCATATTACATCACGTTCTTCATAGGATTTTTAGGGAGACCATTAGGTGGCATAGTGTTTGGTTATATAGGAGATAAGTTAGGGAGGAAAACCAGTCTAGTATTTACAGTTCTGCTTACCGGATTGAGCGTTTTCTTCATAGGACTCTTACCAACTTACTACCAAATAGGTTTACTGGCTCCATTACTACTGACTATACTTAGATTCTTAGTTGGTGTAGCATTGGGAGGAGAATGGGGTGGTGCATTTTCACTGACATCAGAATACATAAATCCTAATAGAAGAGGATTATACTCTGGAGTATTGCAGGCGACGGTTTCAATAGCCAGTTTGTTAGTAACTGGTTTGATACTTCTTATCACTGCGCTTATTGGAGCTAAAGGTTTCGATAGTATAGGTTGGAGAATAGTATTTATGACGGGGTTAGCAATTGCTTTAGTAGGGCTGGTAATAAGGTTAAGAATTGAGGATTCACCTGTATTTAAAAAGCTTCAGTATGAGGGTAAAATTTCCAGAAACCCATTATCGGAAGCATTAAGGAATTACTGGAAGCCCTTATTAGCCGGTTTAATAATAACTGGAATAATAAATGGAGCTTGGTATTATACTAATTTCGCTTTTTCAATATCCTATGCTACTACAATAGCCAAAAAGTTTGGTTATCCTTATGTAACGCTTCAAGCAGTTGATTTCGCAGTTTTCATTGCTTCAGCGATAGGTATTTTCGCTTCAATAGCCTTTGGATACCTATCTGATTTGATAGGAAGGAAAAAACAAATTATCATCAACTCTATAGTGGCGATAGTTTTGGCTTTTCCTTACTATTACCTATTACTGCAAGGAAATGCACTAGCTGTTACTGGATCTGTAATAATAGGTGCTATTCTAATATACTATCTAGCAGGTGCAATAACGCCAGCTTTCCTAGTTGAACTATTTCCTCCTAAGGTGAGATATACTGGAATATCAATGGCGTACCAAATAGGCGTAGGATTCATAGGTGGACTAACACCATTCGTCTTAACGGATTTGATATACGCTACTCATAATATATTCTCGCCAGTATTTTTTACTGTAATTACGGGAATGATAGTCCTTGCTATTAGTTTGACTGCAGTAAAAGAAACGAAAGGAAACATATATGAAGGCGAAGAAATACTTAAACAGTAAAAAGCTACTAAAGACAAGTATCTTTTTTATATCACTAATTTGTAGTATTTTTCAAAATTTGTGTTTTTAAATCCTCTTTAATATTAAATAATAAAGTATTAGGCCAAAAAAGACTACAAAATGGCGGTGAAAATATCCTTTTTATCATAAATGATCTTTGAAGAGCTCCCCAAGGTTAGTTATTCTAACATCTATTTTTAATTTACGGAAGATATCCCATAATGTTGCACTATTGCTACTGATAACGGGTTTACCTATTTTACTTTCTAATTTACCAATAATTTCAAATGTCCTTAAATTCGTACAAGAGATGAATACTCCGTCATAACCACTAACATTATTTAGTACCTTAGTTGCAAATTCATATACCTCTTCCGGAGTTACTGCACCTATATTGGTATTCTCCACTATTCCCATTCCAGCGCTTTTTATAATAGTAAAGTTATGGTTAGATAAGAACTCTATCTCTTTCTTGTTGATTTCCTCTATATATGGAGTAATCAAGACTAGTTTTTCTATATTAAGTTCCCTTAGTGCGTCTATAACTGATCCAGAAGTTGCTACTCCGGGAACTTTCGCGTTTTTCTCAATACGCTGTATTATTTCCTCATGATGTTTCGGTCCCTTGAATAAGCTACCTGAAGTGCAAGCATAAGAGATAACATGTGGATTAATGGTTGATAATTCCGAAATAGCCCTTTCTGTCTCTCTTTCCATTATCTCTAAATCCTTTAATGTAACATCTTTTAGAATTATCCTAGAGAAATGAAGAGTGATTTTATACTCTTTGATTGAATTAAATATTACATTGTTAAACTCGTATTCAACAGTGGTGTTTGAAGAGGGTATAATTACTCCTACTTTTTTCCACTCCATATTTTCATCTTTTTGCTTAATTATTTATTTATTACTCATAACGCTTGCGCAAAGAATCATCTGTACGTTTGGTATTTGCAAATCATCTGGTTTGGTACGTTCTTTTCGCTATGAAGAGACTAAAAAATAAATAATAATATAAATATATAATGTGAATGGTAGTATAATAATTATGAGTTGGAGAATACTAGTTCCCGGAGTTCCTATTTATACTAACCTAGGATTTGTGGGATTCTGTAATGTTATCCTTATAGAAACTGAGGGAAAATATATTATATATGATCCAGGGCATTTCGGGAACAAAGAATATCTGTTAAGTTCATTGAAAAATATTGGTTTATCTCCATCAGACATTGATGGAATTATTTTATCCCATATGCATTATGACCATTCATTAAATTCTCTAATCTTTCCTAACGCAAAGATATATACAACAAAGGAAGAAATGGAATACACTAGAAATACTCCAGATTTATACTCAGTTCAGTACTTACCAGATCTAATAGGAGCAGAAAGAATGGTCCTAGTTAAGGATGGAGAGGAAACTCACGGCTTAAAATTTGTTTTATTACCAGGTCATACAGCTGGTACATTAGGAGTAGTATGTAAAGATACGATATTCGTTGGAGACGCGATAAAATATGTAATCGACGCACGAAGGAAACAGACGTCTTTTGCATATCATAATTTAGACGAAGCTAACAAGAGTATAGTTAAAGCTATGCAGTTAGCCAGAATCATTGTCCCCGGCCATGACGTACCGTTTAAGGTGGAATATGATAGAATAGAACCCATACTGGATTACAGCAATAGCTTTATTGTGTATATAAAGAACGATATTAAAATCACGATTAAAAGAGATGAGATAAGATAAAGTGAACCCTATAAACCCGTAAGCGTAACTTACTGATAAGATTTTCGTCATCAGATTAGGAGTTGTCATTTTTGGATAAATGTTTTTTATTGAAAATCTATTAGTCTATATCTAGAGCCTTTAATTAAAGATATTCGATCACATATCACGAGCTATTCCCCTAAGTTTATTTTCTAAAAATAGTTTAAGGACTTATACATTACAGAGGTAGATTACATTATTGGGAACTATGATTTCATTTCACACTTAACAACAGAGATAATTTGTAATTTTTATGTTCTTATTCCTCATTCTCGTCATTTCCTTTTTCATCTTTTCTCTCAATATATCTCATGAATAAAAATATGCTCAAAGCCCACAATACTGAGAAGATCAACATGATATCTCCTATAACGTAATCTCCTACGAATTCCAACGCTATGCCCAGTAAAGCTAAGAAAATAACTCCAGATACGATATATAATAACTCTTCAAAGTCGGGTTTATCCACATGTTTATTTTTTCCTGTAAAGTTTATATCATCACTTTATAAAAAGAATGCGTTATGGGTCTGAATCTGGAGAAGCATTGTTTTTACAGTTTATTTCCAATGAGTCTTTGAGGTGAGATCTGACTAGATATTGAAATCTTCATACTTGAATGTGAAGCTATCTCAAAAAGACAGTAGTTAGCTTCGAAATCTTATGGAAACAAACTTTGGAGAGCATTTCTATTTGATTTTTGGAACTATTTAATTTCTTTGGCTTGAGATCTTCTTTTACTACTCTATTATTTTCTATTGATATTTGTCCATTGATTGATATGAATGTTATAGTTATAATTTATAAACTATATCTCCTAATATTTTATTGTTATGTCGTCTCCGTTTCGCTACTCGCAGTTTACGAAATTCACAATATTCAGTGGCATTGCAGGGTTTTCCTTCATTCAAAATGAGTTAACAACGTACTGGCTTTTTATCTTGCTCTTTCACCAAGAAATTACCCTCTTTGGATTGGGTGTAATTGCTAGACCCCTAGTTAGAGTTTTCGTTTCTTACGTCACTGGTTACATTTCAGATAAGTATAATAGGGCTAAGCTCTTCTATTTGACTAGGGGACTCGCCTCAGCGTTAATGTTCCCACTCACCGTAGCTTTCATATACGACTCAGTATCTTGGATTTTCATAATTTATTATATTAGAACCGTAATAGTTGAAATATCCAATAACGTGGGTTATGTTGCGTACTATGCAGTGGTACCAGAGGAGGTTAGACCTAAAGCCATATTATACGTTAGAATAGTATCCATGGCTTCCAGATTGGTATCTGGAGCAGTTTGGTATTTGCTTTATCAAGTATTTAGCACTTATAACTTATTTCTCGTGGGAATTTTGGGATTAGTGGCATTAGCTTTTCTTAAAGGATTCGACATAGGTGGTAATAGTGAAAGGGTTAAGCTAAGCACTGCTATAGATTTCTTCAGAAAGGATGAGAGAGTTAGGGGAATTATATTAACTTACTCAGTTACTGATGCGTTAACGTACTCCATAAATTACCTATTACCACTTCTTATTGTAGTATATCATGGAACGGATGAAATATATAGTCTAACTCAAGTATTCCTTTACGGCATTTTCATAGTAGCTAGTTTTATCATGACCAAGATGAAAAGTAGTGTAAAGGTGATGTTAACTTATATCCTAAGTGGTTTTCTACTCTACTTAGTCCTATTATATCCTTCTCCATATGCTCTTGTCTTAGCTGTAATGTTCGATGGATTGGGAAGTGGAATTGTGGAGAATTTAGTAATGGCTGGAATAAAGCAGAGTGTTGGAGACGAGTTTTTAGGAAGCGTTCTGGGATTGGATGTATTTGTGACGAGCTCCGTCGAAATAGTTCTAATATTTTTAGCTCAGTACCTAATCACTATAAATGTCCTATATTACATTTTAATGGGAATAATAGGTATGACTTTCGTATTGATAGCGTGGTTCCTGCATCCTAAATTAAGGGAAATAAAACTATAACTCTTTATGAGTATGGACTTTTTACAAATGACAAGCTTCTCTTCATAACGATACAATAAGAGTGTTTTTGTGGAGGCATATTTATAAACTATAGTAGTTTAGCATGTTACTATAAAATTATGAAAAGAAATCACTCCTTAGCATTTCTAACAATCTAATAATCCATTACGTAAATTCATAGAAAGATCACGTAAATCTTGAGAAACAGAAAAGTTGAAACTTAGCTCCAGTCCTAATCTTGTATTTGTTCCACTGATATATAGTCCTCTAAATTTATATCATATACGGTAAGTTTACCTTTGCCAGATGCAAACAGAAGTGCTGATAAAGCCTCATTATCTCTTTTTACTTCTTTTCCTCCCCTGCAGATGGCTTTTTTAATATCGCCGTTTATGACCATAAAAGAACAATCTAAATCCTCATTATTTATTTCTATTATGCCTGTGTTAGTATTCTTTACAATTTCCTTAAATTTAGCAATTATATAATTCATATCTCCCTCTTCCTCAAGAAGAACTCTTTTACCGACCTTTACCTCTTTAGGTACGTGAGAATTAAGATAGAACTTAATATACGGTATGAAATGTCCTTCAATAATGTGCTTGGCCAAATCAAAGCTACTTCTTCCTAGTAATTTTTGTAAGAATGACTCTTTAAATTCAAATTCAGAACTCATGTATAATCTTGTACTTGAACCTGCGCTTTTTAGAATAAATGACAGTTTGAAGCTCATTTTACCATCATCAGTACTGCCAGTATATCTTATTTCATCAACGAGAATCTCTGGTCCCTTAAATATCCCTGGAAAAACCTTATAGTCAGGGGGTACGCCATAGATGTATGCAACTCTAAACTCATTTAATGGTTGTTGAAGGTATTCTGGAGTGACAAAATCCCCTTTAACTTTATCCTTAACTTGTAGCACTGCAACGTGGCCAAATACTCCACCCACGATAAAAGGATCCCTTACGAAATCTAAAATTAGTGACTTAGGCAATGGGACGTCAATTTCTGTTCTAAACATATGCTACTACCTCCCAACATTGAATATAAATTTGTGTTAAGTATTTTTTAACTCTATTTAAAGTTGCTGACTACCGGTTAGAATAAATTCATTTTATCTGTTATAAACGCGAACACATGTTAAGCTAATTTTTATTTAAAAATTACGTGCTTATGATATAATGCACTGTACTCATTCATAAAATACCATACATTTGAAAATTTTCCTATATTTAATAATTACAATTTATTGTTTACTAATGCTAATATTTATAGATTAAATATGCTTTGTGGTGCATTTGTAAATTATCTGATTTGGAACGCTCTTTTTACTATTAAGAGAATATGAAAGAGTAACGTAGAGCTTAAAAAATACCACAAATTAAATATAAGGTTAAACACACTCTTGTTATCTCTTTTCAAAGTAGTGAGATCTCTTTTAAAATAAATTTCTGATAATTTCATTGTTCATTAAAAAATTTATATCATAATAACCTTGATAAGTCCAATGATTTTCCCTCATAGATGAGCTTTGTAAGGTCCTCATAAAACATCGTATTTTAACATGAAGACTAACTCTTACGAATTCATAGCGTGAATTAGTTCAGAGGCGACAGCATGTAGTGTCTACACAGTGCTAGGTAATAAATCTTATGTTAGAGAATGTAGAAAGGATCGTAAATTTCAGGAGAGTTGGGCAATTGGACTAAATTCGAAATGAAATTACTCGTTGGTTTGAATGCTACTGGGAGTCTCTTTTATTTTAGTTGCCATGATAATTACACTCACTATAATCATTGATGAAATCAAGAATGAGTACTGAAAGGCTAATTTTGATGGAATGAAAGTGAAAATGGGAATGTTCTCGTAAATGAACAATAATAGTGGTTGCTTAAATGTAGACTCTAAGGATCCTGCAACGACTGGACCTAATGTGTTCCCCATTAATCTCATTGCTGTATTAGTTCCAGTAATTGTTGCCATGCGCCTTCTAGAAGTAGATGAGAGTAATAAGGTTATACGTGTGACGTTCATCCCGGAAACGAAGAATAGGACTAACATTAAGATAAAGAGAAGCTGAGGTATGCTTATATTATATCCTATTATAATTGAAAGTAATATTAACATGAGAACTGAAAGCGAGGAAGATGTAATAATAATCCTCTTATACCCTACCCTATTCACCATTGAGCCGAATAATGGGCCTGCTATTAGTAAAATTAGGGAAATTGGTGCCATAGTTACTCCAGCTTCAAAAATTGTCATTCCATACCCAACTGGTTTAGGTAATTCCAGCATGAAGACTAGGGATTGAAAAGTCAAGAACAACCCGAAACCTGTAGCAAAAGATGACAAAAGGGGAACTGCTATATTAGGATTCTTAAAGTCTGAGGGATCTATGAGAGGATTTTCGGCTTTAGAAACGTGAACTATAAACGTATAAAGAAGAATTAACCCTATTGATAACATCGTTAAGAATTCAGCTGAAGTCCATCCCCAATTAGGGGCTTCAGTTATTGAAGTGCCTATGATTATAAAGGATAAGGAAAGAAATATAACTCCTTTTACATCTATTTTTTGTTCATTCTTAATCGTTGATTGTGGTAACAGTTTATTAGCTATTATGAGAATAATTATCAATAAGGGAATGGCTGTTTCGTAGGCGACTTGCCAAGTGTAATATTGAGCTATGTAACTCCCTATGGGTATTGAAATAGCTGCACCTACAGCAAATGTAGAAGCTATTATACCTTGAGCTACTGGTAACTCCCTATTTGATAATCTTTCTCTCAATATAGTATAGGCAAGTGGATTTATACTTAATCCTATACCTTGAATAGATCTAGAAAGTAAAAGGATCACGAAGTTAGGTGACCACGCAGTTAATGCAACGCTTAATGTGTATATACACAAGATCGTTATTAGGACTTTCTTTCTTCCGTGACTGTCCGCGAGTCTACCAATAAATGGGGCTAATCCCATTCCGGCCAAAGTTTCTGATGATAAAATCCAAGAACCTTCAGATTCGTTTACGTTAAACTGATTCTCTATTTTTGGCAATGAGGGTAAGACTACCATTTCCACATACATTGTCAAAATTGAAATTGAGGCAAGAACTATCAAATATTTAAAAAAGTCTTTCCTCATTAATATAGATATATCTTTTTCCGTAATAAAACTTTTATCAAACTTCATTGCGTGAAGACTACCTTATTCCAAATTAACGTAATTTTATTATACGAATCTCCAAAGGGAATTTACAAAGATCAATCCTTTGTGTTGATTTCCTAAGACTTACATTACTATTCTCTTCATAGCAACGATAACATGATAAACTAGAGAGTTTACAAATACTCTGTAAAATTGAGAGAAACTGTTGTTATTGGTAACTTGGAAATAAGTTTTTTAACAGTTTGTCATGAAGTAGAAAGAAAGATATGATAATAAGCGTCACAGCAGAAATTGGACTGGATTTCGGTCAAAATTTCGCAGGTGGTTTAGGTGTCTTAGAGGGAGACAAATTTTACGCTGCATCTAGATTAGGTATAGACTACACTGTCATTACTCTATTTTATAGGAAAGGATACGTTAATGGAGAGGAAAAACAAAAAGAGTTACTTTCAAAGTTAGTGAAGGAATGGGAAGCAGAGATTTCGATTAAAGGCCAGAATGTGAAGATTGAATATCTAGCATATACGCTAAATAAAGCTAAGGTAGTATTTGCAAACGTTATTTCCCCGGAACTTTCAAGGTTAAATGATGTACTTTACGTGGAAAATAGCGAGGAGGAGAAATTCTACAAATGCCTTTTACTTGCGAAGGTTTCAGAAAAGTATATAGAAAAAGTTGGATGGGATAATGTAAGATACGTTGATATGCAAGAATCTTGCCCTGCATTTTTACCTCTTTTACACTATTTCCCCAGATACAGGATCATCATACACACACCTGCACCATGGGGACATCCCACTTTTTCGTCCAATTTATTTAAGAGTGAGTTAGGTTATGAATTTCCTCTCGACAGAGTAGTCATGACTGATATTGCTCTTTCCTCATCGATAGAAGGAATTGTAGTTTCAAGGAAAATGCTCAAACACGTCCAAAGAACATTTCCTCAGCATATGCATAAAATTAGGGCTATTACAAATGCGATAGAAATCCCGCGGTGGAGAAATCCACTGCTTAATGATGTAAAGGATTTCGATGATTTCGTAAAGAAAAAGGAGGAAGTAAAGAAGGAAAGTATCAAGAAATTGGGTAAAGAGGCAATTAAACCAGTTATCTCATGGGTGAGGAGAATTACAATGTATAAGAGGCCAGATTTCATTTTAAGGTTAATCGATGATATGAAAGACGACGTTATTTTCATAATTGGCGGTATTGCGCATCCCATGGAGTATTCAGCAGTAGAGATTGAGAGGAAATTTAAGGAATTAGCTACCCACAAAAGTAACGTAATTTATATTCCGGGCGTTGACGTTAATTTGATGAAGTTGGCTATTTGGTCTAGCGATATATGGACGTTTACTCCATTTTCTGGTTGGGAAGCCAGCGGTACTAGTTTTATGAAAGCGGGAATTAATGGGGTCCCCTCAGTGGCTTCCAGAGATGGAGCGGTTCCAGAAATTATAAGAGACGGTTATAATGGGTGGTTGTATGGAGAAGATGTGGATAAGACTTTACCAATTAATTTATATGACAACAATAAAGAGTACGAAGAGTTCTTGAGAAAGGTTAAACAAGCGTTAAATGAGTATCACAGAGTGGGATATAACGCATATCAAAGTTTCCCTAGCTATTGTTCCATGGATAGGCTAATGAAGGACTACGGTTATATTAAGTAGTTCACTTACTTATTTTAGGTAATAAAGTATTCTATTGGTGTTGCTTTCTTAGTTTACGGTTGCATAGTTATATGTGATATTCACGGTAAGGGAAATGGAGAAACTAGTTATATGTTTTCATCTTGGATCTTTAGAGTTTCTAGAAGTTCATATCAATTTATTTAATCAATAAATTTAATAAAATCAAAACTTTCTAAGGCAATTTTACATTCTAGCAAATAAATAGTTGATGATAACATGTTAAAAGGAAATTATTTATATTTTTTAAACGCTTAATATAGCATGGGCCAAAATTTAAGCTTTTTAAATCGTACAGTTCAGAAAGATATGGCTAGAAAATTAGAATCCCTTAACAATTCTTATCTTATGGAATTTTTAGATAACATTATCGCTTTATGTGAACCAGATAGCGTTTATGTACTTACAGGTAGTGAGCAGGATAAAGAGTACGTGCGTAAAAAGGCCTTAGAGGCTGGTGAGGAAATTAAATTAAAGATGCCCGGACATACGATCCATTTTGATCATCCTTTGGATCAGGCTAGGGCTAGAGAAGATACGTTCATACTCTCCAACACTAAAATACCCTATGTTAACACTAAACCTAGGGAAGAAGGCTTAAGGGAGGTTCTATCACTTCTTAAAGGTGTGATGAAAGGCAGAGAAATGTATGTGGGATTTTACTCTTTAGGCCCAAGAAACTCTCCTTTTCAGCTCTTAGCCTTACAAATTACTGACTCTCCCTACGTTATTCATAGTGAAAATATCTTATATAGAAACGCGTTTGAGGATTTTGCAGGAAATAAACCGTTCTTGAAATTTGTCCATTCCAAAGGAGAATTGGACATAAAGAAAAGGAGGATCATGATTGACCTAGAAGACAATACTGTTTATAGCGTAAACACTACGTATGCAGGAAATAGTGTTGGATTAAAGAAATTAGCATTAAGACTAACTGTAACGAAAGCTGTTAAGGAGGGTTGGCTGTCTGAGCATATGGCAATTATTGGATTTGACGGAGAGAATGGTACTCATTATTTCACAGCATCATTCCCTTCGGGAAGTGGTAAGACTTCTACGTCAATGATAGGTAAGCTGATAAGTGACGATTTGGCTTTCATAAGGGAATTTGATGGTTTAGCTAAAGCCGTAAATCCTGAAGTTGGAGTATTCGGTATAATACAAGGAATAAACGCTAAAGATGATCCAATAATATGGGAAGTACTTCATAAACCCGGAGAAGTCATATTTTCCAACGTGTTAATGACCAGTGATGGAGATGTTTACTGGGAAGGAAGTGATTTACCAAAACCAGAGAAAGGTTACAACTATGAGGGACAATGGACTAAGGAAAGTGGAAAGCCTGCTTCACATCCCAATGCTAGATTCACTGTCCCACTAACCTCTTTTAGGAATTTAGATGGAAACTGGAATAATCCAGAAGGAGTTATAATTGAAGGTATAATATATGGTGTAAGAGATTATAATACACTAATTCCAGTCACTGAAGCTTTCTCATGGTCTCATGGAGTAGTGACTATTGGAGCCTCGATGGAATCCGCTAGAACTTCCGCAGTTATTGGTAAGGCTGACGAATTGGAGTTTAATCCAATGGCCATATTGGACTTCATGCCAGTTTCATTGAGCGTTTATCTACGTAATTACATGGAATTTGGTAAGAAGCTGAAGAAAACGCCTAAGATATTTGGCTTTAACTATTTCCTAAAAGATGGTAATAGGTTCTTAAATTCCAAGGAGGACAAAAGAGTATGGGTTAGTTGGGCTGTAAAAAGAGTTGAGGAAAGAGTTAACGCGTTATATACGCCAATTGGTTTAATACCGTATTACGAAGATCTTCAAATCCTATTTAGAAAAGTACTAGGCAAAGAATATAGTAAGGAGGACTATGAGAAACAATTCACCATAAAATTGAAGAAATATTTAGAGAAGACTGAACGTATTATGGGAATATATCTTAAGTTCAACGACATCCCAGAGGAAGTTATCAATGAGTTAGAAATGCAGAGGAGAAGAATTATGGAATACATTAACAAATACGGTGATTCAGTATCCCCATTTAAGCTAGCTAGAGAGTAGGAACTCTCCATGACAATTAATAGAGCACCTAAAATTGTTTCTCATCATAACTCTGAAAATTTTTCCCAGTTATCCACATCGAAACCTTCCTAAAAGGTTACGCTCAGCCTACGAATAGTACATAAGGAATTATCTATATTCTGAAACTGGTTAGAAAAAATCTTTCACTTTATTAGGAAAAATTAAATCTCACGGTATTAATACTTGCCTTCCAACAGCTCTAAAGTTCTCTAAGTTATCTATAGCTTCATTAGCGTCTTCCAACTTCATAGTTTTAGTCACCATTGGTTTAACCTTACCCATCTCAGCCAGTTTCATTATTCCGAGGAAATCAGCCTGATTACCGACTAAACTACCTACAAATTGAACTTCTCCTAACGTAATTAGAGGTGCATGATAATGTAAATCCGCACCAAATAATCCCACCATTACGTATTTACCTTGTTTTGCTAATACCTTGGGATATAATGAGAGAGTTTTTTCAGAATTGTTCAAATCAATTACTGCATCTGCTCCTTTTCCTTCAGTTATCTTCCTTATCTCAATTAATGGATCTTGAGATGAAGCATTTATAACGTAATCCGCTCCAGCCTTCTTAGCGGCCTCAATTGCCTCATCCCTAACGTCTACGCCTATCACAGTTGCTCCACTAACCGCCTTTGCAATCTGTACTGCCATTGTTCCTAAACCTCCACCTGCACCTATTACAACTAGTGTCTTACTAGGATCTAGGGAAGCTTTCCTAACTGCCCTATAAGTCGTTATCCCTGAGCAAGTCAGCGGTGAAGCCTCTATAGCGTTTAATCTCTTTAATTTATACATATATTTATAGTGTGGCACTAGGACGTATTCTGCATAAGCTCCATCGTAATTTATTCCTAACCATCTCGGCATATCGCATAGGTGTTCTTCTCCAATTCTGCAATAATAACAATTTCCCTCGCCTTGCCATGGATTAACTGCAACTGTGTCGCCCTTAGAGTATCCTGTAACCTCATCACCCATCTCTACTATCTTACCGGCAATTTCATGCCCCAAAGTAACAGGTAACTTCACTCCTAAGTCCTCTACTACTCTTAAGTTTCCAAATCTTCCTTGTCTCATATGTACATCAGAATGACAAACACCTGCAGCTTCAACTTTAACTAGAACTTGTGTTCCCTTAGGTTTTGGAACATCTATATCTTGCAGTTTAAGGGGTTTTCCAACTTCTACTAATCTTACTGCTCTCAAAACCCCTTCACAATATATAATTATGTTTGAACCCATTATTAAACATTATTAGCATACTTTTTGTTTAAAGACTATCAATAATTAGCTAGTGTATTATGATAAAAAAAGATATATAGACGATAAAATAGTGAATAATAATCATACAGTTGAAAACAGTTTTCGTAAAAGCGTAGAATTTGAATACTTTGAGTCCAATTTATCTTTATAACCTACCTTAGACGTGAATAGTAAATTCCCTAATAGTAGCGGAGAATGGAATTCGAAATGTCCAGTTCTCTCACCATGAGTGGGGTTTCCCGCTAATGTTATGATTGGGTAATATGACTTCGATGAACTTCAAGTTGAATACAAAGTATATGAGATTTAATGAGACCTAAACTCCCTCTTTCCTTTTTCTATTGATAAACTCTTCCATTCTTTTCTTAGCCGATTCGCTTAATGACATCAAAGCTAACTCCATTACAGCTCTTCTTATTTTCTCCTTCTCTATCCTTAGCCAATTCTTAATTGTCCTAATGGAATTTTCATCTATGCTCGAGATCTTCTCTAATTGTCTTTCTACCTCTTGATAAAGGTAATCCTTTGGTACCACTATATCTACTAATCCTATGTTCCTAGCTTCTTCCGCAGTTATGGAATCCCCAGTTAATGCTAACCTAGCTATAGCTCTTCCCAGCATAGAATATCCTACGGAGATTGCCATAGGGGGTATTAATCCCAACTTTCCTTCTGGAATTGAAAACTTAGCGTCATTAGCTGAAATTACTACGTCACAGAAAAGAAGTATTTCACATCCTCCACCATAAGCTAGACCGTTAACTGCGCAGACTAATGGCTTCCTTAGCTCCACTAAACCCTCAACTGCTAAATATAACGTTGTAAAGAACTCTAATGCCTCATCACCGTTTTTTAGCTCAAACATGGCATTGATGTCATCACCCGCGGAGAAAGCTCTACCATTTCCAGTTAATACAATAGCAGAAACCGATGAATCGTTATCGCATATTCTTAAATTTCTGGCTAAGAGACTCCAGGATTCCTTATCAAGAGCGTTTAACTTCTCCGGTCTATTGAAAATTATCCAACAAACGTTTCCTCTTTTTTCAAGTGTAACTTTCATAATCTTAACATCTTATTTCTTAGTTATATAAGCAGTTGTGGTTTGTATACTCACAACACTGCATTGTAGGATATTTTTAAACAATAGTTTATTATCATAATAAGCTGTTATTACCGTGGATAGAATTGACGTAAATTCTAAACCTAATAAGCCATTGGAAAAAACGTTGACCTTCGGTTAAAGATCTTACAATTGTATGGTGTATATTTGGAATATCGAAAAATAAACAATAATAAGAACAAATATTCCTATTATTATATATCATGTAAATATCTCATAATCTTTGCTTTTTCCCTAAAACTCTGCATAAATCTTAAATATGTTGTTAAATAACCACAATTATGAATAGGAGGATCATCCTTATAGTTATAGTGATTGTAATAGTTATCTCCAGTCTGTTTGCAGTTCTCTACCATGGGGGAGGATCATCTTCTATTATTCACAAAAAGGAATATAACAACAATTACCAAATTTATACCTTATTTCCAGGGCCAAATTCAAGATTTAACCTAATAGCAAATTACTCCAGTAATACAGCATACGCCTTAGCCTTGATAAACTCGTCTAGTAACGCAACTTTAATGGCTTCACCGTTTTTGTGGAATATTGGGTATGCTTTGGGAAACGTGAACATGAGCTTTTACCATAATATGTTGCATGTTGCAATAAATTTAACTAATATTCAGAAAATAAGTTCCAATGATGTGGATGGCTATCCGGGCTTAATGTATGGACAAGAATTGTGGTTTCCTTTCTATTATCACACTAAACAGCTGGAGCAATTACCATTACCCATGATAATTTCTAAATTACCGAATTTCTATTCCGTTTTAAACTTCTCAGTATACAACATCACTGGAAGGATTATTGATTTCTCTTATGATATATGGCTTTCACAAAATCCGAATATAACTTCATTGCAATATGGAGATTTCGAGGTGATGATATGGATGTATTGGACTAAGAATCTAACTGGAGTTCCCTACTTTATTTACACTGGGAATATATCAATTCCAACTTTAGTGAATGGAACTATTGAGAACTTAACGTGGGAAGTTTACGTTTTACCAAGAACTGGTTCGGCAAATGGATGGACTGGAATATATTTCTTATCCCCCAAAAAGTTGCAAGGAGAGATAGGAGTGCCAATAGCTTACGTATTGACAAACATGAACCCCTTCTTAGAGAAGGCTGGCGTTAACATATATAATCCAAACGAATATTATTTAGATGCAATACAGGTAGGAATGGAATTCACTAATACCACGCAGGGCAATGTAAATGTGGGTTATAATTTATACTCTTGGCAAATATATATAGTGGAAAATAATAGCGTTTTTAGGAGCTAAATTTATCACCGCTTTCTTTTGATTGAGACTGTTGTTAAGAGTTATCATGAGATGTAGAGGTACTACATGCGGTCGCCTCTGAACTAATTCACGTTGTGAATTCGTAGGAGTCAGGTTGGGGTGGTGTTAATACTCGTATCGCACTAAACTTAAAAGTGTCTCATGGGATATTTAATGATGTGTCATATGGTCGTTTTAAAGCATTGATTAATATTTTTGGACAGCCGTTATCTTTCACAATCCTTATGTCAATTATGGGCATCTCGATTTCCACATATTATGGTGGGTTGTTAGTACTCTCTGAAATTTCAATGATAATCGGTCTGGTCACTCTAACAACTTTAACTGTATTTCTACTTCTAAACGTTATTTTAGCTAAAAGAAAAATTTGGTATAGCTACAACAAGGTGGATTATATGGCCTTGATTTCTGGAGTAGCTTTAACTATGATTAGATTCAGATTAGACTACAATATGGATCTGAATGTTCCTTTAGCAATCTTATCTATCTTTTACCTCATAATATTATTCTTCACTATAAGGGAAATGGCGTTTCTTCCTTCTCGTATCTCATTTAAATATCATCTCATGGGAGTTGCTTCCGTTCTAATATCTATTGGTTTAGATCCCATAGGTTTGGTCAGATTCCTCATCATTGGCTTTATAGTCATGGGAGTTTGTGCGTATTTTTACGTTTCCGTAGCTATGGTAAAAAGAATTTTGGAAGTAAAAGATAAACTTAAACTCATTGATGGATCAGTGTGGATCCAAATGGGATTATCAGCATTAATCTCAGTAGCGTTTATCAGAACTGGCTCGTTTCTCCACTTTTTTCATGTCCTAGCCTTATTCTTCTGGATACTTGCATTCTCACTTTTACCAGTTGTGATGTTAATTAGTATTATAAAGATCGTGAAGAGTGAAAGGAAGGATTTATACTATAACCCATCTTCGTGGTCAACTGTATTTCCGCAGGCGGTCTTCTCCACTGATACATTTATCATAACTAGAATTGTTCATTTGGTTTTCATGTCATTACTGTACTACCTTTCTTTAGCAATAGTGGTTTCTGCAACTTCGTTATGGTTCATTTTCTTGATTCTAGGTACTCTAGAAATATGATCGTTTTAAGCAACAACTAAATTAGTTTAATCAGTGTTTTGTGGGATTTTTCAAAACTTACGTCAATTTTCACATTCTCTTTATAGTAGAAAGAGCATTCCATTCCAGATAGTTTCCTCCTACGGTTATTCAACAGTTTGATTGTTAGAGGCATAGCATGTAATGCCTACAAATATTCATAAAGCATTTAATCATTCTATTTAATTGAAAGTATCTTTTAGCTTTCAAACTCGTTATTAGTGCTAGATTACGAGATCCTAGGCTAATCGTTAATGTCTCGAGACTTTGCTACGTTTTTACGTAAATGCATATCCTATTAACGGTTCAGCTGGACAATATGTTTCGTTCTTTTTCACAATCCATGAATGTATCATTAATTGTGTTAAATAATTATAAATCTCAGAATCACTAATTTCTATTCCCTCTTCGGCTTCTAACGTTCTTTTGACATCACTCCATCTTCCACATTTGCTTAGCACCTTCATTATCAGATAATATCTCTTTTTTGCTATATATCTAGGAAGGAGAAAATTCTCAAATTCCTTTTTTATTAACTCCCTAGCGTGATCCAACGTCTTCTTTAAACTAGCTTCATAGTCTCTACTTTCCAAATAACTAAATCCAAAATATGTAAGCCAGCCTGGAATTCCTCCAAGTCTCTCGTAAGTCTCCTCCTCTTTATTGAAAGTAACGTTAACTTCCTTAAAACCTTGATTTAAAAATAGTACCGCTTCCTCTTTATTGAAAGGTCTTAATTCTACAGTAGAGATCGCTCTACCGTAAAGGGGACTATCTGGAGTATTTACCTTCAGAAATTCATAAAGTAACCCCATCTCTGATCCGCTAATTACGAACTTAACTTTCTTCAGATTATCGTATGCGTAAGCTAAGGTTGGTAAAATGTTTATTCCCCTCATTTTAACTAGCTCTTGCGCTTCATCTAAGACAATTATCACTTCTCTATCACTTCCTTCTTCAAGAACGTCAAGTAAGGAATGAAAGGAGACTCTATTTTCTTTACTCCAACTAAATTTTATTTCAGTTCCTACAATTGAAACTCCTTGAATTCTTCTCAGTATATCCATTATATAATGATACTTTTTACTCATCTTATTTATCTCGTTCTGCAATTGAAGGAGGAAATCACGATAAGAAACGTAGTTCTTTTCTTCAAATTTCCTCAAATCTATATAAAGGATAAGTGCGTCTTTTTCTTTATTAAGCTCATTTGTTGCAATTTTTATTAAAGAAGACTTTCCAGTTCTCCTAAGCCCTAATACTAAAACTATGGGAGTTCTTAATTCCTTTAATTGATCTATTTCTCTTTCTCTATCGAAGAAGTCTCTCCTATTAGTTTTCGGTACTGGATCGAAGAGCAACTTCTACCCCTAGAAGTAACTTCTACCCCTAGAAGTAAAATGTTTTTCTTTATAAACATACTTGCACTAAGAACAAGAAAGCTTAAGCACATTGTCGAAATCTCTGAAAATTAACTATAATCCCGTATCTCTAGTAACGTTTTCGATACTCAATGAAAGCTCATAGTTTACTGACTTCCTCCACGCCCTTAAAAAGGTGAAGCTTTCTGTCCGCAATTTTTGTAATAGGAAAGGGGGTTATGCAATAGAGTTAGTTACATTCTATCTTTAATAGTTTAAATAAAGTTATTTTCCTTATACTATCCTTGCTTACAACTAAGTTCCAATCATTATACCTTATCTAAATTTATGTTTTATCAGTATTAATAATAGAAATTATGTTATATTTTTTATTTATTATAAAGTCTAGTCCTAACATTCTCTAAATAAGGAAGGAAGACTTTACCGAAAGTTAACTTCACTTTTACCACATTTAGTCATACTTTGTTTAGGGTATTATTTACATTATATTTACATCCTAATGTTTAAATTAATACTTACAGTGTTCTCTCTTAATGCCTTAATTCCACTTATTAACTAAGATTATAATGTGGGGAGAACTCAACCATCATTCACGAAAGCGGTTGATCAAGAAATAGAAACGTTAAAGAGGATCGCTCTACGTTTACACTCTCATGAACTGGAAAGGTTGATAGAGAAAGCTAAGGAGAAGGTTAGATATTTACAAAGTGCATCTTATGATGAACTCATGGATCCCTATAATCTAGTTTTCCTCTCTATGCTTCTCAGTCTAGCGGAGGACTGTGAGAAATGGAAGAATACGTTCTTGACGCAATTCCAGTTAAAGGAGGAGTGAAAATTCTTCTAAATGACTTCAAGGAAAAAGTGATAAAGACTACCTTCCCAGTTTACGTTATAACAGATAATCCAGATATTGTTTTACAACATCCAGAGGTTAAATACTACGAAGAGGAGAAATGGAGGACTATAGAAGGAAAGGAACTTACACTTTATCGCTTTGAGGTTGAAAGTCTCGACGCTTATCATTACATCAGAAAAAGGTTGAAAGTGGTAAACGAGATACCTACAGTTTTATCTCAGACTTTATATAGGCTAGGAATAAGACCATTTAGGAGGATTTACGATGATAAGGACTCCTATGAATTTCCTAAAATTAAAATTGTCACAGTTAGGTTCCTTCACTGGTATGATGGATGTGATAACTGTTACGAGGTTGAAGTAAACGGAAACGTAGAAAGGTACTACAATTTCTTACCTTCCATTGAAGCTGACGTTGCGGAATGTTACGGCTTTCCCTGTAATAACGTAAAGGCTCAAGTTAAAATTAGAGGAGACCTTAAACGCTCACCAGTCTCTTTAAAAGGGCTAATAGAATGGTCTTATGTAACGAGAACTCCCATACATGAGATAGCGTATGCAACTATAGGTAAAGCCTTGACCACTAATGAAGCTTGGGTAGCATTAAAAAGGAAAGTAATTATACCAAATATTGTTCCAAGAGTTGAAAAGCTTAGAAGACTGGAAGATATAATGATAGCTGATAAGGGAGGTTTAGTTATTTTTCCAAAAATAGGGTGTTTCGATAACGTTTATCAAATTGACTTTAAGTCAATGTACCCATCCCTAATAATAAAATATAACATATCTGCAGAAACTGTTAACTCATGTGATGATATAAAGACTGAGTTACACTCCATTTGCCTTAAGGAAAGAGGAATTGTACCAGTGGCTCTTGAATGGTTAGTTAAGAGAAAGGAGGAGCTAAAGGAGATTGACAAAGAGAGAGCTGAGGCAATAAAGTGGATTTTAGTTGCCTCCTTTGGTTATTTGGGTTATAGGAACTCCAGGTTTGGAAAGATTGAAGCATATGAAATGGTAACTTACTTTGCGAGGAAGACCTTAAGGAAAACCATTGACTTAGCTGAGAAATTGGGTTTTGAAGTCCTTCATGGAATTATAGACTCTTTAATAGTTAAAGGCGATAACGTGAAGAAACTCGTAGACGCTGTGGAGAAGGAAATTGGTCTCAGGTTAGAATATAAGCGAATTAATTGGGTTATATTTACCTCAACAAGGAATGGCACCCCTTATCCCATGAGGTATATTGGAAATTCTGAAGAGGGAGATATTATTGCTAAGGGATTTATAAAAAGTAATATGCCCAACATAGTAAAGGACTTTCTAAACGACACTTTATCCGTTCTGTTAGAAGCTAAAAGCTGTGATGATGTTAAAAGAATGAAGAATAAAATTAAGGATCTATACCTTGCATACGAGAGAAGAGTAATTAACGGAGAGCCAAAAGATTACGTTATCTGGATTAAACATATACCATACGTTAGAGGTTTGAAGGGATTTTATGATGCCAGAAAAGGGTATTCTGGAAGGAGTATCCTTTACTATAAGGAGTACTTAAAGAGAGTTTACAATGACGTTTTGGAGATGATATCATGCTGAGAACCGGATTTGCACTTTTAGATAGGATAATTTCCAAAGATGAAGTCGTTGAGTTCTATTCTAATGATGAGCGTTTATTACGGATTTTTTACCACAGAGTCGCAGCTCTTTCAGCACCAATTTACGTTGTTCTAGTCTCTGAAAGAGGTGGGCTTGATCCTTACTTGATAGGTAGATTTCAAGATATATTCAATAATCACAATGAGGTTTATTTGAGAAGAGCATTTAAAGCTGAAGATGTTCCACCAACTATTGAAAGCATGCGTGATAACGATCTGATAATTATTGATCCCTATCACCATAATAAAATTTATGATGAAATTGTATCAGCTATAAGAAAAGTAAAGGGTAGAAAGTTCATCTTCAGCTTCATGGATAGAGAAAGAAAAGGCTCCATATTTGGTTTACACTCAGCTCACAGTCTCATAAAATTGGAAATGGGTATAAGAGGATTTAAGTTTGTTATAAAGAAAAGCGTTACAATTAAGGAAATTGAGATTCCAGCCAGTATTTTAACCCTTTATGGGAAGATCGAGGAAGATGAAGGGTTGATGAGATGGATAATGAGTGGATAATTCTTCTCTCTAAACTGCAGATTTATACTAAACTTTATGGGGTTTTTCAATCTGCGTTACTTTTTCCCGTATTCTTCTCGAGTAAAGGAACGTCTAAAATCACATAGCTTATAAATACGCAGAAAGTGCTCAATTTCTTAGTGTATCTACAAAAGTCATGAGTAGGAAGCTTAACCTCTTAGAGACTAAGATGAATAAAAGTGAAAATTAAGTCTTAGCTACTCAAAACGTAATCACATGCCTCCTTCAGAGCTAACTGCTCAAAAGATTAGTTCCGTGCTAGGCTTAAAATTGAAAATGATGGTCCACTCTAGAGCTCTTGAGGAGCTGTTAATTGCAAGCTAGTTGTATCGTAAAGTATTGAAACTAGCAATACTATTCAAAATAATGTAAAATTTACAAGGCGCTTACAATAATGAGACTAATCCCAAAGGTCTTTAGACTAGTGTTTTTTATGTAAAGGTGTTATGATAAAAAGCCTTGGTATGGTGCAAAGACTTTCTGAAAACAGAGTGTGATTATAGTCTTTTGGGAGGATGACGTTTCTCCGGAGTAGTTTCGTTTAATTCGCTTTACAATCGCTTTCCTCAGTCTCAGATATAAATTTATTTGCTTTAGGGGGTTAATATGTAATATGACATTAAGGGAGGAGCTTCTAAAGCTTCTTAAAGAGGATAAAGAGTTTAAAAGAGAAATTGAGGATCTTCTAGGACTGAATGTAATTAAAAGTATAAGTGAACTTACGCAAACAGTAACTCAGTTAGCTCAGCATGTGGACCAGTTGACACGGCGTGTTGACCAATTGACTAAGAATCAAGAAATACTACAACAGAGGATGGATCAGTTAGCTCAACGTGTTGACCAGTTAGCTCAGCATGTAGATCAACTTACACAGAGACTAGACCAGTTGACGCAGAGACTAGATCAGTTAGCTCAGCATGTAGATCAGTTAACGCAACGTGTGGATCAGTTGACTAAGAATCAAGAAATGCTACAACAGAGACTAGACCAGTTGACACAACGCGTTGACCAACTTACACAGAGACTAGATCAACTAGCGCAACGTGTGGATCAGTTGACTCAGCATGTGGACCAGTTGACACAGCGTGTTGACCAATTGACTAAGAATCAAGAAATACTACAACAGAGGATGGATCAGTTAGCTCAGCGTGTTGACCAGTTGACTAAGAATCAAGAAGTGCTACAGCAAGCTCTTTCTGAACTAGCCCAATCTGTTAATCAATTTACTAAGAAGGTCGACTCTGAGGTAGAACGTATAAATAAAATTCTTGGTTCTATGGGTGAGAGGTGGGGTATTCTCTATGAAGATCTGATTACTGATTTCTTAAGAGAAGTTCTGAAGAAGGAGGGTCTCGACTATAAGTACGTTAATAAGTTTAGTTTCAAGGATGAAAAAGGGCTTTATGGATTTAAGGGAAGAAGGTATGAAATTGATATTTTAGTTCAAGATGATAAGATATATATGATTGAGGTTAAATCAAACGCTGAAGTTAAAGATGTTGAATGGTTCGATACTAGATGTAGTGTAGTGAGTGAAGTCTTAGGTTTATCAAAGCCACCAATTAAGTTGTTCTTGGCAATTACAACGGATAAAGACGCTGTTGATAGGGCCAATGAATTAGGAATTAAAATGGTAACTGAGATGGTATTTGAAAGACCAAAGAAGAATCAAACTAACGAATAAAGGAGTTTTTCCTAACGTCAGTACGCTTTGACGTCTATTTGTAATTCAATACGTTGTTATTGCTATAAAGAGAATTAAAAAAGTAACGTAAGTTTTGAAATTCTGCAAGGTACTTTTATGAGAATCTATACTATAAAAATAAAATTAGACCAATTTATATACAAATAAGTAGTTATAATTGAAGATTTTATATTGTTATGATTGAAATGATTCATATGGATAATAATTTTCTCCTCTCCTACCTAGTGGTTACTTATATAATATTAATGATGTTTATCAATTTTTGGATTATAGGTCATATTGTAATAAAAGAATATGTTAATCGAAGAGTTGTCCTATTTTTATCTTCAATAATCTTATACATGGCAGTTGAAAGTATCGCGTTGGGTTATATCGTCTTCCATCGTGGTGAAATATTCATCGAACCAATACTTTTATTATTTGCGTCAGTTCCTCTCTTCTTATCGTCTATAACTAAAAATATGATAGTCAGATTAAAGAGTGACATCATATCCTCGCTTTTGCTTAGTGGAGTTATAGTTTTTGACGAGATTTCCATGGGATATCTCTACTCATCAGCCTTCGGACCACACTCATACAATCCATTTATAGATTCAGTATCTAACGTAGCATTTGGAATAATGATGATTATTGATGGTCTATTCTTCTTATTTATAGCAAGAGTCAAGAACATCATAGAGTTTGCATTAACAACGTTCACAATTTCAATGGCTTTTTTACCCTCGTTATTCATAGAGTTTCCCAAACTAGTTCAGCTTTTTTCTTCTCTGGTCTCAACTGCAATAATGATAATTAATATCATCATGTTGTATTTAATTGAGATAAAGAGAGTTACATTTCAGGGACAATTAATCGCGTTGTCTTTAGCCCTCTTCGATTTTCTTATGATGCTAGGACTGTTAACCTTCGCGTCATTTAACGATATGTGGCTGATCTCTTTATCTGTAGTTATATCGATGATGTGGTATTTTATTGCGGTACTATACGAATTTCCAAATAAGAGAATTGAAATGAAGCTAAGATATCCCTTCATTTTTCTGGTTCTGATTAACTTAGCGGAGCTAAGCATGGGATTTGGCGAGAGCGTATTTGGATTTAACATAACCAATAGCGTTTTCGTCAATGCAATTCCAACGAGGAGTCCACCTAGTAACCCTTTTTGGTGGTTATTTCCCATAAATCCCTTATTGATGGGAATAGAGGCAACTCATGCGACTAACGATTTGGTAATTAACGCTATTCTAACTTCTTACATGTTCCTTATGGCGACTACTATGGAACCGTTTTATGTAATTATGATGGGGATTGAGATGAGCTACTTAGTCTATGAGAGGTACAAAAAAGCTAAGAACCTCAGCGTAAAAAATTGGGCTTTAATAATTGTTCTTGGCGTACCCATATTTACAGTCTTAATACCTTATTATACTAATATTTACGTTTTCGGAATGAGTGGAATGATCTTTCGCGTCACCCTCTTATCATTTACGATTTCCATAATTTCCGTCATAGTTGCTACGATATTATTCGGTAGGAGAGCTTATTGTAATGCAGTTTGCATGTCAGCTCACATGTGGACGAACATATTCTATGATCAATTTAAACCTAAAAGATCAAGTAGAGTCTGGGAATACGTCAGATGGACTTTCTTAGCAATAATGCTCATAGCTTTTTTATCATATATAATGATTGAGCTGAAGTTATTAGCACCAATAAAGATTGGTATGATAACGTTAGACCCACTAAACTTCTACGGAATGTTTACAGTGAACTATATATGGTGGATATTTTATTTCTTAACACCTTTCTTTGGAGCTTACAGTTGTGCTAGGCAAGGATGGTGTGGTTTTGGCACTTTTACTGGGTTATTTAATAAAGTGTTGTTCAAGATAAGGGCTAAGGATGTTAGTGTATGCGAAAATTGTGAGACTCACGCTTGCGACATGGCATGCCCTATAAAAATTCCAATAAGTGACGATATATTAAAGAAAGGGTACAGTAACAGGATAAATTGTGTTGGGTGCGGAGATTGTATAGAAGACTGTACGTATAACAACCTAGAAATTATAGATATAATTAGTTTTATCAAGAAATGAGAAATGAACATTGTTTTTACTCTTTATAAAGTAAAAAGATTCTATTGGATACAAAAAGTAATTTAAAATATTCTTATTACCCTTTTGCTACTTCACGATAGCTTTTCAACTAGTTATATTCCATAGTTCTTTTCTACATAAGTATAGTAAAAGTGGTATATGCGGAAAATTCTAATCAAGAAGAAGAGCAATGTTACATGATAAATCTAAATTCATATTACATAAAATGTTTATGGAGATTATATAGTCAATATAGTTATATTTTTTCTAAGTAGATAAATCTTAATATTCAGATATATTACAGTGACATATGAAAAGCACAATCACCTCGTTTTCGTTGTCAAAAGCGAAGACACTCACTTATGGTCTTTTAGGTAGAAAACCAGTTCCTTATGAATTAGTAAGTGGTGATATTATATGAATATAATAAAATTGATAATAATAGGGATAATTCAAGGGATTTCCGAATGGCTACCAATTAGCAGTAAAACTCAAGTTCTTTTGGCTTCTCACTTTTTATTAGGTTTAAATATAGCAATAGCGTACAGTTTTGGATTATTTATGGAATTGGGATCCATAGGTTCTGCTCTGATTTACTTTCGTCGTGACGTTGTAAAAGTATTCAAGGAAAGGAGACTACTATATTTTCTTGTTATAGTCACATTGATGACTGGACTTATTGGAGTTCCCCTATACGTTATTTCTGACAAACTCCTCCTACAGAATGCATATAATTCTTCAATACCGATGATAATTTTAGGGATCGCATTAATCCTTGACGGAATATATATCAAGTACTCTAGGGCAAAAATAAGAGAATTTAAAGAATTGAAGACAAAACACATGATAATAATTGGAATAGCTTAAGGTCTAGCCGCTTTACCCGGAGTAAGTAGATCTGGGATTACTGTTTCCTCAATGCTATTTTTAGGAGTTAAGCCTGAAGACGCATTTAGATACTCCTATTTAGCTTACATACCCGCTGCCCTTGGCGCTGTTGGAACCACTCTACTATTTACTCATAGTAACGTTTCCTATGTAATTAACATGATAGGTATAGTGGGAATACTAACTGCAGTTATGTTAGCGTTGATTTCTGGGGTTTTAGTTATAAACGTTTTGCTAAGATTTGCAAAAAAGAGAAATATTTATATTGTAGACTTTGCACTAGGTGCAATAGCTATCGTAATAAGTGCAATTACTTTAATTCTTTAGCCCCTTCTGGCTTGCTTTCCTTAAAAACGGGTGAATTATCTTGCTGTTACATTAAGATAAGACTAAATTTTATGATAGAGTTGCTCCAAAGAATGGTGAAAATTGGACCATTGGCATGAAAGAATAAAGCCCTAATTTTATTAATTAGTTCACTTATTAACTTTTATGATTCAAGAACATTTGCCTCTTATAACGGGAAAGGGTACTTACATAGATGATATATCTCCTAAAAATGTGGTTTACCTTCACGTAGTTAGATCTCCGATAGCAAGAGGGATAATAAAGAGCATAAGTAGGCCAGAAAGCGCATTACTTTCTTTGACATGGGACGACGTAAAAGCCTACATACCGGCTAGGCTATTTCCGGACTTAGCTAAGACAGCTCAAGTAGCTAGAATGCCGGTTTTGGCTGATGGAAGGGTTAACTTTGTTGGTCAGCCAATTTTAGCCTTTGTTGTAGAGGATAGGTATAAGACTGAAGACGTAGCTGAGGAGGTCTCCATAGATTACGAGGAATTAAAACCAATAGTTGACCCTGAAGAGGCAATAAACGCTGAACCAATTCACCCAGGGTTAAAGAGCAATATTTCTATTGATCAATTACTTGAAGGTGGTAATTTATCTTTAAAGAGTAAAGCTGACGTGGTAGTAAGGAGAAAAATTAAGCAACACAGAATAGTCTCTAATCCCATGGAGCCTAAGGGGTTCATTTGTTGGTGGGATAACGATGTTTTAAACGTTTACGTATCAACACAAGCACCATTTGGCGTTAGAAATGATTTGAGGGAAATACTAAACATACCACCAGAGAAAATCAGAGTTTACTCAGCACCAAATGTGGGAGGAGGTTTCGGAAATAAGAGTGGGGGATATCCAGAATACGTACTTGCAGCAATAGCATCAAAAAAGTTAGGTAGACCGGTAAAGTGGATAGAGACTAGGAGTGAAATGCTAGTTAACGCGCAATCACTAGGAAGAGGAGAAGTTTCAGACATGAAACTTTACGCTACCAAAGATGGTGAAGTCTTAGGAATTGAAGGCAGTGTAATAGCAAATATTGGAGCTTATGATTACGGAATAAACTTCTTTACTTCCCTATTCGTTTCCAGACTATCTAATGGCCCATATAAAATGAAATTTGCCTCCATAAGAGCTATGTCAGTTTTCACTAACACTCCTCCAATGGGATTCTATAGGGGTGCTGGTAGGCCTGAGGCAGCCCTAATTCACGAGACGTTGATAGAGGATTTGGCTGAGGAATTGGGAATGGATCCAGTTGAGATAAGGAGGAAGAACCTAATAGGAGATAACGGATACGTAACGCCATTGGGAGTGAAAATAGATCCAGCGGGATACAATGAAGTACTTAACGAAGCAGAAAAATACTACAGAAAAGCGAAAGAAACCCACAAAGACAAAGGAATATCAATAGTAATATTTAGTGAGATTGTTAGAACTTCACCAGGTGAAGGTGCTAGAGCTCAAATAAAGGATGGGAAGGTTTACATTTATTTAGGCATAGGGCCTCATGGGCAAGCATATGGGAGTACTTTTAAGAAGCTGGCATCTGAGGTGTTAGGTATCAGTGAGGACAAAATAGAAATAGTTACCGGAACAACTGAGACTGTTAAAGAGGGTATAGGAAGTTTTGGATCTAGGGCTGGTACTATAGGTGGTTCTGCTGTAATTGCAGCCTCTAGGGAATTGCTTAGTAAGATAAATAAGAATTCTCTGAATGAGGAAGATCTGATTAAGTATGAAGGTGTAGAAGCTGAGGTATTTTATAAGGCGGACGATATATTTGCACCAGGCGCTCACGTAGCAGTTGTAGATGTAGATAAGGAGACTGGATTTGCTAAGGTTCTCGAATACTATGCAGTAGACGATGTAGGAAGGGTTATGAATAAAGAGGAAATTGAAGGACAAATAATAGGTGGTGTATTACAAGGTGCTTCGCAGGTGATAATTGAAGCCATGAGATATGATGAAAGAGGAATTCCACTGTGTTCTTCAATAGCTGATTGTGGCGTTCCTACTGCGTTAGAATCTCCGCTTAAAGTGTATCCATATTATATCGAATACCCCTCTCAATTGTTATCAAAGAGCAGAGGAGTTGGTGAGGCTGGTACTACTGGTGCCTTGCCTGCAGTATTTATAGCTCTAGAAAAAGCCGTAAAGAAGAAGTTCAATGTGACTCCGGTTGATCCGTGGCTAATTGCATCTACGTGACCTTCGCTTTTTACGTTGACTAGACGATAAATTAGACTTGGAATAGAAATATTTTTATTATTTCGCGAGATTTTTCAAGACTTACGTTAGTTTTAACATTCTCTTCATAGTAAAAATAACGTACAAAATAAGATGGTTTAAAATACCCCACAAAGCATAGTAAAAAGGTTTAGGGAATCTAACAGGAAAGTTCTATTAATGCTAGCTTGTTTAACCAACAATTTCTTAATGTCACTTACGTAAATATAAATGTGAGAATTGCTATCTATTGTGGTTTGCCATCATGGGTGAATATATGCGATAGGGACTATAATTTAACTAAATTTAGATTTTAATACTGTTTTGGATTGGGTAAGGAATTCAGGAAAGGGAGATTACAAAAATGTGGGCAGAAAGCTTCGCCTTTTTAAGGGCGAGGAGAAGTCAAGCATTTTAATTTTTAGGCAATAAGCGAGGATTAGCTTGAAGTATTTTTATCAAGTTATCTAATTCTCTAAGCTTTTCTCTTATTTTATTTTCACTTTGATCAACGTAATCCTTCAATTCCTTGAATTTTTGATCTACCTCTTTGAACATATTCTCGCACTCATTTGCTTTTTTAGTGATTTCCGATAACTTGTTAACGCAATTATCATAATCTTTCATGTGATTGATAACAGCCTCAAATAGGGCAACAGCGAATAGCCTCTCATCCTCAGTTAGCTCTTCCCCTTTAATCAATTTTTCAATAACTCTCGTGAGTTGCTGAATTAAATCCTCAAGCATCATTTAGAAATATGGAAGAACTGCTATTTATAATTTATATGTATCCATTTCACGTTACTTTTTTCCTCTTCGAGGGAGAAAGCGAGAGTGTGAGAAAGTTTAAATAATTATGAGAGAAGATTTCCTTTATGCCATCCTTTGGCATGATATCAGATATAGTACTTAATGACGTAAGAGAAGATTTGAAGAGAAAGTTAGGAAGAGAAATTCCTAATGTGACAATTGAATTCGTGAACTATCTGCCTCCGCAAGTATTAGCTTATGTTAGAGCTAATGAATACACAATTTACGTTAACTATCAGCAGTACATGAGGGCTAAAAACATGGGTTACGAATACGATTACCTTTACGTCATTCTCCTCCACGAATATTTGCACATAATTGGTATCGCTGATGAAAGGGAAGTGAGAAGAATTGATCTAGAAATAGTCAAAGATAAATTTGGAGAGGATAGTATAGCTTACAAACTAGCTCTGAATCTGGCAGATCCTAGGGATGTTTACTTGAATGAATCACAGAGACTAGGTGGAAAGCCCAACACTTTCATGTAAATGCCTTTTTTATGAAAAGTGCTATATACTTTGTGGGCTTTTCAAGGTCTGCGTTACTTTTTCCATATCGAGTAAAAATAACGTTCAAAACCAGATAGCTTATAAATACCCATAGAGCAAAAGTGCTATAAAGAAATTATTTAATTACATAAAAATCCTTTATTTCCAATATCCGAGACCCTTTAAATAGGAAATTAATTACTTGAGTTATTTAGAAACTTATATGCTAATTCCACATATTTATTGGGATTCATTATGTCATCTGGATCTATTAATTTCTTTATCTGGTACATTAAATCGAGTACTCTAATACCATTATGTTTGGCTATCTGCTCCGCCATTAACTTAGCCTTCTGAACTCCTATTCCATGCTCACCACTAACTGAACCTCCCAATTCAATTGCCATTCTAGCTATTTCCTCAAACGCCCTTTCTCTAGTATCCTTATCCTCAATTATTATATTTGGATGCAAGTTACCATCTCCTATGTGAGATATCACGTAAAATTTAGTATTGTATTTCCTCCCTATTTCCTTTAATCTCCTTATCGCCTCTGGTAACTTCGATACTGGTACCACTATGTCCTCAGCGTAAAATACGTTACCCGACTCAGCTTTAACTGCTATGGCAGCCTGTGCTCTTAGCGAATATAATTTTTCAGCCTCCTCACCTTCTGCTACTTTAACGTCGATTGTCTTACCCTCTAGTACTTTTAATACATCATTAACCATATCCTCCTCTATGGAAATCAATAACATTCCACCTTCAGTCTCCTTAAGATTAGCGTTAAGATGTTTATTTAGTGCTCTTACTACATCAGCATCTACATATTCTGATAATTCTGGAAGTATTCTGTTCTTTCTCAAGCCCACAATTACCTCGCCGACAGATTCGAAATCTTTTAATAGTGCTGATATCATAACCATTTTTCTCTTTGGTAATGGAATTATTCTCAACCATATTTCAGTTATTACTCCTAAAGTTCCTTCGCTCCCAACAAATAAGTGGACTAAATCATAACCAGCCCTATTCTTCCTTAATGGTTCGCCAACTTTGATTACCTCTCCATCTGGTAATACTACTCTTAAGGCTAATACCCATTCCCTAAACGAACCATGCCTTACACCTTTCATTCCTCCAGAGGATTCGGCAACTGCACCACCTACTGAGCATAGGAAAAAGCTTGCAGGATCTGGGGGTAACATAAAACCTTTCTTTTCAAGTTCTTCGAACAGATCTATTAATTTGATACCGGGTTGAACTCTCACATACCAATCAACATCGTTTATTTCTAAGATTTTATTCATTTTGGACATGTCTATTAGTATACAATTTTTATCGCATGAAGCAGCTCCAGTTAGATTAGTGCCAGAACCCCATGGTATAATTGGTATCTTCACTTTTCTTGCAAATTTCACAATTCTAACTACTTCTTCTTCATTTTTTGGAAAGAAGATAATTAGAGGTCTCACTTTTTCTCCAGAGAAGTCCTCTCTTTCTTCAATCTTGTGCTCAATATCTTCCAACTCTTTAAAGTCCATATAATCTACTATTCCTAAAATTATAATAAAGATTTCTCGTATATGTCCTCTACAGTGTTGAAAAATGATTATAATGTTCGCTTCTAAATTTAGAGAGAATTTAACTATTTTCTTCCTTTTGTTTTTAAAATTTTTACTTAAATATAAAAATTATACCCTATACACATGATGTTTAAAGATTTAACTTAGTATCCACTTCATGCATATCTAATAAAGAGAAACAATTAAAAACATTATCCATATATTTATTAAATCACAACTCTTATAAATAAATTCTGCTATTTCCTAACGTAAATTATTTTGATCTTGGATATTTTTGTAGATACTTGTAAATTTTAGAATCAGAACGTATTTTCTCGATGAATAGAGGGGATTAAAATAAGCATTGACCTTGAAAACCTCAACAAATGTTTGCTGAAAGAGGACAATCGCCTTTATAGGGCGTAGAGAAGGTCAGTTTCTCTTAACCTTATGGGATGAAGCTTCCTACACTTACTTTCAGTAATTTTACATAAAGAACGGGAAAGTTAACGTTATTTATTCTTCTTTACGAAATAAGATTAGTGGATATCAAAGTCCTCGATAAACTAAAACAATTTTCCTGGAACAAATATGGTGTACTTTATGCTATTCTCTTTGGTTCTTTGGCTAAAATAGGAAAGGGAAGAGATGTGGACATTGCAGTCGAATTTGAGGAATATAACGTAGATATCCACTTAAGGTTGCTAAATGACTTACAAGATTATTTAGGAACTGAACTTATTGATCTAGTAATCATTACTGACGATACGAGCTGTTACTTGATTCATGAAATCTTTAATAACACTCGATTAATTTATTTAAGAGATGATAAGGCATGGTTTAAAATGAATAATAGAATAAACATCTGTGAGGATTTCTTAATTGATGCAAGAAAGTTAAATGAAATTGAAAATGCAGTGCTGGCAGTCATGAGAAGGTGGAAGGAATAGTGACATTACTAGACAAGTTGCTTGAGATGATAAAGGACTATACGATTAAACTTGATGAGATTAAAAGTCTTGATGACTGGATAACCTATTATGCTACGTTGCATCTGCTTCAAGTACAAGCTCAAGCTTTCATAGATTTAGTTAGAAGAATCTTGTCTAACATGGGTATTACGACTGATAGTTATAAAGAGAGTATTAAAAAATTATTTGAGCTAAACCTAATTACTGAAGGGGAGTACTCATTTTTAAGTTCAGTCGTTTCATTTAGAAACATTGTAATACATGGTTACGCAACGGTAAATCAACACATAGTGTACAAAATAATGAAGGAGAAAAGTTATAGAAGATTACTTGAGATTGCTGAAAAATTGAGAGAAAAAGGGGAGAAATATTGGGATCCGTAACATAGCTATTTTTACGAGTAGTTTCTATTGTATTTAGTTTCGTGTAAAATTGGTTCAAATGACTGAATAATGCTTATCTCGTATGTTTTAGCTAGCTTTTCGATGATTAGGTTTTTATTTTATTTATGATGCAATCATTATCATTATTATATATGTCTCATATACTGAATCTATGTAATGTGATCATTCCTAATCCTCAGACTAATTCTAGCAGAATTCTTGGAAGTTTAATTTATACCTTTTCATAAAATTATATCGTAGGTCATAATGAGAGGGGCCTTTCAAGTTTCCTTTGCGAGTCGTAATTAGTTAACCTGCACTAGATGATAAAAACGGATCTATTATTTTCGGTAATACTTTTAGTGAGTCAAACACGATGTCATAGCATGCAACCAACACAAATCCAGACCGACCATCAACTCCTCCACTAGTATCCATATATTTGTCATTATCTCTAAGATCGATGTTTTCACTCAATTAGTTCTACATTAGATAATAAAAAATGAATGGAATAAAATACAATTCGTAAAAGACGCTTGAATTGCCCCAAGACATTATTTCATATTTTCTTCTTTAACTCAGCTCTCCTTATCTTCCCTGACTCGGTTTTTGGTATCTCTTTTACGAATTCTATCTCTTTAGGATATGCGTAAGTTGCTAATCTAGTTTTAACCAAGTCTATAATCTCTTGCTTAAGTTTTTCACTCGGTTCATAACCTTGTTTCAATACTATAAAAGCCTTAATTATCTCACCCCTAACTGGATCCTCCTTACCTATAACTGCTGATTCTAATACTGCGGGATGCTGATTAATTACAAACTCTATCTCCTCTGGCCCTATTCTATATCCACTACTCTTTATCAGAAAGTCACTTCTACTCTTAAACCATATATACCCATACTCATCCTTCCACCCTACATCACCAGTTAACAAATAACCTCCCCTAATTTTCTTAGCCGTTGCCTCAGGATTCTTATAATACTCAATCATAACAATGGGATCAGGTAATTTCACAGCTATTTCTCCAACTTGATTTGGAGGCAAGACGCTTAGATTTTCGTTAACAATTTCCACTACGTGACCTGGAATTGGCTTACCTAATAGATTACCTCCACCTTTTTCCTCTAAAATCTTGTAGGGAATAATTTTACTATTAGTACCAGTTAATACATTAGCCTCTGTTTGTCCATATCCAACATTTAATGGGGCACCTAATACCTCCTTACTCCACTTTATTAAATCATATGTAACTGCGCTTCCACCAGAAGCTAATACCCTTAACTTCAGATCATAATCTTTAGGATTAACTGACTTCATTATTATATTTAAGGCTGTAGGAGGAGCAAAGAAACAAGTAGCTCTAGTATCTTCTAAAACCTCCATAACTCTCCTAGCATCTAATCTTCCACCTCTGTTATAAGCCACCATCGGCATTCCGAAATATAGACTTGGCATTACAACATCTAATATTCCCGCTATCCATCCCCAATCAGCCAATTGAGAAAACACATCCCCTTCTTTAGGAGCAATATCAAACACTATCTGATACCATGGTATATGAGCTAAGACTGCAGCATGTGATAGCAAAACACCTTTAGGTAATCCAGTAGTTCCAGAAGTATACAACATATGTGCAGGTTCATTAGCCTTTGTTCTTACTGGGGTGAAAGCTGGTGAGCTTCCTCTTTTTATATCACCGAAAGTGTAATTTCCCTTAGTTAAACCTATTATCGTTTGAGCCTTAAGCTCCTTAATTATATCCTCCCTATCTGTAAATAAGACTTTGGCACCACTATGCTGTAATCTATAATTTGCGGAATCAATACCAAATAACGGTGTCATTGATAAGGCTATTCCGCCCATTTTGTATATACCAACTATTGCTGCGGCTGTCTCTGGTCTTGGACCCATCATTACACCTACTGGTTCACCCTTCTTTACGCCTAACTCTGTTAAGAAGTTAGCAACTTGATTGGAAAGTTTATCAAGTTCACTGTATGTCAATTCCGATTTGTTACCCTCGTCATCTCTATAAATGATTGCAGTACCCGTCTTATTTCTTGAAATAGCCTCTCCCATATTGAAATACTCTGGGATATCCCATCTGAATGATTTATATAAAGTCTCGTAATCATCAGTACCAAATTTACGTAAATCTATTTCATATGTTGCTGACATTTATAATGATATAAGTTTTAGTTTCTTATAAGTTTTTAAGTTAATACGTTTTAATCAGCTACTTATACAGTAACGTAATTAATGTTATAAAATCTTCATAAATTTCACAAAGATTTGGTAAAACTCAATTTATTCTTAAATAGTATTCAATATTAGATTAAAATATGAGGCAAAAATAAATAAAATATGAGGTTAGATGGTACAGAAAAGTAAGATATCTAATTTAAGTGAGTTATTGAAAGACTGTCCGTCTAACTGGGGTAGATGGGGAAAAGATGATGAATTAGGAGCCTTAAATTTTCTAGATAACCAAGAAGTATTAAGGGGCGTTAAAGCTGTAAGGCAGGGTAAGGTATTTACGCTTCAAGTACCTATAGGGTCTCCTAAAGGAGATCCTGTCTGGCCAGGAAGATCTTCAGCTATACGAGTTAACGTAAATGATAAGGGATATTATATAGCTGGGAAAAATAAACCACTATATGGTGGGCTGGAATACGCTGATGATATGATAATAATGTTCTTGCAAGGTACAACTCAAATAGACGCCCTCGGACATACCTGGTATGATGATAAGATATGGAACGGATATGACGCAAATGAAACCATAGGAGGCTTGTCTAAGGCTAGTGTATTTCCGATTGCTCAAAAGGGTATTGTTGGTCATGGTATCCTAATTGACGTTGCCTGGTGTAAAGGTGTTGAAGCTTTACAAGCTGGAGAAGAAATTACTTTAAATGACTTAATAGAGTGTAGTAAGAAGGAAGGTATTGAAATACAAAAGCATGATATATTATTAATAAGAACTGGTTGGATTGCACAATTTTTCAAAAAAGGTCCAGAAGAATTCTATAAGAATTTCTTAGAACCTGGCCTCACATATAGAAAGGAAGTAGTAGATTGGTTCTATAAGATGGAAATACCAATGTTAGGAACAGATACGATAGCTAATGAGAGAACTACCCATCCGGAAACAGGAATATATTTGCCCCTTCATGCCGCACTTATGAGAAATCTTGGTATAGTACTCAATGAAATACTATGGCTTGAAGATTTGGCTGAAGATTGTAGGAAAGATGGTCAATGGGATTTCCTTTATGCTGGAGCACCTCTAAAAATATATAAAGCAACGGGAGCACCTATTAATCCCATTGTTATCAAATGATATTATAAAAAATTTTTTAATAATTTTATAATGCAAGTCGTTCAAGCAAACGTTGTATTTTAGTTAGAAAATATCATCTTGAACACTTAATTCATGTTTCAATCTATACTTATGAAATATAAATGGGGATTTAGTTTCTTAATCTGATTAGAGTATATATAAATAAATAGAGGAAATGCAAAAATCGTGTTCGAACAAGAAAGAATTCGTGTATAACATAAGAGTATTAAACAATCTTCATAATAAAGTTTAAATAAGTCAAAATGTGTTAATAAATCTATGTATGCAAAAAGAATCTATCTTTTGGATTTGGGTGTATTAGGAGGAGATTCTGGCTGGTTTTTACCAGGTGCTGCTGGAGGTGCTAAAACATATAGTAATAGAAATGCGACAAGTCAATGGTTAGAAATCCCAGTGTCTGCTGCTCTAATTGAACATCCTGATGGCTATATCCTTTTCGATACTGGAATATCTCCAGATGCGATGAAAACACATGAAAAGGGATTAATGGAAGCCTTTCCAATACTAAAACTCACAGAGGAGAACAGATTAGAGAAACAACTGGCATTAGTTAACGTAAAACCTGAAGACATCAAGGCTGTGGTGATATCTCATCTTCATTTAGACCATATAGGACAGGCTGGAGTCTTTAGAGGGTTGAGAACTCCAATCATAGTCCAAAAGAAGGAATTAGAATACGCGTTGTTGATGTTATGGCAAGGAAAGGGAGGCGCTTATGATTACTCAGATCTAGAACCTTTAAGAGGCGCAAATTGGATTCCAATATCTGATCAGAAATTCGAATTAGCCGATGGTGTGGTGGCTGAATTCACTGGTGGGCATACTCCGGGGCATCAAATGCTTTACGTTAAAACGGAATCGGGCAATACCTATGTTCTCACTGGAGATTATTTACATTTAGTTAAGGAGATGGAGCTAGAAGCTAAAGGATGGCTATTAGGAGATGCTGAGGAATGGCACACATACATTAGAAAACTGAAATACTTCTTATCTAAACCTAAAACTAAATTAGTAGCGGGACATGACGTTAACCTTTGGAATAACTTCCCCAAGGCACCTAAGGCACTTGAGTGATGATAAGAATGTCTTCCAATTACATCGCCTATACTCCTAATACTGATTCTGTTTTTGTAATTGAGGTTCCTAGAATAAAATTCGGTATTGGTGCATCGGAAGAGGTTGGATTTGAGGCAAAACGCTTAGGTTTGAAGAGAGTAATGTTAGTTGTGGGTAAGAGGGTCTCACAGACTAAACTAGCTGAAAAAATTATACAAAAATTGGAAGAAGCTTCAATCTCTGTAAAGATACTTGATGACGTGAGAGTGGAACCAGATGATGAAGCCTTAATCGAGGCTTATAAGAAAATTAAGGATGAAAACGTAGATGGTTTCATAGCCTTAGGTGGAGGTTCAACAATAGATACTGCAAAGGTGTTGGATCTAATTCATACTTACCCTGCGGAGCTTTCAGATTACATAAACGCTCCAATAGGTAAGGGAAATATTCCTCCTGGTCCAACAAAGCCATTAATTGCTATTCCAACCACTGCAGGAACGGGGAGTGAAAGTACAGCAGTGGCAGTATTGGATGTCAAGTCTTTAAAAGTCAAAACGGGTATAAGTAATCCTTACATAAGACCAGCCGTAGCCATAGTAGATCCTCTTACTACCATAACCTTACCACCTATGGTAACTGCTTCAACTGGTTTAGATGTGTTAAACCATGCAATAGAATCGTTTACATCAAGGCCATATACATCTAGGCAACCTCCAGAGTCACCACTTAAAAGGGCAGTTTACGCGGGGTCAACACCAGTTGGTGACATATTTGCTTCTAAAGCTATAGAGTGGGTAAATAAATATTTGAGAAGAGCAGTTGCAAATCCTACTGACATTGAAGCTAGATATTACATGATGTTAGGAGCCAGCATAGCGGGGATAGGATTTGGTCATGCAGGAGTTCATTTACCTCATGCGATGGCTTATCCAATTGCGGGTATGGTTGAAAAATGGCATCCTCCAGATTACGATTTCGGATACGCTATTGTACCCCATGGTATATCAACTGCAATCCCTGCTGCGTACGCATTTAGATATTTAGCCAAATTCTATCCTGAAAGATTTAAGGAAGTACTAAATATTATGGGTATAGAGACCAGTAATGATCCCAAGGAAATATCTGAGACAATATCAGAGTACTATTTACACTTGCTAGAGGACATTTCAGTGCCAACCAAGTTGAGAGATATAGGTTTTAGCGAATCGCATTTAGATAAGTTAGTTGAGGGTACACTAGCTCAAAGAAGATTACTGGAACAATCTCCTAAGAGATTAAGTAGAGAGGAAATAAGAAAAATCTTTATGGAGGCATTATAGAAAATTACTACTACTCTTTTTTAAATGCTTATTACTTTGTGGTTTTTTAAACTTGCGTTACTTCTTCATATTCTCTTTATAGTAAGAAAATAACGTATCAAACAGATAGTTTTACAAATATCCCGTAAAGGGAATATTTGTGAGACTTTCTCACTTATGTCATGATATTCTTAAACTTTTTCTAGGTTATTTAATGAGAATAGCCGTATAGAATTGTATATTACTTTTTAAAAGCTATTTAATCAAAATTTTATTGCATGAGATGAAGAATTTATAAACTCTTAAACATAGTATATATACAGGAGGGAAAAGAAGTATGAGTAGTCTTAAGATATATAAGGAGTTGGATTTGACTAGTTCATCGTGTGCTGGTCCCATAGGTGAGTTATCTGGAGTTATTGATGAGTTGAGGGATGGGGAGGCTGTTAAGGTAATTCTCGGGGATGAGGCAACTAAGAAGGATATCACATTGTGGGCTAAGAAGAGAGGTTTGAAAATAGTACAAGAAACTAAAGAAGGCAATAAATACATACTACTAGTAAGCAAATAAGACTTCTTTTATTTATCTATTATTTACCTTTATTTTCTTTTTATTTTCTTATCATTGAAGATTATATTAGGTGAGGTCATTAAATCAACATATTTTAACGCTATCTTAATGCCTTCCGTGGCTGGAGTGTATGAAGGATTATCCATTAAGGGATTTACCCATATTATTGACTTACACCTATTTTTAATATTCTTTAATTCTCTCCCTAGTAATTCTAAATTACCTAAGTCCCAACCATCACTAAATATTATGAGACTGCACTTACGATGAATTAAATCCCCATAACTTCTCCTTAAGCTATATAATGCTTCCCCTATCCTCGTACCACTTCCATAGGATATTATAGAAATGAGTTTATCAATTTTTATCCTATTTATACTTGTAACTTGAAATAGACTTGTGACTCTCCTCAAGTTAGTACTAAAGTAAAATATTTCAGTTTTGTTTGAAATCCTCTTCATAAAGAATGAAAATAATAAGATCTCTTTAAAGAAATCCTTCATGGAACCAGATACATCACACAATAATATGAAATTTGATTTACTCATTTTCTTCTCTGATTTAACAAGATAAGGCGATTCCAAAGAATATTTAATTTCACTTTTCATCGTTCTTCTCATATCTACCTTCCCATTTCTCTTTACCTTAAATCTATGTCCTTCAAGGCTCAAGGCTATTTCATTAATTCTTTTTGCTATTATATTCCATTTGATTAAATCACTATTTCCTATTGAGAGAGCGCTGGATTTTATTCTTGATTCGGCTGGGCTATAAATGTAAAAATCATTAGCTAGGTAAGATCTATTTGTTACTCTACCTAGAACCGAATATTTATCTTCCTCAGACTGTTTTCTATCGCGTTGCTCATCAACGTTTAGGCTAAAGTCCTTTATCATTGTGGCTTTTAAGATTGCGTTTACCGTTTCGGTGTCCCTATCCCCTATCAGTTTAAGAGAGTTTATTGCATCTATAGTTTCATCTACTCCAACATTTCTCCCTAGTTGTCGTAAAATATTAGCTATCTTCACTATCTTCTTTTCTTCCTCTTCCATTTCTAAACCTCTCAAAGTGTCTTATGTCTTCTTCATCTTTGAGTAAAACATTTATTATCAGACTTTTCAAGCTCTCCTCAGATTCCGCATCTAGTAGGCTCATAGCGGTAACGAAGTCTATGGTTTCAGCTATCCCAGGCTTATGCATTATTTCGTCATCCCTTCTTAACTCATTCACAATTTTTATGGCTTTTTTAGCCTTATCTTCATCTATTCTACCAACCTTCCTTCTAACTATTTCCAGTTCCTTTTCCTCACTGGGGTATGAAAGGTATAGATAGAGGCATCTTCTTTTTAGGGCATCAGAAAGGTCTCTCGTCTTGTTAGATGTAATGAAAACATATGGCCTTTGTTTAGCCCTTATGGTACCTAGTTCTGGAATAGTAATTTGGAATTCACCTAGGAATTCCAATAAAAATCCTTCAAACTCTGGATCAGCTCTGTCTATTTCATCGATTAGGAGAACGACTCTCTTATCGCTTCTTATAGCTTTCAACAATGGTCTCTCTATGAGGAACTCTTCACTGTATATTCTCTTCTTTATTTCACTTTCATTAGCTTGTTGCATCATTTTAATTTCTAGTAATTGTTTTGGATAGTTCCACTCGTAAAGTGCTTGGGAATAATCTAACCCTTCGTAACACTGCAACCTTATTAATTCTAGATTTAGGGCCTTTGCTATCACTTTCGCGAGTTCAGTTTTTCCACATCCAGGAGGGCCTTCAATTAATAGCGGTTTTTCTAGTTTCAATGATAAAAATACTGCTATTGCAGACTGTCTATCAATTACATAATCGTTATCCATGAGTAGTTTAATTAATTCATCCACGCTACTCAGCATTATACTTAACACCTATAATGACGGTATATTACGAAAAACAAAAACGCTAACAGTAATGATAATAAAAAATAATATCTTTTACTCATCTGAAGCTACTCCCTTCTCCTTGAGAACCTTCCAAACCTTCCATGGCCATATTGGCATGTCTATATGCTTAACACCTAAATGCCACAATGCGTCAACTACGGCGTTAACGAAAGCTGCAGGTGATCCTACTGTAGCCGACTCTCCTACACCTTTAGCACCTAATGGATGATGAGGTGAAGGTGTAACAGTCTTATCCAATTCCCATTTAGGAGTCTCTACAGCAGTTGGTATTAAATACTCTGCGAAACTTCCACCGTAAATGTTACCATTTTCATCGTATTTTATCTCTTCCATGAATGCAGTTCCAAAGCCCATTGTTAATCCTCCCATTATCTGACCATCTACTATTACAGGATTTATTATATTTCCACAGTCATCAACTGCAACGAATCTTCTTACCTTAACTTGCCCAGTACCCTTATCTATGTCAACTACGCATATGTAAGCTCCAAATGGGAAAGTCATATTTGGCGGATTATAATATGTTACTGCCTCTAATCCTGCTTCCATATTAGGTGGTGGATTGGTATAGGCAGCTAAAGCTACATCTTGTATTGTCTTATACTTATCCGGATACCCTTTAACGTAAAACTTGCCCTTCTCGAATACGATATCCTCTTCTCTAGCCTCAAGCAAATGCGCAGCTATCTTCTTAGCCTTATCTAAGATTTTCCTAGCAGAAACCGCTGCAGCTGCACCAGCAGTTGGAGTGCTACGGCTAGCATAGGTTCCTAGACCATATGGGCACGTATCTGTATCACCCTCTTCTACTATTATATCCTCAACTGGAATTCCCAATATTTCAGAAATTATTTGTGCGTAAGTCGTTTCATGACCTTGACCTTGAGCCCTAGTCCCGAATCTAGCTATGACCTTTCCAGTAGGGTGTATTCTAATTTCAGCACTATCAAACATTTTAATCCCAACTATATCGAACAGATCAGCTGGTCCTGCTCCTACTATTTCCACAAACGTACTAATACCTATACCCATTATCTCTCCTTTCTTCCTTTTTTCCTCTTGTTCCTTTCTCAATTCATAATATCCTATTTTTTCCATAGCCTTCTTCAATGCGGCTGCGTAATTTCCGCTATCGTAAGTCCAACCTAAGGCGGATTTGTATGGGAATCTCTCTGGAGGAATGAAGTTCTTAAGCCTGAGCTCCGCAGGATCCATGTTTAGTTCATGTGCTAATATATCCACTAACCTCTCTATAGTGTAAACTGCTTCTGTTACCCTAAATGAACACCTATATGCTATACCTCCAGCTGGCTTATTAGTGTAAGCCCCAGTTACTTCGACATATGCAGCTTTTATATCATAAGCCCCAGTACAAATACTAAACAATCCTGCTGGGAATTTACTGGGATTGGCATCTCCATAAAACGCACCATGATCGCTTATCACCTTTATTCTCAGACCTAAAATAGTACCGTCCTTTTTAGCAGCCAACTCTCCATGAATGTGGAAATCTCTAGCGAAAGCTGTACTTTTCATATCCTCAGACCTAGTATTTATCCATTTAACCGGTCTTCCAAGCTTTATTGAAGCATAAGCGGAAACCACGTATCCCGGATAAACGTAAACCTTACCACCAAATCCTCCTCCTATATCTGGTGAAATAATTCTTATTTTATTTTCAGGGATTTTAGTAACTAATGAAAATACCGTCCTAACAACATGAGGAGCTTGAGTAGTCATCCATAGAGTTAGTTTCCCAGATACTGGATCGTATTGAGCTACTGAACCAACGGGTTCCATATAGGCGACATGTAAACGTTGATAATAGAAATCCTGGCTTACTACAATATCAGCCTCCTTAAATACCTTATCTGTTAACTCCTTATTTCCAGCCTCCCATCTGAATACTAAGTTTGAATTCTTATCTGGTCTAACTAATGGAGAATTGGGCTCTAATGCTTTTTTGGGATCTACTACTGGTTCTAATGGTTCATATTCTACTTCTATCTGATTAGCTGCATCCATAGCTACGTACTTATCCTCAGCTATTACCGCTGCTATCTCTTGTCCTTGGAATACTACTTTATCAGTAGGTAATACCATCATCTTGTCTCCCATTAGAGTAGGAATCCACGCTAATCCTGCCTTTTCCAGTTCCTCTCCAGTAATTATGTCAATAACACCTGGTATTGATTTAGCCTTCTCTATGTTAATTTTCTTTATTTTCGCGTGGGCGTAAGGACTTCTGACGAATACTAAGTAGGCCATATTAGGTAACTTTATATCATCAACATACGTTCCTTTCCCAGTTAGGAACCTCATGTCCTCTTTACGTCTTATTTTATGTCCCATTCCATGAACTCCCATAGGTGGTAATGTCTCTTCCATAGCCATTTCAGCTCACCTCCCTCATTTTCTCAGCTGCGTACTTTATTGCCTCAACTATGTTCTGATATCCGGTACATCTACATAAATTCCCAGATATTCCCCATCTTATCTCCTCTTCTGTGGGATTTGGATTTCTCATTAATAGTTGATATGCAGCCATTATCATTCCAGGAGTGCAGTATCCACATTGTAAACCATGCTTAACCCAGAATCCCTCCTGAATAGGATGTAATTTACCGTCTTTAGCTAAGCCTTCTATGGTAATTACTTCTTTTCCATTGGCTTGAACTGCAAACATGGTACATGACTTTACAGCTTTACCGTTAAGAATAACAGTACATGCCCCACAGTTAGTCGTATCACAACCTACGTGGGTTCCAGTTAAACCTGCAATATCCCTTATGAAATGTACTAATAGTAGTCTAGGTTCAATATCAGCTTCATAGGGTTTCCCGTTAATTGTGATTTTCACGTGAACTTTTTGTGCCATTTTAAGCACCTCCTAATATTTTCCTTAAACTTTGTCTGATCGCTCTCACAGTTAATACCCCAGCCATAGCTTTCTTGTAATCTGCAGGAGGTCCAAATGGTTCTTCTACCGGTGTGATTTCATCAGTGACTATCTTCCCGACTTCCTTAATTAAGCTATCATTTATCTTGTTTCCCCTTAATAGTTCCTCAGCCTTAGTTATCTTAACTGGATTATTACTGGCACCTCCTATGGCAATTCCAACTTCCTTTACAGTTCCATCATAATCTAAAGAGAGATTTACAGCTGTAGATACGATTGCGAAATCCCCTACTCTTCTCTCCAATTTCATATAGTGACCTCCATTTCTGGGTTGTGGAATTGGAATCCTAACCTCCGTTAAAATTTCATCTTGCCTTAATGCGGTTTGGAAAGGACCTAAGAAGAAATCTTTAGCCTTAATGATTCTACTTCCAGAAAGACTGGTAGCTACGAACTCTGCATTATACGCTAGCATTACTGCGGGCAAGTTATTTCCGGGATGATTGTAGCACACATTTCCTCCAACTGTACCCCAATTTCTCACCGTTGGGTCAGCCAAATGTTTAATAGATTCGTGAAGTAAGGGATATTTTGTCTTTATTAAATCAGAATATTCTAAATCAGCATACCTAGTTAAAGCACCTATTTTCAAATAGCCTTCAGATTCGGTGATATATGAGAGATTAGGTATATTATTTATGTCAATTATATATTTTGGAGAAATTATTCTCAACTTCATTGCAATTATTAAGCTCTGTCCACCCGCTAATATCTTAGCCTCATCTCCATATTTAGAAAGGAGTTCTAAAGCCTCTTTAAGGTTAGTAGGAGCAAAATAATCGAAAGGTGCAGGATACACTATCTCACTAACTTATTAGTTTAGCTTAAGGTTAAAAAACTAATTATTACAAGTTATTCATATTACACTATCTAACATACATCTGAGGATTAACATCGAATTTATCTTTACAATATTTACTACAAAAATAATACGTTTTTCCCTCATATGTTGAATGGTAGGGTACTGATTTAGAAACTGACATTCCACAAACAGGATCAATAACTTCTTCGATATCTTCTTTAACCTCTAGACTGCCCTCCTTTGAGATCTTAATTACCTCAGCTAGAACACTTAATGCTATCTCTTCCGGAGATACGGCATTTATGTTAATCCCAGCAGGAACTTTAACTTTAGATAGTACGTTACTATTATATCCTTTATTACGTAAATATGATAGTAAATCCTCACCTCTTCTCTTTCCAGCTATGACTCCAATATACCTTATTTCTGTATTAAGTAAAGCCTCAACGAATTCATGATCCCTTTCCCCCATTGTGGCTATTATCGCAAACGTATTTCTTGTTATCTTATTCTTTTCTATTTCATTAGAATCATTAATCTTCAGCATGTTAAATCCTAAAATTTCTCCAAATTTTTCCACATAATATATAATTGGATTATCACCTACTAAAATGAGTTTTTTTCGTGGCGCGATAGGTTCGATATATAAATACACTGATCCCCCATGGCAAGTATTTAAATATAAAAACTTTGAAGCCCCATTTCTTATTGCCTCAAGTGAGTGCTTTATAATATCTTCTTTAGTGCAGAAACCTCCTATCCATCCTTCAAAGGAACCATCACTTTTGACTATAAGTTTGTTTCCAGCTTTTAATGCACTCGGTCCTTCAGTTTTTACCACTTCAACGATTGCGAACTCCTCTTCATTTTCTATTAACTTTTTAACTCTATCTAAAAACTGTTGAGAATGTCCAAAGTAACTAGATTTCTCCTCATACATCATTTAGTATAATGTTATAACGTAAGTATTTAAACTTAATTTGCTTGCATTATTTCTCCAGTAAGTAAAAACGAGATAATTAATAGCAAGCTAGTTTACTTATAAATAAATACTGATATCATTATGAATAATAAGAAAGGAGGCATTATAAATATCACTATAAAAAATATAAATATTTATATAATAAAGGAAACGGTTCATGATTGAGTTCTTTGATACATAAGATTGTAAAACCTATTTATATCTACCAGCTGTGCCTTTCAACATTAAGGTTACAGAAGACAAGAAAAGTGAAAAGCATTAATTAAATCTGCTGGAGTTATGGAAACTTATATTAATATATAGCACATCGGTGTATGAAAACTTTTAATCAGAGAAAAACGGCAAAGCGTAAGTGTTTATTATAATAAGACAATCTCCTATTACCTTAATTAATGATGTTACATTCTCATTCTTCAGTTAAACTTATTTACCAGCTGGTAGGAGGTACTTTTCATGTCGTCTAATACTGCTTCGTTATTCATAAAATGGATGATACCAGTTGCTATAGTTTGGGGATTATCATATCCTCTAACTAAACTTGTAACTTTCTATTCTTCACCTATGATAGTTAGTGTGGTGAGAGTGTTGATAGGTTCTGTATTTTTTATATTGTTAGGTAAGGGTCTTTCAGTAGGTATTAAGCAATTCATTAATGGTTTGTTCAACTTTGTTGGATTGTTAACTCTTCTGAATCTGGGTATTTATTTCTCAAATAATCCTGGTCTAGTCTCTGTTATGATATATACACAACCTTTATTCATTTTGGTAATTGAAATTATTTTGGGAAGTAAAGTAAAAACTAAAGGAATAATAGGTATAATTTTAGGAGTGATAGGAGTTACTGCCTCAGCGTTTTTATCATTTAATTTGGGACTACTATTCGGCCTATTGGGAGGCTTAATATGGGGGATAGGTACAGTGTACTATAGAAGAAACTTGATAAAGGAAGATTTAGTTAAGCTTAACGCATTTATGGGGCTGAGTTCTCTTCCAATCCTATTGGCTTTAACACCTATCAATTATCATTTAGTACTAAGTCCCGTAGGTGTAGGTTTGTTGATAGCATTAGGATTGCTTTCACAAGTAGCTGGATTTTATTTCTGGTTTAATGCCGTAAGATATTTAGGTAGTGTTAAAGCTAGTGCAGGTTCACTTCTAGTGCCTATAATGGCTTATGTTTTATCTTTTGCGTTTTTCAAAGAAATCCCTACTCCGATAGAAATACTAGGATCAGCCATAACTTTAGTAGGAGTTTATCTAACTATGACAAGCTAACATTTTTTCCATTTATCGTAATATAGTATCTAACTTTAACCCTATGTCATGAAACTTGTTTAATGAATCTTTATTAAATCTTTATAGGTTAAATGTTTTTATGTCACTAAATAACTTCAATAATGAATTCTCTCTACCTCCTACTAAAAGTGGTAGATCGCAGATAGTCTTCCCACCTCCATGGTATTATGGAGTCACATACATTTCAGCTCATATTAAATTCACTAGGGATTCTGCAGAAAAACTCCTTCCCAACTTTTTAACTACTGATGGTGAGGGTTGGGTTTACATTGCTGAATTCATATCCACTTCTGAGAGTAACTGGGATTACATGTATCAAGATCCGGATTTAGTCCAATATATGGAGGGAGCAATTGGTCTAAAGGTTAACTTTGAAGGAAAGAACTACTTATATTTCCCATTCATGTGGGTTGATAAGGATTGGGCACTGGTAAGGGGATGGTTAGATGGATATCCTAAAAAGATAGCTAAAATAGCAATGACGAAACTCCATCCATTATTACCAAAATACAATAAACCAGAGCCCGGTTTAAAAATGGGAGGATATGTAGTAAGAGGAGGAGGAGTTATGTTCAGATTGCAAATTGAATTAAAGGAAAAAGTAGATTCAATACCACTAAGAAACTTTGGACCATTTTTAAACATTAGAAGATTTGCAAGTAGAGGGGAAGACGAAGAAGATCTTTATGAAATAGTGAGCAGGGTAAGGGATGAGAGTGTTTTAGGAGAGATTTGGAGAGGGAAAGCTAATGTGGAGATAGGCGGATATGTTAATGATGAAATAGATTTGTTAAAGATAGAAAACGTATTAGGTGGTTATTATTATACAACGTACTTTAAGGTAACTAAAACTCAATTGCTTTCTAAGAGTATTCCAGCAGTAGTAAGATCGTAATAATAATTTTTTCTTCACTCTGAAAAAGTGCAAAATTCTTAACACCTTCTTTGACGTACGGAAAAATTGAAGATTTTTAAAAAAAGAGTCATAATATGAAGATTATCATTTCGATATTTTAGATGCCTAAAATATAATATTATTCATCCCACTTCTTTAATTTTCCAGTATTGATTTCTTCTACTGGCATCCACTCATTTAACCATGATTCTGGTACAGGCCTGCCCCAATAGTTTGTTCTATATCTAAATTGATCAGCAGTCCATGTAATAACCTTCCACTTATCTGGATCTAATACTGTATAATCTCCAGTATAAACTTCGAACCTATTTTTATCAAAGTCCCTCATATATAGGAACAGACCTTGAGTGGCACCATGCCTTCCTGGGCCATTTTCAATTAAATCCCATAGTTGCGCCGAGGCTAATATATCAGCAGCCTTTAAAACATCTCTAACGTCACGAACGTAGAACGATTCGTGATGAAATCCGGGAACTCTCTTATCACTTCGTGATATTGCAACTTCATGGGATGCTCCCCTCATTGATAGCCATATCATGGCCAATTTTCCTTGTGAGTTAAAGTATTGCTCAGTTTCGTAGAAATTGAAAATCTCTTTAAAGAATTTATATTCTTTTTCCAAGTCTTTAACTACGAAGTTAGTATGTGCTAACCTTATCGGAGATACTCCTCTATGTAAGTGAAATTTTAGTCTCAAATCTTCATCTACGTATTCCATGTCATAATATAAAACAATTGGTATTCCGTTTGGAGAATCAAATATTATAGCATCATTAACCCCTTTTTCCTTAAATTTGAAGACTTTTATACCTAAACTAGGTAAGATGTCCTCTGCTTTATCAAGATCTTTCTTATCGCTCACTCTAAATCCTACATATGATAAACCGGGGCTGTCTGCCTTTTTCAGAACTAAACTGTGATGTTGACCTTCTTCTATCCCCCTAATATACAGTTCACTTCCGCTCTCCTCAGTTAAGACAAAACCCAATAGTTCATGATATAAATACTTAGCTTTCCCAAGATCTGTAACCCTCACAGCTATGTGAGATAATCTACTAACGTTTATCTTTTGATTTGAGCTCATCATATATACTGTATTATACTTTTATAATAAAATTTCCTAAAACATGTTTTGAGACCTTAATATGTAAAGTATGAATTGCTTTGTAGGGTATTTGTAAGTTATCTGGTTTTGAACGTTATTTCTTCTATGAAGAGGATATGAAAAATAACATAGATCTCGAAAACCCCACAAAGTACGAAGTAAGTATAAATTAATGCATTTGAAAAGTAGATTAGACTCCAGGTAATATACGAAAATTAGAAGCTGATTATAAGAATCTTAACTTTAATAAAGAATATAAACTCGTATATAATTCAAGATAATTATGGATACTTGAGCTATAATGTGTGTATCATTTGGAAACTAGACGATAATTCTATGAATAGTCCTGATTAGGGAGAATAACATCAATTTTCAGAAAATCCACAAACTACTGGAGCTACCTTATTATTAGATTATTTAACCGAGTTTAGACTATCCAAGAAAGTTAATTATAGTAATATACATAGCATTTTCATAATTTTTACAATCAATTTTTTACTCCTTGGATAAAGAAAATGATACGAAAAATTTAATTTTTTCTATTCTATTTTTCCCTTGTTTGTTATCGGCAACAATATATATGTATTTGATCCTAACACTACGTTAACGGTTATTTTCTCCATTCTCGGCAAAAATATAACTCCGGCTCTTTGCAATCTTCCAAACAGATCTTCTTGTGTTCTTATTATAATCCCAATCTTATGTCCAGCTTTAAATACATGAGCAGCAGGACTCATTCTAATGACATATCTCTCTACTCTACCTGGTGTTATTGGTATTGGATCTTGTATTTTGTATATCGGTAACCAGGGTTTACTTTTAGCCTCTTCTAATGTACGAAATGACCCTCTCAGCCATCCCTCTGATACAAACTGTTTTTTACCATCTGGATATATGTCGATAAGATCGATAAACCAGTTGATATCTGTCTTATCAATTGACGCCTCTAAGTAAAAGGATACCCATCCTATAATCTCAATATCTTCACTTAATGGCATGCTCTCATAAAATAAAGCATAAACTGTTGGATCTTCGTAAGGAGGTGGTTGTGTAAAAGATTCAATTCCGCTAGATGGAGGTTCCGTTGACAATCCACCACCTAATAGTGGATAGAATTTGGTCCACTGTGCTCTAGCTGGAGGAAATTCGTTTTCAAATTTCCACTTGTTAATACCACTAACGAAAATTTTTATTGGAGGTTCATCCATAATGCCAGTGTCAATTCCCTTAAGCCAATAATCGTACCATCTAATTACTTCATCAGAATATTCAACCCAAGGCCTAGCTGGTAAACCAGGAGGTAAAAATATCATCTTTTTAAATTTTGACACAGCCTTATCATATGCTTCAAAACCTGCATGATAATAGACTCTCGCTCCACCACCTCTGGTTGAACCTATGTAAATAGGAATTTCTATTTTTTCCAATCCACCTAGTACTCCAGTTGGATGAAGCCATGAAAGTAATGCATCAAAGAATACTGGATCTCTTGGGTACATAAGGATTGACCTAACTTTAGAGTTAAATTTGATATCAGGATGATCTAATAACTCCTTAATTCTAAATTCTAGTATATCTTTTGGAAGTAATTTCATACTTCTTGGAGCACCAAAGTGCGCTACAGGTAGGGTAGAGTCATAAATGTGACCGCCATGAAATATTCCCATTAACGTCAAATCGAACATTCCAGTGAAACTGGTCTCTCCTATATACCACGCTTCTATTGGGAATATGGCTTTTAAATGAGGAGGAGGATTTTGGGCTATAAGTAACTGTGAGAATGAGTAAGATGATGGACCTATCATACCTATATTGCCGTTGCACCACTGCTGTAAAGCAATCCATTCAATTAAATCATAAATATCGTTAGGATTATGTAGCTCATCAATACCAGTTATTGGTCCACCTTCAGATTTTCCTATACCTCTGGGATCTGGTATAACAACTGCATAACCTTTAGATACTAGAAACGGTATATCACCAGCCTCTAGTGAACCATCCCATAGAGGACTAAACCAATACGGCTGTGGAGAATCACGTAACCAAAATACCACTTCTTGATTTTCTTTACCCCACATTCCCCATGCTAATAAAGCTGGAAACTTTTCGTTTTCTACATCTGGTCTATAAATATCCACAGCTATTTTTGTACCATCACGCATTTGGACCATTATATTTTTTTCAATTTTTAAATTATATGGAGTTAATTCTGATAACTTATCAGTCTTCACTAATTGTGGATATCCATCAAAATACATTGACAAGAGCTTGTTCTTATCTATTTTTTCCTTTATCTTAAATGGATAAGGTCTATAAGGTTCTAATGCTAGTAAAATCTCATCTGCCTTAAAAACACGTACCCTAGACATTTCACTTTATTCTCTTGTGGCTCATTTAAATATTTTCTTGATCCGTTATTTAAAGGGCAAATTTCCTCATTTAACCCTCTACATAAAAAGGGAAAACGATTATATTTCCGGCAATCTGTTGTATCTAACTCTATATCCTATCTTAGAGATCATTTATATCCACTATTAAGGGAGTATTCAACTATAGTTATGGAAATTAAGATGCAATACGATATTAAATTAATTTTTCTCTAATCTTTAGAATACTTTCTAATACTTGATAAACTTAAATAACTATCACTACAATTAACACCACCACGAAGAATAACAGATACCTCAAAGTAGCATAACTTCTATTACCAATGGTGAAGTAAGGAACGCCATCAACATGGCAATCCAAAATCCATACCTCTTCGTACCACTCCAGTATGATAATAAGTTCACTGCTCATCAAAAGCTTTAGCATTAAAATTCGTCAAGAGTCCTTAAAGGTCAACTAAATATACTTCAGAATCTTTCTTTTGATCATATAATATATGTAGATACTGCAATTGAATTTTTAGCATATCACATTTCGATTTTCATAACTATAGTTGAACACTCAACCTCTTAAACAAATAAGATTAGACAAAGAAGTAAAGGTCGTGTGTCGGAATAGTGGAATTATCGAATATTATTAACCTTTTAGCTATTTTAAACTCGTTATTGACTTTCCTTAGGACATCTTTTCTTTCAGCGGATATAATGGCGATTTCTGATAGGTCTCCATCAGATCTATATATTAATACGTTACTTTTCACTAAAAATTCATTCTCCTTCTCAGACATCTCAACTCTAATATTGGTTACGTATCTTCTAGTTCTAGATGGGTATCTATTGGCCCAAGAAGCTTCATGTTCAAGTTTGGCTATTCTTGTTAAAATCGTATCTTTGTTTTCCCTAAATATGTATGTATCGTAGGATATTCCATTTCCAAATAGCCTGTCTGCTGTGTACCTAACTGGTGCTATATATTCTATATCATCAGCTAATAAATTGGCCCATTCTTTAAAATTATGATTATCCAATAACTCTGCTTCATAGTTTAAGAAGTTGACTATTTCCATGTATAAATCGGAACTGATCTTAACCTTATTCATGTCCATCACCCAACATATCTAATACCCACCTCTTCCAGAAGGTTTTAAGTCCCATATCACTAAGGTTAGTGTTTAGCACAGTTCCGGGCCACTTAGAATCGGCAATTACGTTAACATCCCCAACTCCCACTGATCCGAATTGATAATTAAGAATCACGTTCTCTGCCATTACTCCTCTTGCTGCTTTAGTCTGGCCCCTCCACATAAACACATCGTCTTGTTCTATTACACCAGTTGAGGAAAAGGTAGATCTAGCTAAATCAGCCAACTTCAACCTAAGATCTTCTGGAGTGCCTTTAGGAACCGGATACCATCTCCATATTACTGACTTGTCAGGGGCTAAGGGATTTGTTTGCCTGAAAAATAATACCGGTAAATAGGGATCTTTCGAACCTAATTTAGTAAATCCTTCGATAATAATATTTAAATTGGGATATATGGAAAAAATCATTGCAGCGCCCTTACGGAAGATATTCCATTGTTCTTCACTAACACTTGAAGGATTAAACGTCTTTACTATTTCTGGAGGAAAGCTAAAGTAGACGTCATCAAGACTAGGATCCATTCTATATATTAGCCAAGATACTGGTAAATTGTTCCTATCCTTTATATCTATAATCAAAAATTCAGTTCTACTTACTGTTCTACTATTACTAAATCTATTCTTCCTTGTATCAATTAATCCTAAATCACCTATAACTTTATGAGTGTAAAAGGGATGTAGAGAATCGCCGAAATTATCTACATCTGACTTCCAATTAATATCAGCTATCCATTTATGAGGAGGACCAATGACCTCTAATCCACCGGTTGCCTTAACTATTATATCTAAATACCACTTAGCATCTCCTAAATAATCTTCTAGACTCGGTGCTTTGGAATTTACTGTAGCAAAAATTAGTCCCTCATAAGTCTTAACTCTTGCCTCAATTAAACCCCATTCTTCCAGACTTAAATTTCTAAATCCTTTTTCCCTAAATGGTACTCCAATTAAGTTTCCCTTTGAATTATATGTCCATCCATGATAAGGGCATTGGAAAAACCTAGCATTACCTTTTTCATCTCTTATGAGCAAGTTTCCCTTATGCCTACACACGTTAAGAAAAGCTCTTATCTTATTATCTTCCCCTCTAACTACTATAAAAGGATCTATTCCTATGTAACGTAAAACGTAATCGCCAACATTAGGTATTTCACTTTCAAATCCTAGGAACATCCAACTTTTCGCAAACACGTTTCTAAGCTCTAACTCAAAGATTTCATTATCATTAAATACTTTTAATGGTATACCTGCATACTTATCCTCTAACATAGCACCTTTAGCTATTTCTAGTAGCTTGTAAACTCTTTCAGAAAACATCAAGGATCATTTTTGTGTAAGTTCGATTTTAAATATTACATCAAACACGTTTGATAAATTATCTGTTTTATCACACTAATGTTTCCATAAGGAGAACCTTAAAAAAGTAAGGTAAGTTTTGGAAAAACCCCACAAAGTAGTTTTGTAGAGAAGATAGAATGAATTAATCTATGCTATCATTGATTACAATATTTTGATATTTTTTCTCTATAATCTCCTTAATCAAATCCAACAATTCCTTCTCGTTTAGAAGTGTAAGGAAATCTAGCATTAGTGGATCTAAATATATTTCTCTTCCAAATCTCTTAGATTCTATAGCTAATCTAATACCATTTGCACTTCTATCAATTTTAACCACCACATGAGCGAACTCATTTAGTAAATCGATTTCCTCCAAACATTAGCACCTATGGTATATTTTACAAGCTGTTTGAAAAAGTTAACGCAGTAGGAAACGATACAGCGAAAGACCTATAGTATCAAGCTAACGTTTCTCTCCCTAAGTATACTTTCCATTATTATGACGTCTCTTTTGCTCAGCTTATATCCTTCATTAACTTTAACTATTTTATCATTTCTCTTTGCGTAAAATACCTCATCTTTAAGATCTCCTCTATCCCTATGCAATACCAAATAACTTCTCACGTTGTATACGTTATCTACCTTACTCTCGATCATCACATTAGATATTACTCTTAAGGTATGAGATTGAGGATCTTCAGCCCATGCGTATTCCGTGTATAATCTATTAATTCTCCTTTCCATAGCCTTCCTATCTTCATCTAAAATGGTAATTAATTTCGGACCTTCATTAGTATACGGCACAAAGTCAACTAGAAATATCTTGTATTCGAAATCTTCTGTTAACAGAGATAGCCACTCCTTATATTTTTTGTCATCTAGTAGCATTGCCTCTTTATATAGAAAGGATAAAATTTCCATGTACTCATCGTAACTTACACTCATCTATTCTTCACCCGTCAAATATTTCTTTAAAGTTGAGTAAAAACCTCGTAATGATACATCACTATAATATTCACCTATTCTCCCTTTTGCTCCTTTACCTAAGACCTTTTCAGCCTCTACATCCATTCCTAAGCCTCTAGTGTAAATTAATTTTGGATCTATTGAGCCTTTTCTAATTGATACTCCATTCTCAGAGATTTTACTCCAAACCTCAGCATCGTCTTGCTCAAGTACTCCTGCGGGTCCAAATTCATGGAGTGCCCTTCTCAATATCTGTCTTTTAGTCTCCTCTGGCATATCGCTGAAAACTAATATCCCCCCTTGTAATTCGGTTAAGGTAGGTCCTCTGGGATGCCATACTCTAAATATTATGTAGTTCCATGTAAAGTGCATTGAAAAGTTAGGGAATACGTTTAATGGACCAAAAGGAAACATGTTCTTGACGAATTCACCGTATTTCTGAGATAACGTTTCTACTGCTTTGGAGAGTCTATCTCTAAATGGCGTCAAAGCGTCTATATCTACTGCTTTTCTAGCTAATCCCCCAGGTACTGAAACTATACCATGTCCTTCGCCCGGATATAATATTCTCACGTTATTCCCATACGCACCTCTTAACCCTATTGATACTGCAGAAGCATGTGTAAATGGGGCGTGATAAGCATCACCTGCAAAATTCTCTAATGGTATCTTCCAGTTAACTGGCAATAGCCATCTATGAATTCCACCATATACTTCCATATTTCCCTCGAACATGTCAAAAATTAGATCCAAATACAATTTCATATCTCCTAAGAAGTCGTCAAATGGTTTAGGTTTCTCAGCTAGAGAAGCCCATATCGTGCCCTTATATAATTTTACATTTGGCACTGCAATTAAGCCTTGTTTCTCTATATCTAAATTATTAACGTAAGCAGGTTCATAATATGGAACACCCACTAATTTACCATCATTACTGTAAGTCCATCCATGATAGGGACATCTGAAAAATTGGGAATTTCCTTGAGTTGCCCTACATAACTTCATGCCCTTATGGATGCAAAAGTTCAAAAACACTCTTACTTGATTATTCTGGTCCCTTGTAACTATTACTGGAACTTCGCCCATTGTGGTTGTAAAATAGTCACCAGGATATTTTATCATGTTTTCAAATCCCAAGAATAGCCAACTCTTTTTAAAAACAGTCGCGAGTTCCAACTCATATATCTCGTTGTCTATAAATAATGAAAACGGAACTTCACCCTTTTCGGGGTTAAATGATTTAAGAATATCCTCAATCTTATTATTAGGCATAAGTAAACTATATAAAACATAATTATAAAAATTACTTCAAACATGTTCAATGTTTGCTTGATTTATGAGAGTTTTCATTGAATTTCTATATTCTCCCTTTCTTTTCTTTAAGGTCATAACGTAAATAACGAACAACAGCTTACGAGTATAGTGCATTTCTTGTCAATATTTGTATATATTTTTTAATGGCTCTCCTCTTAAGAATCTTATGACTTCCATTATTGCATTCTCCACACTTCTTTCAAAAGCCTCTATCGTAACTCCGCCTATATGTGGTGTTACGATAACGTTATCTAGTTTCAATAACGGATTAGACTCTAATGGAGGCTCCACGCTTAGGACATCTAAACCTGCCCCTGCAATATTACCAGCTTTTAAAGCCTCATATAAAGCATCCTCATCCACTATCCCACCTCTACTCGTATTTATGAGTATTGCATTTTTCTTCATTAGCGATAACTCATTTTTTCCAATCATTCCCTTTGTCTCCTTAGTGAGAGGCACATGAATAGTTACAACATCACTTCTAGAGAGTAATGTTTTTAGATCAACTATTTCATCTACCCCTACAGTGTCCTTTATGTAGGGATCATATCCTATTACATTAGCCTCAAATGCTTTAGCGATCTTAGCAACTCTTCTTCCTATATTTCCTAAACCTATTATACCTATAGTCTTACCATATAATTCCATGCCCAAAAGTCTTTGACCCTCTATCCATCTCCCATTCCTAACCAGATCATTTATGGTTATTAATTTCCTATAAAGGGCAAGAATTAACAAAAACGTTAACTCAGCCACTGAGGGTGAATTTACCCCAGGATTATAAGTTATTATAATCCCTCTATTCTTTGCCTCCGTTAAATCTATTCGAGTCTCATCTACACCAACTCCAGTCCTCGATATTATTTTCAAGTTAGTGGCTACTAAGATTATCTCTTTATCTATCTTCCCTTTCCTATTTACTATAGCTACGACGTCCTTTACTTTCATAATCCATTCATCCTTTGAAGCATAGGGATCTATTGATACTATCTCGGCTAAGTTTCCTAGTTCCTCTATTAAACTTCTTATCCTAGCTGAATTTACATCTAAAATATCCTTCTCAATGAGCACTTTGGGTTTAACGTTTCTACTCATGATAACAATTACAATAATTTGCTATTTAAATTTTTAATCCTCATTTAATATCTTACTTAAAGAAGAGATTGATAACGTAATGACTTCATTGTTCACCACTAACAGTCACCAATTTTAATTAGGTCTATACCACTGTGTGAAAATCTCTTTGCATTCTGAAATTGTCTTATCTAAAGGAGGTATTTATAGGACATTAATCTATCTCTCTCTTTGTTTTTTATATTGAAGTTTGCTTTGTTGGGGGTTTTTCAAAACTCACACTACTTTTAGTATTCTCTGACATAAGATTTATCAGTGGACGTCATAGTAAGAACATGGCTAGTTCGCAAATACCCCCACAAAAGCATTTCAGTAAAAGATGAAACTGTGTATTTAAGTCAGGCAAGTTATTGTAAAAATAGCGAAAAGTTAATAAAGTATTGTTTCAAACTTATTTTAGGGGAATAAAGTTGGTAGTATACTATACTTTTCCCGAAGTCTCAAAGTTTAACATTCATAAGATGATTTATGATTTGAGAAGCAATAAAGAACTCAGAGAGAGGTTTCTAAAAAACCCAGAAGAAGTAATGAGGGAATATAATTTATCTGAGGAGGATATGAGAGTTCTTCTTAGAGCTGATGCCGAAGAAATGTATAGGTATGGAATTAATCCTTTCATGCTCCACGATTACAGATTAGTTGTTTTAGGTTTAGGAGATAAACCGGTGGAGATGCAGGTTACTTACAAAAGAGTTGGAAAATAATTAATATGAAATAAATAATCTTAAATCCCTATCAAGGAAAATTAAGGGAGTAGGAATTTAAAGCTGAAATGTGAGAATTCTTCGCATTTAATAAGTTTTGTCACCAGAAATCTTTTTAAGTGTTAAATTAAAAATTATAGGTCGAACAATCATGACCGGAAACAGCAACAAGAGGAAAAGTGACTTAGTATATGAGAAGCTTAAAGAAGACATTCAGAGAGGGCGATATTTACCTGGACAAAGACTAGTAGAAGACGTGTTAGCCAAAGAATACAACGTGAGAAGGAATACTATTAGAGTTGCCCTTTCTAAGTTAGAAAAGGATGGATTAGTGAGTAAAGCCTCCAATGGGACAATAGTCTCATTTATAAGTGTTCAAGAAGCCATAGAAGTCTTAGAAATAAGAGAACTTTTAGAAGGTTACGTAACCAGAAAAGCTGCATCTAGAATAACTGAAGAGACCATAAAAAAATTGGAACAAATCTTGAATGAAATGAAAAGGGTCTTACAAGAAGGGGAATATTATAAGTATTCTCAACTCAATGAGGACTTTCACAATTTGATATACGAGGCGTCTGAAAGTAAAATAGGACAACAATTATTGAAGAATTTAAAGATGAGAATTATACGTTTACAATTTCAAACTATACTATTACCAGGAAGGGCAAATGATTCCATAAAGGAACATGAAGAGATACTTATGGCCTTAAAAAATCACGATGAGGATGCGGCGGAAAAGGCTGCAAGATTGCACGTAGCTAATGTTAAAGAAGTTATAAAAAATAACGTAAAGTTGTTAAGTTTAAGTGAGTCCACTTTAATATGAAGAACCTTAGATTTCCTTGCATGTTCATAAACTGTTAAGCTACTCTCTGTTTACGTCGCTTTGGCAATTCCTCTTATAGCAACATGATGGATTATGATTGTTCTTCAATATCCTACAAGAGTAAGAAAAATTACGCTAAACTTATCCAATTGAAATAAATTTCCCTAATAAATATGTTTTGTGAGATGTTTGTAAATTATCTGATTTAGCATATTTTGTTAATACTATGAGGAGAATTCAAAGAGTAACGAAAGCTTCGAAAAATTTAATGGGGTGTAATAAATATCTGATAAAGACATAATGAGTTTCACAATCACTGATATTTTAGCATCATTTCAATTTGCCTTGATATTTTAAGCAATTTCTCATCTTCATTAGGCTTTCCAATTAACTGTATTCCCCATGGCAATGAGTTTATTTTACCAGCCGGTAAGGATATGGCTGGGGAGCCGAAGAAGCTAGCAATTGAAATATAACGTGTAAGTATATCTCTGAACTTAAGTTCAGCTTCTCTTACATCCTCAATTTTAGGTGCAACTATTGGCACAGTAGGGGTTATTATGGCGTCGATGTTATTAAAATACTTAAGAAAACCTCTCAACATTTCCCCTCTTAATCTTAAAGCTCTAATATACTCATGGGCAGGAATCTTAACACCTATACGTATTAACTCAGCTATGTCTTTAGGATAATCTTGCTCCCTTTGTGTAAACAGCTCATAATGAAAAGACGCACTCTCACTTAATCTTATGGTTCTCGCAATGCTAGTAATTTTACCTAAATCCATACTTATTTTGGTAATTTCAGTCCCATTATCCTCTAATATGGGAAGTAATCTCATAAACTCACTCTCGACCTCAAATTCAGCTCTCTCGTCTACTAAGTATCCTAATCTCAATTTTTTAGAAATGTTTCCATTAATAACTTCAGAAAAATCTATGGCGTTATTAGTTAGAACGCTAATTAAATAAGACGCATCTGTAACGCTTCTCGTAAAAACTCCTATGGTATCTAAACTCCACGCCGTAGGATATAGACCATTTGTGCTAATTAAATTATAACTTGGTTTATAGCCAACGACACCACATAAGGATGCTGGAATCCTGATAGAGCCAAAAGTATCAGTTCCTAGAGAAGCCGGAACACTTCCATAAGCTACTGTCACCGCAGAGCCACCACTTGACCCTCCAGATATCCTTTCTGTATTATGTGGATTCTTAACTGGACCGAAATCTGAAGATACGTTACTGACACCACCCGCTAACGCATGTAAGTTAGTCTTACCTATGATTAGAGCATCAGCGTTCTTTAAGCTTATTATTACATCAGCATCGTAATCCGGGATAAAGTCTTTGTAAATTCTTGATGCTAAGGTAGTGCGAATGTTTTTAGTGAATATATTATCTTTTACGGCTATTGGGATTCCTATCAAATCTCCATGTTTCATCCTTACCATTTTATCTAGGATAGAAGCATTCTCTGAAGGATCAATTATGGTTATATAACTATTGAATTTAGCGTTCTCTTCCTTGATGTTATTAAGTGACTTATATATGAGTTCTGAAGGAGGCAAGTCTCCTCTGATAATTCTATGAACGTAGTTTACGAGCTCAGCCTTTTTGTTTTCTTCAACCACTTTCTCTAAGTTTTTTTCTAATCTCATAACACAAAATTGACGTTTTATTATTTTAATTTAATGCTCCGCATTCTGAGCCATAGTAGTTTAGTGTATAATTTTTTTCATGATATAGAGAATACTAAAGTCATGTGAATTTTGAAAGGTTATATGCTTTTTTCAAAACTTACGCTACTTTTTGAATTCTCCTCGAGTAAAAAGAGCATTCTAAACCAGATAGTTTACAATTACCTAACAAAGCATTCTCACTTTGTGGAGAAATTTACGTAGATATCCAAAGCTTAATAAAAAATATTATTAAGCATTAACAAAAATCTATTACGGTGATTTGCTGTGACGGTAGTAGGAAAATCGGTTATTAGACAAGATGTATATAATTACGTCACTGGAAAGATAGCGTATTTAGACGATTTGAACATGAGGACCTTATATGCGGGCTTCGTTAGAAGTCCTTATCCTCATGCGCTAATTAAATCAATAGACGTTAGTGATGCGTTGAAGACCCCGGGTATTGTGGCCGTATTTACTGGAAGGGAAATAAACAAAGTCATAAAAGAACCTATAAAGATAATGCCAACGTATCCTCCCTTACCTTGGAAAATAGCTAAATGGATTTTCGCTGAAAATGAAGTAAAGTATGTTGGCGAGCCAGTAGCTTTAGTTGTGGGATTTGATAAATATTCTGTGAGAGATGCTATTGATAGGGTGAATGTGGATTACGAACAATTAGATTACGTTATTGACATTAGAGAAGCTAAGAAAGATAAGGTGTTAGTTCACAAGGAATTATCCACTAATATAGCTTTTGGAATGACGTTTAAATCGGGTAATCCTGAGGAATCGTTTAAGAAAGCTGAGAGAACAGCTGAAGTTAGATTGTTCCATGATAGACTTTCGCCATCTCCGATGGAGCCTAGAGGAATAATTTCCACTTACAGTAACGGATATCTTACTGTCTACATGACAACTCAATCAGCCCATATGATGAAGTATGAGTTTTCAAGGATTTTCGGAATACCATCTAGCAAAGTCAGAGTTATAGCACCTGCAGTAGGAGGTGGATTCGGATCTAAGCTCACATTAACCATTGAAGACATTGCAACTATAGCTTCTTCAATAATATTAAACAACACTGTGAAATGGGTGGCTACTAGAAGTGAAGAGCTACTTGTTCAAGCTAGAAAATTTGACTTTAATGGAACTATAGCTTTTAATAAAGATGGAACATTATTGGGAGTCAAAGGAACTGTTGATTTCGATTTAGGAGCTTACGTTACGTATGCTGAGCCAGTAGTCCCATTACTCACAATATCAGCTTTTCCTAATGGGTATAGGATAAAAGACATTGAAATACTTGTAAACGCAATTTACACTAACACTCCGCCAATTCACGTTTTCAGAGGTGCTGGTAAACCTGAAGGAGTAATGCTAATGGAGAAGATCATGAATGTAATAGCTGATGAACTTAAAATGGATGAGGCCGAAGTAAGGTTAAAAAACTTAGTTAGTTCCAGCGAAATGCCCTATACAAATCCATTCGGCACAGTTTATGATACCGGCGATTATAAGGGACATCTTTTAGAGGGAGTAAAGAAGTTAGAGTACTATACTTGGAAGAAATGGGCGGAAGAACAGAAAAGGGAAGGGAGGAAGGTTGGTGTTGGTTTAGCCTTTTATGTTGAGTTAACTGCTTTAGAAAGATGGGAATATGTTGAAACTAGACTAACGGAAACTGGTGACGTCCTAGTTCTAATAGGAAGTTCTCCTCATGGTCAAGGTACTGAAACTGGAATAGCACAGTTGGTTGCTGATGAATTACAAATTGATATAAGCAAAGTTAGGGTAATATGGGGTGATACAGATGTAGTTAAGGCCGGTGTTGGGACTTTCGCGTCAAGAACGCTCACTGTCACTGGTTCAGCTGCGATCATAGCTAGTAAATCTTTGTTAGAAAAGATAAGAAATATTGCAGCAAAATTATTGAAAGTAGATCCCATAGAAGTTGAATATTCAAATGGGGTTTTCCAATCAAGAAACGATCCCAATAAGAGGATTACATGGGATGAGATAGCTAAAAACGCTGTCCTACAATTTGGTGATATATCTGCTAACGCTCAAGTAGACGCTATTCCAACTGCCCCTTATGGTGTTCACATGATGGTCGTAGAGGTGGATGACTTTGGTAAGGTTAATGTAATTCACGCAATGGGTTATGATGATATCGGAAAGGTTATTAATCCGGCACTGGCAGAGGCTCAAATACATGGTGGTTTCGTGCAAGCCTTAGGTGAAGCAGTATATGAAAGGATAGTAATGACAGAAAATGGACAGATTTCGACTACTTTTGCAGACTATTATATACCAACTACGGTCGAGAGTCCCAATAGGATAGCTTCATTATTTGCCGAAAAGCCTCATCTTTCTAATTATCCTAGTGGTACGAAAGGTGTGGGAGAAGCTGGTATCGTAGGCGGTATCATGGCGTATTTAAGGGCTATAGAAAACGCTACTGGTAAAAAAATTGATAAAATTCCAATTTCGCCAGAAGATTTAATCAGATAAATAAAAACTTTGTAGCAAATTTTTTATAGTTGCCCAGAATTAATATCGTGGAGATTATTTAATATAGTTTGTAGGTTTTTCTAAATTCTTATTGTCTTGAATGTCTATAAAATTTACGTTTAGCTTATAAATAGCGACGTAATTAATATCTTACCTCATATAGATAATAATAGGAGATCTTTGAAAATAGGATCAAAATAAAAGATTAGATTTTCTTTTTTTATAATATAATAAATACAATTAATTCCCACCTTAATTATAGACTATATACTCATAGCTTGTTCTTCTCTCCCAATAATCCCTTAGCGTAAATAGTAATTGTACCTTTTGAGTTATAAAATAACAATAATTCTCCCATGAGGTCATTTCATGTATTAGTCAGTTTTTGGCACGTAATGTCTTTTATGGGATACTGTTATTTTTCCTCCATATTTCAGAAAGGTTTTTAAACCGCGAAAGAAAGCTATTAAACGATACTTTATGGGTAAAATTGTATCTGCAGGCTGTAGCTCGCATGCTCCACAATTAAGTAAAAAGGAGATAAAATACTCTTCTACTTACGCTGAGCAAGTTAGAAAGATAAACGTAGCAATGGAGAAACTATGGGAAAAGATGAGCGCTGAAAATCCAGATTCGCTAATTGTATTCTATCCAGATCATATAGAACAGTTCTTTTTAACTAATTTTCCTAGTATTAGCATCATAGTTGATAAGGAGACTGAAGCTTATGTACCAGGATGGGGAAACATGAAGTTTAAAGTGAATTACGAATTGGCTAAAGATATATTGTTTGGTTTGGTTGAAAATGGCTTCGATCCGTCATTCTCTCAAAGGGTTCCCATACCTCATCCAGTTTACGTTCCCTTACTCTTCATGTTTAAAAATAATGAAGTCCCAATAGTCCCAATACACATAAATGCAAACGTAGATCCAAAAGTACATCCTAAAAGGGCATTTGAACTAGGGAGGACAATAGCTAAAATAATAGCCAATAAGAGACCCAATAACGAGAAGATAGCTATACTTGGAACAGGAGGGTTATCTCATTATCCCGGGACACCTTATTATGGAAAAATAGATGTGGAAACTGACGATAAGATACTCTATGCATTAAAGGAAGGTAAAGGAGAGGAGTTAACTGAATTCACACCAGAACAGTTAGAAGAAACTGGAAACGTAGAGCTTAGAACGTGGATAAGCACCATAGGCGCTATTGGAAATAAGCCAGCAGAAGTAATGGAAAGACAGATAACTTATCATATCGATTATGTTGTGGTTAGATTTCTTTTCTAATACTTTACTTAAGTAAGTAAAATGAAAGCTTTTTAATCTGGATAAAAGTTATTTAATAATAGGAAAGAAAAGTTTTTAGGGTGTAAAAAATGGGGTCTAATTTATTAGTAATAGCTGCGCATATAGGAGATTTTGTATGGAGAGCCTCTGGAGTCATAGCTAAATACGCAAAGCAAGGTAAACCAGTTCATATTATAGCATTAACCTATGGAGAGAAAGGCGAGTCACCATTGGCGTGGAGGAGAGGGGCTAAATCAATAGAGGAAGTAAAAAAGATAAGAAGACAAGAGGGCGAATGTGCAGCTAAGGCATTAGGTGGAGTTCCCATAGAGTTTTTAGATTGGGGAGATCATCCACTAGTAATCAATGAGGAGAGAATAATTGCAATTGCTAACTATATTAGAAAATATTCACCAGATATTATAATCACACATGGTCCAGATGACAAATTAAGACCAGATCACGTAAATACCGCAAATGCAGTACTGACTGCAGTCAGATTAGCAGCAATAGATGGACTAAAACTAGATTACCCACCAGTAGCGGAACCAAAGGTGTTTGGTTTTGATCCTCACATAGGTGAACAAGCTGGCTTCTATCCCCACATTTACATTGACATAACGGATGTTTACGAAATGAAACAACAAGCTATGAATTGCTTAGAGTCTCAAAGATCGGAAATGGAGTACTACTCCTTAAGGGATCAATTAAGGGGACTACAAACTAGGAGATTTGGGTGGAGGAGTTATTATAAATACGCTGAAGCCTTTTACATGTATAGTCCCATAATAGGAGAGGACTTCCCATGAAGCCAGTAATCGTTAGGGAAATTCCAAGATCTCCAAAGGATGAGGAAAGGATAAGAGAACTTCTAAAATATAGCGTTGCCACAATAGCTGAGTCACAAGAGAAATTGGGGCTTTTAGGACCTAGCATTAAGCCAATTCAGCCTGGGCTTAAAGCTGCAGGCACTGCGATAACTGTAAGGTGTGCTGATGGAGATAATTTGATGCTTCACGCAGCGGTAGAAATAGCTAAACCGGGTGATGTGATAGTAATGACTACCATAAGTGGTACAGCGAATGGAGTTTTCGGCGAGTTATTAGCTACTTCATTTAAAGCAAGGGGAATTTCCGCGTTCATAACCGATTCTGGAGTTAGGGATGTAGCCAGGTTAAGGGAGATGAAATATCCAGTATGGTCTAAATACATAACCGCTGTAGGAACTTCTAAGAATAGACCGGGATGGATTAACGTTCCTATTACAATAGAGGGAGTAATAGTTAAACCGGGGGATTTCATTTTAGCTGACGATGATGGTGTAGTTGTGGTCCAGAGAGAAGAGATAGATGAAGTGCTAGCTAGGGCTAAGGAAAGAGAGGCAAGAGAGAATGAGGTGAGAAAACGTTTACTCAACGGTGAGTTAACCTTAGATATATACAATTTCAGAAAAATTATAGCAGAGTTAGGAATAAAATACGTAAATAGAATAGATGAAATTAAGTAATTCGCTTCTGGCTGGAGAGAGCAAATGATCAACATTAGAAGATTATCGTTAGATGAGGCTAAAATTCTATTAGAAGGAGCTGAAAATAAAGCTAAAGAGTTAGGAATACCGGTTAGCGTAGCTGTAGTTGACGAAGAGGGTTATCTCATAGCGTTTCACCGAATGGACGAAGCCAGACTGATAGGGATGGAAACTGCTATTAATAAAGCTTTTACTTCAGCGGTATCCAAGAGACCTACTAGAATGTATTCAGAAATTGCACTTCCCGGAAAACCGGCATATGGTATTCAGAATAGTTTTAACGGTAAATTTACTACACTTAGAGGAGGTCTACCAATAGAAGTGGATGGAAGAGTAGTAGGCGCTATAGGCGTTGGAGGTGCTCCGTCAGGTGAACAAGATGAGGAAATAGCTAGATTTGCGTTAGAACATTTAAAGAAAAAGAGTGGACTTAACGTTAACACATCTATATAATGCGTTATGTATTTTTTCCAGAATTTAAGTACTTTATGGGATTTTTAAAAACTTACGTTACTCTCTGAATTCTCCTCGAGTAAAAGAGTGTTAAAAACCAGATAGTTCACAATTACACCATAAAGCAGGATTTAAGTTCCTTCTTGATTCCCTTTTAATAATTTACGAATACACTATTATGCGAGTTGTGGAGTGTCTCAAACATGTTATAATGAGATATTTAAATCATCGATAAGAGTCCAATTATGATGAAAAAGTATGTTGGAAGAGGTTCAAAGCAATTATGGTAGACTTAAGTTATATATTAATGGAGAGTATGTTAATTCCAAAACTGAAACTTGGGGTAAGGCTTACAATCCAGCTAAAGATGAAGTAATTGCCGAAGTACCCTTTTCTACTAAAGATGAGGTTAGACAAGCAATACAGTCAGCGCAAGAGGCATTCGAAAAATGGAGAGAGGTCCCTGTAACTCAAAGAATTCAATATTTATTTGAATTAAAAAACAAATTGGAGGAGTACTCAGAAACTATTGCGAGGATAGTAACTCAGAACCACGGTAAGACTATTCAAGAAGCTAGAGGCGATATGAGACGAACTATAGAAAACGTTGAAACGGCGATAGCGATAGTCTATACGTTAGCAAAAGGAGAACATCTAGATCAAGTTTCGCAGGATGTCGATGAAAGCACAGTCAGAGAACCATTAGGGGTTTTCGGAATAATTACTCCATTTAACTTCCCCACAATGGTACCATTCTGGTTCATTCCTTATGCTATAGTCTTAGGAGATACAGTTGTAGTAAAACCATCTGAGATCACGCCAGTACCAATGGACTTCATTACCAAAATATTTGAAGAGATAAAATTGCCAAAGGGCGTGATTAATGTAGTTCATGGAGCTAAGGACGTTGTAGATGAATTACTTTCCAATAAACTAATTCAAGGAGTAACATTCGTAGGTTCAACCAGGGTTGGCAAATACATTTATGAAAATGCTGGTAAATATGGCAAAAAAGCAATTGTGCAAGCTGGAGCTAAGAACTTCATAGTGGTAATGCCAGATGCTGATTTAAATAAAGCCATACCATCAATTGTTTCAGCCTTCTTCGGTAATGCTGGGCAAAGATGTTTAGCTGCGGCGAATTTAGTTGCTGTAGGTAATGTTTACGATGAGATTAAGAGGAAGTTTGTTGAGGCATCTAAGCAATTGAGAATTGGCTATGGACTGGATGAGAATGTCGATATGGGACCAGTGGTAACTAAGGACGCTAAGAAGAGGATCATGAGTTATATAGATAAGGGTATAGAAGAAGGAGCAAAACTTCTATTGGATGGTAGGAACGTTAAGGTACCTGATTACCCTAATGGTTACTTCTTAGGTCCAACAATATTCGATGAGGTGACTCCAGAAATGACTATTGCTAGAGAAGAGATCTTCGGACCAGTAGCGTCAATTATTCACGTTAGAGATATTGATGAGGCAATTGATATGATAAATAGGAGTGAGTATGGTAATGCGGCATCAATATTCACAACTTCTGGTTATTATGCAAGGAAGTTTAGGAGGGAAGTCAATGCAGGAAACATTGGTATAAATATTGGTATTGCTGCACCTATGGCATTCTTCCCATTTGGTGGGAGAAAAGAGTCATTCTTTGGAGTGTTGCATGGTCAAATCGATAGTGTGGAATTCTTCACAGATAAGAAAGTGGTAATATCGAGATGGTGAGATAGTTAAGCGCCTTCATTTTCTTCTAATTTTTTCAATAAATTATAAAATTCTATTTCTTTCAAATATCTCTTAATTATCTTGTGCTCTGCAGATCGTAAGTGATACGTGAACGTGGATTTACTTATATCAACAAGCTTAGAAACATTATCAGACTTTATCCTTCTAGGAAAATCGAAGTATCCAGTCTTGTAAGCGGTTAGTATAATTTTAAGTTCTTGTGGAGTTAAATCCTCCTCTTCTACGTTAAATTCCGCATTCTTGATTAAATGTACAGTACCTTTGGATTTTAAGTCTTCTACAAGCTCATTTATATAAGATTCATACACTAATGCTCTCCAAAACTCCTTCCCATTATATTTAAAACCATTTATTACAATTCCATTGTGCGTATATAGTGCATCCAGTACGCTATTTTTGAATTTTTTCCTGAAATCAAACAAAATTCTTCCATTTTGATCTAATTTAAGTGTTGAATATCCTAGAAAACTATTACTCTTCTTTATCCTACTAATCAAATTTTTATAAGTCCTATCAAAAATAATAATCGATCTTATATAGTTTTTTTCAGAGTCAACTGAAAAGTTTACAGTCCTAACCATGTAGTTACCAACATAACTAGTCCAACAATTTTCATGTTCTATTGCGAATGTAATTTCAATTAACTTATCTCTCAACAAATCCCACGTATTATATAATAAACATCAGAATTTTTAAGCTTTTAATTGTAGATAAGATGCGAGTTTTGGGAAAAGTTTATTGAGGAATGTTAAGTTACAATCATCAAATTCAAGATACACTTTTGGAAAAATATGATACTAAAGCGTTTCTCTTAGTTTGTGGGGTATCTGAAAATTAAGGTTATTCTCTTGGTTAAAACTATTCGTAAATAAGCGTTAAGTATTCAAATGGTACATACATTATTTCAGTGAAGCGTTAATTTCAGTTAACTACTACTCTCATTAAAACCTCAAGTTGAAGTTCATTTCCTAAGATCATAGCATTCCACTCCATACTTTATAATCATAACTGAACACCTAATCCAAGAGCTTTACTTAGTAAGGATTTCCAAAAACTAATATCTAATAATACTAAAATATAAATTAAATTAGGAGAGAACTAAACCCACCTACAGAAATATAAAAAAGGCAGATCATAAGTTTATATACAATATATATTATAATTAAGACAAGTTGTTTATTAGGTATCTAAAAATTGAGATTCTTCTATCAATCGCAACTATTCGTAAAATTAGCATTAAGTATTCAAATGCTATACATTATTAAGGTATGATGTAAAATGTGATTCACATTTTATTGTTAAATACTTTTTATTCTATGATATTATTACTGCTTAATGCATTCGGTTTTTCCAACTCTCCTTTTTCGTATACCCATAATATTTTGACAAGTAATAGGGTGTAACTTGAAGAAAACATCTACATTTAATTTTAATCTAATTCATCAAATATGTTAGAGGCAGACTTATATTTACTGAACGAAGTTAACACCTTAATGGAACCTACTCCATATGACAAGTACGGGAAAATAAGCGTAGGAAAAATACTAACAGCAGCAGGCGCAGGTACCTTTGTGGACTTTTATGAATTTTACGTGTCAAGTACGGCAGCAGCTGTTGTCTGGCCTATAATATTTTTTGGACCTTTAACTAGCTCTAAATCATTCGCTTTAATACTATCATTTTTAACATTTACAGTCTCATATCTAGCGAGACCCATAGGTGCATTCGTTTTTGGGCATATAGGGGACAAAATGGGTAGAACATCAACTTTAGGATTAGCGTTAATCATAACATTCATTGCAGTGCTCGGCACTGGTTTATTGCCAACTTATGCCCAAATAGGAATACTTGCAGTTGCTCTATTAATTCTTTTCAGATTTATGTTAGGAATTTCACTGGGAGGAGAATGGGGAGGAGCTACAAGTTGGGTATTAGAATACGCTGAATTTAAAGGGCATTCTCATAAAAGAGCATTTTATGGAGGACTATTAGATTTAGCAATCCCACTAGGTGTAGGTGCAGGAGGTGTAGCATTTGCACTAAGCGCTGCATATACTGGTAGCTCATTTCTAACCTTTGGGTGGAGAATTCCCTATCTGGCTGGCGCAGTCATAGCCATAATAGGTGCTATAATAAGATTTAGAATGCTAGATAGCCCACTATTCAAGAAGGTTCAAGCTGAGAAACAAATAGCTAGAATACCAGCTGCGGAAGTATTTAGAGGAAAAAGAGCACTGATAACATTAGGCGCAGCGGAAATATACGCATATGCATTAGTGGTTAATGTGTTAGTAGGAGGACCTATAGCTATACTATATCTTTCTCAAGCTAAATTAACTGGAACTCTTGGACTACCACCAGCTGCCTTTCCAGCATTTGCAATAGGATTAGCTAACATATTAGCAGCCGTGGGTTGTGTAATAGGGGGTATCTTAGGGGATAAAATAGGAAGGAAATATGCTATTCTAATAAGTTTAGGTTTAGTGCTTGCACTGTACTATCCATATGTGTTGGCAATGGCAAGTTTAAATCCCATCGCCATCATAGCGGGAAGTGCTATTATAATACTAGTTGACGTTATGGGAACTGGACTAGTTGCTTCATGGTTACCAGAGCTATTCGAGACAAGGTTTAGATATTCTGGTGCTGGATTAGCTGGAGAGATTGGAGGACTTATAGGAGGTCTAATAGTAGGTTTAGTATCACCAGCGCTAATAGCTAATGCTTCTGGGATAAATATAGTGTTTATGGGAATATTCTTAGTTGGAGTAATATATTGTGTTATTACAATATTCATTACATTACTGATGCCAGAAACTAGGGGAAAGAAACTTGAATAGTCTTAAATGAAGAGATTTTTTAATAATCTTAAAAATTTTGCATCTAATTGTGTACGAAATTCAAACTTTTCTTTTTAACGATCAGTTTATTCTAGAATTTTTTAAATTATTCCAGTAGATATCAATAATAATAATGATGATCTATCTGATTTGATTTTAGTTTGTGGAGCATCCAGAAACTAAGTTCCTTCTCTTAATAAGAACTATTCGTAAATAAGCGGTAGGTATTCAAAGGATACATACACTAGATTTGGTTTAATCTAATTTCTGTCACGATCAAAAAATTCAAAATAACTACGCTCTGACGCTCTCATGAAATTTGAAATGATATTCTCTATATTATTTCAAAATTTAACGTATACTTTTCGAACGATTGATGAATAGAAGAGAATGTAATTTTATAAAAATCCGAGTATTTCATGAAAATTATATTATGCCCTCTATAACCTTTCTTAATAATTCTTTGCTTATCTTACTCATCTTCTTATAGATTTGCTTTAGTTCTCCACTCTCTATTGGTTCATAATCATTATAAAGTATTGACATCAAACTTTCTAAATTCCATGTAATCTCATTGGGATCTCCAATCAGATCCTTAATTTCAAAAGACTTATTTTCACTAAGTCCTCTAAAAGTTAAGTAGTTACGTACGTCCTTTTCAAAAAGCTCTGCAGATGCCAGTTGTACTGCCAATATGTGTTTGCAAGGTCTTGCATAGTCTGGGCAACTGCAGGAAAATATTAGATGCTTCGGCAATAGTGACAGTCCTTTATTGTTTAATTTTATCTCTAAATCTACGGGTAAGGAATTCTTTTCTATTATTTTATTTAACTCCTCAGAAACGATTTTATTCTCCTCTTTGGTGAAGAGAGGTGCCTCTATCCTTACTTCATATAACATATTACCTTGAACTTTAGCGATTATTTTCCCTTCCTTTATACTAATTGACTTAACTCTTCCCTCTTTGAAGTACTCAAACCCCCTTTTTCTTCTATGTGTATCCATATCCGATGAGATCATACTTATCCAACTCCTAATAAACCAAGGCTTATGTGAAAGAGAGGGCATACTTTCACCTCAACTCCAATATCTTTCTCAATTCATCAGTTGACAAATTAGTTAGAACTTCCTCTCCAGTTTGTATTAATTCATTATATATTTTACTTTTAGCACTTATTATTTCATCTATCTTCTCCTCTATTGTACCAATCGTAACCAATTTGTGAACTATCACATTTCTCGTTTGCCCTATCCTATAAGTTCTATCTGTTGCTTGATTTTCCACCGCTGGATTCCACCATCTGTCATAGTGGATTACCCTGTTGGCTGAGGTCAGATTAATACCAAATCCTCCAGCCCTCAACGATAAGATAATAATCTTCTTATTCTCATCTGAGTTAAATGCTGATAGAATATCATCTCTTTCCTTCTTATCTAAAGATCCGTGGAAGAATGGAACTTCAATGTTAAATCTCTTTTCCAGCATATTTTTCAGTATGTTCCCCATTTCAATGAATTGCGTGAAAATGGCTATCTTATCTCCTTCATTTATGGCCTCATCCACTATTTCCATAAGCCTCTGCAACTTTCCTGACCTCTTCATGGAGAAATTGTTGTCGTTTTTTATTAACGCTGGATGATCTACAACTTCCTTCAACCTAGTTATAACAGCCAGTATTGAACTCTTTCTCTTTACTCCCTCAAATTGATCAATTTTAGAAAGGAAATCATCAACTATAGCCTTATACAGGGAAGCTTGTTCCTCAGTAAGATTACAATACTCCTTTATTTCAATTTTTTCTGGCAAATCTGAAATAACATTTTTATCATTCTTTGTTCTCCTCAATATAAATGGTGAGATAATTTTCTTTAGGGCTTCCTTGACCTCATTATCTCCTTTCTTGATGGGTATGGAAAACCTTTCCTTAAATTCATTACGAGTACCTAGTAAACCAGAATTCAAGAAGGAAAATATTGACCATAAGTCGTCTACTCTGTTCTCTATGGGAGTTCCAGTCAACGCGATTCTGTATTTACCCTTTAATTGCCTTATTAACCTGCTTCTCTTAGTTTCTGGATTCTTGATGTTTTGAGCCTCATCCAATACTACGAATTTCCAGTTCACTTTAGTTAAATAACTCCTTAAAAGTAAAGTATTATACGTCGTAATGTAAACGTCTTTTCTACCGTAGTTGTCAATCAAAAATGAAAGCACATCTTCCTCTTTATCGCTACTGCTTATCCTCACTTTACCTTTACCATGGATCACCGCATACGATAATGTAGGAGCGTATTTACTTATTTCATCTTCCCAATTCTTCAAAACTGAAGTGGGGCACACTACTAGTGAGGGAAAAACATCTTCTTCCTCCTTAGTCTTAGCTATTGTTGCTATAGTTTGAATTGTTTTTCCTAATCCCATATCATCTGCTAAGCATACACCAAATCCCAATGAAGTCATGAACTTCATCCATGAAAAGCCTCTCAACTGATATGGCCTTAATTCTATATTTAACTTAGGGGGTTCAGACAATTTGAACTTCTGGCTTTCAATGTTTTTTATTAAGCTAGTTATCTGATCACTCTCAACGTAACCGTATAGTGATTCCCTTAAAAGATCAACCTTACTAATCTCCTTCTTTTTCAACTTTTCAATGATTTTCCTTACTCTCTCAATATCTTTTGCTGGAACTTCAATAATTTTACCGCTTAATTCTATATATGGTCTATTTTCCTCAGTCAGCTTCTCAAATTCCTCTGGAGAAATTTCAACGTCTCCTAACGCTATCTTGTAGTCGAAGTCAGCAATTTCCTCTTTGTTCAACAAGTCCAATTTCTCTACCTTTATGATAGGTTTGACAGTAGTAATACTCTTTATTAATACTTTATATCCCTTCTTATAAGAAAGTGAAGTCAGAATTTTCATAATTCTATCCAATTTATCCCTTTCTACGTAGAACGGTTTATCGTAATCTAGATATTTTGTTAAATCCTTAAGAAGTTCATGAAATTCGTCTCTCATATAGGAAATCTCATAAGGTATCATGACTTTTCTCCGTAAATCGTAAAGTCCTAATGTCACCTTATAGTAATCTTCTGAGGCCGGTATTATTAAGAAATAAAGAGTGTAGTTAGAAGATCTAGACAATATTGAATGATTTAATAAAATCTTATAGTCCTCCTCATTTAGAGAATTCCTCGCTATGTAATCAATTACGAAGCTTATGAACTTCTTCACGTTCTCCTTTCTCATATCCTCCTTAATCCAATACTCTGCAGGCATCGAATCTATAGGTACAACTCTCAATATTTCATTTAATAAGTTCTCATCAATTACCCAATTTATCTTATTATCTACTATTTCAGGGTAAAATCCTCTTCTTTCTGCAACTAGAGTGAGAACAAATAATGTGACGCTTAACCAAAATAACATCGAATTAGACATTACAACATTTCTAGTTTTCGCTAATAATAGATTAAGAATATCATTAATAGTGATTTTAAATGCAGAAACTTTAAAAACAGATACATTAGAGGCTGAAGTATAGGGATAAAAGACAGGCTTATCATCCTTTGCGGGAAAAGAACATCAATAACTGCTAATGCTTCAGGATTAAAAGTGAGTTCATGACGTAACTTATCTATAATCTTCTTCTTAACCGAGCCTAACTCTTTTTCATCGGAATCTTCAACCCATATATAAAAGTCTTTCCCATCCCATGTTCCATGTAATACTCTCACAAATGAAAACTAGTATTAAAGCATATAAACTTTGAGTTTCAGACTTTCATGTTTCACCTCTAACAATCAAACCATTTTTTCATAACTTGTCTAGTTTGTGGATTTTCTGGAAAATTAAGGCTATTCTCTCTATCAGGACTATTCATAGAATTATCGTCTAGTTTCCAAATGATACACACACTATAGCTTGTCTAAAGAAGAAGACAAGATTGAATCTCCATAAACCTTATCCCTCTCTCCTCTGACCTTAACTATCTCATTGTGTGAAAAATCATAGAAGGAGAATTGAATACAAAATATATTAAATTCGATGAGATCAAAACCCTCCGGGTAGTCAGCACTTCTAACTGGTAATGACCTAGTAAAGTCTACCACTCTTAATGCTTTATTTCTCACCTCTGTATTTTCTTGAAGGATCTTTATCCTATTTTCGATCATCCATCGTGAAATCCACAGTAGAGGAGTTTCCGTTCTTATCTCGTTTAAGACGTTTTCAGTTATGAAAATTAAATTATAGTAATTAAATATAAGGTCTCTCTTATCATATCTCACCCAATCTATTAGGAATGAAGTATCTGCAATTGCGTTAGTCGACTGCAATAATACCAGCCTTAATTCTCAGCTCATTAAACTCATCAACAGCAAGCCCTGCTAACTTAGTTCCATTATAAATATCACCCGTTTCTATGTAGTATTCTATTGCTATTCTCAGTTTAGGTGGTAATGAGTTGATGAAGTCCCAGTTGGCAGACTTCCTTCTAATCTCCCTAGCCTCTTCCTCAGCCTTAGCTATTCTCCTTAATTTCTCGTCCACGAAATCATTTATGCTAAACCAACATAAAAATTTAAAGTCGTGAGAGTTTAATGGAGAGAAATTACACACTATCTCCTCTATCAAGGGGTTTGGGTCTCATTGAATTTCATATATTTTGTATTCAATTTTAGACCCTTGGACTTCACCGAAGTCGCGTATGCTCATCCCTCTCCGTCCCATTAGGGGGATAACCCCACTCACCTTACGGTGAGGAAACCCCCACATCTTAAAGTTAAATTTCCTCAAGTACTTCTTGAAGATATTTAACGAAGCGTTAAATTGCCTATCCAAAGTGAACCCACATTTCCCACACCTAAAGGTCTTGCCAACCATTCGGGAATTAACCCATCCACATCTAGGGCAAGACCTAGATGTAAAGCGTGGGTTCACCTCTACCACTTTACAACCGTAAAATGAAGCCTTGTATTTTAACACACTAACCAACTTCCTCCAAACGCTCCTTGAAAGCTTCCGCGAAAGAGAATTGCTAGCGTCATCAAACATACCTTGCTTATTCAACTTTTCAAAAACTAGAACGTGGTTGTTGTAAAGACCTAGGATAAAATTAGCCAACTTGTGAACAAGATCATTAACCCTATTCCTCTCACGATGGGAATACTTTGCCAAAAGCATTTTACCTCTCTTTAACTTCTTAGAAGCAATTGATTGTACTTTACCCCTCTTCATCTGCATTGCGTATTTGAGAGAGTAAAGTTGTTTCAGAGAGATCGTTACAAACTTCTCTCCATCGTAACCATCTAGGGAGTATAAGTTTGAGTCAAAGGAGACAACTTCAAGGGGTGTTGTTGTGGGCAATTCTTTTCTGAAAACTAGGTAAACCTTATCCTCCTTGATTATTGGTTCTGTTAGCTCCATTCCCTCAACTCTTTTAGAAAACCAAGTTTTATCCCATGAATACGTTATGTACTCGTGAGGTTTAACTGTTATTCTAACGCTCTTGCCAATGACTTTTCTAAGCGTTGTTTTTATCCTAACGTAGCCTTTCTTTACGAGTGGTGGTTTGAATTCTGCTTTTCCTTTTTCAACTCTTCTTCTCCATGATTCTAGGATTGAGTAGATGTCGTGGATTGCTTGGTCGATGTAGTGTTTTGCTAGGTCTTGTTTGTTTTCTTTCATTAGGTAGTCTCTTATCTCCTTGTATACTTCTTTCTTTTTTGGTAGGGTTACTTTCATTATTTTCTTCTTTTTATTATTATTATTCTTTTTCTCCTCTTCTCTTGTCTCTATTCTTCTGAATAGGTATTTTATTCCCTTGTTTAGTAAGTTCACGTATGCGTGGATTAGTTTTTTGCTTTTCTCCCTCTCATTGTTTTTTATTGTGTAAGTGAGGTGTATGTATTGTTTCTCTTCTGGTTCGAATGTTTTTATTCTCAAGTTTCTCAATGTGTTTCTTCACCTTTTCTTGTTTTTGTTTCTCTTGATTTTTAATGAGGGAGAGTAGGGTGTTAGTAATATCTTCTTCTTATTTAATTCTTATGCCTTTTCACGTCTGAATCTCATTTTCTCAGATGGTAGTTTTTGTGGTTTTATGTATCCTTGTTTTTCACGTAGTCTTCCAGTGTTTTGTAGAGATTGCTATTTTTTGCGTACTTCTTTTTGTCTTAAGTATTGTATTAGGTATTAGTATGTAAAGTATATAGATTTCACGCTTTTATGGAAACTATTTTCGACGGCTCAAAAAGATTTGAAGGAGGAATTTGCGATAAAGTCTATGTGTTACTTCCTAAAGAGCCCGATGATAAAAGAGCTATTCCAAATATTTAGTCAAACTCCAATAGGGATAATTTCATCAGATGGCAAAGTAATACTTGAAGCAAAGCCTAATCCTTTCAAAAATGATGATGCTAAGAGAGAATTTCTGTCTCGTCTTTACTCATTTGACAAATATTTCGTATACTAAAATAAATTCGTAGTTAACTTTAAATATGAAACTAAAGCATATCATAAGATCATAAATTAGTACAATTAAAGTAAGAACTCCATGCATTTATGATAATAAATGAACAACAAAAGTTTTATTTCTAGGTCCCTTTTGAATTTTACATCTAAATTTTTTAAGTGCTCAACTAAAGTCCCGAAAATCGAGATATAATATGCTTTGTGGGATGTTTATAAATTATCTGGTCTAAGACGTTCTTTTTACTATAAAGAGAATGTGAAAGAGTAACGTAGATCTTGAAAAGCCCCACAAAGCATAGACGACATAAAAAATTACAATCTTAGGTAACTCAAATCTTTTTTCTCTCCTTAGTTACGTATTTCTTTTCGAGTTCTTGAACCTCTGGTAATCCAATGAAGTTTAAGAAGTCCTTAAATGGATACAGCTTGTTCATTACATTAATAGGTGTTCCGTCTTTCTTAATTGTTTCCAATACCTCTTTTACTGCTTTTGTGGCTGAAAGTAGAGCGCTTATAGGGAAAATAACAATCTTGTAACCTAATTTCCTTAATACATCTAAACTCACTGGTGGAGTTTTTCCTCCTTCAGCCCAGTTAAATAATAATGGAATACCTTTAAGCTCTCTCGCTATCACCTCAATTTGCTCAATACTTTCGGGAGCCTCAACGAAAATTACATCAGCTCCAGCTTTATAATACTCTTTCGCTCTCTCCAATGCAACCTCTAACCCTTCAACTGCTATCGCATCAGTTCTCGCTATTATTACGAAATCCTTTGATAATTTAGCGTCTTTAGCTGCAGCTATCTTCTCTACCATTTCCTCTAATGGAATAACTTGCTTTCCAGTTATATGCCCACATTTCTTAGGAAAAACTTGATCCTCAATGTGTATTCCAGCAACTCCTACGCTTTCATAAGCCTGTACAGTTCTTATCACATTAATTGGGTTGCCATAACCCGTATCTGCATCAGCTATAACTGGTATATTAACCGCATCCACTATTCTTCTCGCATTATCCACCATTTCCGCCATCGTTATCAATCCCACATCTGGATACCCTAACATACTTGCAGCAGTTCCAAATCCAGTCATGTACACTACGTCAAATCCCGTTGACTCAATTAACCTGGCAGTTAGAGCATCATATGCGCCTGGAGCTAAAATTAAATCCTTATTCTCCATGAGTTCCCTCAACTTTTTAGCTCCATTTATTTTCTCTTTAATTAACCTGCTCATTTTTCAAACCCTCCCATAATCTTAAGTATTTAAACTTCTTCATTTTTATAATAACTTCTTGTATCATATAAGCTTATTAGATTACGAGCAAATTTATCATTATGCATTATTCTAAGTATCCATACAAACTCGTTAATGTTAGACTTTTGCACAACGGATGCTGGACCAGTTACGTTGATGATTACGTAGTCAGAAGTCTTGGAAGATCCTATCAACCAGATGATAACGCTGTGAGATCCCTAGTAGTGGTTAATGCAAAGTCAATGAAAGTTTTGATGAATTTGAAAGATGAGGGTAAGATTAAGGATATAGTGAATGTACACAGATATGGTGATAATTTCGTAGTTGACATTTTACAGAGTTACAACAATTCAATATTATCAGTTCTGAATAAATATGGTGCGATAATTTTGGATACTGTTAAAACTAACAAGAGGGAATTTTGGAGCTTTTTAACCTATGAATACAAGATACCTAAGATAATCGATGACCTTAAAAATTTAGCTGTAGTAGAGAGAGTTAAGGTAACGGATTACGATCCTAGTATTAGAGAAATTAACTTAACCGAACTGGAGTTAAAGTGTTTAATTACGGCAGCTAAAGCAGGTTATTTTGACTATCCGAAGAAAGTTAGAGCAAAGGAACTAGCTCAGATTCTAGGTATTAAGGAATCCACATTCATATATCACTTGAGAAACGCTCAAAGGAAAATGATAAGTAAATTACTTAATGACTTGGACTTAAATGAAAATTTACATTAAATTTATATTTTGTAAATTTTTTCAAGATTACTAGGAGGAAATAACGTTCTCTTCATATTAACATTAACGTTCCAAACCAGATAGTTTTACAAATACCCAACAAAGTACTTTCCGTCCCGTGTAAAAGCTTATTTAATAGGATTGAGTAATGTTAAATGATGGCACTAAAAGAAGAGATCTTGAAACTCCTCAATGAAGATGAAGAGTTCAGAAGACAAATTGAGAACATATTGGGATTAAATGTAATAAAAACTATAAATGAATTAGCACAAAACGTAAATAGTTTGTGGAGTTTCTCTAGAGTTAAGGTTAAAATGGCATAATACCAATGATAATCATGTCCTCTGAGGAAAGGAGATACACTAGAGATTGGTCAAAGTACGACGAGAACCTCATAACTAGATACGAGATGATATTCCCCTACTACGTGTTTGAACATTGGTACGAACTTCTAGAGGAGGATAACAAGAAGGCAAAAACAAGACCCTACAAAGCACCACTCATGTTCAACCAATTCCTAGCCTTCCTCTACGTATTCTTCACATACAGAGAAATAGAGGGAATTCTGAGAGCACTATACAAAATGGGAATAATACCAGTATACCTAGACTACAAGACAATCCACCTAAGACTAAAAAACATGCAACTAGACTTCAACAAAGTCAAGGATGAAGTAGAACTAATAAGCGACGGCACGGGAATAAGCGTTGAACAAGGAGGTAGGTACATAAGGGCAAAGTGGAAAAAGGGAGGAAAGGGAAAGTTCCTCAAAATAGTAGTTCACGTTGATGCTAATTCCATGAAGGTTTTGAAGGCTGAGGTTGAGAACTCTGAAGTTAAGTCGGCAGTTAAGGTAATTAAGGAGGTAAGTGAAGGGGGTGGGAGGGTTACGAAGTTTTATGGGGATAAGGCTTATGATTCTAATGCTATTTATGATCTAGTTCCTGAGGTTGTGATTCCGCCTAAGAGGTCGGCTAATGTGGATAGGGCTAGTCCGAGGAGGCGTGATACTATTTTAGAGTATAGGGAGTCGCCACGTGATTGGAGTAGGAAAAGGGGTTATGGTAAGAGGTGGAGGGTTGAGGTTGTGATATCTGCTGTGAAGAGGATGTTTGGTGATGGGATTCGCGCTAGGGGTGTTCTTCAAGGTAAGGCTGCTCTTTTGAAGTTTTGGGTTTATCACGTTATGAGGGAGATGGCTGATTTCTTGGTGGGTGAGGTTCACGCGGTTCGCGTGGCGTAGCGTGTTATTTAATGAGTTTAGTCTAGAGTAAATTTAGTGAAACAAATTTATACTTCGCAAAGAGATAATTCAGATACTACACACACTAAAACGTAAATCAATTAACTCAACGAGTAGATCAACTAACGCAGACTGTTAATGAATTAGGACAACGTATTGATCAGCTAGCAAAGAATCAAGAGGTTTTACAAAGATTAGTGGGTGAAGTAACTCAGTCTGTTAATCAGCTTATAAAGAGGCAAGATAGTTTCATTTCTAAGATCGAGCGTATGGATAAAGTTCTTGGTTCTATTGGTAGTAGGTGGAGTTCTCTTTATGAGAGTTTAATCACTGATTTCTTAAGGGAGTTTTTGGAAAAGGAGGGTCTTGATTATAACTGTGTTAATAAGTTTTCATTTAAGGATGATAAGGGTATTTATGGTTTTAAAGGTAGGAAATACGAGATTGACATATTAGCTAAAGAAGATAAGGTGTATATGATTGAGGTTAAGTATAGTGCAGAGGATAAGGATGTTGAATGGTTTGATATCAGATGTAAAGTTATCAGAGAAGTTTTAGGATTAACTAAACAACCAGTTAAGTTATTCCTAGCGATTACAGCTAAAAAAGATGCCGTTGATAGGGCTAATGAACTGGGAATCAAGATGATAGCTGAGGATATCTTTGAGATACCGAAGAAAAAGTAAATAAGCCGTGGAAGACTGTTTCTGTCTTAGCGTAAAATTTATATAATTGCACACAGTCTAAAACATAGTAACCTTACCTCAGATGTGGATGGGAAATTCCCGAATGGGGTAAGGATAGTTACAAGATGTGGGGGTTTCCTCACCTAAAAAGGGTGAGTGGGGTTATCCCCCTAATGGGATGGAGAAGGATGAGCATATGCGACTTCGGTGAAATCCAAGGGTTGAGAGTTGAATACAAAATATATGAAATTCAATGAGACCCAAACCCCAGTGAGACTTTTTTCTCATCTATCTTAGCGTCAATAAATCCGTAAAAAGTTCTTAAACGAAGAGAAATTACAGGCATTTGAATACTTAACGCTAATTCTACTGACAGTTCTGATCAGGAGAACAACCTTAATTTTCAGATACCCCACAAACTATAATGATGGTCTAAAAAGCTTATGATACTAACTAGCAGGGTCAATTCTTATACTCTGAGCAATTTCTCTATAGATCTCATGACGATTGCTTGTCAATAATATATAGGTTAGAAGTGTAAAGGTAAAGGACAGTGGGATTCAGAATGCAATGTAACGTTAATTATTTCCTCTTCCTAAGGATTATAACTGAGACAATAACTGAGATTGTTATTATAGCTCCTATTAATCCAATAATAAGGTAATTAGGAACTTCAACAAACCTCTCTTGTATGGGCTGATCCACCGTAATTGAAATACCCGATGAAACGTTATAAGTTCCAACATATTTACCCATCAAATAAAATGGTACGTTGGCACTTAAGGTTATTACAGAGCCATTATTAACCCAAATTGACTCTCCATTTATAACAACAAGATATTGTCTCTGAGTAGTTATGTTTATTGTTATGGGAGTGTTTAAGGTAAATGAATTTGATGGTGTAATCTTAGTTATAATACATCTAGTTTGATTATTAACGTAATATGTATAATTCAAGATTTTTATATAAGATCCAGAGTTTATCCAGGAGGAGTTTAGGTATCTCTCTGATCCATTTATTTCCCCTTTTACTGAAACTTTTGATAAAACCTTAATGTAGTACTGATTTACAACTTTTACATCTACGTTTATGTGGTTATTTACAATGAAAGACTTTGGAGAGATTGAGATGATTATGTCTCTTTCTAGAGGAGTAACGTAATATGTTATGTTTTCTATGTTGACACTTATCCCGTAATTGTACCAACCGCTATTGAGACTCACATTTTGTCCGTTGATCAACGCATATATTGGTATTGTAGAGTTAACTGTTACGTAATACTGATTTACAACTTTTACATTAACGTTCATGGGCTCTTCAACAGTGAAAGTAAATGATGGTGACAATGAGGTTATAATTTCTCTTTCCATGGAAGAAATATAATAGGATAAATTCTCTATTTGAACCACGTCACCTTGATTAAACCAGTTTGAACTAAAAGATTCGTTTTCTCCATTAATTAACGCATATAAAGGAATAGGAGAGTTCACGTTAATGAAATATTGAACTTGATAATTTACCGTAATAACTTCTGGAGCGGTTATTATACCAGTGTAATTTAATGCTATGGCTCTCGTATCTGGTTCAACTCCATTTAAAATTTTGGTATAGGTGTAAGCAGAATCGTAGTTTACCCATACAGTAGCTGGAGGTGAAACACTTCTCATTTCGTTGAAGTACTCATAATTAATTGTAGGTATTGTGAAAGTTCCATTTCCTATTAAGTTATAGTAAAAAGTGACCTCATCTTGCTCGTAATAAACAATATAAAGGGAGCCCTTAGATGTAACTACTCCAGAAGTGGTGTTTTGTGTAGCCCATCTAATATTACCATCATTTATCACATTTTGAATTGTGTAATTAGTGCCAGAGGGTAAACTTATGGTTTGTCCATTTTGAAGAGTAACAGTTTCAGTCGTACCATTGGGAAAGTTAAAAGTTATTGTAGGTAATGTTGGAGGTTGATTTCCAATAAAGGAATATGAGAAGGTAATAGGAACTGTCTGAGGTTGAATTATGAGACTCAAGTTTACTTTTGAATAGAATCCATTGAACAGATAACCATAAATTGAAATATCCTCTACTCCATAAGGTAAGTCATATATTGTCAGAGTATCTTCAGCTTTACCATTGACATAAATGGGATTTGTTTGAAAAGTATAAGGATATGTGGAATTAGTGTAAAGGGTAACATAACCAAAACCGTTAATCTGTAAGGTGACTATAACCTCATGATAAAGAATGTTATAATTTACAACTGAAATGCTAAAGGGACTAACGTTTGTAGATACTGCCTCTCCTTGAGTGGTAACAACGCTTGCTTCACCAATCATTTGACCATTCGAATTAAATACAATAATTCCATATTCCATTGGATACAATGTTAAGCAAACTTCTCCTCCATTAGAGAATGGAACTTTAAAAAGTGATATATCATTTTCTACCTCAGATAAAGGTACTGACGCGTTAAAAACTATCGCATAACCACTATTAACTCCCGTATTAATCTTTAAAGTAGAGATTGTATCCTGTTGCCATAACATCTCCAGAAACCCTACTCCAGCAGTGATTCCAGCTACATATTCACCGTTTGAAAGAGAATAATATGACATGACGTTAGCATTATTTACCTTCTCAGCTGTGTCAAAACCATAATTGTACGCATTTCTTACTCCCTGAAAATTGTGCCCATTCCAATATTCTAAAGATAAATATAATAAAGTAGAACTGTATAAATAAGCACAACTACCTCCACCTGGACCAGTTAAAACTAACTCAGCATCATAATAATTCCCAGAACCAGTATATTGATAGCCATCAACTAGAAAGGAGACATTAGAGGCATTATAAACATTTGTAACAGTGACTCTATCGTAGTTTATCCATCCATATCCATCGTTATACCAAAACATAATTACTGGCTGACCAGCGGAATTTTCAGTGACATTAATAAGCAAATAGATAGTTGTGGGTAAGGTTAAGGAAACCCCATTACCTGGAGTGGAAGCGCAGTAGTAATAATAGGACATTCCACTACTATTACTATAACTAATTTGACCATTGCCAACAACTCCAGTTACACTTGCCTTATAAGCCGTGAAATTCCATATATTGTCTAAAAAGAATATTTGATGTGTTACAGTGTTAAAATGGGCTACATCCTGAGTCCATAAAGCGTAAGTTTGACCATTATAGTTGTAGTTTAAAACTAGATTTAATTGAAATTCAGCACATGGAGTATTAAATGAACTTTCAGCTGAAAGACTGTATAAGTCAATAACCCCTAAAAATTGCGTCGATTCCCTTATAAATGGACCATTAGGACTTACTCCTATATCTGAAATACCCATTGGAGCTGGTTCAGAAAAATATGGGTTTGTATTTATACCTTGAGGCACAATCTTTCCTGCCAGTAATTTATTTTCCCTAGGTACAGATGAAATTAAAATACTATGGGTAGAAATTATCGTTGGCATTAAGAAATTTAGTAGCAAGAGAAATATCATAAAAAGTCTTATCATAAGTTTCTAGATTATCTACTTATATCTAATATTTAAATATTTCTCTATAGCTGAACTTTAAAATTCTAACCTATGATAATGACAGCGCTTTAGGAAGTGTTCTTTGATAAGATAATAGTAGTTAATGAAAATTAATGCTTTAGTGACACTGTTTAATTTAAGATTCGAATAAGGTTAATCCTTCCTTCCTTTTTTTAAATGATTATAAAACGTATATATTTAAAATTAAGTCCAATTCTATAAAGAGAATTCTTTATTATCTTTTAACGAAAAAGGTCATTAAGGGGTTTTCGTAAACTGCTAAAGTAAATTAAGTTTTCATGACTTCTATGTAACATTCCCTTCCCTAAGATTGCATAGTTTTCATGGGTACTGTGAAATTCAGCTACTTGATACACTAGAAATATTTATTATGTATAAGATGCTATACTTATAGTTAATGAAAGGGAAAATAAGAATTTGGATTAAAATAATTTTGCTAGAAATATTTATCTTATGTATATTACCAAATATATCTTTAGTCACTGGAGTTTCCATGACAACTCCTCTAAATCAGTCTGTAATAGCTACTAACAACGGTAGTTATAATAATTCATTTAATAATTCTAATGAGACTAAGTTTTTATTACAAATGAACGAACGTCTTTTTAGCCTTCAGAGAGAGGAGTTTTACTACTCTAATGGGACAAGTAAGTTGTCGGCTGTAGCTAATTCACCGTATTTTGGGGGATATCCGTTTTCCATAGATTACAATCCTTATACCCCAGTTTTAGTGGGTGAGACTAAGACGTTAACTACTGGATATTTAGGGGTGAATTGTTATTATGGTTTAAGCTTTGGGGTGTATAATGGAACATTAAGGATTATCATAACTGAAGGGGATACGGTACTTTATTCTGGAATAATTAGTGGAAAATACTTTAACTATTTTTCAAACATGGCAACAGTTCCCGGTAACAGTTACAATTATGTTAACTTTAAAGGAAATGGTAAACCACTTACTATAACTGCTACTAATCTAGGAAATACAATAGCGTTAATCGCCTTTAACCTGTATTCAGCACCGATAAATAATGAGACTGCTCGTTATATAATGTATCCACCTCAATTTGCCATAGATATTTCCCCACCGATTACACCATTAAATACGGGCATGTCATTTATTTTAAAAGCTCCTAAATATACCCAACCAACAAGTTTTGCAATATGGATAGGAGAAGGGTATTTTGGATCTAATGAATTTTGGTGGGCTCAGATCGGTTTTAACAACTGGTGGGGCTATCTGAATGTCTCTTATGCTGGCTGGGGAATATTTTCGAATATAAAATCTGTGGGTACTGTAGGTGGAACTGACCATAATTATCCGTTGATACCTGGCGATTATTATAACTTTACCATGGTTGACATATCTGGTACTACTTGGGAGTTCATGGTAAATGGTACACCAATAGTTGAAGGAAATTTAACGGGATTTATAAATACAACCACACAGTATGCAAACTACGGTGCTGCTATTGGACTTGAAACAATTACTGCAAACGCTGGGATTGATAACCTAAGTGTCCCTGGTATAGTACCAGTAATGATGGAATTTAAAATAAATGGAACATGGGTGAAAGAAAATTATACCCAAGTAGATGCAATAGGCGAGAATTTTTGGAATGGTAATGCAACTGCGTCCTATGCAATGGACTTACCCGGATGGGGAATAGAAAGTAATCTGCAAAATAGTTCATTGAATAATGATACATTATTGTTCGGCTTTAATTATTATCCTCTCGTTGCACTTCCTCTACCTAGCTATCGAGTATTTTATAATAATTATGTTGAACCCATTAATGGTTTTAGTCCATCCTCACTTCGCTTATCTACATATGGTCCAGAGTTAGTAAAACCGGTAATTACAACTAATCAAATTACCCTAAATTCTTCAAACGTTACTTTAGCTTATGTGGTATTCTTAGGTGATAGTAACAGAATCATACAAATGATTCCGGCAATAGTAAACGGTTCGTATACGTTAAGTGTGCCACATAATGCAACAGCAATCCAAATTTATGCAACGAACCAATACTACAATGAATTTCAAGGCTATTATGAGAGACTATATAGTAATGTAACGTTTGAAGAGAACAGTTTACCGTTAGGTGTAAAATGGTCTGTGACTTTTAATGGGATAACGAAGACCTCAACCTCAAATGTAATTACCTTCAGCGAGATTCCCATAGGAACATATAACTATAGTGTATCGACGATTAAGGGATTTATTCCCTCTCCAGTAATGGGAACCATAACGGTCAATGGCACTAATTTAATTAAACAAATAATGTTCATTGCAATAAAGTATAATATAACTTTCAGTGAAACTGGTCTACTTCAAGGAACCACTTGGTCAGTTACGCTTAATGGTTTAACGAGAAGTTCGGATACTCCTAACATAACTTTCAGTGAACCTTACGGTATTTACACATTCGTTGTGAGGAACGTATCAGGTTACATTCCTTCATTTTATTATGGGAATTTAACAGTCAACGGTAGTAACGTAATAATACACGTTATATTTAAGGTGGCATTATATCGGGTTTTATTTATCGAAAACGGCTTAGTTAATGGGACCTCATGGAGTGTGAAAATATCGGGGGAAGCATTTAATGGTTCCCTTATTGAGAAAATGGCTAACTCAAGTAACAGTGAGATCACTCTCATTTTACCAAATGGTAATTATTCCTACTTAGTTTCATCAACTTCGCAATACGTAAATGTTTCTGGAACTATAAAGGTTAGCGGTCTTTCTATTATCGAATCAGTGAACTTCACTCCGAAACTTTATCCCATAAAGTTCATTGAGAATGGTTTAGCGGGCAACACCACATGGTCTATTACCTTAATTGGTAAGACGTTTGAGGGAAAAGCAACCAACGTAACCTTAACGTCTAATAATAGCGTAATAGTTTTCAATGAGCCTTATGGAAATTACTCCTATATAATTAAATTGCCACATGGATATAATACAACTGAAGAGAAAGGGAGCATAATGATAAATGGAAGTCAAATTGTTATTAAAATTACGATACAAAAACAAATAGAGAAGAACGTTACAACTACAAGTGAAACTAAGTCAGCTACAACTAACAATAGTAATAATACTAGCAGTAGTTCCGTTACAACTAGTAGTATTGAAAACACCTCCACTCTGACAACTCAACAAAAAAGTGTTCAGTATATCAGTAGTGTCTCCTCATCATTATTATCATCTATTCCTTTATTATATGCAATTGGCATAGCCACTATAGTAACAGCTTTTGTGATACTAATTCTAGTAAGTAGAAAAAGATAAGAGATTTTTGTAGTTCGCTAATCATTTTTGATGGATAACTTAAAATGGAATTTGCTAATAATACAAAAGCACAGAACGATGATATATGATATTGAACATGTAGTATATAAATTTTATTGGTATGAAAAAGTTTTTCGTTTACCTGAAAAATCAAGATAAGTAGATCTTCAGAGCTATTTCTCCCTTAGTCGTAATCTCATTATTTTTGTCCAATAAACCCAACTCCCTTAACTCCCTAACCCTCCTCCACACAGTAGATACTGGCATATTCAAAACCTTGTGAATAGAGTTAACGGTTTTATACCCCTTCTTGATAGCATTTAAGATCATGATGTGATCATCTCCTATCGATTTGGGGAAGAGAATATCTGAGATCTTAAAGGTGATTAACGTTTTAAAATCCTCAGTTTCTATTTCCACTTTAGCATCAATATTGAGGATTAGGAAAGTAGAAAATACTGCCAGAGTTAACGACCTCATACCTCCACTTAAATTAACTACAAATTCATTTCCTTGATTAGATAATATAACCTTACTTAACTTACTAATAACCTCAAAAAAGTCATGAGGATCTACCTCTAGAATTTCTTGGTTTATGTTAGCTATCTTAAGAAAATCTGAAAATGACTTCAAAGCCTTTTGAGATTTCTCCTCATTAAAATAACCTATAATAATAACTTTCTCTAAGTTAGAGTTGTTTCTCATAACAGCCCTAACTTGAAACTTCTCCTCGAAGCCTAGGGTTACAATCAGTATCATAGCTAAAATTTTGAAAACACCTCCTTAAATTTTTGCCTAATGTGAAAATAAAGGATCGTAATTTTTCATTAGCTTGAAAAAGATTTTTTAGAGACGAAATGAGAATAAGCATTGCGTTTTGCTAATCGTTATAATAATTTAATTCAACAGTAGTTTGTGGGGTATCTGAAAATTAAGATCTCTTCTCTTAATCAAAACTGTTCGTAGAATTAGCGTTAAGCATTCAAATGGTACACACACTAATTCAATAGTAGATAAACATTATCATGGAATTCGTTTGTTAATTATGATATTAATCACTTTAAATTCCATGGAGGATTAACGCTTATAGCTTGTAGAAGAACTACTAGAGATCCTTCAATCATCTTTCAATTCCATAGAGGATTAACTGAGGGTTTTTAACCCTCTTCTGATTTTTTCCCTTTCTTCTTATAAGTTTTTCTCTTCCTTACTTTTTGTATTTTTCCCTTTTTGTAATGTATTTTATTCAATTCCCGGGTTTGCTTGGGATTTTGACGACTTCTCTATAGAGATAATTAATTTAGGTTAACGTCCTAGCTGAATCGAAAGTGAGGGGAAAGGGAAATAATGGGAAAATCCGGGAAGAATAAGTACAATAGTAACATATAAATATTTAAAAACAATAAAATAGAAATTATTATTTTTAATTACATCTTTTATAAACTATATAAATTAAAAAACATATCATACAGTAGCTTATTTTTTGTTGGTATCAAGAGTTGAATGTATTTATAATGCCACCACGAAGGTATAAGACAAACTACTCTAAAATTTCACAATATTTCTGCTGTAAGGCTATGAGGAAATCACACTCCCAAGAATTTGTAGCCTCGTAACGGTATTACAGATACACTCTTAAAAGCTAGGGTAAAAATCCATTAGCACTAAATCATATACCTATATGACTACAATCTCCTTCATTATTCTTCACTTTAACAAAAACTTATACAAAGGAATTACTTTTATCTCTCTATTCTCAACCTTTTCAGTATATTCTAAGTCCCAGCTCACTATAATAAGCTCCTTAGCTCTATTCTTTTCTCTTATTAAACCTTTTATTTCTCTTTCCTCGATCTTATCCATAGCATAAGTGACTTGAATTAATCTTGAATTCTCCTCATCGTAAAAATCCACCTCATAATCATTTCTTATGAAGTAAATTTCCCCCATTTGTTTTTGTCTTAACAAATGCAAAGCTACAACGTTTTCCATCAACCTTCCTTTATCTCTACTTTTAACCGCTATTGATGAGATTAGTCCGGGGTCAATAATGTATACTTTCTTATTATAAGTTAACCTTTGCTTTACCTTTTCCCCATACCTTGAAATTGGAAAGATTAAGTAAGCATTTTGTAACCCAAAAAACCAGTTCTCAATAGTCTTATTATCAACCCGTAAAGTTTTAGCTAAGGAATTCAAAGAGACTTCATTAGAGTAAAGTGATATTATTGACCTGCAAAATTCCCTGAATTTCTCTATCTCCCTAATCTTTAGCCTAGAGATTATATCTTTAAAGAGAATATCATTGTATATGACGTTAAGCTGAGATCTACCTAAGATTAATGCTTCTGGAAATCCTCCAGTAATCAAGTAATTTTCTAACTCCCTCTTTAACTCAGCCACTTTTCTAGTTGAATAGAAAGATTCCTCCTCAACTTTTATTCCCTTAAATCCTAAGTATTCCTTGAAGGAAAAAGGGAAAAGGATATAATCACTATGCCTTCCAGTTAAATAAGTTGCTAACTCCCCACTCAGCATTTTAGAGTTACTGCCCGTAATAATTACCCTCTTAGTATCCCTTAACCTCGAAATAAATAATTCCCATCCTTCAACATTATGTATTTCATCAAAAACTAAATAATCAACCTCGCCGTAAAGTTGATAAATTGCCTCTTCTAAATGCCTTAAATCATTAGCTGTAATTCCTCTTAGAGCTTCATCGTCAAAGTTAACATAAGTAAACTTCTTACCTCTCATTAACCTGATTGCTAAAGTTGATTTGCCAGATCTCCTGACTCCTAGTATTGCTAAAGCGTTTGGTATAATAAGGTAATGTAATAAGTCTGGGACATCTCTATCAATTATCCTTTTATCGTTAAGCTTTTCATTTGCTGTCTCTTGTTGATCAGAAACTATTCTTTTCAACTCTTCAACATTCATTGTGGAGTATATTCCCAAAAGTTAATTTAAACTTTTTGGAGTGTACTCCACAATATGCGATAGTGTGTGTACCATTTGAATACTTAACGCTAATTCTACGAATAGTTCTTATTGAGAGAAGGAACTTAGTTTCTGGATACTCCACAAACTATGAGAATCGACAAATAATACGAGCTAAATTGTAATCCATATAATCTTATATACTCGTCAAGAGAATACTCTATATCACTATTTGGATATTTATATGAACTAACTTTTCGCGTATATATATGATTTATTTACATTTTAATTTTTCGTATTACATACTAATTTTCATGACTACGTTGAAACATTCCCGATGAGAAGAAAATAATGATATTTACACTATTAAACGTAAAGACATGAAATGGCACAAAAATCATTTATTACCCAAAATTCCTCTAATCAATATCTATAAGATACTTCCTACATGCTCTATGTAGGAATTCGAGTTTCTTGGTTCTTGAAATTAAATATTTTCCTTAATATTGTAGAGTATAGAATGTAATTTATGATGAAAAAATACCTTGTTTACTGTAAATAAGTATGTTTAAGATAATTATATTTTAGATTATACTTCTCTTAAATGCAATAGTTAGTTTTAAATATAACTATACAAAAGATGTTCAATGAAAAAGTTTAATGTAAGCCTAAGGAAGACTAAGCAAAATAATACTGAAAAATGCAATAAAAATACAAAAAGAAGAGCTGTCAACTTCTCTATAATACTCCTGCTAGTGGTAAGTACGTTCGGACTTCTTCTACTTTCAGATACCACCAGAGCCAGCACAACAACAGCTCACCATCAATGGATAGTCTATGTTGGAGGACAATCTTCGGATATGTCGGTTATGACCATGGGTTTCTATCCAGAGATCATAACAATTGATGCAGGAGACAGTATAACGTTCATAGTCAACTCAACAGAACCACATACGGTGACTTTTCTGAGCGGAAATCCACCACTAAATCCATTCCTACCTCAATCCTTATTGCCCATGGGAGGATCTATATATAATGGTACGGGAATAGTATCTTCTGGACTATTATTTCCGGGACAGACCTATACATTAACGTTCACAACACCCGGTGTATATATCTATCAATGCACAATTCATCCTGGAATGGTTGGTGTGGTAATAGTTAATCCCGCAGGTACTCCATATCCTCTGAATCAGTCACAGTACGATCAAATAGCCTATTTACAGAACCTTCAAGCATTACAGAGCGGCGAATCCCTCTTACAGCAAGTTAACTTACCAGCAACTCCGGGACCGAATGGCACATTAATATGGCATATAGATGCTGGGTTCGAGACGCCAGTTAGCACTGAGGTTACGCTTAACCCCGTAAATTCTAATGTTAACGGTTTAGCCATTTTATCAATGGCAATTCCCGGTGAGCTCACCGTTCAAGTTAGTCTCAGTGGTCTAACTCCAGGTAAAACATATAAGGTTGGAATTTATGAAGGTGCAGCTGAAGTTGGAGGAAATGTGTTATACAATCTGAGTCCAATTACGGCATCTTCTAATGGAACTGGTGTTTCCCTAACTACTCTTAAGATTCCTCCATTGAGTCCATATATCCCTACTAGTTTCGGCATTCCCGCAGCTGGCTGGTATATAAATGTGAGCAGTTCTGGGGGTGCAGTAGCTACTGGAGATGTAATAGTACCTTCAGCTAGTGTTATGAGGTTCTTGCCTACGACTCTGACTATTCATGTGGGAGATACTGTAGTGTGGACTCAATTGGATCCTGCTGAGATTCATACCATTACCTTCGTTCCTCAAGGTATGCCGATTCCAGAATTCGGAACGCCTTTGAGTTTGATACCGAGTGGTGGGCATTTGTTCAATGGTTCTGGGTATTATAACTCTGGGCCATTAATAGCTGGACAAAGCTATAATTTGACGTTTTTAACGCCAGGAGTTTATACCTATGTCTGTACGCTACATGACGGAATGGGTATGGTTGGCACTATAATTGTATTACCAAATGACGTTCAACTATCATCTCATCAGATATCTGAGCTTAATAAAACATTAACCAATGTTTGGTATAACGTATCTGGGCAACTTTTATTCCTCAATTCTCAATTGACGTCACTGAGTGGGAAGATATCTTCGATAAATGGGCAGATAAGTCAGCTGGGGTCATTAGGAAATGAACTGACGTCTTTAAACAACTCTCAAGTCGCTTATCAGAATAATGTTAATGGTAAAATATCCTCTTTGTACACTCTGATTGCAGTATTGCTAGCGTTAGTGGTAATATCATTAATAATGAACGTTATCATAATGACAAGAAAGAGATAATAAATAATAGTGTAATGTAGTCCCAGTTTAAACGTTAATATAGTTTTTTAAAAAATTTTTATATTATATCTTCTTTTTTGTTTGTTTATTAGTTGTTGTAGAATATCTTAATGAAAATTAAGGTTATTCTCTTTATCAGAACTGTTCGTAGAATTAGCGTTAAGTATTCAAATGCTACACCCACTAGATGTTTCTCCAATTATTTCACTCTTCTCATATAAGCCTTTACGTCATCTATATGAGAATCCAAATTCTCCCTTTTTCAAAAATCATGAATGACTATTGTGGAAATAACCCAGTGCTTCTAAGGAATCTAACAACTCTCCTGCCTCTTTATGAAACTCTGAATTCTCTACGTAGTCAAAAATCAATATATTAGCGTCAACCACTGTTTTCACTTGATCCATCCTCAATATATACTTCTACCTTTTCAACAGTTAATTTTTCATTCAGCTTCTTCCTGGGTCTCGTAGTCTTAACTTTTCTAAAGACAATTTCCTCACCATTTAAGTAAACCTCTAAAACATCACCTTCTTTTAAGCCTATTTTTTCCCTTATTGATGCAGGTATAGTAACTTTATAATTTTTGGTCACTTTAACTCTCTTCACGAGATACTATCTAACTTATTACTATTTAAATACTTCTAGTATTCAACTCGCTAGGAAAGAAATCCTTGTCCATAACTACGGTCACTAAAAAATTAGGAAGAGTAATTAATTAGTAAATAAAAAATGATTCCTTAAGTTTGATGACTCATGGCAAAAATTCATCTTTCCTTTATTCGCTAAATGAAAGAGAGGAAAAGTAAGCTTGTTAAGAATATTCCAAAGGAACACTTTTATTTGGGGAACTAATAGGTTAGTTATGATATCTGGAGAAAGGCGTTAAAGTATTGTTTTACTTGACTGGTGAGGATATAGAGCTTGGTATTGATTTTGAGGGGGAAATTCTTCATGGTTAACTAAACGAGAAATACTAGCCAGACAGAAAGAAAATGGAAAAGTTATATCGCAATTAAAGTTGGGAAAATACCGAAGTCATTTCTTGAAAGCAATTCGCCGTCTCGCTGGCGTTACGTAACATATGATTTGATTTAGACCATTATCCTGGCCTTAAAAATTGATGATTCTTGGCTAAGAGTGTGTAGCATTTGAATACTTAACGCTAATTCTACGAATAGTTTTGATTAAGAGAAGAGATCTTAATTTTCAGACGCTCCACAAACTATTATTGGAGGAGAAGTAAATCATGAATTTAAATAACGATAAATAAATGTTTAGCTGGTGCCTTATAAAGAATTTAGGTAAAACAATAAAAGAGATGAATATCAATTATGTATTAAACACACACTGTATAACGATGCTATATCTTAAGGTAATATAATAATAGTAAAAGTAAAGTATAATAGTTTTTTGGTAAGTATATTATACACGTGTGCTTTGCATGACAACAATACCTCAATTTGATGTGGATGAAATACTCAATTGCATAAAGGCTAGTATTAAGTACGCTAATAGTGAAGAAGATTTAAGAATTCGTGTATCTAATTGTATCGAAAATAAAATATTAACTCCATTAGGGATTTCGCAGTATGCTGGTAAGTATGAATATACTTTGGTGTCTGGGGCGAGAGTTGATGCACTTTATGGTCATGTAATTATAGAATATAAAGCGCCAGGAAAATTAATCGCTAATAGAGACATTGAAAAAGCAAAAGAACAGCTTATATCATATATCAGGGCTGAATCCTCAAGTAAAGAGGAATGGGATAGATACCTAGGTATAATAATAAGCGATAGGGTAGCATTTGTAAGGTATAACAAACAACAAGATAAATGGATTTTGAGAGGACCATACGATGTTACAAGAGAAGTCATAATTAAACTCATTGAAGCACTTAGGGGATTAAGGAGAAAAGCATTAAACGTCAAAAACTTACTTGACGACTTCGGACCAAATAGTAGTGTGACAAGAAATACCATAAAGGCTCTCTATAATAGATTAGTAAACTCAAATAATCCAAGAACCGAAATGCTCTTTCAAGATTGGATGAGACTCTTTAAACAAGCTACTGGATATAATCCAGAGAAGCTTAAAGAGCTAACGATACTTGCAACGGAATATGGTTTACAAAATGTTAAGTATGATGAGTTACTATACGCTATACAAACTTATTACGCATTTGTTATGAAACTTTTAGCTGCTGAAGTTGTTTACTTATATAGTGGTGGTAGATTTTACAAATCATATATATCTGAACTCGATGATGCGTATACAAGTAATGGTGTAAAAGGATTAAAAGAAAAGCTAGAGGAACTTGAAAGTGGTGGTATTTTCAGGCAATTTGGCTATGAAAACTTCTTAGAGGGTGACTATTTCTCGTGGTATTTGAATGAGCTTAACAAGGACTTAGCAGATGCATTAGCTGAGGCTATTAAGAGGTTGGAAGATTACGAGCCTGCTACTCCTCAATTAGAGCCAGAGTCAGCTAGGGATTTGCTAAAGAGACTCTATCAAGATCTTATACCTGGCGATATTAGGCATAATCTTGGCGAATATTATACACCAGATTGGCTTGCTGATTTCATTTTGGATGAGATTGGCTTAAGTGTTAATAGGCTGGAGGAGTTAGGGAAAGAAAATCCTTTGAAACCATTGGAACTTAAGGTTTTAGATCCTTCGTGCGGGTCTGGAACATTTTTAATTAGATATATTGCTAGACTAAGACAATACGCTAATGAACATTTTATCGATGACGAGATTTTAGTCGACTCTTTGCTGAAAAATGTAGTTGGTTATGACTTAAACCCATTAGCTGTACTTACCGCAAGAACAAATTATCTATTAATGATAGCAGATCTTAGAAAAAAAGGAAATGTTGAAATACCTATTTATTTAACAGATTCTCTGATGGTAGAAAAAAGATCTACAATTCATGGTAGTATGTATGTTTTAAAAACTGTTGTAGGAGAATTCCAAATACCAAAGGATGTAATAGAAAAAGAAGAACTATTACCCAAACTTCTAACTGAGATTAGTATAGCACTAAAAAATAGATATAAGCCAGAAGAATTTAAAAATAGAATTGAATATCATTTTGAAAGCTTATCAAAGTATGAAATAAATATGCTAGTGGATCTTTATAAGCAACTTTTAAAGTTAGAAGAAGAAGGAAAGAATGGTGTATGGATACCTATTATAAGAAATGCCTTTGCACCGATTATAAAAGGAAAATTCGACTATGTTGTAGGCAATCCACCCTGGGTAAACTGGGAGAACCTTCCTGAGGACTACAGGGAAGTCTCTAAGGCTCTGTGGAAGCAATACGGCATTCTAGGAAAAGGAGCTGGTTTCAAGAGAGATTTAGCTATGCTTTTCCTGGCTAGATGTTTTGATTTATACCTTAAGCCAGGTGGTAAGCAAGGCTTCCTTATGCCATTAACGGTGTTTAAGACTCAAGCAGGTGCCGGCTTTAGGACCTTCATAGCTAAGAAGTCCAAGGTTGATGTTATTCATGACCTAGTGACCCTTTATCCTTTTGAGGACGCGGTTAACAGAGTCTCTGCTATCGTAGTTGAGAAAGTTTGCGAGCTAAGCAAAACAAGCAACTGCCCAAAGCTTTATGAAGTGATTTCTGAAAACCTAAAGGGAATAAAACACGTAATATGGATAAACAGATCTGGAAAGCCTATTCCAACGGATAAAAGCTTAGAGGAAGTAATAAAGGAAACTGAACGATTTGAAGCAATAATGATATCTGTTGATGAGAAAGACTTATCAAGCCCGTGGATGCAAGTAACAAATAGTATACTTCCTCATATAAGGAAGGTAACATCGGGACTCCCCGGCTATGAGGCCCATGCAGGTGTGTATACTGTACTTAATCAAGTATATTTTGTACAAATTAAGCAGAAGCTTCCAGATGGAAAACTACTAATAACAAACCCACCAGAACCCGGACAAAGGAAAAAAGTAAAGCAGGTTGAGGCTATAATAGAACCAGATCTGGTGTATCCATTAGTAAGAGGAAAAGATATAAAGAAATGGTATGTAGATTATAGAGACAGATACATAATATTACCTCATTACAACAATGGTAAGCCCATCCCCCATAGTACCATGAAGGTTAATTATCCACTAACATGGAAATATTTCTACACGTTCTATGAAGACTTAATTAAGAGAGAAGGTGGTTTTCTTAAGGAAGAACTTAAGCCATATAGAGAAAAGGGCCTCGAAAGAGCAGAGCAAATTACAATACCATTTTATTGCGTTAGGAATAACGTTAGTGCCTCATTTGCTCCCTATAAGGTTGTGTGGAAATATATAGCGGGAGCTATTAGCGGTAAGGCTTCATCTTTTGAATGTGCAGTAGTAGAGCCTATAGATGGGAAGATCATAGTCCCTCATGAGAAATTAATGTTGATACCTGCAGAAAGTCCTGATGAAGCATACTATATAGCAGGAGTCCTAAATTCTAGCATTAATCGATTAATTGTTGCGTCCTACGTAATTGAGACACAAATATCAACTCATGTTGTAGAACATATTAAAGTTCCGAAATACGATCCTTCAAATTCTTTGCACAATAAAATAGCGACTTTATCTAAAAAAGCTCATGGACTCGCTAAATGTATCTATGCATCCGATAAGCCTGAGTACTGTAAAAATATAAAAAATCCAGAAGAAGAACTCAAAAATGTCGAAAAAGAATTGGATGAATTTGTAGCAGAATTATATGGAATTCCTAAAGACGCGTTATCAGAATTTAAAAAATTTTTAGCAATATTATCTGGTGAAGAAATAGCTGAGGAAGAAAATGAGGAAGAAAATATTGAAATTAAGCCAACAATAGAATTTACAAAGATTGATGTATTATCAAATCATGAGGATTTTATTGAATTTCTAGTATCAACTCAGGAACTATGTGATAAAGCGGAATTACTTATAAATACTCCATGGGGTTCTCAAAAATTAGAAGTCAAAAATGGTAAAAATAAGATAAAGGTAAATTTGAGCGAAGGAATACACAAAATTAACTACACATTTAAATGTGGTGATTATTCTGTGAACGGAACCGTGGAAATAACCGCTAAAAGATCCTCTACTTCTGGGCCTAAAAGACCAAGAACACTTAATCTTGGTGATTGCACATGAGCGATCTGTTTGCTAAAGTAAGATCTGCTTTCGGAGATTATGCTGTAGATAAAAGTCTAAAAAATGAGGCTGATCTTACTAGATTACCCGGATTTGTTGCTGAGTATTTAATGACTGAGTTCTCTTTAGAAGACCCAAATAACTGGATGAGTAAACTCAGGGATTTCGTAAAGAAATACTACTTTGATGCTAGTGAGAAAGAATACGTTAAACACAAGCTTGTTACTGAGGGAACTATAAAATTAATTGATGAATTAAGAGTTTGGGTAGACATAGATACCGGTGAGCATAAAGCTGTGGTTCCTACAATTGGTGAAAATAATGTCAGAATACCTAAAGATATTGTCAATAAGAATCCTATGACGTTAGTAACAGGTATGTGGGGTTTGATTACACTTCAGTATTCTCCAGAATCCGTTAGAAAGGACGATATGGGAAATCCATTAGAGAACCCCATAGTAGTTACTGAATTTAAACCATTCCAGGCACCAACATCTGATCCAAAAATATTAGCTGAGGGTAGAGAAAACTTTAGTCTCATTGAATGGTTAGATGTATTGATAAACACTATAGGTTATAATCATGAAGTATATTCTAATCCTAAGCGTAAACTCACACTGATTTCCAGATTATTGCCCTTAATCGAGGACGGGTTACATATTGTTGAATTCGGTCCTAAAGCGACTGGAAAGACTTATATTTATAGGAATGTTAGCAGATATACTAGGATAATAGTTGGTGGAACGATAACACCAGCCTCATTATTTTATAATTTGAGAACTGGAATGCCGGGAGAAATAGCTATTAGAGATAGTGTAATTTTTGATGAGATAGCAAAAGTTAAGATGCCCAACCCAGATGAAATAGTTGCAAAGTTAAAGGATTTCATGGAAAGCGGACAATTTGAGAGAGGTAAGCAAAAAGTTACCTCAGGTTGTTCAATGGTAATTCTTGGCAATGTTGAAGTTGAATTACAAGGGGATGTATTTATACCAGTTGAAGATATGACATATTTACTTCCACAACCAATGAGAGATTCTGCACTCATAGATAGGATTGGCGGTATTATTCCGGGTTGGGAATTGCCTAAAATAGGTAAATCAAAACAGCACTTATCTCATGGTTATGGAATAGCTCTTGACTATTTTTCAGAAGTAATGCACACTATGAAAAAGGACACATTAACAAACGAAATTAGTAAATATATAGAACTTGGTAATAATGTTACGATAAGGGATGAGAAGGCTATAAAGAAATTGGTAAGTGCCTTAATGAAATTGCTCTTTCCCAATCTTCAATTTGATAATAGTGAACTTAAATTTATAACAGAGTTTGCGATTGAGATGAGACAAAGAGTGAGGGAGTGGTTACATAAGTTATCCCCAGGGGAATTTCAAAAAGACAAAATATCATTCGTTATAAAAGGATAAAGGGGAATGTGGAGTATCCTCATCTTTTGCAGGTAGTGTTGGAATTCAGTCATAGAAATTAGAATGTAGTACGCTGAAAATGAAAACATAAAGAAATTATATGCACAAAAAAGTTATTTCGTGTAAATTTTCAAATACTTACGTAGTATTCTCTCAGCGAGTATTATAAGATACACAGAAGATTATATGGATTACAATTTAGATCGTATTATTGGTTGATTTTCATGACTGCAACCTTAGCACCATCACACGTTTTTTCCTTTTGCTTCATTTCCCCAAAATAACATTATTCTAATGTACTTTTTCATTTATTTCTTCACTTCGTTATTATAATTAAGTGATATTAATACAATTCGCAATAGAGCCCTGAATCACCTCTTCCGTTAAAAATGATCAAATATTCTCCTTTCAATTTGGACTTAATTCTAAATAAATACTTATTTTTATAATTATATAAAAGGAAAGGGATTAATTTTATTATTCTAATCTTAAATTAAACAGTTTTTAGTGAAGCGTTAATTTCCGTTAATAACTACTACGATTGATATCTTACCATTACCGGTACCTCAATATTTGCTCCGTTTAAGTTTAATCCTAACATTACAGTATACCTTTCCCCAGAGACAAGAGAACTTCTATCACCAAAATATATTGTTATCTCATTATTTCCAGAGTTTAACGTACTTTCGCTGATGTAAGTTGCTGAAATATAAGGATTCTTAATATATGCTGAAGTTATGGATGCTGGTGATGATAATTGAATTTCAAGCTTAAGATAACCATTCTCTATTGCATTTTTGCTCACTATTCTAATCGATGGCTTCTTATCCCCTATCTTAGGAAAACCAAATTCACCTTTTTGAGTATCCTTTTCTATTTGGTCCATTATATCAGATATTTGATTTCTTATTGAGTCTAAATCTGCATTTTTAGTTTTAAACGTTTTGACAATAACTCTAGTCGTACTAATTTGTTGAGTTAATGAGCTTCCGCAATTCATACAAAATTTTGCTCCGTCTGGATTCGTATAACCGCAGTTAGGACAAAGTATGGGCATGTAAAAATATCTTTTATACTAATATAAAAATTTTTCTATTTTTAACACTGAGTATGTTCATAGTGTCGCTATGAAGGTATAAATTCCGTAAGAGGCCTCTCTCATAGTACTAATGAGTACTTCGTAATACCTAAGCTTTTACTAACAGCCTTATAAACCCTCTTGAACCTAACTATCGCATAGGGATGAGTGTAGGGACTCATTAGGATCAACTGGGGAAACGATAGCATGTTGGAAGTACGAGTTGTAATTATCGCTTATTCAGATTCCCTTCTCTGGAAGATATTACATAAGTTCGTTAAACGTGTTCTCATCGCGATTAGAGAAGGAAACATACATACCCTTATTTAAGGAGATGAATCAAGTAAAAATCCACCTATAAACGGTACTCCCCAAATTCAATTTATAAAAAATATTACTAAGATTTTATTTTAGACTAACGGAAAAATATGAATTAAAACTCAAGAAACAAATTGAACTCAACGAGAGAAAAACACTTGTGGGAGAGTAGGTAATACTAGAATAGTGATAATACCCATGAACCCCCTACCCTCCCACAATATAAACATTCAAAAACTAGCCTATATAACACTTTCCTTGTTAAACTTCAAGGGAAGAAAAGGAGAAGAAACAGCAAAAACACTAATATCAGCTTCCATATGGCAAGACTCAATAGAAAACAAATCAAAAGAATACAAAACATCACCACAAACCATAAGAAATTACATAGAACAACAAGGAATACAACTAGTAGACAAAATGCTACAAGAAATACAAAAAATTGCAAAAGAACTACTAAAAGGAGTAGAGGAAGTGAACATAAGCATAGACTGGACGGGAATAAAATACTGGGGGAAAAAGGTAGAAGGACTAGGAAGTGGGGAAAAGGGGTACCAATGGAACTACGCAACAGCAACAACAAAACACAACGACAAAACCGTGATTCTCGCATTTGTACAATACACAAGTGGAATGAGCGAGGATGAGATAGTGAAAATGCTAGTGGAGCAAGTCCTTTCCCTAGGATTCAAAATCGGTATAATAGCACTTGATGCAGGCTTTTACAGTATTGAGGTTATAAGGTTCCTCTCGCAGTTCAAGTACATTATTTCTATTCCAGTTGGTGATGTTAAGATTTATGATGAGTATGATGGTACTTATACTACAAGGAGCAAGAGGGAGAAGGATCAAGTTAGTTTTAGGTTGATTGTTCATGGTCGTGAGGTTACGAGGAAGGGTAAGTGTCGCGTTGAGTATATTGCTAGGGGTACTAATCTTGATTTGCCTAAACATGAGGTTTTGAGGTTGTATGATGGGATTAGGAATCCCATTGAGACTTCTTATAGAGAGATTAAGGGTTTTCTTGTTTTTACTTGTTCTTAGGAGTTGGGTTTTTCGCTTGTTTGTCTTTGTTTTGGCTATGTTTTTGTACTCTTTGTTCTTTAAGGGTGTTGTCAAGAGGGTTGATTTCAAGCTTTTCCTTGCCTTAATCTTTGTAAATGAGATAGAGAATGAGTTTATATCACGATTTATTAAAATTATGGAACCGCTTTTTATTAATTTTAATTTATTTTTAAGGAGGTGATTTTAGGGACTACCGGTAAGGGCGAAGTAGTTCACTACTTTCTAACTACTTTTGATTAAGAAGAGTAACACTACGTGAGAACATCTTACTCTTCATATCAGCAAACTCAAAGTATGTTAATACTACTCCCAATCTTTCTATTCATCTGTTATCAAGAACTATATTGCAATACTGGATAATATTATTCCTATGACTACAATTCCTAAAGAAATGGAGTAGAGGGTAGCTAATGGTCCTCCAATAATGAGATAAAGAACTACAATTGGTATCAGTTCCAGACTGCTAAGTATGTTAACTAAACTTCCTTCTCCTCTGCTATATCCTGCCTTCATGAAACCATTGGCCTCTAATAAAAGTGCAAGACCTAGACTGAACCCAGCCAGAATCGTCCATGGAATTAAGTCAACAGAGATCGTTTGCCTAATTGCAAAGGGGAAAAAGAAAATTACCTCTCCTAGAAAAATTCCTATGCTGGAGTTCAGGAGTTCCTCTTTAGACGTTATATATAAAACGTATGTGCCTAAGGAGTAGAGGACTGCTATTACAATTCCTAAGAGAGCTGGTACTATGTTAAACTTCTGTGTAGGAACGTACATTAGCCCTAATCCTAATGCGGAGATCGCTGATCCTATTATTAAAAGACTGGGTCTTTTAGGTTTACTTGACCGTAATGTGAGGAGAGTAAAGAAGAAAAGGTTTAGCTGGGAAAAAGAACCGGCTATTCCAAGGCCAGATTCTGTGATTAGATTGTAGAAAACGTAATTTCCTGTGGCGAAGGCAAACCCTCCAAGAATAGGTAGGATTAACTTTTGAAGATTTAGCCTATTCACATGCCTAGCGTTAGCTATTAAGGAAAGAATCAAAGCGAAAGTCATTATTATTTCTAAGGAAATGCCATAGTTTCTAAATGAGGAGATTATATCAGATGCCAATAACCACACTGAGTACGTAAAGGAAGAGGCAGTGGCTAGGATATATCCCCAAATATTACTCTTCATATCTCCTTCTTCTCCTATTTCTCAGCAAAATAAAGTAAGCGAGTAATAGTAACGTAAAGGTTATCCCTATAACAGGTATGAAGGGAAATACGTGAGTTCTCAGAAAACTGCTTCCAGCCTCAATAATCTGAATAATTGCTAGAATTACTAAAAGGTATTGTACGATCTCCAGTTTCCTATTTTCTGAAAGCTGATATCTTACATCCAACTCTCTACTTAAACTCCCTGCAGCTTCCTTTACCCTTACATATAAGTTGTCAATTCCCATCTTTTTCTGTCCTAACCTAATCACTTCCCTCACAGATTCATAAAGCCCTATATCCAAAACGTTCAATTCAAGCAATCTCCTATACAGTCTTCTCTCTAAGCTTATTAGGGTTTCGTACTCTTCCCCAATTTTCTCTACGCCTCTTTTACTAACTAGGAAATGATAGAGAGAAGTAAGGGTTACTAATTGCTCTCTCAATACTTCTATCTCTCCTAAATATTCGCTCTCTATGGCCATCTCTATTTCATTGTTGGTGAAATCAGAGAGGAATGTATGGAGTGGGACTCCAAAGATCTCCTCAAAGTTGTTTAGGAGAGTGCTTTTATTTTTGCACAATACTAAGGAAGCCCTAGATTCGTACATAACCATGATTCCCTTAACCACACTTACATTAGATCCTCTAAGTACTCTTTTCAATTCGCCCTTAGAAATTGACATGAAGCTAGGATCAAGGTCAACGAAACCGTAAATGTTTTCCTTTTTTAGTTTACCGTAGTACCCCTTAATGAAGAAGATGGGGTAAACGTCAATATCCTCTTTAACGTCTTTGTTGATGAGTTTTCTTATGGTTTCTGTAATGAAATTTATTGCTCTTTGTCCATTAATCTTAAGGGAATCGAGTTGTACCATGCTTATCAATGTTGTAGGTAAAATGAGTGAGTGACTTCTGATGACTAATTCGATCATGAGAATTCCATTGGATTTGTATAAACCCAGTAGTTTCACATTTGCATCTATCCCTATCTCTTCGCCATCAGATCTAAGTACAGAAAGTTTAATTGGATTCTCCAATTCAAATCTGATAATCTTTCTGTGCTCTATGTAATAAGGGGTTAAATTTATTTCATCTCTATATTTTCTAACTCGAACCTCAGGGGAGTTACATGAAATAGTACCTTCTTTGCACATTTTACTAATGTTCTTCATAATATTTTCATTAGTTCTATCGAAAACTTTCACTGATTCCCCCAAGGTGAAAAGATCCACTGAGAAAAGTATGTGAATGGAGAACTCATGGGGGATAATAGTTCCTGGATGTTCTAAGCTTATAGAACTCGCCTTGATCTGAGATGACATTATCTTATATTCCTCAGTTTCCTCAGGATTATCGATTGACATCGCGTACTTAAAATAGTCCTTAATCGCATTTAGAAGGGTCTTTCCGTTAATTTCATCAGATTCATCTAATGGTTTGTACATTAATCTTAAGTTTTCAGCCCTATGTTTTCCCGGAGATAGAGGTGGTTGTATATATTTAATTGGAATTAGTTTATAACCTAGGTTTACCCAAAATAAGATAGAGTTGTTTTTCATACCCTTTTCTATGTCCTCAACCTCTATGAGTATGCCCTTTACCTCTTTTCCAACTTTTTTAGCATCCTCACTTACCTTTTCTACGAAAGCCTTTTCTAGCATAGATCCTAATCCTTTTCCTCGAAACTCCTCAGCTACTGCTAAGAACTCTATTATACCCACTGATGCTTCCGCATAATAATCTCCTATTACGAATCCAATAACTTTTCCTTCCGTTTTTGCAATTAGAATATGGTAGTTGTTTTGACCATAATATGAAGTTTCCTTTAGGGAAAGGTATTTCTTAAGATTCTCTATAGTTTCAGCTTCTTCCTTTACTGGAAATAGTTTTTGATATAGAGAGTACATTTCCTCAAGCATATCCTCATCTTGAGGCGTTAACTCCACTATATCGCTAATGGTCTTAAAGGTCTCCTTCATATGGTATCAAGCCTTAGGACTCCAATACTTATTTATATTCTAAATTAAAAATTTTAATTAAAACTTATGAAGTAGGAATAGAATTTATTATAAGAGTGAATCTTTGAGTATTTTAGATAGGCTGACTGTTCCCGCCTTTGTGAGATCATCAACTCATGTTTCTCATTTAACGGGTGATCGAGAGACTCAGAGAACCCCTCCCATATACCGCTATGAAATCACGATGATCTTCATAATCACACTTCTCATACTTAAGCATGCGATATGCTATGATGAAACGTTATGAGTTCCAACAAATAAGCGGGCAGAAAGCTTATCTATAAGAGATTTTTGTTAGTGTGTGGAATATGGTTTTAATTTTAGGTTTTATTGTTTTTCTGTGTAGTGTTATTTTTGTTATTGGTTGTTTTAGGAACCACGCTACTACCTTGTCAACGTTCTAGTATTTTGATACGTCACTGTAGGAGCATTGCATTATTATCATTACTATTAGTGCTCTTATTATGAAGTTGTCTAAGTCTTTGAGTAGGGTTATTAGTACGTAGTTTATTTTGACAAGATTTTTATGTTTTGATTAGAGGGGACTGGGAGGTCTTGGCTTATGTAGACCTTCATGGTATTATGTTCTCCCAGTCTCCCTTAAGTATTATGCTTGTTATTATCCCTTAGCTAAATTCAATTAGTTTTTAATACTTTCTTAGTATTTTGTATTCTTTTAATACAAGAGAAACTAGTTTTATTCAATTTTATGCAAGTGGGACACTCTCTCAAGGATTTTCAAGTGGATTTAAGGTGGTTTATCTTATAAAGAGAACGTTATTTTCCCCTAGTAATCTTGAAAAACCCCCCACAAAGTAAATAGAGGGAAATGAAATAAAAGACCATACCTAAAAGGTGATTATTCATCGATTGTAGATCATGTTAAAGCTAAGCTAAAAGTCTTGTATGAAGCTACAAGATATATGAGATCTTTAAGACTGCAAGTATCTGTAGGAAAATCCATAAGCAGGAGAAGGTACCACCCATAAAATTCATAGCGTCATTGTACAGATATAAAGGGATGTGATATTTGTTAAATATTATTGGACTTTTTTGAAATATAATGTAATAAATATGTCAACTCAACTATTATTGAAAAACTCGGATGCTAAATACACTATATTAGATAGAAAAAAATATAAAGTTAAACATATATAGAAAAATATGGCATCTAGTTCAGTGGCAAATAAAGTTTTCCAAAAATTATTACTGCCTAATGAGAATTTAATCGACTACATTCCCCATAGAGCATTAAACAACTTCTATATTGGTCTAACAAATTTTAGAGTATTGGTAATCGACAATCGTCAAAAAAGAGAAAAAATCACCGAAATACCCTTAAATAGTATAACAAAAATATCTACTAATTATCAATCTAAAAGACCTATTGCAGTTGGAGTAGGGTTTATAGTATTAGGAGCAATTTTACTTAGAGTATATATTGGAATCTTCTTCATTATCGTAGGTATTTTAGCACTACTCGGCAAGCAGAAGACTGGGGAATTAATAATTAATACAGATTCAAAAACATTTACTTTTAAAATTCTACGCATAGAGAAGAAAGAATTAGATGAATTTGAGACTAGAATAAGAGAAATTTTAGAAGGGAAAATTACATTACCTTCGCCTCCTCCGATAGACTCACCTCAATTTGATGTACAACCTCCTCCCAATACTGCAGAGCCGATTGTAAATACGACAGGATCAGCTATCATTAAGAGCAACGGTGATGTTATTGCGAACATACAAGTAACTACTCCAACAATTCTTTTAACTGCAAAAATTGATGGGACCAATTACTATTCTGTACTAATAATGCCACAGAGCATACCAGCCGGTAGTACTGAAGTTAAAATAAAATTATCTCCACTTCCTATTCAGCTTAACCCTGATAAGATATATTCACTCACTTTAACAGCTGAATCAAATGGTAATAAATTTGACATTCGTATTCCAGCTCGTTTTCAATATTAGCCTTTTAATCCCACTATGAAGATATCCACTTCACTTACATGGTAAATAGATCAGTTCTAATAGTATGATTGATTCTCTATATAGTATCTATATGCTATAAGAATTCAAGTTTGCCCCCCAGAACTAGTTTTTATATCTGAGTTACTTTAATAAAATATTTATAATTTCAATATTATTTTAATCTTCAACGTTATTGAAAGATTGATAGGGTGAGAGAATAATTTCCTTCACTTTTACTACGACGTGAAACTTCTAAATGCTCAATTAAACTATGATAGATTTTATGGGACTTAATGAATCTTCTCTCTAAAAGGTATTTATACTAGATTTTGAATTTTATTATGTGAAAGAATCTTGTTAACCTTTGACTACATATTGAGAAGAGCCTCTTCCTTATTTCCCCGAAAGGAAATAGCTGACGTTGAAAGTAAGAAAACGTATGAAGAAGTTTATGAAGAATCTCTACGTCTAATAACTTATTTAAAATCCTTAGGTATAGGCAGGGGAGATGTTGTTGCTATTTTAGGACTTAATACCATAAAATTTGTGGAATTAATCTACTCCATAACCTCAATGGGAGCTATTGCTTACCCTGTGAATATTAGACTTCCACCAGAACAATTATTATACACATTAAATAAGTCTCATTCAAAATTTCTTGTTTATGATAATATTTTTAAAGATTATGCAAGCTTAGTTAAGTCGAAAACTAATCTCAAAACGATATCCTTCGATGAGCTGAAATTCACTGAGGATAAAGGCAAGTCACTATGTAATGCCCATGATAATGCAGTTATACTATTCACCAGTGGAACTACTGGAGTTCCCAAAGCAGTGATGTACACTCATGAAAAGATGATTAGTGGAGCATTAGCGATATTAAATCAGTTATCATACTACAATGCGCCGGCCAAGCTAAGTCAAAATGACGTAATGTTCCCTCAGATACCCATTTATCATATCTTATCATGGGGGTCTTTGATAATAGGTCCTATGCTTGGTGCGAAATTGGTATATGGGGGAAGATTTGACCCTAAGACTGCATTAACAATTATAGAAAAGGAAAATGTAAGCTGGATCAGTGTGGTTCCCACAATGATGCAAATGCTACTGGACGCAGGTCTAAATAAAAAGGGTTTGAAGGTGTTGATTGGTGGAAGTCCAATTCCGGATGGATTAGTGAAGAAAATGAGGGAATTAGATATGCATTTTTCAGCGATATATGGGGGTACAGATATGCTAGCAGCGTCAATAACCATAGAGACTGAGTCAATATTAAGCGGAAGACTGGAACCTCATAAGGTTACTCATCCTGTGCCAATGGCAGAGTTCAAGATAAACTCTAGCTCGAGAAATGAACCTGGGGAAATCCTATTCAGAGCACCTTGGATTCCAGACGGTTACTTTGAAGATAAGGAAAAAACGTTAGAATCGTTCACTGAAGATGGATGGTTCAAAACAGGGGACATAGGTTATATTGCTGAAGATGGAGGTATAGTAATTTTAGATAGACTAAAAGATATAATAAAGAGTGGAGGAGAATGGATACCTTCCAGCATTTTAGAAGCTGCTATATCAGAACTTCCCTTTGTCTCATTGGTAGCAGTAGTTGCAAAGAAAGATGAAAAATGGGGCGAAAGGCCCGTAGCTTTCGTTAAACTATCAAAGGATACCGAAGGAGCGAAAGAGAAAATATTGGATCATCTTAAGAAACTAGCTCAAGATGGGAAAATAAATAAGTTCTGGATTCCAGATGATATAATCATTGTAGACAACATTCCCTTAACGGGAACTGGTAAAATTGACAAAAAGGCTTTAAGAAGTGGTTTAGACAAATAAGGATAATAGAGGTTTGTTAAATGCCCCTAAAAAGTATAGAAGATATCTCGTTCGCTTACGGTTTAAATCATTATTCAGTTGATAAGCCGCTAAAGGATCTTCTAAAGACCTATACTAACCTAAAGAACGATTTCACTGAGTTAGGAAAGTTTGTGGGAAGTGAGGTTTATGAATCAGCATATAGAGTAGACTTAGAGAGTCGTCCAAGATTAGTCAATTGGAGCGCAAGTGGAGAGAGAGTTGATTACGTTTGGATTGACCCATTTGAGAAATTCATATTGAATGAGCTGATAATAAAGTATGGCGTTAATAGGTATCCGTTTGATAATGGAACATGGCATGATCATTATACCGGAATTTATCTAATAGGAGATCCGGGAGTGGCATGCATTTTAACCATAACTATTCAGACAGCATATGCATTATACAAATACGGTGAAGGTGAAATTAAGGAAAGATATAAGAACTTAATAGGAGTTGGAAATAGGGTAGAGTTCGGTGCAACGTGGTTTACTGAACCTCAGGGAGGAAGTGATTTAGGAGCGAACTCTACGTTAGCTATGAAGGTCAGTGAGGGGAAATACTTATTAAGTGGGTATAAGTATTTTGCGAGTGGTGCAGGTATAGCTGATGTTTCTCTAGTTTCGGCTAAGACTGAAAAGGATAAGGAGGGAGCTAAAGGTTTATCTTTATATTTAGTTCCCAGATATAATTCAAGTGGCAAATTAAATTACTTCATCAGAAGGCTTAAGCAGAAGAGCGGAACCAATTCAGTTCCGACGGGAGAAGTTGAGCTCATGAATTCAGAGGCTTATCTGATAGGAAAGGAAAGTGAAGGAATATACTACATAATGGAAGACCTAACGGTATCTAGGCTCTCAAATGCTATGGGAGCGTTAGGTATTGCACGAAAGGCGTATCTAGAGGCATTAGGCTTTGCGCGAAATAGATCAGCCTTTGGCAAAAAGGTAATTGAGTATCCATTGATGATAAGAGACTTATTGGAGATGGAGGTGAGCATAGAAGGGGGAATGGCTTTAGCTTATAAGGCTATTAATGAGTTTCAGAAATCAATAAATTCGAGACCACCATATAGCAAGGAATATCATTACGCTAGATTTTTAACGCATATTGCCAAAAATTTAACTGCAGAAATTTCCTCTAAAGTTACGCAGATGGCAATGGAAGTATTTGGTGGAATAGGATTTCTAGATGAATTTCCAATAGAGAGATGGCATAGAGAAGCATTAATAACTCCCATATGGGAAGGAACAAGTAACATACAAGCTTTAGATATGTTAGAGAGCATGATAAAGAAAAAGGCACACGAGGTTTATTTGGAGGATCTAAAGTATCTAGTAGAAGAATCTTATGATAAAAATTTCACTAGAAAATTGTTTAATAATGCGATAGAGTTAATGAAATGGTTTTCTGGTCTTTCTATAAGAGATGCGGAATTTTATTCTAAAGATTTCTTAAGGCAACAGGGTAACTTATTATCCTCCATACTACTTAACAATTTAGCGTTTCAAAGTGGTGATGAGCTTTATGATTTAGTCTCAAAACAATACTATAGACTTTATGTGGAAAAGAAAGAGTTAGAACTTACGGACAAGTACAATGAAATTATATCGATTCATGGAGGAGTATAATTACGATTGTTCTGATTTCCTCCCTTGCCTTGAAAGGGCAAAGGTCCCCCTCATCGATTCGCGATTACATCTCTCATGCGAGAGGCAGTAGAGAGGTTCAGAGAAAGTTTTGTGTTCATGCTATCATTGTAGAACTAAACGTTTTGCTTTCATAGGAGTAAACCACGGCCTATTTTTATTTTTATACCATATACTGCTTTAACAATGTCGAAACTTCTCTAAAAGTGATCGTCATCTTTCAATATATAACTCCCTTCACGAATAGTAGTAAACACTAATCTTTATAAATTAATTCGTCCTATTAACCAATGGGGCAAAATCTTTCCATGCATATTTTTAAGGTTAATTATTCTCTAATTCCATTACACGACGTTATACTTCCGGTACCTTCATCTAAAGTCTTAAAGAACTTAATATTATCAGGTAAGTTCTTGCCATCACTCGCTAAATTGGTAGAATCCGAGATTAAGAGTAAACCCCTATTCATATCCGCTTTAGGTAATGGCGAATTCAGATACTTAAGTGATGATGATAAGATTATGAACGTTAAAGCCAACTCCAGACTTAACGGATTCGTCTCCTTTCCTTATATAGATGAAGTTTACAATGAGATATCTGAGGGAGTATATGAAACTCCTTACGGAAAATTTTCACTAATAGTTAATAGTGTAGAAATTTTGGATATCCAAAGAATGAGGATTGAAGACTATATGAATTACAACATTTACGTTAAATTCGTTACCCCTGTTATATTATCATCTAAAATATTACTTCCTCCTTCGCTAAAAGATAGATATAAGAATATAAAACCAGGATTTTCCCTTTTACCTTCTGTAGGTCTTATCATAGCCTATGCTTATAGGAGTTATTACAGCATTTTAGGAAGAACTGATGAACAAGAGTGGGCTACTAGGGCTTTTAAATTGAGCGTATTATCCAACGCATTAGCCAAAATAGTAGGATTTAATTTGAGTCCAAAGACCGTAATAATAGGAAGAGATGAAAAGAACAATTTAAGGAAAAGTAGGGGTGTGGTAGGATGGATAGAGTTTAATATAGCTGAAAGAAAAATAAAGAAGATGGCAATAAAATGCTTTACTATATCATCTTATTTAGGATTAGGAAAGAGCAGAGGAATTGGATTAGGGGAGATAAGAGTTACGCTTAAGAAGACTAAGTGAATAGTCAGGCTTAGAAAGTTCAATTACAAATAAGCGGGCAGAAAACTTCTTCAAATAGAGAAAGGTCAAGGTTATAAAACTCCGATTCACTTTTAGAGAAATTTAATACGGGGACACTTTTGCTGTTATTATGTAATCGTCAGATTCTGAATAGTTTCTAATATATGATAGATCTAGTTTTCCTGACTCAATTATATTTATTACACTTACTAAAAATCGGTTCTTTCTTCTTTTTTAAAAACAAATTAACTTACACAAAATGATGATAATAAAATAATTACACCTTTCCATGTGGATTCAATCTCTTTCCCTTTTCTATCACGTTTATTTGAACATGAGCCTCATGAATTAATAAACCTATTATCAATGATAGGATTCCGAGCATTAATGATTCCTTCCCTAATGACGTCATTATTATCAGCGAAAGAACTACTGCTATTATTTGCAATAATGGAAAAAGTGGTGCTTCAAATTTTCCTATTATTTTTCTTCTTCTCGAAATCACTACTGCTATAGGTGTTATAACGTAGGAGAAAATAATACCAAAATTGGCTACTAAGCCTATCAATTCCACGTTACCTAAAGACAAAGACGAAATCATTATTGCAGATATTATGATTATCGCTATTCTATCATTTGACAATCGCTTAGGTATTAGCTCATCCTCAGCCATTTGTTTTAAAGTTCTAGCTGATGCTATAATTATTGAGAGCGTTACTGTTATTGTTGCTATTATTGCTGTTAATGAGACTATTATTGTGACAATCTCTGGAGCTTTAGCTTCTTGCAACGCAAAAGATAGGGGATTCCCTTGGAGACCATATGATTGCCAAGGTAATAAATAAAGCATGGAAAACACCACAAGGATGTAGAGAATTGAGGTTATAATCAAGGAAAGAATTATAGCTTTAGGAACAGTCTTTTCTCCGTTTTCCACATCTGGAGTTAAGGTAGCTATGGTATTAAATCCAGAGTAAGCGAAGAAGGCTAATGACGCTCCACTGAAGACCCCAGATATTCCATGAGGAATTATTGGAGTAAAATGGGTGATAGAAAATTTTCCTACTATAAGAGAAAATGCAATAAATATTATTAATCCGGAAATGTTTATAATTACGAGAATTGTCTCTATTTCTGAAGCTAGTTTTAACCCAAGTAAGTATATTATGGATAATATAACAATTAATATTCCTGCAATGACGAATTGAAATCCATGAAATGGTAAATAACTTGCAAATCCCAAAGATGTAGCTGCTCCAGATACTGCATAAGAAATCATTCTCATCCACCCTACGAGAAATCCCACTGAATCACCCATAGTGAGTTTCGCAAATGAGTAAACCCCTCCCTCAGTTTTAGGAAATTTAGAAGATAATTCAGCACTGTTTAAACCTATGGTCATAGCTAAGATACCGGTTATTATGAAGGAGAGTAATGCTCCGGGACCAGCTAAATAAATTATGCTACCTACCATTACGAATATTCCAGCCCCTATTATGTTGCCTAATCCTATAGCCGTTGCTTCAATGAGATTTAATTTTCTCTTCATATGAATAATAGAGAAGAGGAATAATATAAAAAGAGTAATGCTCAAGATCACTGAGAGCCATTACTGAATATAGGTATGAAACAAATTACTCTAAAAATTTCATATGCTTTGCTAAGTAAATATCATATAATAAGGTTATGAATGGAAATAATAGTCCCTTTGAGTTTTATAACTTCGTGGTAGAGCAAATGAAATCATAGTGTTGGTTGCATGTGAATATTAAAATAGACCATCTATATATATAAATGATAAAATTCAGTATTTATGAAATAAATATAGGTTAATGCATAGAATAAGCGATCCCCGAAATTTCACCTAACTTGATGATACTATGGTTGGGTCTCTCGAAAAGAAGAACGTTAAGGGAAAATGATGTCAATACCCATACTCTTCGCAATTGCCTTTACCCTTTCCGCGTATTTGTCATGTATGAAAGGAGTCACTACTATAACCCTGGTAATTTTTACGTTTTTCTCCTTCTCATAAAACTCCTTTTTCTTTTTTATTATTGGTAAGTCGCCTCTTTTTATAGCTGAAGTGACTTCTACCATTATTGTTTCGTGATCCTTTATTACCATGTCATATTCAACTTCTGAGGGTTCTCCATAGACTTCACCCTGCTTATCATAAAGAAGCTCATGAGCCACATCAAATCCCTCAGTCTTCAAAATCTCATACATACCACGTCTGAACGCGTCTTCATTCATCAGTCCCCATCTAGCACCTAGACCAACAATAATTGTCTCTAATCTTTTAATTTCATTTTTGAGGTCTTCTTTTGTCGCGAAGTTTTTAGCATCTTCCTTAGTCACCATGTTCCTCTTAATCTCTGAAATTTCATTCCTTATTTCTTCTATATTGTGTAAAACAGTCTGCCAGGGCATTAACTTAGCCAAAGCCTCATATAATACTTCTGGCTTCTGCATCAAAGCCTCCACTATGATTGACGGGTTCTCTTTAAGCACTTTCTTTATCTCTTCTTGTAGCGACATCCTAAATATAGACTCCTAATTTGTTAAATTAAAACTTAACTGTTAGTTCATATTCTCCCTCACTTCCACTTTCATAAGTGAACTTAATGATGCTTTATGGTGTTTTCAAAATTTACGTTACTTCTTTATATTCTCTTCATATAGAGAGAACGTACAAAATAAGATAATTTATAAATACCCCCACAAAGCAGATGTAATGCGCTAAAAATTCAAGTTCTAGAGAAGTTTTTTGTTATATGAAAATCTAAACGCTAACAAAACACACTGTAGAGCTTTTATCTTATTTTGAAATTTTAATACGTCAAATAAATTCTTGTCCTTTTACGATTTAAACCCAATAAATATTAAAAGATTTTTTGGATTATAATATGCCATACTTAATTCTCTACTTGAGAACTAAGGTTAACTTTCTATTATTGAAAATAGATAAGAAAATTTATTGCAGTTACATATAATTTAATTTAATTTATAAAGGTGGAGTATCGGAGACAATATTAGTTAATACGAGAGCCCAAGATTAGTTACAGTAAATGACAAACATTACTTAAAATATATAATAAAAAATAAATTGAAATTTAAATATTAGGCTAAATAGACAAACTATCTGGAGAAAGGGGTTATAATATGGCAACTCTAGGCAAATCTCTTTCTATACTGTTTCTAACTGTATATTTATTAAGTATGATATCTCCCTCCTTGACTCAGTCTGCTTATCAAAGTTCTGGTGTAGCTACGTCGTCAAATAATCAGAAAGTTGATCCTACGATTATAACTTTTAACCAAAGGTTAGCTTTAACCTCTATTTATCAAGGTTATACCGACGTTAACGGACCACGATCTATTGCATTATTTCCCTCTTACTTAACTGGAATTAGAGCAGAGGAGTACTGGAAATCCAATTGCACAAGACCGGTATTGGAACTAGTAGGAAATGGGACTCAAACCTGGTATCACTCTACCGGAATGGTTTTGTTTAATGCTCATTATGGCGGAAATGGTCTTTCCCTTATTGCATATGGGACTTACACTTCTGGAAGTATCGCGGATGGATTTTTGTTTTCTCTTTTCATGACACCTAATTCATTAATTGATAACAATCAGTCAATATCGTATTGGGTATCTGAGCCAAACTTAAGAGGTAGTCCTCCAGAAATTTTTAATTCTTCCCCAGTTCAGGGTGCAATACCACCTTTGTTAGACGTTCAAGGTGTCCCCATGTTCCCCTATTCTCCTAATCCATATATTGTGGTACAATGGGACGATTATGGTAACTACATGATATTATATTACGTTAAGTACAATGGAACACCATATAATATATCCGTTATTCCAATCACTACACAAATTATAGGATCTATTTCATCAACTAGTCCCTTTGACATATATAAACTAAATGTATCATATTACCCTGCAGAAAACATACTTTTATACTCCGTTATAAATATGAACGAAACCAATTTCACATATCCCGTATTAAATAGCACCGTTAATGGAGTAATTTATGGAGTTTTCAATTTATCTAATCTGAATCTTTCTTTTCCAGCTGGAACTTATGGCTTTGGTATTGAGGGTACATCTGGCGCGTCACAGGGTAATTTAGGATTAATCTTTCCTGGAAATACTTCTTTCATATCCACTGAAAAATATTATAATCTCACCTTTATAGAGCATGGTTTGCCAACGGGTAGTAGATGGGCTGTTGACGTTAATGGTACATTTATTAATTCTACAACAAATGAGATATCCTTCCTTCTTCCCGCTGGAGTATATTCTTATGCGATCAGTCTCATAAGCTCATCAGTTTTTCCTGCTCAATTTGAAGTATCTCCCAGCAGTGGGACAATTTATTTGAATAAAAATACTACAGTTATAGTTTACTTTAACGAGATCGTTAGTAAAGAGATGTTGAATTTAACGTTTATCGAAAGTGGTTTACCAACTGGATTACCTTGGTCAGTAGTAGTAAATGGTACCATGAGGACGACTGACACTAATGAGATCTCATTTTTGTTACCAGAAGGTATTTATCAATATTCAGTTATAAGCCCAGCCAACTATTCCTCTTCCCCATCTGTAGGTGAGATCAAACTAATAACCAATACTACGATTTTCATTACCTTTTCGTCTACACTTCATGCAGTGACTTTCGTAGAAGAGGGCTTACCTCAAGGGACCATGTGGAATGTAACCATAAATGGACACAATTTCTCAACATCCAATAACGAGATTAAAATATATTTATCCTCTGGTAAGTATAATTATTCTATCAACGATGTTATTATCAATGCTCAGTCTTTAGTTTCATTCTCGAATTTGGCACCCTCTTTATACTATATACCATCTCCTCAGCAGGGAACGTTTTACTTTAATGGCAGTACTAACAAGGTGATCTATATACAATTTTTCAATGGTATGAATGTCAACTTCCAAATAGTTGTTCAAGGAAAGTACGGGCAACAGTACATTGGGTCCTTAGCGTGTATATATGGAACTAATCCAGTTGAAATAGAGGTAAATGCGTATTATTATGATATTACTTCTGGTTCCACTATACCACTCAATTCAGTAGTAGTCAAACTTTCATCGTACAGTAAAGAGGGTAACCTAATATACGATACAGTTTTAACTAATTCTCAAGGAATAGCTTACGATAATTTATCATCAATATCGCCCACATACCCAATAATAGTTCCAGTATTGGTTTCTTTGGGCTTACTAACTAAGGAGATCACAGTAGTCTTTGAATCGTATGAAAATCAGGTGAAAACGTTTTCCCTATGCGTTTATAACGATAGCCAATTCTATAATCTAATATTCTTTGTAAATGGTTCATCTCTCTTATTGCTCCACGATAATGCCTCATCCTATCTTGGTGGATTTGTTGGAATAAAGGCCATACCTCAAGGTGCAGGATTGCGTTATCCAATATATTACGTTCTAATATACCCTAAGGGGTCCACTATTCCAGTGAATTTACTTTCTACTAGTTATACTATCACGAATCCTTACGTGATCCTTTTAGCTAACGCCATAATTTGGGAAGCAGAATATGGAAATTTGGGATATTTAACGGCTATGTGGGGACCAAATTCATATATGTATAATTGTATTTTAAATAATTATAATAATAATTGGAAACAAAAGATATTTATTTATTTATCCTACGCTGATTATATCGCCTTAGTCATAGGTCCGCTATTGGAAACCATTACTAATGTAGCAAATCTGGCAGAGGACATAATATGTTTGATAAATGGATTAATGAAGGGTGAGATTGGACTAACTGCTAAATACGGATCTGAAACTGCACATGTCATAATATCAATTCTAAAGGATAAATATAATGTAATTGAAGGTCCCAATTATGATGTTTTATGTTTCCTACAGAACTTTAACAAGTTAACCCCATCACAGCAAAATCAGTTACTCTCCCAATTAATAAGCGTTGCATATAATATAGAGAACCCAAACGAGAATGTGATAAGTCTCGGAATTAAAATTCTAGAGAAAATGGGAGAGAACTTTGCTACTGCAGCGATTACATCAAGTGCAGCCGGTATTTTGGCAGCATTCGCTGCTATGAGGTTTGCCCAAACCTTATTTATTGATGCCACTACAGCGGCATACTTTGTACGATTTACATTCTTTAGTGTGCTTGAAGATACTTTCTTAAGTGCTACTAGCGCGGTAATTAGAGTGGTTCTCCTACTTATTATTGGTACGATATTAGATGAAGAATTTTTAATACCAACTGCAAATTTAATGATAATTAGTAACAAAATAGAAGATTTAATGGTAAATTACATCTATCCCATAGAGTTCTATACACTCTCTAATATGCAACTTAACGGATATGTAGCTAATCTCACTGATGGTATGTTGTTATATAGAGATACAATGCTACTGGAAGCTTTGTGGAGCGTATGGTATTTCACTAACTCAATGCTAGATAATGAGTCTATTCTAAATCCACAGTCAATAGCTCAAGGAAGACTTTTCTTTAATGATGGGAAAGTCTGTTTAAATAGCTTCTACCAACTTAATTCGTCTTACGGCTCTCTTCTATCTAACGCTGTAGATATTTTAAATCAAAACGATCCTCCATCTATTAATATGAGTGGGTTACTAGGCAATAAAGAGATTATTGGTGGTGAAACATTATTCTATACTTTTCCTACAAGAAACATTGTGGGAATAGCCACTATTGGCAATAATACGTATACTGAAATATTTTACGGAAAGACCTACATCATTGTAAATGAAACTGGTATTTACGGTAATTATCCATATGCGGTTTTCAACAAGATTGGAAATCTTACCGATATAGTTCTTTTTAATGCTTCAGAGGGAAATCTAGTGATATACTCTAACGCTAATGTAAACTTAACTCCTTACTCGTTCATAAACGAGTCAATTAACCCGTTCCAAAGTGAAGAAGTTGAGAACAACTCATTGATAATGTTAAATTTGATGAATAGAGATAATAATTCATTAATAAATGAAGGGAATTCCACTCTGGCATTCGTATTGAATAAACCCTCTCTCTTAGAAATCAACGGAACCATAATACACCTTCCGTATAATAAGATAACGATATTAGTACCGGCAGGAAAGTATCAGTACGAGATAATTAGCAATAATAACACATTGCAGAAAGGAAGCCTAAGTTTAGGCAACAGTTCTCATGTAGTGGTAACTTCGTCTCTAGGACGGATTCCTTTATTCCCATGGATCTTAATAGCGTTTGTAATAGTTCTGATCATCGTGGTACTGATTGTAATATTAAATAGAAAGATATAGCCTACAAGGTATTATTATTTTTCTTCTTTTTGTTAGGAATTGTGATTTTTTAAGAATAAATAAAAACTGCTTTCTCCTTTTAACATGATTATAGCGAGAGTAATAATTACTACTCTCACAAATACCTCGCGGGACATTTATGAACCATCCGTTTGGAACGTTATTTTTACCTTGTAGAGAATGCAATAAGTAACGTAAATCTCGAAAAACCCCCACAAAGTATAAAGTATATTACAACACTAAATTGCTCCCGTGAAGGTTGGGAATTAGGTCTCATCAATTTTATATACTTTGTGTTTAAATTACAGGCTCTGATCACAATACTTATAATCCTTTTCGAGAATTTATTTTTATGATATATAGACTTAGGAACGTTAAGGAAGGAACTATTGCACTTACCTTTGATAAAGTAGTTGACGTCTATGATGATGAAGGTAATCCACTCAATTCATGGTTTGATGGAGAGAAATTATATGTGAGAGTTGATAAGCGAACTGACCTCTTTCTAATAGAGACCGATAATCCCATAAATGATCCCTACGAGGTGTTTGAACTATATTACGACTCTAGCCATAAGAATCAGTTTGAACTTCTTGACGGTAGCGATTCCATAGAAAATAGTAAAAACACCATAATTAGAATAATTTCTAAGAAAGAAGTGGAAGCTCCATTTACTATGGAAGTTGAAGCATATTATGAAGGGGAAGCGGATAATCAGATTATTGGCTTCCTATCTGAGAGAAACTTCTCCACCCATGTATGTCATGGAAAGTTTTTAGGTGGATATGGAGATTATTACGCTAAAGGTTATGCTGTCGCCTTTAATCCAAATTATTCGAAAAAAGTTTTGTTCCTAACTGAAAACGACTGCGTTAATACCAACATCGATATTCCTAGGGGTAATTACAAGCTTACAATTTATGTAGAGAAGGATAAAACTACGTTAACTATAAACGGTCAACCTCTCATTAGTCCTATACCTAATAAAACCTCGGGTTATATTTACTTCTCTGGGAATACTGGTGAACTCACATCTAAGCAAAAGTTAATTAGAATTAAAGTAATTAAAGATCTTGTAGACTATATTACAGAGAAGCCGAGACATGTAGGTTTTTCTAACATTAAATTAAAGAACTTCAAGGGGATTAGTGAAGGTGAACTTTCAAATTTAGATTTATGTAACGTCATCTTGGGTTCAAATAATGCTGGGAAGACAACCCTTTTAGAGGGGTTTGGGTCTCATTGAATTTCATATATTTTGTATTCAACTCTCAACCCTTGGACTTCACCGAAGTCGCGAATGTTCATCCCTCTCCGTCCCATTAGGGGAATAACCCCACTCACCCTAAAAGGGTGAGGAAACCCCCACATCTTGAAGTTAAACCTACTCAAGTACTTCTTGAAGATATTTAATGATGCGTTAAATTGCCTATCTAAGGTGAACCCACATTTCCCACACCTAAAGGTCTTGCCAACCATTCGGGAATTAACCCATCCACATCTGGGGCAAGACCTAGATGTAAAACGTGGGTTCACCTCAACAACCCTACAATTATACAATGAAGCCTTATACTTCAACACATTAATCAACTTCCTCCATACAGTCTTTGATAACTTCCTTGACAAAGAATCGTTAGCATCCTCAAACATTCCCTGTTTATTAAGCTTTTCAAAAACTAAAACGTGGTGATGATACAAGCAGAGAATTAGATTAGCCAGCTTATGAACAAGGTCATTAACCCTATTCTTTTCTCGGTGAGAGTACTTAACCAACAATCTCTTTCCAGCCTTGAATTTTTTAGAAGCTAGAGACTGAACCTTACTCCTCTTCCTCTGCATTGTATATTTCAAGGAATAAAGTTGTTTCAATGAAACTGTTACGAACTTCTCACCATCATAACCATCTAGAGAGAATAGGTTTGAGTCAAAGGCAACAACTTCTAGGGGTGTTGTTGTTTGTAGTTCCTTTCTGAAGACTAAATACACTTTATCCTCCTTGATTATTGGTTCTGTTAATTCAAAGCCTTCAACCCTCTTTGAGAACCACTCATTATTCCATGAGTATGTTATGTATTCGTGAGGTTTGACTGTTATCCTAACGCTTTTTCCTATAATTCTTCTTAGTGTTGTTTTTATTCTTACGTAGGCTTTCTTTACTAGTGGTGGTTTGTATTCAGCTTTTCCTTTTTCAAATCTTCTTCTCCACGATTCTAGGATCGAGAATGTGTCGTGTATTGCTTGGTCTATGTAGCGTTCAGTAATAAATCTTTCTGTCAAAAATTTTGCATACTCATGACTACCGTTGAGCACGAGGACCTCAATTCCTCGTGCTCTCAAGGCAAGGGGAGATCAAGCATTAGGATCAAAAGGCTTATTATGATAACAAACACTCCACACTATTCTAGCTAACTTCCTTGTGCAAGCAACAACAAGCTTCTTATGAGGAACCTTATCCTTCCTCTCATCATAATACTTAACTATAACTGGATTATTACGATGCAAAAGTATTCCTAAAACAGCTAGGTAAAACATCTTCCTCAAGTACTTATCACCACGTTTCGAAATACCATGTGAAACAATCCTTGTGCCACTTCTCTCAGTGACAGGATCTAAACCACAATAAGCAACAAACTTCTCCGCCTTCTTAAAACGTGAGAAATCACCAACCCTAGCTAAAATAACAGCAGCAGTAATTAACCCAATACCCGGAATAGTAAAGATCACGTGATCTTTAGGAACTACCTCCTCAATCCTCTTCAACAACTCCCTCTTCATATCCTCAAGTTCAAGAAGCTGTCTTGCTATTCCCCTTAACTCATATATTACAGCCTCAGCATATTGCAACTTCAAGTACTCCTCGTTATACTCGTATTTTCCCTCTACGATTTCCCTTAATCTCTTCTTCGTTATTTTGTCATCATCATCTACCATTATTATTGTTCTTTTGAATCTGTTCTTGTACCTTATTATCTCCCCATCAAGAAATTCTAAATATGATACTAGTTCTTTCAAGTTGTTTAATTCTATCGGTTTTCCCTCACTTGCCATATTTGCTAATTTCTCTGCGTCATTATAATCGCTTTTCTTCCTTGGATCCTTGTTTCTAGCTAGTACGTTGGGGCTTATTAGTAGTACCTTGTGACCTCTTATTTTTAGCCAAGATGCCAGCCTTGTGCTATAAGTTGCAGTTGCCTCTATTACCACTGTATCATCTTGTATTTCCTCCTCTAGCTTTTTCAAGCCCTGTATGTTATTTTGGAATTTTGTCTTCCTCCCCTTGCTATCTCTTAACACGTAACATTTCAATTCTTTCTTATCTATATCTATTCCTATTATCCCCATGTTAATCACACTTATATGTTGTGGTTACCCCGTGTGGGGTTCCACATTGTTCAAGTTCGATTTTTACCATGGGGTGTTTTAATGAGGGGGAGATCACGCTACACATGGTGCATTTATGCACAAGTTGTTTGCCGATCATCCCCCTCATGCTGGGATTAAATTATACTCCCAGCTTAATATTACTTATATAAGTGTTTTGCTAGGTTGTGTTTGTTTTCCTTCATTAAGTGTTCTCTTAGTTCTTTATACACGTCTTTCTTTTTTGGTAGGATTGCCTTTATTATTCTCTTGTCTTTTCTTATTGTGATTTTTGGGAATACGTATTTTATTCCTTTGTTTAGTAGTTGTTTGTATGCTTGTATTAACTCTTTGCTTTTCTCCCTCTCGTTGTTTTTATTGTGTATGTTAGGTGTAGGTATTGTGTTTCTGGTTGGAATGTTTTGATTCTCAAGTTCTTTTGCATTTTTTATCACTTTATTTCTTTTTGTAATTTTTCCGCGCTATATAATTCTCAGAGAGTGAGGTGAAAGTATTGTTGGTGAGATTTGGGTTCTTGTCTAATCTTTTTACTGGTGTTATTACTATACCCCTTTTCTTTTTTTCCCATGTATTCTTGTTAAGGTTTTGTTTGTATGATATTTCTAGTCTTTCTTATTTTGGTCTAAGTATTGTAAAGGGATTTGTTCATAAAATATAGAAACTTTATGGTAAAAAGAAAACAGTTTTTCCACGACCTCGTTAACCTTAAGTTATATATACTATGAATTCATAGTATATGTTATGAAACTTCAGGTTATTGGAAATTACATTTACATTACCATGTGGGATAGGCAACACAGAAGACCTAGAAGGTTTTATTTAGGGAGGAAAGAGGAGTTGAAGAGATGGGAGGAGTTATTCTATTTCGCCAAAGAATTGAAGGTCTCTAAGGAGGAGATAGATGACTATCTTAAGTACTATTACGACAAGGAAAAAGGAATAACAAAAGATGAATACATCATTATGTCATTGGTCATTGGTGAAATGTTTTGGAGTGGAAATATAAAGAGGTTATCAGGAAAGCAATAAGAATGATTACTAAGTTCTATCCAGATTACGCGTTAATAGGAAGATTTGCGAGGAACTTTTACGCTATACCAGAGACTACCTTAGATGTGGATTTTCTCCTGACTTCTCCACGCCCTTAAAAAGGTGAAGATTTCTGCCCGCAATTTTTGTAAATTTCGAAAACCCCATATAGCTCACCAATTAGTGAGAGATTGTGTGACAAATCCGTGTAGTTTCAATGGAAAGGCACAGACAAAAGCGGTAACATCATCAAAAATGACGATAACGGCATTACAACAATAGCAACAATAATAAAATAAATAAATAAAAAATATTACAATTAAAAAATGAGTGCTATAACAAGTCGCTTAATGGTTTGAATACGGGTTTCGCAGTGATATCCCTAACTTCGGCAAATTCGCTCTCTTTCGTATCCAACTTAATGTATCCAATGCCTCTAGACTTACTTCCACCAATAAATGTTCCAACATTTGCCATAAACCTGAGCGTATCTAACCACTCCTTAATGTAATCTCGCAGTATTAAGTTAACGTTAACGCTGTTAACGTCAACTATATGTTCTGTATACAAATGCCTTTCAAGTACCTTTTTGCTTTTCCTATCTATAACTGCATGAGTTCTACTCAAAACTCCACTGTAGACAATACTATCTGAAATTGTTATGGAACCTGCAAAATACTCACTTCCGTAAATTTTCTCCACTGGACAATTCCACATCTCCACCAATTTAGCGAACTCAGTTTTCTTATCGTGACTCCTATCATTTTTACTTATTATACCTTTAGCAATGGCAACCTTAACTACGTCATTATCGCAATCAGTAATATTCTTTACGCACTCCTCTATACTTGAAGAATAGACTGTGTAAATCTGGTTTACTCTGTCTTCACTTACGCTGTGATTGTTAAAGTGAGATTGGCTATTCACCAGCATCTCAGTAACCCTTCTGAATACTCCTTTCCAGCTACTGAAGGGGATCAGATAGTAAATTGAACCTTGCTCATCAATTTGGTAAAGAGCCTCCAATAAATTGGACTCTTGTTTTGTTCCTCCAACTCTGAACCCATATGGCATATTAAACTTTAATTTAAATATGTATATCATTTTCTCTCTCACCTTAACTTCTCCAATAACGATTTGAGATCGTCTATCTTGAGAATGAAATTTAGACCTCCAGGCATTACCTTATTGAAATCCTTTCCACTCTCCACGTAAATTAATGATCCCTCTTTTATGGTCTTAAATACTGGCTTCTGCCCGGAGAGACTATCAGTTGTGAACCAGCCAGAGTAATATGAAGTGTCGCCTATTATTAATTGAGTTCCGTTAATAGTTTTGACCTTAAAGAATTCCTTTCCAAAGAGTAATGGAATGCAAGGGGAAAGGCAGTAAGATAATCCCTTGGGTTCATCAAACGTAATATCCTTAACCTTTTCAACTCTGACTAAACTACCCGCTCTGCTTTTCCCTCTACCTACTTTTATGTAACTCTTATTTATAACGTCTATAACCTCACTATCTGACGACGTTAAAGTCCACATCTGATCGCCAAACTTCTTATATTCATATGCGAATAGCATTTGGTGATATGAGGATGCCGTTTGCTTATCTATGGCTACGTGCATTAGTATACTCGATTCTGGAACGTATTGCTCATAGTAATTTACTCCTTCCCTCATATCTAAACACTCACTGTTAGCGTTAACGAGCCTTATTAGGGTACCTATTTTGGGTTTTCCCTCTCCTTCCAATTTTAGCGCTTTACCTATATCACCACTGTCCAATTCCTTTTCCTTTTGACTCAATATTCCCTTCACTTCAGCGAAACACCTCCCTTTTCTCTTAGTAGCTGGGCTGAAGTAGTGAGCTGGCAACGTATCTTTAGGATAGGCAGGAGATGCGTAGAAGTTTAAATCCAATTTTCCCTTTTGATAATAGTATTCCGCTAAGATTGCACCTCTCAATGTAGTAGCTGGAATGTAATCGGTTACTGAGAAGTAGTAGTTCTTGATTTTCCTCATCTGCGTTGTTATATATCCCTTAACTTCCAATTTAACTAAGGAAAACTGCATTTCAAATCACCACAAGAACGATGAGAGTGAGCTCAAAATGCTATTCATCTCACTATCGCATTTGACTTTAACGCATATGTTGTTGTTGACCTTTACATCTATCATTGCGTTTCTACCCAATCTCCAATACCTTAATGCTAGGAGCGAGTATAATAGTAACTTTAACAGTCTCTCACCACATATTTGATTATAGTAAATTGTGAAGTTGAGCTCTGTATTTGGAGGAATAACCTCCTGCGTGAATAGGCTACCTCTTTTGGCCTTCTGCGTCTTATCATCTATTGAAACCCTAGTAATTAGGAACTTATTTATTTTTGAGATATCGGTATTTGAGACTATGGTGAAACAACCTCCATCTTTAGAGTCTGGATATCCAAATAACGAACAAACATCACATGGCTTTGTATTGTGTTTCATTTTTATGTTACTGGGTTCGATTTCACCGCAAGATGAAAATCCTGGGGGTAAGAGATTGTGTATTGCAGTTCTCATAGCGCCTTTCAGGGATGATGGAGGTACTCCAAAAACGTTTAGGGGAATATCAGCGGAGCCTATTGTGCTTCCACCACCTACGGTTAGCGATGTTAAATTTCTTATAGATACATTTATTGTAAGGTAAGTCATTTAATACCACCTCACTTTTCAATAACCCCCAACGCCTACTCTAAGGGACTTGACTATGAAGTAGTAATCGTATAGCGGGATATTCCATTCTTTTTCACTCAAATTCTTTAGCAGTAGATTTATGAGTTCCCTCTCGTAATTGTCCTCTGTCTTAGCCTTTCTCGTTATAATGTAAGCCAATGTTCCGAGGAAATACTTAGAGGTGCCGAGATTCGACTCTGCATAGCTTACAAGGTTCTCTAACGGTCTCAATGAGTCTCTAACTAGTTCCTTATTATCTTCATTATAAATGTTTGATATTATCTTAAAGAAATTGGGTTCAGATGTGCTCGAATTTGATAAGACCACCTTTAACAATTCCAACAATTCCCTTACATCACTCAAATCGTTGGATACTACCATTAAGTTATCTCCTCCTTTTCTCTTATATCTATTAATCTCAGTTAGGATTACGTTATCTGTAGCTAACGTAGAGGAAAACACCATACAAGCTAATGATGATTTGTTAGCCCTAGCTATCTTACTGCTTTCCATCAACTCATTTACTGCACGGTAGGCGAACTGTATAGGATGATCTGGTTTTACGGAAATAATCCCTACCTTGAAGGTGAACCCAGTATATTCTTCTGCTTTGCTGAATAGTGTAACTGAAAATGGAACTGCGACAATGGAAGGTGCTAAGATCATTATATCATCACCACCTAAGTACAATACACCGGAAAGTATTCTGGAAGCGAGATCCTCATTTTCCTCTGCGAGCTCATTTATTGTTTCATAGAAGGCTTTTTTAATTCCATAATCCAATCTGAAACTTCTATCAACGTAGTCTGAAAATGTTGCACATGTCTTAAATATGAATCCAGCCCTATTCCCATCAGCCTTAATAAGAGAAATGTACTTATTGTCCTCCTTACTTTTATTACCAGCAATGAACTCCATAGCGTACTCTTGATACTCATCTCCAAAATATTTTTTAGCAAACTCATAGGAGTGGATTGTCTTACCGTTTTGAAGCATATATTGAGAGTTAACTCTGGCGTAAAATCCCCTTTTCTTTGATAACTTCCTTATAAGATAACATCTATCACATAAGTATTGATTCTCATCAGTATCTACTGCTGGCCTTATTCCACAATTATCACATACCCTATGCAAACCTAAGGAATATACGTTCTCAGTGTAATTAACAAGATACCTATCATACTGTTTTGAAATAATGCTATCCCAGATCTCGTTATAATTTCTCACGTAGTTATCGTAAGCGAACTCCACTACTTTAACGTTTAACTTAAGGTCAAGTTTTTCCAATTCCCTATTGTTAACTATAATATTTCTAATGAACTCCTCCTTATTATCCTCATTTGTAATATCACTTCTTATTACTATGAAAGAATGACCGCCGTATCCACTCAACAAAGCCTCAGCTGGTATTCTGGACTTCCCTCTCTTACTGAATTCGTTATCCAAAAGCATAAATGAGTAAACTGTTGTCAGAAAATCTACTAGGAGGCTAGCGAAAGACATATCCCTTAAGTTAGGGAAATTGGTAATGAATTTCTGTATTCCAGGGAAGTCGATATAGGCTAAATAACCTATGGGCTTCTTTTTCTCATCTTCTTTTTGATCCTCGTTTTTGAAACTTGAAGTGGCTTTAAGTATATCATCACTTATTTTAAGGTATTCAAAGAATTTAGCATCAGCTTCCTCCTTGATCGTCTTTTCTATATTCTGAAGAGATGCTAAAACGTATTTATACAATATTTTGCTAGCCTCGCTGTATTCCTTTTCCCCATGTTTTTCAATACACTCGTAGGAATTTACCTTTGAGGAATAGCATTCCTTGATACTTAGATTCTCTTTATTCAATCCGAATTCCACAACTTTGCTTAACCTATCAGCAGATGCAGCTAGTCTATCAGCTATAGTTAGTATTGTATTTAGGTTAGAGTGATGACCCTCAACTATTTCCTTAACCCTAGATAAATAGCTTTTAAGACATTGAGACCTTTCAATAACCTTATCCAATATTTCAGAAGATCCCGTAACGTGCCTTTCAGGAAGGATTAGCTTACCTATATCGTGTAACAAAGCAGCTATTCTTAAATAGTTAAGATCCACTGAGCTTTGTTGAACTAACCATACAAGTATCGATGATAATTGCAAATGAGATGCTAAAGAGGTGAAATTATAACCGGGTCTAGTGTCGGATGGTGTGTTCAGTAAAGCTTCGTAAATGTCCCTTAGAGTGTTCACGTACGAAAATAACTCCTTTAAGACCTTCCTTCCATCTTCTAGAATTGAGAGGATCTCTTCAAGATCATTATTTACATCAATCTTTTTTAAATGCCTTAATATAACGTATGTGAAGAAGTACTCATAAGCTGTAGATATATAATACCCACTTGACTTATAGGGAGCATGGGATATTATCATTGGTGCCTTATATAATAGGGATAGCATATCAGCGTAAATATTGAGCGCAATTTCCTGTTCATTGTTCGCTAACTCACATGAAATATTCTCAAATCCTACTAGAATATTTATAATTTCGTTCTTTAGCTTTTCAGCGTCCCATTTTACGAATTTCACTTCAAAATCTGGAAGAACTAACTTACCTCTAAGTACCATATTTTACCACCATTTCAATATACCTAATGTTACCCCAGTTTATCCTATTATCCACAATATCAACCTCAGCCACATATAAGTAATCCTTACCATTACACTCAGTTTCCACTGCTAAATCATATCTAATACATAACTTAACCATAATTCTCACCACTCCTCATTGAAGTCTAAAGGATTAAACTTACTAACAAAATCGTTAACTGCCTTTACGTAATCACCTTTAGGATTTACAATAGAGAAAACCACTCTACCAAACCTCCTATCAGAGTATTTAAACCTGCCCAAAAGTAAAGTCTTCCCAACTAAACTATTACCCTTAATCCTAAGTCCAAAACCATATAATAACATGCCAATTTCAATAGGTTTCAATGAGCGAAATACTACTCTACCGAGAAACTTAGAATCCTTAACGGCACATTCATAAATAATCCCTCTTATACTTACGTTATCAACTTTCCCAGAAGTCATGACGAAATCTGAGAACGAAACTCTACTAGCTAACCCAGTGTTTCCTAAAAGATCACACACTGGACATATAGCAGGGAATCTTTCTGGATCGAACGTATCGCTTTGTCTAGGTGAAGGTTTAAAGATCCTCCTATAAGTCTGAGATGAGCTATTAGATTTCATGGAAATTATAAAACAAGATCCTGGAATTGATAATTCCAATCTAGACCTCACTAAACCCTTAATACTGGAGCCCGGTATAACTACCTTGCCATTGTAATTACACATCTCGAACGATAAAGGAGAGAAGTAATCTTGAACGTCAAGTAGTGAACCACTTAACGCCTTATTTACTAGCTCATCAATGTTACTTATGGGTTTAACCAATTCCACATCATATTTTCCACTACCCACATGTAGATAGTTCGATTTTACAGTTAGCTCTAACTCTATTACTCCATCAAGTCCTTTAGAATTTCTCTTGGTATATTCATTTCTCTGGATATGGGATCTTTGCATTATTAAACGCCTCCATAAACGGTTTCATCGCCTCGAAGAACTTATCACCATCACCTTCAGTTCCGTTCATATCCTTTACCTCAATATCCTCATCTCCTACTTTCTTAACTCCAATATCCGTGAACTTAAGCCTCTCAAATTTGACAAATCCAAAACCCCTACTTTTATGCCCTCCAACTTGAGTCATCCCACTATGAATACTATTCATAATCGTCAGTAAGTAGCCTATTGCGTAATTGGGTAAATTATTACCAATTAGCCGAAATGTGAATTTTGAACCTGGCTCTACGTATTCAACTTGAACTAATGCTTTACTCGCTGCAGCACCTTCAGTCCTACTTATAGCCACCATTGTCCTAATTCCTATGGAATAGGTAATGGGAATGGAATCTAAGAACCTCACTATACCTACTACGCTCATTGTTCCGAATAGCTTACAATTTAAGCAAGTATATTTCCAGAAGATTTCTATAGCCTCATTAACATCATTAACAATGGATTGTTGAAATCTATCATATAGCCTTCTCTTATTTAAACAATGATCCCTTCCCACTCCGCTACATACTTCAATGTTCTTATTAGATGATAAAATCCTTTCTCCAGTAGATCTAAATATCCCCTTCCAAGATGATCCTGGAATTACTGGTTCTCCATTTGCGTTTCTGAGAATTGGGTCTCTGGCTATACTAGCCGGATCAAAACTGCTCTTACCAGAACCTATTCTTAATGGAGCAGTTAATACTATAGTACCCTCTATGGAGGTCTGCCTCTTTATCAGATCTCTTCTAATAAAAGTGTAATCCACCAAATCATATCACCTTTTCAAGGTCGTAAATCTGAGCGTTTAATAAGTTTGGAGCCTTATAGAGGTAAACCTTCCCTTCTATCAACTTAACTAAACCATAACCCACACTCTTCCTAGCCCCTATGAAAATACCTTGAGAAGTCAGTGTCTTCAACAAAAACTTCATTGTCTCTACAGCCTTACTTTTCCACTCCTCCTTTTCTCCATTTACTATATCCAAATTATATATTATCATAGTGAAACTGAATTTGGCATTGGGTTCTACGTAATCTAACGTATATAGGTGTTTTGGTAATTGCCCTCCAAAAACCCTGCTAATAGCTACCATAGTCCTTTGAGATATTGCAAAACTGTTATCCTCTACAATCGAATCCAAAATGTAAACCCTAGATGACAAATCCTTGAAGCCGAATAATATACATGGAATACAGTAAGAATCTTTGCCACAGCTTGAACACTTCTCCTCATTTTCATTAATATCACACAACACCTTATATTTGGGATCGGTCAGAGTATTAATATAGGACTCAGCTAAACTCCTTAGAGCACCTTTTAAAGTGGATCCAGGTATTAAGGGTTTTCCCCTGTATTTCATTATTGGATTATCAGTTGCCTCCTCGAACTCCTGAGTTTTACCAGAACCTATTCTTAATGGAGTCTCATTTACTAGCTTACCCTCTATTTTCACTATGGTATTTATGGCATCTAAGTCTTGACAACTCATCACATTAAACCCCTTTACTTAGATAAGATCTCTACTAAATCTTTGAAGCTCTTCACATTACTCAAATTATTAACATTTACTTTTAACTCCTTTGAGGTTAGCGTTTCGTAAATCCACTTAACGTAACCCAATAATTCTAATCCCTCCTCAGTACTCTTATCCTTAAGATTGGATAGGAGAAGTTTACCAGTTTGCTTATCTATTTCCCCCCTACCCATCTGACGCATAATGTAAACTAATAGCTCATTTACGTTCCTTTTACTTTGAAGGAAAGACAACAGGTTATTAATAGTAGTTGAATCCACCATTGGCTCTCCTCTGTTATCTGTTTTAGAAGCTGAAATGGCAATTCTAGTAGCAACATCCAAAAGGGTCTCAGTATTCGAAACTTGTTTAGTAGACATTATGTACATTCACCCGCTGTATGTTTTTAAACTTTACGAATCGTAATACTGTCATATCTGTCTCATTTTTCTGAAACTTTATGCTTAAAACTACTTCTTCATCTAAGGGGGACGAAGCTTCCTGACTATATTTAAGAAATTTATGAGTGAGCATAATGTTCTAACTTTCTTCCAAAACGTTTAGTACTTCATGAACATTATAGCTGAGCTGACTGATTCCAAGATTAGATAAACTAGTCTAGTAATAAGCTACAAAAAAATAAAATGTGGTTCAGAAAGCCCCACTTATTTGAGGTGAGAACGACTCTCTTTTCACATTAGGCTTTAGGCGTTGCATGTTTCACCTCTAGCAATCTAAACTTGTCTAAGACTGAAGACAAGGTTTAATCCCCATCACTACTTATCCCTCTCTCTAGACCTTCATGATTTCATTGAGTAAAAAATCGTAGGAGGAGAATCAAATAAAACATAAGGATCAATGGCAATATATCATACCACCTTATAAATACTTCTAAACTAGGTATTACAATATATATTTAGTTCAATTTGAAAACTTTACGTGCTCACTTGTTAATGAAATTTTTTATTCTTGTTTGCTTAAGGAATTATTGCATGGATCTTTCTGATTTCAATTATATCCTCATTGAGGAAAAGGGAACCGAACAAGAACTAGCTGATGGATGTCTTTCGGGAAATGGAATATGTAAATTCTCAGATATTTTATCTAAATGTAATTCAAAAATAGAGTTTTGTAACTTTTCAATGTACAAACATCAACAAAGGGCTTTAGAAGCATTATTAAATGGAAAAGACGTCGTATTGAAAGCCCAAACCGGAAGTGGAAAGACGGAAGTTTGGGTAGCTTATGCGTTGGAAAAGGACGCATACTCCCTAGTCATATATCCCACAAAAGCCCTAACTAACGATCAACTACAAAGAATTTACAGATATTACATCCAAGCTAACTATAATGTGGGCATTAATACACATAAGAACGGACTATACGTAGTTTACGGTGATGTAGTGAGATATGATGGGGATACAAGTAAAGAGGTTAAATCATCCGTCAAAACTGCTAGAGTAGTTTTGACTAATCCGGATATGGTGCTAAATGGACTAAAAGGTAAAAATGCCTTATCTTCATTCTTTCCAATGACTGAATTAATAGTAATTGATGAATTGGACTTTTACGGCAGTTATAAGGCTACAATTTTGCTCTATCTGATAAAGGAAGTCTTAAAGAGGAGCAACAGAAATGTGAGAATCATAATAATGAGCGCTACTTTAAGTAATGTGAAGAACATCATCGACTTCTTCCCTGACAGGAATTTCGAAATAATTGAGGGAAAAGCCTATAAACCAAAAAATAAGTACTACATAATTTTAGGAAAAAAGGAAATAAAGCTCCCTAACATTAGTGAGCTAATTGGAAATACGAAAATCTCCCAACAAATTTTAAGAATAAACAAAGACTATACTGATACTATTTTAAATTTATCTAAAAAGAGCAGTGAGAACTCTAATACTACAACTATTGTATTCACACCAAACATAAGCTTTGCTGAAAACCTCTCAAGGAAAACTAATGTGGCAGTTCATCATTCTCGTGTTAGTAAGGGCGTCAGAAGTAAAATAGAAACCGAATTAAGAGAAGGAAAGATAAGTCATGTCATTACTGTGAAGACCTTACTTCAGGGTATAGACATCGGTAACGTAACAAGAATTATTCATTTTGGTTTACCTAATAAGGTCGCTGAATTCATCCAAAGAGAAGGAAGAAAGGGAAGGAGAAAAGAGATAAAAGAAACTGAAAGCATAATAGTTCCACTATCAATTGAAGATCTCGTAATCTCAAAAGACTTAATTGAATGGAAGAAATTGGGAAGTGAAAGTATGATAATCCACTCAGACAACGATTCCTTAAAGGATTATGAACAATGTATAGAAAACTTGAAAGATTGCAGATTTTATGAAGTTGAAAATCGCAACATGCACGTTTACGTTTATGATGGTACGAATTTCGATGAATTAGACGATAAAATATCATGGAGAGATTACGTCGAAAATAGGATTAAGGGAACAATTGATAATCAAAACGTTAGCATTGTAATTTACTCTGGTAAAGTAAACGATCTAAATGTGATAATAGAAACTCAGACTTCATTTGAAAATGCAACTTTCCTAAACAAGCAAAACATAAATTTTCCAACATGTTTTAAAAGTGCAATTAATAAGTACGAGGATATCTCAAGGAAGTGGGGGCAAAGACCAGATTTCTTCAGTGATATAGATTACGGTAAAATTTGGAGTTCAGTTTCTCTAAATCTACTAATTCCCGATAATGGCTACGTTGAGGTAACTGAAATACCAGATGACGTAATATGGACAATAGAGTCAAGAGAAAGGATAAAGGAAGTGACCCTCTCAGATGGCACTAAAATCCCCGTTTATGACTACAAATACATCTCATTGGGGGAGTATTGTAAAAAATTACCCAAACCCACATATAAGTTTAAGACTTACGCATACGTCTCAGAATTGGAACCTAATGACGTTATAGAAGGAGATAAGGCCATGGGATTACTCATCGCTTTACTCAGAAAGAATTATGGAGTTGAAATAGATTTAATCAAATACGTAATCATACATAATCTACTGAAGGTTTGGGAAAAGGAGCCTGTAGGCTTCTTAAAACACTTGAGGCAATATAAGAAAGTTACTGTAGGAGAGAAAGAGGTGACTTGTGAATCCCTCATAAAAGACATAGATAATGCATCTTTAGATGTGGGATTATTGCTTTTGCTCAATGAAATTAATCCCCTGAAATTTAATGAAATTCACAAAGAACTGGATAAAGTAAAGGCGTTAGCGAAACGGTATGTATATTATTTATGTGATGTAATTAAGATAGAAGGCAAATTAGTGTCAAAAAGCCTACCTGACTTAATAATAATTGACAGCTACCTAGATAAGTTCTCCATAACTTACAATGGGCAGACAAAAATTTATTCAATGTCAGACAGGAAAAAAATGATTAATGATATTTCCAATATCGTTAATCAAATTTTAATGAAAACGAAAGGTAATGAAGAAGTCATAGTCAGTTACAGTGATAGATTTGATGATTATCCCATGTTGAAGAGGTTCACTTACGTAATTGAAGATGAAGTTAAAAAGAAATTCGATTCCCCAATACCCCTTTCAAAAATTGAGGAAACCCTATTAGGAAAATCCAGGATTCTAAACATGGAAATGCAACTCAGCAATAAGTACAGTAATGGAGAGCCCATCAGCGATAATGAGTTCTCAGAACTATTCAAGATTAGGGCAGAAATGATATCTATACTTTATAATTACCTAAATGAGCAAAATGGATAACAGTGCAGTTAAGCGGGAAAATTTTTCTTAATTATCATATCTCAGGAAAGACATACTTAATCTCCAAACATGAACTATTATTTTCCATGTGTACGTATAAACATACATCCATTCCTTCATTTTTTGGAGCATCTGAAAATTAAGGTTATCCTCTCAATCAGAACTATTCGTAGAATCAACGTTAAGAATTGAGATGTTTCACACTCTTCTCTAGTAACTAAAATAATAAATTATTGAATTTTTTACATAAACTATCTTACACCTTTATGAGTATTAATAACGCTAACAGCTTCTTTATTGACAAGTCTCTAACATAAAGTAACCTTTAGGAGTGATCTCATACTTCTTATCCTTCTTAACAATTAACCTCATCTCCTCTAACCTCTTTAAGCTCCTATAAACCGTAGCTCTACTTATCTTTGTCGCAGAAGCTATTTTATCAATCGTATATAGGTTCTGTGATATTGCTCTTATTACACTCATCTCATTCTTACTGAGACTAACACCTTTGAAAGAGTCCATATCCAGTTCAGCTCTAGTCAGACTATCAGAGTAAACCACTACATTAGCGTTCTTCCCCAGAATAATGAAAGACAAAATCATAGCAACATCAACTTTCGCATCTTCCGGAGTAAGCAACAAAATGTAGTTCCCATTATTATTCTTCTTTATACCCCTAATTATCCTAGCTACATCATTCCAAATATCACCACCCTTCTCCAGCGAAATAATCTCTAACCTCACATTAAGTTTCCCCAAAATGCTCTCTAACATTTTAACATCTGAGGAATCTCCATAAGTTAATGCCTTAACCAATTTAACGTTAATACTTCTATACACCTCTCTTAAGATGAAGTCCATGGTACTTATGAAAGGGGAAACCAAAATTACCATCAACCATCACCATTTATCCTAATTCTAACCCTACCAAAACCATTCCTCCTCGAAGACCCTATACCCTTAGCTATCGCATTCTCAATAACCTTAAAGACGATATCCTCTTCATTAACAACACTATACCTCAACTTACCCACCATACCTATAATTTCATTTCCAGCGTAAATTACTTTAGCATATTTCATAATTGATGGCTCCTCCCACAATGAAGAATCGAGAAGTGAAATGGCTTTATGTAACATTTCATCACCTCGCTTAAAACCTGTTACATCTAGCAGATTCGTAAAGAATATATACGATGCCTTATTAGTGAAGATCTTCCTCTTTGTCTTAAAGAAAGGATTAACTAATAGCGCAGGAGTTAAAACTTCCATTTCGAATTCTTTAACTCTATTAACTCTTATTTCATCAATTTTGACGTTATGAACTACCCATAAAGTATTGAACAATCGCTTATTCTCCAAATTCGAAAGAGCCATGAGAACCTCCTCCTTATTTCCCCCAACCTCAAAAGAATAAACCTTGTTTGCGTAAACTTCCAGAAAGGTGGGAACATTTGAGTACTTAATCAAATACTTCCCATTAAACTTAAGTGGAGATATTGAAACGTTCTTAGGATTAGAAAGCAAACTCTTCCCAATCTTGCTACTAAATGGTGGAATTATTGTATCAGTCTCTGGTATTACAAATATTTCAGCTAGAATTACTGATATTTCAACCACCTCAGCCTATTATCATGATTATTCCTTCTCCACCTTCTCATTTCAGATAATATTAGATGAGATAATATCTCATTTTCTCTATCAGATACCAATTCAATCCTAGCATCCTCTTTTTTCTCCAACGATTGTAGAAACTTCAAAACTTCATTTATCCTCATCCTCTCAGCATTATCATCGAAACAATATAGACCTATGTAAATGTACTTATCTCTAGCTCTCAGTATCACTGTAGGGTAATCATCAATTAGCTTATCACTCATCATAACGTAAACTTGATTGAAGCTTATCATGATAACACCTCCTTATCTATTATTGCTTTACTTTCCTTAATCTTGATACATATTTCTTTAAGTTCTTCTATATTAATTCTAGATTTTAAAACGACCTTGTAAAGCGTTAATTTAGTTAATAACGTTTCTCCTTTTTCTTCATCAATCTTATATTCAGCTATTGCCAGGTAAGCAAACCTCGTATTGTATAGCCATGAATACATTCCAGCCTGTTTCTTTCCTTTGTCGATTACCTCAAACTTATTGGGACTTTCTTGGTTTACTGTTTTTATCTCACCTGGTATATTATCCTTCATAAAATCTGCCCTACCACATATGTCCTCAATGCATTTATTCTCAGCCTTCTCTGCACCTAATAACTCTCTCACATCATCCTCTAAACTTCTCGTCACCTCCATATCGCTCCTAATCTTCTTTAAGCTTCCTAATATATTAGATATTGAACACAAATTCTTCATATCCTTGACTAACGGCTTATATTGAAACTCTACTTTCTTGTTAAGTTTTAGTACATAGTCTATAGTAGCCTCTACCTCGGGGGTGAATATACCCATTAAAAAACACCCCCTCATTACTCAGTAATGGATATATCGACCTTTGTAGAATCTACTCTTTTGATATGATGCTTTAGTCTTAAATGATGTATTTCAGATTCAAATTTGTATGGAGATTTGCTCATTTTATACACAGTAAAAAATTATAATTACCCCTTTAAAAAGTTATCCCTGCTCTTTTGGAATGTGTTCATAATATCGTCATGAAGGTATAAATACTTGTATAATGAAAGTATTACTATGGGTAAAAAACCAGTTTATAGAGAGACAACTTGTCCCTCATGTGGTAGTAATCATGTAGTTAAAAAAGGTGAGGGGTAAGCAAGAGTATCTTTATAGGAATTGTGGTAGGCAATTCCTTGAGGGTGCTAAGCATCGTTATGATGAAAGTGTAAGGGAGAAGGCTTTAGAAATAGTATGATCATGAGGGCTATTTTAAGTTCTAAAAGTGCCTTTAGGTACTGTTTTCACGTGGATCAAGAGGTATGGTAAGAGAAAGTATGAGAAGTTAGCTGAACTTTAGAGTAAGGCTAGGGATGTAGTGGGTGAAGGTGTTAAAATAAAATGTAGACCTATTTGAAAGCATTCTACAAGTGGGTTTTTACTGGATTTCTCTTCTCTACCAAGGGTATGTATGTTTCCTGCTCCAATCGTGATGAGAATACGTTTAATGAACTTAGGCAATATCTCCCAGAGAAGGAAACTTGGGTAACTGATGATTATAACTTGTACTTCCTCCTACTCTAACATACTGTTGTTTCTCCAGTTAATCCTAACGAGTCCCTCTACTCATCCCTACATGATAGGCTAGTAAGGTTCAAGAGGGCTACCAAGGCAATTAATAGGAACTTAGATACGATGAAGTACTCATTAGCGTTGGTATTATGGGAGAGAGGGCTAGTATCAGAATTTATACCTTCGCGACGACATTATGACTACACACTAAATCAGTTTAAACTAAATTAAAAATTGTTGAATGTATCCCTCTTTCTTCCTTAACACTATTTTTTATAAAAATAAACTCATTTATGGTTAAAAAACTTACGAATTTAAAACTAAAATATATTAAAACTAACCCAGTCTATCAATTCATATCAGCATCTTCCTCTTATCATATCAGCATAATAAAGCTTTTGCTCTAGATAAGGACATATATACTTGATAATCTTCTATGGAATTGAAAGATAGTAAATTCTTGAACTACAATAGTTTGTAAATTGAAAGAGGGCTAAAATCCCTTTACTTAATTAAAGAATACTATTGATAGTATGGGAGTGTTCAACTAAAGTCATGAAAATCCATAATATAATATGCTAAAAAATTCAAATATGACTGTAACTGAACGCTCTCGCTTTGTATAACATCATGGGGAATAGTAACTACATAGAATTTGCACATTAACACCTTATTAATCATTCAGTTGCGTACCTAGTCTATATTAACAATTTAAGTTTTTACGGAAAATCTTAATACAGAATGTAATTACTTTGTGGGATTTTTCAAAATTTACGTTATTTTTACATTCTCTTCATAGTAAAGAGAACGTACTAAACCAGATAGTTTTACAAATACCCACAAAGCAGAACATAATTAGTTGAATAAAAAATTCAATATAAGCGCTAACTACTAACGTATCTAACAAGTTAAACAATTCGTAACCGCAATAACTAGTTCAAATCATGGAGCATTAGGGCAGTTATTTGAAAATATCAAGTAAGTTTTCAAGCAGATTTTCTAGGCTACCGCCTTTTTTATTTTTATATTTTATCTCCTCTATTTTTGCATCTCCATGTATATAGCTTAGATCTACATCTATTATCTCCTTTAATAGCCCCACATGAGCTAGATAATTCCGTTTATCCATACGAGACTTACTTGGCTCTTTTTTTATTCTCATTATGTTCTCTCTTTCCCGCTCCATAAGTGCAGCAACGGTGTAATTAGCGTATTCAGTTTCCCATTTAATAAGTGTATCTTGAGAAATCTTATCGTAGTTTACTAACTTACTTAAGGAGTAAAGGAGAGCATGAGCTAAGTAATATGAGATTTTCATATCAAGTTTGTAAGTTATTTCTTTAAGGTTACCCTTTACGTTTACCTCTATTTTCATATTGTTAATTTGCTTAAGCTTATCCTCAACTTTTCCTAACATCAAATTTATAAAGTTCTTAAAGTGAAATACAAGAATGTACGCTCCAGCAAACGCAGCTTTCGCTAATCTATATATCTTATCTATGTCGTCTACTCTGCTTATCCCTACATAATATTCGATATCCTTGCTTAAGAACTCTAGAATTAGGCTATTAAAGCTATTAGCAGTATCGAAATTGATCTTATTTATCTCATTTATATTGAGCTCAATGTTGCTATCGTCATCCCTACCTACGTAAGGATCTGAATTGAAGAAATGAGCAATACCTTTTCCATGAGCCATCATGGCAGTAATGACTGTGTTATATAGGGCTATGGGCATGTAATTTATGCCATGGGTCAAATCAACATATACTATGGGGCTTTCATATTTAGAAAGGGTCGAGAGTATTGTATAATAGAGGTGATTAAAGTAAAGATTTATATCATTACTACTTGAGGATTTTTCTTCCCTATACACTATAAAGTTTTTCTTATCATCTGCAAACATTCCAACGCCTGGAGAAATAACAAACTCTACGTTTTTGCACTCTTCTGTTAGGTCTTTTATACTTTTTGTCGTTTCTGTTAATTTGCTTTTCATTTTTTCAACAGATTCTCCATAAGTGGGTAAGAAATCTCCAACTAACTTATGATAAAGAGTAAAAGAGAGAAAGACAATTGTCTTATCAACATTCAATGCTTTACATAGAGCTTTTGTTGAAGTGTAAGATTGAATAACTTGGTTTTTAATTCTGTAAGAAACCCGCCTATAATTTGTAGGATCTCCGAAAACAGAGAATAAAATGGTGTTGGTCATTAATATATTCTCTAAAACCAACAATATAAAGATTATTATTCCATAACTCCATAGCGAATCAGACGTTTAGATTTTAGAAGATTATCGGAGAAAAACTCTACTATTAGGACTGAATCCTTATTGAGATTCTCCTTATGTCTTCACTATTAAGGAAGTTAAGAAACTTTATACTTTGTTGGGTGTTTGTAAACTACCTAGCGTTCTTTTTACTATGGAGAGAATGTGATAAGTAACGTAAGTTTTTGAAAAACTCCCACAAAGTACATTTGAAATGATATTTTTACTATAAGAAGAATTCAAAGGGTAACGTAATGAGGTAACTTTTCGTATGGAGCCCTTTTGCACCATACATCTAGACTATTTTTCTTTCTCTTTATAACAAAAATAACGTACAAAACAGAATCTTGTGTATAAGAACTGTTTCGCGTTCATTAGTTGTATCAAAGAGGACTGTCAAATATTATTTTACAGCTAAGCGATAAGCTGTCAAATAGAAGTTGACAGACTTTTAAACTCAAAATCTTATCCTTCTATTGCGGAAGTTTGAGGAAATAAGGAGGATAATCGCAGATCAAGATTCGCTCCTTAAGTAGAGAAGGGAGAAGATAATATAAAGGGAGAATTTCCCCGTTATAATAACTGGTAGCAACGCTAGGTTAATGAGCGAGAAAATGGGATTTAGGTCTCATTGTATTTCATACTAATTTTCATGACTGCACTCCAACACTCTCCCTCTCCACTCAAGCTAGTGTATGATCTGTTCAAAAAGTATATATAGGCTAAAGCCAAAGAGGAAATATGCCTGAATATGAAATTTTAGGTCATGACATTCAATATTTAAAGGTAATTTTAAGTGAAGGAGAAACAATATATGCGGATGCAGGACATATGGTTGCTAAGCAGTCATCTGTGGAGATGAAGACTAGACTAAGGGGTGGATTTTTCGGTGGATTGAAGAGAGCGTTAAGTGGCGGATCATTTTTCGTAACAGAATTCTACGGTCCAGGAGAAGTTTATTTGTCGGGAATATTCCCTGGGAATATTATTCAAATACCTCTTCAAGGAAACGGAATATTGGCTGAACCTCACACTTTCTTATCAGCTGAATCTAGCGTAAATTATAGTGAAAAATTAGATAAACTTACCGTGGGATGGTTAGGCGGAGAGGGTTTATTTTTGGCGAAATTTAAGGGAAATGGAAATTTGTTCCTACACTCCTATGGTGACGTGATAATTAAGGATTTGGCTGATGGAGAAACGATGCAAGTTGAGGCATCACATTTAATGGCGTTTGAAGAAGGTATGAAATACAGTGTGCAGACTGTAGGTGGATTGAGGTCAATATTCTTTGCCCATGAGGGATTATTCTTCGTAACTGTCACTGGTCCAGGAAGAATTTGGATGCATACGTTAACTGCTCAGCAATTAGCTCAAGCAATACAACCATTCTTGCCTCAAGGACAACAAGGAGGAGTAAACTTTCAAGGCGGATTTCAAATTTAATCATCATTGCTTAGTGCAATAAGGGTTTGCTGACTTCTCTCAGTGATTTCTCTTAAGATTTTTCACATGATCAGATCATAAGGTTAAGAGAGCTAAGTATTGATGGGGATTTCAATCTCGTTTTTAGCTTTTTAGGTTATTATAAAAAAGAGTTCGATTGTAAGAGACGAAGTATGTAATACCCACTTGCGTATTTGTAACTGATATTAATGTTAACTCTACGGATACTCCACACTACTGAGTAGTTAAAACGTTATCAAGAAACAAAAAATACTTAATAATCTTAATCCTAATAACATTTCCAATGGTAGTCAGAGTTTATGAGGATCTCTTGCTTTCAAGTACTAGCAAAAAAGACTTTATTGTGGTTTCTGGTTTACCAAGAGTCGGTAAGACAACGTTAATAAATAAGATAAAGGGTGATTTCATAACTATTCAATTGCCTAATGAGGTTAATACTTTAGAAGAGTTAGTAAATTATAGAAAGTTAATAAGTTCTTTAAAGAAGGAGAATAAAAGATTAGTAGTTGAAGGGAGAAATTACGTAATCCAATTACTACTGGGTAAAGTTTCGTTATCTGAGACTCCGAATCTCGAAAATCCTGATACGAAATTAAGGGGTAGTGCTCTAACCTACGAGCTTGAAGATTTACCATTACCCGAAGATATTAAAGATGAAGAGTTAATCAAGATTTTAGAATACTCTTTAGTTACCTTACCAGGCTACTCCACTTTCATTCCTAAGCTTTACGATGAGGCTTTTACTCTTTATAAGGAGAATAGACTAGATGAAGCTCTGCAAGCGGTAATAAGAGTTAAGAAATTGTATTCAAACTTTCCCACTAATAAAGACATAAAAGGAAATGATGCTATAATTTATCCTTTGCTTTCTCTTTTTAGTTCGAAGGAGGAGTTAAAGTACGCTTGGAGTTTGCTAAGTGACACGTGGAGAGAGTTGGTATTTTATAGAATAGACTCAGCGTTGCATCTTTTACCTGGCACTGCTAGAAAAGTAATTACGGAGTTTCTTTCTGGGATTAAGAGTGAGACAAAGATTCAAAAGCCCATTGAGATTAAGGTTAATTTCACGATAAGATATTTTAAAAAGATAGAATCGTTGGTAACTGATATAATTAACGGTAAGTCGGGTTTAATTGTTGGTGAACTTGGGTCGGGAAAAACTACTTTAGCGAAACAAGTGGCAGATTACATTTCAACTTATTACTCTTATAATGTGGTTTACTTTAACCAAAACGAAGAAAATCAACAATACCCTCAGAATACGTTAATGATTATAGACTATCATGGCGAAAATTACTTACCGTTAAGAAAAATTCTGAAGGCTAAGGATATACAAGTTCCTAAGTTGTTTGTGTTAACTGATGAACTAGCTCACGTACTAAATCTCAAAAACGTATCGGCTATAGTTAGGAGAACTCCCATATTGGAAATTCCTCCCACTGATGAAAAATTTGATCCTAATGCAATAATTGAAAAGATGGATAAGCAGATAAATGATTACGTTTACAATGTAATTTTCGAAGGGGATCCTAATGTAATCAGATGGTATGCTCCAGTAATTAAAATGGTATTGAAATATGGAAATCACTTACCTGTTAAGTATTCTAAAATGGTATTAGAGGCCAATGGTAGAACAAATGTAGATGAAAATGATCCCATCCTTTTGTGGTTCAGCTATACGGATAAAGTAAATGAGAAGTTAATGAATTACGGAGTTAAGGATGAAATTGATAAGGATTTTGTAGACCCTATTGTAGATTACGAGAATGAAATATTTAAAAAAATAAAAGAAGAGCAAAGAAAGTTATTAAAAGAGTTTTTGAACGTCATAATATATGTTTATACAAGGGATATAGAGAGCTATTGGATGATTGATGAATTGAGAGATTATTTTATGGTTGGTAGAAATGTTACCAGTTTAGGAAAGAAGGTAATAAGAGATCTAATTCCTCGAATGAAGGAACTAATTGCAAAAGAAAGTTGCGTTAAAAATATAGAATCACACTACGAGATCTTAGTTAAAAAGAACTACCGTGATGTAAATGATTATCTTCATTCATCTGTTTCATGGATGACGAAAGAACATAAAATTTATGAAAATATTATAAAAACCTTATTTAAACCTAAGGACATGGAGTGTTTGAGGAACGCTTTTAAGGCAATATGGGTCGATTTAACTGTGAATGATGAGAGTAGATTGTTTTTCGCCCTTAGGCCCTATATGGTTGAAAAAATTAAGGAGTACAAGGATGATGATTTAGTATACCTCTACCTTTCAATGTGTTCATTTACAAATACGAGAAAGTATCTCCGTGAGATTCTCAGTTCTGACAAATGGAGTATATTCAACTACGTTTTCTTTCCTAAAAAGGACGTGACTTTGAGAGACCCGTTAATATTTTTCGCTAATACACTGGGTTGGACGCTCAAGCTTTCGAAGTACCTCTCTGAGGGGAAATACGAAGCCCTAGTAGATTCAATAGCTGATTACGAAAAGCGAGTTGCGATGTTAAAAAGCGTTATGGGCAAAGTTGATAAAGAGAAAGCTAAACTCTTAACAAGAGTCGCTTTAGGCAAAGATGAGGACCCAATGGAGCAAATTAACTTATACCTAGAGCAATTCAAATTTGAGGTAGGTTTAGTCTATTACCACAATTATAATTTCTCCATAAACTTTAAAGAATATATTAACCTAATAGATAAACTCATGACACCATGGTACAACACATTACTTAAATATAAGAATAATTGGGAGGTAGATGAAATCATTGACGTCTTTAGATACTATCAAGTTAAATTAGCGAAATCGCTAGTGTATGGCGGAAAGTATGAATATAAAACCATATTGAATGATATAATAGAATTAGCTAAAACAAGTGATTTACAAGAGCTGGACCTAGCAAAAGATATAGCTGAAGTAGCTTTAGGAATCAAAAAGGAAATTTCCGACAACAACTCATTTTACGCAATCTTAGCAAACCTCATCAGTAATGATGACCTTCAAGGCATAAATAAATTATATGAGGAGTTCAATCGTTTAGAGAATTTAAAGGTTAGAACGACGTCAGATAGGCATAAACTGCTGAAATTACTGGTAGGTTATTTTATTAATAATAATAAGAAAAATATGGAAGATATAATTAAAGAAATGGGAGATGATAACGTACATGCAGGCATAGCAGTGACCTCTTCAGTAATCAACTATAAACCTAAACTTATAGCCTCTCTAATACTCTATATAGACTTACAAGAGCTTTCCTTCTCCTTTTCATAACCCTTATACGGGATTCGGCTATTTGCTTTGTGGGGTATTTGTAAACTAACTATCCTAGAATGCTCTTTTCGTGTGAAGAGAATGTAAAAAAAGTAACGCGAGTTTTGAAAAACCACACAAAGTACTTTTCGTCATTTTCCTTTAGAAGCTCAGTTAGATTAGAAATCTTACGACTAATTGAAGTTCAGTTTCGATCGTCATGATTTATAACGTTCTCGTTTTAATTATCCTTACCACGTAAATTACTCCTCCTATAATAGTTCCCATAACTCCTGCGATGAAAATAACGTGATTGTTAAGTAAAACCTTCATTTTCAATATTTCAAGTGTCATCGTAGCATTATACGTTGTATTTATTTTTTCAAATTTCTTAGTTGTAGTGTTAAATTCAAACTCCTTAATTATGAAGAATTCATAATTTCCAGAAGAGATTGGTAAGTTAACCATTCCATCAGACGAAACGTTAACGATAAAGCTCTTTGTGTTACTTAAAACTAAAATTTCACTGATCACATTTGTCTTATTTTGAGTAATTATAACACATGCTTTTTCGACTAAAGGAGGTAATGATAATTCTTTCTGTTGGAAGTTATAAAGGAATTGCGTTGGGGTATTTATTGATACTGTCGATAACGTAACTAAGGATAAAGATATTGAAAGTAAGAGCAATTCCCACCTCATCATTCTCTACACCTCTAATCTAATAAACATGAGGAAGGATATTATTGCGAGAACGATTGCTGAAACAAAATCGATCATAATTCCCGTAAATAGAAAAGGTATTATATTTTGTCTTTGTGTAAAGGAGTAATAAAGAAGTAATGGGTAAGGGTTCATAAAGGAAGTTACTGCCAATAAGTGAGGATCAGTTGAAACTAAAGCGTAGTTTCCGAATCCTCCAATGATAAATATTGAACCCAATGTGAATAGCGAAGCTAATGTTGATGCTCCATTACTTCTTAGGAGTAAAGTATAGAAAAGTATCACAGAAGTGGAAAAGAAGTAGCCAGCAGTGTAAGTTAATGAGAGTAAGTTTGTGAGAGCGTTAATATACTCAATGTCAGCCAAATAAAAGTAATTTGAAACTAACCAGAAAAGATAAGGTAAAACTACGTCAAGTACATAACTCATTAAGAAAAACATAGACCTCTTTATGGGCATCATGAGGAAAGAGACTATACTACCTGATGTTAAGTGATCACCAAGCACGAAAATTATGTTCCTTAAAGCTAAAGATAGAGCTATTGTTTCTGGTAAACTTATTATGGGAATATAAGCAATAACAATAGCGTAGTCTAAAAATTGACCTTTTTCAAGAAACGCTGGTACAAACACATAACCAGCTAACATAACGGGAAGCATTAACTGTAAAGTTGGGTCCTTATATCTTTCCTTAAATAAGATCTTAAAGATCTGCAGGTGTGGAGGCACATTAAACGTTTGTGTGGAGTCTTATTTTAAATTATTCCCAAAAACGATATAGTGCATGTATCATTTAAAAACTAGACGATAATTCTATGAGTAGTCCTGATAGAGAGAATAGCCTTAATTCTCAGAAAATCCAGAAACTAAAAACGATATAACTAAAATCGAATAAAGCATCTTCTTCGCTCTATCATCACGCTCATTAGGGACGTCAGTTTTAATAAAATATAAATTTTAGTTAGCATTCACCAAATAGCTTACAAATAACCCCCCATAAAGCACCGTAATCTACACAAAGATTTTTCCTTATATAAAAAACGTAAGTTTTTGCGCGGTGAGAATAATATAATATATAATTGAAACCAGAACCCGCTGACCATAACGAGCTACGTGACATATATCTCCCGCTTCTCATATGAATGTTTGAAACTTTCTCACTCGAATTTACGTGAAGTTAAATTGAACTTAGTTTCTTAAATACGTCATCCAGACTGGTTTTTCTCACATTAAGAACTTCGACACCTGCATCATCAAGTAAATCTATTATTTCTCTCATTCTACCACTCACTTTAATATAAGCACCGTCTAATGTGGGGTTAAACTCCTTAAGTACCTCTAAAGCTTTTTCCTTCTCCCTTACTAGAATAAGTATTTCTGACGAATCCAATTTCGACTCAACGTCGTTAATTTCGCCCTGGGCAACAATCTGACCATTGTTAATAAACACGACATGAGTAATAACTCTCTCCAGTTCAGAAAGAATATGAGATGAAATGAAGAAAGTAACTCCCATTTTTCTATTCATCTCCCTTACTATATCGTAAAATTCTAACCTCGCCTTAGGATCTAAATTTGCCGTAGGCTCATCAGCTATTATAAGTTCAGGGTTTTTAATTAAAGCAGCGATTAACTGTATTTTTTGTGCTTGACCAGAAGACAGTTGCGAAATTCTCTTTCTCAAGTGCTCTCTCAGATTGAATTCCTTAATTAAACTCTGTAAATCCCCATGAAATACTGAGTTTAAGTCATTAAGGTATTCCTCTACGGTATCATTTGGAGGATAAGGTAATTTAGTGAATATTACTGAAACCTTTTGCTTAATTCTAGGATTATCCCATGGGTCCTCATCTAAAACCCTTACAACACCAGAGTCTTTACGTAATAATCCTGATAGAATCTTTATAGTAGTTGTTTTTCCAGCACCGTTAGGTCCTATAAATCCCGTAATTGACCCTTTTTTAACCACAAATGTAACATCATTAAGTACCGGTCTGCCTTTAAAAGATTTCATAACGTTGTAAAGCTCAATCACATTATAGTCTTCTTTCTTTAAAATTAAAAGCCTGCATGATATAATGAGGTGCAATGCTATAAGACAAGTTTAACTTTAGCCATGTGTGGTATTGCAGCCATGAAAATCCAAATATAATACGATATTAAATCAATTTCTCTCTAATCTTCTTAATATTTTCTAACCACACTTGGTTAAGCGGAGTCTTAACCTTGGAATAAACCTTACTCCTCATAACTACGAGCAGGACCAAACTCAATTGTACCAATACTCCTTGTAACAGCCTCTGAGCTCCTCCTCTATGGGGTCGGAAGCCCTATATGAGTGGAGCCTCCGCAACTGTCTAACTATCTGCGATCTCATACAAGTATAATAGATATAGGCAAATCTAAAATCCATTAAAAGAGGAGAGTAAACCAAATTCCCGATTTTACTAGGGAAAAACGTAGCGTAGAAGTGAAGTTCTATACTAAGATATTAATGATTAGAAAATGGAAAAGCTAATCCTCTCTAATTACGTTACTATATTAGAAAGCGTTCATGTGAAGCACTTGATCTCTTCCACTCTGCGCAAAAGTCAATCTTCTAAAGCCTTAATTGACGAATAATGAAGAATAGTTCATGAGGCATCCAAAATTAAGATTCTCTTGCTATTGTAGTAGTTAAGCTATTTATTACTTTCAATTCCATAGAGGATTAAGCATCTGGAATGTTTAATTTTCTAAGTTCTTGCTCTACGCCTTCTTTCAATTCCATAGAGGATTAAGATTCTCAGATTATAAATATCTTGAGTGTTCAACTATGATTAGCTTTCAATTCCATAGAGGATTAAGCAATTACTGGCACGGGATCAACTCTGTATATCTATTTAATCTTTCAATTCCATAGAGGATTAAGAAAAAAGTAGGGGAAAAGAAGGGGAAAGTGGGGTAAAAGTGGCTTTCAATTCCATAGAGGATTAAGAAAGTTACTGATGAAGATTCCAAAGCATTCATAATAGCAAAATCTTTCAATTCCATAGAGGATTAAGACCCCAAAAAGGTATATTACACGTGGGACTAAATTATCCATGCTTTCAATTCCATAGAGGATTAAGAACAAATCATGCCGAAGTTGAGATTGTGAAACCAATAAATCTTTCAATTCCATAGAGGATTAAGACTGAATACGTAATCAAGTATGTAGTTGAGAACAAGAGGTTCTTTCAATTCCATAGAGGATTAAGCAACGGGAACTATAGTCGGACCAATTACTTTAATAGTTCACTTTCAATTCCATAGAGGATTAACCGAATATATTCCTGCAAATGCAGATCTTAGTGCAATTGTACTTTCAATTCCATAGAGGATTAACAAACAGGTCGAACTCTTAGAGAGATCAGACGAGGAGAAACGACTTTCAATTCCATAGAGGATTAACATAGGGAGTTATACACAAAAGCTATCGCTGGATGACATAAACTTTCAATTCCATAGAGGATTAACAACAAATTCTAATGGACAGTATGCTGGCTGTAGCTATTACTTTCAATTCCATAGAGGATTAACAAGAGCTTTCTGAAAAGTACGGTCTTGATGAAGATATCATAGACTTTCAATTCCATAGAGGATTAACCAGTAGCGTTAGCGTCTGAGTGTGTAAGCGTCTTAGAGTCTTTCAATTCCATAGAGGATTAACGTAAAAAGGTATCCGATATCTTAAAAGTACTTCAAGATAACTTTCAATTCCATAGAGGATTAACTGCAAATCCAGAAATTTTGAACGCAGTAACAAATATAATAACCTTTCAATTCCATAGAGGATTAACACTTTCTGGCGGAATTGTAAAAGTTTTAGGAACACTTACATTCTTTCAATTCCATAGAGGATTAACATATTACCAGATTACATTCAGCCCGAAACGGCATATATAATCTTTCAATTCCATAGAGGATTAACTCGTATGGTAAAACCCGTATGAGAGATTCATTAACGGGTCTCTTTCAATTCCATAGAGGATTAACCAATCGGAAGTACAACAAATCCTACAACAACTACTTCTCAAGGCTTTCAATTCCATAGAGGATTAACTTGGTAATGAAGACATGGTTTAAACGAGAGAAAGTAGAGGAAGCTTTCAATTCCATAGAGGATTAACTTAACGAAATACTGCGTTATCGTGTTAATCACTATATCTAACTTTCAATTCCATAGAGGATTAACTATCTTGTTGGCGGGTTAGTGAGAGATTATTTTCTCTTACTTTCAATTCCATAGAGGATTAACCAATCGGAAGTACAACAAATCCTACAACAACTACTTCTCAAGGCTTTCAATTCCATAGAGGATTAACTTGGTAATGAAGACATGGTTTAAACGAGAGAAAGTAGAGGAAGCTTTCAATTCCATAGAGGATTAACTTAACGAAATACTGCGTTATCGTGTTAATCACTATATCTAACTTTCAATTCCATAGAGGATTAACTATCTTGTTGGCGGGTTAGTGAGAGATTATTTTCTCTTACTTTCAATTCCATAGAGGATTAACTTGAGCTAGGAAATATCTACTACGAGAATGCAGGAATGGTCTTTCAATTCCATAGAGGATTAACCTCCGTTTTCTCCGTTTTTTGCATTCCAGATGAAACAAACTTTCAATTCCATAGAGGATTAACCCCAAAGTTCGGCAAATGTGATTAAGTTTATTACAAGTTCTTTCAATTCCATAGAGGATTAACCAAATGCAAGTATTAATTCTGTATCAATTACATTAAGTGACTTTCAATTCCATAGAGGATTAACCCAACGCAAGTTGAGAAGACTCTGCAGGAATGTGTCAATGAACTTTCAATTCCATAGAGGATTAACCCATTGACTGAGGCAGTTTACTATTCTGTGCAACAACAAAAAGACTTTCAATTCCATAGAGGATTAACTGAAAAAAATTATATTATCTTTTTCTTGATAAACGCATAAATCCTTTCAATTCCATAGAGGATTAACCAGCGTAGTGCGACGACGCTGGGTACTTTAAAGTACCCTTTCAATTCCATAGAGGATTAACAGAAATTGTAGGGATTGACCAAACTCCATCAACTTATGTTACTTTCAATTCCATAGAGGATTAACAAATTGTCAGAGAATATGTGTTAAAGATGAAAGAATTAGTCCTTTCAATTCCATAGAGGATTAACTGCTAACACAGCTTGTTCTTTTATAGGAGTGCTTACTGTAGGCTTTCAATTCCATAGAGGATTAACTGAGGGTTTTTAAACCCTCATTTACATTTATCTTTTCCTTCTTCCTCTTAATAAGTTTTTCTCTTTTCTTCCTCTTGTATTTTTCTCTCTCCTCTTTTTATTTTATTCTATTCCCGGGTTTTGTTGGGATTTTTACGACTTCTCTATAAAGGTAATTGTTTTAGGTTAACGTCCTACCTTTAAGGAAAGTTAGGTTTAAGGGAATACACTTGCAAAAACGGGACAAAAAATACAGAAATAATACTAGATCCCATAAAAATCATATTAATGAAATTTAGAGGATGATGAAAGTAATGAAAATTTATTTTTTGGTATTACTTTCACTATGATATGAAGTCATATTTTGTGACGTTGGGTTTTAATGAAACTTATCTGTTAAGACTTCTAAATGAGACTTCGGCTCAAAAAGAGGATAAACTGGTGATAGTTGTACCTTCACCTATCGTTAGTGGAACTAGAACTGCAATAGAGAATGTTAAAATTCAGAGTTATAGGCTTCACTATCCTGAACCTGAGGTTCATGAAATCAAACTCTCTGACTTTAATACCACTCTTTCCCAAATTTTGGATTATCTCTTACCTTTACCAGAACCCATAATTTCCGATTTAACAATAGGTATGAGAATGTTTAATTCGCTTATATTGATTAATATACTAATAAGTAAGAAGAAATTCACGGTTTATCTTAGGGATGAGGGAGGTGGAAGTACTGTAATATCATTTAACGATAATGCGATAAACGCGCTATTAAGGGATTACACAAAGGAGGAGATGAGGATGCTGGATGTGATTAAACGGAATAATGGGATTAGTACAACTGAGCTGGCAAAAGTTTTGGGCAAGAGCGAGAAAACTCTGCTAAATAAGATCACGGAATTGAAGAAGATTGGAATAGTAACACAAAAGGGAAAGGACAGAAAGGTGGAAATCACGCCATTGGGAGAAAACGCTATGAAGCTGATTGAAAAGAAGCTGACTTCTTCCGTTAGCAATTTACAAAAATGCGGGCAGAAAGCTTCGCCTTTTTAAGGCGGAGATGAATGCCCGCGAAAAGTTAAAATAAAAGCAAAAACAGAAAAAACACTCATGCTACAAGCTCCAGAGCGAGCTGTCCGCGAGGACAGTTCCATCGAGGAGGAGATCGTGACAGTCAAAATGAAGATCTCCTCCTCGGCTCTGGAGCCCTTAGCCGAAAAGTATATACGTGCCAAGAGGTTCGTTCTACAATGGTTATATGAACACAAAACCACTTCTCTAAAAGAAGTCCACAAAGCATTGTATGAAGTCCTCAGGGAGAAATTTGGTTTGAAATCAAAACTTGCTCAAGATTGCTATCGTGATGCCATTGCCGTATATAAGAGTTGGTCAAAGAATCCCAAAAAAGGGAGATTTCCAATCTTAAGAAACGTTTCCTTATGGTTAACACCAAAAGCTAGTTATACTGTTGATTTCAACACGGTGACAGCTAAGATACTGGGAGAGGAAGTGAAAATAGTGGGATATCCTCACAATCTTTCACAGTACAAGGCGTTACATGCTTCGCCTCTAACAATTTAACTATTTTTCATAACTTGTCTAAGGCTGAAGACAAGGTTGAATCCCCATCAACACTTGGCTCCCTCCCTTTCCTAACCCTGACCACCTTCTTAGAATCACCTTTATAAACACCATCACGTAAAACGTGAAACACAATCCTAGCAAGCTTATTAGCAACAGCAACAAGAGCCTTCTTACCACTCCCACTCCTCTCCTTAATTCTAGTATAAAACTCATTAAGCTTACCATCAACCCTAACAGCAACTCTCGCAGCAAGAAAGAAAACACGCCTCAAATACTTATTACCCGGAATCAACCCATTGTGGCTCAAGAACTCACCACTCTGCTTAGTTCTTGGAGAAAGGCCTGCATAAGAGCAAAAAGCCTTAGAGTTTGAGAATCGAGAAATATCACCAACCTCTCCCAGCTGTGGTAAAACCTATTCCGGGAACTCTGAGTAGTTCTGCAAGAGTAGCCTTGGGGATTAGGGTGGCAATCATGTCATCAATCTCCTTAACTTGCCCTTCAACCACATTCATCTCTTCTACTAGTTGTTTCAAAATTAATATTTCACCCTTGTTTAGTTTTCTCCCTAATAAGTTCTTTAGTTTCTCTTTCTCCTCATTGTTTAGTTCTTGTTCCTTTACTAGTTTGTCTAGTATTTGTCTTCCTTCTTTGTTGAATGGTTCTATCTTGTATCCTGCTGTTTGTAATGTTTTTCTTATCATGTTTTTTAGTTGTGTTATTCTCTCCTCTAGTTGTTTTCTGTGTCTTTCTAGTTCTCTTTCGTTTTCTTTTGGTATGTATGATGTTTTTATTGCTCCTATTGCGTATGCTAGTGCTAGTCTTTTTGAGTCTAGTTTGTCTGTTTTCTTTCCAAGTATTTCTCTTAATTGTAGTGGGTTTACTACTCCTATGTTGTATCCTTTTTGTGTTAGCTTGTCGTATAGGTAGTAGAAGTATACTCCAGTTGCTTCCATTATTCCTTCCTTGTAGTCTCCTAGGAAGTTTATGAGTTGTTGTATTCCTTCGTTGTCGTATTTGAATTCTCTTGTCTCGCTTTCTCTCTCTATTAATTGTTCCCCTTGTTGTTCTAGTCTTATTTTTGTCACTACTATTTTTGATTCTCCAACGTCAATTCCAAAGGTTTTTAATTTTATTTGTTGCACGTGTTATATTGTTTTTCCTCTCGTATTAGGTTTTCTATCATAATACTTCTATAGAATATCAGACTATTTTTCACTTGTTTTCCTAGTTATGACTACTTTTTGCCCCTCGAAAAAAGGTGATATTCTCCTACACGGGGTTTTAACCCCATTTGTTAGATTATTGAGGGGATCGTGAGCCAGCCTTGTACACGGGGTTTTTAGCCCCTACTTCGCTTTTGGCTTATGTTGATTTTTTCTTGAGTGCTTATTTGTTTTTCTGTTATAATACTTGGAGTGTTAACCTTGGTGAATGTCTTGCGTGAAAAACGTAGGAGGACTTCAAAGTGAGAGAAGCAAGACTAGTCAAGAGAGGAGATAATTGGTATCTTAACGTGACAATGAAAAAGAAAGTACAAGTAGAGAAGCAAGTTAAGGGGCTTATAGCTGTTGACATAAACATGGATTTTATCACGTTAGGTAATGATAAACAAGTTATAGAAATTCCAACACGTCTAGATGATTCAGCGCATTATAAGAAACTTGCTGAGAATCTGCAGAAAAGGTACCCCAAGAGGTGGAGAGAGAATAAGAGGATTCTCAATAGGATTAGGAGCTTTCACATAAAGGTAAGAAACGTCATGCAAGACTTTGTCAAAAAGGTTGGCAAGTGGGTAGTTGAGGAAGCAAAGAGGCTAAACGCTAACTACATCGTGTTGGAAGATTTGAACAAGATGATTTCTCACGTGAAAGGGTTGAGGAAAGACTACAGAGATAGGTTATATTTGATGCAATACAGACGCGTGCAGTACTGGATTGAGTGGGAAGCAAAGAAGCATGGGTTAAATGTAATATACGTTAAGCCAGCGTATAGTTCAACCACTTGCCCTAGATGTGGATATGAGCTGAAAGGAAGTGGATATAGGATGCTTAGGTGTGAGAAGTGTGGTTTTGAGGATCATCGTGATTATATAGCTGTGTATAATTTGTATGGGCGGGGTTCTCTGAGCCTCGCGACTGCCTCCCAGATGCGGGATGTAAACCCGAACCAATGGGGGGAACCCTCGCCATTTTAATGGCGGGGAGGAAGTCAGAATAAAAAACTTCTCATCATTACTGATGACTTTCATGATGTTCTCAAATACTTGAGAACTCTTCCACCCTATATATTAACCAATTGGCTTTTACATTGACTCGAAATCGTCTTTAAATTGCTTTGTGAGGTTTTTCGAAATTTACATTACTATTCTCTCTATGGTAAAAGAGCGTCAAAAATAGATACTTTAAAAAAGTAGGTTTTAAAAAGATTCTTAAAAATTTGGCAACATTCCAATATAACTTCTTCATCCGTATCCTCTAGAAAAGATAAGAAACAACCTAAAATTCTCACTGCTAGGAACACATAAATATTGTCAAAACGAATGTTTTGCGGAGTTTTTCAAATCTTACGTTATTTCTTCATATTCTCTTGATAGTAAAAAGGAACGTATTAAACCAGATAGCTTAAAACATCCTCTACGAATTTACAGCGTGAATTAGTTGGATTGTTAGAGGCGAAGCATGTAATGCCTACAAAGTACAAAACGAACACAAATAAGTGAAAATCCTCTCCACTCCTTAGAACTAGTGAGAATCTTTCACATTCCCATAATTTAGGATTTTTAGCGTCATCATAACGTAACCTCTTCTTCAAGATTATATTGTCATCGTTCGTAGGTAAATAGTTTTTAAACCAACTTAAAAAAGTATATTAATAGGAAATAGTGATGTATATATTATATTTCTGTATTTTTTGTCCCGTTTTTGCAAGTGTATTCCCTTAAACCTAACTTTCCTTAAAGGTAGGACGTTAACCTAAAACAATTACCTTTATAGAGAAGTCGTAAAAATCCCAACAAAACCCGGGAATAGAATAAAATAAAAAGAGGAGAGAGAAAAATACAAGAGGAAGAAAAGAGAAAAACTTATTAAGGGGAATAACGAATAGACAATTGTCAATGAGGGTTTAAAAACCCTCAGTTAATCCTCTATGGAATTGAAAGGGAGACATTCGAAGAAGTAGCAGCTGAAATGTTGGCTGAATTGTTGTTAATCCTCTATGGAATTGAAAGTGTACTGTGTCAATTCCGAAACGGCATGATCAATATATTCCCGTTAATCCTCTATGGAATTGAAAGTCTTATCAAGTTCATGTCTGTCTGTCACTACGCCTAAACTGGTTAATCCTCTATGGAATTGAAAGGCAAGAGGGGGAGTTCCAAATAATAAAGAATTTTTTATAGTTAATCCTCTATGGAATTGAAAGGTAATAAATGAAGGGCCAACTGACGACAACAACAATTACTATGTTAATCCTCTATGGAATTGAAAGGTAATAAGGGCAAACATACTTATTACTAGTCATTAGAGTTAATCCTCTATGGAATTGAAAGATTTTAGACATTACTACTAGGCTTGCCATCTTGCTTCTTCGAGTTAATCCTCTATGGAATTGAAAGATCATCATTTAATGCACTTTATGGTAGAAAGGGCTATGTAGTTAATCCTCTATGGAATTGAAAGGTCGTTGTGAAAGTTCTATACCAAGTAGTAACTGGTGTCTCTTAATCCTCTATGGAATTGAAAGTCAGCGTCTATAAGGTAGTTTCCATATCTCACAAATTCGTAACTTAATCCTCTATGGAATTGAAAGTTACCTGATTGCTAGTACATGCGCTACATTGAAGCACCTTAATCCTCTATGGAATTGAAAGTTTACATCTACGTAAGCGATAAAATTGATATGCTTCTCATCTTAATCCTCTATGGAATTGAAAGCACAATACTGCAGATTCCATAGTTGTGCTTGCGTTACCTTTCTTAATCCTCTATGGAATTGAAAGAGAATGACATTAACCAAAAGATACCTTCGCGGTCGTACTGTATTCTTAATCCTCTATGGAATTGAAAGTTTCCACTTTACTCATAATTATTCCCCGAAAAATAAGAAACTTAATCCTCTATGGAATTGAAAGTTATATAACTGACACAAATATATAATTGATACAAATGATCTTAATCCTCTATGGAATTGAAAGAAAGATCACAAGTGCAAAGAAAAAAGCAAGAAATAATACAAACTTAATCCTCTATGGAATTGAAAGAAATTTTCCAATTCGCGAATTTTATCAATTAAAAATCTGACTTAATCCTCTATGGAATTGAAAGTTACGATAGCGGTTCCACCTGGTTCTTTCTTTTCCATTTTAATCTTAATCCTCTATGGAATTGAAAGGTAATGTATTTGACGCTATCTAGTTGTTGTAATTCGGAAGCTTAATCCTCTATGGAATTGAAAGATAGTGACAGAAATGTAATGAGGAATGATCGCGAAATAGTCTTAATCCTCTATGGAATTGAAAGGAGATAGAATTTGATTCTGCGCCAAAAGGCGCGTCCTTGCTCTTAATCCTCTATGGAATTGAAAGTCTTATGAGCCGTTATTTCAACAACAGCTCTACTATGAAGGTTAATCCTCTATGGAATTGAAAGCCTTTCCCCTACAATCTGGGGCGCTTTTCTGCATGAGGCTCGTTAATCCTTCATGGAATTGAAATAAATTTTTCACTCACGTTATATAATTCTTCTCCATAAGACTTTTAGAATATATAAATACTAAAATTACTTAATGTATCAGAAAAATTCCTTATAATAAGTTTGAATAGAAGGTAACAAAGATTTGCCTATACTCTAATCTTAAATATCAAAAGGATTTATATTACCCTCGTCATAATCAAAGTTATCTATTGTTTAGCTTCTCTATTAATTCTGGCTACTGTACCATCTGCCTCATTAAGAATAGAAAGGATTGCTGATGAAACAAATCTATAATATCTATAAGAAAAATCATTACTACAAAATTCTATAGGTAAATACAAGTCTAATTTATTTTTCTTAGATATTATATTAGTTATTTTGTCTATGATCTCTTTCCCCAATTTACTTCTTATGAATCTATTCTTAACCTCATCATTTACACCCTTAACACATTCAATGCATGAATCATAAGGGATGAACGAACTTTTTAAGTTCTTACAAATTTTTGTGTAATCTCTTTGTGCGTAATGATGAAAACCAACTGGCCTTATAATAATGATGCTAATCAAGAGCTCCTTAGTAACTGGCTCACTATCACTAGGATCAAAGAGGTTCTCAGGTATTTTAGAAGCATATGAAATAATCCCGGCACTCTTAATTTCATGTCCCGAAAATCTGTTAGGATTTCTTTGATATGTAACATCTATCTTTCCAATATCGTGTAATACACCAGCTAACAACACTAAATCATGAATTTCGTCTTGATCAACGTTAAGTCTTTTTGATAACACTCTCACAAGACCATTAAAATAATTACTTTCCTCCATGTACTTAGCTATATCCAAAATGTGTTTCTCGTAAGTTTCACTAGATTTTTCGTCCTTATAAGCCCAACAATCTACCATAATACTCCTACCCCTCTTATATAAGAATCTTTTTTAAGAATAAAGATTGGAGGAGTACCGTAATTTTCTATAAATCTAATGTAAAAATCACTTACATTATCTACTTTTTTCTCGTCTGCAAGTCTTGGAGTGTTATTTTTAAATTCAAAATAACCTATTCCCATTATATAATCCTTAATGTTATTCCAATTTTTCTCCACCAATTCCAATTCCATTACAAAGGAATTACTAATGATATCTTTCATATCTTTTACAGTCAAAAAATCTTCTCCTAAAGTATAAAATTCTACTAAACTTCTAGTTAAAGAATATTTGTTATCCTCCAAAAATTTCTCAAGTAAACGTTGTGAGGTGTAAAACGGTGATAGAACCCTCTTTAAAGAGTCTCTATATTCATTGTTCAGTTTAATTTTTGAAATAGAAAACTTGTTTATTAACTCATAATAATTAGTCTCACATGAAACAGTATAAGGCAATCTCCAACATATATCTTTTCCAACTATACTATTTATAACGTTATTATCTGAGCCTTTAAAATCCTCAATTAAATATATCTTACCAGAAGATTCTTTGCAACCGTATCTGCAAACTCTTCCTATTCTTTGAATTAAAGAGTTTATGTTTATCACAGTAGTTATTAAGGCATCAAATGATCTATCTATTCCAGCCTCTATTGCACTAGTACCAATTAAAATGTCTAGGTTATCTAACCTTTTTATAACGTTTGATCTGTCTTCTCTTGTTAATCTACTATGTATTAAACCAACGTTAAATGAGTCCTTCAAAGATTGATAAAGCAGTGAAGCTTTCTTTATGTCATCAATTACAATCAGAATTTTTAGCCCACTGGAAGCTAACTCTTGAGCTCTTTGTTTAACATCAGCTAACTTAATTTTTTCCACAGTTAACTTAACAGATTTCATTAGGTCCTCAAATTCCTTATCTCGAATATGTATTTCTGTATACCCATTCTTTTCTTCAATTTTATTTTCTAAAGAGAGTTTAACTCGTACTAACTTTCTATTTTTTGCTATTTCTCTCACATAAAAATCAGAAAGGGTAGCACTTAGAATAAGAACTGGATTTTTCATGTAATGATGAGCATTTATTGCTTCAAGAAATATTGAGGGAATTGCACTGTCTTCACTCTCGAAAAAAATGTGAGCTTCGTCAAAGACAATAAGGGAGATAAAGATTCTTCCTAGAGGAATAAAGTAGTGTTTTTGATACCTAAAAATTTCAGTTACTGGAATTTTGAACAAGTTATGAGCATAAGAGTCCATAGTAGTTAAAACATAAGAAGCATCAAACAATGGTTCTTTCTTATAGTTCTCTAAAAAATCTCCCATTTGATAAGCCAAATCATTTTCGGTTAAGCCAGCTTTTTTAAGGATTTCACGATCTTTCTGTACAAAATCATCGAGTATGCTTGAAACTAAAGATCTTAAAGGTAATATATGGATTCCATTTGAAACCCAGTTCATATCATAAAATTCTTTATATACTAATGGTGCATTCTTTGTTTTACCGTAACCAGTAGGTAGATCAGCTAAATAAATACTTTCTGGTCCATATTTTTCTATTGAAGATAAAAGTTCAGTCAGAGCTTGTCTCATCTTCATCACCTTTAATTACAATAACCTTTGGTCTAAGATTAATCCCTAAAAGTCCTTTAGTTATTTCATCCCACTTCTCCTTATAGACAAAACTCCCTTCCTCTACAACAGTATCACTTGTTAATGATCTAATAATTGGATAGAACCCGTTGATACTGCCTAAATTATGATACTGAATAATTGTTGTGGCTAAAAGTTCTATGAAGTTTTTAATTGTTGTGTTTTTCCTATTTTTTATTTCATATTTATAATTAACCAATAATTGAAAGATAGATGATGTAATTCCTAAATGCCACAATTCATTTGATAACTCATTCAATACATAGCTTACTAAATTGCCTGACTTTGATACGTAAATTACTCTTAGTGGATTATTCATAAGATCGTTTATGTTATCTTTATATGCCAATGCGATAGCTGAAGCCATACCTATCATAAGGGCTTTTTCACTCAACTTATTATTTGATATAGCTGAAAATACTAATTTTAAACTATCCATTGCTTTTCTTATATCTTTTAGTAAAACGTTTTGAGATGTAATGTCTACAAATACATTATATTCTTTAACCTTACTTATTTCGTATCCTATAGTAGCTAGCTTAAGGACTCCTTTTTGAACTCTATTTAATTCTCTAATTTCTGATGTTTGACCTCCGAATGTTCTACCGAATTCTTTAAATTCTTGCAAGAAATTCCTGTAACTAGTTTTAGAAATAGTCTCGTAAGTTTCTTGGAAGTCTTGATATTCAAGGTTTTTAGCTTTTTCCAACTTTAACCCTTCTAAAGCCCTATTAATATCGTCAACCATCTGATTAATGTCAATTTGACTTGGTGATTTCAAGAAGATATCAAAACCATAAAGATATTGCAAAGCAGTTCTAACGTACCAAGATATCAATAGGTGTTTATACTTTGGTATGTTAGATAAATTAATTACTAATGGAGGATTTTCTTTATTTTCTATATTTTTTGACCTCCTAGGCATATTCTACAACCTCTTTAGGGACTATTAATTTTTTCCTTTCATTTCTTAAATTAAGCACGTATGCTTTTTCTAGATTAACATCAACTAAAATTGGATTTAATGAGAGTTGGGAAGGTACACAAAACTCATTGGTCTCTGGTGAAGGATTGCTTTTATAATTATTAATGTTAAGTATTGGTAAGTCATACTTCTCGCAATTAAAATAATTTATCGCTAAAGAGACCGGAAAGTAGAACCTCGTCTTCACTCTGTCACTTTCAGTATCTATTATATCTTTAAGACTATAAACGCTCACATCTTTAACATAGACTAATGACTCTTTTCTTCCTACTCTTACTATGCCATAACTATATTTAATAATTTCTGGATCAGTTATAATATAAGCAATATAAGCAGATCCCCCGTAGTATACGGAAGATCTGGAACCAATACTATAAGCATTGCTAAAACTATCATACAAATAGTCAAAGCACTCTTTTACCACATTTTTAAGTTCGTTTTCTAGCTTTTTTAGATTTTCATCCTTTTTCTGACTACTCATACTTATTAATTCGAGATATTTTAAGTATTTTTCAACGTAGTCTTTATCTGATGATAATTTCTTGATACATTCTATAATTTTATTAGTATCCTTAATCTTTCTTAATCTTTCCTTTTTCTGTACAAATAACGTAAAAACTCTTTCGATCTCATTATTTACAACATACAAAGGGGAATAAAATGAAGCATAAAGAACCTTTTTATCTTCTACCAGCTTTTTAGCTATTGAATATTCTCCATCAACTTCCCTTCCTTGTAATCTAAAATATGGATAGGCTAACGCACCTACAAGGGTGGTAGGGGGAGGTACAGGATACCCTTGTGATTGTACAACTAGAGGAGGTAATAGGGAAAAATTGCTAAAAAATTCAACTTCTACTACAACTACAATTGGAGATGACAACCTTTATCACTCGAAGACTTATTTTTGACTAGTAGTAGATTCAGAAGGCTTAATCCATGACAACGCTTTATCCTTAGTCTTTTTAATCATCTCATCTAAATTGCCCGCGTTTTCACATTCGATATTATTGCTCTTTGGATAATCTTTGCAAATATCAGAGTTTATTATTCCTTCCTTATCGAAATATATAACTATTATCTTCTCATTTATAGTTTTACTGGAAGAATTGCTGTTATTCAAAGCTTCAACATAAGCCTTTGCTCTATTAAGAGTATCTTTAACATACTCACCATACTTTGGAGAGGATACAGAGAATGGTATAGGATCAGAGATTGCAGACACTCCTCCTAAGACATCAATTAATGGTAGGTATCTAGATTTCTTAGCTCCAACATATCCTCCACTAAATAATGATATTAATGCGTCAAAAGTTGTTGCAACCCTTTCAAGATAGTCATCGGTATGCGTATTATTAGAGAGCAAACCTATACCATTAACGTCAATTCCTATTCCTAGCATGTAAATAGCAGATCCGCTTTCTATCTGAAAGATATCATTTTCGTTTTGTTGCTGATTAAACCTAACATGGAATTGAGGCATAACAGTAGCCTCTGCCACATCTACATCTGGAACCATATAGCTAAACATAATCCTGGAAGTTCTTTTCATGACCGTAGAAACATTCTCAACAGCTGCCATATAGCCAGTTACGTCATCAACTACGCAAGTCCTAACTCTATCATCGCTAGGAGTATTTGGATCTCCACTTCTCTTCAAGAATCCTCCTATTACTTTATAATTCTTACAGTCATCACATAAATTCAATCCTCTGCTTAAACTTAGATCTGTCAAAGCTCTCATATATGCGTGAGCTATTGATTGCCCAGAGATAGTTGGTGCAAATACTATCCTATATCCATCTTTAGTTTTCATTACTACCGGTGCTATTCTATGTCTAACATAGTTTCCAAAAGATTCTATCATGTTAGCTGCTTCAATATTTATTCTTAGTCTAATACCAAAAGATACAAAGACCATCACTCTTCACCCTCTCCTTGTGGTTTTAATGCTCTGGCAAGTGCTCTAATGGCAACTTCTCTTAGTATTGTTGGGTTCTCTCTTGCAATTCCGAACAATTTATTTAATTCATCTTCAGAAGGAATTTTATCTTTATATTCTTCTTTGCTTGCTAAATATCTTATTGCGTTGTAGAGTGATGCGTAAACTATTGATAAGTTGGAAACATACGCAAATGTATCTAATATCCCATATACTTTATCCTTTGCTAATTCAGCCAGCAAATCTACGATTGATGACAAAAACCGTTGAGATTGTGGTTTCTCCTTATCTGACTCCGACATATATATCATATTTCTTTAGGTAAGTATATACTTAAATTTTTCTTAGCAAAGTAGTTTGTGGAGTTTCTCTAGAGTTAAGGTTAAAATGGCATAATACCAATGATAATCACGTCCTCTGAGAAAGGAAATAAACTAGGGATTGGTCAAAGTACGACGAGAACCTCATAACTAGATACGAGATGATATTCCCCTACTACGTGTTCGAACACTGATACTAACTTCTAGAGGAGGATAATAAGAAGGCTAAATCAAGACCCTACAAAGCACCACTCATGTTCAACCAATTCCTAGCCTTCCTCTGGAGGGAATTCTAAGAGCACTCCACTAAATGGGAAAAATACCAATCTACCTTGACTACAAGACAATCCACCTAAGACTAAAAAACATGCAACTAGACTACAATAAAGTCAAGGATGAAGTAGAACTAATAAGCGACGGCACGGGAATAAGCGTTGAACAAGGAGGTAAGTACATAAGGGCAAAGTGGAAAAAGGGAGGAAAGGGAAAGTTCCTCAAAATAGTAGTTCACGTTGATGCCAATTCCATGAAGGTTTTGAAGGCTGAGGTTGAGAATTCTGAGGTCAAGTCTGCAGTTAAGGAGGTAAGTGAAGAGGGTGGGAGGGTTACGAAGTTTTATGGGGATAAGGCTTATGATTTTATTTATGACCTAGTTCCTGATTCCACCTAAGAGGTCAGCTAATGTGGATAGCCGAGGAGGCGTGATTCTATTTTAGAGTATAGGGAGTCGCCACGTGATTGGAGTAGGGGTTATGGTAAGAGGTGGAGGGCTGAGGTGTGATATCTGCTGTGAAGAGGATGTTTGATGATGGGATTCGTACTAGGGGTGTTTTTTTAAGCTGCTCTTTTGAAGTTTTGGCTTTATCACGTTATGAGGGAGATTGCTGATTTCTTGATGGGCGAGGTTCGCGTGGCGTAACGTATTACTTAATGAATTTAGTTTAGAGGAAATTTAGTGAAACGAATATATACTTTGTAAGGAGATAATTCGGGTACTACACGCACTAGAAATCAGTACGTTAAAATACTTAGTTTTTTAACTAACGTATTATGAGGGTACCTTCCGGACCCTTACGTAAAAATTTTTAGGTTAACCCTAAAACTCCTTGAAACTCCCTTCCGGACCCAAGAACCCCATTTAGGGTCAGGAAGGAACAGAAATCTTTATAAATGGGAAAAACAAGATCAAAAATGAGAACCCAAACGCACAGTTTGTAAAAACGCAAAGAAACATTGTATTCAACTGAATTTGTTCTATCATTGGGATTTCGTTTGTAAAAACGCAAAGAAACATATGAAAACTGGTAAGGATAAGGAAGAAGATGAAGAGTTTGTAAAAACGCAAAGAAACATGTTCCGCCATCCGCCGAGAAAAGAAATAAAGAGGCGTTTGTAAAAACGCAAAGAAACATGAACTAATAACGCACCAGTTTTCATATCGCCTATCCGTTTGTAAAAACGCAAAGAAACATACAATTAGGATCTTAAGAGTTGGGATTATCACACTTGTTTGTAAAAACGCAAAGAAACATCACATCTAGATTCACATCAATCAGTGTGACCACATCAAGTTTGTAAAAACGCAAAGAAACTAAAACTAGTACGCTAAATTTTGTGATAGCACGATATCGTAGTAAAAACGCAAAGAAACTAAAACAATATTGTGTAGCATCTCTATCGTTGTATGCAATTCGTAAAAACGCAAAGAAACTAAAACTCTAATAAAGATAGTTTTCTTCTTTTCAACATAATTGTAAAAACGCAAAGAAACTAAAACATGCAAAGAAATTGTATAGTTCTCTCGCGTTCATAGTGTAAAAACGCAAAGAAACTAAAACGGTAGGCTTGATAATAAGCGTTGCTCTGGTTAGAGTAAAAACGCAAAGAAACTAAAACTATAAATAGAATGGGTGGTGGGTATTTTTATTTTCAGTAAAAACGCAAAGAAACTAAAACGACATCACTTTAATCAATCAAAAATACATCGTGATTGTAAAAACGCAAAGAAACTAAAACTCAGTTCTTAGAATAGGATCACTTAATATCATCCTATTGTAAAAACGCAAAGAAACTAAAACAAAACTGTGTTAAATCCTTGCTGTATTGTGTTAAATGTAAAAACGCAAAGAAACTAAAACGTGACCTGGCAATAGCATATATGACACGGGGTTTGTAAAAACGCAAAGAAACTAAAACTTTTCCTTAACGTGGAAAATGTGTACGTCATCAAGTAAAAACGCAAAGAAACTAAAACTCTGCAGACGACAATCTATAATACACTTAACAGTAGTAAAAACGCAAAGAAACTAAAACATCGTACCCATGCCATAGGAACATAGAACCTACTTTTAGTAAAAACGCAAAGAAACTAAAACGGGTAAATCCACTGTTCGCAATTCCACTTTACTCTGTAAAAACGCAAAGAAACTAAAACTCTTATGATGAGGTCAGTGCACCGCTTTGTACGGAGTAAAAACGCAAAGAAACTAAAACTTTAGCCTGCTGAAGAACGATGAAACAACATCCCCGTAAAAACGCAAAGAAACTAAAACTTATCGTGTCTCTTTTCTTTTAAAATATTCTCGTGTAAAAACGCAAAGAAACTAAAACGGGTAAATCCACTGTTCGCAATTCCACTTTACTCTGTAAAAACGCAAAGAAACTAAAACAGGTCATCTTCCACACTATCCCAGTAAGAAGTATGAAGGTAAAAACGCAAAGAAACTAAAACTTTGCATTAAATGCAATTAAGAAATTCGTATCAACTGCTACTTCCAATCTTCTCTCCCGCTTCTCTAATAACCTCGTTCACATATTTATCCGTAAATTTCTTTTCTAATGATAAACCCGAGAGAAGCAATATCTCCTTTCTTCTTTTTTATCACTATTTTATCCCCTTCTATGTAAACTATGAGCTTATCACCAACGTTAATATTCAATTTCTTTCTAATCTCGTAAGGGATCGTGATCTGATAATTTCTCGTTACTTTAACCTCTTCCATCGATAGTAATTAGAAATAGTAGAATAATATATTTTACTAAGATGGGAGAGCGTGTACTAGTGTAAAGGTATAAGTGTTTGTGTAGTGAAAAATCGTGAAGCTTTTCAGAACTTACGTTACTATTACCTCTGAGTAGCGAAAAGAACGTTCAAAACGGATAGTTTACAAATACCTCACAAAGCAAGGCTATTATGATGTTTGTATCAACAAAGATAGCTTTACACATTAGTTAAACCTAGTTGTTTCTTATCTTTGCTAGAGAATACGGGTCAAGGAGTTTAGGTTGTAATGCTGCAAAATTTTTAGAATCTTTCTAAAATCTCTTTTTTAAACTATCTAGTTTAGAACGCTCCTCTAGTATGAGGGGAATAGTAACATAAATTTCGGAAAACCCTCAACGAAATATCATTAGGCAAAAATATTTAGAGATTTCAGTCAAAATAAGGTCTTCTTCCCCTTGTTCTTCTTCTGCTTTTCCAATTCCTATACTTTCTCGCCTTCCTCCTTCTTCTAAAAGCAACAAACCCTAAAATACCAATTAGTATAACCGCAAAGAATAATATTCCAGTAAATAAGTCTGCTTTAGGTATAACCACTAGATTCTCGACAATAGGTTGATTCACCGTTACGCTTTGTCCTAGAGTCAAGTAGTAAGTTCCCTTAAAATACCCAGCATCACTAGAAGGAATATCAGCGTTTAACACTACAACACTGCCTTTTTTCACCCACATTTCATTTGTATTCACTCCGTTAATATAAACTGGGAATGAGGAGTTTATTTTAACTAGGTAATACCACGTATAATTGGGTTTGAAAGAGTATATTATCGGTCTGTAAGAAGGTTCTAAGGTGATATTTTCACCGTTATAAATGGCAAAAGCTGAAGAATTAGCTGTGTAATTCGTTATAAATGAAAGTGTAACTGGAAATGTCACATAACCTTTAAACTCATTAGTGAGAGTTCCGTTTACGTAAAAAGGTATATCACAGTAAATATCGGCATAGGCGAAACTTAACGGTGGGCTGAAATGTGATGTGAGTAACTTGGGGTTTAGATTTCCAATTGTAACATAAACGTAACCGTTCTTGGCTAAAGACACTACCAGATTATCAGCAGATTCTTCAGTATCATTTCCATAAGTATAGATTACGTTAAACGGTGTCCAAACACCTTGATTGTTATAGTAAAGGGATAAATAAGAACTCATGTTAGTAAAGGTTGTAAATTCGCCGTCATCTCTTCCTCCCCATACTAATTCAGCGCCTAGGAGATTTCCGCAAAGATAGTACGTTGAATTTAAGTATTCCCTTGGAGTTGTGGAATCATTTATGATAATATAAGAGGACTCAACATTAGGAATCTTTATGAATGCCCTATCAAATACGTAAAAATTGGAAGGATAAGCAATACTTCCATTTTGAATAACCATATAAGCGAAATCCACTTCCACTCGATAGTTTACCCTATTGTTAATGATTAACTGTGCATATAAGCGAAATCCACTTCCACACCAGAGTTATTATAAGTTTCATTAATAAGGAGATAAAATGCGAAAGGAAAATAATACTTGGAAATATACCATCCAGCTGCATAATACGTTTGATGATAAGATGTGTTATATACTGATATTTCACCTTCACCTATAACATTAGATACATTAGCATAAGGTAAAGTGAAATTCCATATATTATCGCCAAAGTTCATAGTATCATTATTGGTGAGAAAGTAAGCTACATCCTGGAACCAAAGATAGTATGTATTTGTGGGTGTTACCACTTTATCAACAACATTTAATTGAAGTGAAGCACCATAAGGAGCTTGGTTAAATGACGAATTATAAGCCCCTAAAGACGTTATATTGGCGAAACCTAATACAGCGTCTGTGTAAATAGGGCCATTATGTGCTGAAATACCCACTGGATGATTCCTTGCGTAAACCAATAAACTTCCAATAGATATGAGAACGATAAAGAGAATGAATATTCCCTTCATTAGTCTGGAGTTGCACATAGTTATTTAAAAATTTTCGCTGCTATTAGCGCAGTTCTTTTACGTTACAGAGCTGTTTGCGATGATTGATAAAAGGTATAACTAGCTTAACCCATAAGGAAATGTTTAATTTAATTTAAGGAACCTAAACGTATTTAATAGTTAAGTAATGTACTTTGTAGGTTTTTAAAAACTTACGTCAATTTTTTTACATTCTCTTCATAAAAGGAGCGTTCCAAACCAGATAGCCAACAAATACCCCATAAAGCAGGAGTACTTGAAAATATTAAGATCCTTCTCTTGATTAGCGTAAAGCATTCAAAATGCTAAATAAACTATTCTTTAATACTTTGTGGGGTTTTTCAAGATTACTAAGGGAAAACAAGTTCCCTTTATAAGATAAACCCACTTAAAAACCCTTAAGAAGAAATGTAAAATAATTAAATGATTAGGTGTAAAGTTTCAGCATAAGCTTTCCCTTCTCAGTCAGTCTATTATCCTCTGTTACTAAACCATCACTTCTGAGTTCCCTTAGCCTCCTCCAGACAGTGGATAAAGGCATGTTAAGTAAATTATGAATGGAATTCACAGTATTATATCCCTTACTTATAGCGTCCAATATATTTATGTGATCCGCAGATAGAGATGGCGCCCTTAAGTCAGAGATCTTGAAAGTTATCACTTTCTTAAAGTCCTCAGTCTCCACTTCAACTTCAGCGTCCATGTTGGTTAAAATAAATGAGGATAAGACAGCTAAAATTAATGACCTCATACCTCCACTTAAGTTCACAACGAACTCTTTGCCTTGATTTGAGAGAATCAGCCTACTCATAGTCACTACAGTTCCATAAAAGTCGTGAGGATCAACCTCAACTAATTCGAAACTGAATCCAGTCATTTTGAAGAACTCCATTAGTGAGTCCAAAGCCTTTTTAGCCTTTTCTTCCTTAAACGAGCCAGTTATTATTACCTTTTCCAAATTTGGTGCCCTCCTCATTATCGCCCTAATCTGGAACTTCTCATCGAAACCCAAAGTGACTATGAGAATCATACTTTAAACTAGGAAAGGAGAATATTAAATTTTTATCCTCTGTGGAAAGATACGTATGATACTTTTACAGAAATTGAAAAAGGAGATAGGTTATCTTTTGCCCATACTGGTAACAGTCCATGTAAGGAATAAGTCACCTTTTGCCAATTGGAGCGTTTTGTTGCCTTGCGGGGTATTTGTAGAAATTACATGATATCGCCTCTAACGACCAAACTGTTGAATAACCGTAAGAGGCATTGCATTCTTCGCCTCTAACAATTCAACTAATTCACGTTGTGAATTCGTAAGCTATCTGATTGGAACTTTTATGAATTTCAGCATGGGTTGATCTAATAAAATATTTGTAAACCACGTCATTAAAACCTGTAACCCTCTTTTACCCTCACCACAATCCCACTCATTTGCAAACCATCTCATTGGAACGCTTTTTTACCATAGAGAGAATGTTAAAAAGTAACGTAGGTTTTCAAAAACCTCACGAAGCAGTGTAGTGTTTGGTGGATATCTATTATTTGAGGAAGTTACTTTTACTCATATATAAACTTCAACTTTACTATTCTTTATTGATAATCGTAAATCATCTGGTTTAGCACGTTATTTCCTACTATAAAGAGGATTCTAAGAGTAACTTAAGTTTAAAAATGTCCAAAAAGTAACTTTACTCATACACTAACCTTATCTGATACAGACATAGATACTAATTATCCAATGGAAAATTAACTTTATTGATACCTTCATTTTACATAATGATAACTTCTATCCTAGATTGCAATGACACTTCCTTTCGATATTTTATTTTAAATACCGCGTATTATAAGGACAAAAACTGTGTCGTTTTCAGTACTTTTATTTACACAATCCTGATGTTTCCAACCTTTTGAAAAGGATCTATACTTTTATTTTACATTCATGATTAATTACCACTTTAGTGAAGATTAGGAAATAATGGACAAATCAGAACATTACGACTAAGACTTTAGTGAAGATTAGACTAAGTGCTGGGGAAAGTGAAAGTCCTTTTTTAATTTACTAGAACAGTAGTGTGTGTATCACTTGGAAACTAGGCGATAATTCTATTAATAGCCCTAATAGATAGAGAGAATAGCCTCAATTTTCAGAAAATCCACAAACTACAAAGCAGGATATTAATATATCATTATCTATTTTTTAGGTATATTGATATATTTACTTCAGTGAAACCGTATTACGTATTTCCCTTCCGGACCCTTACGTAAAAATTTTTAGGTTAACCCTAAAACTCCTTAAAACTCCCTTCTGGACCCAAGAACCCCATTTAGGGTCCGGAAGAAACAGAAATATTTATATAGTAGAAAAACGAAGAGAAAAATAGCGTAAAGAACGCACAGTAAAAACGCAAAGAAACTAAAACAATATCGATAGAATGTGTGAACTCAATTTCCACTAGTGTAAAAACGCAAAGAAACTAAAACTTAGGGAAATGACTAGAAAATTTGACGGTAAACACCCGTAAAAACGCAAAGAAACTAAAACTGAAAATGTGCTAGGAATTAGAATTCCAAACTAGTAAAAACGCAAAGAAACTAAAACTCTTATATATGGTGGTGAAGATATATGGGTTGCCATGTAAAAACGCAAAGAAACTAAAACTACGCGGGAAGTGGGAACAATATTCAGCTACCACGTAAAAACGCAAAGAAACTAAAACGAACAATCTGCATTCTCTACTGTAACCTTAATTGTGTAAAAACGCAAAGAAACTAAAACTCAATTTTAAAGGAATTATCAAAATCTTAAATAAGTAAAAACGCAAAGAAACTAAAACAGTAAATCTTAGTGCACCTGCTAACGAGATTGAGTAAAAACGCAAAGAAACTAAAACGTATAGGCATAATAATTACTATCGGAAGCCATTTCATGTAAAAACGCAAAGAAACTAAAACCTATGTGGCATGTATATATATTTATATTGTAGATAGTAAAAACGCAAAGAAACTAAAACGATTGACATTGTTTATCGCCCATTATGAGACTTTGTAAAAACGCAAAGAAACTAAAACCCAGAACAAAGCAGAAATTCTTTCAATAATCTCATGTAAAAACGCAAAGAAACTAAAACCTTATAAAAGAACGTTGCAAGCGTGCTAACTGCATGTAAAAACGCAAAGAAACTAAAACGGATATCACATATTCAGGCTTTCCGTGAATACTCGTAAAAACGCAAAGAAACTAAAACACTGATAGGGAAGTGATGGTAAAGAAGAAGATTGTGTAAAAACGCAAAGAAACTAAAACTTGATGACTTGCTTCACATCATCTTGAAAGTCAAGTAAAAACGCAAAGAAACTAAAACAAAGTGCCGTTAAAAAGTTTCTAAGCGGGCAGATCTGTAAAAACGCAAAGAAACTAAAACTGATAATATTTGATGTTTCTCTATAATCAAATGTGTAAAAACGCAAAGAAACTAAAACTAATTTCTGACCACGTACTCGTTGACTTTTGGATCGTGTAAAAACGCAAAGAAACTAAAACGACCTAGAAGCGTTGCCGTTGTTCATTGCATCTCTGTAAAAACGCAAAGAAACTAAAACACTTCCTCATCGCGTTGCAAGATTATCTGAGCTGCAGTAAAAACGCAAAGAAACTAAAACATCCCCGTCACTTCTCCCGGGGTTCTCTGTTGGGAGTAAAAACGCAAAGAAACTAAAACCACTATCTTGTCTTCATTTTCAAATGGCTTTAGTAGTAAAAACGCAAAGAAACTAAAACAGCAATATCTCTCCGTCTTTAGTATATATTACTCTGGTAAAAACGCAAAGAAACTAAAACTTGGTTCAATGGCGGGTACCTCTGACACGCTTATGTAAAAACGCAAAGAAACTAAAACATGATGCGATTACTGCGTCGTACTCTGATACTGCTGTAAAAACGCAAAGAAACTAAAACTTCAAAGTGATAATCCACAGTAACTCTAACGAAATGTAAAAACGCAAAGAAACTAAAACGATTTGATAATCCTCTGCAAATATGTGAAAAGATGTAAAAACGCAAAGAAACTAAAACATTACATCTAATACGACTCTTTCAAGTGCAAATTAGTAAAAACGCAAAGAAACTAAAACTGTTAGATAATTTCTGTATATTGAGTTTTATTGAGTGTAAAAACGCAAAGAAACTAAAACAGACAATGCAGTAGTGTTGTACATTGTGCCTACGTAAAGTAAAAACGCAAAGAAACTAAAACTACTCCTAACGATATGCATATAGAAGAACTTTGTGGAGTAAAAACGCAAAGAAACTAAAACCCGCAATGATTATGGCTAGCCAAGCATTTTTTAATGTAAAAACGCAAAGAAACTAAAACAATTTCAATGTTGTTTTGAGCAAATGAGGACGATAGTAAAAACGCAAAGAAACTAAAACCATCAAGTTTGTTTGCCATGTCATATAGTTGCTGAAATGTAAAAACGCAAAGAAACTAAAACACCGAACTCATACTTACACCCCGAAAAATGGAATTGTAAAAACGCAAAGAAACTAAAACTAAATAGTATTTTTACTTTACTTCTAAATAATGAGGTAAAAACGCAAAGAAACTAAAACCTTTCATCTGTCACATAAAAAAGGTCGTACAAAGTAAAAACGCAAAGAAACTAAAACTTATGGGACACCATTACTTCCGCCCTAACATTTAAGGTAAAAACGCAAAGAAACTAAAACTGTTGTACAAGGTGCTGGTGGTGAATTCCTCTATTGTAAAAACGCAAAGAAACTAAAACTTCATAAACAATTCTGGTGAAAGCATGACTATCAAGTGTAAAAACGCAAAGAAACTAAAACGATAATCCTTTCATTTATATATATGATCCAATAGTTGTAAAAACGCAAAGAAACTAAAACTATCTCCTCCTTAATGCTATTGATTACCTTATCTAGTAAAAACGCAAAGAAACTAAAACTTGTGTCTCGCCATTGCTCGTCAGAAATATTTTTGAGTAAAAACGCAAAGAAACTAAAACATTTTTTCAGGATCATTATACTGTTGTCTTACTCTGTAAAAACGCAAAGAAACTAAAACAGTGAGATATTGTCTTTTATGTATTTTGCTATTTCCTCGTAAAAACGCAAAGAAACTAAAACAAACTGAGTTGCACTTACCAGTTACAAAACAACTTGTAAAAACGCAAAGAAACTAAAACAAAGTTATACAGAGGATTGGAAGATTAGTGAGACGTGTAAAAACGCAAAGAAACTAAAAACTTTATAATTATCCTCAGCATGTATATCAGCACCTAGTAAAAACGCAAAGAAACTAAAACATCTAGTGTGTACAAATCTATCGATTTTTCGAATTCGTAAAAACGCAAAGAAACTAAAACTTTTAACAACTTCTCTGTAAAGTCATTAATGTGATGTAAAAACGCAAAGAAACTAAAACTGGTTGCCAGTTCCCAAATCCAAAATCATCAATTCCAGTAAAAACGCAAAGAAACTAAAAACTTTATAATCTATTTAGCAAATTCTGTTACTGATGTGTAAAAACGATAACGATAAAGAAACTAAAAAAGATGAAATGACGATGATTGTGAATAAGATTCTAGAGCAAATCCTATATTCCACTAAAGACGAAGAGGTTTTTCGTGATCTAACGCAAGAACAAGTCACAGAGATTATAAATCTGTTACTGAAAATGTTTGAACTGGAGACACTTAAAATTGACTCTGATGTTAAAAAACTATTTTATCGTCTCAAAGACAATAACAGAGGAATAGAAATTATAATAGGGATTATGCAAGTAAGGGATAAATTCTATTTTATGTATAGTAGAGGATAAATTCTATTACAAGTAGTGGGTTTGCTTATGTAAAAATACAAAGAGACTAAAACCAAAAAGCACATCTCCTGGTAGTTCATCAATGTATTGTAAAAACGCAAGAGACTGCCTTGTGGAGGTGTTACATGCTGTTGTCTCTAACAATTCAACCAATTTACACTGTGAATTAGTAGGAGGAGTATTTGTGAGCTATCTGGTTTGGAACGCTCTTTTTACTCGAGGAGGATATGAAAAATTAACATAGATTTTGGAAAACTCGAGACAGTGTCCAATCCACAATTTATGCAATATAATTTAAAAAAATATATTATTTGTTATAAAGCAAAAACCCTCCCCTTGAAACCTCATCAGACCTAAGACAATTAATAAATAGCTTATGAGTCTTCATAATATATTTAAAAATACAGTTATAAATTATATCTTATATAGAACTTAACAAATAATTTTTATCCATTTAGTCTTACCTAGAACTTATAGAAACTATTGTTTTGTAGTGTGTTTATCATTTGAAAAATAGACGATAATTCTATTCCATGAATAGTCGTGATAGATAGAGAGAATAGCCTCAATTCTCACAAAATCCACAAACTAATTGTCTTGTGTGGTTTTTCAAAACTTACGTTAGTTTTTTACATTCTCTCAGTAGTAAAAAAGAACGTTCCAAACCAGATAGTTTTACCACACAAACTAGAAGGGGAAAAGAAAAACTTTTCTCACTCTGATGCGCACGCACGCTGTTAAGTAAGTTTTATATTAACTTTGTCTCTGTTGCCTGGTTCAATCATTACGTTTTCCATTTTGACGCTTTCCCCTGTAAGTATAACGTAAAGGTAAAGTAGTTTAAAGAAGGAATAATAACCTCTCCCCCTCTCGTAATCTGCTTTTTTCTCTTTTAGTAAAATTCTCTTAATTTTTGTTTTTTGGCTAAACGAGCCATATAGATTCTTATCACGAGTGAGGAAAACTACATCGTCGCTAAGATAATTAGGTAATCTCTCAACGTAGGTAATTAAACACGCATCACATTTATTCTTAACGTTTTTGCTACCCTCCTCAATACAGTTTTTATAATCCTCTACATAAAATCCTAAACTATCCAATTTATATATAGCTAATCTCGCAAACGGATTCTTCTCGTCAGAGGATTTATGACTTATTTCCTCTTTTACACAATCTATTGTAATGTAATGACGCGGATTTATTTTCACGAAATCGTAGGTGAATAAAACATTGGTATCGACTATGACTAATTTATCCCTCAACTGATCTAGCCCTTCCCCAGTTAAAGTACAATATCCAACGTTTGTGAGAAAATCTAATGTAAGGTCGTTTCTATTTTCGTATCCGTAGTTACAATTTAATCCCTTTGATAAGTTGGCGTAATATCCATTACCCATAATGACTGTTCCAAGGGATTGTAAAGCCTTCTCTAAGGATTTCCACGCCATCTCGTCCGTACTAAGGTCGTAAAGTTTAGATGCGTCTCTATTTCCCTTAAAATCTATCTTGAGAGTGTAATCTCCATTAACTGTTAGGTAGTTAAAGATGTATGAGAAAATCTTAGGAAAATCTAAATAATTAGTCTCATTGGGAAAGTTCTCTTCAAACTTCAACTTCTTCTTATTACCACTTATTTTCCCATAAATTGAGAATCTTTGTAAAGTTCTTGGTGTGAAAGGATAATAAGACTTGAAATATTCCGTAGGTCCTTCAAGGTATGATACGGGCTTATTTAGCAGTATTGATGCAATTCCAATACTTCCAGCCATTGCTTTAGTCCCACCAGTTAAATCAACCACATCGATATCCTTCAGCAAACTTTTTAAACTCTCGATATTCCTGTTGAAGTCTGACTCTGAAAGACCAACATTCACTTCTACTTTGAAATCACCAAATTTTTTTATATCTTCATAATTGTAAATACTTTTTCCCGTGCCAATAACAAGGAACTCTTCAATGCCATACTCTTCATAAAGTCTCGTAATAACTGACTTCAATGCATCTGGGGTTGTACCACTCGAAATGAGCGCTTTCATGTTATCTATTAATAAAAAACAATTATATATAAAATTAAGTATTTTGTAGTGTGTTTATCATTTGAAAAATAGACGATAATTCTATTCTATGAATAGTCCTGTAGATAGAGAGGATAGCCTCAGTTTTCAGAAAATCCGCAAACTAAGATTTGGGGAAAATAACGTTCTCTTCATAAGGTAAACCCAACTGAAAACCTTATAAGAGAAATCAAGGAAGGGTAACTAAATCTGTTCAACTCTGCTTTGTGGGATATTTGTAACCTATCTGGCTTGGTACGTCATTTTTACTACTGATAGAATTAATAAAAAGCAACGTAAGTTTGAAAACCCCCCACAAAGTAGTTCAACTCATGAATTTTTACCTCTAATTAATTTAAGAAGAGATTTAAAAGCTAAATTTTGTAGAAATTGAAATTAAACAGGGTTTACTCTAACGTCTATTTGAGTGTGAAAAGTAGACAGTCTAAGAAATAGACGAGTTTAAAAATTATATTCTGAAAGAGAAAGAAACATTTTTAAGTACTTTTTCCTTACCCTTTTATTATGAAATGGCTAATCTTAATCCTGCTGGGAATGGTCTCAATAGTAGCTTACGCACAATATCCAACTGGAATATCGGCACATAATGGACCAATATTTACCAATGCAATATTAGGATTTGTTGACGTCCATAGTTTACTAGCATATAACTCATCATTCTCTCAATGTCCATATGGTGCATCAGTTCAACTAAATGTAATATTGCAAGTAAATACGACGACTACAACGTATTATTATTGGTTACAAGATGTCGCAGATTTCTCTACAAACAGCTCAGTAATGAATTTCGTAGATAATGTCTGGAACTCTACGGCTTATCTCGCAAACATTACACAAATTAAGGGACAGGGAAGTGTGTATAATTCCACTTATTATATAAATGGAAAGCCAATCAATGTGTCATTTTACGCAGCTTCAACTTATATCATGCCTTATAAATTACCTTATATCTTTTACTTGCTAATAAATGAATCATATAATTCCTCTGGCGTCATAGTGAATTTCGGATATCTGATCATACGTAACGGAAGCGAAATATATCCACCTAACCTAGTGTTTTATGACACCGTCTTTATTCCAGTGAAAGGTATAGTTTCGGCTTCAATTATCGTAAACGATTCATACACTGGATGGGATTTAAAAGATGCTGAGCTAGTCTGGGGAGGGGTTTTTGGTGGTGAGAAGACTAGCTTCCTTAACATGTCTTCATTCCTAGCCCTATATTATAGCCAGAACGATCATTGGAAATCGTTCAATCTCGTTTACACTTATGGAAATGATACAGCAGAAGCTGCAGATAATTTGCACGTTAACATAACTTTCGATTTAGCATATGTAACTACTGGTACACCTAATCCTACTAGCTATACGGTTAAATTCCTTCCCCCGTTCTTAACGTACTTTAATATTACATCACCAGTTCCATTCTACATAAACGGATCCTTAGTAAATATTACCTCACTTGCAGGATACTGTGATGAACCACTAAGCATCGGATTCATCAAGAATTATACGGCAAATTCATCAGCCTTTGCCATACTAAATGGTCAACAAAACATTACAATATATCCCTCAGATTTCATGCCTAACGCGTATTACATTAAACCCAATTACACTTGGTATTATCTCGTTAAAGTAAACTCACCAGTTCCAGTGAAGGCGATCATTAACGGAAAGGAAGAAGAGCTTCAGTCAGGATTTTATCCTAACGGAACAGTAATAGAAATATTCAACCAAACCTACTACTATTCGTCTACACACAGACTTATAGTTAAACCAACGATAGTCGTTATTAACTCACCTATTAACATAACAGTAAGTGGAATATCACAGTATTATGTTAATGTTAGCTCACCAGTAACCGTATATGCAATAGTAAACGGGAAAAACGAGACCTTAATATCTGGATGGTATAACGCAAACACTACCATAGAAGTATTTAACCAGACTTACTATTATTCACCTACACATAGGTTCATAGTTAAACCAATAACTGTTGTAATTCGTTCGCCAATCAATATAACTGTCACTGGAATATCACAATACTACGTCATTTCTCCAATACCCTTACATGCGATAATTAACGGAGAAAACGAGACCTTAATATCTGGATGGTATAACGCAAACACTACCATACAAATCGTCAACCAAACCTACTACTACTCGTCTACACACAGACTTATAGTTAAACCAACGACAATTGTTGTAAATTCACCTATTAACATAACAGTAAGTGGAATATCGCAATACTATATAAATGTCACTTCCCCTATCCCTCTGTATGCGGTAATTAATGGCAAAAATGAGACCTTAATATCTGGATGGTATAATGCAAATACTTCAGTTAACATAGAGAACATAACTTACTATCCATCTAGTAGTGAAAGATATGTAATAACTTCAATAACACCAAGTCCCATATTTACCGTGAATTCGCCACTTTCTGTCGGTGTTAAAGCGGTAAAGCAATATCTAGTCACTGTGCAATCGTCTTATCCCATCACGATTAATGGTATTACAACTAATCAAGAATGGGTAAATGCTGGTACAACAATCACCCTAAATGCAAACTTACCATTCTACTTAATAGGTAGTTTCAAAGGTACCGAAAATATATCAATAGGTGGAAGCGTAGTGGTAAATCAGCCGATAAACGAAACATTGGTAACATCAATAAGTCCCATATTAATTGGGGTAATTGCAGTTATCATTATTATCGCTGTAGCCTTAGTTGTAATATTGATGAGGAGAAGATAAGCTTAATGAGTTAACAGCAAATTACTTAAATTAAAAAATCAACTTCATTCACTTCGTGAGGTTTTCAAAACTTTTTTACATTCCCTCCATAGTAAAAACGATGTACATAACCGGTTACGAATATCCCCCCACAAAGCATTTTTTGTTTTCAAGATATTCAAAATAAAGGTTTAAATCTAAAGGTTTTTTAAAATACTTTAAAACGCTAAAATTTTCATCAAAGTTATTTGTATATATAAACTGAAGTTAAATAAATAGATTTTTCCACGTCAATATACTTAGTTTTTTAACTAACGTATTATGAGCTTCCCTTCCGGACCCAAGAACCCCATTTAGGATCCGGAAGGAATAGAAATCTTTATATAGTCGAAAAACGAAGAGAAAATTAGCGTAAAGAACGCACAGTAAAAACACAAAGAAACTAAAACTCAAAACTTTCTAAATTTTCTAAGGAAATTACTGACAGTAAAAACGCAAAGAAACTAAAACATAAACGTCTGAGGTTCTTGCTCTTCCCTATGTTTCGTAAAAACACAAAGAAACTAAAACGTAAATTGTCTTCAGTGGCATGTGTTTGCTCAGCTTTGTAAAAACACAAAGAAACTAAAACGTAGTGGATAGATTTTTTATGCATACTATTTATAGTTGTAAAAACACAAAGAAACTAAAACTGTCTAAGTATTCTTCTAAAGCAGCGCGAATTATCTGTAAAAACACAAAGAAACTAAAACAATTGGAAACAGACATACTTGATTGCAGACACTGAGGTAAAAACACAAAGAAACTAAAACCAACCCTTCAACATCTCAGCATCAGCTACTCAGCAAAAGTAAAAACACAAAGAAACTAAAACCAAATCGGCTTTGTATGGTGCATTGTTTGACAGCTTGTAAAAACACAAAGAAACTAAAACTGCAGAATATTCTTTTAGCCGTATTAAAACCCCCGTGTAAAAACACAAAGAAACTAAAACCTTGTGGTGCTACATTGATAACGCTTGTGACATCTGTAAAAACACAAAGAAACTAAAACAGCTCTATGTACCCACCCCTCAGGGTAGCCATCATGTAAAAACACAAAGAAACTAAAACTCTTAAAGAATCTTCTATCGAGTCCAAGAACATGGTGTAAAAACACAAAGAAACTAAAACATGTAACAATGACAGTATATCATTTATTGCGCTACGTAAAAACACAAAGAAACTAAAACTGTGGTGTTGATTGTGTAAGTGCCACTGCTGGTGTAAAAACACAAAGAAACTAAAACCTATCTGTATTTGCATTCTTATTAATTGTTCTAAAGTAAAAACACAAAGAAACTAAAACAAAATTGGCAATTTCACTAGCAGAGGCAAAAACTATGTAAAAACACAAAGAAACTAAAACATGTTTGCGAATCTGATCGAATCTTTGCCTCAATTGTAAAAACACAAAGAAACTAAAACACGCAGTTAGTAGAAAAGAGACCTCTCGAAGTGCCAAAGTAAAAACACAAAGAAACTAAAACGCTATTTGGGCTGGTGCTGTAGTTCCGAAATTCGGAGGTAAAAACACAAAGAAACTAAAACCACAAAGACAATATATCTATATACGGAAGAGAAGATTGTAAAAACACAAAGAAACTAAAACCATTTATTAGTTGTGCACTTATGTCTGCGACAATCGTAAAAACACAAAGAAACTAAAACCCTTGATTACTTTGTTGTAGCGTTCCATAAAGATACGTAAAAACACAAAGAAACTAAAACGGCTGGAATTTATTCTACGTAGGAATGTTCTTAAGTAAAAACACAAAGAAACTAAAACTTTCAAGATAATCTTGGCTTATTTTGTTCAGCCTTCTGTAAAAACACAAAGAAACTAAAACTTTTCAGATATCAGAAATTTCTTCGGCAATATCGGTAAAAACACAAAGAAACTAAAACTAACGCACGCATGCTACGAAATTCTGCCTTACAAACAGGTAAAAACACAAAGAAACTAAAACTATTTTGGGTGTTTTTCATTTTTGACCCCGTAAAGTAAAAACGCAAAGAAACTAAAACAATTCTACCAACATCACGGCTATTGGCGGTACTGGTAAAAACGCAAAGAAACTAAAACCTATAAGAGCCCCTTAGAACGATTTGTAATGATAAATGGTAAAAACGCAAAGAAACTAAAACAACAAAATCTAACTCTTCATAGAACGTATGAAAATCGTAAAAACGCAAAGAAACTAAAACACGATAGTCTACCATTATGCTCTCCTCCCTAGAATGTAAAAACGCAAAGAAACTAAAACTTTTCCCGTTGGCACTGCATCTATACCATGCTTCCCTGTAAAAACGCAAAGAAACTAAAACTGGAGAATATCCAGATGCTGACGCATTTTTAATTGTAAAAACGCAAAGAAACTAAAACCTTATGAAAGAAAATGAAAAACTAAAAAGAAAGTTAGGTAAAAACGCAAAGAAACTAAAACTATTCATTGCCAAATGTTTTTGGTAGCTTCCATTCGTGTAAAAACGCAAAGAAACTAAAACCTGATTTCGAACACGATAGCAAATACTACGGCAGGACGTAAAAACGCAAAGAAACTAAAACCTGTGGTTGGAGTCTTTGGTATATACAGTAAGAAAGTAAAAACGCAAAGAAACTAAAACGTGTAACATTTTTGTCGCCAAACTTATCGTCATTGTAAAAACGCAAAGAAACTAAAACTTTTGTTTTTGATATCTTCGACGAAGATGAAAGGATAGTAAAAACGCAAAGAAACTAAAACATTAGACGAATACCTTAGGACGTACAACCAATTATGTAAAAACGCAAAGAAACTAAAACAACAAAATTCTTCTTTTTCTCTTCACTGTCCAAAAGTAAAAACGCAAAGAAACTAAAACTTAGGATTTATTTTATATAATCTATTCTCTATAGTGTAAAAACGCAAAGAAACTAAAACTCTTTTTACTGGGGGGTAAATTGTAGAGAAAGCAGCGTAAAAACACAAAGAAACTAAAACAGTACATGAAAACCCCGCGGGTGAGTCACTGTGCCATGTAAAAACACAAAGAAACTAAAACTTAAACAACTACGAAAACTTCTATCCTTTAAAATGTAAAAACATAAAGAAACTAAAACGTCTCGGGATTAACAGTAGGTACAACATATTGGGTTGTAAAAACATAAAGAAACTAAAACTTCAAGAAAATTGCAGTTTTTCTATCTCTCGGCACGTAAAAACATAAAGAAACTAAAACATTCCTTTCGGTAGATAGAGATACTGCCGATACGATGTAAAAACATAAAGAAACTAAAACGAACAGCTTTTAATATTCTCAGCTCACTTTCAATACTGTAAAAACACAAAGAAACTAATAACTAGAATCTATCTCTCATTTGCATAAATTTGTATATATAGTAAAGACGTGGAGAAACAAAAATTATTATGTAAATTTATAATCCTTTATCTTCTGGATGTAATTTCTCAATCCATTATAATGACGATGTTTCTCGCTGTTTTGAAGATAATATAGAATTAATTTCCCCAGATTTCTTCCGGATCTCTTTAGTATCTGACCTCCTCCCCGTCCTGAAGGGCAAGGGTTCCCCTAGGGCGGATCATAGGTTTGTGGTTTACCGCCTTCACTTTCATCACTTCATTGCTGGTGGAGGGAAACCCCTCCACCCCGCTCCATTCATCCAGCGGTAGACCACGGGCTTAGTCTTAAACCCATTACCCCTATCCCTCAGTGAGAGAAACCCCCTACTCCCACTTCCTTGGGACTCGGGGATATGTAAAATGTTCATTGCTCCGTTTAAATCAGCATTTATTACCCCTATGTGGGGACACCTAAATAGACCTCTCTTAATCCTACCGTTCTCATGAATTTCCCCACATAGGGAACACGTTTTAGATGACCATGCTTCATCTACTTCTTTGACTTTAATTCCGTATTCTTCAGCTACCTCACTAAAGCGACGTATAATATAAGAGTAGTTCCAGAAATTCACAGTTAGTTTATTTCCTCTGTTTCTAGCAATGTCTTTGGGATGACCAATTACAATCTCTGAAACACCTTTCTCATATGCGATTTCTACTATCTTTCTAACCATGGAGTTCAGAGCGTGTCTGAGGAATCTACTCCTTTTCTCGTAAAGGCGAGAGAGTTTCTCACTCCTCCTTTGCTTGTGAATAGAGAGAATCTTTTGTACTCTTGCAATCTTCTTGGAATAATATTCATACCTAGACAACACACTACCTCCTTTGAATAGGAACCAAGAGCCATCTTCAACATAGATAGTGGCAAGATTAACAATACCTAAGTCTACTGAAGCTTTCAAATCGCCCTTAGGCTGTTTCGGTGTGAAATCGACCTCTACTGGTATCATCGCATACCATTTATCATTCCTTTCGAAAATTTCTAGTCTACCTTGTTTACCCTTCCATTTCAGCATTCCTCTGAATCTCAGCGAGAGTTTGAAATCCTTGAGATATATCGTTCTACTGTCTTCATCTATCACATATCTATCATTTCTTACGAGTATTATCCCTTGTTTCCAGTACCCTGGTGGTCTTGGTTTAAACCACTTAGGTAACTTCCCTTCCTTTTTATCATGAGATAATGAGAAGAAGGATCTCCACGCTTCAGCATTTTTCCTAGATACTTGTTGTGTATTAACCTTAAGCTTGTCTTTAAATTGCTGATGAACTTGTTTTTCTGTTGTGTTGAAGTCTATTTTCTCATGATTCTTGTACTGTTGCATTCTTAACCAATTAACAGTATTCCAACAAGCTTTGTATACTTGAGAGAGTTTCCCAAGCGTTTCTCTAGTCTTTTTGTCTACTACTAGTCTAACGATGTTACTTCTCTTCATCTTCTTTCACCTTTTGTCTTTCAATGTACTTTTTAATCGTCTCACTACTTACATTGCCAGCTGTTGCAACGAAGTAGTTTCTAGTCCACAGACCGTCTTTTATCTTGAGTTCTGGGTGTTTCTTAAGGATTTGTCTAGCGGACTTGCCCTTGAAGTAGTTTGCTAAATAAGAGGGAGCATATCGTGGTGGGCAATTCACGAAGAGGTGTATGTGGTCTGGCATGATTTCGATGGTTAAAACGTCGCATCCTAATTCTTCAGCAATGTTTATGAGTGTTTGTTTTAGTTCCTCTGTTATGGGCTCTAGTACAGCTTTACGGTATTTTGGTATCCATACGAAATGGTATTTGCATAGGTATTTTACATGCCTGGTTGATTTGTATTTCACGAATACTTTAAAGTATTCAGAGATTAAAAGCATTACTCTGCCTCAGAGAGGCGAGGCTTGTCCGTTCTTTTGTCATGAACACTGGCTTGTTTATTCATATTATTTCTAATCAGTGCTTTTATAGGGTTCAAATTGTTTAGTGAACTTCCAAGACAATCATTCAAGTTTATTAAGGGGAAAAATAAAATATATTGTCAATGGAAAAACTTGCTGAGTTTGAAATCGCGGTTTATTCTCCTATCGTAGGAGGATATAATGCTCTCTCCTATTCTTATGAACTCAATCAAGCTGAATTTCCAATAAGACCTACTGAGATAAAGGCTCTATGGAGATGGTGGTATAGGGTAATGTTAAACGCTGATGGTACTAAAACTTATGAGGAATTGGATGGAGAAGTTGGGAAAGTATTGGGCTCTACAGCGATGACATCGAAGTACATTGTGCAAGTTATACCAAAGGAGATTCCAAAAATTACTAACTTTAATAATAAAGTTGATAAAATTATTCAAATATTGATGACTACTAGTTTTCACGGAGATTTTAAAAAGAAGTTTGACATAGCTAATGTAAATAAAATAATTGACTATTTATTTAGAAATAGAGGAAAAGATGTAGAAGAGGTAAAGGATTTATTGATCAAGGCTAAGATTGCTTCCTCAACTCGTCTTAGTCTCTTATTTAGAAGCAGAGGGAATGATGAGAGTGTAAATATTCCTTTATTGCAAGGTAAGGGTGGTAAACCAAGAAATGAAAATCAGACTAAATTTAGGAATTATATTACGAGGTTATTTTCGCAGTTATATTACGTTAATGAGTTTGCAAAAGGTGTTGTAAGAGTTTATGGTAATGCAGATGAGAGGACTAAAAGGGATTTAAATGTCCTCTTATTAGCCTTAATTTTAGATAGTATTGGTAGTGGAAGTAGTAGGGGATTTGGAAGCATTATTGTAGAAGATGTTAAATCTAATCTCATCTCCTCGAATATAATTGAACTCATTAAGAAGAGAATGTACAAAGAGGCAGTAGACAGAATAATTAGTGAACTTGGAGTTAAAAGTCAACAAGGAGTTTCAAGAACTCCTTCTCTATCGTATTTCACGTACAGGGTTTTTGTGTGTTCTCAGGATCCGTCTACTACCCTTAAAACTATTTTTAGGGCTGTAACTAAATCTAATTGGAAATTGCATATTTACAATAACCAACGTTCAGCGGATGTACTTAAAAAACCTGGAGCTAATCTGCCATCTTTCGTTCTAGGATTACCTAGGTTTGGGAGTGATAAAACTTCTGAGTTACAAAAAGAAGAAGCTCTGGTCGCTTCATCTAAGTTTGAAAGTGGCAAAACTGGTTATTTAGCCTTAGTTAAGGGTAAATTGGATGAAAAGATAAGGAGAAAGTCTACGATTTCTTTTAAGGTTATTCCTTTGACGCAAAATAGCACTCTCATACTTATGAAGGTGTTTTACTCTATGGATTTCCCTAAGGATCTGTACCATGTTGGTAAGCGACATCGTGAGGGGGTGAGGGTGGAAAAGTTAGATGTTCCTCCATATGATAGATCTAAGCTACGAGAATATTTGGATAATATAGAGCAAAACTTTGGAAGAGATAAAAAATTATATAAAATGGCTACTTCCACAGACGTAAAACAGTTCTACCAAAAAGCTATTAACTTTGTTGAGAAAATTACTTCTGATATTATAAGAGATTCGGGATGTAAGGAGGTGGGGTGAGATGTTACTAGAAGTCACATATAAATTTGCAGTACCGTTAGGAATAAAAGTATTAACGCCTCTTCATCCAGGTGTTGGGCAAACTTTCAGCAGTGTTGATTTGCCAGTTCAAAGGGACTCTTTAGGATATCCAATAATTTACAGTAGTAGTATTAAAGGTAGTATTAGAGCAGCCTTTAGAAATGCTTATAAAGACCCTAATGAGAAGCAGAAGAAGGAAAAAGAGATATTTGGAAGTGAGGGAAGCTCAACTGAAGACACTTTTCAAAGTAAGGTAGCAGTACTGGATGGGATATTGTTTACACTACCAGTTAGAGCATTACAAAACATATACGTTTACGTTACATCCCCTATCCTACTGACTAGAATGGCAAATTACATGGAGTTATATAATGCTTTACATAATAAGGGGTTAAATAAACAACTAACAATAGATACTCAAATTAACGAGAATAGATCGTCAGATGAGTTGAATAGAGAATTGTTAGCTGAAGTACTATGTTTAGACACTCCAAAGTCTGCTCCTTCAGGTAAGCAAACTGAAGTTACGTGTTTAGAGGTTAAGCGTGACGAAAATGTAAGGAAATTAAAAGAGCAATTCAAATTGAATAAACCTCTAATAGTGCTAAAAGATGATAAGGTAGCAAGGGTTTTGATAGACAGAAGTTTGTTGAGGATAACGAGAGTGAAGTTAAATGATAAAAAGACAGTGGAATCTGGACCATGGACGGAGGAATATATTCCTCAATATTCAATGTTCTTTACCCTATTGCTCTTTAAAGATGAGGATACTATGAAGATTATAACTGAAACTGTTCTGCAAAAGAAATACATATTCCTAGGAGGAAAAGAAACAATAGGAAAAGGGTTAGTTGAACTCATAACCCTATGGTGAAGCCAATTGGAGAGCTTTGTTAATAGAGTAATGAAAGATTTTTCATATTTATCTACATTAGATACTGAGATAAGGAAGAAGATAAGGTCAAGAGTTAGGGAATTACCGACAATGATATCAACTTATGGCTTAAGGACAACAATGTACTTTTACTATTCTAAGGCTACTAGGGATTGTATTGAGAGTATAAAGGCTGGTAAGAGATGTGATGATACTGATAAGGAAGCTTATGGTCACCTCTTCATGTTAATTTCAAATTACATAAAGGATGTTTTGGGCATAAATACCATAGATTCTAAAGAAGTGCTGAAAACATTAAGTAAAATAGAAAATGAAATAATGGCTGAAGCCTATATAGATTTACCGTTAAATTATTTGAAAAGATTAGTTGAGGCCGAATTCGAAAAGGAGGAGAAAAAATGAACTTGCTCTCGCTTTCACTTAAAGAGTGGATTGAAGAGATAAATAGGTATGATGCTGTTAGAGATGAGTTCAAGAGGGAATTAGTGGAGAAACTCACGTTAGAGAGTGATAAGGTAAACCTGAATGAAGTTAAGGAATATTATGAGGAGCTTAAAAAGGGGATAAAGGCAAATTATCCATTTTGTAGAGTCTTTAAGATAAAATCGGTTTATAGAGCGACATTTGGCAGGAACGAAATTTTCGGTACTATACCATTTGAGGTTGGATTATCCTTCAATTGGATCTTTAACGTCCCAGTCATTTATGGCTCGGAAATAAAGGGAGCAGTTAGATATGTCTACAGAAGTAATAAGAAAGAAGATAGTATTTTCGATACTGATAGGGTGGGATTTACTGATGCCATGCCAATTGCTTACACTAATCACTTACTTTACCCAGACGTAATGACTCCACATTATACTAAGGTAAAAAACGAGGCTGACGTTGTTCCTACACCTATTGTCCATTTAGTAGTCAGTTCAGGTGTTACTTTCGAATTTATTTTCTACACTAACGCTAAAAATACAGATGATTTAGTTTCGGCAATTAAGGATGCCATAAATTTAGGAATTGGAGCTAAAACTTCAGTTGGTTACTCAACTTTTGAATTATCAGGAAAAGAGGAGGAGTGTTAGAAGAAGAATGGTGGGATTATGAATTTCAAGGAAAAGGCTATGGCACTGCTTCATGATCCACCCTATAAGGCCTTTGTAGTAACTGGAAAAATAAGGGAAAATCTATGTGACGATTTTAATGATATTAGTAATTTAAAGGCACATGAAAAGCACGCATTGTGTTTCGCTAAGGAAGTTTTGGCTAATACTCCGCTAGATCCCGGAGATGAAATTTTAAAGCTCTTCGATAATGTAAAAGAGGCAGATCATCGCGCTTCACTAGTTGATAGGCTTAACTTACCACCAGAGACTCCTCTGCAAAGTAAAATAGTTTTGAAAAACATCATAAATCCAAAGTCCTATAGGGAAATTAGAGGCACAATAGATTTACAGAGAGTGAGAAATGAGGTAGCTAAACCCATTAATAACCTTCTGAGGTTAACTAATGATGAAAGAGAAGCCTATCACACTCTTTACATAGCTTATGAACTATTGTGGCTAAGTAAGAATTTACCCCTATCACCTGCAGATACGAGAATTCCTACTCATACGGTTTTTGACCACGTATATTCAACTGCTATGAGCTATAATATTATTTCAAAAAATCCAAATAATGAACTATATTATATTGACGTAGCGGGAGTGCAGAATTTCGTATCAAAGGCTAGAAAATTAAGGGACTTATGGGCTTCAAGCTACTTAATTTCACTATATGCTTGGTTATTAGTAAAGGATTACGTTTGGGAATATGGGGGAGACATATTAATTGTACCTACAGCTAGGTTTAACATATTTTATTATTATAGTGCAATAAATAAGTTTAAAAATATTCAGCTAAGAGATAATTTAACTGACATCATATGTAAAGTAATTTATGCAAATAGTAACATCTGCGATATAAAGGAATTCCGCTATCCAAGATTCCCAGTAGTTCCCGCAACTATATCAATAATCCTACCAAAGGGAACTAAAATAAATGAGGAATCTATTTGGGCTAAAATAGTAGATGAAGCGTTTAATACTAACCTGCTGGACGATTATCAACTCGACAATAAAGAGATAATCAAGAAAATAGCTAAAATATTACCATTCTTTATAAGGAAAGGAAATTTGGCTTTTGATAATGAGCCATTTGGAGATGTACTGAAGAAAGCTAGAAAAATGGCCACTCAGCCTTTTAAGATAACCAAGACTTTAACAGTTGATTACAAAGATGGAAAATATTTCATAAATGATATTGAGATAAAAACCTCACCAAAAAATCCGAAATTTGGTTTCGATTATTGTACAATGTGTGGAGAAAATCCAGCCTTAGTAATATTACCTCCAGAAGATGACAAATATTGGGAAAATAAGGATCAAGTCCTGTTATCCCCTGGAGAAAAACTATGTCCTTGGTGCTTTACTAAAAGAGTATTTTCCATAAACGCTCACAAAGCGATTCCTAGATTATTCGGAAGTAGCGAAGAAACTGCCACGATGCACTTCATATCAGTGGGAGATGTGGCGTCGGTATCTTTTAAATTTAAACTTGATGCAAATTATAAGGATTTAGAGGAAATAGCTAAGAAATATAATTTGGATAAAGATGAGGATCCTAATATTAGAATGGCCATATGGAAACCATATTCTACAATAATAAAGAATAAAAAGGCTTTAATTACAAGAGAATCCACATCCACTTATTTTAACGATATAAATCTGAGAAGGGAATTAGAAGGGAAATTAAGAGGCAAATACTTAACCAGTTCCCCTCATACTTATTATTCTATTATTAAAGGAGATGGTGATAACGTAGGAAAAATACTCATTGGTGACCTACCATTTTATAATTCACTAGAGGAGTACCTCAATGACGCATTGAACATTGATGACGCTACGAAAAAGCAAAATACAATCAATCAAATAATTGGTGAAGATAAGAGAGGGGATAATAATAAGTTAAGCAGAATTGTTACTCCATCATATCTTTCCACAGTCAGCTCAATGCTCATGAGAATATCAATTAGAGATCAATTAATCATTTACGATAATTACGGCTTTACTATCTACACTGGAGGAGATGATATACTTGCAATTGCCCCCAATGAAATTATTGAGTTAATTGATTATAATACGAAAAAAGTAAAGGAAGTCTTACGATACAATCCATCAATAAACATTGTCCTAAAGACTAGGGAAAATTACATGGGACTTCCTCAATCCGATCATTTTGATCAATACGGCTTACCACTTTTCCCAACAAGCAGATCATACGCAATTTACGTAATTTACTATAGAGAACCTATTTACGATGCCATCTCTTCAATGAACTACTTACTTGACAAAGCAAAGGAAAGTTGCTGGAAGCTAGAAGATGGAAGAGAAATATGTAAAGACACTCTCATAATTACGGATGGTGATACTGAGGCATATTTACCCTTAGAGAGGACAGAATTACTACACTCTCTAATGCAATTTCTAGGTGATTTCAAAAAGGAAAAGAAAGGGTTGCTATCCAATTCCTTCATTTATGATGTCATATCCAATGAGGAAATACTCAAAAGGCTCAAATCAGATGAATACAAAAAGTACGTTGAATTCCTAATTCAAAGGAATTTGACAAGCAAAGATGAAGGTTTAGTAAAGGCTATATCTCTAGTCTTCCCAATAATAACTAGAAAAGTTAAAGTTGAAAAAGTTGAGAAAATAATAGACAGTGAAGGAAAAAATAATAACTGTGATAAGAAAGAATATTATGAGATAGATGATGATACACCATTTATTGTTTACTTAGCAAAAGCCTATAAGATTATTTCGAGGTGATGAATACGCCTACCTTCGTGTGTATTAAACCCATAGAGAGCTACCTATTCAGAATGCATGGAGAGTTCGATGTTAATTTAAAAGGACCTTATTCCACTGCGTCGAGCATTGAATTACCCCTACCTTCAACAATAGCCGGAATTTTATCAACAATAAATATTGAAGATAATAAGGTAAAAATTGAGGAGAATAAGGAGGAAGACGTATTTGACCAAAACTACACTTTACAAGGAAAGATATGGGGTCCAATTATTAGAAAAGGAGATAAGATTGGAGTACTTAATGGGGAATATACCAAAAACGGTGAGTTAATCATCACTGAAAAGGAAGTAAGAAGAGAGAGAAGAGTAGGTATTGGAATGGAAGCTGACAGAAGAGTAACAAAAGAAGGGATGATATTCACTACCACATTAGTGGACTTAAATGATATTGGAGAGATCTGCTATTATTATGAAGGTGAAATTAAAGGTGAAAGAGTGATAAAGTTTGGTGGAGAAGGTAGAGTAGCCTTACTTAAATCCAGCCAAGTTGAATTAAATTGTGTTAAGTCAAAATTAGCTTACCTATTGTCACCTCTATTAATTAAATCCGAAGTAAACATAAACACCGGAATTATAGAATTTGATAATGGTGTATCACTTTCCGTAATTAGCGGAAGATTTTACTCTGTAGGTTTAGGATTTAACGTAAGAACTAGGAAGAGAAAGCCAATATACAAAGCCCTAATGCAGGATAGTATAGTAAAACTAAACAGAGAAATAGGATGTTTTGAGAGCATTGGAGAATACTCACAATTAGGTTACGGTAGTTTACTTCCAGTTAACAAAGTAATAATCAAAAGTTAAAATATTCTTCACTTTTTGTTTGCTTATTTTCATTTATTGACAGACGTCAGGTAAATCTTGTTTTTTAAGTGTGTAACATTTGAATGCTTAACGCTTATTTTTACGAACAGTTCTGATTAAGAGAAGGACTTCAATTTTTAGATTCTTCACAAAATTACTGTGAGAGTGCTGGGTTCGGCTTGTTTTCGACATAGATAGGTAGAGAGTATTAAATTAACTCTACGTCTCGTCTCAAGTTATCCATCTTAATCTAAGGTTAAATTGATTACCTCAGATGTCCACATCCAGTAAGAAAGGAGAAAATGAGAGTGAAAACATCCCGTTAACTCAGATGTCATTTCCACCGATCTACACTATTCATTAACTAAACATATCTCAAAAAACTACTCACTGAATTTTTCTCATTCTAACCACCATCTCTACGGAAACCTCAAACGAAGTTTTTGGAAATCAACTAACTTGGGTTTTTCCAACATAAAGTAAAAGAAAGGAGGATAATAAGTCACTTCGTGTAAAACCCCAAGACCAGAGAAATTTTAGGTAATCAAAATTATATTAAAAGGAGATAAGTGCCAGAATGCGGAAACTTTACGATAAACTATCAGTGAGAGAAATCAGCCTATTGAATCAAATTGAATGAATGCTCAAAATAATCCCTTGACTTTTTTAATAAGAGATCTATATTCTTTGTGGCGTTGCTGCTTGCCCACAACTTTTATGATTATAATATGTTTTCATTATGCGTGAGACGAGCATTCTCCATTATGAATTAGCGGAGATGTGTTTAGATACTATTTCTGAAATTTATTCATTCTATTGCCTTTTCCCCCTCTAAAAATATGGAAGCCTTCTTTCTTTCCCATTAACTTAACAAGGATTTTTTAATTAATTAACTAATAATGATATAGATCATATCGATCTCAGAATGAGCTAGTGTAAGAAAAAATCTACATAATATAATAGAGTAGCGACATGCTCTTTACAACGAGAAGTGCTGATGAGAAAAATCTACATATAATAGTATGCACATTGTCTCTTATATAAGCAAGCATTGCAGAACTTATTTTTACTAGCCTTAAATTTCTCTTCAATTACTTCCTTCAAACTCTCAGATAAATAATCGATAACCCGAGAATTGGGTATAACTAAATAACCAGTATCCTCTCCAATCGTAGTGGGTATGATGAGAGTTGAATAAGGATTTCCATCCCTCATTGCCATATACGAATAAATTACAGCTCTCCCTATCAAATGCTTTATCATTCCTCTAGTTATCGTGAACTCGATGACCAAATTATCCCTTATACAATCTGGAATTCCAACTACTTTATACCATGACAAACCCACATTTAAGAAAAGGTATTTAGGCTCAGTCTCACCGCAGCCAATATCGTTTTTCTTCTCATAAAGTAAACGCTGATCCTCTATTGCCTTAGCCCTAGTTAAGGTAAAATACGCTCTTTGCTTACAAATAAGTAAATCGTCAAAAATCCTCGCCGGCAAAGATAACCTGTAATTCGTTTCTCGATACCTTATTTTTGACGACGATAAGAGTTCTTGAGAAGTCAGCGTTTTGGACAGGGATGAAAGCGACTGAATCTCTGCCTCCAAGAATTCTAGCAATCTTTTCCGATAGGAAGAGGGATCTATTCCAAGATAATCTTCCTCCATAAACTGATCTAGAAATATATGATAGACCGTAACGCCGTAGAAGTCTCCTAACCTTACCACGGACTTTTTCGTCTGAAATGTCATAAGCAACTACCACATACACAAAGAAAAATAAAATCTCAGAATATTTAAATATTTCTCTCTTTTTTGCAACATAAATTTTTGCGTAATTTACTTTATATACCTTCATTGGCAGTAATCCTTAAAAATCGATCTTTGCGTTTTTACTCAATAGTGCGGGCTACCATTAAAGCCCTTTCTCTGTTTTAGTTTCTTTGCGTTTTTACACAAGCTGTTGTATTCTCACTTTCTTTATCCATTGTTTTAGTTTCTTTGCGTTTTTACAAGTTATCAGATGCAGTAGTCGCAACAGTGATGGCGTTTTAGTTTCTTTGCGTTTTTACAGGAAAATTTTATACGAGACTTATGACATTGAAGAGTTGTTTTAGTTTCTTTGCGTTTTTACTGCTGATAATGCAAAGATAGATAGAGAAGCATTACTGTTTTAGTTTCTTTGCGTTTTTACATTGAGTGTTCTCATTTCTTAGTGACTCTATTTCAGTTTTAGTTTCTTTGCGTTTTTACAAGAGAGCAATAATATATTTATTTAGGTGAGAGAAAATGTTTTAGTTTCTTTGCGTTTTTACTGCTGATAATGCAAAGATAGATAGAGAAGCATTACTGTTTTAGTTTCTTTGCGTTTTTACATTGAGTGTTCTCATTTCTTAGTGACTCTATTTCAGTTTTAGTTTCTTTGCGTTTTTACAATGTAAAAGTGAAACATGTGAAATAACGAAAGAAAAGTTTTAGTTTCTTTGTGTTTTTACATATAACACCTTCATCTTCTATCGGGTGCTTAATGTGTTTTAGTTTCTTTGTGTTTTTACAGCTGGACTGAGAGAATATACACTTAAGGATCTACTTGTTTTAGTTTCTTTGTGTTTTTACATTATATTGAATCTGTATACGCTCTTTTTGAGTTGCGTTTTAGTTTCTTTGTGTTTTTACGATAAAGAATTGCGATCCAATCTGGGTTGGTATCGAGTTTTAGTTTCTTTGTGTTTTTACGTAAAATAGTGGGAAAATGGAAGTAAAAATCGATAGTTTTAGTTTCTTTGTGTTTTTACACCACAAGCACAAGAGATCATTTTTGGCAAATCGGAAGCGTTTTAGTTTCTTTGTGTTTTTACAAGCTTAAGTATTACTTACAATTGATAAAGCCATTGTTTTAGTTTCTTTGTGTTTTTACAAAAGTATGATATAATAGCTAATTTGCCAAACGATGTTTTAGTTTCTTTGTGTTTTTACTTCTATAAAGATAATAAACTTAAAGTAGCAATTGAGTTTTAGTTTCTTTGTGTTTTTACAAGATATCATTAATCATATTAAGTACTGAATTTGGATAGTTTTAGTTTCTTTGTGTTTTTACATCACTAGGATTGATGAAAACATCATCGCAGATGCGTTTTAGTTTCTTTGTGTTTTTACGTCAATAGATTGATGTTGTCAGTAGTGTCGCTTAGGTTTTAGTTTCTTTGTGTTTTTACCATAAACATCGTTGTGCCCGCTAGGTGCTGTGAAAGTTTTGTTTTAGTTTCTTTGTGTTTTTACGCCCAATTCTTATATTCTTCCTTCGTTAAAGCAATTGACGTTTTAGTTTCTTTGTGTTTTTACACGCCTCAGCAATTAGAAATTTTACAAGAAATAAGTTTTAGTTTCTTTGTGTTTTTACTATTGATGGTATTACGCCAAAACCCTGTCCAATAAGTTTTAGTTTCTTTGTGTTTTTACAAGAAATCTATAGCACCAGAGGCTATGATCTCATGTTTTAGTTTCTTTGTGTTTTTACTAGAGTGATAACCATATCAAGAGAAGATAACAAGATGTTTTAGTTTCTTTGTGTTTTTACTAAATAAATATCAGTATAACTGCTTATCTTGAACCCTGTTTTAGTTTCTTTGTGTTTTTACACTTACCATAAGAGCCGAACTCAACGATGACCCAGTTTTAGTTTCTTTGTGTTTTTACATGAAGGCAATCGAGTATTTGTGAAGAAGATTATAATGTTTTAGTTTCTTTGTGTTTTTACTATGTTGGTAGAGAACGCTAAATCCAGTCAGATGCTGTTTTAGTTTCTTTGTGTTTTTACCTGGTTTGGTTCGCCAAAGGGTACAACAAATAAGTGTTTTAGTTTCTTTGTGTTTTTACTGGGATAAAGGTGTTAATTTCGAAAAGATGAGAAAAGGTTTTAGTTTCTTTGTGTTTTTACATGAGAATAGACAGAGAGAAAAAAATGATGTCTTTTGTTTTAGTTTCTTTGTGTTTTTACGAAATGAGACTTACCAGTACCTGGCGGGCCATATGTTTTAGTTTCTTTGTGTTTTTACATTTTGCCGATCAATATGGATTCAAATATGAAACTTATGTTTTAGTTTCTTTGTGTTTTTACATAATAATTGGATATGTATATGACCACTATATTGGTGTTTTAGTTTCTTTGTGTTTTTACTCGTACACGTAATTAGATGTGCTAGTCCCCGTTGTTTTAGTTTCTTTGTGTTTTTACGCACCTTCAGTTCCATATCCTCATCTAAGGTTAACAAGTTTTAGTTTCTTTGTGTTTTTACAATGATAGAAGTACTACAAAAAATCTATGTTGATGTGTTTTAGTTTCTTTGTGTTTTTACACCATTCCCACCAGACGTTACACCGGGCGTTCGTATCGTTTTAGTTTCTTTGTGTTTTTACTCCAGACGCCTTCCAACTTCCTAAAGACAGCATAATGTTTTAGTTTCTTTGTGTTTTTACTTGAAGAGATACATAATGAAGATTGTTGCAGAAATGTTTTAGTTTCTTTGTGTTTTTACGGTTTTGGCAATAGTTAACAAACTAGGCGGAGAAGTTTTAGTTTCTTTGTGTTTTTACAAGTACCGAAAGAAACTTATCTGGAATATTAGATGTTTTAGTTTCTTTGTGTTTTTACAATATTGTTTACGTAATATTCTTTGACATCAAAATGTTTTAGTTTCTTTGTGTTTTTACTACTGTGCGGAAGGCTGGCGATTTATGATAGCGATGTTTTAGTTTCTTTGTGTTTTTACGTTAAATGTGATGTTTGATGGGAAAACCGCCATATAGTTTTAGTTTCTTTGTGTTTTTACAACTTACAAGTTTTGAAAACGGAGGAGTCGGCAAGTTTTAGTTTCTTTGTGTTTTTACACTACGATATCTGTTGCTGTTGGCTTTGCATTTAATGTTTTAGTTTCTTTGTGTTTTTACAGAAGCTCTGATATCTCATTTGCTAGATATCTTAAATTGTTTTAGTTTCTTTGTGTTTTTACTGGAGAATTGAAGGACGTTCAGTTACAGAACTTTGTTTTAGTTTCTTTGTGTTTTTACAATCTCCTATAACTGTGACTCATACAGTTTTATCTGTTTTAGTTTCTTTGTGTTTTTACAATTTACATCAATTCCTAGAGAAAAACTCAAACAACGTTTTAGTTTCTTTGTGTTTTTACTCCTTAATTTCTCTCTGACTGGCATTCTTTAAAGAGAGTTTTAGTTTCTTTGTGTTTTTACACAAAAAAACGGAAAAGGGAGAATTACTAAGATGATAGTTTTAGTTTCTTTGTGTTTTTACGTAATCCACGATGTTAATAACGATAAGATATCAACGTTTTAGTTTCTTTGTGTTTTTACAAGATTGCACATATATGACGAAGAAGATGAGTTATTGTTTTAGTTTCTTTGTGTTTTTACTAGCTCTCGTACTCTTTGGTGGTGGTGGAGCTGATGTGTTTTAGTTTCTTTGTGTTTTTACGTTAACATCCCTGAGAAAGAACAGAACGAGCTAATAGTTTTAGTTTCTTTGTGTTTTTACAACGAAATAGCTTCTGATAGCGATTATTATACATAGTTTTAGTTTCTTTGTGTTTTTACTCTAAGGCGAGACCATGAGCACAAATGCAAAGCTCCGTTTTAGTTTCTTTGTGTTTTTACTCTCGCTATTGAATAAGATGCAGTAGCGATACTAATGTTTTAGTTTCTTTGTGTTTTTACATGAGTTAGCTACTTGAAATGGAAATCGCATATAGAGTTTTAGTTTCTTTGTGTTTTTACTTGGGAATAAGCCAAGGTCAATTTAATATCTATCTGGTTTTAGTTTCTTTGTGTTTTTACATGTTCATGTCCAGTGTGTCAGAGATTTGATGGGTTTGTTTTAGTTTCTTTGTGTTTTTACAGCGGAAAGAAAGTAGAGAGAATCCTTTCTAAAATGGGTTTTAGTTTCTTTGTGTTTTTACATGAATTAGTATTAGCGTTAAGAAATGAAGAGTTAGTTTTAGTTTCTTTGTGTTTTTACTTGTCTTGGGCGTTAGAAAAAGGAATAAGGATAGTGTTTTAGTTTCTTTGTGTTTTTACATTATAAATTCCGCTATTTCGTTGGGTGCTATGTAGTTTTAGTTTCTTTGTGTTTTTACTGTGCGTTTGGGTTCTCATTTTTGATCTTGTTTTTCGACTATATAAAGATTTCTGTTCCTTCCGGACCCTAAATGGGGTTCTTGGGTCCGGAAGGGAGTTTTAAGGAGTTTTAGGGTTAACCTAAAAATTTTTACGTAAGGGTCCGGAAGGGAAGCTCATAATACGGTTTCTTAGAAGTGAAAATAACCATATATGTATAATATATGAGAATTCAAATAATATATGTTGAGCAGTGGTTTCTTTTAATTATTGCGTAATGCTAAAGTTAGTTTTATGCATTATAAAGGGATAGTTTGTAGTTCGGTTTCTCAAGAGTTTACGTTAAAATGACGTAATACCGACAATGATAATCATGGCCTCTGAGGAAAGGAAATACACTAGAGAGAGGGTTCGGATTGCATAAAATTCGGCTTGTTGCCAGTATATAAAGAATAAAATTAACTCTATGTTTCAACCCATTACCTTTATCGAAGGTTAAATTGATTAATTGAGATTTACGCTTTCCTCAACTTAAGTATTATCTCCACTATTCATTAACGAGATAGATTTCAAATAGTTACTCACTGAATTTTTCTCGCTCCAGACACTCTCTAGAGATTGGTCAAAGTATGACGAAAACCTCATAATGAGGTATGAGATGATTTTCCCTTACCGCGTGTTCGAATAGTGGAAATATAAGGTTATTATTTTATGCCCATATGACGACGTTACGGGTATATACTAAGTTTAGCAAAAAGAGTAAACTTTTTATAATCCATCTTCTATTTCTCTTTTATGATTCTTATTGTAAAAAAGTCAAAAATTACAAGAAAAGGTTCAGATATAGTTATAACGACTTCTAAAGGGCAAAGACAGTTTAGTACTTTGGATTTAGATCTTCTGGTGATTATAGGAAGTGAGGTTGAGCTGGATTCTGGTACTTTGCTCTTTCTCTCTTCAATTAACGCCCCTGTCCTCATTCATGGTAAGAAAACTGATGTGGTTTTGGTTCCACCTTTCTTGACTTCTATTTCCTCTATTAGGAAATCTCAGTACACCATTTCGGATTCATTTGCTTTGCTCGTAGCTAAGCGTTTTATTGAGGGGAAGATAAAGGGGATGATAAATGTGGCTAAGCACTTCGCATATTTAAATAAGGTGAGCTTAGATTCTGTCCCATCTACGGAAAAAATAGATTCAGCTAAAGATGTTGATGAGTTAAGGGTTATAGAAGCTGAATTGAGTAGAAAGATGTGGGAGGAGTTAAGGAAATTTCTTCCTTCAGATTTTCCCGGGAGAAAGCCTAGAAATGATGACGTTATAAATAGGGCTATTGACTACGTTTACTCGTTAGTTTATTCAATATGTACTCATGCGTTGGTCTCAGTGGGCCTTGATCCATTTTACGGTCTTATGCATTCTAACTCACCTGGAAAATATTCTTTGACTTATGATTTCTCTGAAATGTTTAAGCCTTTTGCGATTCACGTCGTAATTACTACGATAAGAAAAGGGTTTCCGATTAGTTTGGATAAGAGGGGGTACTTGAATTCCTCTTCGCTTACTATATTAACTAAGAACTTTTACGAAATGATGATTAAGAGAAAGATAAGGGGAGTAGTGTACGTTAAAGCAAATGAGCTAAAGAAAAGTATCATGGAATATAAGTCTTTTACACCATATATTTACAGACCTAAAGATTTTAGTTGAATAGATGTTTTGAGAAAAGGGGCGGTGAGTAAGGCAATTCAATTTTCGCTTTTTTTTTAAATAACGAATAAAGTTAGCTATCTAAATGCTAACATTTTGACATATTTAGAGTTCATACTTCTGGTTGGATCAAAAAGTATAGATATGTAAAAGAATTGGAAATATAAGAGGCTGTTAGATTGAAAGTAAAGGGAATGTTGAAATGCAGTCATGAAAATTAGAATGTAGTATGCAGAAAATCAAAAACATAAAGAAATTGTATACACGAAGAGTTGTTTCGTGTAGATATTCAAATACTGACATAATATTCTCTCAGCGAGTATTATAAGATAAATAATAGAAGATTATATGGATTACAATTTAGCTTGTATTATTTGTCGATTTTCATGATTGCAATCCAATACTACCAAAGTAAAGTAAATAGATTCTGTATCTCTCTTTGAGATAGGTTCTTTGTCTTACCATCTAATAACATTAAACTTTTTTATTAAAAGATTAGGATGGAAAAAAGAATGATAATACATAATGTATACTCACTAAACTTAGTTTGTGAAGTTTCTTAAGAGTTTATGTTAAAGTGTCATAATACCGACAATGATAATCATCTCCCCTGAGAATAAGGAAATATACTAGAGATTGGCCAAAGTACGACGAAAACCTCACAACGAGATATGAGATAATTTTCCCCTACTACGTATTCGAGCGCTCCGCGAAATTGGTTTACCTCGACTACAAGACAATACACTTAAAGACTAAAAAAACATGCAACTAGACTACGACAAAGTCAAGGATGAAGTAGAACTAATAAGCGACGGTACGGGAATAAGCATGGAGGTACATAAGGGCAAAGTGGAAAAAGGAAGGAAAGAGAAGGTTCCTCAAAATAGTAGTTCACGTTAATGCTAATTCCATGTTTGAAGGACGAGATTCCTAAGGTTAAGTCTGCGATTAAGGAGATTCTTCAAGGTAAGGCTGCTCTTTTGAAGTTCTGGCTTTATCACGTTATGATTGCTGATTTCTTGGTGAATGAGGTTCATGTTCTCATGACGTAACATGTTACTTGATGAATTTAGTCTAGAGGAAATTTAATGAAACAAATATACACTTTGTAAAGAGCAATTCAGATATTACACAGAATAATTACAAATTATGATTTCAAACGTCCACAGAACTTTGTAATCTTCAGTAGACTGTAGTACTAAAGCCATTAGTTAAATGGAAATCACATTTGTTCTTGTTAACTACGCAAAAAGCGTACTTTATATAGGTCATGGTTAATATATTCGTTAAAATCACCGAAACCGTGAGCAAACTGTTTTTACACCTTTATCACAAGAAGAGTAATAAAGCGTTGACGTTCTCGCACTCAACTTTGTTTATTCCCTCACACGCTACGATAGCTGGGGCATATGTTGAAACTAGCCTAGCAATGTCGGAGAAGTTCTTCCATAAATCATGTTTTAGTGGAATTACAAAGGCGTCGTTTAATGGCCTAATTCTGCCTAACTCAATTTTCCTTTTTCCTCTTCCTCCATCACTCCTAAGTATAATTCTTGCGTGGGTTCGTTTAAAGAAATTCTCTACTTTCATTAATTTGTTCTCAAACCCTTTGAGACTACCCGCGTTGATAACGATTTCTGGGATTTGCTTTAGCGGGATATCTTTAAAGCAATCATTTTCATAATCATACTCAAAGTTTCTGATTAACGTAAAGAAATCGTCTGTCTTGTCTTTATTATTACACCACCTACCTTTAATTCCGCCCGGTCTAAAGGCAAATATGTTGAAGTATTCATTAGCATCCGTAATTGTAGGTAAATCTACGTTCATCTTTGTTAATTCAACGTTTTGACTATTTGCTAATTTCTTCAAAGTGAGATACACGTTAAATACTACCTCTTCCCTAATTTTAGCGAACTCAATTTGATCAAGTTTGTCATCAACTCTTTTCTTATACATTTTTTCAGCAAGGGAAAGAAAGCCAAGGTAATCCACGCTTGAAGGGAAGCTTATTGCTGGTGCTTTTAAGAATATATGAATTTCAGCTCTTCCAGTTCCATGTCTTCCAAATCTTCCAACTCTTTGAATTAAAGTTTCCACGTCGTGAGCGTGAATTATTCCGAAATCAAGGTTTGGAATATCAATGCCAAAGGAAATTGCGTGATTCCCAACTATTATTTTCTCATTTCTAATGTCATTGCTCTTGTAACACTTACCATAAACGTTATCCAAACCCCAAACTACACTTGCTTGAATTTTATCACACAATTCTACAATATAATAAACTCTGTCAACAATTATTCCAACTTTTCCATTTACGTTTGCTAAGAGCTCATCAACGTTCTTAACTATTTCCTCTTGTGGGTCTGAAGTAGTTAAGTGAAAAACAACTAAGTTCTCTTTCCTTATTTGATCTCCTTGTGATGAAGGTTTAACTTCAATTGTTTTCTCGCATTCAACGTTTACTGGTGTTGCTGACGAGAAAACGTATTTTGGCTTTCTGTTTACGTTGTAATCATCAATCATTTTCACTAGAAGTTTGAGGGAAGAACGAGAGAGACCAGTGTAAAGATGAAACTCGTCAATGAAGTAATAACCGTTAAAGAGAAGAGCGAATTTGTTGAAAATCATACTAGCCTCTGTTTTTTTACCTTTAATAGCCTCTGGATTTCCCTTTACCACTGCCTCAATTATTGTGCCAAAGGATTTCATTACTCCTAAGTGAGTAATATACATGTAGGGGTACTCTGGCACAGTGAGGAGGATTAAGTATCTTGTAACCCCATCCTGGAATGGTTGATAGTTATCAAGAAATTGAAAGACGTCATTACTGGTCTCACTCGTTAATGTAACCACGTCTATTTCTCCTTCAACTACGTCAATCACCTTACCGTTTTTTGTTAACTCTAGTTTACCCTTAAACACTGTGCAGGCGTCGTGACTTTTTCCTTCAGAAGAGGTGCAGGCGTCTTTCACCTCAGTTAAACCCATTTTCTTGAGAGTCTCAACCACTGACTTTGACTGATCTTTTACTAATTCTCTAGAGGGGTATAATCCAATAATTGGCCTTCTTAACTTCCAGGCGTGAAAGAGCAAAGTGAATATCGTGAATGTTTTGCCAGATCCAGTAGGGGCTTTTAGACAAATCTTATCGTGATTTTTGAGTTCGTAGTAAAGCTCTTCTTGAAATCTTCTAAGCCTAATTCCATTTAAGCTTATTTCTCCGCTTTCTATGTAAACTGGTGGTATTATGTATTTATGAGTGGTGATCATTTTATCACGTCAAGTTGTGTGTCAAACTAATAGTGTAATTAGAGACTTAGGGCTTAGGAATTAATGCTTAAGAAACCTTAGTCCTCACTTATGAAGCTCTCGTTAGGGAATGGTAATTCAAGGTTTACTGTCTCCTGATTCACTTTACCAACTACATTCCAACACTCTTCAAGTGTTACCCAACCTATTAGCCCTTCTTCAGATGAAGGCGTTTCTAGTACTTTAGAGAAGCTTTTTACCTCGTAGCCAAACTCAGTAGTATCCTTAAAGTTTACTGGTATTGAGGTTAAACAATCGCTCTTCTTCTCTTTTTTCTGAAGTTTAACTTCTTCTACTTCAACTCTCATTATTCCCCATCTCTTCTTTCCAATCCTTATCCACTCTGGTGGAATGAAGCCCTTCTTGCTTACCATATATGTTACGAACTCACTCTCTGGCATGAATGCGGTATAACTCGTTAATCTTGGAAAGACATTTTTTGTTTTCCCTCTAAGTAACCAGTAAGTCCAGCTTTCAGAAGACATTAAGAACGAGGACGTTATTATCTTTTTAGGTATTGCCGGATAAATGTAAAAGCCTTTCCCTTTTTTAGCCTCTTCAATTACAGCCTTCACACTGGTATAATTTAATTCAGTTTCACCACCTCTCTCAGTATAATTAGCTAAATGCATGGAAGGAATTACGAAATAGGCTTCTGAGCTTTTGCCTATTATACCATATATTAGGGGGTAATTGTGAATGTAAGGTAAGGGCGTAATGTAAGAACCTAAAGGGTCACCTTGAATTATTGCTGGTCTAACCTCAGAGGAAAAAATGAGAATACCTTCAACCTTAAGAGTGACTTTGTAAATCATCTACTTACCCCTTTTACCTTCTTTTTTCTTATCTGATCCAACTTCCCTCTCTATTGACTTCTTGAAGTTAAGTCCCTCTTGCCATGCCTTGGCAACTATATCGTGAATGATAAGACCCTTTTCGTCAACTATGGTTTGTCTTATTTTCTCAGCAAAATCATCTCTATCAGAAGTTACTACTATACCTTTTTTCTTATCCTCAAGGTATTTTTTTATTTCTGGCATAACTTCTTCTACGCTTTCTTTTCCTTTAACTCTTGTAAAGATGTCGTAGCTTGATGACACCTCAAAAGTTGAGAAGACAACTGCTGGTATGTGTATTTTTATGTTTCCGTAATGAGTAGTCCTACCTCCAATTTTAGTTACTATTGAAAGTGTTGCCATTTTCAATAGGAAGTCATTTATACTAATATCTTTCATGGCAATTTTACCAACAAATAGTGTGTTTTCTCTGACTAAAGAGTATACGTATAATGCACCAGTTGAAGTCCCTTCTTCATCTCTACCAATTTTGGTTGTTTTTGAAACATCATCTACTGCATTATGAGTTCTAAGCACTATTGTCTTTGTGTCTGGTAGAGTTGCTATGAGTAAATCTCCTTCAATTCTGCTCTTTACATTGTATTTTGCTCCTTCTCTCACCGCATAACCAAATGTCATGCAGTCTGGGCATTCACCACATTGACCCCCAATCTTTTCCTCTACGTTATCTTGTTTTCCACCCTTGACGGAAGCGCTAGGCCTTAATGCACATTGCCATTCGTCGCTTTTGTCCCTTATTTTGTCTATATCTGCTTTGTGTAAGTCATAGTCATGGCGTAATAGTTCTAACTCCTTTCTTCTCCATACGCTTTGTAATTTCTCGTATAGTATGATTGGATATTTCTCTTTGCCTATAACGGCGTATGAGTAGTCTTCTCCACCTTCATGCCTTATTAGTAACTCATTTTCAGCCCTTATCACTAGATATACATTGATTACTCTACCTCTTGGTATTACGTTGCTTGAGTCTACTTTGGATAGATCTGAAAAAAATTCCTTTACCTTTTCATATTCTATTCCAAATATGGATTTGAAGGCTTCTTCTGGATTGAACTGCTTACTCACTATTCTCACCCGCACGAATTGATTCGAACAAAACGTATAACCAATTAGCTAATGCATTTGATATGGACAAGGAGAGACTTCTATCCGTTTTGGACTCTATATCGTAGAGAAGAGAAAAAACATCCCTTAAATTAGAGAACAAAATTACCATTTGTTTATCATTAACATCATATTTGTTTTGTAGTGAGGCTAAGGCAGCATTTGTCGCTATTCCTACCCTATCATCTTTATTAAGTTCAGCTAGAGATGATTTAAAAAACATGTCTCTTCCATCTCTAAAGAACCCTACTATCTGGTGTTTTGATGGATTTTCCTCCTTTATTATTTCAGTTAGGGTTTTTGCAATTACATACAAGGATTTAGAGAAAGTTTCTCCCATTTTACTCACCCTCCCAAACGCTTGATTTAGAAAATACGTATAAGGAAGAAGGGATTTCAAAAAACTTGATTCTTCATTTATAGCCATACCTAGAGCAATTACGGAAAGCGAGGAGTCTACTTCTGCGAACCTATCCATATCGCTTATCATGGAGTTGAGATAGTTTCTCCTATCATCTTTATCTTTAATGGCCTTCGTCAGTGCTAAATATTTTGCCTTATATGCTAAAAGCTGAATTAACAGCCTCTCGTTATTCAAGTTCTTTAACCACAAATAGTTTATATCAGATGACACTTCAATGTATTTTGACTGTAACGGGAAATCGTAAACGTTAGCAGTTATGTAGATTGGTGAGGCTAAGAATGATATTGAAATTGATGGAATTTCCGGCAAAATCCCATTTAACACTTCTTTAGTTAGCCTAGTGTTTATTGTAGTAATGTTCAATAAGTTTGCTGGGATAACGATTTTAGACCCTAAGTAATCTGGGTGGATCTTTTTCTCAGAATATGCTAGAGAACCACCAGCGTTACTGAAAATTTTACTAAACTTCTCATTATTTATGACATCTATGAAATACAGTTTCTCGGTAGAAGTTAGGAAGTCCAAGATCTTAAGCAAGTCTACTGGAACACCAGGGTAAAAGGATACAATAATAAATGGGGTGTTTAATTCTTCGCTCATCAATTTCGCTTCATAATTACATATTGGACATACAACCCATCGTTTTGATTCATTATCGATGTCAGCCATAGCCTTTTCTCTGGGAATCCAAATTTCCTTTTTTCCTTTCAATTGAAAACCATAATGTCCAAAGCTAGCTGATTCTCCATATATAGGTGCTCCGCATACTATACAATAGTTTTTAGGCTCTATTTCTATGGGAGGTAAATCGTTAACTATATCACCGTTAAATGCTTTCTTTACTATAGAGACTAATGTCAAATCGATTTTGTTAGAGTCGGAAGAATACCTTTTTTCTATCGCCTCTAAAATCTTGTTCAAGGCTTTATCTTTATCTATCGTCTTGAGATAGTTCGGAAACCTCTCTTTTACATTCATGTACTTCTTGATGTAACCTTTAGAGGACTTATCACTGCTGAACTTCTCAAAAAAGTAAGCAATAACTGCATAAGGCAAATCGTTTCTGAAGTCTTCAATTATTTTTCTAGCAACTTCAATTTTTCCCTTATTATCTAATAATGACACAATGTCCTCGTAATATTTACATATGCTTGTATGTAGAAAGGCATTTAATTGCTTTGGATTTTTGTTTTCGTCATAAAAAACAGAAAAGTCTCCTAAATTTGCTCTCCTCCATTCCTCTTCCTTATTTTTGATGCACTCTACTATACTCTTATACTCTCTTCCATTCTCATATTCACTACCGCTTTTACTACCTCCTTTAAGCTTACTTGACAAAATGTTATAAAGTGTACTCAAGTTTATCTTATTACTGCCACTCCCTCTACTTAAGAAAATTATTCCATCATGATAAGAGATTAATGGACGACCGTTTATAGCTTGAATAATCTCCTCTGAGACAATTGACGTGAACAGCCTTGGAGAAGCTTGAAGGTAAGAGAGTTTCAAATTATAACCGCTTAATCTCTTAATCGCATCTTTATAATTCATTCTTTCAGCATAGTAAAGGACGTCATTCACACCCCTAATTGTACTAATCATTAACATGTCTGCAATCTTTACAGAGGCCCACAACGGGATTTCCTCGTTAGATGTTAAAGGTCCTTCAGCAAAGTTAGCAATTACGTCAATAAATTTATCTGAATTTGGTAATCCAGTCATCTTTGCAATTTCTTTTGCTTTATTTATGGCCTCTTTTGGAATTTTATATTCGTATTCCTCTTTCTCTGAAAAAAGTTTCATCCAGTCATGAAAGAAACCACCAAAGAACGCTAAGCTTTTGTAATCGATGTTATATAGATGTTCTAGAAGAGCAACTCCATCTTTATCAATGTTTCTTATTTCGTCTAAGATTGCTAGAGATAATGTACCCACGGAGATGGAATGAAATATAAATGACTGAGGGGACTTCTCTTTAGCTTCTCTAATAGCCTCCCTAAATTTCACCAGCTCAAGCGATTTTTGTACAAGCGCTATTAAGTCATCGTAATAGCTCAAATTCATTATTTACCATTTACACCTATAGGTAAATAAATTTTTTATCAATTTTTACGTTGTTGGCTTTTTCGTGGTGCATATTAGACTCTCCGTGAGAATTACACTTTGCGTGATACTCTGTTTAGTACCTGGATTATCTTTTTTACAAAGTGTATATTTGTTTCATTAAATTTCCTCTAGACTAATAGCTTATATAAAGTTTCACTTCATGTGAAAATTTATGTCCATGGCATTTAATCTATAATAAATACCTTTTATAGGTTTGTTAGGTATAACCGATTCAGTAGATAGTTTAACTGTTAAAAATCTAAAAAGATAAACGTCCTTAAAAACTTAATATATCATGCAAGGACTTCTTAATACATGATAGTATTTCACAACAAAATAGAAACTTACGTCTCTTTTTCACTTTTCTGAAACATTGCTTATAGATTGCTCTTACTTCCATCTTTCTTTTAGGACTATGTGAAAGTTTAATTAAAATATTTGGATATATTATTAAAGTCGCACCATTGCTAACAATAAGGAAAATGTTTATGAAATTATAACTTCAGTTAACTAAAATATTTGGGGAAATAGAGAAAAGAGACGTAATTTAGTAGCAGGAGCTGACCTTGGTGAAAAAATAAGGAATACACTATACATATAAGCTTCTTTATTCAATATCTCTTGATAAAGATGAAGAGATAAAACAACCTTCTCATTATCAGATTAACATCCCCCCAACCTCTCAAGACTACTTTTATCTATTCGCTTTTAGACCTGGGGGGATAAAAGGGATATGGTGCAGTGGAGGAGAAGACGACTTCTTCACACTTTTAAGAAACTTCGAATACGATGAGGAGAGAGAATGTTTTAAGGAAACACCTTCAAAACAAAATCCAGAAGTGTTGGTAAACGATGGTAGTCTTCAATACTTTTCTAACCCCGTAAAATTCTCAGAGTTCTTAAAAGCAAAACCCTTCATCATAATCTCTGATAAAAAGGTTTCTATGAAAAAAATGAAAGATCTATATGACGCTTTCACAATAGTCATAAAAAGGGACGACATACAGGAATGGGAGAACTTCACAGAAATGGCTAGACTCATATCCACTTATGCTTCCGCATTAGTAGCATGTGAAGGAAGAAACAGAAACAAGTGCGATGCAGTTGATGCGTTACTACTTTTCATTTAACCTAATCAACACACTCACGAATATAGTTTCATCAAGCATGCCTTATGGGGCTTATATGGTTTAGTACGTTCTTTTTACTACAGAGAGTATAATAACATAAGTTTTGGAAAACCCCACAATGTCATTTAGATTCATTTTTACTTAATTTTTTTCCTCTGAAACATATCGAATAAGAACGTACTTGATATACTCCTAGTTATTTTTATTCTTAATGTCCTTTAAAACTTCATTTTAATACTGATTAACTAGTTTGTGGAGTTTCTCTAGAGTTAAGGTTAAAATGGCATAATACCAATGATAATCATGTCCTCTGAGGAAAGGAGATACACTAGAGATTGGTCAAAGTACGACGAGAACCTCATAACTAGATACGAGATGATATTCCCCTACTACGTGTTTGAACATTGGTACGAACTTCTAGAGGAGGATAACAAGAAGGCAAAAACAAGACCCTACAAAGCACCACTCATGTTCAACCAATTCCTAGCCTTCCTCTACGTATTCTTCACATACAGAGAAATAGAGGGAATTCTGAGAGCACTATACAAAATGGGAATAATACCAGTATACCTAGACTACAAGACAATCCACCTAAGACTAAAAAACATGCAACTAGACTTCAACAAAGTCAAGGATGAAGTAGAACTAATAAGCGACGGCACGGGAATAAGCGTTGAACAAGGAGGTAGGTACATAAGGGCAAAGTGGAAAAAGGGAGGAAAGGGAAAGTTCCTCAAAATAGTAGTTCACGTTGATGCTAATTCCATGAAGGTTTTGAAGGCTGAGGTTGAGAACTCTGAAGTTAAGTCGGCAGTTAAGGTAATTAAGGAGGTAAGTGAAGGGGGTGGGAGGGTTACGAAGTTTTATGGGGATAAGGCTTATGATTCTAATGCTATTTATGATCTAGTTCCTGAGGTTGTGATTCCGCCTAAGAGGTCGGCTAATGTGGATAGGGCTAGTCCGAGGAGGCGTGATACTATTTTAGAGTATAGGGAGTCGCCACGTGATTGGAGTAGGAAAAGGGGTTATGGTAAGAGGTGGAGGGTTGAGGTTGTGATATCTGCTGTGAAGAGGATGTTTGGTGATGGGATTCGCGCTAGGGGTGTTCTTCAAGGTAAGGCTGCTCTTTTGAAGTTTTGGGTTTATCACGTTATGAGGGAGATGGCTGATTTCTTGGTGGGTGAGGTTCACGCGGTTCGCGTGGCGTAGCGTGTTATTTAATGAGTTTAGTCTAGAGTAAATTTAGTGAAACAAATTTATACTTCGCAAAGAGATAATTCAGATACTACACACACTACTGATTAACATTAGTTTGTGGATTTTCTGAAAATTGAAGCTATTCTCTTTATTAAGACTATTCATAGAATTATCGTCTAGTTTCCAAATGATACACACACTAGCTTAACATTCACTCTTTTCAATTCGTTAAAAATTTATATAACTACGTGATATAGAATCCCTTATGAAAGCTTTGTTTTACATTGCAGGTGATATAAGTAATTATAGTGTAATAACTTACAGATACAACAACGATAGTCAAAGTACCTTTTTCGCAGCACATGCTCTTTATAAAATATTTAATACAGATAAGGTAGTGGGTTTGTTACCAGATTCTTTAATATCATTTGATCAAAATAAATTTACTCCAGATCAATTAAAGGAAGCTTATAAGCAACTAATTAGAGATAGAGCTAATGAATTAAAATATAATTCTCATGAAATTGAGGATTTTTTACAAAAATTAGAGATTTATGTTATCCCAAACACGGGGATTGGAAGTGCTTTAGAGTTAGAAATAAAAGAAGACAATAAGGCAGTGATCAAAAGGGATGAGAATAATAGGCTGAAAAGAACGTCTTATTCGGAAAACAGAAACCCCGTTTTCATTTTTAATGTGATATATTCAATATTCAAAAAGTACCATGATAAGGGATATGAAATAATTTTGGACTTAACTCATGGTACCAATGTGTTGGTTGGCATTTCTTTAGCTTTAGCTTCCATGTTTAATTCCAAAGTATATGCTGCTCCAGTCATGGGACCACCAGGGACTCAGAAGGAGGTAAATATCGTGGAGTTAACTGACGTTATTGAGGCTATGAGAAACTCAATAATGATTGAAGAGTCAATTATGAACGTTGATGAAAGATATTTCGTTGATTATTCTAGTAGACTGAAACAAATTAATCCCAATGATATGCCAGAATTCTCCTCTATCTTAAAGAATATTAAATCCCATGACCCTGGAATGATAAAGAATTTCTTGGCTCAATTAAGGAACGGATTACCGGTTAATGCAGTGAAAATGTTGAAGAATTTAGAGAAAAATATGGATGAATTTGAGGATAGAGTAAACGCGCTGAGAGATTTATATGAGGAATGGTATTCCCACTCAAAGTTGTCGAGCTTCAACTCCATTCTATTATCTAACTTCTATTCCGCTTTAAGGGTAAAGGATTTGATGAACAGTATAAAGGGGAATAACGACCTGGAATCTCTTAATAAGATTATTGACCTTTACGCAAAGGTAAAGTACTACGATAAATTCCTATCTCTTGCTAGAGAATATCCAATAGCGTATTGTATGAAAATCAAGGGTGGAGGGGCTTACGAAACGACAAATGAAGAAAATATCGAGAAGGAACAGAGAGCAAATAAGGAAAGGAGCACATTCGAGGAATGCAAAGATAAAGTTGATGAAATGATAGCAAAAAAGATATCAGATCTAATTAAATACAGGAACTTTATAATGCACAGCGGGCTGTCTGTGGATACAAAGACCCAAATTAAAAATAATGGAGAAATAGATCAATTGGCAAAAGATGTGGATCTAACAAAAATAGAGAATTCAATTAAATCGATAAGAGAAGAAGTTGACGCTATCATAAAATCCATTGAAAATGATAAAAAATAATTATTAGTGAGCTCGTTATCCTTTATCTTTATACTTTGTGGTGTTTCGCATATTAGGTAGCTTACGCAAGACGGCCTTATCCATACTTTGTGGTGTTTTTCCATCTTACGTTACTTCTTTATATTCTCTTTATATTAACAGACCCCATTGGCGATGTTGCTTACACACCAGCACTCTTTATATTAACGGTAACGTTACAGACCAGATAGCTTTACAAATAATCCCACGAAACACTTCTATCTACTTTGTGGGATGTTTCAAAACTTACGCTACTTCTTTATATTCTCTCTGAAGTAAACGTACGAAATAAGATAGTTTACAAAAATTGCGGGCAGAAAGCTTCGCCTTTTTAAGGGCGGAGAGGAAGTCAGCAATAACCCTCACAGAGCAGAGAAAAGTGATATTAAGTGGCATAGAAGAGAAGATTCGTATAAGGAGAGAACTAAATTTACATAAAAGCGACATTTCGAAAAAACACTAACAAAAAGTTTTTTACCGCTCTCTTCTCTCACATTCTCATGCCTTACTCTTTGCATAGGCTGAAAATTAACGTTTCTGACTTCATCACGGCTGATTACACTGGTAAGTTCGTTAAAGCTGTTCTCGTTAACGCGAATCCAGAATTTGAACAAGTCTTCGAAAATCCCTCTTATCCTACTCCAAAACCCATAAGAATAACTCCACTTCTAAGAGGAGATGACAAATTTCCCTCTGAGGCGATTTACCCTAAAAGCTTCACTAAACCCAACGGCAAAATATCCATAAGCATTGGTGGAGATTACTACTTCCTTGTAGGTTTAAGAGATGACCTATACCAGCAATTCATTTCCGCTTTAGGAAGACTGTTTTCCGGAATATCATTCAAATATGGGGAATTTGATGTAAAGGTGAAGGCAATAGGTTATGAGCAAATTCCGGTGGATTACCCGTTAAACTACAATTCCTTAATAGTTAAGTTTATCTCGCCTACCGTATTTAACGATCCATTTGCCAGATTAGCTGGGCTTAAGCAGTATAAGTTAAAGAGATTCACACCAATCCCTCCCTTTATATTCTCTGTAAACGTTTATGAAATGCTAAGAGAGAAATATAAGAGAAGTATTGTTAGACTAGGCTACGCGTTCTTTGAATCCCATGATAATTTAGAAAACGTGAAGAGAATTTGGTACTACTACAACGGTAACTGGTTACCGGGAATAATTGGCTACGCTAAATTCATAAGAAGAGAAAAAGTCCCCAGAGAAGCTCTAGAAGATTTCGTTAAGATATTTAATCATGCGCAAATAATGGGAGTAGGTACGGGTAGAGGAGCCGGTTTTGGCTATGCAATAATTGAAGTAAAGAGTGATTAAAAGCAGTTTCCATAAAAGCGTGAAATTTACATAACTATAAACGCTTTGTGAAGTGTTTCAAGATCCACATTATTCTTTGAATTCTCATCATGGTAAAAACGTTCAAAACCAGATAATTTATAAATACCCCACAAAGTGGAAAAAATTCAGACAGAAATTCCATTGTTTTAGTTTCTTTGTGTTTTTACGCCATAAGGATTCTAGTTATGAAGATTTGGTTCGTTTTAGTTTCTTTGTGTTTTTACAATTGACGCACTAAAAAATGAAGCGATTCAAACAATAGTTTTAGTTTCTTTGTGTTTTTACTCTTTTTCTCTTTCTCTTTCATGAGATTCATATTGTCGTTTTAGTTTCTTTGTGTTTTTACCTGTAACAATTAAAATGTGGTTAAGGTTCGGCGATGAGTTTTAGTTTCTTTGTGTTTTTACTTCTCACGGCTGGAGCAAACCAAAGACCGCTCAAGTTTTAGTTTCTTTGTGTTTTTACTTGATGAAGTATTGAGTCAGATCATTGAATATTTTAATGTTTTAGTTTCTTTGTGTTTTTACCCTTACGATTATAAATTTTTCTTATCTCATTTAGGTTTTAGTTTCTTTGTGTTTTTACTAATGACTTTTTTGGGATTCAAAAGTAACATTCAAGTTTTAGTTTCTTTGTGTTTTTACAACTGAAGGGCGACAGATGACGCCCATCTGGTTTATGTTTTAGTTTCTTTGTGTTTTTACACACTCATTTAGCTCTGAAGATTGCTAGAGAGAAAGTTTTAGTTTCTTTGTGTTTTTACCGTCCAAGACGCTTTCATCAACATTTTCTAGCAGCTGTTTTAGTTTCTTTGTGTTTTTACACTAACGAATGTGTGAAGGAGAATGAAGGTATTGAGTTTTAGTTTCTTTGTGTTTTTACGAGGAGTTACGCGACGAAGCTCTCTGTGAGATTATTGTTTTAGTTTCTTTGTGTTTTTACATGAAGAAAACTAGCAAGAACGCCGACAAGACTCATTGTTTTAGTTTCTTTGTGTTTTTACATTGCGATTAGTACGGGAAGTGGTGATGACGCGTAGAGTTTTAGTTTCTTTGTGTTTTTACCTTGAGGACTATGCCAAAGAGAAGCTCACAAAGAAAGTTTTAGTTTCTTTGTGTTTTTACGGTTTATCTTATTCATCAGCCCCCGCAGAAACATCTCGTTTTAGTTTCTTTGTGTTTTTACTGAAAAAGTAATAAATAACTTATCGCTTTTCGAGTGTTTTAGTTTCTTTGTGTTTTTACAACTTAAGTGCAACCGCAGATGATGAGTACATTCCGTTTTAGTTTCTTTGTGTTTTTACAACATACTATAAAGAATTCTCAGATCCAGTTTTGTGTTTTAGTTTCTTTGTGTTTTTACCTTTTTCAACGTCGACCATTTTTTCACCTCTGATTATGTTTTAGTTTCTTTGTGTTTTTACTGAATCCCCGAAAAAACAAGAATTAGACAACATTGTTTTAGTTTCTTTGTGTTTTTACATTATCTTTCACAACTATCTCAGCTTTAATTCCATGGTTTTAGTTTCTTTGTGTTTTTACATTTTGTCGCAGATATCGATAAGTTTTTGAAAGAAAGGTTTTAGTTTCTTTGTGTTTTTACGTTCACGTCGTTCATAGTAGTAGAAGGTTGTATAATGTTTTAGTTTCTTTGTGTTTTTACTCCTCTTTAACTCATCAATCAAGGAAGTTAAGAATGGTTTTAGTTTCTTTGTGTTTTTACATGAATCACTTGACCTAAACGTGTTGTTCAAAGAAAAACACAGACTGTTTTAGTTTCTTTGTGTTTTTACACGTCAATATTGACTGTAACACCAACAATAACTACGTTTTAGTTTCTTTGTGTTTTTACTTACCAGAATGATTTTAGATGGGAGAAACTAATATGTTTTAGTTTCTTTGTGTTTTTACGATAAGAATGTGATTACTGTTAAAGAGAACGACAAGTTTTAGTTTCTTTGTGTTTTTACTGTTCCAGATTCTTTATGGGGAGGTGTGCTAAATGTTTTAGTTTCTTTGTGTTTTTACTGGAACTGGAATATCGCCAACACCTATCTCACGGATGTTTTAGTTTCTTTGTGTTTTTACAAATATTGTATATGCTAAGGCAGATGAATTATTAACGTTTTAGTTTCTTTGTGTTTTTACATTGTTGCTTCAGCTTCAAACTCAAAGGGAATTTCAAGTTTTAGTTTCTTTGTGTTTTTACATTGTTGATTGATGAAATTATTAACACTACCAAGGTTTTAGTTTCTTTGTGTTTTTACCTGGCTTCATTTTGCACCCATTTTAAAAAAGTAAAAAGTTTTAGTTTCTTTGCGTTTTTACAAGAACATATCATCAAGAATGCAGATCTACTAATAGTTTTAGTTTCTTTGCGTTTTTACATCGAATGTAAAGGTTGTGAGCAGTTTAGAGTTCTAGTTTTAGTTTCTTTGCGTTTTTACAATATCACCAGATTTAGAGAGTGCCATATATCAATGTTTTAGTTTCTTTGCGTTTTTACTTACGAGAAACTCTTATGAGCGTGATTTCGGTTTCGTTTTAGTTTCTTTGCGTTTTTACATTTTCACATCTCCTTTTGGATCTGGTGCATATATTGTTTTAGTTTCTTTGCGTTTTTACAAGATCTGACATTCAACTGGATTTCTTCCATCATAGTTTTAGTTTCTTTGCGTTTTTACATCCTTGTAACATACAAATTAACATCCTCAACATTGTTTTAGTTTCTTTGCGTTTTTACTATAGACCTGAAGAGTTTGTAGAAGTTCCAGAACATGTTTTAGTTTCTTTGCGTTTTTACATTACATTGCATTATCGTCATGGTGGAACGACAAGTTTTAGTTTCTTTGCGTTTTTACACAAAGGCTAAGGAAAGAGATACAATAAACATCTCATGTTTTAGTTTCTTTGCGTTTTTACCCATATCTAACATTAGTCTATTCACCGCAGATATTCGTTTTAGTTTCTTTGCGTTTTTACAATGACAGTGATCGGTGTCATAACAACGGGCATGAGTTTTAGTTTCTTTGCGTTTTTACAACTATACGGAGAAAAAGAAAATGAGAGAAAAGACGTTTTAGTTTCTTTGCGTTTTTACATTTCAACTTGGACTTGTTCGGACATTTTTTGAGTTTTAGTTTCTTTGCGTTTTTACTACTATGACGCTACCATGTTCAACGTAATATTAAGGTTTTAGTTTCTTTGCGTTTTTACATACATAGTCAGATTAAAGGGACTACAAAGACTAGTATGTTTTAGTTTCTTTGCGTTTTTACCCTTCAGATTCAGATTGAGTTTTTTTTTCGGGGATGTTTTAGTTTCTTTGCGTTTTTACACAATATCCTCCAATCAATGGTGCATCATAAATAAGTTTTAGTTTCTTTGCGTTTTTACACATCAGCTAACGCTGATGCCTGACTCTGAGAATAGTTTTAGTTTCTTTGCGTTTTTACCTGCACTTGGTGAATCTGTATTAAACGCAAATCAGTTTTAGTTTCTTTGCGTTTTTACTGTGGACTACTTTTATTAAATATAAATAAGAAAAAGTTTTAGTTTCTTTGCGTTTTTACGAACTTCTACTGTTGCTATTTCTTAATCTATTTATGTTTTAGTTTCTTTGCGTTTTTACTTTTATGTAGTGTTTATCGATTATACACCACTTGATAGTTTTAGTTTCTTTGCGTTTTTACAACACATTATATCCAACGAAATTGAGCAGAACGAAAGAGTTTTAGTTTCTTTGCGTTTTTACTAGATGAAAGAAATAAATGATAAAAATTCTCATCACGTTTTAGTTTCTTTGCGTTTTTACAATGAGAATATTGTCACCTTGTTTCTGATATGATGTTTTAGTTTCTTTGCGTTTTTACAACAAGCAAAACCGAAATAAGCAGTAGTACCTTTGCTGTTTTAGTTTCTTTGCGTTTTTACGCTAACATCATATCGATTGCTACTGCGTCTTATGCTGTTTTAGTTTCTTTGCGTTTTTACATACTGCCAATCATAATACTGATAGCGTTAATTAATGTTTTAGTTTCTTTGCGTTTTTACGAAGTCATAAGGTCTTAGCTCTGCTAACTTCTTTATGTTTTAGTTTCTTTGCGTTTTTACGTATGTAGATTGGGATTTAAGGGATGCGATGTATGTTTTAGTTTCTTTGCGTTTTTACCCCTGGAACATAAGCGAAGACCAAAGAAATTATATGTTTTAGTTTCTTTGCGTTTTTACGATTCGTTCCGGTATATTATAGCAAATATGTTGAAAGTTTTAGTTTCTTTGCGTTTTTACGCCTACCTTGTTTGCCACTCCATCTTAGTCTACCGTTTTAGTTTCTTTGCGTTTTTACACTGACATCATGATAGAGAGGTGGTAAAGAATGAGTGTTTTAGTTTCTTTGCGTTTTTACTCTAGAGAGTAGGCTGGAACGAAATATATTGCCAAGTTTTAGTTTCTTTGCGTTTTTACGACAACTCTGATAAAATCGCTCTTATCGCACAACAAGTTTTAGTTTCTTTGCGTTTTTACTATAAAGAACAAGGAAAATGTAAAAGAAAGTCAGTTTTAGTTTCTTTGCGTTTTTACTTAAACTTCCAAGAGTAAGTGTATATCCATTTGGGTTTTAGTTTCTTTGCGTTTTTACTTACTTGTACTTGCAATTGTCGCTCCAGAACTGTAAGTGCGTTTTAGTTTCTTTGCGTTTTTACGATGCTTACTATCTTCAGTGTACAAATACTGATGTGTTTTAGTTTCTTTGCGTTTTTACGTAACGCTACTGATATACCCATGCACCGGTGACGGTGGTTTTAGTTTCTTTGCGTTTTTACGCTGCAGCAAGCACTGGCTACCCGCTTTTATTTGGTTTTAGTTTCTTTGCGTTTTTACAGCCTGCTTTGTAATACGTGTAGATGACGCTCTTGTTTTAGTTTCTTTGCGTTTTTACGAGTTAACCAGACTGAGACATTCTTAACCCTAGGAGTTTTAGTTTCTTTGCGTTTTTACTAATGTGCTACTTTCTAAAAAAGAAAAAGGTAAAAAGTTTTAGTTTCTTTGCGTTTTTACTTACGGAAAAAAAGAGAGAAAGAAAAAAAAGGATGTTTTAGTTTCTTTGCGTTTTTACCATATATGTATCTCTTTGAAGAGGTCTGAGATAGTGTTTTAGTTTCTTTGCGTTTTTACGTACGAATTACAGCCGAGAGTTGACTTAGACTATTGTTTTAGTTTCTTTGCGTTTTTACAACGTACAAGAACTTCCGCAGTTCTGGCTTAATAAGTTTTAGTTTCTTTGCGTTTTTACACCTACTGTAGCAGATGGTTTTTACATCGGGATAGCAGTTTTAGTTTCTTTGCGTTTTTACCTATAGCCCCAGCGTATTGATCTACTAGGTTAGCTAGTTTTAGTTTCTTTGCGTTTTTACGGTACACGAAAGAAACTAGTAGGTTTGACTGAGAAGTTTTAGTTTCTTTGCGTTTTTACCTATAGTGCAGTTTATCTACTACTATATGAGCTAAGTTTTAGTTTCTTTGCGTTTTTACAATCTTAACGTGAGAAATAAACTTCTAACATTATCGTTTTAGTTTCTTTGCGTTTTTACTGTGCGTTCTTTACGCTAATTTTCTCTTCGTTTTTCGACTATATAAAGATTTCTGTTCCTTCCGGACCCTAAGTGGGGTTCTTGGGTCCGGAAGGGAGTTTTAAGGAGTTTTAGGGTTAACCTAAAAATTTTTACGTAAGGGTCCGGAAGGGAAAGACGTAATACGGTTACACTCAACTGAAATAAAAATAGCAAAAATTATGAGAAAATGAGCCCTTTGCGGAGCGTTCAGTAATGTGTGTGTATCATTTGAAAAATAGACGATAATTCTATGAATAGTCGTGATAGAGAGAATAGCCTCAATTTTTAGAAAATCCACAAACTATTTGACCTATGAAGTATTCCTAAACTACTAAGTAAAATTACGTTCTCTTCATAGATAAATTCTCTTAAATCAATAAATAATAAATGCGATGCTTTTCATCGTATGCCGCTACTTTGGACACTCTCTTCTACTACTACGTCTAAAATGCGATGCTTTTCACTGTATGTGTAAACTCTTCTACTACCCTATAAAAGAGTTAAGTTCTCGTCCACTTCATCCCCCCTACATCCGTAGGGGGATCCGCTTCATCCTCATTATATTTATTTTAGATTGCTACATCTATATATTTTTCTGCAGTTGAGCTTATTTATCTTAAGTGTTTAAGAACCGTGTGTTTATCGGAATTGATAACTCAGGGGATTTTAAGGACTCATATTGGGTTATAGCGATTGTTGTGTCTTCTAGAAGTATGAATGAAATAATAGAGGAAGCAAGAAAGAAAATAAATAAGAGAATTATCTTTCACGCTACAAAGGACAGTAAGAGTGTGAGGAAAGCTTTCGTGGAGACGCTCTCCTTATTTTCACTTAAAAGCTACGTAATTCACGTTAGAGCAACTCCATCAAATAACGTAAAAAATTTCATAAGAGAGATCATAGGAGAGGAAAAAGCTTTCATCTATTTTGACAATCCCTTATTTGAGGGATTATCAGTTAGGAAAAAGGGGTGGAAGGAGTTTCTCGTCCATAAGAAGGATTCAGATATGTATTCGCCAATTCAAGTTGCCGATTATTTTTCCAACTATTGGTGGAGGTTATTCAAAGGTGAAGTTGAAGATGAGACTAACATGATAGTATCTATGACAGAAAAATTATATTTTTTGAATGAAGGGAAAGTAATTGAATTTAATAAGGAATCAGAAAAGTTAGTTACGTAGCAGTAACATTGCGCTATTCACTGAAAATGTAAAGAAATTATCTAGTCTGTGTAGCATTTGAATACTTAACGCTTATTTTACGAATAGTTTTTGATCAAGAGAATAACCTTAATTTTCAGATACCTCACAAATTAGAAATTATCAGCTAATTCTCCTTAAAACGCATTTTCTAAAGGAAAAAGATTAAAATTAAGATCCTTACTCTTAATTAGCGTAAAGTGTTCAAATAGTACATAAACTAACTTAGCTAGACAAAATGCGGTTATGTTGTTAGTCGCGTTGGTAACTTCGTACTCTATATATAATGAACCATTATACCAAGTAATTGATAGTGAAGTTATGATTAAGCTCTTACTGAATACCATATCATATTGAGAATATGGGAGGGAGTTTCATCAATGAGTATTAGAGGAAGAACCGAAGTTAAAAGTGATGTTATTAGTCGTTTCATGATATGATGGTTAGTATACGGGCACTTCTCATAATAGTTCTTTATGTGTGTGAACTCTGCTGTTCATCAGAAAATACAAAGCAGTAGAAGTTTAAGCGTATTCGTGATGTTGTAATTACCATTAGCAAAGAATGTTGCGACTTACGTTCTAATAGGGACCTATAGTGTTTACTGACATGCCTAACACTCTGTTTGATAGTAGAAATACTTAAATAGTAGTAATTGAGATAGTAACTCGTGGAAAGAGTTAAAGTAACTAGAAATTATCAAGTTACAATACCTGCCTCAATAAGGGAAAAAATAAATCTGAAAGAAGGTGACGTTTTAGAGGTTTACTTAAATGGTGAAGAAATCGTTTTCAGAAAAGTTAAAACTACAAGACCTAGGATAACACTGAATGAAAAAATTACTGTCGAAAAAATTGAAAAATACATTGAGGAGGGATTAAGTGAAAGCGGTGATTGACACAAATGTTCTAATTTTCGACTACGTCGAAAACTCAGAATTTCATAAAGAAGCTGAAGAGTTGTTAGATTACCTAGAAGGATGGGTTATTCCCGCAATAGTTATTCATGAATTCATTTGGTTTTTGAAAAGGGAGAACTTGGACTCTCACATCGATGATGTAAAGGCTTATATAAGGAATGAGAAGAGCGAGATAGTTGGGGAAACGCCTGAAATAATTCTTGACGCTATATCAATTCTTCAGCAGAGAAAACTATCCCTATCTCACTATAACGATTTGATAATATTATCTCATGCAGTGAAGAATAACTTACCATTAGCTACATTTGATGAAGGACTCAAATCAGAATGTAAAAGATTAAAAGTGAAAACTTTACCCTAAAAAGCCATTATACAAGTTGATTTCTGACTTCCTCCCCGCCCTTAAAAAGGCGAAACATTTTTGTAATTTATAGGGCATTACATGCTGTCGCCTCTAACAATTTACACTGTGAATTCGTAGGAAACTGTCTGGTTTTGAACGTTACTCGAAGAGAGAGTTCAAAGAGTAACGTAAGTTTTGAAAAACTACACAATTTGTTAAATAAAAGAGAGAAAAAGGAAAAAGAAAAATTTTTACCTTTTTACAATCTTATAAATCTCCTCCCACATCTCATCTACATCTTCTTGTATTTCCTTTATCTGCTCTTCACTGAGTTTAGCAAATCTGCCTTGCAATTTAAGATATTCTATTACGGGTTTCCTATTCTTCTTATCTAGCAAAGTCTTACTTATACTGGTAAGTCTAAATTCCCCATTCTCTATCTCGAATAATGGCCATATTCCAGTTTCCACTGCAAGTTTAGCTATTTCAATAGTTAGACTGGAATCGAAGTTCCATCCAGGAGGGCATGGCGAAAGTAGGTGGATGTATCTGAAACCGCGAATTTGTTTAGCTTTCTTCACTTTGGCTTCATAATCAAATGGATAAGCTATAGATGCAGTAGCTACGTAGGGCACCTTATGTTCTGCAATTATAAACGGTAATGGTTTCTTAAATTCCCTTTTTCCCTCTGGCGTAGTAGTAGTCCACGCTCCTTTAGGAGTCAAACTTGAACGTTGTATTCCAGTGTTCATGTACGCTTCATTATCGTAGCAAACGTATAGTATATCCTCATTTCTTTCCGCTGCTCCACTTAAAGCGGCGAAGCCTATGTCTGCTGTTCCTCCATCACCTGCCCATACTGCAACTATTGCGTCTTTATCTCCTCTCATTCTCAATGATCTCACTATCCCAGAGGCTATGGACGCTGATGAAGCGAAAGCGCTATGAACGACGGGTACGGTTGAGGGCATTCCGCTGGTATCGCCCATTATTATCGTTGAACACGATGCAGGAACCACTAAGACTGTCTTTTCTCCAAGTACTTCTAATAATATGTCCAGTTCTCTAGGTATTGGACAGCCTGCGCACGCTGCGTTTCCTCTATAGAATTTCGGAATTCTCTTCGGCTGAACGCTCACAATAACCACCTCTCCTCCTCTAATCCATCGTTTAACAGATCTTCCATTACGTTTTGGAAGTGTAAGGGTCTAACGTCTTTTCCTCCTAAACCAGCTATAACGCTATAGACTGGTACCCTGTATCCATAAAGTGCTGATTTGACCTCATTCGCTATAATTCCTCCAGAACCAAAGGAGTAAGCTCTGTCAAATACTATAACTCCCCTCATGGATTTCAAATACTCAATTATTTTCTCTTTGGGAAATGGTCTGAATACGCGAATCTTCAGCAAGCCGACTTTGACTCCTTGGTCTCTTAACCTATCTACAGCTACTTTAGCGTCACCACTCCAAGCTCCCATGGTCACATACATGTACTTGGCATCTTCACATTTATAACACTCAACTAATCCGTATTGCTTTCTTCCACTTATTTTCTCATACTCCCTCATTATCTCCTCTATAACGTTCTTAGCCCTTTCCATAGCTTTCATGGCATCGTATCTGATTTTGAGGTATTCATCTGGCTGTGCTATGGGCCCAATTCCCACTGGGTCAGAGAAATCGATTAAATTGAATTCTCTAGGTGGTAGGAAGGAATCAACTTCGTAGTCCTCCAATACTTCTACTCTCTCCATAGTGTGAGTGAGAATGAAACCGTCAAAGCCTATCATTACAGGCATTATGATCCTTTCATCCTCTGATATTCTGAAGGACTGGATAGTTAGGTCATAGGCTTCTTGAACGTTTTCAGCCATCATTTGAATCCATATGGCATCCCTCTTACTCATGAAGTCTTGATGGTCATCCCAGATGCTCCAAGGTTCAGCTATTGCTCTAGTCGCAACTGCAGCAACTAAGGGAACCCTTTGCCCGCCAGCCCAATATATCATTTCCGTCATGTAAAGAAGACCTTGAGAAGATGTGGCTGTAAACACTCTGGAACCCGCTAATGCGGCACCGTAAATTGCTGCCATGGCTGAGTGTTCACTTTCCACCCTTATCAGCTCTGCCTTTAATTGACCGCTACTAATGTACTCTGAAAGCTTTTCTAGCATCGTAGTCTGTGGTGTAATTGGATATACTGCTAAAACCTGGGGCTTAGCCTGCTTTACCGCATACGCTACTGCGTGATTTCCAACTAATGCTAAACTTCTTCTCTTTAAAGCCTGAACCATTTCATTTCACCTCCCTCACCATTTCAATTGCTTTTGTGGGACAAACTTGAGCGCAAACTCCGCATCCCTTACAGTAATCGTAGTCGATTTGAGGTAGAAGATTTTCCAGTAAATCTATGGTATTCTCTGGACAGTAAATAACGCACAATCTACATTTCGTACATTTATCGTAATTAATTACGGGTTTTTGAATTCTCCATAAGCCAGTCTTCCCAGCTGAACCGATTTTAGGCCTAGCTATGGGTATAAGGGCTGGGACTTTAATCAACTCTTTTCACCTCCTTATATCCTCGTTCAACTGCTTCTACGTTCAACTCACCTAATTTACCAGAGAACTGATCCTTAACTGCTTCTTCTAGGGCAGTGAGTGATGGCTGACCTAATATTCGTACTAAAGCCCCTACCATTGCGGTGTTAACGACAGCCCAACCTGCTATGACTAAGCCTAATTCCTTAGCTATAGAAGTAGCATTTACAATGTACTCATTTTTCCATGCTCTCTTAGCCTCCGGTGTATTAAGTAATAAGAACCCATTACCCTTTAACCCCTCAGTTACGTTAACTATTTGAAGAAGAGAAGGATCAAATACCGCTACCCCGTCTGGATTGTAAACCTCCCTGTGTAGGAGTATTGGCTTATCAGAAAGTCTAATGAAAGATACTACTGGTGCCCCTCTTCTCTCACCACCATAAAATGGGATTGATTGTCCATACTTATCTTCTAATACTAAAGCCTTAACTATCAATTCTCCTGCTGTAACTACACCTTGTCCCCCTCTACCCCTTAAAGCTAATTCAATAAGCATTATACCACATATTAATAATTTCCTTCAAAGAAGAAAATACTGTTTTAGAAAAGAACAACATAAAAATGTTTAACGGCATTAAACACATTACCCCTTAATATTGATCAGCCTATCTAAGAGAAATGAGACATGAGTAAATTGTGAAGATTAGTATTGTAGTTTATAATAATAATAATAGAAGAAGATTATCTACCATATTTTGTATTTATTCCCCACTAATTGGCAATACGTATACTATACTATTACTGACAGTTTACGGAAAATCCACTTAATGACCTATCCGTTAAAAGATGATGAAGAGTTCTCCTTCTTATCAAATTGGACTTAATTTTAAATAAATACGCTATAATTATATATATATATTAAAAAATAGTTAATCTTATTTTCTAATCTTAAATTAAATAGTGTATGTAAAGCGTTAATTTCCGTTAATTACTAGTCATCATATTTATAATATATAAAAAATATAAGATTAGATCTCTCTATGAATGTGAAAGAAATACTCATCTTTGATTATACTATTATATAATAATGGATGATTATTTATAACTACACGAAGTTACGTTTATGATTACATTAAAATCACCTTTCAGACGAATACTATCTGCTACACAGTGGGCTTAACAGGGTTTCAAGTTAATCGCAAATTTAGATGAGGTAAAATTCACACTCGCCTAATTTTTTCTTTACTTTAGTTAAAGAGGACAAAAATTATTGCAGTCTCTATCAGTTGTATTATAATTCCATAGAGGATTAACAAGAGGTAATTTTGATTGGGAATTGGTAGAGAGTTTAGAGGAACTTTCAATTCCATAGAGGATTAACTCAGATGGGCAATCTGTTGAGGTGTATGAATATATACCGCCCTTTCAATTCCATAGAGGATTAACTAGGATCTAGATTGGATAATTAGTAAAGGTGAGTATCTAGTAGACTTTCAATTCCATAGAGGATTAACTAGTAATAAGGCATGAGTTACTACAAAAACAAAAAGAAGATATCTTTCAATTCCATAGAGGATTAACCAAGACAATACTAACTGATAAATACACGTATCGCTTATATTTCTTTCAATTCCATAGAGGATTAACGGGTTAGGTGTATTATTGGTAATCGCAGGAGCAGGTATCACTTTCAATTCCATAGAGGATTAACATGTTATACTGAACATCTTTGATGTTAAGGCTTACGTCAACTTTCAATTCCATAGAGGATTAACCATTAATTTAGTAATTAGTGTTAGAGTCTTCAGTTAGAGACTTTCAATTCCATAGAGGATTAACTTATACTGAGTTATAAGAACTCCTGCACTGTTATATTGCAACTTTCAATTCCATAGAGGATTAACTACATAGCAGAGTGAAAGATTTGCATAGCATAGCAGAGTACTTTCAATTCCATAGAGGATTAACAGGAATTCATGAAGAAATACCCTCGTTTTCCAGATGAGTTAAACTTTCAATTCCATAGAGGATTAACAGAAGCGTATAATGTACAAGAGATAGAGAAGTTGCTTAATCTTTCAATTCCATAGAGGATTAACACCAATGCTCCTGTTGTCATTAAAGCATTTGAATACCTAAAACTTTCAATTCCATAGAGGATTAACCTGTTATTCAGTTTTGGCTTAGGCGCTGCAGGGTTTGGGTTCTTTCAATTCCATAGAGGATTAACGGTAAGGGTGTGGATGCACCAGAAACACCAATACCAGCCAGCTTTCAATTCCATAGAGGATTAACTCGAAAGTGTAGAGCAAGAAACAAACGGTAATCTAAGTTTCTTTCAATTCCATAGAGGATTAACATCGCCAGGCGTTGCCCCATTTCAATCTGGACATTCTTATCTTTCAATTCCATAGAGGATTAACTTCTATTACTATGTGACTGTCTGGCAATAAAATGACATTACTTTCAATTCCATAGAGGATTAACAATAAATATTCTCCCTCTGCTTAGTGTATTGTCACTATATACTTTCAATTCCATAGAGGATTAACAATGCAGACAGTAGTAATCGTGCTGTTAATGGCAATGTCATAAGCTTTCAATTCCATAGAGGATTAACTTGAAAACCTTCCTAAGCGTGATCTTGAAATCACTCACGAACTTTCAATTCCATAGAGGATTAACTAAGCCAGTACCAGCAAATGGCACAGATTGACCCAGCGTTCTTTCAATTCCATAGAGGATTAACTTCTAATGCGGAACTAGGTGTATTTACATAAAATGGAAACAGCTTTCAATTCCATAGAGGATTAACTAATATATTTTCTTAATCTATCTAAGACTTCTTTAACTTTCTTTCAATTCCATAGAGGATTAACACTTAAGATTATTAGCTAACGTTGAAACGTCGTTATTTGACTTTCAATTCCATAGAGGATTAACCGAAATCATTTTCATCGACCTCCTCAGTCTGTTCTTCAACCTTTCAATTCCATAGAGGATTAACAGAGGATTTTTTAACCTTCTTCTTATTTTCTTTTTCCTTTTCTTTCTTATAAGTTTTTCTCTTCCTTACACTTTGTATTTCTCTCTTCTTGTTACCTATTTTATTCTATTCCCGGGTTTTGTTGGGATTTTCACGACTTCTCTATAAAGGTAATTAATTTAGGTTAACGTCCTACCTGTATTCTTATTAAGGTTTAACGTCTTCCACTATCAAACCCGGGAACAAAAATTCAAATAAATTTTATTCTTAGTTATTTTCTATTGTTATTTATTAATATTCCTTCATTATAATTAAAGGAAGATGACAAAGACTGTAAGAATAGATGATGTAACTTAAGCAGGAAGAAATCTCGTTTAATTTCCATTTCCTTCATTTCTTTTCATATTATCCTAACTTTTCCTGCGGAAGTAATACTTTCATTTCTTTCAAATATTTTCGCTCCTCCTCTCTACTCCAAATTTTCTTGAGGAAATTTTTCTTCTCTCTATCCCACGCTTATTAGATTTTATACAAAAATCAAATTTATGAAGTTGCAAATAATAAGGCAGTTTAGGAGGCTTCACTCTTATAAGGCTTCAGATCCTGTAGAGGAGGAGCTATGAAGGTGGAACTTTACCCATAAAGCCTAGGAGACATTTCTCCCTGTCAATAGTAGATGTAGCTTATGGTATTGCGATACTAAGAGAGATATTTATCTTATCTAAGAAAAGTCTGAATTGGTTACGAAAGAGCCTTGACCACAGTTTTACAAATACTGCCTCAATGTCTATAAAGCATTTTTAGTAGATTTTCATTTCAGACTTCTCTGATTCTACTGGATTTTTGCCAATTATCTCGGAGTTTAAAAAAGTTGATAATTCTCCTTTAGGTCTTTCATCAAGACTTTCAATTGATGCAATAACTCAAATGTCATTTCCCGGGAAGGAATGTAGATTCAGTAGATCAGTTTAATCTAGCTTTGAATTACTCTTACGCAATTCTCTATAATAGAGTAATGAAATATCTTTTTATTGCCTGTTTAGATTTGGGTTTTATTCATAAAGATTGACCGGGAATGAAAGTCTTATTCATGACTTTTCAGTGATGTTTAAGCCTTACGTTGATTTTATTCCAGTAAAAGCCTTTAGAGAAGTTTTTAGATTGAAAATAAAAGAGGGGTTAATTGATAAAGTAGGTATAAGTTCAATTGATCTATTCCTTTAATTATTACGTAGCCGTATTTTTAAAATCAGACAGTTTACTCAACACAGTTTTCTCACTTTCCCTACTTCAACAGCTAGATCTCTTGGACTTGTTCCGTTATTTTTCCTATTGAATGCAACATTTTTATTTCCTCATTTGAAAGGTTTCTTATTAATGAATTAATCTCATTAGAAGTAAAAGAAATTGCTTTTGTAACCTCAGCTTCGTCCCTAACATAAATAAATAGTATATTTCTTTCTACTAACTTGAATTGAAATAAAAAGAAGAAGAACATTTAGTATCCTCATTCCTATGATAACTCAGTAACAATTGGTTCCGGCAAAAGTAATAATATGCTTATTAACTGATAAAGTGTATTATGGAAAATCAGATAATGAAATGTCATAAACTTCTGGTAAGGGATAATTCAAACGAATAGAATTAACTTTTAGATTTTCTATTGTTACCTTCACTCCTTCCAAAATGGGTGAAGAGACTAAAATAATGAACTAATCCTTCCTCCTAGGCTGAAGTTTCAGTTAACAATCCTAGAAGATAAGTCTCTAAAAATCCAATTGTAACAAAATATGACTTTACCATGAGTTAATATTGACGTTATAAGTATAAATTTATTTTTATATAGATAAATAAAATTTATTTGAATTTTTGTTCCCGGGTTTGATAGTGGAAGACGTTAAACCTTAATAAGAATACAGGTAGGACGTTAACCTAAATTAATTACCTTTATAGAGAAGTCGTGAAAATCCCAACAAAACCCGGGAATAGAATAAAATAGGTAACAAGAAGAGAGAAATACAAAGTGTAAGGAAGAGAAAAACTTATAAGAAAGAATAGGAGAAAACAAAATAAGAAGAGGGTTAAAAACCCTCTGTTAATCCTCTATGGAATTGAAAGTTTAATCGCTTTCATGAACCTCTCTAACTTCAAATTTAGAAGGTTAATCCTCTATGGAATTGAAAGTGATTTGTATACGATAAGTTGTACTAGCGTTTATCTGGATATGTTAATCCTCTATGGAATTGAAAGAGCACTATAATAATTGCTATAACATTTGTAGAAGATTTCTTGTTAATCCTCTATGGAATTGAAAGTTTCAGCTTCAGTAAAATACTTCTAGTGATAATTATGTCTTTGTTAATCCTCTATGGAATTGAAAGCAGTCTGTAACTGTTGGTGCGTCATCATCGTCAACTGTGTCGGTTAATCCTCTATGGAATTGAAAGATAGTAACGTCATCAGGGAATAGTCGTAAAACGCTTTTCACGTTAATCCTCTATGGAATTGAAAGTCATCTGATGTCCTGTTATATGTCACTTTATATCCTGCATTTCTAGTTAATCCTCTATGGAATTGAAAGTTATATTGTTGACGCTGATAAGAATGTGATCACTGTCAAGTTAATCCTCTATGGAATTGAAAGTCTTCGAGTGCAAACTTCCTGTGAATTTGCAACATCAACAATTGATAATCCTCTATGGAATTGAAAGTTTTCTTTGTCGTAGATGATTGATTCTAATATGTTGTTTTGATAATCCTCTATGGAATTGAAAGATGATATAGCTCAGGATATGGTAATTAACATAAAATTTAATGATAATCCTCTATGGAATTGAAAGACCTGTGTAGTTTGCTGAATCGCATTAACAGCCGTCACAGGATAATCCTCTATGGAATTGAAAGAGAATTAGCGACTTAGCAATAGAAACTCGTGCTCTAATTTGATAATCCTCTATGGAATTGAAAGATGGTAGAGAGTTAATATACTTTGCTTCAAGGCATCCAAGACTTGATAATCCTCTATGGAATTGAAAGCTATTTTCTCCTTCCAAGAAGATGTAGAGATCTTGAATCTCGATAATCCTCTATGGAATTGAAAGCAACTTTCTTGCTTTTGTAAATATAATTCACAAACTCCTGATAATCCTCTATGGAATTGAAAGTACTTCATTGCATAGCTATCGAGTAACATTAGCGTGTCTTCGATAATCCTCTATGGAATTGAAAGATCGTCTCATGTAGTGAATCTAACCTCATTAATATTCTCTTTAAGATAATCCTCTATGGAATTGAAAGAACTGACATGTAAGCGTTCTTCTGTGGCTCAGAAACGAAAAGATAATCCTCTATGGAATTGAAAGCTATTTGTTGAACAAGCTTACTAGGTGGATATTCAACGTGATAATCCTCTATGGAATTGAAAGAGTGTTTGCTGATTGAGAATAAGATAAAGTAGTTATAAAAGATAATCCTCTATGGAATTGAAAGATTTACATGTCTCAACATGCTTTTTCCATTCTTCCTCGCTATGATAATCCTCTATGGAATTGAAAGTTTGTTTTTTCTCTATATCGATCTGGCTAATTAGTTTATTGATAATCCTCTATGGAATTAAAAACATTTCAATCCGCCCACCACCAGAGGTGTTACATTGTAGTCATGAAAATTAGTATGTGATATGATACTAAATCAGTTCTTCTTTAATTCTTTATTTTTAACATATTCTAACCACGCCTTATTAAAGGGGGTAACAGTACGTGAGGACACCTTACTTTTCATAACAGCAAACAAACTCAAAAAAAGTATACTAATACTACTTATATGAGGGGTAGCTATTTCTTTCAAGCTATGCTTATTAGTCTTAATGTTTTTACATTGAAGCATTAATTATGCTAAGAAATATCATAAGCCTAGCGTTACAATAGATATTCCAAGTGACATTGAAGCATTAATTATGCTAAGGTTACCTTGCTCATTATGACTGGTCACTATTCGTCTCATGGTAACCCTAGCACATGTGTTTTTTCGCTAGGGTTTTACGTCGGAATTTTTGTATATACAATTTTATTAAGTTCCTATTTTTGCATATTTCATACTGATTTTCATGACTGCATTCTAACGCTCCCAGTACTTTTATTCGAGTGTAATTAGTAATTCTTTTTCCGCTATTATTTTTCCTTCAATTTTTCTTCCATCAGCAATTATCTCCTTTATCTTCTTTCCTTCAATTAATATCTCATCCAAATCTATTTTTCCTTCAATTACGTTAATCCTTACGTCCTTTTCCTCTACATTAATTTCTCCCCAAAATTGTGGTAATATTATGATCCATGAAAGGTTAGTTACTGGGTTTAAGATTAGTCTTTTGCCATCGAATTTTAAGCCTAAGTATGCTGGAATAACTAAGAGAGATGATAAAGGTCTAGAGTAGTGTGATCCCCATTCCCAATGGTTCCAGAAATTCCCTGCAATAGAATATCTATCGTATATTTCTCTTAGAACCTTTTTAGCTTCATCAATCATCTTTTCGTATAATAAATGAGATGCTAAATAGAATTCGACTCCACTCCATGGAGTATCTTGTTGAATTGACGCTTCAATCTTGATTGGATTTTCATAGCTTCTCATTAAAGGTCTATAGCCATCTGGGTAAGCTCCATTTATCACACCTTCTTCCTCCTTAAAATTATATTTCATTATTGATGATAGTATCCTCTTGACTTCTTCTCTTGTAAGTAAACTATCGTTAATTAGATTAAGGTAAAACTCTCCAATTAATTGAGATGCGTTATTTGCCTTATCTCTAAAACCAGATATTGGATCATACCAATTATCAAAATATTCTCCATTCCATAAATACTGCTTCAAAGTAGAAAGCAATTTTTGTACGTCATATCTTTCATTAGCTAACTTATTCAAAATATATAGTGCATCTATGCCTAGCAAAGATGTAAATGATGTTATTCCCACTGTAGACCAGTCATCATAAGTTGACATACTCATACGGAACATATCTTGACCTAAAATAGCATTAACCAAAAGTAAATTGTTTGAAAAACCGCTATCTCCTATTGATTTGAAATAATCATAAACATGCCTCATGAACTCGAAACCTGATGGAAGCTTACTGTAAATCAATCCTTCGTAGGAGTGAGTTCTCAATACGCTTTCCATTCCTTCTTTTGCTCTATTCATTAACCTCTGCTTGAATTCCTCATCGCTTGTATAGAGTGATACTAAAGCCCACATTAGTGTGAATTGAGGGTTTAAGTCATTTCTACCAAACTCATCCGTCTTTCCACCTCTAAATATGAAATGACCAATTCTTCCTTTAGGATCTTTCCCAGTTTCTTTAACAACTTCTTTAACTGTTTCCAATATTCTATCAAAGGTAGCTAATATGGAAGGATCTTTGCTAACTTTTTCAAGGAATTTTGTTTTGTTTTCATGAATCGAAAGTGAATATAAGACGTAAAGTGGACCATAATCTAATGCTTCTACTCTTTCCATTAGGTTCTTAGCTAGTGATGGAAATAAAGATACTAAGACTGGCATAAAGTAAAAAGTTACGTCCACTGTGTTAAAAGCACCATTTAACGGACCGCCTGAATAGCTATAATTATTGTCTTTCCTCTCATCAGAGGAGTTATAGTATCCTTCCCATATGTAAAAGTTTCCTTCTTTACTTAACCACGTTGATTTTACTAAAGTAGTAAGTTGAGAGCCTACTAGATCAGCTATCCAATCTTCAACTCCTTTAGGATTATAAAGGATATCGTGAAACTTTTGAGTCATTGTGGAGAGGTAATTGAAATTATCTTTTACGTAATTTGAAACTTCAACACAGTTCGAGAAGTAATTCTCATAAAAGTGTCCTATTTTTTTACCGTAGTAATCTAAGTGATTTGGAAAGTACCATGAAAGTATAAAGGTCACTTTGTTTCCGTTAACAGTTGCAATTCCCCATTTTTCTCCGGAGTTTTTTACTATCTTTCCTTTTTCCCTAAACTCGTTCCATTCAGCAAAATGTGGAAAATTATCGAGTTTTGCGAAACTTCCATTTTCAACCCTTACACAAAGATTTCCGTTATATCTCGGATCGTTAGATGGTACCTCTCCTGAAAATACTAAGGTATCTCCTTTAAATTCGATCTTTCCATTTTCAAATGGATTTTTTAAGCCTAAAATGAAATCTGAGTTTTCATAAGTATAATACTCAAAGATTGCAACTGGTAAAGATGAGTTCTTTATATCGTGGGGAATGAAGGGTGAAAATGCCTTTAATGTAACTTCAAAATCATCTTTGAATTTTAAATACGCAATTGGAGGTTCACCAACATATTCTACTTCTCTTACTGGTCTTAGCCAAGGAACTGTATAAGGACTCGCTCCAAAGTAGTAATCATATGCTTGTAGAATTCTACTCTTTCCCTTACTTTTTACACCTACAAAGAAATCAAATTGGTTAAGGTAGAATGTATTTCTTATGTCATGTCTTTCGGTAAAGCCACCGTTATTAAATATTGTCCAGTCGTATAATCTTCCGTCTGCTCTTATTTCTATTGATCCAGTTCCTAAACCACCCAATACTACTCCAGAATTTAAGGCATAAGAATACTTGTATTTCATACTTCATAAAGGAAAAGAGTAATTTTAACTTTAATGGGGGTTAAGGGGGCGGAAGTCCCCATCCGATGGATACCCCCTTATAGAAAAAGTTTTCATATCAACATTTGGTTTTAATGGGCTGAAAGAGATGGTAAGACTTATGAGGGATGGGACTGCTGTGGAGGGAAACCTCTGCTATACCTTGTATAGTAAGTTTCCCAAAGAAGCAGTAAATCCTCATCGTGAGGTGAGGATGCTTCGTCAGTAAGAGCAGAGTAGTTCACCCTTTATGATAATGAAGTTGATAATTCTTTTTTACTACGATAGAAAAATAATGATGCCAAAATAAGTAAAGGAATCAGTGAAACAATATCAAAGTTTGTTGAAACCAATATTTCAATAGCTGAAGCGAATATTCTGCTAGCGTTTAGAAATATTTGTCTATTTATTAGATAAACTGATAATAAATTCCTCTCCATATTGTTCCAATTATATACGTCAATTATAGGGTAAATAAGAGGAGAGAAAAATGAGTAGACAAAAAGATAAATAAGAGGATAGATGAACATTGATAATGAAGATAGACTTAATACTAGAGAAGATATCAAAACAATATTATATGGTTTTATCGCGTTCACGTATCAAACTAAATGATAATTGTTATTTTAATGAAGTGGACGTGAGTTTTACTTCTGTTAATCTAGATAAGATAGAGGTACATCTCTGCAAAATTATAAAATATTTTTCTTTATCTCCCTCCAATAGCGTAAACTCTGTAAATAAACCTTCTTCTACCTCTTCTTATTAACAGTGTAATACTATAATGTGCATTTGGTGTAACAGTTACATTAGGAAAGTAGATATGGATTTCATCATAACCTGGATGTAGTTCTTTTGGAGAAATGTAAGTTGAATCAATTCCGTTAAATCTAGCGTTAAGAATTGTTGCATAATCATAAAAGTTAATTCTCAAAATAGCATTACCATTTGGATAAATGTAACTTGGTGCCATAGGTTGGTATTTACTCTCATTTGAGTATTGATTATTGGATTTTCTGAATTTCCTTCTAGCTTTGCGAAAATATGAAATAAATCCTAATATACCAAAGATTGTCATAAGAAGGGTCACATATCCAACTATTTGGGAGATTAGTTCAGTCTTCGAGTAAGTTACTAAATTTTCATAAATAGGCTGGTTTACAGTAATTGTATCGTTAAGTGGAATTTTATAAGTACCTTCAAATACACCAGTTACGTTTTTTGGAATAATGGTGTAAATTTATATCGTTTCTCCGCTTCTTACAAACATCTTATTTGTTTCTATTCCATTTATGTATACTGGGTAAGTTGAGTTTATGTATACTAAATAATACCATGTATAGTTAGGTTTTATTTGATAAAATGTTATTTTTTCGGAAGGATAAATAGTTAAGTTTTTACCATTAAATACTGCAAACGCTGAGGAATTAGCTGAAAAGTTTCTCAAAAACGATATATAAGTTGAATACTTAATATAGCCCTCAAAGTTATGGGTTAAACTTCCATTTATATAAAACGGAATTAAACACGTAATACTAAGGAAAGTGAAAGAAGGCAATGCCGGGTTAAATTGAGTTGTTAATAGTCCTGGTTGTAAATTTCCCAAAGTGACATAAGCGTAACCAGATGGTGAAATTGTAACGTGTAAATTATCAGCCGATTCTGCAGTATCATTTCCATAAGAGTAAACAATAGGAAAGGGAATAAATTTTCCAGATTCCGAGTTGTAATAATATAAAGCTAGATAAGATGACATGTTAGTAAAAGTTGTGTGTTCTCCATATGCAAAACCACCCCAAACAAGTTCTGCATCTAAATAGCCTGACCAATAATAATAATTTCCAATTTTTACTTTTGGAGTTGTAGAATCGTTGATAATAATAAAAGTATTCTTTACATCATTAATTTTAATAAAAGCCTTATCGTAAGTCACCAGTTCTGGAGGAAGAATATCACTTCCATTTTGAACAACAAGATAAGAAAAGTCTACTAGAATACCAGATGAATTATAACTTTCATTTATTAAAAGGTAAGACGCTAAGGGAAAAATTATAATGCATAAAGAATGTTCCCTTAACGTAGTACGTTGAGTTCATATATTTTGATATATTTCCTTCTCCTATAACATTGGAAATAGTGGCATTAGGTACTGTAAAGTTCTATATATTATCTTCGATAGAGAAAGTGTCATTATTGGTTAAAAAGTCGACTATATTCTGCAACCAAAAATAATATGTTTGATAAGGTGTTATAGCCTCAGTAACCACGTTTAGCTGGACGCTTGCACCATAAGGGGCGTATTTATAAGATGAATTATAGGCTGAAAGAGAAGTAACATTTACAAATCCTAAAACTGCATTTGTGTAAATTGGTCCATTATGTGATGATATTCCTACCGGGTGATTTGCGAAGGACAATAAACTTGTAAGTGTTATTAAAATTAAGCTTAAGAGTATTGGCCCTTCACAATCTTCTTAGCAAGAGAGTAACTTATAAAGATTTTGGATCAATGTTGATACTTTCAATAATTTACGAAATTTCAAATATGGTAACTAAAATAAGATTAATGGTATCTTCTCTAGAGAGAAAATTTTAATGTTTCAAAAATGATTACTGGTAGTCTTCTCTTTAAAATAGAAGTATGATCCTATTTCCTAGGTCAAAAATTAGGATGGGATAGATGAGTTCTTCCCTAGTACTATCTAAAACTTCAATATTTGATCTACTCGTCACATTTATAAAGATAATCTTATGAACTAAAAATTCTCTACATTAATAAAAAACACGGAAAAATTCCTTTTTATCTTTTCATTATAATTACACCAACAGCCAATCCAACAGCAAATAGAATCCCAACAATACTTCCTATAACAACGTAATTAGCACTCTCAACTAATGTCTCTTGAATTGGTTGATTTACTTCTATTACTGAGCCTGGTGACGCGTTGTAAGTACCTACAAACTCACCATTCATGTAAAATGGTACACTAGCATTAAGCTTTATTATACTACCAGAATTATACCATGAGGAGGCTCCATTAATTGTAACTAAATATTGTGTTTGATTATCTATTTTTACAGTTACTGGTGAGTTAACAGTAATTGTTTGTGATGGTGAGATTCTAGCAATTATTTCTCTCTCTTCTGAGTTTACATAATAGGTGTAGTTCTCAATATTTATTTCAGTTCCTTTATTTATCCATGAGGAGTTAAGAGTTACACTACTTCCATTTACTAATGCCTTAATTGGAATACTAGAATTTACAATAATGTAGTATTGAGTCAGTGTGATTATTGTTATGTTGATTGGCTTACTTAAAGTAATATTGCTTTGTGGTAAAATCTTAACTATTACTTCTCTAACGTAATTTGAGGTATAGTGTGTAATATTTTCAATTTGAATTCTAGCTGAGGAGTTGTACCAACCAGAGGTTAGACTTTGGTTCACATTATTAACAATTGCGAAAACTGGTATTGGAGAATTAACAGTGACATAATATTGCTTTTCAGCAATTATACTTATCTTTATAGATGAATTAACAATTATACTGCTAGACGGTGTAATAGAGATAATCACGTATCTGACATCGTTACTATGATAATACGTAATGTTTTCTACGCTAATCTTTTCGCTTTGATTGTACCAACCAGAGGTTAGGCTCTGATTATTAATATTAACGATAGCGAAAACTGGTATTGCAGAGTTTACAGTCACATAGTATTGTGTTATCGTTTTTACGTTAACTGCTAATGGTGAATTAACAGTGAAAGATTGAGGTGTAATTGAAACAGGCAATTCTCTCTCACTAGAAGAAACATAGTAAGGAATATTTTCAACTTGAATGTAATCACTTTCGTTATACCAACCAGAGGTTAGACTTTGGTTCACATTATTAACAATTGCGAAAACTGGTATTGGAGAATTAACAGTGACATAATATTGTACTTGATAATAAACTGTGATTGTTCCGGGAGAAGTTACTACTCCAGTAGTGTGAAGAGCTATTGCCCTAACCTGATTGTTCGATCCGGGCAAAATATTGCTGTAACTGTAGGTAGAATCATAATCAACCCATACTGTTACCGGTGCTGTTGAAGTTTCTATTTCACCAAATGAGTAATACTGTACTGTAGGACTTCCAAAATTACTCTGAGTAACTTGATAATTAAACGTAACTTCATATTGTTCATAATATACAAAAGTCAAAGTTTCAGAACCATCAATAGTTCCGCTTGTAATATTATTAGTAGCCCATCTCACATTATTTTCATAAACAATGTTTTGAATATTATATTCTGTACCTAAGGGTAAATTCAAAATCTCTCCGTTATGCAGAGTTATTATAGTTACAGTACCATTAGGGAAAGTTAGCTGAAGCTCTGGTAATACTGGCATTCGTTGCCCAACAGTGCTCAATTCAAACTCCACTACTACTAAATTAGATAATGTAAATTCAACCGTTATTTCTGTGCTTAGACCATTGAAAAGCTCAGCATAAACGTAAATGTAATTAGTTCCAGAATGCAAATCATAAACAGTGAGAGTATCAGTTGCAGTACCGTCAACATAAATTGGGTTTGATTGTAAGGAATAAGGATAACTTGAGCTAACACTAAGGGTCACATTACCGTATGCTTGAATTTCTAGAGTTACAGTTCCTATTGTCCCCGAGATGGATGAAGATAGAATATTTACGTTAAAAGGACCAACATTAGTTCTTGCAATTTCTCCATAACCTCCATATATATTGGCTTCTCCTATGAGTTGTCCGCTTGAAGAATATACTACAATACCATACTCCATAGGGACTAAAGTTAATTCTAAGCTTCCGTTATAAAATGGAATTTCATAGAAATAAGGGTCATTGATTATGTTCTGGTAAGAAAATGAGGCATTAAATACCAAAGCGTAGCCACTTGAGATACCAGTATTTACAACTATTTCAGTAATCATGTCTTGATTCCAAAGACTTCCTAAATTGCCTTTACCAGCTGTAATTCCAGTGATTAATTCACCGTTACTTGGGTAATAATAACTCCCTACATTGGCATTATTTACAGTTTCTGCTGTGTCAAAACCATAATTATAAGCGTTCCTCACGGTCTGGAAATTATGTCCGTTCCAATATTGTAAATTGAAATAAACCTGGGAATCATATACGTAGGAGCAACTTCCTCCACCTGGACCTCCCATTATAAGTTCAGCATCATAGTAATTTCCAGATCCAGTATATTGATATCCATCAATTAGAAAATATACGTTAGATGCTTTATACACATTAATTACAGTGACTGAATCATATTCAATCAAACCGTAACTATCATTATACCAGAAGTTAATTACGGGTTGACCTAATGAATTAGTCGTTACATTAACTAAGAAAATAATATCAGCTGGTAGTGTTAAGTCCATATCGTTACCGGGGGATAAAATTGATGCTGAATATATGTAAGCGTTGTCTAATATACTACCATTTCCCACAACCCCAGTAACATTAGCATTATAAGAGGTGAAGTTGAAAATAGCATCAAGAAATGTAATGTGATGAGTTGCTGTGTCATAGTAAGCAACATCTTGTACCCACAAAGCGTAAGTATTACCTTGGAATTGATAATTTAGGACTACATTTAGCTGAAAGCTCACGCATGGATTGCCAAAAGTACTCTCAGCAGATAGATTATATAAAAGAACTGTACCTTTAACTTGTGTCGTTTCTCTTATATATGGTCCGTTTGGACCAACGCCTACATCAGAAATTCCCATAGGTGCTGGTTCTGAAGTATGTAAATTAACATTAACGCCTTCTGGCAAAAGTTTCCACGATAGAGAGGCATTCTCTACTGGCATTGTATAGATTGATGATATTTGTTGTGTATGTGATGATATTGGAACTAATGGTAGAATAGAGACTAATAATAACATTGCTAAATAAATGCGAAAAGACATAACTTAATATAGTAGAAACTCTTTTTTAAATTTTTATATATAGAACTATTATTGTCATATAAAAAACAAGACTAGGAAACTGTACTTTAGATCAATTTAGTTCATAGCGTTCAGTAATAAATCTTTCGGTTGAAAATTTTGCATACTTATATAAGTGTCGTCAGATAAGTATAAATTATTTTTAGGGTTTTCAGTATGACTAATTGCAAGTTTATCTTAATAAAGAGATCTTATATTGCGAATTTTTAACTACATGACAACAGTATGAATTTATCATACTATTTTTTGTAGTAGGTAAATCAATTTTTGTTTCGTAGATCCTTACTTTCTTCTTGCTAAATTTAAGAAAGCAATATATATATTCTCATTATTTAAAAAAAAGAAAGAAAGAGGATATAATGATTAAGTCTCTTATAGGAAACGCTTAGGTGTTGGACTACTTTCAACCTTCTTTGCCTAACATTTTCACTCTGTTGTAAAGGGATTACGTTATTCCAGAGAACTTTTTATATTTTATTTCTAATAAACTATTTCTAAAGTATAGAAGAAGATTTCATAATGGAGTTATGAGCTATACTTAACTCTTTTTACATTATAATTTAAACATTCCTCTTGTTAAACCTCGTTAATCTATACTTATCTAAATCTAAGGGAACCAATATTTAAAATTTTGTAGGTGGACTTATATATTAGTGGTTTTGAATGACTTTATTACAGCTGAGAAAAAAGCAAGAAAAGGAAGAAGAGTTTACGCCAATAGATAAGCTACCAGAAGATTACCTAATGCTAGAGTGCTTTAATGATTGGAAATATTTGAGAAGGAGAAAGAAAGAGCTAGAGTATAATATAGTAATTTAGAGGATAAAAATTCTCATAGTTTTGTGCTTTTCCAAAACATCCATTCAATTAATGTAATCTTATTTGCTTATTTATGATTCTTCGTATGTTGCCGTTTATAATATATTTTTATTTAAAATTTAAAAGTGTTCACTCGTACGTATTAGTAGGTTAATATAGGGGTTCTATTTCGAAGTAGTGGTGTTACAAGGAAATTCTCAGAATATAATTAGATTTTCTAACTTATAGCCTTTAGATTTTCTAAAAAATACTTTAGTACGATGTTGTTTACTCTCTCATTATTCTGTTCTCTAATTTACCTATCTTCTCTATATATCCTACCATTACATCTCCTTCTTTTAAGAACTTACCTGTACCTAAACCTGTACCAGAGGGGGTGCCAGTTGATATTACGTCTCCAGGGTATAATGTTATTCCGTTAGAAACATACTCTATCAATTCTGGAATTTTATGTATCATACTACTAGTATGACCATTTTGTCTTATTTCACCATTAACTTCAAGTCTGATAGTGAGGTTATGAGGATCTTGTATTTCATCTTTGGTTACCAGATAAGGACCTATAGGTGATGCTGTATCTAGATTTTTAGCGTATAGCCAATTTATGTTATATCTGGGTGAAGAATGCTTCCTTAAATCTCTAAAGCTTACATCATTGAAGATTGTATACCCTGCTATATACTCATAGGCTTCTTTGGAACTAATATATTTACCTTTCTTTCCAATGATAACTGCTAGTTCTATTTCATGATCTACTTGTGATGAAATTTTGGGTATCAGTATTGGTTGTCTATGTGCAACTAATGTATCCACTCTCTTCATGAAAATGTAAGGCTCTTCAATGGAGGCTGAACCAGCTTCTTTACCATGCTCATTATAGTTTACTGCTACGCAAAATACTTTTCTTGGCCTGACAACGGGTAAGAACGTTATGTTGTCTTCATCTAAGAGAAAATTTGATGTAATGTTCGTATCGAGCTTCTTGAAATCGTCAATTAGTTCATTTACAAGTCTAAATGCTGGTGATCCGCCTTCAAGTAATTTAGTCAAATCTGTTAGCCAATCTGGAGGATATCCATAAAGATATTCGTATAGGGAAACTAGATCAATTACCTTACCGTCTTTGTATACTACGCCAACTCTGCTGTCTTTAGGACTACCTTTATAAAAAGATAATAATTTCATATGTTTCTTATCCCTCACTACTTTTTAAGATTAGTCATAAATTATTCCTCTAATATATTTGATTAACAAACGAGATATTATTCTCCTAATTTTATGTTTGTTTTTATGACAATGAACTATTTATTAATAGCAGTTTACGGAAAATCCCCTTAATGATCTTTTTGTTAAAAGGCTATGAAGAATTCTCCTTATCAAATTAGACATAATTTTAAATAAATACGTTAAATTATATAAAAAAGAAATAATTAATCTTATTTCCTAATCTTAAATTAAATGGTGTCAGTAAAGCGTTAATTTCCGTTAACCACTATTATTAATTAATACTTGATAATGGAAGTTTAGAGATGCTACATACTGTCATCATATAGGTATAAAACAAATTACTCTAAAATTTCATATATGTTGCTAAGTAGATATCATATATTATGAGGTTATGATATGGAAATAACAGTCTATTTGAATATATAGCTTCATGACGACATTATGGATGCTACATTATTTTTCTCTCTAAAGTTTTTAACCTTTAAAACCACTATGAACTCATGAGCTTCACAAGTCTTCTATGAAATTATCCAAATAGAATTCTAGGATAGATTTCTCAGCATTTCTTAGGTGGTATACGAAAGTCGGGGTTTTCATTCCCAATAATTTAGCTATATCCTCGCCTCTTATCTTTTTAGGATAATCGAAGTACCCTTTACTTAATGCAAATCTCAGAGCCTCTACTTGTTTTTCAGTTAAGAGTGGAGGTGGGGTAATTTCATTTGGTGACTTCTCACTGTAGTTTACTATTTCCCCATATTCATTAAGTTTCTCTCTGAACTTTCTCAAACTTTTTGCATTTATTGCTACTGTCCACTTTTCTAATCCATTACTTATTCTTTCGGATAATATTATTCCCCTATATCTCTTTACAAGACTCGTAATAGTATTAGTATTCTTGTGCTCTAACCTGAGAATTCCGAATTTTTTAGTGAGACCTAGAACCTCAAGATTAAGTATTTGGTTTTTATTTCTTATATCTTCAATAAATTTTTTCGCATCACTACCCCATATAAGCAGATAAAAAGAGAATGTACCTCTATTGAATGTTTTATTTAACGATTCGGCTATTACTTCATATTTTTTAGTTTCCGGAGACCAACCATCTTCATGTAATATACTAAAATTAACTATTTTAATGGGAGTACTCATTATAGAGTCTATATAATAATATAGACTACTATTTTTTAAACCTTAATGAAATGTAGATAGTGATAAAAGGTGGAAGAATAACCAAAATGAGAGCATGCAAGCGTGTATTCAACTTCACTATATTTTTATGACTCATTTAAACTGTGTCATTTTGATATTATTTAAGTATCATTTATTACGATATCCCTTACTACATAATATCTAGATGAGAAGTATAATGTAAGATAAAGAATCGTTATAGAATTCGCATCTCTTTTATAAGAAGTTAAATAAATAACATACTAGTTTTATATAAAATAAAAGGTATATAGCAGTGTTCAGCCTTACGTTTTTCCCATGTTTCTAGGACAATGTTAAATAAAAAGTACGTATTTCTTATCTAGATGAATAGCTAACTAACAGAAATACAATCGTATAAAGGATGATAACATAATAAATTATCTGTTTATGATTTATTTTTATTCTTAGCTTCTTGAATCAATCTATAAAGCTTTTCCGGTGTTATTGGCAGATCTCTTATTCTCACTTTCATTCCCAACATATGGAAAGCATCCTCTATAGCGTTTGGAATTGCACATAAGGGTCCGAAAGTCTCTCCTTCTCCTATACCCTTAATTCCCAGAGATGATCTGGGAGAAGGTGTTTCTGTAGATGATATCTCAACGTTAGGTACTTCCATTGAAGTGGGTTTTCCATAATCTCCATAGCTCGTAGTTAGTAATTGACCATTGCTATCATAGTTTGTGGAGTTTCTCTAGAGTTAAGGTTAAAATGGCATAATACCAATGATAATCATGTCCTCTGAGGAAAGGAGATACACTAGAGATTGGTCAAAGTACGACGAGAACCTCATAACTAGATACGAGATGATATTCCCCTACTACGTGTTTGAACATTGGTACGAACTTCTAGAGGAGGATAACAAGAAGGCAAAAACAAGACCCTACAAAGCACCACTCATGTTCAACCAATTCCTAGCCTTCCTCTACGTATTCTTCACATACAGAGAAATAGAGGGAATTCTGAGAGCACTATACAAAATGGGAATAATACCAGTATACCTAGACTACAAGACAATCCACCTAAGACTAAAAAACATGCAACTAGACTTCAACAAAGTCAAGGATGAAGTAGAACTAATAAGCGACGGCACGGGAATAAGCGTTGAACAAGGAGGTAGGTACATAAGGGCAAAGTGGAAAAAGGGAGGAAAGGGAAAGTTCCTCAAAATAGTAGTTCACGTTGATGCTAATTCCATGAAGGTTTTGAAGGCTGAGGTTGAGAACTCTGAAGTTAAGTCGGCAGTTAAGGTAATTAAGGAGGTAAGTGAAGGGGGTGGGAGGGTTACGAAGTTTTATGGGGATAAGGCTTATGATTCTAATGCTATTTATGATCTAGTTCCTGAGGTTGTGATTCCGCCTAAGAGGTCGGCTAATGTGGATAGGGCTAGTCCGAGGAGGCGTGATACTATTTTAGAGTATAGGGAGTCGCCACGTGATTGGAGTAGGAAAAGGGGTTATGGTAAGAGGTGGAGGGTTGAGGTTGTGATATCTGCTGTGAAGAGGATGTTTGGTGATGGGATTCGCGCTAGGGGTGTTCTTCAAGGTAAGGCTGCTCTTTTGAAGTTTTGGGTTTATCACGTTATGAGGGAGATGGCTGATTTCTTGGTGGGTGAGGTTCACGCGGTTCGCGTGGCGTAGCGTGTTATTTAATGAGTTTAGTCTAGAGTAAATTTAGTGAAACAAATTTATACTTCGCAAAGAGATAATTCAGATACTACACACACTATTGCTATCATATTTAAATTCTTCGTAGATTGCTGCTCCTATTCCATGGAATAATCCACCGTGAACCTGGCCCTCAACTACTAATGGATTTATTACTTTTCCTATATCATGGACTATTACATATTTTAACACATTTATCTGACCAGTATCTGGATCTATTTCTATGGCTGCTATATGTACACTATTAGGATACGTTAAATACCCGGTTGGAGATCCATGACCAGTTACTAATTGGTGTAATGCTCCTATTTCATATTGGGCATTTTGTACAAAAGCTTCCATTGCTTTTTTAGTACTCCCTATTACAGTAACCTCTAAACCGGCTTCAATATCTGGCAAAAGTCCGGGATTCTGATATGCTGTTTTTGCCAATTCAGCTATACTTACACTCTTTGAAGGATCGTATTTATGATAAGCTCTACCATCAGACAATTCTATTAAATCTGGATCTACATTTAATTTGAAAGATGCCAATTTTATCAATCGTTCTCTCAATTTTTGTGCCGCTTCAACCATTACTTCTATATCAGGGCCAGAGAACTTATTGGCGTGAGTCCCTGAGTAAGGTGTCCATGGGTTTCTTTCAGAGTCGAAATGTAACATTACGACATCACTGGGATTGACACCTAGGAAGTCAGCTAAAATTTGAGTATAGGCTGTCGCATGAGATGTACCCATATCTGGTGAACCAGATTCTACGAAAACTTTACCCGTAGGATCTATTTTTACGCTAACTCCCTCTATTTCCCTGGCTGTAGCCGAGGCACCATGTACATATGAGCATATACCTATCCCTACATATTTTCCTTTGCTTATCATTTCCTTCTGGTACTCTCTCCACTTCTGATACTCAAAAACTTCTAGGGCTTTCCTCAATGTCTCAGCGTAATTACCACTATCGTAAACTCTACCACTAGGTGTTACATAAGGGAACTTTTCTTTAGGTATGAAATTCTTAAACCTTATCTCTGCAGGATCCATACCCAATTCTCTAGCCACAATATCTATCATTCTCTCTATAATATACACAATACCGGGTTTTCCCACACCCCTATTAGGCATTGAGGGGCATGTATTAGTTAAAACTGTGTCGCTAGTCCATTCTATATTCCTTATATCATAACATCCATTTATTAAGGTTGCGTGCATTGAAGCGTATGTACCTGCGTATTGTATAGATGCACCGTCATCGTTAATATCGTGCAGTTTAAAACCTAAAATCCTACCATCCTTCTTCACTGCAACCTCAATATATGCCACTAATCCTGCAGACATTCCAGCCGCCATCATATGCTCTGTTCTTGTTTCAATGTACTTTACATAAGATGGTGTAACCTTTCTTGCTAGTAGGGCTGGAATGACCATTTGTCTCCAAGGTCTGGTTTTTATTCCAAATCCTCCACCTATATCGGGGATTATTAACCTAATATTAGTAGTAGGTACTCTTAACATTTGTGATAATACCATCATTACATGGCCGGGCATTTGTGCATTGGCCCAAAAAGTGTATTTATCGTTATTCTTATCGTATTGGGCAACTACTGCTACTGGTTCTAATGGAGTAGAACTATATCTTTGTAGTATCAATTTCTCTTTTATAACTAAGTCAGCCTCCTTAAACGCCTTCTCCACATCCCCCCATTTCGCTTCATAATGTGCAACGACATTAGTACCATAGGATTCATATAACAATGGAGCATCAAGTTTCATAGCCTCTTCCGGATTTACCACAGGCTTTAAGGGCTCATACTCAACTTCAATTGCCTCTATGGCATCCTCTGCAGTAGCCCTATCTGTTGCGGCCACAGCAGCTATTGGATCACCAACATAACGTACCTTATTCACAGCTAATACGTACTCTTCCGGCTTAAACTTTGATACAGCGTATGCGGGAATTGGGTTAGTGTATTTTACTGCGTCTTCTCCAGTAACAACTGCTTTAACACCAGGTATTTTAAGGGCATTACTCACATCTACCTTTAATAATCTAGCGTGAGCATAAGGGCTCCTTAAGATCGCTACATATAGAACCTCCCCAGGAAAATCTATATCATCCACATAAACTCCCTTGCCGGTAATAAACCTATAATCCTCTACAGCTTTCATAGGCTTGCCTATCCACTTAAACTTTTTCTCCTCCATGGCTATTAGTTTAGTTTACTGACATACTAATAAGCTTTTATGGGGCATTGTCTTTCTATTCTTTTCCTTAATAGTGGAAAGTAACATTTTATCATGATGGGGCAATGGATGGCTCGTATTTTCCGTGAGAAAGCAATGGGGGGAGGATTTCCATTTAATCTCATGATGAGATACTTAGGCAGGATCAATATGCGAATAAAAGCTCATGAAAATTAATTATCCTAATTTACCTATATTTTAGTGCTGATTAACATGCCTGATAGTAAGGAGGCTTTAGAAAACTTATTGGATAAGAGTGTCTTGATTATAGTTAAAGGTAATGTGAAAATAAAGGGAACCTTAAAAGGATTTGATAATCATCTCAATATCTTATTGGAAGATGCAGAAGAGATCGCAAACGAGACAAAAAATAGAAAACTGGGCACATTGATAATTAGAGGAGATGGGATAGAATATATCTATCCTGCTGAATAAAAATCGTATATTTATGATTGGAATTTAGTGTGTGTACCATTTGAATACTTAATACTACTAATTCTACGAACAGTTCTGATCAAGAGAATAACCTTAATTTTCAGATACCCACAAACTAATTGGAATTAGTTAGTTACGAGTTGAGGGTAAAAACATACAGTACCTAATATATGAAATATCTAATTATGTCTTTTTGGACGAAATAATTTCAGCTGCTCTCTTGACTGCTCTAATTATATTCAAGTAACCGGTACACATGCATAAATTACCCGATATACCTTCCCTTATATCTTCTTCAGTAGGATTTGGTTTCTCCCTTAATAACCAATACGTCTCTAATATCATCCCTGGAGTGCAATAACCACATTGTAACGCGTGATTTTCCCAGAAAGCTTCTTGAATTGGATGTAACTTCCCATCCTTCATCAATCCCTCTAAAGTCAAAATTTCAGAGCCATCAGCCTCAATACCTAAAACGGTGCAAGACTTGACACTCCTACCATTCATGATGACTGTACAAGCACCACACTGAGAAGTATCACAGCCTATATGAACGCTCTTAAAACCTAATTCCCTTAAAATCTCAACTAACAACTTCCTAGGGTTTACTTCAGTTTCGTATACTTCTCCATTTATTTTAAGTTTTATTATACCTTTTTTATCTGCTTCGTAAATTTTCATCAATATACACCCACACTATCCCTAAAAGAAATAAGTTAAAAATTTTTTCCTTAACTTGACTTACCTAATCTTTTTGCTACGTACTCAACTAGCTTATCTGGCGGTAAGGACTTAGCCTCATCGTATTCTGGCGCATTTTCTATAATCTCAAAATCGTTTAGCCCAGCCCACTTATATAACCTGCTCATAGCTACAATTAACCTAGCAGGCTTATCATTAGAGGCATTAAAATGCTGGTGAATAACATTAGGTGGTATGTATATTACATCTCCAGCTTTCCAATCAAATCTCTTAATCTCATCGGAACACTGAAGATTATAGCCTTGCTCAGTAATATCGAAATCACAATCCTGATGTAGGTCGTATCCTTTACCTTCAACTACATAGACATATTCTTCTGCAAGATGCCTTTCCTTTCCAGAACGACTATAAGGAGGTATGAATAGCATATAAGCATCCAAAGTACGTATAGCTATATCCATTTTTTCATTAGCTAACCACTTTATTATTCCATTAGGTGTAACTTCCCAGGGCATTTCCCAGGGCTTAATAACTTGCTTCTTCCTTTCTTTATAGGGCCATCTATGTGAATTTTTTAATAATTCTTGAAAATAATCAGAAGTCATATTACCCTGGAGCCATTTCTTAGCCTCTTCCCACGCCATTGCTCATCCCTCTGTTTCAGGCTCATCCCTAGGTGTGTATCCTAAATCTTCTTTTGGTCTAGGTTTTACTGTTTTCTGGAAGATCATATTCATGAAAATGAACATCGGTTTTGTCTTTATAACAACAGCCCTAGCTGGTTTATTTGGATCTGCATTAAAATGCTGATGGACAGTATGATTAGGTACTATTACGACATCTCCTGCCTCCCACTCAAGTTTTTCACCATCATGAATATCATATCCTTTGCCATCTAGTATGTAAAACATCGCCTCATTAACATGTCCATGCATTTGGGAACGGGCACCAGGGGCATATTCTTCTACATGAATATGTATGGTCTGGCCTAAACCGTCTTCTGGGACTAACATGTGCTTACTGAAGACTTGAGGACCATCAACCCATGGGACTTCTTCTGCTTTAATCACTCTAGGTAATGAACGTAATCTCTTTAACTCTTCTTTTAAACTATATTCTCCCGTTAGCCCTCTTAAGAATACTCTATCTGCTCTTCCCTCCTGCTGATATGGTACCCTTGTTTTTACGGATTGACCGCTCATATTAAATCATTTATTGGAACAGCTATTTAAGTTTTAAAGGATCGTATACGTCTTATAGAGATTTCTTCTAGTCTCATAGTGTCTTAATCTTATGATTTCGCAAATCTATGCTTTTCTCCTTTTCATAGAATTTACATTAAGTCTATAATAATACGCGGACAATTCCGTGAGGAAGATTTTGATACTATTTAACCAAATATTGATATTTTTGATCTTTTAGGAGGTTTCGGTATTGCGGGTATTACAATTACCGATATTAATCCGATTAATACTATAAGACGAGTAGCGTTTATAAGCCCTATGGATTGAGACAAAAATCCCATTATTAAAGGACCTATAGCACCTCCTCCAGTTGATCCTAATCCCCAAACTAAGGCATTTGCAAATCCATTTACAGTTTCTGGTACAAAATCTCCAACTAGTGACAACACTAAAGGAAACGCACTATATGTAAATAATATAAATAATGATAAGTAAATAATATTCGGATATACTAGAAATAATAGTATGGAAATTATAGATCCAATTGTCGAGATTCCGTAAATTAACCTTCTCCCCACTTTGTCTGAAAGGATACCGAGAAGTGGCTGTCCAACAATTGCTGTAGCTAACGCAATACTTAATATTTGACCTAAGTTAAGACCGTACTTAAAGTCATAACTTTCAACCAATATAGTTGGGAGGAACTGCGAAATTCCTTGGCTAAACATATTTCTAATCAATGCTGAGATTAGTAGAATTATTATAATATTTCTGATAGATTTGGTCAATTTTTCATTACCATTATTACTACTAGGTTCCCTTATGTCCAGTCTCGTTCTAGATAACAATGCTGGAATTGAGGCCAAGATGGATATTAGCCCTACACCTATCGATGTTAACAATATATTTCTCTCAGTTATAGTAAAAATAAGTAAGGTAATTGTAGGATATAATGTCCTTCCTAAACTGCCCAAACTACCATTAATACCCATTGCTGTTCCTGAACTACCCTTATACACTATGGCTAATGATGCTGCACCTAAGGGATGATAAAAGGATGACGCAATACCACATGTAAGAATAGATACTATCAAGAGTATTAGTGAATTAATATAGGTTGCATATCCGAACATGATTATACCTATACCCCATAAAATAATACCTAGGCCTATAAAATTAACGAAATTGCCTCTATTTTCTGCGAATTTAGTAACTAAGGGAGACGATAGAGCTGATGATAAAAAGAATAGACCACTTATTACTCCTATGACTAGCTCTGAGAACCCTTTATACTCTACAAGGAAAGTATAGGCTACTGGTAAAAACCAGAAGTTGCCATCATTAATAAAGTGCGCTATTGAGGTTAGTAAAAGAATTCTTAACTTCATTATAGATAATTCCACTTATTAGACTTATTAAGTTATTGTGAATTATTCTCTCTTATAGCGTTATTAGAATTTATAATATATTAATTTAATATAGATAATAAATACAGATACACCGATTTATAGCTCTTAAAAGCATCAGTATCATTTTATTAATAGAGCATCTATGAACACGTATAATATTATCCGTGTAATAACTTTCATTAGAAGGAGAATACAAAAATTATTTGAAAGCCGAATAATTTAATCATAATTAAAAATTATCAGTGTTTACTCCTTCACGAAATACTAGTACTTATCACACATAGTATATTAAATGCCTTATCCCTCAAACGTAACGTACAACACAACTATTATGACATATTCGTAACTATAAGTAACCAGTAGGCTGTTAGCAATATGACATATGATACATAATTGAGAACATCACTCTTCATTTAACCAGTCTGGTGTTATGACATTAAATTTTTTGAACAGGAATATGATACCTAGTAACACCATTATTAAAATGGTTATTCCATACTGTAGCGTTGTATAGCCAAATGCTGGGCCTGCATCTATTATGCCCATAATTATAGTGCTTATCATTCCAAACGCTGTTATAGGGGCAATTATTCTTATCATCCAGTCTGCTATACTTGTAACTTTTTGTTTCCACCATTTTATAGTTGCGGTTATGGAGTCCATTCCAAATTCTGCAAGTAAAAAGGCTCCAGCGGTAGTTAACACTAATCCAAAGAATGATTGTACACTTGCTGAAGTTAATTCAAGAAGTTGAACAACTATTTCAGCCATTGTAGCGATAGCTATCGCAAACCATGGTGATTTAAACTTTTCACTGGTCCATGCAAATATACTAGGCAACAATCCTTCCCTTCCGGCGGCATACCATACTCTAGTCAAAATAAACTCTGTTAACCATAATGATGAGGCGGTAGAAGTAATGATAGCTACATCAATTAGCCATGTATACTGCGGTATGACATAAGAAGCCCACGTAGCTAATGGGTCCACAGACATTGATAATTTCGTTATTGGTGTTTCAATAGTGATTATTGGCATCGCAATCATATAAATAACAAATACGGAAATTAAACCAATGATCCCGGATAAGCCGGGCCAGTGTTTAGGCTTTTTAGACTCTTCAGAGGCGTAGCTGTCTATTTCCCAGCCATCGAGAATAGTTGCAACAATAACCATTGTAGCAGTGAGATGTAGAAAGTAGGAAGGTGATGAAAACCATTTTGATGAAAAGAACCAGCTCCAACTAAAGGAATTTACCACATGAATATGTAGTGATGTAAGTCCTATAGTTATAAAGGCTGATAAAATAGCTAGCTCTATTGCTAAAAACACCTCAGTAAATCTAGCAGTAGGCTTGGCTCCTAGCAATAGTGGAATCGAAGCGATAATTGCCCAAATCATCCCTACTATCGAATCCCAAATTACACTTAATTCAATAGCTCTACTTATAATACCGAGTCTAAATAATAGGTCTAAGGTGTATTCCCCCGCTGGAATTATTATTGGTGGTAAGGAAAAGAAATAAGCTAACGTAATTATCCAGAATTGAAACCCCCCATATTTTTTACCTACAAATCTAGTACCCCAATGATAAGATGCACCACAATGAGGAGCATTCTTATTTAATTGCCTAAAAATTATTGAGGCAAAAAGAAAGAATGGAAAAGACGAAATCACTCCCATTATTGCATATGGACCCATTAATGTTATCATACTTCCATAAGCCGCAGCAATACTAAACGTTGGAGCTACACTTGATGTTGACAATGGAATTAAATCTACTATGTGCAAAACTTCTTTTTCTAACCGTCCTACCTTTCCACTGAAAAATTTCCCCTTATTCACATATATCACCTTATAAATTCATTAGTGAAAAAATCCCTTAATGGGGTATGAATAGCACGTGGGATCATTCCTACTATCATCATTCTCTTAAATTTTGGACTACATATAAAACTTTATCTTTCTAAAGTTTCAGAATAGTACAATAATGTGTGTCATTTGAATGCTTAACGCCGATTTTACGAATAGTTCTGATTAAGAGAAGGACCTCAATTTTCATATACACCACAAACTAAAATAGTGCTCATATATCTTAAAAGACGTCAAGATATAATAAGTACAAGTTAAAACATCTGAAGAAACAAGAATGAATAAGATTATTTTGAATGTAGTTTGTGGGGTATCTGAAAATTAAGGTTATTCTCTTGATCAGAACTGTTCGTAGAATTAGCGATAAGTATTCAAATGGTACACACACTATTTTGAATGAAATTTAGCTTTTACTCGTGATTTCAATTAAAAAATAAATTGATTCAATTAAGCTTATCTGTTCTTGAACGTGAGTTTGATTAACTACCAAATTAATTGAGTCTCCATAAATTAAATAACTATGAGCGAGACATTACTATACATGAAAATGATTCATTAAATCTTCATTGATGAAATGATAATCTCATCTAATTCATTCTCCAAACAGTGGAGTTTTAGATTGCTTCTTAGGCTTAGGAAGTTTCGCAATTAGGGCTAAAGATGCTACAGCAAACGCTATCATGATAAGTAATGCTCTTCCTATTCCAATAAACTGTGATAGAATCCCAGTTATTAGAGGACCTATAGCACCACCACCCGTAACACCAACACCCCATACCAATGAATTGGCAAACCCCACTGAGCGCCTAGGTACTAGGTCTCCTGCTGTAGAGAGCAAAAGCGGAAATCCAGTGAACGTGAACAGTCCGAAGAAGAAAAGGAAAATTGGTGAAGGTAATTTAATAAATAATAGAAACATAATGATGGACCCAACACCACTTATTGCCAAAGTAGTTCTTCTTCCTATTCTGTCTGATAAAAGACCCATTAATGGTTGTCCTATTATGGAACCTGCATATGTAACTGTGACCATAAGGCCAAGTAAGACATTATAATGGTAACCATAATCTAATAGTAAAAATGACGGTAGAAATTGCATGACTGATCTTTGAAATGCACTCCTTAAAAATCCAATTATCGCGAGCAAGACTATAGCCACTATAGGAACTTTAATTGGATCTGGAGGGTCTTGGTCTTTTTTGCTAGCCTTATTATTTGTGGAATATAGACTCCTTTCATCCAAAGGTACTAGAAATATAACCATAGATGCGAATACTGAAATAAGGGCAATTAACCATAACGTTATGGGCATGAATCCAAGAACTGTGAATAACAGTAGGGAAATTGTGGGATATAATGTTCTTCCTAGACTACCCAAACTACCATTAATACCCATTGCAACCCCCGCATTTCCTCTAAAGACCGAATAAAGTATCTGAGATCCTAAAGGGTGATAAAACGTTGAAGATATCCCACAAACAATAACTGACATTATTATTAAGGGTATAGAAGATAGTTCTACAGAATAACCTAAAAGAAAAAGCCCAATACCCCATAATATTATCCCCATTCCAATACCTACTTTAGGTTTACTAGTAACTAATCTCACAATTATAGGTGATAGTAGAGCAGATATTCCATAATAGATAGCGGCGAAAATGCCTATCATAAAACTAGGAACACTCAAATGGGATACAAGGAAAGCGTAAAGGATAGGTAAAACTTGACCATTTCCATCATTTATAAAATGGCCTAAGGAAGTTACCACTAGACTTCTTATTTTCATATTTTACATCTCCATCTTGCTAAGTTAAAAATTTTTCCTTGATCTAAATGGTAATTTGTATTTAAATAAAAGAAAATGAATTAATCCTCTAGTTGCTTACCTCTGGTCTCAATTATGAGCGTCACTACTACTATTATACCTATTATGCCTAGTATCACATTACCTAATGCTATTATAGGCCATGCGTTTAAGGGACCTTTATACGTTACTAGGAAAATTGGATAAAGCACGCCTGCAATTGCCGACCCTATTAGGCTAGCAACTTGGAATGCGAAACCTCCACCTGAATATCTATATCTTGTTGGGAATATTTCCATGTAAAATGCCGTAAGGGCAGACGTAGTACCTAAACTTACTGAAAATACAACAACCAACACTTGCTCCAATATCATTAAGGGAAGGCTACCACTCCGTAATAGAAGCCAAGCAGGATAACTTATTGCAACGGACGTAACTAATGATAGTAATAGCATAGTCTTTCTCCCTATATAGTCACTAGCCAAACCGGATAAAATAGTAAAAATAGCGCCGATAATATAACCTACAAATTGTGCTAATAATATATCTTGAATGGGAAGTTTAAGCGCTTGAACAAATGCTATGGGTATTGGACCACCTGCCTCAGATAACGCAACGGCTATGAGTGGTGCGTTCAAAAAGCATGCAGGTAATAGGATTTTCCAATACTTTCTAAATAACTTAATTGCAGGTGATTTCTCTATTCTACCTTCTTGTTTTAGCCTAGTAAAGAGAGGTGTTTCAGAAATCATATATCTAAGCCCTATTCCTACTATTAAGACTACAGCACCAAAATAGAACCCTATTCTCCATGCAAATGCAATAAATTCCTTAATACCATAGGTATCCAATAATACTAAAAAGGCTAAGGGAGCTAAAGCGTTACCTATGGGCAATGAGCTTCCTACTATACTGTTCCATAAGCCCCTCCATTTAGTGTTAGCGGAGAACTCAGTAATTATAGTTTGTGCCCCACCATATTCACCTCCCATACCAAAACCGTAAATTAGCCTAAATAGCAATATCAAAGCTGGCGCAAGTATGCCTATTTGAGCATAGCCAGGTGTAAGCCCTATTCCTATTAATGAACCACCAGTTAATATAAGTGTGACTATTAACATAACCTTCCTTCCTAACATATCCCCATAGTTTCCAAATACGAACGCTCCAATTGGTCTTGTAAAGTAACCTGCAATATATGTGATTACTGATGCAGCTAATGCAGCCGGGCCTGCTAAATAGTTGAAGAAGATTACTGGCCAGACTATTGCTGAAACTGTAGCTGCTAGAAAGAAATCATACCAATCTACTATTGATCCAACCATTGCTGCAATGGCCACCTTAATTCTTTCCCTAGTATTTATCTCTATCTCATCCCTCCTTCCTTTACTCATTTTCTCCATACCCCATAAATTATTAAACCATTGGACCCTAATAAAGATTAATGTAAAAAGAAGTGTAAAAAAGAATTTTATAATTTCAGTTCAAATAACTGCTGTGCGTTATTTTGAAGTATTTTTTCTATTTGAGATTTTGTAAGTCCAGCTGGCTTAGCCACACTCTCTATAAATATGTTTAGATTATCTGGATAATAGTTGATATCAGCAATATGAGGATAGTCAGTTGCAAATAGGATATTGTTTTCTAAGTTTAACTTATTTACTGCTAGTCTCAGAAGATCTGGATCATCATCTGTTTCTACTGTAATATATACATTGCCTGCATTAATATATTCTGAGGCCAATTTCTTCACGTATGGATAAGGATCCATTCCTAGGACTTCTAAATAGGATTTCCTTATAGTATTTATTTTTTCTAAATTCTCATCTAACCACCAGCTCCAATATGGCAACCACCCTACACCAGTTTCCGTAAAGATAACTTTCAAGCTGGGTATTCTTTCAAAGAATCCCTCACTAATTAACCCAGTTAATGCTATCATAGCTGCTAGCGAAAATCCAAATGTTCTAACTTGAAGCCAATTGTAGAACAGATACATAAAGGGCATATCTGATACCGCGGGAATCACGTGAATAGCTACTGGCATATTTAATTCAGCAGCTTTTTTTAAGAATGGAAAGAAGTCCTCATGATAAATAGGTTTATCAGCATAAAAATTACCTTGTGATACAAAAGAAGGAATAGCAACTCCTTTGAAGACACCTAAATCCTTAACTCTCTCCAACTCTCTAATGGCTTCGTTTACGTCCTGTAAGGGAACAATGGCATTGGCATAAATTCTATTGGTTTCGCTTTTCTTAATTCTAGATGCTACGTAATTATTATAAGCTCTCGCTAACGCCGCAGCATAATGTTTATCTCTTAAATTATATACTATGAGACCTGATGTAGGATTAACTACTTGAAAATCTACTCCCATTTCATCTAAATCGGTAAGTCTGCCTTTAATGTCGTTTAGGGAGAAATTCTTAGCTTTAAGCTTAGGATTTAGTAACCCCCACTTTGGATGGTAAGTGTGATCTATTAATCCTCTGATTTGCCCTCCAGCAAACCCATATGGTCTAGTATATAACTTGCCATCAAAAACCCAATATCTAGTTTCTGACTCAACATCTTTGACTATCATTGGTAGTTTATATCCTGGTTCTAAAAATTCATTAAAATCCTCTGGTGATTCGATTAAGTGCGAATCACAATCTATTATGTTAAGATCCTTTATTTCCTCTGGCTTATTTGACATATATGACCACTAATATGCTGATATATTAGTGAATATAAAAATATTTTGCACCGCTTAATGCTAGTAATTTATTAAAATTTTTTAATAAATAAATCGAGATTTCTATAGTTTGATAATTAGGTAGAATTTTTACATCATAATATCATATTATTCTCTTAACAGAGGTATAGGAAATATTTCTCAATATCATCGTGAAATTTATGGAAATAATCTATGCTTTTCATAGTTAGTATTATAGGTATTTATTATTGATTTTAGAGAAAATTTAACACATTTACCTAGAAATTCTTGGTGTACATATTTTTCAAAAAGTATAAGAATTTTCATGTTTCCCTCAATGATTAAAATTAGACCCTAAGTTACAACACTCACAAATACCGTATAGGCTAAAAATATTCATATATTCTTTTAATATAAAAAATAAAACTTCTTTTACAAGTTACTTTCTCTTAGAAAATGTAGAGATATTTCATTAAAACTTTCCGGCTGATCCATTACACACATATGTGCTGCATTTTCCAGGATAATTAGTTTAGATTTTTCTATATTTTCATGCATATATTGAGAGTAATTACAAGGAGTGAATGTATCTTCTTTACCACATACAATGAGTGTAGGTACATTTATATCTTTAAGGATTTTAGTATCATCGCTTTTATTCATTAAAGCTTGTAAAGTCTCTATTATGGCTTCTTTTTCCATACTCATGCTCATAACTCTGACTAAATCAACCACCCATGGCTTATGTTCTACTGTGTATTTAGAAAGTCTTTTAGGCGCAAACGAATTTACAAATTCTCTTATTCCTTTTTCCTTTAAAATCTTAATTTGATTTGTTCTTCTGCTTTTTTCATTTTCCCCATCTGGATGAGCTTTCGTACCAGCCAAAATTAACCCACTTATCATATCGTTAGCAATTCTCCATATATTAAACGCCACAAATCCACCCATAGAAGAACCTACTATTACGGCTTTTTTTACATTGAGCTCTTGTAATAATTCGACTATATCTTTGGCAAAAATTTCCATACTTATCTTACCGGGTGTATATAAACTATCCCCGTGCCCTCTGAAATCTGGGGCTATAACTCTGTATCCGGCTTTTACAAAATCTGGAAATTGGTAAATCCACATTAACTTTGAATGATTAAAACTATGTAAAAATACTATGGTCTTATCCCCACCTTGACCTAAGTCATAAAATGAAATTTCAGTTCCATTTATAGTTAAATTTTTAGAGCTTAAACTCATTATTATCACCTTTACCCATGTGACCTTATTATATCTACTCTAGCATGTTTAAAAATTTTCATGAAAACATACGCTTATAGTTACTTAATATACTTGAACTTTAAATAAATAATACTACCAAACTGGGAGATGTAGCAAAAGAAAAATATCATGAGACGAAGAAGAGGAATTTTATGGTTAAAGATTATGATAAAGATTTAACCTCCTCCTCCGATTTTTACACAATGAGATCATAAAGGTCAAGAGAGAGGGATAAGTGTTTACGGAAAATTCAACCTTGTCTTCAGCCTTAGACAAGTTATGGAAAAATAGTTAAATTGTTAGAGGCGAAGCATGTGATGCCTTAATCATTAGAGCGTCCTACTCACTATGATTTAAAAAATAAATATATTATTTTTAGCAAAACAGTTTAATTTACATTACTTGATATGACAAGTCGTATTTTCCTTTAATTATAAATACGAATGCGTTAAAGATTCTTCAAACTCACTATATTTCTTTGGAATAATATATATGTTATGAGATCATTGAAAATACAAAATAGCAAAAGCTCTTACCTATAGGTGAATGCCTCTAAATTATTTGAGATTTTATGGAGTAGGATGATGATAATACCTTCTGACAATCAGTTACAACGAAAATTATCTCATAACAATGAAAATTGAGTACTTAATTACGATAGTTTACATAATCTTGCATTTTTAGATAATTATCATACTGTTATCATAAAGATTCTAACATGAAATTAGTGGCTGTTAAAGGCTAAAGTACATAATACTTTTTTAACACTTCCCATGCTAATGTAATTTACTATATTAGTATACTATTGCATCTCTTTTATTATGAAAGTGATATATGATATTTATAATTTATTTAGACAAAATAAATTACTAAGATACCTTTGCAAAAGATTTATTAGTTTATATTTATTCCTTATTTTTAGGTGGTTTAGTTATGGTTAGTGCTAAAGTGAGGAAAGCTATAAGTAGGACGTTAGCCATAGTTATTGCAGTCATAATAATCATAGTTGCAATTGGTGCAGGATTAGGATATTACTATTCATCGAGAACAACACCAGTAACCACTACAACTACATCGACATCTACATTGCCAATATCTACAACGCCAATAACTATAGGTGCTGTTTCGGCATCACATCCAGATATGGCAGCATGGGCTTTTATGGAAAATAATATATCTTCAATTATTAAACAATATGATCCAAACATTAATTTTGAAGATTTTCCCGCAGGAAGCAGTGCAGTAATTCACGCTGTTGAAAGCGGCACAGTGCAAATAGGTATCGCAGGAACTGATGCTATAGTAGTTGCTATTAGTCAAGGTGCACCCTTAGTAATACTAGCAACATTCAGAGTAACACCTGCAATAAGATATGTTGTAGTAAAGAGTACTTCAAATATAACTAGTTTGGCTCAGCTTAATGGTACAACTTCAGCTAATAGTGCACCAGGTAGCTTAGATACCATAGCACTAGAATATTTGGAACTTACTCATCACTTACACTTTAAAATATCCTACGTAGGTTCATTTAGTGCCCAAATTGCCGCTGTTGTAAGTGGTGCGGCAACATTTACCAATATAGGTTCATTTGATGCTCCTAAATTAATTGAAAATGGTACGTTAAGGGTGATATATAATTTCACATATGCATGGCCTATGTTCTCGATATTTACAACTAAAAGTTTCCTGCAACAAAACCCTACCGCAGTTAAAGCTGCAGTAATGGCAATCCTAAAAGGGGATCAGATATATGAGGAAAATTTAAACAATGAGACTGTTAAATTCTTGATAAACTATTATAAGAATATCATGGAACCATCATATGCATATAATGTGTTATTTAAGCAAGTTGTGTTTTCAACTAACGGTGCTATTAATGCTACTGCTATACAAGTTCTGATTAATACTTATAGGGAACTAGGAATAATTACGAACACAACGATTACTGCTAATGATACATATACCGACGAATTTGTACCTGTTATAACATAGATGTTTTTACTTAATTATAAATGCAATAAGATATAAAATTTTTTAATTCATACATAAAAAATTCTTGTAATTTGTAAAATATTAATGAATTATCGTATTTCGTATCATAACTTTCAATTATTGTATAAATTGGCGTCAATATTGAAGATTCTCTTACGACTAATTTACTTTCTGTCACATTTCATCAAAATTTATATTGTTTTTCACATTCTCGATATAATAAAAATCGCCTCCTGAACTACGATTGCTCATAAATACCTCGGAAAGCAAATTTTAAGATAAATAGATTAATAAATGGTGTTAATGTTAAAGTCAACTAGAGTTTGTACATAAACTTTTTTAGCTATTATTTCAAAGGAAAGTACGAGATGAGTTAGTATGGTTGAAGGATGGGAATCTAAAATAAAAGATTTTATAAGCAAAATTGATAAAGAATATTTAACGACATTTTTTGCTGCCACTCATCCTAAATATTCTACTTCAGTTTTCAGATTTACTAAAGAGCCAACGCACGTAGCTGTACCATATGTATGGAAATATAAGCTAGCAAAAGAAAGATTATTGGAATTAGCTGAAATCCTACCACCAGAAGAGGCAGAAAGGCGAAATATAAATTTTGTAAATCCAGGGTTAAAACAGTATTTCCCAGCAATTGCCGCTGCTACATTACCTACATTAAGAGGAGGTATACAAATGTTAAAACCCGGAGAGAGGGCCTATACGCATAGGCATACTGCTAACGCTTTCCGATTTGTCTTAGAATCACCCTCTGAAGGAGCATACACTATAGTTGAAGGTCACAAATTGCCGATGAGACCTGGAGATGTAATTTTGACACCGAATTGGACATGGCATGATCATCATAATGAAGGTAGTAGCTACGCCATATGGTTTGATGGTCTAGATGTTATAACGGCTTATTGGCTAGGAGGAGTATTTTATCAAGATTTCGGTGATGTAAATGTCGATAAATATCAAAAGATAGAAAATACTAACGAAGATGTAATGGCAAAATACCTAGGTGTGAAACCGACCTTTGAAACATTGCCATCTCATCTGCCTTCATCTGATAATCCGTTGTTCTATTATCCTTATAGTTTAATACGTAATTCATTAGTTAGATTAGCAGGGAAAGGTAAAGGAGATCCTTATTATGGTATTGAACTAGAGTACATTAATCCAACAAATGGCTCTCCTGCATTTCCCACGATGTCATTGAAAATAAGGTTAATTAGGGGTAAAGATGAGTTAAAACCAATTAGGAGAACAGAAAATAGAATATTCATAGTATTTGAGGGATCGGGAACATTTGAAATAGAAGGGCAAAAATACGTAGTGGAACCATATGATGTGATAGCTATACCATCATGGAAGAAATATAGTATTAGAAACGATAGTAACGAGAATTTAATAGTATTCTCCTACTCAGATGAACCAGTCTTTAAAGCACTGGGCTTTATGAGGGAGAAAAAAGAAGAATAATAATTTTTTAAATATGTTGTTTTTAAGTTTTTTCTAAAATACTCTTTTATAGTTCATCGAAATACACTTTAGGCTTAGGTCCAGCGTATTCTGGAGCTGTTTCCGCTTGATGTAGCATTCCTTCTAAGTTCACATTTAACGCTGCCAATATCGCCATCAGATTCACTATTAGTGGACCTGGAATTACTCTTAAATATACTGCAGGTTCGTCACTATCGTTAAAATGTTGATGATATGTATCCGGTGGAATGTAAAGGAAATCACCAGCTTCCCAATCATATCTTTTCTCATTTATAATGCTATATCCCTTTCCTTTAACTATATAAATGTAGGCTTCAGTGTGCTTGTGCTTACCAGTATGACCATGTGGAGGAATTTCACCTAGACCTATATTTACTATACTATTTGTGAAACCATTTTCAGGATCTATTACCTTTGCACTTTTAGCTACTTGTCTCCCTTTTTCTATCCACTTTATCTCGCTAGACTTTATTAATATCCTTGAATTCTTTTTCTGCTCCATGATTTTCTTATATAGATCGAAGATTTCTGGGGGTATTTCTGAGGAAGAACGTTTCTTTCCTAGATCTCTTATGTCTACATAAGACATAAATGTAAATGCTGGACTAACTTAAAAAAGCTTTCGTTTTAACTTTGTGATTTAATAATTAAATTTAAATCATTATTTGATATAAGCATTTTTAATTTTCGTTAAAGTATTTGCAAAAGATTTATTAGTTTATATTTATTCCTTATTTTAGGTGGTTTAGTTATGATTAGTGCTAAAGTGAGGAAAGCTATAAGTAGGGCACTAGCAGTAATCATAGCAGTAATTGTAATTATAGTAGCAATAGGAGCAGGACTAGGATACTACTATACTAACGTATCAAATGCATCAAATTCTTTTATACCTATAACTATAGGAACAGTAGATTTTCATGAGCATGCATATTTAGCGCCATTATTAAATGGAACGCTGAGTGGAGCATTTAAAAAATATCTACCATTTGTCAGTTTTCAACTTTTCCCTGCAGGTAGTGCTGCAGTTATTCACGCAATGGAAAGTGGGTCTGTCCAAATGGGAATCGTCGTTGAAGATAATGCAGTTACTGCAATAGCAGAAGGAGCGCCAATAGTGATTGTTGCAACATTTGAACCAACACCAATTAATTTTGCAATAGTAGTAAATGCAAAATCTCCCTATTATAACGTAAGCCAGTTAGAGGGTAAATCTTTTGCAAGTAGCGGTCCTGGGAGTTTCGATGATATAGTAATGCATATTCTTTTTAATGAGGAGCATTGGGGTAACAATTATACAGAGGTTTACGTAGGTTCTGTACCAGCTCAACTGGCTGCAGTTTTAACTGGCAAAGTAGCTGCTACTGCAGTTGCCCCATTAGTAGAACCACAAGTACTTAACACTAGTGAATTTAGAGTAGTAGATTATATTCCTGAATCATGGCCTCTATGGGTGGTGGTAGCAACTAAATCCTTTGTACAGCAGCATCCAGCAGAAGTTCGCAAAGTATTACAAGTACTATTTATGTTAAATACATATTTTGATGAAAATATCAATAACTCCACGTACTATTTCATGATTAATAATTATAAATTCACACCTTCACTAGCTACGCTATTCTTAAAGACAGACTATTACTCTACAAATGGTGAAATATATCCTGGAGGTATTCAACTAGAACTTCAGTTCTTACAGGAAACACATGTAATAAATGTTACTACTGTACCACCATTATCGGATTTTTACACTACTGAATTCGCCCCTATAGCACCAATGGACATAACATACTACAATGGATCAATCTTAGGTTAATAAATTGGAAAGGGAGAAATTTTTTATTATAACTATAGAAAAAATTACATCTTTTGATATAGTTCTGGCTTCATCTGAGACTTAAGTCCACGTTTACTCATTTCGTATTCATACATCTTCCTTATCTCTGGATCCTCCTCATAATATTCTATTTGAATGAAGTTTTGTTCGCCTATATGACCTATGGGTGAATGTATTGCTAAATATCTAGCTGGTTCTGCACTCACATTAAAATGCTGATGGAACCACTTATCTGGTGGTATAAATAGAAATCCTGGTTTCCAATCAATTTTAACCTTTTCCCATGCTTCACTCCATTTAGTTGAACCGTACCACATTAACGAATAACCTTCGCCTTTTAATATTAATATTGTAGCACTGGGACCATGGACGTGAGCCTTCTTATATGTAAAAGCTGGCATCTCTGATATATGTGCCATTAAGCCTGGACCTAAATCTAGATTAACACCTCTCGTACCCGTTCCTCTAGAGCCAAAATACTTTGAGTGAGGTAATTCTAGTGATGCAATATTATGTAGCACAAAACCTTTCCATAGTACACCTTTTGGTGTTTCCATAATTCCGCTACTTTTAAGATACTCATTATTTTTAATTAATTCTAAAAATTCTTTAGAAATGTGTGAACTATTGAATATTAGATCATTATCCCTTGCTGCGTTTATTATTAATGGTAACTGCGTTACCGATAATATTTTTGCTTCTTTATCTTTGCTAACGTTAACATGCTTAAATAAGGCATTATGAGGTATCTTAAATAAAGTCCATTTTCTCCATTCTACCTTAACATTAGCATCATCGTTATACCAAATTTCCGTATATCCTTCACCATCTAATATTACTACTACCTCATCCAAAAGATACCTTTGAGGCTTAGTAGAAGATTGAGGTGGTACATCAAGAATATACGCAGCGTCTAGTGCAGAAGCACCCTTTAAATACACCCAAGCTCCATTGACTCCGAACCTTTCCCAATATGATGTCTTCGCTTGCAAAAGGTCTACATGGAAATCATCGTATAATGGTACACCTTCCGATTTAGCGAAATCCACAAAATAGTCTTGTTTATGGAGTTCATTAACTAACTTCTGTGGCATACTTAAACACAGCTTTGAAAAAATATAAGATTTTCGGGTTTCTATGTACGATAAATTCATGAAAAAGAATTTTAAAATCAAAAAATGATATAGCTGATAATACTTCATGATACATCTGGAAACTATCGTAATTTATAACGTATCTAAACTACGTTAATTTCGAAAGATTTCTAAAAAGCAACTTTAGGAATTCTTAACATCTTTCTTTGCAATGATGCCTCTATTAAACTACAATATTAAATTATTTAACTAGAATTAATTAGATATATTATATTATAATGCTAAACATTAACGAAAGATTTATATGGTTTAGGAAGTGTAGTATATCTGCAATGTCAAGGGTAAAGTTAACTTTAGCGTGTTACATATACGATAGAACATTACCACTATTATTAGGTAAGGTACAACCAGAAGGTATAGAGTTAAATTATTTACCATTGTGGGTGCAAGAGACCTTTTCGAGAATGATAAAAAATAGAGAATTTGAGATTTCTGAAATGTCATTTGGAGGGTACTTGGAATCGCTAAATTCGCCTAATCCTCCCTTTGTTGCCATTCCAGTATTTCCTTCTAAAATGTTTAGACATAGGTCAATATATATTAATAAGAATAGTGGTATTAATGATCCTAAGGATCTAAGGGGAAAAAGGGTTGGCGTACCTGAATGGAGACAAACTGCTGCAATTTGGATTAAGGGTATTCTAAATGAGTATTATGGAGTTCCGTATGATTCAGTAACCTATTATGTTGGCCCATTGGAAAATAAGGAAGTATCTAGGAGAATGGCAGAGACAGATATGTTGAAAGTAAAACAAGGAATAAAGATCGAAAGATTACCACAAGGTAAAACTTTATCAGAAATGTTAGATAAGGGGGAGATAGATGCAGTATACAGTGCGCAGGCACCTTCTAGTTTTCTCAGGGGGTCTAACGTTAAGAGACTATTTGAAAACTATAGGGAAACTGAGATAGAATTTTATAGAAAGACTGAAATATATCCAATTATGCACATAATTGTGATAAGAAGGGATATTTATGAAAAATATCCCTGGGTAGCCTACAACTTGTATAAGGCATTCGAAGAGGCTAAGAATATTGCGTTTAATGAAATATATAACGTATCGCAGTTTGGTGTCGCATATATGTTTGCCCCATGGATACAGAACGATTTTGAAATCATGAGAAGTATCTCCGGTGATGACTTTTGGCCATACGGGGTATCTAAGAATTATAAGACTATAGAAACATTTATAAGATATTCTTATGAGCAAGGGATAATAGATAAAATGTATAATCCTAGGGAAATTTTCGCAAAGGAAACTCAAGATACATGACATTTTTAATCATAAGATTTTCTTTGTACTTTCTCTTTTTTGAGGGCATAGTTACACTGTAATGAGCATTACAATTTTAACGTTAACTCTACAGATACTTACTATAAGATTTATTACTGAACGCTCCACAAACTATTTACTTTTTTTGAGGATTTTTTGTAAATTTACGTTGATCCTCTTTATTCTCCATGTATATAAAGAAAGGACGCTATAAAAAATTTTAAAAATAAAAGTTAACAAAAATAATGATAAGGAAATTTATTTTTCCTCAGTCACATAATCCACTGCATTTATTCCTGCTATTCTACCGAATATTAAGGCCCTTAAAACTGATGTAGCGCCGGGATATCTATGATAGTACAAGCCTACTATCTCTCCTGCAGCATATAATCCCAAAATTGGTTTCTCATTAGTATCTAACACTCTCGCATTAGTATCTGTAGCAAGCCCACCATATGTAAACTGCACAGTAGCAGTAACTGGATACGCCATATATGGAGGTTCATCTATTTTTAAAGCCCAATTAGACTTAGGAGGATCTATTCCCTTAGTGTGTTTACCATCTAGAATATTTGGATTAAATTCACCGGGTTGTACAGAACTATTAAACTCTCTAATAGTTCGTAATAGATTCTCTTTATTTACTCCCCATTCTTTATTTAGCATCTCAGCCAATTCTTCTAAATTATTGGCGACTATAGGAGGTAGATCAGTCCAAACTAGAGACTTATAGTTAGGGATAGAATATACCTTATTATCGAAAATTATAAAGGCCATATGATCTGGCTGTTCAAATACTTTTCTCGCAGCTACCTCAAAAGAGTCATGAATATCGCCCATTCCGCTTTCATCCATAAATCTCTTACCATCTTTATTAACCATAATGCCAAAGAAATAGAGATCTACTCTCGGCCTATACGCTTTACTTCTAACATCTATCACTGCGCCGTGCCAATTACCAAAATCACCTGAAGTTTTAGCCCCTATCTCTAGGGCCATGTTTATACATTCTCCTTGATGTATAGGTGTTGCTGGATTATCCATAACTAAGTTCGTAGCTTCTCTCCCAATGTATCTTACTAACATTTCGTAGTTTCCCTCAAATCCACCACATGCTAATATTATCGCTTTAGCACCAATTCTATAACTCTTACCCCTTTCATCTCTTACCCAGACTCCATTAACTCTGCCCTCTTCATCTAAAGATAACTTCCAGGCTGTAGTATTGAAGAGAATTTTTACACCATAACTTTCAGCATATTTCCTTAATGTGGAGATTATGGCCAGACCTCCACCAACTGGACCAATCCTAGGAAGACCGTGACCAGCCCATCTTCCAGTTCTATTTTCAAATTGAACCCCTAATGATTTTAACCATTTTATAGTATCTACAGCATTATTAGCTATCACCTTCACATGATCCATATTTGCTTTTCCCTTAGAAAACTTTTTGAACGTTTCCTCAATGTTTGGATCAAAGTGCTCTTCATCAATGAACCTCATGTTCGCTGTCGTATATCTACTATTACCACCCCACATATCTTCACCCATTTTCTCAAGCATCAGTATACTTACTTTCTTGTTATTTAACCTTGCATATTCCATTGCAGTAACTGCTGCTGACATTCCAGCAGCTCCAGTACCTATTATCACTATATCATAATACATAAAAAATCATTTATAATTAGGTTTATAAAATTTTCGGTCGTATAGATTGATTTTTAAATAGATTAAAATTATAATACTAATTAGAATACTTAAACTTGAAAGTATTAGAAGCCATTCAAGCGGTAAAAGGTTATATAAAAATAAGGGATTAAAAGGAAATTCTGTTTTCCATTATTGCTAAAATTCCATCAATTAACCCCACAGTTGGACTTATATTACTTGTCATTTGAACAAACTGATTTGTATATATTGAAGATAATGGTACGTTAGTAAAGTTAGATGGTAATACACCAGCATCAATCAATGCGCTTTCCGCAAGTTTAAGTGCGGTAGCGTTAATTAATGCCAAAGACGAATTTGTTGCATATACGACTGTATGTAAATATTCTAGGGCCTCACTTTGAGTAAAATTCTCAAATTTTACCATAAATTGGATAGCAGAACTTGCATTAGAATAATAATCCTGCATTATTTTATACGTAGCTTCTATCACTTTTACGATTATATTAGGGTGTTGAGTTATGAAGCTATCCGTAGCTACTATATACTCTGCTGGCCAATCTTGGCTAACAACATAAATTTCTCTTAGCTGTCCACTTTGTATAAAATGTTGAACATCCCAGACGTTTACAATAGTTGCATCTACTTTTCCGGAAAGTAACGCAGCTATTTGAGCTTTAGGAGAACCAACGTATACATGAGTATAATTATTTCCCCATCCTAACTTACCGGCCATTAGTTCTAAAGTTACAGTATCAAAACTTCCCGGGGCACTATTCGCAAATGTTTTCCCTTCTAATTGAGATATATTATAAAATGATGAGTCATTTCTAACTAAAACTGCAGCAGTATATGGAGAATCATCCCATACAGCAACAATTTTTATTGGAACACCTTCAGCTATAGCAGTAAGTATACTAAATGTGTTTACAAATCCTATTTGAGCCTTGCCCGTAGCTAGCGCATGAATAACTGACCCACCACCAGATGGAAACCCTACTATGGTAGCTTGAGGTAAATATTTTTGAAACAGTCCATTTTGGTATGCCCAATACAAGGGTATAGGATCTGATCCCGCAAGTGTTATTGCAATAGTAAATTTCTGTGAGGAATTTGATGCGTTAGTATAGTAGTATCCTAGTCCTGCTCCTATTGCTACTATAATTACAATTACCGCTATGATTACTGCTAGTGTCCTACTTATAGCTTTCCTCACCTTAGTCCTAATCATAACTAAACCACCTAAAAATAAGGAATAAATATAAACTAATAAATCTTTTGCAAATATACTACATTATAAATATGGAGTTACGTAAGAAAGATTGCTAAAATTATATTTTGATTTTTTATATGAAAATTGTTAGACAACAGACGAAATCCATGTTAAGTTAAGCTTTTTATTCTTATTTAACATAAGTAGAATAATGAGTGGAGATAGTGAGGCTATAATTAGAATTAGAAACGTTCATAAATATTTTTCTAGTACAAGTACTAAATTAGAAGTCCTTAGAAATGTTAATTTAGAGGTTAAAAGACGAAGCTTTTTAACATTTATAGGACCTAGTGGATGTGGAAAGTCAACGCTCCTATCAATAATTGGGGGTCTCACTAGACCTTCCGCTGGCGAAGTTTATATAGAGAATACCAAAGTTGAAGGACCTAGACCAGATAAGATTGCTATAGTTTTTCAAGATCCTGCACTATTACCATGGCGAACGGTAATGGGAAATGTGGAGTTTGGATTAGAAATTCGAGGTATACCTAAGAAGGAAAGAAAAGATATAGCCCAGAAATATATTGACTTAGTTGGATTATCCAGATTTGAGGACTATTACCCTACTCAATTATCTGGTGGCATGAGACAAAGAGTAGCCATAGCTAGGGCATTAGCTGTAGACCCAGAAATACTATTAATGGATGAGCCTTTTGCCAATTTAGATGAACAAAGTCGTCTTCTGTTAGGATTAGATCTAGTCAAAATATGGCAAAAAACTGGGAAAACTATCGTGTTCGTTACTCATAGTATTCAAGAGGCTGCTCTTCTATCAACGGAAATTGCATTATTTACTCGTAGACCAGGTACTATAAAGGAAATTGTGAAGATAGATATAGAACATCCTAGATCAATAGAGGACGATAATGTAGTTAGGGTAAGGAAATATGTTTGGGACAGATTAAGAGAGGAGATTAGCTAGGTGATTTAATGAAGGTCAAAGAATTATTATATAGAATTATCGTCCTCATAGTGATATTAGTCCTATGGCAAGTATTGCCAACTTTGAAATTAATAAGCCCATACGTTCTTTCTCCTTTATCGTCAGCAATAACTACTTTTCCTCAACTGTTTAATACTAATGGTTTAATCCCTGGAGGTTTAATTCCACAATTGCTAACTACTTTAACTGAGTTAGGTTTAGCATTTGCATTTAGTGCAGTAGTAGGCCTAATTGTAGGATTAATCCTAGGATACTTCAAGCTAGTTGGTGATGCTTACGAACCTTTAATTTACCTGGTCTACGCAATACCTGGCTCTATCTATTATCCAGTATTATTTCTAACCTTAGGATTAGGAGTTCAGTCAAAAATTGCCTTAGGTTTCTTATTTGGCGTTTTCCCATTAATTATCAACATCATTTCTGGTTCAAAGAAGCTTAACCAATTATATATTCGCTTAGCAAGATCAATGGGAGCTAATGGTTTTCAAGTTTTCACTAAAATAATGATTCCTGCTCTGGCCCCATATATAATGAGTGGATTAAGACTATCGTTAGTATTTTCTTTCATAGGAGTGATACTAGGTGAGGTAATTGCGTCTAAAGGTGGCTTAGGTTTTGCAATAAGTGTAGCTAACTATAACTTTGAGACGCCATTAATGTACGACTATATTATAGTTGTAATATTTCTTGCAGCACTTTTTTTAGGAATAATTCTTATGATTGAAAGAAAGGTGTTCAGATATGGAAGCTAAAACAAAAAGAACTATCTACATAACTACAATTCAGATAGCCAGTATAGTTATATTCTTCCTTATATGGCAATACCTTGTTCAATCTGGAATAGTATCAACATTATTTCTAGCACCGCCTTCTTCAGTAATAGTAAATTCTCCTAATATATTAAGAGAACCTTTTGTATACACTAGAATCCTTTTCACGATATGGATTACAATCTCAGCATTTATATTTACGATAGTTATAGGGACATTAATAGGACTTCTTTTAGGCTTATTTATGTATCTAAGATCAACATTCGAACCCTATATGCTACTCCTTTACTCTATACCAAAAGCGATATTTATACCAATATTCTGGACCCTTTTCGGTCTTGGTTTCTCATATCAGTTCTGGTTTGCTGCATTTGGAGGAATTATCCCAATGGTAATTAACGTAATGTATGGAGTTAAAGACATTGATCCACAGCTTGTAAACCTTGCTAAATCATATGGTGCAAAGTCTTATCAGATCTACTATAAGATAATATTGCCATCAATCTTACCTAGCGTATTAGGAGGTGCGAGAATATCCCTTAGAAGTGTTCTAGCTGATGTGATTGCCGCGGAAGAATTCGTAGGAACTACTGGTGTAGGGTATTTAGCACAATATTACGCCTCTAACTTCTTAACGGTTGAGCTTTATACTGTAGTTGTAGTAGTGGCGTTAATAGGCATGGCCCTCTATTATATAATATCAAGAATAGAAAAAAGAGTGTTAAAGTGGAATGTAACTCTAGGTTGACTTTTTATCTAGTTATTTATTCCTTATATTTTTCCTTCCTATATAATCCGAAGGCATCAAATATTGGCTTATCTGAATACGAAAAGACAATTGCTGGTTTATCATCATTATTAATTATCCTATATTTTGTCCATGAGGGTATTACTATGGGATCACGCGTTTTTAGATCAAGCCGTAAACTACCTATACTAGATTCTATTATGTCAAAGGTAACAGTACCTTCAACCGGAATAAATACCTCATTCTCTGTACTTCTTAAAGGCTTTAATTCAGTTTTAGGCCTTATTAGCCTCATTTTTATGCTTATTGTTGGTAAAGCGGGACCACCATTAACTGGATTTAAATATTCTACAATAATACCCTCATTCTCATCTACTTTATTATGCTCATCAAGCTCAGTTAAGGCTTTCTTAGTTCTTGAGTAGGAGTATTTTATTAAGGGATTATAAGACTGATAATTAATATTTAAAGGCTTTAAACTATACCCTAAACTATCTAAAATCACATCACCCTTCTCACTAGTTTGGAACTTCTCTTCACTCTTTTGATAAAAGATTGCACCTAGATATAATAGAAATGGACTATCAAGACCAGAGAACCATATTAAATCAGTTTTCCCATCATTATGATGCTCATGTAATGTCCAATTTGATTGCACTAATACATCTCCTACTTCTAGGTTCATCTTGTAACCATCATAAATTATATACGCACCTTCATTAGGAGCTTCCAAGATTAATCTCAAATTGGTTGGCGTATGTCTGTGAGCTGGAGCGGATTCACCAGCTTTAATCAATTGTATTCCTCCAGTTAAAGTTGGCGCTATTGCCAAATTGTCAAAGGGCTTAGTATCTTTAAGGCCAGGGTTAACTAAGTGTATTACTCTTCTTTCCGATTCTTTAGGAGATATATATTGAGAAATACTGTAAAGAAATTTTTTAGCTATCTCATAGTCCCACTTATATGGAATTATTATCGGCTCAGGAGAATTCGTGAAAATGGATTTCTTCCCTTGCCTCTTAGCCTCTTCTGGGAATAATCCTACATAAATATTGTATTTAGCCATTTCATCTAAGATATTTCTTAATTCCTCACTAATTCTGGAAGACATATTCATGCACATAGTGTTCTTATCTATATAACTAATAAACTTTACTCAATGTTAGGAAAAACTTAGACATATTGCAAAGCATCTTTTATCCTCAATTGTGTTAAGCTATTGAAATTTAGGACGTTATTTTAATTTATGAGTAGAACACAAATATGATGCTAATTCTGAAAAGTTACATGAACATATGATCGCTTATGTAGCATTATTTAGAGATTATGACACTTTATATTTTCCTACCCGCATTTTTGTAACTACTGAAAATTCTTCTTGTCTTAAAAGAAAAACGTTCGGTAGGAACGGACTAACTAAGTGGTAGGAAAGTTTTTATATATGATAACATGGATTAATCTTAAGATGAAAAAATATTTGTTATCCATTATGGGAACATTTTATGTTAGTGAGGGTATAATAACTGGATTATTATTTTATTGGCTTCTCTCTTTGTCACGCATAACTGAAAACACTACAATTAACGTGAGAGAATCTCACATCACAGCCACATTCTTCACACTAGGTATATTAGCGTATTTGCTTGGTTTAAGACATGCCTTAGATGCGGATCATCTAGCTGCAATAGATAATTCCACACGAAAGTTAGTTCAAGAGAAAAAACCATCTCATTTCACCGGCTTATTCTTTTCATTGGGTCACTCTAGTGTGGTTATAATCCTGGCATCTATATTAATAGTTGCCACAAGATATATTGCATCCAATATACCAGCTTTGGAAAATATTGGGAGTATTATAGGGACATTAATAAGTGGTGGTTTCCTATATATCATAGGTTTACTTAATTTGCTGGTATTATTAGAAATTTACAATATATATGTACTATTAAAAAGAAATGAAGATATTGATGATAAGAAATATGAAGAAGTTCTATTAAAAAGGGGGTTTATGAACAGATTCTTCAAGAAACTCTTCAAGATAGTAGATAAGCAATATTATATGTATCCTATAGGCTTTTTATTTGGTTTAGGGTTTGATACAGCATCAGAAACAGCACTTCTCGCAATCTCAGCAACTGCATCAGGAATTTTCTTAAAAGTACCGCTATGGAGCTTGCTCATATTTCCATTCTTATTCACTGCAGGAATGACACTTATAGATGCAACTGATGGATTCTTCATGAGTAATGCTTACAACTGGGCTTTTTTAGGGGATCCAATAAAGAAGTTATGGTATAATTTAACCATGACCTCTATTTCGATATTGATAGCATACCTCGTAGGCACACTAGAATTGCTAGGATTAGTTCAATCACAACTTAATTTAAATGGATTCTTCTGGAACTTAATTTCAGAGATAAATGGGAATTTGTGGTGGGGTAATATTGGCATAATAATAGTTATCACGTTTGCTATTTCGTGGCTATTGTCATATATCCTCTATAAGACTAGAATTAAAAAATAAATTAAAAAATTTTGGACTAAACTGACTTTTATCCGTGATGTCTTATCCATTCAGCAGGATCTCTTGCATATTCCTCGTAACTTCCAGGTACGCTAATTCCGGGTATTGGAGGAATCCAATCCTCCTTTAATAATTCGTCGGGATCACCATACTTTTTGGCTAATTCTCTAACTTCTGGATCATCAAGGGCTGTCAAATGCCCATTATCAATAACCCTAATCTCTTGACCAGTCCTTGTCTTTATCTCATATGTTGGAAAGAGTAAGTGAACATGCAAATGACCATATGGTATACCGTTGGCAGCAGCCCATCTTTCACTTTCTCCTCTCCACCTAGTTCCGAAACCAACATGTATAACGCCAGATCTACTTCTTTCAACCTCATTTGTCCCACTTAACATTAAGACGTTTCTAGGTCTTCTAACTTTAGGATTAGTTCCTATTGCCATTTCCCATAACCAGAATAGACCTTTATCTGGGAATTCCGGATATTTTATGTTTAAAGTCTCCTCATGTAGCTTTCTCCAAGCCTCACCATAAGGCCCTCCACCCTCAATCTTCTGAATCCTACCCTTCTCGATATAAATTCTTATTTGCGGAAATGGTCTAGTTAAATGAGAAGTGGTACCAGCAATAACACCAATAGCATCTTCCTCAGGAATTATGGGGGGAGTAGGATGTCCAAATAAGTGGCCTAAGGCTGGTCTTGGACCAAATCCTCCTCTCTCATCTAATGTCCTATCATAATACTTTTCATTCAATGTGAACTCTAATTCTGTACCTTCTGGATCTGTTAGCCTCACCTTACCGCCCTTACCTAAATCATATATCATCTTCCAAGTTTTTACGTTTATTAAGTAATTTAATTTAGAAGGAAAGATAGTAGATTTTGAGAGAAAAGCATCCTTACTTTGCCATGGAAATGCTTCAAAATTATATGGAAGTGGCTCTCCTTTAGCATTGGTCTTAGGTATAGGTCCACCTCGTCCATGAATAAGGAGATCATAACCATTATCCTTAGCGTAATTTAAAACTCTCTCTTGATAATCATACCATCTTGGTTTTACCCACCATGGTTCCTTTCTAAAAATTCTGTTTATCTCATCATCATATCTAAGCTCCCTATCCTCTCCATCATCAAGTATCATGACATCAACAACACCTACTCCTTTTTTTCTAAAAGCTCTAACTAGAGCATTTATAATTTCAGGATCATGTAAGTTGCTTGCTGCTATCAGAACTTTTCCTCCCGGTTTGATATCTCCATACCTCACGAAACCTGTTTGGTTTCTGCTTGCATAATCCTTATATTTTTGAGGGATACTAACGAGGTACTCTGCAAAACCATCTAAGGTTGGATTTGCACTTATTAATTTTCTTAACTCAATTATCTTAGGATCTTCTTCCGGATCTTCAGGGACTCCTCCATCCGGATAGATTATTCCTATACTCTCGTCTTCATCACACATGAAATTCCCCTTTATTGTTAGAAATAATAGTTTAAAAGCTTTTCTTAACTTGTATTTGCTTCTTAATTATTTCCAGATAATTCATTTATAAATTTACTCTCAAGTAAAACATTGATAAACTATACTACATATTTTTTATTTTTTAAAAATTAAATAAAATTAACAAACCTCTCGGAGTCATTAGTCACTTGTAATGCTAAATCTTATGTTTGTAGTAAAATTATGTTTATCCTTAAATGGATAGATTAAATTTAATATCATTGATTATCGTAGATACTATCAAATAAATTAGAGGCATATACCATTGGTAAACCTAAATTGATAACATTTTAAACTTATTAGCCGGCAACACTAGTAAAAAAATATGGGGAAATTTGAGAGGATAGACATCTTCTGTCATATCACACCTAAGAAATTTATACAAGAATATGTAAAAAGTATGGTAGTGCACTTTCTAAGACTAATAGAAACTAATGTAAAAGACGAGTTCACGTATTTTTCTGATCCAGAATATAGGATAAGATATATGAATAAATTTGGAATAGATATTGAGGTACTAACTTTAGGTCCCACAGGTGATCTATGGAATGTGGTACAAAATCGTGATTTGCCTAAACTAGTTAGAGTGGCTAATGATTCTTTAGCAGAAATAGTAAATAAGTACCCAGATAAGTTTATAGGAATAGGTGTTCTCCCAGCCATATATGAAGGTTTCATAGATGAGGTCAAGCGATCTATCAGAGATTTAGGCTTTAAGGGAGTTATGATTCTGAGTAACTTAGTGGGAAAGCCAGTTGATGCAGACGAAATGGATTCATTTTATCAATTTATGTCCTCTCAGAATTTGCCAGTCTTCATTCACCCTACTAATCCTCCTTATGGGAACTCTTATCCATGGGCAAGGGAATATAGATTAATTCAGATGTTAGGCTGGCCTTATGATACCAGTTTAGCTATGGCTAGAGTAGTTTTCAGTGGCATTCTAGATAGATATCCTAATCTTAAGTTCGTAATTCATCACGCAGGCGCTATGATACCTTTCTTCAGCAAAAGAATAGAGGGATTTTACGATGAGGCTGTGGAATATCCTGAGGTTTATGGTGGAGAGACTTTTAGAAAATTAAATAAACATCCCATTGAATATTTTAAGAACAACTTTTATGTAGATACAGTACTGAATGGAAATACTTCGGCTTTAAGGGCTTCTTACGAGTTTTACGGCATTGATCACATGGTGTTTGCTACAGATTATCCATTTGGCCCAGAGAAAGGTGAGAGATGGACAAGGGATATATTGAATAGTGTAATAGAGCTTAAATTGGATGATTACAATCAAGAAAAAATTTTCAGTAAAAACGCCAGACAACTGCTTAGAATATAACTTTTTCTGTTCTATTTTAAAATTTCTTTGCAGACTTTTTAATTTTAATAAAAATAGGCATAAGCTTTGCTAAGCTAATTAAATTTAAGATTATTATGGATTAGTCTTCAAAGACGTTAATATAAATGATTCTCTAAAGTTGGATTACTGCATATAAGGAGGTATTTTATAACGTAAATTATCTTTATCTCATCATCAATAATAAATCACTTTTTAATGAACGAAGGCATCACCTCATCATGAAATAATGTTAAACTTTCTATAACTTGATTAAAGGTTAAGCTTCCAAAGGAAATTTGAGCCATAAAATAGTTCGCACCAGTTTCATCAAGTGATTTCTTTATTTTTTCAGTTACCGTCCTAGGCGAACCAGCTATCACTATATCATGCGATAATTGATAATCGACATCTAATAATTGCGAAACTGATAATTGTTTATATTCGCTACTGGGCCTATGGCCTATATACTCGCTTCCGTATTTCCTAGAGATATAGGTTATATTTTCAGCAAATTTCCTTATTGCAGGAACTACATCTGCCCTTGCTTTCTCATCAGTCGTAGAAACATAAACTATTCTCTGCAAAGCTAATTTTGGAGGATTAGAATCCTCTTTCCTTAATTCATTTTCTCTATATACACTTCTATATTTTCCAAGTATTTGTTTAGCTTCCTCCAGTTCTCCGAGCCCAGTTGCAATATTAAAGCCATTCTTGGCTATCCAAGGTACAGTATTTATATTTCTTGTAGGTATCCATATTGGGGGATGAGGTTTTTGAAGGGGAAGTAATACTGGTTCTACGTCTTCTAATTTATAATAATTGCCAATAAAGGTTAAGGGCTTACCAACGAAATATTTTAGGATAATATCTACAGCTTCTTTACCCATCTCTCTAGCTGTGTTAATTTCTAGGCCATATTGTTTAAGCTCTAACATATTAATACCATTTGTAAACCCTATCTCTAATCTTCCTCCAGTTAAATTATCAAGTAATGAGATCTCCTCCGCTAATCTAAGTGGATGATATGTGGGTACGACATAGGCTAAGGTACATAGTCTTAATTTAGAAGTTAACTGGGAAGCTGAAGCTAAAAACAAACCAGGATTAACATTTACACTTAACTGAGTAAAATGGTGTTCAGCTAAATGAATCCCATAAAATCCGAATTTCTCATATATTTTTACTAGCTCTAATTTTTCCCTAATTAATTCTCTTATATTATCATCTCGCCAATCCATGTGATCAAAAATTCCAAAGCTAACTCCTTCCATCAGAATACATTTGTTTAAAGTCTTATATAAACGTTAATGTACTGTATAATATCTAAGTACTGAGTTAAAATTAACTCTAAAAAATTAATTTAATTAACTCTTGTGCAATATTAGATAGACCAAAAAAATATTTTTGAGAATTTTTAACAGATTTAAATGCATGAAATTAAAATCACTTAGTTATTATAGCTCATAAGATATTCACCATTAATATTAACTAATGACAAGTCGTTTAAACTAAATTTGAGTTCTTGCAAAAGAAAATTATATTGCCTATTCCCTATAAAGACTATTATGGTTGTTATTAGATAAAACTTGTAATTAACACGCATAAAAATTACTTTAGCACTTTCATAGTGTCGTTATTAAGTTATAAATTCAAAGGAACTATGATTTCCACTCATAACCTTATATTGTGATATTTACTTAATCAATATATGAAATTTTAGGGTGATTCATTTTATACCAATATGAGGACATTATGATCACATTTCACAAATTTGATAATTAGTAACGCTTATATATTTAGATTGTAAAATAAATCTACAATGGATAGTAGAGATAAAGATTCTATAAGTAAAGAAAATCTTATAAGAATTTCGGTAGCTGCTGGATTAGGTAATATGATAGATTTTTATGAATTCTTTATATCAGCAACAGCGGCGGCTATAGTATGGCCTATTATATTCTTTGGGCCATTAGCTAAATCACCAGCTTTAGCTACTACTCTCTCAATAATAGCCTTTGGAGTCGGGTATATAACTAGACCAGTAGGAGCTTTTGTTTTTGGTCATCTAGGAGATACCAGAGGAAGAATAACTTCTCTAACGCTTTCTATTCTTCTTACAACAGTTTCAGTGTTAGGGACGGGGCTCCTTCCCACCTATGCTTCTATAGGTATACTTGCCGTAATATTGCTTTTCATTTTTAGGCTATTATTAGGTATGTCTTTAGGTGGAGAATTTGGCGGAGCATCTGTTTGGGTTATAGAGCACGCTGAAGCACAAGGTAAGAGATCAGTAAGGGGGAGATATGGTTCTTTACTTGGTTCCCTCCAATCAATAGGCATAGGCGCAGCAGGATTAGCATTTACGTTTTCTAGCTTGTACTATCATGGAACATCTTTTCTTACAATTGGTTGGAGAATTCCATATCTAGCTGGTGCAATAATAGCAATAGTAGGAGCAATAATAAGGTTTAGGATGTTGGAGAGTCCCATATTTAAGCAAATTATAGAGAAAGGTAAGATAGTCCATATGCCTGCTTTGCAAGTTCTAAAGGGGAGATCAGGTTTAATTATACTCGGTGCATCCTTTATGTATTTCTTTCAATCATTAATAGGGGTACTTTTCGGAGGCCCGATTCCGCAAGCGTTCATCTCAAGATCACAGTTAGTAAATACTTTTGGCCTTCCGCCTAGAATTTTCGCACCAACCATAATAGCTCTAGCTTATTTTTCTGGGGCTCTATTAGGGGCAATAATTGGTGGCATAGTAAGCGATTATATAGGAAGAAAGAGAACAATGCTAATAGCGATTGTCTTATCTATTCTCTTCTCCTATCCTTACATATTATTAATGGGATCTGGAAATGGAATTTTGGCACTAATAGCCACAGAGCTCATGGAGTTTAGTGGATGGATAGCTGTGGGGGTGACTTTCGTGTGGTTTGCCGAAATGTTTCCCGCAAATCTACGATATTCTGGAACTGGCTTAACTGCACAAATAGGAGTTCTGATAAACGGTATCATTTCTAGTATTATTATACCTTCTCTCATAACTAACGCGAAAGGACTAGAATACATTTTTGAAGGGTCCTTCATACCTGGATTAGTTGCGTCGATTATCTGCTTAGGGATTCTCTTCTTATTGCCGGAGACTAAGGGAAAGCAACTGGAAATGTAATTTGCTTTATTTATTTTTTAAAATTGTTTTCTCTCATTTAATGTGACGTGAAGTATTTATAAACCATAGGGATTTAATGAGATCGTGATTACTAAAATATATTTAGTTACTTGCATAATTTTTCTCAAAATTATAGAAGAAACACTTAATAGTATGCTTTCCATTTATGAAGCTGTGAATAAAAATGTCTTCAATACTCGATCACTTCCTTAGTCTCTTCCAATACGAAAATACAAATGTATCGTATAAGGTAAAAAGAATGAAGGATTTATTAAAACTAATTGATAAGGGAGAGATAATAGAACTAGGGAAAACCATAAAGAATGGATCGTATTATTTTGGTCATGGCCCCGTTTATATAGGGAAGCATCTGTACTATGACGATGCTAAAAGGAGATACAAGGATTTGGACATTCCAGAAGGATCGGGTTTTGCAAACGTTAGATTAAACATGTGCGATCATACTGGCACACATATAGACGCGTTAAATCACGTATCAGAAAAGGGCAAATTATTTGGTGGTATAGACATAAAGACTATGAGAGCTGATGTGGATGGCTATAAAGATTTGGACATAACAACAATACCTCCAATATTTACTCGAGGAATATTTATAGATGTCTCTGAGATCGGACTAGATAGGGAAATTACTGGACAGGATTTAGAGAGAAAACTAAAAGTTAATGTCGAGAAAGGAGATGCTGCAATAATATATACAGGATTCAGTAAGGATGGGGCAGATGAAGAGCCAGGAATAGGTATAGATGCTGCTAAATGGATCGTAAGTAAAGGGTTTGGAGTTGTAGGAAGTGATGCTCCTAGAACCGAATATGTAAGAAAAGGTATGAAAACTTATCTACCAGTGCATAGATATCTAATAGCTGAAAATGGAATACCGATTATAGATAACATGAACCTGGAAAACCTAGTAAAAGCTCTAAATGGTAGACAAGAATTTGTCCTAGTGATATTACCATTAAGATTAACCGGAGCCACAGCATCACCTTTGAATCCAATAGCAATAATCTAATTTTTCTTTCTTAATGTAACATCTTAATATTTTTATGGGTGCTTTTCACGAGGTGATTGTATATTATCATAATAATTATATTTGAATAGTTTAATGTATAATTGAACTTCTATTGCTTTCCTATAATAGGGAGTTTGTTTTATGTAGTAGTATGTTGTCGATTTTGGTAGTGGGAGTTAGTTTATTGGTATCCCTAGTATGTATTGTGCTAGGATTTGGGCTTAATGTTTTTATATTGGAGTAATAATTGTGCTAGGATTACCGTGTTCATTGGGGTAACTCTTTCTAAAGAACCCTTATAATAAAGGGTCCATAAAGGTTTTTATATTTTGGCTATGACATTTAGTTTGATGTCTGACCTAACTTTAACAATTGCGTGTTGGAGTTATGATAGAGTAAAGCCGTTTTTAACTGGAGAAGTTAAAATAGATGGGGTAGAAATAAATCTGAAGAAGTTATGGGTACAAGAAGTATTTAGAAGAATGTTGGGCAATAAGGAGTTTGATGCCTCAGAAATGTCTCTTTCTGCATACATCAGTACTCTATTCACTAAGGAAAAGCCATTTGTTGGAATACCCGTTTTCCTTTCCAGAAAGTTCAGATTAGGTTATATCTTTATTAATAGCGAGTCAGGCATAAAGAAACCAGAAGACCTAAAGGGGAGAAAGGTTGGAATACCGGAATTTAGACATACTGCTTCTGTGTGGATTAGAGGAATTTTAGAGGAGAAGTATGGAGTTCCTGTAGAGTCAGTAACTTACGTTTTAGGACCCATGGAAAGGGAAAAGTCTATCAATAAATATTACATTTATGTTCCACAACTAGACTCTACCGAAGTCTATAGGAAAGATATTAAAATAGTAAAAGCTCCAGAAGGTAAGGTGTTATCTGAAATGTTAGCTGAAGGTGAGATAGATGCACTGTATCACGCTCAAATTCCCACAACATATTATACTACAAATAAGGTAAAGAGACTTTTTGATAATTACATTGAGGAAGACTTAAAATACTATAGGGAAGAGGGAATATTCCCCATTATGCATCTTCTAGTAATTAGAAGAGATGTGTATGAGAAAAACAGATGGCTAGCTAAAGCATTATACGATGCATTCCTTAAAGCTAAGGAGATAGCTTATGAGGAACTAAGAGTGACTGGTGTCAATACATTTATGCATCCTTGGCTAGAATATGAAATGGAAAAGATCACTAAGTTAATGGGAAAAGATTATTGGCCATATGGAGTAAAGGCAAATAGAAAGACTATCGATAAATTCATCTCTTACATGTATAAACAAGGGTTAATACCAAATAAATTAGAAATTGAAGAAGTATTTGCAGAAGAGGTTTTAGACACTTAATGATGATACGAAGTTTAAAAGATATTCATCGCACCCTATATCAGCTATAAATTGAGCTCCTACAAACTTATTTATTGGAACTGAAATAGCTGGCACTTTTAAGAAGTTAAATGAGGAGGTATTCCTAGTTAACATCTTCCTAAACTTCAGCAAGTGACTGGTATAATTCTCTAAAATGTCTTTAACCTTGGGAGGGTAGATTGGGACTGTAGGACATGCTAATAAATCGTATTTATTGAAAATCTTTACGAACTCTTTTATCATCTCGTCCCTATTCATGATAACTCTCACGTAGTCAACTCCACTTACACTAAATCCTTGCTTTATTGACGCTAAAACGTCTGGGAAATAATCATTTTCATGGTCCTTTAAAAATTGAGAATGATAATAGGCAGTCTCAGCTCTAAATTTATCCAAGACTTCAATGGAAATTGGTAATAAGGGGATACTAATTTCTTCAACATCTAAACCTAATTTATCCATGAATCTCATGAAATCGGTCTTAGTATCACAATCCTCAGTGAGCTCTTTTATTATACCTATTCTCTTCACTTTCTCCCCTTTTCTTTTCTCATTAACAATCAGATTTATCATCGTATTGGTATCGTTAGGATCATATCCCTTTAAAATATTATATACTTTTCTTATACTGTCAACCTCTCTACTTAAAATTCCGACATGGTCTAAACTCCAACTAACCGGAATTATTCCATAATTGCTTATCCTTCCAAAAGTTGGTTTAAATCCATATACACCACAAAACGCTGCTGGAATTCTTATCGATCCCCTAGTATCTGTTCCTAACGCTGCATTAACATCACCTACAGCAACAGCTACTGCTGAACCTCCACTGGAACCTCCGGTTATTAGCTCTGGATCGTTTGGATTTATCGTAGGGCCAAATATACTTGATGTGTTTGTTCCACCTATTGCAAATTCGTGCATATTAGTCTTTGCAACTATTTTAATCCTAGTATCCTTTTTTAGCTTAGCTACTACTGTAGCATCATAGTCGGGTATGAAGTTGTAAAGTACTTTTGAGGCAGCGGTAGTTCTTAAACCTTTAGTATACATGTTATCCTTAATAGCAATTCTAAATTTTTCATCTTCGGTGTCATCGATAATGGTTATGTATGCGTTAAATTTAAGGCCTTTTAAATTTGATTGCATCTAGTAACTTTCAAAAGTGAGGTTTTTAAATGTGATCTCATTACATTTTCTCATATGCAAGCTAAATTGAAAAAATGGTTTGGCCTTTCTCTAGTATCAGCTGCACATGCAGAAACTCACATACAAGTAAGTGCGTATTCACTAGTTTACCCATATGTTATAAATTACTTTAATATAACTTATGCTGACCTAGGATTATTATTGGGAGCTGTAAATCTAATAAACGGTTTACTACAAGGAGTTTATGGCTTATTATCAAACTATATAAAAAGAAAGTATCTATGTGGAGGCGGAAATGTAATGGTAGGATTAACCATGATCGCTACAGCATTCTCTAGTTCATTTCCTTTATTTTCTACCTTCAGGATATTGGGAGCTATCGGCTCTAGCCCACAACATCCTACTGCGTCATCTCTAATCTCAGACTGGTTCGAAAGGAGGGAGAGAGGAAAAGCACTGACAATTCACACTTCTGCTGGTAATATAGGTACGTTGATCGCTCCTTTAATAATTGGTTTTCTGATACCAATCTTAGGTTGGAGAGATGCCTTATTTATTTTTGGCATACCAGGTTTTATATTTGGCATTTTAGTGATGTTATTAGTAGAAGATAGGAAATCTATTACTATCGAGCAAAGAAAGGTGGCTAAATCTTATATTAAAGTACTTAAAGATACAAATATACTTAAATTATATGCTGCTAGATCTATAATAGCTGGAGGTAGAGGGTTAGGAGTAGCATTAACTTTTATACCCCTTTATCTAGTCAATTATTTACATCTCTCATCACAAATAGTTGGGGGACTTTATACTATATTAGCAGCGGGAAGCGTAATATCCCCAATATTAGGTGCTCATATCTCTGATATATTAGGAAGTAGAAAACTCATAATAATACCTTCATTGGCAATGTCCGCATCAGGTTCTATAATTCTACTATTAACTGGACACAATATATTAGGAATCATCATAGCGTTGCTTATAATTGGAATGTTCTTATTTAATGAAGATCCACTCTCTCAAGCCCTGCTTTCTGACATAATTAAAGATGAACGTAGAGATAGTGCCTTTAGTCTGTACTATATGATAAATTATACATCTGGAGCCATTTGGAGTATCATATTGGGTTTAATATTGTCACTCCTTGGATTTAGAGCACTCTTTGAAACTATGTTATTCTCGTATTTAGTAGGTGCATTAATAATCTCAACAGTTAAAGAAAAAGATTAGGAACTTTTGTATTAAAATAACCTTTGATAATTTTTCATAAAAATACGCTTCCACCATCAACTACAATTGTTTGACCCGTTATGAAGTCACTGTCATCAGATGCTAAAAATATTAGTGTGCCTACTAGATCTTCTGGTGTTTGATCCCTTTTAATTGATCTAGTTTCTTTACGACTCTCTAAATAGGTTGGCTGATTTAACTTAAGTGTTGCTTTTGTCACTGTTAATCCTGGGGCTATTGCATTAACATTAATGTTGTACTCGCCCATTTCTCTTGCTAATACCCTAGTGAGTCCTATCACAGCTGCCTTAGATGCAACATAATGAGCGAAACCAGTAGTTCCAGAGTAAACTGTAGCTGATGCGATGTTTATTATTTTACCCTTTCCCTGCTTTTTCATATAAGGAAAAACAGCCTTTGAACATAACCAAACCCCCATTACATTAACTCTTAGGACCCTTTCAAATTCTTGTACTGAAATTTCGTAAAAGTATTTCTTTCTATCCAACATACCATATATTGCAGCATTGTTAACTAAGATATCTATCCGTCCAAATTCGTCAAAGATCCTTTTAGCCATGTCATTTACTTGATTTTCATCACTAACATCAACCTTTAATGGTATCGCTTTAACTCCAATAGATTCTATACTCCTTGCGGTTTCATTAATGGTATTAAAGTCTATATCAACTAATACAACATTTGAACCCTCTTTTGCTAATGCGATAGAAAAAGTTTTACCTATATCACCAGCTGCACCAGTAATTATAGCTACCTTATCTTTAAGCCTCATAAATAGCAACTAGCTAAACATAATTTAAAAATTTCTGTTGACGAATGCCAACAAATGTAAGTATCGTACAATATTCTCACTATTTTCCGGCCCTGACAAATATTAAGGTTACTTTGAACTATGTGTTTTTGTCTAAATTACCAATAATATAGATAAACTCTAGATGTAACATAAAAGTAGATAAAGAAAGGCATAATCCTCTATAGTAATATTTAAATATAAATCCTATTCTACTAGTAGACTTAAAATGATCAAACTTTGATTAAACTGCCAAGCTGTTTTTTATTTGGTTTTATTAAATGAACTAAAATGATAAGTTGATACACTTCTTAATTACTATAAGTCCACGAATCTATTAGTGTGTGTATCATTTGAAAACCGGACGATAATTCTATGAATAGCCCTGATAGAGAGAATAGCCTCAATTTTCAGAAATTCCACAAATTACGAATCTATTACAAAATTAACGTTAATACATCATATAAGAGTGCGCTAATTACGTAGCTATTTTTACAGGAACGTTCTTAGGTTCATTTCCTATAGGTTTATTAATTTATATAAGTAATGACTATTAGTGATTATAATGAATAATAGAAAGGTTAAATTAGGTATTAGCAAATCAATTTTAATAATGATAGTAGTTATCATGATAATAGTAGCTGTAATTGGTGGAACTTTAGGATATTATTATACGCAAAAATCATCACAAGTAGTAACATCAGTAAAACCAATATCAACTACTCCAGTTACTATTGGAGCTTTACAAGGTAATGACCCGGATATATCAGCCTGGGGTTTCACTGAATCGCAACTCTTACCTATGCTTAAAGAATATGATCCTAATATTAAGACACAAGATTTCTCTACTGCAACGTTAGTAATCCAAGGATTAGAAAGTGGTACAATACAAGTAGGCATAATTAGCACGGACTCGATAGTTGTTGCTATCTCTAAAGGTGCACCACTTGTAATCGTAGCTACATATAGGGTCACACCAGCAGTAAGAGATTTAGTAGTTAATTCAAAGACACCCATCAATTCCTTATTTCAGTTAAATAACACGGAAGATGCCGAACCATCACCGGGCATTTTACCTACTATAACCGATGAGTACCTAGAGTATAAATATCATCTTCATTTTAATTTTGAATATGTGGGTTCTTTTCAAGGTCAAATAGCGGCTTTAATAACTGGTAAGGCTACTTTTGCAAACGTTAATCCATTTGACGCATACAAACTAATTCAAAATGGCACCTTAAAGGTAGTTTATAGCTTTAGTCTAAAATGGCCTGCATATTCTGTGGTAACAAGCAGAAGCTTCTTAAAAGAACATCCGAATGCCGTAAGGGCAGTAGTAATGGGATTACTTAAAGCAAATCAAATCTACGAGTCGAATGTTAATAATCAAACAGTAAGTTTCCTTGCTAGCTACTATCAGAGAATTATAGGTTCTGAAGGAGCTATAGTTTTATTCAAAAACTACACATATTCTACTAATGGAGCTATTAACGTAACAGCATTACAAGTACTTATAAATACTTATCGAGAGATAGGCGTGATCACTAACAGTACGTTAACAGTTAATGACACATACACGAACGAATTCGTCCCCATTGTAACGTAAAATCTTTCTTGAGACAAGCTAGATTTGTCTTCCTTTAATCAATTTAATTAATATATAAATGCTTTATATTTTATAGATATTTTTGAATTAGGCAAATATATTATAAAATAAATATATTACTTGACATCTCTGAGTGAAGTGATATGTGAAGTTTTATTGCAAATTTATGTACCTCAGAGTATAACCTTTTGACTTAACTGAGAGTATTATAAAGATTATCGTTAATCTGCAAAACCCTTTCTAAAAATAATGACACTTTAAGAGTACTAATAGAACAATCTTTAAATATATCTTTATAAGTATATTTTCTTATGCAAGAAGATGAAATACATTTTGGAGTATTTACACATCCCATCTTACCTCAAGATCTATCAAATTTTGATTTTTTAAAATACTATAAAGATCATTTAAATCTCGTCAGGGAGGCTGAGAAATTAGGATATGAACATTTTTTCTTTGCTGAACATCATTTTTCTAGGCTAGGTGGAAATCCATCAGAAGGAGTATTGCTCTCAGCAGCTTGCCAGCATACAGTGAAAATTAGGATAGGATCCTTAGCCTATGTTATACCCGTTAGAAATCCTCTTCACCTCGCAGAAGAACTAGCACTACTCGATAATTTATGTGAGGGAAGGTTAGATGTTGGCTTAACTGGAGGAATAAGTGAACTTGAACTTAAAGAGCTTGGTTTAGATCCTAAGATTGCTAAAGTGATGAGCAGAGAGGCTACATCGGCTTTGCTGGGATTCATGAAGATCACAGCTGAAGGAAAGAGGTTTACTTTTAAGGGAGACTATTATAAGTTTGAGGACGTAGAGAGACTCATACCTTATGTTCAGAAGCCACATCCACCAATTTGGATACCCACAAGAACAATACCTACTACCATATGGGCTGCTCAGAATGGCTTAAACCTAGTTACTGGTATTGACAGGGATGAGATCTTAAAGGAGAGAATTGATGCATATAGAAATAATTATTCTGGTATCGGTAACCCTAGATTAGCAATTGAGAAATACATCTTCACTAGCAATAACGAAGAAAAAGTAAATAAATTATTACCTAGCATGCTTAAGGAATTGAAAGGTGCCTTTTTGGATTTACAAGAGAGAAAGAACATCAAAAGTTATGAAATAGGAGAAGTAAGAAAGGGCGAAGGATTCGTTCCACCGGAATTTTATAAATATGATGATGTGAATTTCATGACTACTACTGCACGTGTATTAGTAGGTAAGCCAAAGGAAGTAGCGACTAAAGTAAAGAAAAGTTTAGAAATAACTAAGGCTAATACGTTCTTAATACACATAGATTGGATTACAATAAGTTATGAAGATAATGTGGAAAATCTAGAGTTATTTGCCAATGAAATTATACCTGAAATTAAAAGAAGATGATTTTTAGCTTTTAGTTGCTTTATAGAGCTTCTCAAAATTAACGCCAATTAAATTAATTCTCTTTAAGGAAACTACGTTCTAACTCTGAATAATTTACAAATATTCATAAAACATTTTTGTCAATGTTAACATTTGATGTACAATTTCACACTAAAATTCTTATGATGCCGTGAGTATTTTTCATAGTTTTTATGTTATTCTTAATCTGAATTCCTGAAAATGAAGAGATTTAGTTCTTGGAAGGTCATAATGTCGTTATGTTACCATTAATTTGTTTTTACGAAGCTATATACCTGATTTCGGTCCTAAATCCTTGAAATTATACCAAAATGACTGCACTATGTGGAAGGTTAATAATTTGACTATTAAAATTTTTACCTATAAAGAACTGTACTAGACCATGATCTCAGAATTTCTAAACACTCCTAGAAAAAATAATTAATCTTTGTATTTATTTGACTTAAGCTTTAACCCTTTCCACTATTGCTTGTATTATTGCTGGTTTTCCTTTCTTAACATATTCTACTGCCTCTGTTAACGTCTCCTTAATCTCTTCTGGTTTCTCTATCAGCTTATAATAACCATTATATGCTAATATACCTTGACCAATATTGTATCTAATGAAATTAGTTCCAGGGTATAAACCCTTAGCGACTGCCATACCATCTGGGTAAACTTCTTTAACAGCGTTTTCAGTTGCTAACCATCCAGCATTATCATAAATTATTGTTAAAACGGGATACTTAGCTGCTACATAATAAAAGGCTTCCGGAACACCGAAAATAAACTGACCATCACCTACTGTCACAATAACTAGCTTATCATGCAGTAGCGATTTTATTCCCGTGGAAGCTCCTAATCCCCAACCTAAGTACCCAGCGGAGGGTTCTCCTAAATAGCTACCAAATTCATCTAATTCCGCATATTTAGGATTGAAAACATATTCGTTGACTATTATCGCCTTTTCTTGTTTAGCAATCTTTCCTATTTCATATGATAAATATCTAGGATGAATTTTCCTATTCTTCCTTAACCTCTCAACCTCTTCTCCTTTCTCCTTAATCTGCCTTTCCCTTTTCTTAATTATCCATTCATCATCTTTAGGCCTAATATCATTAACCAATCTGTCGAAGAATTCTGAGACTGTTGATTGAATACATAAATCACACTGAAAGCCATAAAATGGTATGTTAGTATATGAAGGATCTGTATCAACTCTTATTACATTGCCCTTAATTTCTTGCTTTTTAGGTATCCAAGGTACATCGTTTTCTACAACTATTAGTAAATCTGATTCAGATAGATCTATATTATCTAAAGCCATGCTACCATTTGAGGGGTAGTTGACATATCCCCCTATATAATTTATTACTGGTATTCTAGTTTTATTAGCGAAGTTAACTAAAGATTCAAACCAATCTTTTCTTCTACCTGAATTCCACGTTATAATAATTGGTCTTTCAGCCTCATTAATCATTTTCTTTGCTTTTTCTAAATGAGCCCTAGGTGCAGCTGGTTCAAAAGGCTCCATTTTGACACGTCTATATTCTGTCTCCTCTACTGTGATTTCTCTTGGAAACACAATATAAACTGGTCCCTTGGGTTCACTTAGAGCAATCTGAAATGCTCTTGATATGGTTTCTGGAATCTGTTCAACTCTTCTAATCTCAAAAGCGTATTTAACCCATGGCTTTACCATATCAGTCTGGTTCTCAACTTCCTGGGGCCAATGAATCCTAACATTTCTACTTGCTCTACTTCCTCTCTCAGTATATGGACTTTTCCCAGCCAATACTATTAATGGAAGTCGCATGGTATACGCATCCATTAGAATTCCTATAACATTAGCAGTTCCAGGAGTAGTATGTACTAATACTACTCCAACTCTACCTAGAAAAGACTGCCCTAATGCCATAGACGATGCAACTATTTCATGTGGAACCTCTTCTAAATCTGGCAAATTATTAGGATCTTTTACCTTCTCCTCAATTAACGCAGCATGATCAGTACCACCAACCATAAATATTTTTTCAACCCCAAATTCCCTTAACAGCTTAAGTATGATTTTTGCACCAGTTAACATTAAAAACTCTTTCAATGAATGAATATATAAACTTTTTCAATAAAATGCTATAGATAGTATATACATGAATTATTTGACTAGTGAAAATATATTTAAACTGTCATAAGTATATGTTAAAATATATTTGGGAATAATGGTTTATCAATTCTTGTTAATTTTACGTTTTGAACGACATATTATAGTGTTCTTATATATTAACCTGACTTCTCCCCACTATCAAATGGCAAAAATCCTCCTATTGATTCGTGAATACATCTCTCATTTTAAGGACAGTCGAGCGGCTCAGAGAACCCATCCCATAAAGATTCATTACAGCAATATAATCACGATGATCCTCATACCACACTCATATAACACAACATTATGTACTTCTTTTAAAAAAGAAGTGATTTTACGTTCACATAACCACTGTAGAACGAATCTTTTATATTTCATATAACGATTAATCATGAGCTACAGAAACGAGAAGCCAATCTTCATGCTAAGAGTCACAATTACCGCCTCGAAGGAACTATCTCATGAATAGTTAGTTCTGAAGCCCATAGAATGCGTTTTTACCTAAAGAAGGGTCTTTTAAAACTTTTTGCAGGCATTCCATGCATAGAGGCTTTCTGCCCACATTTTCGTAAAATTCAGTAGTTAAGCGGACTAATAATAAATAGAGATCTACCTAATATGACTACTTAGGTTGCAAACTTAACTGGGGATTTGGTCTATTATTAACAATTTTATTATATAATAAACTTTATTTTATTGATCAGCTAAACTTTAATACCACAGTAGTATTTATTATTTTTGATTAAGTATGGTAAAGTATAGTGTAGTTAAAACATCAATGGCAGGTCTAATTGGTACTATGGTTGAATTTTACGATTTTTTCTTAGCAGGGGCAACTGCAATTACAATTTGGCCTACTCTTTTCTTTCCTTCTAGTATACCTGCATTAGCTTTAGCATTATCTATCACTGCTTATGCTATTTCATATATAGGAAGGCCTGTTGGTGCGTTAATATTTGGACATTTTGGAGATTCTAGAGGAAGATTATCAGCACTAATATGGACCTTACTTATAGCTAGTATAGGAACGATTGGAGTGGCTTTAGTACCATCTTATGCAAGTATTGGCATCATAGCTCCCGCATTAATTATATTGTTTAGGATATTGTTTGGAGTCGGAATTGGTGGAGAATTAGGTGGTGCTGCTACATGGATCTCTGAAGTAGGAAACCAATCTAAATTACGCGCTTTATGGAGTGGTGGATTTGTACAACTTGGAGGATCCTTAGGAATAGCTCTCTCAACTGGATTATTCACCTTAACAGCTAACATATTACCTTCCTCTGCTCTTATTAGTTGGGGATGGAGACTCTTATTTGGTATAGGTGCTGTTCTCCTCATTTTAGGCGCAATAATGAGATATAAGTTAAGTGAAAGTCCACTTTTCCTTCAAGAAAAAGATAGGATAAAACAAAGAAAAGGTTCTCCTGCAATTATGGCTTTAAAAAGTAAATGGAAGACTATCTTACTTTTAGCTTTAATAGCAATGTATGTCCCAATTACCTTAGCCGGAGTAATTCAATCCTTCCTACCAAGCTATTTTAGAGCGTTAGAGCTTCAACATGGTGTGCATGTACCGCCTTCTCTTATTACAGAAATAATATTAATCGGCTCTGTGTCTGGAGGTATTATAGGGCCTGTGGTAGGTGGGGTACTATCTAACATTTTAGGTAGGAAGAAAACAATTATGATCTCGACATTAGGTACTGCAATACTATTATATATAGCACTCCTTATATATTCTACTCGAGCATTTCCTGCAATCGTAACAATGGAATCTATAGTTTATTTAATAGCATTAATTGGGAACGCAGCTCTAACTAACTTGTTTGTTGAATACTTCCCCACTGAAATAAGATATTCAGCATCAAGTTTAGTATACCAAATAGGAAATGGTATTTATGGTGGTGTTACAATATCTTTTATCTATACCTCATTAGTAGCCTCGCTAGGAGGAATAATAAACGCCATAAGCCCCATAGTTTTTGCAACTAGTGGAATTGCTATCATATCCTTTATAGTAACATTGCTATCAAGAGAGACTAAGGATTTGGACTTAGCTAAGGTCTCTACGTAGCTTACAATCTTAATTTATATATTTTTTTAGCATTTTTCTCATATATTAGCCCCAATTCATCCTCTGTGAGGTTTAAGGACTCTAATGTGTTTTTCATCCCTACTGGATCCGATATCTTAAATGGATAATCAGTTCCAAACATTACATGATCGTTCCCAGCGAATTTTATTAGATGATCTAAAGCTTCCTTACTGAAAACAATAGAATCATAATATATTTCCTTTAAGTACTCGCTTGGCTTTCTCTTTATTCTTCCCCTTATATCAGGATAAATCTCATAGCCTCTGTCCAATCTTCCAAATTGATAGGTTATATAGCCTCCACCATGTGCTGCAACAATTTTAAGCTTATATCTGTCTAGAATTCCACTCAAAATTATACGTGAGAGAACATGAGTAGTTTCAAACAAGTAATTAACTAGCTCACCGGTTCTGTAGTCTTCATTGATCACCTTATCTAATGGCATACTTCCAGGATGAATAAATAGCGGGACATCTAATTTAGATATGACCTCTAAGAGGGGCTCAAATTTGGGTGAGTCTATTGTTTCATCACCTATGCCCGTACCTATTATAAATCCATTTAACCCAAGGTCTTTAATAGCTCTCTCTGCTTCCTCAATACTGTAATTTATATCGCTATTTAATGGGAGGGTGGCTAATCCTCCAAACATATATGGATATTTATTTACAATATCGGCGATCTCGTTGTTTATACTTCTTGCTATTTTTATCTCTTCTTGTTCAGGTAAAAAGTAAGTCCATGGTCTAGAAATACTGAGAATTTGATATGTAGTAAAACCGAACTTCTCTATTTCTTTCAATCTTTTTTCCATGTCAATTATGGCTTTGCCTATTAGTGCGGTCCTTTTTCCCTTACCTATTCTCACTACATCATCAGAAAGTATAGATAACATCCCATATTTTTCTAGAACATTTACATAACTTTTAGTGTATATATGAGAATGGACATCTATTATAAGCAAATCCTTGGACATCAACTTATTTATAATGATCCTCTGTTAATAAGCTTTTATTCTTATAAATGACGTGACATTTGTTTATACATAATTTCATATACCTTGTAGCTTACATGTTCTGAAAAACATGAATTCTTATAAACGAGGAATTTCAAATCTAGTGTGCAGTATTAAAAAACAAATTCACGAGATTTAATAAAAATATTATTAATAGAAAGATTTTCTACATGATTACTCAGTCTCTTTACTTTCCTTTAGTAGTAGGTTAGCTATTAACGCAATTACACACACTGAGACCGATAAAACCTCTATTAAAGGCCATGCTTTTACTAGACCGTGAGAAATCAGAATTACAGTAGGTAATAGCAAAGATGAATATATACCTGCTATTACACCACCTAGTTGAAATGAGAAACCAGAGGCAGTATATCTATACTTAGTGGGATAAAGTTCTGTAAGCAACGCAGCTACAGTACCAAAGCCTAAGCCAATACTAAATCCTAGAAATGAATAGGCAATTGTGAACCACATAGCATTACCAAAATTTAATAGTGGAAAGAAGGTAACTGAAGCTAGTATAGATAACACGTTCGATATCAGTAAGATTAACTTCCTCCGATTTACTCTATCACTTAGTGCACCACCCAAAATAATAGCTAAAGCTTGTACTAAGTTCCCTACTAATACAGCTGAGTATGCAGTAAGTAAGTTAGCCTTTAGCTCTAACATATAGCTTAGACCGGTAGGGTACATTTCAATAGCTACTAATGTTACTATAAATGGCCAACATAGACCACTTAGGATTATTCTCTTCCAATCACTCTTAAAAGCCACTGATAATGGTGCTTTTAAAACTTGACCTTCTTTTAATATCTTCTGAAACTGAGGACTCTCAAAGATGTAATATCTTACTATGGCGCCTATTATTAGTACTATAGCCCCTATACCTATAAGTATCCTCCAACCATAATTATCAAATTCACTCGCAGGCATGAGTTCACGTGCTATTAGAGTTCCTAATATGGATAATACAATACCAAAAGCCGTAGTTGCTTGGATCCAACTAGTCCAGTAACCTACTTTACGCGATCTCAAGGAAAATTCAGTTATCACTGAGGCTGCTCCTCCCCATTCTCCACCTAAACCTATACCTTCAACCAATCTAAAAATTAGAAGAAGAATTGGTGCTATAAAGCCAATAGTAGCGTAGGTAGGAGTTAAAGCCAGTCCTATCATACCTAATGATGTGATACCCAATGTCCATATCAACATGGGTTTTCTCCCTAATTTATCCCCATAGTGGCCAAATATCATAGCACCTATAGGTCTACTGAAAAACGCACTAGCATATGTAGCTATTGAGGCTGCAACACTAGCAGCAACTCCAACCGATTTAGGATAATATAATAATGGCCACACCGTAGCGGCAACTGACGCTATGATGAAAAAATCATACCACTCTATTAATGTTCCAAATGAGGATAACCCGGTTACCTTGATTAGCTCCTTATTTAATTCTCTAGCCATAGGTAATTGTAAGATTTCTAGTTAATAAACTTTTAAGAGAAATCATATTTGGGAACAGTTAAAATTATTTGAATTAAATGTTAAAAATTAAGGAATTATTACATTAACTGAACCATCTTCAATTATAAAATCATATCTTATTAAAGGCTTTTTAGCTAAACCATTTATCGGCTCTCCACTCTCTATGTTAAACTCTGAACTATGACAAATACAAACTATTTTATTATCCTTTAGTAGTCCCATTCTAACTAGATTACAATTTTTATGAGTACATAAAGCATCATAAACGTAAATTTTACCGTTAAATTTTATAACCATTATATTTTTATTTTCAACTTTAAATCCTTTAATATCTCCCTCATTTAGATCAGAAATGCTACATAGCTTCACCTTTTTTGCCGACGCCATACGGTTAGATTATGAATGAATCCAAATTTAAAAAACTATCCTTACCTTATATTAAATAAATCCACCGCGTTTTCCCCTAATATTTTACTTATTTGTGCTTGAGTCAAATTTGCAGGTTTTGCCACATTCTCTATAAACACTCTAACCTGATCCGGAAAATAGTCTATATCAGATACATGAGGATAATCAGTGCCAAATAGCAAATTATTTTCCATTCCTAATTTTTCAACAACATATCTAAGTAATTCTGGAGGTTCATCTGACTCAATAGCGCTATACACATTCCCTTGTTGTATATATTCTGAAGCTAATCTCTTTAAATTAGGATAGGGATCTATACCAAATCTGTCCTTAAAATATTTCCTTAGTGCTCCATGTTCTATGGTTTCATCAAGCCACCATATCCAATAGGGTAACCAACTCGCACCAGATTCCGCAAAACAAACTTTCAACGTGGGTAATCTTTCGAAGACTCCCTCACCTATTAATCCTGTTAAAGTTGCCATATTAGAAAATGGAAAAGCTATACTTCTAACGTAATACCAGTTATAAAATTGGAACGCGAACGGTGATTCATTAGTAGCGCCAGTAGGATGTATTATTAAGATCATATTTAATTGTGCAACCTTCTGGAAGAATTTAAAGAACTCGTCTTCCCATATTGGCTTAGATGCTATATAAGTGCCATTGGAAACATAGGGAGGGACTACTACACTTTTAAATCCTAATTCCTTAACTCTTTCAAGCTCTTTAATAGCTAGGTCGACATCTTGTAGAGGAACAATAGCACTAACCAAAATCCTCTTTATTCCCTTTAATTTATCATGAACGTAATTATTATAAGCTTTGGCTAATACATAAGCGTAGTTCTTGTCCTTAATATTTGGAATTGAGAGACAATTAGTACAAGCTGTTATCTGAATATCAACACCCATTTGATCCATATCAGAAAGCCTACCTTCAATATCATCAAGTGAGAATCCCTTAGCCTTCAGTTTAGGATTATTAGCTCCCCAGTAAGGATTTCTAGCATGATCTATGTTGCCTAATATCATTCCACCACCAAAACCAAAAGGTCTAGGGACTAATTTCCCATCAATTACTAAATATCGTGTATTTGTTACAACATCCTTAACTATCATTGGTATCCTATATGGTTTCTCTAAATAATCTTGATATTCTTCAGGACTTTCCATTAGATGTGCTTCTGCATCTACTATAATTGTATCTTTTAGCTCATCCGGTTTACTTAACATATTCTCCTTTTATGTTTTCTTCATTATATTTTTAAATTTTACTAACATTACATTACTATTTACGAACGTTAACTAGTTTAATACATCTAATTTAATAAACTTCGATTTATATATTTTATAATATTTATATAAATCGCAGTCGTTTTTGGAGAATTCCTATAAGTATTATCACATTATTTATCCTTATGAAGAATGAAAGCAAGAGATCTTATAAACAATTAAAAATAAGGCATCTACTTATAATACTATATTTATACAATATAATTTAATTTATGGATATAATCATTTCATTATAAGGAAAACAATTAAGGAGGATTACAGCTAGTAAAGGATCATAATAAACTGTGGTAGTTTGTAGCCTCGTTTCACAATTGGGTTATAATGTTGATTGTAACGATTATAAATAATCTACAATAATTGAAATTCATACATAAAACTCTATGATATTACATCTGTTGAATATCAGCTAAAAACTCAAGTCGAGGTCACAATATCTACCAAAACTGGAACTTTCTTCTCCCTAATGGTATTTATAGCCTCTTTAAACACCTCTGATAGATTCTCACCGCTATCAATAGGTCCAATTCCAACTAAACCGAAAGATTTTGCCAATGTAGCGAAATCTATGGGAGGATCCTTAATTTCGCCACCGACCTTAAACGCTCTCTCGGAATCTCTATTCCTCATCTTAGCTATCAAAGCGTTGTGATCAGCATCATTGAAGTACGCTCTATTGTTATACATAACGATAAGCAGTGGAAGATTATTATGTGACGCTACCCATAATGCTGAGGATGTATATAATAGATCACCGTCAGGTTGAAGATCAATTACCAACTTTCCCTTTTCTTTTAATGCAAAAGAGGCTCCTATGGCTATGGGTAGCCCATAACCTAAGCCAGCACCTCTAGACCATCCTATATAACAACCAGGCTTCGTCCAGTCCCAGATTTTCCTACTCCACTTTACTGCCTCTCCGTGACTTACACTAGTAAGAACCCAGTCGACTTCGCTTTCCCTAATTGCATTCCACAATTCTAAGTTAAGCCTAGAGAGAGAGACTGGTTTCCCAGTGCTATTTTTAGCCTCATTTAACCATGCTCGCCTTAATTCATTATGCGTCTCTGTTGCTTTGTGAATTCTTTCATTAATAATCTCCTTATCCAACTTTAGATTAGAGGTTATACTAATCAGTGTATCTAGAGCAGTATCCGAATCAGACCTTATCAGTTGAGCTGGGATCAGATCCTCATAATCACTTGCCCAAGACTTCATAATTGGATTACCAATCACAAATATTTTAGCATCTGATCTAAATAATGGTTTATATTCTCTACTTAGTTTATCAGTTTTATACAGATAATAATCCAGTACTAGGCTGTCTATGGCTAGTATCACATCAGCATCCTGTATCACATTTGTGAACGTAGCATCTAGGGGATGTGTATTAGGAAAATTGAAATATTCTAATGTATCAATTACCTTAGATCCCGTCAATTCAGCAAAATTCACTAGTCTGTTAACGTTCTCATGAATTATACCAGCTCTGCCTGCAATTATTAATGGATTTTCTGCCATTGCTATCTCATTAGCAACTTTTTTAATAATTGAAACATCTGGATAAAATTTAGTTGAATTATAGGAGATCTTGGGAATTTTGACTTCTTTATTCTCCTCTTGTTCTAAAACGTTTACATCAACGCCTATAAAAACTGGTGCACTAGGAGTTTCAGTAGTTATGTTATAAGCCCTAATAAAAGATCGGATAAAAGACTCTAATGATATAGCATAGTCATCCCATTTCACATAGTCTCTTATGACACTATTAGGAAGTAATGTAGTATGAACCCAATCTATCCAAGGTCTTCTTCTTTTAACATCTAGAGGACCATTAGCATCTATCAAAATCAAAGGTACTCTATCACACCACGCATTATATATTGCCATGGTAGCGTGTAATAATCCCACAGTATCATGAAGCAAAACTATCATAGGCTTGTTAGTTACCTTTGCATAACCATGCGCTATACCCACTGCTATCTCCTCATGCGGTGCACTAATTAACTCAGGATTCCCATTTCCATAATTCACTAAGGATTCCCATAATGCCCTAAAAGAAGAACCTATATTAGCAGATACGTATTCAATGTTATACTCCTTAAATAAATCTACGATTATATCTGTAGCGTATTTTCGTTTAGTTTCACTCATATTATCCTATACTTTAATACTTGATTATATTTTTTCCTTATCATAGTTTGATATTTTTTATCCTTAAAGTGATGATTTTATCTTAAGCCTGATTTTTAAAAGTTCATAAATCTTAATGGCAATTCCATTTCTACTTACTGGTTAATAACTTTAAAATGAAAACCTTTTAATTTTACTGAAAGAAGTATATAGTAAGGTGATATATTGAGTAGTGAATTAGAACAAAAGAGACATGAATTCTTTAAGAAGTTAATGTCACATAACTTAACTACTTATTTTATAACATTTCATCCAACTGAAGCTCCTAAATTTGGTCTAGTAAAAAGACCAATTTTTACTAATGAACCCACCCCATTAGCTATACCATATAAATGGGAATATCCAACCTTACGTAAGCTATTATATGAACTTTCAGAATTGCTGAGACCAGAAGAAGCAGAAAGAAGGCAAGTTCAACTAGTCAATCCAGGATTGAAGGAACTACCATACGTAGGAGTTATAGCAATAGCACCAACTATTTTTGCTGCAATACAATTAGTTAAATCTGGTGAAGTAGCCCCATCCCATTATCATACACCAAACGCATTTAGACTAATTTTAGAGGCTCCACCAGATGGTGCATATACAATAGTTAATGGTAGAAGAATCATAATGCACCGGGGAGATGTTGTATTAACGCCTAGTTGGTCGTGGCATGACCATAGAAATGAAGGAGAAAGTGATGTAATATGGTTAGATGGACTTGACGCTCCTCTCATATGGTATATGGGAGGGATATTTTATAAGAATTATGCAGAAGTCTATAAAATGGATAAACAGCCAATAACACATACACAAGATGATATTCTAGCCACGTATGGAAGTGGATTAAAACCAGAAAAAGACGATATAGGGGTTTACAATCCATTATTATATTATCCATATTCTAAGGCTAAAGAAGGTTTGTCAAGATTAAGCGAAAAGGAAAGTAAAGCAGATGAAGCTGAAGGGACTGTATTAAGATACATAAATCCACTAAATGGAGAGGATGCATTCCCAACAATGGCGTTAAAGATAAGATTGTTAAAGCCTAAGTCAGAGACTTTTGCCATTAGAAAGACTGAACATATAGTATTTGTAGGGATTGAAGGAAATGGTATTATAGAAGTTGGAAACGAGAAATTCAATATGAAACCCAATGATATTGTTATAGTACCTCCTTGGCATAAATACAGAATAGTAAACAACGAAGAAAAACCATTGATATTATTCTCTTACTCTGACGAACCTTTATTTAAAAAGGTAGGTATATATAGAGAAGAGCTCACAAAGTAAATATAACTGTCTTTTTATTCACTTATTTTAACCTTACTAATTTTTAATTTTACATACGATGGCATTTAGATTACATATAATTGTCCACCGATTATAGGTTCATTTATCACAGTCACTTTTTTAAGTTTTATTTTAAACTTTCCATCTACGCGTTTCAACCTATACTCGATATCTCCGCTTAGTGTTTCTAACATTCTCGGCCCATATAATTCATGAGGTTGAGCTCTAAATATATTCATAATAAATTTACATAAAACTTGAATATAATCTTGGGTCTCTTCACCTATTAATATGTTAGAAACCAACCTAGTAGTTCTAGGATGAGGTTCATAAGTATAGGCCATGCCTGTTAAAATTCTCCTTATATAGATCTCTAGTCTCTTTCTATCAAGATATAAGACGTTCAAATCATCTTCAGGATTTTCAACAATGTTATTTTCGGAAACCCATCTTGGAATCCAATATACCCCATCATCAGCAAAAAGATTTAACCATTCTTGATATCTTCTCTCATCTAATAGTTTCATCTCATAATATACGAAATTCTCAATTTCATCCTTAGGAACATTTTGCTGGCTCATATATTAATTTTTATGGAAAGGTGATTTAAAAATCTATTATATAGCTTAAGTTAAAGAGAATCTTAACTAAGAAGTTAATTAGGTTAATACATTTGATTTTGATAGTGACTTGTCTTTTTATCTTTGTATTAATTTCAGTTACTTAATCTACACAAATTAACGACAAAGAAAACCTCAACTTAAATTATGTAAGTTTTTATATACGTACTGATATATTTACACGCAATGTGGTTGTCAGAATTTAACAATGTTAAGGTATTCTATGGGAAAAATTCCCTCTCTAGTTTAAGTGATCTGGGAGTAAGAGAGGTAACAGTAGTGGTCACTAAAAGCCTACTGAATAGCCAACTTTTAAAGAAAATAGAGAACTATATTAGAGTTAAAAAGATCATAAAAGGTCCTGCACAGCATGTGCCAGAGGATGAACTTTCTATTTTGACTAAGGAACTATTTAATGAAAATGCTGTTATAAGTTTAGGTGGAGGAAGTGTTATAGACGCAGTTAAACTAGCCTTTAATGGTTTTCATATAGCGATACCTACAACTCTATCAGGTGCAGAATACACGTACAATGCCTCATACAGAAACAAAGATGGCTTTAAGATGTCTAGACGAGTTAAAAACCCTGATGTTATAATCCTTGATCCAGAAGTATTAATGTACACTCCTAAATATCTTTTAGCCACTACAGCATTTAAAGCTCTAGACCATGCTGTCGAGGCATTCTATTCAAATAAGGCCTCACCTTTCACTGATACCTTATCTAATCAAGGTATAAATATGATGTTAACATGCATAGAAAATAGGTTAGAAGATTTGGAATTCTGCCAAATCGGAGCATGGATATCGTCATTAGCTAGAAAATTTGCGGGTATGGGATTAAGTCATTCTTTTGGCCACGTGTATGGGACTAGATTTGATATACCGCACGGCGTAACATCTTGCATATCGTTGGCTGAGGCCATAAGGTTTAATAGATCCGAAAAACTATTATCAATTTATCCTCATTTAGATAAAAAAATAGAGGAATTGCTTAACATGATGGGGATAGACGAAAAGCTCTCTAAATACGCTAAATTAGAACATGCTCTAGAGCTATTACCTAAATTTGTTGAAGCGGTAAATTTAAGTGCAAATCCTAAAAAGATTACCACTGAAGAGGCTAAATTATTTATAAAAAATATTTATTGAATTTATTAATTAAGCCAATTTAAGGTCTTTTGTCTCTTTTAACGTTAGGTGTGATATTATTGAAATAATTGCAATAATAATTCCTATCATACTTACATAAGGCCATGAGCCTATGATCCCATGGCCTGCTAATATAGCTAATGGCAATATAAGCGCTAGCACTATCCCTGCTATAAATCCTCCAAGCTGATATGAGAGACCTGCACCAGACGCTCTAACATTCGTAGGATAGTTTTCTGAGTATAATGCTATAATAACTCCTAAGCCCCACCATGTTGTGATACCCATTAATACCTCACTTAGTAAAACCATTACTGCAGATCTAGTAAGTGCCATTGTGAAGAAGAGAGGTAAGGAAATTACTCCCAAAATACCACCTATAATCAGCGTCCTCTTCCTTCCTATCCTATCTGAAATATATCCACTAAAAATCGTTATAAACACACCTACTACTCCTTGAATCACCACGCCTAAACTTACAAATGATATTGGAAAACTTAGATTAGACAAATATTCATTTCCAAAAACCACCACTAATTGGTTTACTCCAACAATATAAAGCCATGAAAAGGCCAATAAAATTACCAATTTCCAATATTTCCTTAAAACAGTTGAGGCTGGCCACTTTACTATTTGTCTTTGTTGCTGTAAAGATAAAAACATTGGACTTTCTGACATTCTGAATCTCAAAATTATACCTATGATCGCGGCTATTACAGCAACGCCATAAACTACTCTCCAACCAAACGTAAGAAAAGCTTTCCCACTTAATATAGATGACGCTAATAACACACCTCCAGAAGCTGTTAATAAGCCAAATGCAGCAGAGCTTTGGAATACGCCACTCCATAGTCCTCTCCTATTACTTCCTACAAATTCCATGAGGAGAGCACCACCACCTCCATATTCACCGCCTAATCCTAGCCCTTGAATTACCCTAAATATTGTAAGTAACGCTATCGCAACTATTCCTATAGATGTGTATGGTGGTAACAGTGCTATTCCAATGGATCCAATAGCTAATAACAGTAAGGTTAGCATTAGATTAAACTTCCTACCTACTTTATCTCCTAAATGACCAAAAATATAAGCCCCTACCGGTCTAGCGAAATACGTAGAAGCATAGGCACCAATAGAGGCTATTGTGGCTGCAACTATATTACCTGGAGCGAAAAATAACACAGGCCATATTGTGCCCGCAAATATTGAACCCGCGAAGAAGTCGTAATACTCTAAATATGTTCCAAAAGATGTGATAAAGGCTATATAGGGAATTTTACTCCTTATAGCTTTATCTGCCATCTTTTCACTTAAGATTTTTTATTAACTATACAATATAAGTCTTTCTTTATATAGTATTTTATGTAAAATTAGTTTTTATATCAAAAATACCGAATTCTATATGTTTTTTGGAAAGAATTTACCATTAATACACCATAACTACTTATATGACAGTCGTAGAAAGACAGTACAACAAATTAGTTTATGGCTTATCTCCCTAACTATATATATCGCTAAAGGAATTTAGACCGTTTTTCCATAACATAAAGAATTATGAAAAATGGTACTGGTCCTTACAAGCACGAAGGCTGATTAGTAAATAAAGTTTATTATTGTGAGAAATTTATTAATAATTATGGAAACATTAAAGAGTCTCGTAAAAGATGATGGAGAAGATGTCTGGTTAAATCCTAGTGTATATACTGATGAGAAAATATTTGAAATGGAAATGGAGAGAATTTATCATAGGTTATGGGTTTATGTTGCTCATGAAAGCGAATTAAACAACATTGGAGATTTTAAAGTTAGTAGGGTTGGTAAATATTTAGTATTAATAACAAGAGGTGATGATGGCAAAATACGTGGCTTCATAAACAAATGTACTCATAGAGGTAATGTATTATGTAGAGTGTATAAGGGTAATTCTAAATTTTTCAAATGTATTTATCATGGCTGGACCTTTAATAATAAGGGAAAACTTGTGGGTATGCCAGATAGAGAAGGACTCCCTAAAGACTATGATATAAACAAATTCAACTTAAAGGAGATAAATATACAGTCTTATAAAGGGTTTATATTCGCTAGTATAAATCCAATAAAGACATTAGAGGAACATTTAGGTGAAGCCAGAACATTCATAGATTATGTTGTGGATATATCTCCCGAAGGGATAGAAGTAAAAGGACCAGTAAAATATGCATACACTGGAAACTGGAAATTAGTTTTAGAAAATACGGTGGATACATACCACTTTCCTACATTACATGCTAGCGTGGCCATGTTATCAATGTACATTAACAATAGGTCGCCTGGCACTACGGCAGCTGCAGCAAAGAGTAAGTCTCCATACAATACCGCAGGGTACTTAAGAGGAGGGCATTTCTTCTTTATACTAGACAAGGAGAATGTAAGAGAACAATTACCACTCGTCACAAATGCTGATAAATTAAGGGAAATTTTAGGTAAAAATAGGGGAGAATTCAGGTGGAGATGTACCATGCATGCTGCAATTATGCCCAACTTACTTATTCTCGACTATGATGAATCCGTACCTACTATAAGAGTGATCAATCCAATAAGGCCAGATTTAACTCATATGGAAACTTATATTTTCTTACCTAAGAACATATCTCCGGAGATTAGGAGGAAATTACTGAGAGCTTATGAAGAGTTCAGCGGACCAGTAGGTATGGGATCAGCAGATGATAATGAAGTTATGATAAGTGTAACCCAGGCTAGTAGATTTGATAATCCATTAATTAATTTAACTAAAGGTAAATATAGGGAAACTGATCACATTAAGGAAGTTGAAGAAGGAGGAATAAAATTTGAGGGAGCTAGTAATGCACTAGATGATACTTATATAAGGGGATTTTATAAATGGTGGTTAAGATATATGCTAGAGGACTACACATAAAAAGGTTTTTAACTTTCCGCTTTAACTGGATTTATTAATTCACCTATATTTTCTATTTTAATTCGAACATTATCCCCTTCTTTTAGAAACTTTCCGGTAGCTAACGCTGTACCTGAAGGAGTACCAGTTGAGATTACATCACCCGGCTTTAAACTTATCCCATTTGTGATGTATTCAACTATTTCCGGTATTTTGAATATCATGCTTCTAGTACTATCATTTTGTCTTATCTCATCATTAACCCATAGAGTTATGGATAAATTGTGTGGATCGGTTATCTCATCCTTAGTTACTATCCAAGGACCTATTGGACCAGCTCCATCAAGACTCTTCGCATGTAAGAAATTAAGACCTATTTCCTTCATCATAGCGTGTTGCCTTCTATCCCTAAAACTAACATCGTTAAAAATAGTATACCCAAATATATACTTATATGCATCATCTTTATTTATATACTTACCCCTCTTACCTACAATAAGAGCTAATTCTGCCTCATAATCAACTTGCTTTGAAGCTTTAGGTAATATTATTGGCCATTTATGTCCTATTAACGTAGAAGGAAGTTTAGAGAAAATATAAGGTTCTTTAGGAGTTTCTCTCTTTGCCTCTTTAGTGTGTGCTTCATAGTTCAAAAATACACATAAGATCTTTTCTGGATTCATTATTGCAGGATAATATATAACCTCATCTAAATTGTATAAGTTACTATCTATATTATTATAACTGAGTAACTTCTTAAGTAAACTAAGAGCCTCGTCACCACCTTTAATTAAATTGTCAGTGGAGTTAAACCAAGATGGCGCTTCACTGTCAAAAACTTCTTTAAAGGCATACGGCACATCAAGGATTTTACCTTGATATAGGGCTCCTAGCCTTGGATTAGCTTTAGGATGTGGTGCAAAATTTAGTATTCTCATATTATTTTTAGTTAACAGTAAGAGCTTTTAAGTATATCGCATACGTACTTGCTATCCATAGGTTTACTATTAAACACTCGGATTTTTCTTTTTTCATACAGTCTAGCCTCGCATTTTTATACGACAGTTAATTTTTTAAGAGCAAATAAGAATAAACAATCTGGTTTTTATAATGAAAATACATCCGTTTTCAAGTACAGACAGATCATCAGTTGTCTTAGGTAAGGAGAGCTATTACGGTGGTAATTTTATAGTAGCTCATGTAAAATTAGATAAGGAGACTCTTAAGAACGTAGTCCCAAAAATATTTGAAACCGATGGAGAGGCCCTTTTCTCCGTACGTGAGTTTGTAACCGTAATGGGAAATAGGACTGACCTCTTATATGAGGAACCTATGCTAACACAATATAATGAGTCTGCGGTAGGTGTTAAAGTATACTATGAAGGAGGGATTTATCAATATTATCCATTCATGTGGGTAGACAAAGACTTTGCTGTTATCAGAGGCTGGTTAAATGGATTTCCCAAAAAGATAGCAAATATACAACTTACTCGCTTTCATCCATTGTTGCCACAAATTAGCGAACCTAAAGCTGGTGTAGTTGTAGGTGGTTATGTGGCACGAGGGAGTAGCCTTTTGTTTAAAATAAAGGTTACCTTAAAAGAAAAAATAGAAAAACCTCCAACATTTGGCCCAACGCTATTAATAAGAGATTACCCTGCTGAAGGAGAAGGTGAGACTAACGTATTAGAACTCGTTAGACTAGACTTACAAGATTTAAAAGTAACTGACGTGTGGAAAGGTGATGTAGAAATAGAAATAGGCAAAGGGATTAATGATGAGGTAGATAGTTTTAAGATAATAGAGAAATTAGGGGGATATTATTACAAAATTGGCTTCAGAATACCCGGTACTAAATTAATTAAGAAACTATCTGAGTCAGAACTCTTTTAATAAATTTAAATTAGTTTTTAAAACATTTTTTAAGACATTAAAAAATTTATTAAACCTTACAAATAATATCTTAAGATTTACTTTATAGTTTTCCAAAGTTAAGGCTACTTCTCGTACTCTACTTAATAAAAATGAGAAATTACACTATGAATTGCCATGGTTTACAATAATGACAAAGTAAAAATTAGGACTAGTAAAGTTTATTAATTAGGTATCAATTTACATGTTGATTACAATGTTTACGAAAAAATGGAAAACATCTCAAAGAGAATTTGATGTAGTCAGGGAAAGAAATGTAAAGATCAAGGTCTCTGATGGAATATCCCTAGATTGTGATATTTTTAGGCCAAATGCAGAAGGTAAATTTCCAATTATTCTTTCGGCACATCCATATGATAAATATGGCCAAACTGAGCCTGTACAAATAGGGGGATATTCTAATATAGAGAAAAGAGAAGAAGAAAGAAGAAGAGGTACATTAGAAGCTGGAGATCCATATTTTTTCGCACGAAGAGGGTATGTTCATGTTATCCTTAATGTACGAGGTACTGGCGAATCAGAGGGTTATTATGAATTCTTAGGACCTAGAGAAGTTCAAGATATTTACGAAGTTATAGAAAAGCTGGCGGAATTTCCTTGGTCTAACGGTAATGTAGGTACTTTTGGTGTGTCATATTTTGCCATGATAGCCTTAGCTGTTGCAGCCAAAAATCCTCCTCATCTTAAATGTATTTTCGCTCCATGGGGAAGTACGGATCCGTATAGAGATATGTTTTATCAAGGAGGAATATTAGCTGGAAAATATGTAGTAGATTTTGCTAAATTTTTACAGGAAAGTAATACGAGAGTAAATAAAGATTTTACTCCTGATGAATTAGAGAAAATTAATAATTTGTTGAAGAATCCAGATGTGACTGCAGTTCCAGAATTAAAAGACGCATTACTGAATCCGGATAATGGTATCAATCCGTTCATAGTTAGAGTATTAATACATGAGCTATACGATGATTATTGGAAAGAGAGAACAGTTAATCTTGAAAATATAAGGATACCTGCATATTTAGGTGGAGATTGGGCAAATTATGGCTTTCATCTTCCTGCAGCCTTTAGAGCTTGGGATAAAATACCTGCACCTAAAAGGTTAACAGTAGGCCCACCATATTTTTTGGATAGACCAGTTTACCAGCTTCAATATGAGGCATTACGATGGTTTGATTACTGGCTTAAGGGTATCGATACTGGAATTAATGATGAGAAACCAGTAAAGATATTTGTGATGGGTTCTAATAAATGGAGAGAGGCTGAAGAATGGCCTCTCCCTGAAACTAAATGGACCCCCTTTTACCTACACGAGAATGGCATTTTAAGTGAACATGAATTTTGGGATAACGAATCATCAGATTCCTATTTTGATTCTCCTTGGGCTAGAGGCAATCTACGGTATATTACTCCAAAATTCGTTGAAGAGACTGAGGTTATAGGACCTCTAATTCTAGATTTATACTTATCTACCACTGATAATGAAGTTTTACTTTCCATCAGAATATTTGAAATAGATGAGAAAGGCAATGAGAGAGCGCTTACTGGAGCTTGGCTAAGAGGTTCACAAAGGTATATAGATGAAAGTAAATCGAAACCTTGGTCTTTCTATTATACACATGATAAGAGAGAACTACTTGAACCTAATAAAATATATAAATTCAAGATAGAGATAGTACCTACTGCAAATCTCTTTAGGGTAGGAACTAGATTAGGACTTTTAATTAGTAGCGCAGATCCCCCAAGTTCACCTTACGAAGCGGGACCTACATCACGCCATATAAGGAGACAACGTCCTTCAAGAATCACAATTTATCATGATAAAGATCATCCATCGGCATTATGGGTTCCAATAGTATCGGGAAATATAATAGGTACTTATTTATCTATGTTCTAATTCATTGAAAATTTCTTTCGGCATACAGATATCACTATTATAATATATTATATAATTGTCTCGCATTTTCTCCTACAATTTTTCTAATCTGTTCAGAGGAAAGACCAGCAGGTTTAGCTATATTCTCGATGAACAGATTTAAATATTCTGGAAAGTATTGGGCTTCAGAAGCATGGGGATAGTCTGCTGCGAATACTAAATTGTTCTCCAACCTCATTTTCTCTATAATATACTTAATAATTTCAGCAGGTTCATCAGCTTCTATACTGACGTAGATATTACCTTGTTGAATATACTCGGAAGCTAACTTTTTTAAATTAGGATAAGGATCTATACCGAATCTCTCTAAGGAGTATTTTCTTAGTCTAGGACTCTCTATCGCTTCATCAAGCCACCATATCCAATAGGGTAACCATGAAGCGCCTGCCTCGCATAGATGAACTTTTAAACTGGGTAAACGCTCAAAAAAGCCTTCTCCTATTAATCCCATTAACGTTACCATCATAGCATAAGGATGACCCACTCCTCTAACGTAAAGATATTTGTTAAATAAGAAGACCCAAGGCAATTCAGAGCTAGTAGGGGTAATATGGATTATTACTGGCATGTTAAGTTCAGTTGCTTTCTTAAAAAATGGAAAGAACTCTTCATCAAAAATAGGCTTTAATGCTATGAAATGACCGTCAGATACGAAAGATGGAACTACAACTCCCTTAAATCCTAAATCTTTAGCCCTTTCCATTTCTTTTATCGCTAAATTAACATCTTGAATAGGTACCACTGCATTAGCGTAAATTCTCTTGGTATATTTTAATCTGGAAGCCACATAATCATTATAGGCCTTAGACATAGCATATGCCCATTCTCTATCGCTCATAAAGGGAATGATTAAACTGGAAGTAGGATTTACAATTTGAATATCGACTCCCATCTGATCTAAGTCAGCTAGCCTACCTTCAAGATCATTAAGTGATGCATCCTTAGCTTTTAATTTGGGATTTATCTTACCATAGAATTTATTAAACGTATGATCTATTAGACCTCTAGCCTCTCCTCCTCCAAATCCGAAAGGTCTAGTATATAATTTACCATCAATAACCCAATACCTTGTACCACTAATTTCATCCCTTACTATCATAGGTAACCTATATTTTTTATCTAAAAATCTCTCTATATCTTCTGGGTTTTCAACTACATGTGATTCTGCATCTATTACTATAAATTGTTTAAGCTCTTCTGGTTTATTTATCATATGACATCTTACTTAACCTATATTTTTAAATTTTTGTGTTTATCTTGAAGTTTAAACCTGCTAAATATCTCTAAAATATTAGAGATAACCTCCTTTACTATACCTTAATAGTTAAACTTAAATCTTGAGTTCCTTATGATTGAACCTATGGTAGAAAAAACTCGCTTAACGCTGGCATGCTGGAGTTATGATAGAACAATGGCATTATATGATGGAACTGTTAAACCAGAAGGGATAGAACTAAACTATTTAACGTTATGGCCTCAAGAAACTTTTTACAGAATGTTAAAGTACAAGGAATTTGACGTTGCAGAACTATCCTTTGGCGCCTATGTTGCTTCTCTTTTTGAAGATAAACCATTTGTAGCTATTCCAGTCTTCCCTTCAAGGTCATTCAGACATAACAGTATATATGTAAATGTAAACTCTGGTATAAAAGAACCTCAAGATTTAATAGGAAAAAGAGTAGGAGTTCCAGAATATAGACAAACCGCTGCAGTGTGGATAAAGGGTATATTAAGTGACATTTATGGAGTTAAACCTGAATCTGTAACTTACTATACTGGTCCATTAGAAGATCCCGCAAAAAGGAGAAGATATTTCACAGTATTAGCTGAAACTGATGTCTTGCCAAAGTATAAGGATATCAAGGTAACTAGAATACCTAATGGAAAAAATTTGTCAGATATGCTAGCTAATGGAGAAATAGATGCATTATATAGTGCATTAGTTCCTAGCTCTTTCAAAAACTACCCAGAAAAAGTAGTAAGATTATTCAGAAACTATAGAGAACTTGAAGCAGATTACTTCAAAAAAACTAGAATATTCCCTATAATGCATGTAATCGTAATAAGAAGAGATGTATACGAAAACAATAGATGGATTGCTAGATCTCTCTATAAGGCTTTCGAAGAAGCTAAAAATATCGCTTTCGAAAAGTTCACTACAGCTACTGGTACATTACATTACGCTTTACCTTGGCTTTTTGACCATTATGAGGAAACGGTAAATGTTATGGGTGAGGACTATTGGCCTTATGGCTTAAAGAAGAATTATCACACAATCGAAACCTTTATCAGATATATGTATGAACAAGGAATTATACCTAACCCCATAAAGCCAGAAGACCTATTCGCTAAAGAGGTCACAGACACTTAGCATTAATAATAACGTGATTTTATATGACTTTACCGGAGGAAATTCTAGAGTTTATTTACAAGGAAGCGAGATTGTTAGATGAAAGGAAGTACAATGAATGGTTGGCCTTATTTGATAACGATTCCTATTACTGGATACCTGCATGGGAGAATGAGGAGAATATAACCACAGATCCCAATACTGATGTTAGCATACTTTATTTGCCTTCTAAAAAAGACATAGAAACATATGTAAAGAGGATAGTAAGTGGGAAGGCTCCTGCGTATAATCCCCATCCTCGAACAGTAAGAATGATCTCAAATGTTGTCGGAACATTTGATGAAATAGAAAAAATATGGAAGATAAAATATAACTGGACAATTTATATATATAGAAGCTTATATAAGAAATTAGAGACATATGTGGGAGTTGCAGAAATGGGAATAGTAAGATATAATAATGGAGAACTTAAAATAAAACATAAGAAGGTAATAATTATTAATGACTTTATACAGAATGGAATTTTGCCATTAATATGATTTTTGTTTGCTATTACAATCACTTGAAAAATCGTAGGGAGTATGGTTGATTATACTTTGGGTTTGCTTATTGTCATGAAGGGTAAGGTGTTTTCTAGTGTTGTTACTTCCTTTAATCAAACGTGGTTGGAAAATATCAAGAGGGTTAAGAGAGAGTTTAATTTAGTTCGTATTACATACTAATTTCCATGAATGCACTCCGACACTTAAATGAAAACAATTAGCCTATATATCCGATAGAAGTCTAATGATTAAACGCGTAAGTAATAAATAAGCTTACATAACATATGATAAACTGCTTGTTAAGGTTAATTTTTAATGTTCACTATCTCTAATCTAAAATAATGAAAGAGGCTAAGTTTTTAGAAATAAGGAATGAGTTCTCTAATATTAGAATCTCAATAGATTTAAACGGCAATGGTCCACGGTTTAAAATTGAATGCCTAACAAGTGGTGTAGTTAAATATGTAGACCCGTTAACTATGGAAATTTTAATGCGAATACCAGATAATATTTTGGAGAAATACATTTATTAGCATAAAGGAGATTTTTAACAAATGATAAAGAAGATTGACTTCGTAAAGGCTAACATACCTTTAGAAAAAACTGATCCATTGCAATTATGGTATAATCAGTGGAGTTCGCAACTTTTCGTTAAAATAGTTAATGATGAGAACATCACTGGATGGGGAGAGATTTTAGCTACTACAGCAAATTCCAGAGATGTTTACATCTCATTAGGTCAAAAAATAGCTAAAGCTATCTTAGGCAAGGATGAAGAAGAAATATGCGAAATAAACGATCTGCTCTTTAAAATTTTGGAAACAGGTAAAGGTGCAGTATCTTCTGGAGTAATTTCTGGAATAGACATAGCCCTATGGGATCTATTGGGTAAAAAACTGAAAAGACCAATATATAAGATCCTTGGGTATTCTGGGAAGGATATACCTAGATATATAGCATTATCTCGATATAAAGATGCAGATTCATTAAAGAGAGTATTAAAAAAGTTTATGGAGAAAGGATTTAAAATTATGAAAATACATGAGCATTATACTAGAATAAATGAGATAATGAAAGAGATAAGGGATAACTTCGGTTTTTCAATTGGAATTATAGTAGACTTAAGCTCATCTATACCTAGTTATGAAAAAGCTAAAAGGCTTTTTAACATAATATCAAAGTACGAACCACTTTGGATAGAAGATCCATTAAAACAAACTGACGATTATGCATCCTTAAAAAAGTTAAACGAAATAATACCAATTGCCGGAGGTGAAAACATATTTACGATAAATGAATTTAGAAGAGCAATAGAAAACGAGGCATACACATATTTTCAAATAGATACCACAAAAATAGGCGGAATAACTGAAGCAGTCAAGAGAGTTACCTTAGCTAAGGCGTATAATGTGAGTTTATCTTTTCATCATAGACCAGACAATGGATGGATAGGAATTTCAGCAAACTACCACATAGCGGTGACTGCGCATGACAAGTTCTTTCTTGAGACACCACCTGATGATCCCTATATTTACTTTAAAGTAGATGGAGAAATCAACGTAGATTATGTTAAATTTAAAGGAATAGGTTTAGGTATTGAACCAAGGGAAAATATTCCGAGTGGTGAGGATCAAGAATTCATAATATATCAAGAGCCTTAAATGTCTAATATTTTTAAAAAAAAATTTATCTATATGGAATTGCTTTGTAAGTGAGATTTTCTAAGTTAGCACCAATTTTTATGTTCTCTTACAATAAAAAATTAGATAATAAATCGCAATTATGATAATTTATAAGTGTATAAAAATAAACCTGAATTAAATACTCAATTCTTCATTAAATATTACCTTGGCCCACCATTTATAGAACCCTCTGTAGCCAGTATCATCTGTTCCATGTCCTATCATTTCAGCATTAACTAGTTCTAAAATTTCGTGATCTTTAAAATCCCTATGTGTACCCCTAGATAAATCATTGTACTTACCTTTCTCATCTTTTACATTATATCCCTCCATAGCCAACTTTAACACCTCAACATCATCTGGAGTACCCATTCCCGCTGGACCATAAAATCTTAATGATGCTCGTAATTCTCTCTCTTTATATTCTCTAGGTGCATTTTTAGGTAAATAATAATATGCGTAGACTTCAGTATAATCAACAGTAACTGGTCTTATAACTCTAATGGTAGGTCCAGGTGATGCAACGTCAAAAATTATTACATTAGGGAAAATACCTAGATGAAATGTAATTTTAGCTGCCCACTTTTTCTCAATTTCGTTTAAATTATTATTATCCTTAAGATACCAAGGAATTCCCTTTTCATCTATTTCGTACACTTCATAGTCTCTGAACATTAAATCTACTAAATGTCCTTTACCTAAATAGAGAGATAAATCCTTAGACCTCAAATCTATTCTTTTACCGGGTTCATGACCTACAGCCTCAAAATAACTTTCATGAACAAAAGGAGCATGATAATGATCCACTGCATTTTCAAATGCTAATTTCCAGTTTACTTGCATACCATATTTATGAATACCTTTTAGAACCTCAATTCCACCAGGAAACTTTAAAGCTATTAATCGTAACAATTTTCCCGCTTCTCCTATATAGTCTTCAAACTCAGGTGCTTTAGATGATAGTGAGCCAAAAATGAAACCATAATAGTTGACTAATTTAGGAATTCTAATCAATCCAAGGTTTTCTATATCAAAATGTTCTGGATATCCTTCCTTATCTGGAATACCTACAAGTTTACCGTAGTTAGAGTACGTCCATCCATGATATGGACATCTAAAAAATTTAGAATTACCTTTTTCTTGCCTACAAACTAGAGCTCCCCTATGCCTGCATCTATTAATTAAACCAATTATCCTTTCATCTTCTGTCTTAACTAATATGATTGGAGTATCACCAATATAGGTAGTAAAGTAATCATTAGGTACCTTCAGTTGAGATTCATGAGCCAAATAAACCCAACCCTCATGAAATATCTTTTTCATTTCAAGGTCAAACAAATAAGGATCTTTGTAAACTTCCGCGTTAAGTCTAAATAATCCTTGTTGCCTATCAACTACAATATAATCCTTAATAGACCGTTTATAAGGAGTCATTTCCATTTAACATTACTTAACTAATATAACATATTAAAGTTGTCTTAAATTAGTGCAGGATTAAAACTCAAATCTCTCCTCCTCTTTTAGAAAAGATAGAGTTATATTAAAGGGGTGCTAAATTAGATGATGAGAATAGATGAAAGCCTTAGTAATTGAAGGACCAGATATTGTAGAAGTAAAAGACGTAGAGGAACCAAAAGTAGGTCCACAAGATGTTTTAATTAAGGTAAAAATGGTAGGGATTCATCCTCAAGATTACTATATGACTAAGGATCTTACTGTTCAAGGGCACAAAATACATCCAATACCACACATTCCTGGAGAGGAAATAGCTGGTGTTGTGGAAAGGGTCGGAGATCAAGTTAAGAGTTTAAAAAAGGGAGATAGAGTCATAGTATATCATCGAATTCATGATGGAACATGTGATATGTGCATTCTTGGAAATGAACAGCTATGTAGAAATGGCGGAAGATTTGGGATAAATGCCAATGGTGGTCTCGCAGAATACATTGCAGTTCCAGAAAAAAATGTAATAAAAATTTCTGAAGATATAAGTTGGGAGATTGCGGCAAGTCTACCTGCCTCGGCTTTAACGCCATATCATGCATTAAATAAGGCCGGACTAAAAGCAGGAGAATATCTAGCGGTATTTGGAGCCTCCGGAAATACCGGAATGTTCGCTATACAATTAGGTAAGATCTTTGGAGGGATAGTGATTGCGGTATCTAGGAAGGATAGACCATGGCTAAAGGAATTTGGCGTAGATTATTTAGTTAATCTCGATACTGTTGAAGAAGAGGTAAAGGAAATAACTAAAGGGAAAATGGTTGATGTTGTAATAGACTCAGTAGGTTCTGCAACATGGAATAAAAGTCTTAAAATAGTTAGTACGTTGGGTAGATGGGTTACATTTGGTGCGCTAACTGGCGGTGAGTTCAAGGAAGAACCTATGCAAGTGTTTCCCATCTATCTCTATAGATTTGAAAGAACATTAATTGGTGTTAGAGGGGGTAAAAAATCTGAACTTCATACATTAGTTAATTTGGCTAACAAATTAAAAGTCAAGATTTGGAAAAAATTCAAGTTAGATGAGGCACCAAAAGCTCTTGAGGCTGTGGTATCCCCAGAAAGAGATGGTAGAGTGTTCGTTGAAGTAACATAAGGCTAAAACTAAATTACTGTTATTTTTAATAGTAAAAATCTTTTTCTAAAATTTTAATGATCTTATATATTCCTATATACTTCAAGAAAATTTGAAGGAAAAGTATAAATATGGGAGTAGAAAGAAAGAAACGTAAGATGAGTGGAAAGTCTGAAAAAGAACTCCCATTTTCAGTTACTCCTAAAGATGTTAGGAATGTAGCAATAGCTTCATCCATAGGCACTTTCATTGATTTTTACGTGTTTATACTAGCTGGTACAGCATCTGGAACTATATGGCCGGCTCTATATTTTCAACAAGTATCTAAAATCCCAGGTGTGGCAGTAGCTCTGTCGTTCCTAAGTTTTGGGGCTGCCTATGTTGTAAGACCAGTTGGTGGAATTATTTTTGGTCATTTTGGCGATAAAATGGGCAGAATGTCTACGTTAGTTTCAACACTTATAGTAATTTTCATAGGTACTATAGGGATGGCTCTTGTTCCACCATATTCTGTACTGGGAATATTAGCACCAGCTCTGTTAATCTTATTTAGAATAATTCAAGGCTTAGGTTTTGGTGGTGAATGGGGAGGAGCTTCGACATGGTTAATCGAATATGTAGCAAAGCCTGAGAAAAGAGGTTTTTGGTCTGGGATTTTAGGAGCTTCTGCATGGGTTGGAATAGGATCTGCAGCAGTATCTTTTGGGGTATTATATCTACTGTTTCCCACACAATTCATAATGAATCTTGGATGGCGTATTTTATTTGGAATTGGTGCTATTGCTGCTATAGTCGGAGGTATAATTAGAGCGAGATTAAGAGAATCTCCAATTTTCATAAATTATATATCAAAACGCAGACCGGCTAAATTACCTTCTTTGGAAATATTCAAGGCGTATGGGGGCAGAATTCTTCATGCAGCGGCCGCCTATTTCCTTGGTGTGTCAGTTACAGGTGTAGTCATAACGCCATTTACACTACAATATCTAATAGCATCAGGAAAACACATACTGCTAGGCATTCCTACACCAGCATTTGTACTCTTAATGCTTGGGATAGGGGCATATTTCACTATAATATCAGCTGCTTTAGGTGGATGGGCTTCCGATAAATTAGGCAGGAGAATGATTATTGTTATAAGCTCAATAGGTGTAGGAGCGTTAACGTATCCATATTTCTTACTAATAGGGACCTTGAATCCATATGCAATAATGGCTGCTTTGATATTGATTCAAGTATTTCAAGGACTCTCTGTAGGATCTATAGGTGCTTATTTTGTGGAACTGTTCCCAACTAAATATAGATACTCTGGGTCCGGATTATCCTTTCAATTTGCTGGATTCTATCTAGGTGTAACTACAGCGTTCTTAATTCCGCCCCTAATAGCAGGAATTCCAATTACTCATGCAGTAAATATAATAGCAGGAGTCCAAATAGCGATAGCCCTAGTCTCTCTGATTTCTGTACTATTTCTTAAAGAAACTAAAGGAATTCAACTAGAGGATTAATCAATATATATGGGCCTAACTTTAATTTATGGGGATTTTCCAAAACGGTATTAATTTTTATATTCCCTATCTGGGAAATGCAATACTCTTATTACATTAATTAAAGAGATCCCTAATAATAATTACTCTCAATGGCTCTAGTATTTAATGCTTTTGTCTAGTATTTGTAAACGAATGTAAATTTTATGACCCTCTTGATAGAGAGAGTCTAAAGCTTGCAAAAACCTCAAAAAAGTGTCTAGACACTTACGATCAATCCTCTAACATATTCGATTATAATACATTAGCTTATTTGATTATATATCTCAGTAAAGAAAGAATAGATTTATATATTTCTATTGGAACAAAGTATAACATGGGAAAAGAAGTTAAACGAAATAAAGATAGATTTGTAGTTACTATCGCAGCTGTTTTGGGTACTTTAATAGATTGGTATGATTTCTTTATTGCAGCTACTGCCTCAGCTACAGTATGGCCTATCGTATTCTTTTCTCATTTACCAGCATCAGTGGCTTCAGGATTATCTATAGCAGCTTTTGGAACTACATATCTTACTAGACCCGTAGGTGCTGCAATATTTGGTAACTATGGAGATAAGTTAGGGAGAAAGTCAATGATGGTAATGACTATGATAATTATGGGAATAGCTACTTTTGGGATTGCATTTACGCCATCAACAGCCTCAATTGGTATTTTAGCTATAATTCTTTTATTCCTATGGAGGATAATTTTTGGCATAGGAATAGGTGGAGAGAACACTGGAGCAACTACCTGGGTCATAGAATTCCATAGTGAATCAAAATACAGAGCGTTTTGGACTAGCCTAGTTCAAACCACAGCCCCAATAGGAATATCTATAGCTTCATTAGCATTCTCCTTAGTTTCAGCATCTACTGGGAAAAATTTTGTAACCTTCGGCTGGAGAATCCCATTTATTGCAGGGGGAATAGCACTAATAGTAGGTATATTAATAAGAGTAATAGCATTCGAGAGCCCGATTTTCGATCAACTGCTTAAAAAACAGAGTGTTGAAAAAACGCCCTTACTTACCTTACTTAAGAAGTATCCTAAATTGGTTGTTAAATTAGCCTTTATACAAAACATAAACTTAATAGGGTTAACGTTTCTCGTTGAACCTTACTCGTTAGTATATTTAGGTAGTCTAGGAGTATCTAGGGAGTTCTCGACATTTGCGTTATTTTTAGGTACAGTAATTGGCGGAATAGTACCTACTTTCATTCTTGGTGGTATACTTGCTGATAAAATAGGGAGAAAATTAGTAGCGTTTATAGCAGCTATAGGTTTAGCTGTATTTACATATCCTTATTTCTTACTGTTATCAACAAGGAATCCCGCTCTAATAGTACTTGCTATGACCATAATAAACGTGTTTATTCAAATGGCATTTGGCGTATATGGAGCCTTAGGTACTGAACAATTTCCAGCTAACGTGAGATATTCTGGTTCAGCAGTTTCATATCAACTTGCAGCATTTATTATAGGACTTTTCATAACCTTCTGGGAACCTTTCCTAATATCAGCAGGACACGGTGAAATTGGCGCTACGCCATACGTGTCAATTACCGCGATAATACTTTCAATTATATCAGCTATCTTATCGCTAACGTTAATAGAAACTAAAGGAAAAGATCTATTCACATAAAGTCAAGTTTCCTTTTAAATTTGGAATTAGTATAGTTTCTCTTTATACTTTCCTAATGCCTTGTAGGTTGGAGCATCAGACTGAACGAAGAGTATTAATGGTTCTTTACTTTCATTATATATTTTATACTTAGTCCATGGAGGTAAAGTTAGGAAGTCATATTCCTTTAAATTATATTTTCTCTCCTCGTCACCTAAAATTACAGTAGCTTCACCTTCTACTGGGAACATTATAATACTCTCTGTGACCTGAATTGGTTTTGTTTCAACTCCTGGTTTAATCAGATGAAATCTTAAACTCATTGTGGGAAATGCTGAATTACCATTTTGAGGATTAATTAGCTCTAATGATATACCATAATGAGGACTTCCATTACTTTTCTCAGCCATTCTCATTAATGTTTCCTTCGTTTTCTTATAAGGATAATACCACACTGGATTTACTTCCTGCCTAGGTTCATGTAATGGTATATAATTATATGAATACTTACCTTCAATATCAACCTCAGTTCCTATTATATCTTGCAAAACCTTACCTTCAACATCCTTAAGAAATGAGTACCATTCTACACCTAACCAGAAAGTTAATGGAGCATCTAAACCATCATACCAGAACGCGTAATCGTTACCTAGATTACCATGATCGTGCCATGTAAATGCTGGAGTAAGTACAACATCACCTTTCTGTATCCTTATTCTAATACCATTAACAGTTGTATATCCCCCCTCTGGTGGAAATTCTAAACCAACCCTAAATGCATGTGTTAAATGTCTGTGTGCTGGAGGCCTATCTTTAGGCCCAATTATCTGTATACCCGCATACATAGTAGGAGTAGCAGGTGCTGGAAATTCAGGGGCTAACTTCTTTATCCCTGGATTCTCCATGTGAATAGTAACTCTATCAGTCATCTCTGGATCTATTACTTCTCTAAGTCTAAATGCCAACTTCTTTAAATCTTCATATCTCCACATATGAGTTGTCATAAAAGGTTTAGGCTCTTTAGTAAATACTGGGTAATTAGAATATCTGGGATCGAAAGCTGTCATGTAAGTGCCTAGATAATTCCTTTTTAATTCGTCTAATACTTGTTTTAATCTTTCTTCTTTTTCTGATCCCATTTATATCATCAAAATAAAATTATATTTTATACTTTAATAAACCTTTCTATTCTATCAGATTTCTTCATATGACGGGATAATTATAGATTTACAATTACATAATCTTTACATGAAAGCCCATTATAGAGAAACTCATATTGATGAATAAAAAATATGTAGTATATACTTTGTTATACTTAAGACCCAAATATTTTACAGATAATTGCCATCTTTGAGGAAAATTGGAAATGTTATGCTAGTCTTGAAAAACAAATATGGTAGTATATATATGGTTAATTCGATTACATTCATTGATAATTTAATATAAAAATGAGATTCATTACTCATGTAATTATAATAATGGAATGGCTACAGTCAGAGAATATTAAGAAACTCTAATATATAAGACTTTTTTGGAAGGTCTTCACTACATTTAGTATTATAAGTCGTTGGCATAGACAATTTAATTTATGGATCTTCATCATCTAAATTAAATTACAATAATTTATACTGTTCTCAGTATAGGATATCCAAATTATATTATATAACTTGAACAAATACTTCTAAAAAAAGTGAATTTGGTTTTCACTCAAACGACTCCCTATAGACTCCAAGGTATTTAAATAATGGAGCATCCGAATATTTAAATATTAACGCTTTAGAGTTACTATTGTTTTCAATTGAGTATTTCTTCCATGATGGTATAACTATAACGTCATGAGGTTCTGCTCTAATCTGCTCTGTACCTTCTATGTTAAATGTTACATTACCTTCAAAAATTATAAATACTGCATTTTCAACTCGCCTTATTGGCTTTAGGGCTTTATTGGAAGGTAAGAGGATCATATTAGTTGAAATACTACTGAATAATGGACCTCCATTCAATGGATTTACATACTCTACAGTATAGCCATTATATGGATCCATCTCTTCTCTAGAACTTAATGTTATTAACGCGTTTATCACGTCATCATAAGGATAATATACTAACGGATTGTACGTTGTATTAAACTCTTTAACATAACTGGGATAGTTAAGTAAGATAGGTCTAATTGATTTTCCAAATATCTTATTAGCATCCTCTCCAGTTCCTCTCAAGGACTTTCTTATGTTTTCTTCTTCTTCCTTAGACTCAGGCGCTTCATAAAACATCCCACCCAAAAAAGCTATTAAAGGAGCATCTAACCCAGCAAACCATATTAGGTCAGAATCCCCTTCGTTCCCATGTTCATGCCAAACCCATGGAACTTGAAATGTCATATCACCTCTGTGCAGTTCTATCTTATAACCATTAATAGTTGTATAAGCACCCTTTTTTGGCGCCTCTAATATAAATCTAAAGTTAACCGCAGTATGTCTATGATATGGAGCCCTTTCTCCTGGCCTAATTAATTGAAGACCCCCATAGAGAGTTGGAGTTATACCCGCACTTCCCACTATTGGAATATCCTTAAGAGATGGATTGATGAAGTGAATTGTTCTCCTTTCTGCCTGTTCCGGTGTTAAGTACTTAGATATCTCATAAAGTAACTCCTTTGCCTCTTTATACTTCCAAGTCCAAACTGTAGCTAAAGGTTCCGGCGTTTTAGTGAAAAGTTGCCTTCTTCCATACTTACTTGCACCCTTTCCAAACGTAGTAAAATACGTTGCCATACCTTTCTTATCCATTATCTCAATTAATTTATCTAATTCAGACTGCATGATATTTTTTTAATAAATTCGTGGATATAAACTTATCTACTTATATTTGTACAATATCGTTACTGTTTCCAGAAAATGCTTTCGTATTATATTCTAACTAGATCTATTCCCTAAATACTTTGAGCTCAGTCTATCTATAAGACTTCTTTTTCATATTCATAATAATACAATTGTCAATCTTTAGCGCTAAAAGCAGTGTTAAGCTAAGAGATAATTAGGTAATATTAATAGCTTAGTCCTTCAAATATTCCTTAAATCAAATGCAGTAAGAATTTATAATGAAGATAAGCTATATATCATATATATGATAATAGATGTACATTCGCATTTCTACCCTAAAGTTTACATAGAGGCATTAAGTAAGAGAGGTCTTGTAAAATCTGAAGGGGATAATATCATAATAAGTTGGGGAAAACGAATTTCACCAGCAGATTCACGATTAGTAGATATAGAGAAAAAGTTGTATGATCTAAAAAAAATTAAAAAGTGAAATTTTCTCCTTATTGTCACTATCAGCGCCATGGACATATGTACTTCCAAAAGAGGAAGAGATCATAATCGCAAGACAAGTTAATGACGAAATAGCTAAGATTGTAAATAAGTACCCAGAGAATTTTGGAGGATTAGCTACATTGCCACTAAATGATGTCGATGCGTCAATTATAGAAGCTGAACGAGCTATAAAAGATCTAGGACTTCACGGATTTATAATAGGAACTGGTATAGGAGACAAAACCATTGCAAATAAGGAATATATACCGTTGCTTAAAAAGATCTCACAACTAGGTAAACCTATTCTTATTCACCCTGGTACAATGCCATTAGATGTAATATTAAATGAGGGAGTAGAGGCAATAGTCACAAGTTTCATTTTTGAAACAAGTTACGTGGTAGCCAAATTAGCTTTAGAGAGAATATTAAGAGACTATAATTTAACTGTAATTATGCCACATGGGGGAGGATTTATTCCTTATCAAATAGGTAGACTTGACGTAGGTTATAGCTCATATAATATGAGCAAGATAAAACCTAGCGACGATTTAAAGGAGTTCGTATACTATGATACTGTAATATACACTAAGGAATCTCTTGAACTATTATATAAGGTAGTGGGGGAAGATCATATACTATTTGGGACTGATCATCCGTTCCCCATCTCAAAGCAAGAATTATTTTTGAATCTAATTGAGGAGGTATTCAAAGATAATAACGTAAAGGAAAAAATCTTCAATAAGAATAGTAAGAGAATATTTAAATTATCTAAATGAGGTAAGTTGTGTATGAGACTATTGAATTTCTCTCCAAGGAATTCTCACAGTCCTAGATTAGGTATAGTAATTTTCAATAAGATTCTTGACGTTAGTGAGGCGTATAGGAATGTGCGTGAAGCGGAACCACCATCTTGGTTCCTTAATGTAGATGAATTGGTAAAAGGTGGAGAAGATTCTCTAGAATTATTAAAGAAATTTACCGTAAGTTTGAGTGAGGATGAAGTAAGTGAATTCCTTTACGATTTAAATGACGTAATATATTATCCACCAATTCTCAGACCTACTAAAGTTCTTAACATGAGTGTAAATTACGTTACTCATGGAAAAGAGGCAAGATTAGAAGAACTACCTAAAGAACCTTTTCTCTTCGTTAAACTATCTACATGCTTAATAGGACATAAACAACCAATAATTATTCCTAAATCTTCCAAGGAGATTGATTATGAGGGAGAACTAGCTGTGATAATAGGTAAGAAGTGCAAAAACGTTTCTGCTTCTAAAGCATATGACTGTGTACTAGGATATACTATTTTTAATGATGTTAGTTATAGAGATAGAAGATTACATCAGATGATGAGAGAATTTGGGATTAATTGGCTTCATGGAAAGAGTTTAGATAATGGTAGCCCTGTAGGTCCTTGGATAGTCACTAAAGATGAAATTAAAGATCCTCACAACTTATCATTACTTACGTTTGTTAATGATGAGATACGACAAAATGATAACACTAAAAATATGATATTTAAAATTCCGGAGATTATAGAATACGCGTCAACGGATATAACACTATATCCAGGAGATATAATATCTACTGGCACACCAGCTGGTGTAGGACTCGGAACTGGAAAGTACTTAAAAGCGGGTGATGTAGTCAGAGTTAGAATAGAGAAAATAGGAGATTTACAAAATAATGTCGTCTCATAAATATTTTGTAGTTCTACGAATTGTCGAGCAAATTTAGGGATCTCTTTTTATTTTAAAAATTTTTAATTTAATCTTAAAACCCCTTATATAGTTGAGAAGCTATTACACAGTGTCATGAGTTCTATATTATCAGATATATTCAAAACTTAAGATATGCCATCATCACTTAAATTCTGCTTTTAGATCTTCTCAAAATTAACGCCAGTTTTCAATTCTCTATGCGAGAAGATTATATTCCATTAATCAACAGTTTACAAAATACTTCAATTAACGTATCAATTCAATTTATTATATATACACTAATCAATCTATCTTTAAGACTATTTTGCCAACCTTTTTATTCTCTTCTAACTTTTTATGAGCCTCCACAGCATCCTTAAGACTGAAAACTGAGTCTATAACAGCCTTTATTTTACCCTCTTTAACCTTACTGATAGCTTCAACTAAATCATCCTTAGTGCCAATCACTGTTCCATGAAGTCTTATGTACTTTATATATAATGCCCTTAAGTTTATAGGAGTAGTATCACTTTCTTTTATACCTACGCCTAATACAATAATATCTCCACCCTTCTTAGTCATCTTTATCGAAGAGTTTAAAGTATCGGGACCTAAAGAATCAAAGACTACATCAACACCTTTCCCATTAGTATATTGCATAACTTCGCGCAAAACATCTTGCTCTTTATAGTTTATAACAAGATCAGCTCCTATCTCCTTAAGTTTTTTAGCTTTCCACTCTTCACTTGTCGCAGAAATAACATTAGCACCTAACAATTTAGCAATTTGAATAGCAAATACACCTACTCCACCGCTCCCACCCCAAACAAACACATTCATTCCTCGTCTCAAATTAACTCTCTTAGTTAAAGCATGCCAAGCAGTTATCAAGGACAACTGAAATGTAGAAGCCTCCTCATAGTCCCATTCAAATGGAATAACGTTTTCTTGAGGAACGGAAATTAATTCAGCATAAGATCCATTAATATCTCTACCTATAACTCCAAACGAAGTACATAGATTTATCATCCCCCCTTTACAATACTCACAAGTACCATCATATAATACCGGAAAGCCTATGACCCTCTGACCCTCCGTCACATTGTTAACCTTATTGCCTACTTTTTCAACCACACCTGCAAAATCTACACCTAGTATATGAGGAAATTTCTTAACAAATTGCTTATATCCACCAACTCTAACTACACCGTCCAAACTGTTCAAGGAAGCAGCTTTAACTCTAACTAGAACTTCATTTTCGCTTATCTTAGGGTCATCAATCTCACCATATTCTATAACTTCTGGTCCACCATATCTCCTTATAAAAGCAGCTTTCATCGCTTATCCCTAGACAAATCTTACATTAATCTCTCTCTTCCCTTCAACCTTTACCTTATCTCCCTTGTAAATATAAACTGGACCAATAAATACGCCTAGGGATATATATCCTTCCATGTCCTTTCTTATCTTCTCTTCTGGCCTATATTTAGGTTCTCCTTCACCTATTAATTTACCATTTATATAAAGTTTGAACGACCCATAAGGTGGATCTATTTCTGGACCAACATACAATCTAGCTGCATGAACATTGTCTGCTATGGAATAGTATGTGGGAAGTTCCCAAGTAGTAAATCTAGTTGCTGGTAATTCTAATCCAAGAAATGTTTTTTCTATCTTACCGTTATTGACCAGTGCTATTATCTCCACTTCTAGTTTATGACTCTTAAACCTTAGTTCTACATCGTTACTCGTAGTTATCATAGGTTTAGTTAGAACCCCTATACCGCTCTTAGCTATTTTATACCCACCTAAACCTTCATTACTTACAAGCATCTTTGAAAATTCTTCTCCTACCTTCTTAGCTTCTTCTTCAGTTAATGGAAAAGGTATTACCTCACTCCTATTCTTATACGCATTGAATAAAACTTCGGCCTTGTTCATCAGTATTCAATAATAAAAACTTATTAAAAAGACTTTCGCAAATAGTTTAAAAAGCAAAAGATCAACCTTTACATAACTAAAAATCTTGCTAACTAAAAGTTTATTACTTATTTTTACTTAAATCATTAATTAGATCCACAATGGTAAAACTTGTATCATTCTCTCCAACATTAAATGAAGCTAAAAGGGTCGGAGTTTATCTAGACGGGAAAATAATAGACTTAATAAACGCTTATAGACTTCTTTACGTTGCAGAACCTCCTAATTGGTTTCACGATATAAAGTCACTTATAGAAGGAGGTGAAGAAGCGTTAAAACTTGTAAACGCAGTAATCAATAAAGTGGAGAAAAGTGGAATAAAAGAAGCAGATAATAGTAGGGTTATATTTAGTCCCGATAACATCGTTTATTACCCGCCTATTTCAAATCCAGAGAAGATCTTTCTGTTAGCAGTTAATTATAGGGCTCATGGGCAAGAAGCTGGAGCAAAGCCCCCTGAAGAACCATATGTATTTACAAAGTTTGCAAATGCGTTAATCGGACATAATCAGCCTGTGATAATACCTAAATCATCAAGTAAGGTTGATCATGAGGTTGAGTTAGCTGTGGTAATAGGCAAGAAGGGAAAGTATATAAGTTCATCTACCGCCATGGATTACGTCTTTGGATACTCTATTCTCAATGATATAAGCTTTAGAGACAAGCAATTACCACCAGGTTGGCCTAAGGCCTCTGATCCTTATGGACAAAGGTGGGTTCATGGTAAAGGAATGGATACAGCAGCACCAATGGGACCATGGATAGTTACTAAAGATGAAATTGCGAACCCATATACATTGAAACTAACTTTAAGGGTGAATGGAGAGATAAGGCAAGAAGGATATGCAGAAGATATGATCTTCAAAATAGATAAGATAATAGAATATATCTCCGATGGTATAACACTGAAACCTGGTGACATAATATCCACTGGAACACCGCCTGGAGTAGCGTTAGCAACGGGGAAATATCTAAAGCCCGGAGATGTAATGGAGGCAGAAATAACAAATATAGGAAAATTGATAAATTATATCATTGAAGAAAAATAAGGAAATAACTTTTATAATAAATAAAAGTGAAATACAACTTAATCTTATATTAAAGGTAAATGAGAGGGAAAACTTAAATAAGCATAAAAAGCTATTTTAACTAGTGAGTGGTAAATGGTAATAGATGTCTTAAGATTTTCACATGCATGTATAAGGGTAACTAACCTTGAAAGAGCCCTTTATTTTTATAGAGATTTATTGGGATTTATTGAGACGGAAACTAAAGGTGAATACGCATATCTAAGAGGTATTGAAGAAGGTCAGCATCATAGCCTCGTATTAAAAGAAGCTCCTTCACCCGGTTTAAGCTATCTAGGCTTTAGAGTTAGAAAGCCTGAAGAACTGGATAAGGCTAAAGAATTAATTGAGAAGTATAATCTTAAAGTTAGGAAGTTTAAAGAAGAGGCTGTCAGTGATGCAATAATCTTTGAATCTCCAGCTGGAGTACCTATAGTATTATACTATGACATGGAATACGTAGCTGATCCAAGAATACAAAGACTACAGTTTTCAATACAGAGAGGCGCTAGACCAGCTAAGATCGACCATGCTGTAACTATGGTCAAGGATATAGATAAGGAGTACGAGTTCTTCCGTGATGTATTCGGATTCTATGAGACTGAAGGGTACATAGATGATGAAGGTAAAAGAGTTATAGTCTTTCTAACTAAATTTGGGCATTCACATGAGATTGCTATTGGGAGATATGATAAGAGTATACCAGCTTTAAGTCATATTAATTACGCTGTTCAAAATGTTGATGATATAATAAGAGCTGCTGACATTTTAGGATCTAAGGGTCTTAAGAAATGCATAGAAACTGGTGTATTCAAACATAGGGCAGCATCTACAATTACAGCGTATTTCAGAGATCTCGATGGAAATAGAATAGAACTTTCATCACAAGATTACTTTATTTTAGACCCAGACAAATTACCACCATTGGAATACCCAATTAGTCTATTAAGTGCTGAAGGAGATTTTTGGGGACCTTTCCCATTTTCTGTCCTATATGATGTTATGCCAGTTGAAGATATATTTACGGGAGATCTAAAACAAGAGTATAAGCATTAAATAATTCATAAAACATGCTATTTAATTATTTTTCTTTTGCTAAAATTTATTCTTACTATTTAATATATACGCTACAGAACTTTTAAAATTTACGTGGTTTTTTGCATTATCCTTATAATAAAAACGGAAAAGTAAGAGTTTCAATTACAGTTATGAAATCTAGGATTCACTTTTAGAAAAATTTAATACGAATGTTTTCTCATTTTCTTATTACACATAATCTAGAGCTTGATGAGTTGTTACTACTAATGCGAATGTTTTCCTTAAAATATTACGGTTAAAGTCTATTCTTAGAGCTTTTCTTAGTATTACATTTCGAATTCCTTGACTGTACAAAACAAAACACCTAAAATTACAAAGTATATAACTTACCGACAATACCCCATAAACCAATTTATATGAATGACATAAAAATTCAAACATTGATAAAAGGTTTTTATTCAGTTTGATCTGTTAAGTTAAAATTAAATAACATCAAATATATAAATCTTCTAAAAATTATAGTGAATTAGTTAGATGTAAAATATGTTTTAACTTCTTTAACATAACTAGTTAAAAAGAAATCACTCCATCCTCTTTTAACTTGATAATTTCATCTTTAGTGTACCCCAATGACATAAGTATCTCAACAGTATTTTCACCTAATTTTGGCGCACTTGATCTTGATCCATTTACGTTTATTGGAAACTTTATGTATATTAAATCACCGTATTTGACTTCTAAATTCTTTCCATATCTCTCGAATCCTTCCTTAAGATTAAGTACAAGTGCTACTGGAACATCGGCATTACCTAATAGGTTTACCCAATAGTCTCTTTCTCTATCTAGGAATACTTTTTGTAATTCAGCGTTTATAAATTCCCTATTTTTGATCCTATCCTCTAAAGTTCTAAATTTTAAAAGATCTTCCTTATTTAACGCTTTACATAATCTAGCATACTGCTCATCACTGACTTCCTCCCCGCCATCAAAATGGCGAGGGTTCCCCCTATCGATTCGGAATTACATCTCTCATATAGGGGGCAGTCGAGAGGCTCAGAGAACCCCACCCATACAAATTACACACAGCTACATAATCACGATGATCTTCAAAACCACACTTCTCACACTTAAACGTCCTATATCCACTTCCTTTCAGCTCATATCCACATTTAGGACAAGTAGTTGAACTATACGCTGGCTTAACGTATATTACGTTTAACCCATGCTTCTTTGCTTCCCACTCAACCCACTCTTGAACGCGTCTGTACTGCATCAAATATAACCTATCTCTGTAGTCTTTCTTCAACCCTTTCACGTGAGAAATCATCTTGTTCAAATCTTCCAACACGATATAGTTAGCACCCAGTCTCTTTGCTTCCTCAACAACCCATTTTCCAACTTTCTTGGCAAAATCCTGTATAACATTTCTTGCCTTTATATGAAAACTCCTAATCCTATTGAAAATCCTCTTATTCTCCCTCCACCTTCTTTGATATCTCTTCTGCAATTGCTCTCCTAATTTCTTAAAATGAACAGCATCATCAAGACGTGTTGGAATTTCTATAACTTGTTTATCATTACCTAACGTGATGAAGTCCATGTTTATGTCAACAGCCATAAGCCCCTTAACTTGCTTCTCTACTTGTACTTTCTTTTTCATTGTCACGTTAAGATACCAATCATCTCCTCTCTTAACTAGTCTTGCTTCTTTCACTTGATAATCTTTATATTGATCAAGATTGTGAGGATAACCAATAATCTTTACTTCCTCTCCCAGTATCTTAGCTGTCATCGTGTTGAAATCAATAGTATAGCTTAATTTTGGAGTTAACCATAAGGAAACGTTTCTTAAGATTGGAAATCTCCCTTTTTTTTTGGGATTCTCTGACCAACTTTTGTATGTAGCTATCGCATCACGATAGCAATCTTGAGCAAGTTTTGATTTCAAACCAAATTTCTCCCTGAGGAGTTCATACAATGCATTATGTACTTCTTTTAGAGAAGTGGTTTTGTGTTCATATAACCATTGAAGAACGAACCTTTTAGCTTGCATATATTTCTCGGCTATGGGCTCCAGAGCCGAGGAGGAGATCTTCATTTTGATTGTCACGATCTTCTCCTCGATGGAACTACCCTCACGGGTAGCTCGCTCTGGAGCTTGTAGCATGGGTGTTTTTCTGTTTTTGCTTTTATTTTAACTTTTCGCGGGCATTCATCTCCGCTTTAAAAAGGCGAAGCTTTCTGCCCACATTTTTGTAATATTTTTCATAAATTGAATTTGGGGACTACCGCAGAGAGGCGAGGCTTGTCCGTTCTTTTGTCAGCAATTGATGTTGCAAACTTTACTGGATTTTCCTCGCCTGTCATATCCATTAAACCGCTTAAAGCTAAAATTGTTGCATCATAAGCTGGAAGGTTCGCCATCGGTGAAAAGTTACCAAATCCAGTTATAGAGCAATAAATAATTCTTGGATTATATTTCAATATATTCTCATAATCTACCTGTAATCTCTTTAATGCTGAAGGCCTATAATTCGTAACTATAACTTGAGCCTTTGATGAAAGTTTATAGAAAATCTCCCTTCCCTTTTCACTTTTTAAATTTATTACAACACTCTTCTTTCCCTTATTGACGCTTGCAAAATACACACTTATATCATTTATTATTGGCTTAACTTTCCTCCTATCATCCCCATCCGGAGGTTCAATCTTAATAACGTTTGCACCATATTCAGCTAATATTTGTCCTACTAATGGTGCTGAAATATTATTACCCAACTCTAAGACTGTAGTGTTTTCCAGCATTCCATCTCACCTAATATGATCTAGGTAGACCCAAAATATGATGTGCGATATAAGCCAAAATGAGATTTTGCGTAATTGGAGCAACTTTGTAAAGTCGAGTTTCCCTTAATTTCCTTTCAATGCCGGTTTCAATCGCATAACCATAACCGCCAAATACGTCCATTGCAACATTTCCAGCTTCCCAAGCAATTTCTGAAGCTAAGTATTTTGATATGTTTGCATAATTCCCAACAAGTTCAGTATCGTTACCCTCATCCAGTAATTTAAGACCCTCTTTAAAGAATGAGATCAGAGAAGATAATTCTGCGTAAACTTTTGCGATAGGAAATTGAACTCCTTGATAACTTCCTATTGGTTTTCCGAATACAACTCTTTGTTTAGCGTAATCTACTGCCTTATTTATAAACCATTCAGCATTTCCTATTAATTCCGCTGAAATCATAAACCTCTCAGCGTTCAATAAATCTAATAAGTGATAAAACCCCTTTCCTACTTCACCAATTACATTCTCTTCTGGAACTCTTAAGCCGTCAATGAAGATTTCATAAGCATTCGTATTTGACATAGTTTTTATCTCCCTCATTTCAATTCCCTCCTTTCCTTCTCTCAAATCTACTAGAAATAACGTAATCCCATCACTCTTCTTTTCTGCTTTTTCATAAGGTGTTGTCCTAGCTACAATTATCATGAAGTCCGTATACTTTACCCTGGATATGAAGATCTTACGTCCTTTTATAACATATTTATCTCCTACTTTTTCAGCAAAAGTTTTTATTTTAGTAGTATCTGAACCCACTTCAGGTTCTGTTAATGCCATTGACAATACTTTTGCATTATTTCCTAATTCTTTGAAATATTTTTCCATAATTCTTTTTCCAGCATGTTTCACAAGTAATGCCGTATTGTAATATTGACCGTGAACGAAATATGCATTACCACCCATGGCATTTATTTTATATAAAATATGACAAGCAGTACTAATTTTCATACCTCCTCCACCGTACTCCTTAGGAATAAGAATAGAACCTAATCCTAAATTCATGAAATCGTTAAGAAATTCTACTGGAAATTCTCTCCTTATATCCTTCTCTAACCAATACTTTTCGTCATATTTCCTCATGAGTTCTTCTGTAGTTGAGACAACTAGTCCTTCTTCCTCATTTTTTAGATCTAGTATCATACTTATCTTATTAACTTTTATACTTAAAAGGATTTAATTAGAGTTAGTTAAATTTTTAAACATTTTTATAGAATTATATCCCTCTCTAGGAAAATTAACATGGGGAAAAACTAATTAGCTAAAAATTCTCACAAAAATAATATAATAGCGGTCATTTGTTTTACTAGACAATAAGACTGATATATAAACTGCATAGTTCTAACGTTTTTAACTAACTTACAGTTCATGAGCTAATTTATTTAATTTAATATCATTAACCATTTTTAATTATCCTAACTAGCAATCCTTTATATCTAAAACTGAATTCAGAATTTACAGCTTTTAATATGATACTGTAAAAAGGTTTATATATTGTGCATAGTAAGTAAAATATATGGAGGATGTAATAGGTAGATATGTGAACATAGATGGCTTAAATATATACTATGAAACTGTAGGGGATGGACATCCTATAATTATGCTCCACCTAGCTGGATTTGATGGTAGAGTATATAGACCTTTAATTCCATATTTCCCGCGTAGATATAAGCTAATAATAGTTGATTTACCGGCTCACGGTAAATCGGATCCTTGGCCTAAGTGGCAGACACAAAGAGTTTCTCTGGAGTATTACGCTAATATATTAGTTAAGTTAATAGATAAACTCTCCCTCAACCCAATATCTGTTGTAGGTACTTCAATAGGTGGCGATTTATCATTACTTTTGGGTATAAAGTTGGGTTCTAGAGTTAAAGGTATAGTCTCAGTTAATGGTGCGGGTAAAACAAGGACCTTTACCGAAAGAGATATTGAGAATTCGAATAATTTGGATGTAGGAAGGACGCTTAGATTTGCAGGAGACTACGCTACTAAAAGGGTAATAGAATATTTAACATGGATAAGAGGACAGAATAGAAATGAAATTTTAATTAATGATTTATTTGCATGGAATAATTTTGACGTAATGGAAGAGTTATGGAAAATTGAAGCAGATGTCCTCTTAGCAAGAGGAGAATTTGAACCATTAGTTACAGAAGAAATGATAAAGGAAACAGCATCTAAGATTAAAAAAGTTAGAATAGAGACAATTAAAGGTGTGGGACATTATGCCCCAGTAGAAAACCCTGAAGAGTTTAGTAAGGTTGTAGTAGCATTTCTAGACCAAGTAGTTAAATGATACTTTAATATTGGGATCTATTTATATAAGCTTACGCACTATCTACAAAACAAATATAATATCAAACTCTGTAGTGGATGAAGATAAATAACAATACGAAATTTGGTAAAAACTACATCTGATCCAATTTTGCTAGTAACACTTCTCTTGAAAATGGTAATTCGGTAAGCCTTATTCCAGTTGCGTTAAAGATAGCATTTCCTATACAAGCAGGTACTGGTATAATTGATACTTCGCCAAGAGACTTAGGCCCATACGGATCTTCAGTCTCAACAAATATTACTCTAATATTAGGTATATTTTCTATAGTAGGTAGTCTATATGTCATGAAGTTTCCATTTAATATAGTCCCATCACTATCAGAGATTATGAGCTTTTCACTTAACGCCATACCTATTCCCATAACAATACCACCTCTAACTTGATTTTCTGCAGTAAGATAATTGACTATTTCACCCGAATCATGCACAGCTAAGTAATCAGTAACGTTAATCTCTCCAGTATCAGTATCTACTTCAACTTCACAGAAATGAGCAGCAAATGATAATCTTTCCATATCCTTATCTAACTCTTGTTTTGACTCTACAAACTCTTCTATTTCGTTATTCCCGGTTCTAGTTACCAAGTCTTTTATATCAATGATTATGGAATCATCTGAAGATATAACTTTCCCATCAACTATATCTAATTGATTTCTTTCGATCCCAGTTATCTGTGAAGCCAGAGTCAGAATTCTCTGTTTAATTTTCAATGCAGCCTCTTTTACAGCATTTCCAGTAAACGCAGTTGTCCTACTTCCAGATTCTCCAATAGAATAAGGTGAATTTTCCGTATCTCCCCATATCACATCTATATCTTCTACCGGAATTCCTAAATAGCGAGAAGCAATCATTGCCATTGCGGTTTTAGCTCCAGTACCGATATCAACTACTCCTACATATAGTTCAGCTTTACCGTTAGACCTAAGCTTTATTTTAGCCTCACCATATCCTACTCTCGAATGCCATGCAGCCATAGCTACTCCAACACCTCTAACTATCTCTCCTTTTTTAGGCTTCTCTGGCTTTTTCCATCTTTTATACCAATTAAATTCCTTAGCACCTCTTATTAGACATTCTCTTAAGCCATTTGAGGTTAAACTTAAACTATTATGCACTTTAACTACTGCGTTTTTTAGCCTTAAGTCTAAGGGATTTAAACCCAATTTGTAGGCTATATCATCAATAACGGACTCTGTAGCAAAACACGCTTGAGGACCAGGAGGTGCTCTCATATGACCTGTTGGAGGCGTATTAGTATAAACAGCATATATCTCTGAATACCATGACCTAGTAGAGTAATAACTCTCTGGTCCTTCAACGAATCTCCCAATAGCCCTAGTATAAGCTCCAACGTCACAGTAAGCCTTAATCTTAAAGCCTAATACTGTTCCATCTTTCTTTACTGCGGCCTCTACCATTTGGTCCGTAGCCCATCTCCCGTGAACTAGAGAAAACTCATCTTCTCTACTAAATTCTACTAGAACTGGTCTTCCTGTTCTCTTAGCTAATATGGCAGCTATTAAGTCATAATTCATATCATTAGCCTTATTCCCAAACCCTCCACCTTTATAGTAAGTTATTACTCTGACATTTTCAATTGGTATTCCCAAATCTTTAGCTAATCCTTCTCTACAACCAAATATGCTTTGAGTGGCAGCAACTACAGTTAACTTATCCCCTTCCCACCAAGCTAATGAAGCTGCAGGCTCTAATTGTGCGTTAGCTACTCTTGAAGTTTTATAGTTGCCTTTTACTATTAAATCGGCCTCTGTAAAATCTTTATCTATATCACCATATGAGATGATAAGAGGACCTTTTACATTACCATCTTCCCATATTTTAGGAGCGTTAGGTTTCATTGAGTCCTCTATTTTGAAGACTGCAGGATATTCTTCATATACTACTTTTACTGCCTCAGATGCCATTATAGCGGCTAATCTAGTTTCAGCTGCTACTGCACCTATTATGTCTCCTAAATATCTAACATGATCTGTAAAAACTCTTCTTTCATGAAATTTCTCACCTGCATGCCAAATCGTATTATCATCAAAGCATGTCACTATATCTCTTACTCCTTCTATTTTCTTAGCCTCACTCACATCGATTGACTTGACTTTACCATGAGGAATTTTACTCTTTATTACTCTTCCATAAAGCATGTCTTTAACATTCCAATCCGCAACATATTTAGCTAATCCAGTTACCTTATATATAGCATCAATCCTAGGATGAGCTTTCACTATCGCTTTTTCCTTAGCCTTAACGACAGTTATCATACCTCTTTACCTCCCTTTTTTATTACATATTTGACAGCTTGAAGTATATTGTTATATGCCCCACATCTACATATATTCCCAGATAGGGCTTCCTTTATATCTTCATCTGAAACTTCGCCCTTCATATTAAGGATTAAGGATTTAGCTGAGATTATCTGACCTGAAGTGCAAAAACCGCACTGTAATGCATCAAATTTAATAAAAGCTTCTTGTAAAGGATCGAGATTGTTTTCTGAACCTAATCCCTCCAGAGTAATTACCTCTGATCCATCAACTTCTACTGCTAACATTGTACATGAACATATAGCTCTATTATTCACTAATACAGCGCATGCACCACACACTGTCTCATCACATCCCCTCTTAGGGCTAGTTAATCTAAATGTGTCTCTCAGCAAATCTAGTAAAGTAAGTCTGGTATCTACACTGGTAGTTACTTCTTTTCCATTTAATTTAAAGGTTATTTTCTTCCTAAATTTAGTTTCACTCATCTTCCTCATCCCTGAGCTCTATTATAAGCTTGAATTATAGATCTCTTTAAATAGACCTCTACCATTCTCTTCATATAATTAGATGAAAACTCTAATGTGGAAGATGGATTATAAATTGATGAGGCTAATTTAGAAGCCTTAAGGACGTTTTCCTCTGTAACTTCTTTACCTATTAGAAACTCTTCAACTTCCTTCGCTCTCACTACGGTATCTGCTACCCCTCCCAGTGCTATCTTAATGTCGGTAATCACGCCACTTTCTTTTTTATCCTCATCTTTCTTTAAAATTACCGCAGTTATCAAAAGAGGAAAATCACCATGGGACAATACTAACTTATTAAATGACCAACCATACTTTTCTTCTGGAATTTTAAAACTTATTGACTTTACTATTTCATCTTGCCTTAAGTCAGTAGTTAGGGGACCTATGAAGAACTTATCGGCTTCTACATATCTAGTTGACCCCTTTCTTATCACTTCAATTTTAGCATTCAGCAATAAGGCTACTACACATAAATCAGCAGCATAATGACCAAAAGAGATACTTCCGCCAATAGTCCCCCTATTTCTAACTAACTGGTGAGCTATTTTTCCTGCAGCATAAGACAATATTGGCAAGTGCTTTTTTATCAGCTCAGACTCAGAGATTTCTGCATGCCTAACTAAAGAACCAATTCTGATCCAACCCTTATCTTCTTCTAAAAAATAAAGTGATCGTATTTTCTTTAAATCTATTATACTTGAAACTTTAATTAAATTCATTTTCATCATGGGTATTAGGGTTTGCCCTCCAGCCAAGAACTTGAAATCTCCTCCGATTGAGCTAGCGATATCAAACGCCTCATCGAGAGAAATAGGAGCATAATATTCAAATGGATCGAGAATCATAAAATTACTAAATTAGCTATACTATAAAATTTTTACTACCTATCAATTAGACAGAAGATCACATGAAATTGCGTCATGGATTTTTCCAATATAGACTCGCTAATTTCGTCATCTTAATTACCTTGTGAGTTTTCTCTATTCTCTATATGATAGACTTTCTGTAAAAATTTTTCATTTGAAATCTTGAAATAATTTACAAATTATAATCCTACTCTACATTAGGGAGCTGAATTCCAATTCGTTCTTATACGCTCTGAGACTTTACAAGCATCATAAACTGCTGGGAAGTGTTATAAACTTTAGACTTTTCGTAAAATTAGTCCAATTGATATAATAGAAATCAGAGTAGAGACTAATACAAAGTAAAGACTGGTGTAGCCAAAATTTACATATAATAATGTAAAGAATAAACTGCCCAATATACCTGAAACTGCTTTACCAGTATATAGGATTGCAGTATTTGAAGTGGAGAATTTAGAACCATATAAATCTCCTATAAATGACATGTAAGTGGGTAATGATGCACCTCCCATCACACCTATCAATATTATGCTTATATACAAGGGTACTATTAAAGAATTAAATATGGCAATCATGAGTAAAATAACTGCCACTATCATTAAAATATTAACAAGCAACATTCCCTTAATTCTTCCTATCTTATCAGATATGTAACCCATAAGGGGTCTACCTATTCCATTAGCTATTGGAAAAACTACTATCAAAATAGAGTACTCAGCTAAATTCGTAAACTTCGCAATAATAGATAAAGATGAAGAAGAAAGAAGGAGAGGAACTGCTATTAAACTGAATGAAATATAGATTAACCAGAAGTTGGGCTCTTTAACCACAGATATTGGGTCTTTTCCTTTCACACTCTTAGGGTATCGGGCAAATGAGTACAATATTGGAACAATGACTGATGCAACTATCCCTATTATCAACATTGGCTCTCTATACGTTGTAAAACGTAAAATAAAAGGATTTGCAATTGCGCCACCGATCCCAAAACCCATGGAAACTATGCCAGAAGCCAATCCCCTCTTATCTTCAAACCATTTTATTGCCAAATTGAGCGATAAACCGAAAAGAATTCCAACACCTACGCTTCCTAGACACCAGCTTACATAAAAGAAGTAGATATTTGGAGCTAATGAGCTTAAAACAAGACAAACTGACATCAATATTGAGGCCGGCACTCCTACGGTTCTAGGTCCATACAAATCAGCCAAATATCCACTTAATATTTGTGTGATAGTTGATAAGACTACGAAAAAAGTAAATGCTAATTCTGCTTGAACCACTGTTACGTTCAAGGTTCTAATAATTAACGGTTCGTAAGCGTTCCAAGAATATTGATAAGTGGAGTTAAATAGCATTGCTATTAGTCCTATAAAAAGATATTTGACCCTCTCTCTCATAAATTACATTTACCTATCACACTTAAATCGCTAACGCAAGATTGTCTTATAAGGTTTTTCAAAATTGAAGTTTCTTTCTAATTTCTCTTATAAATGTTATTATAAACTACAAATTTATTTATTGGTAAGTGAATTTGTATCGAGTTTACCGAACATATATCACATTAACAAGGCAAGTTATGTTTAAATACTTTTATTCTTTAATATATTTTTGTGGCATTAAATGCTACCCTCAATCCCTAAAGAAAAGTTATTAGATATGTATAGAAAGATGTTATTGATAAGGTACCATGAGCTTACTGCCAAGGAGCTCTTCGCATCCGGTAAGATACCTGGATTCGTTCACTTATATGTAGGGGAAGAAGCAGTAGCTGTAGGAGTAATGAGTGCATTAAGAGAAGATGATGTTATAACTAGTACTCATAGAGGACATGGCCATTGTATAGCTAAAGGTTTAGACGTAAAGAGAATGCTAGCAGAGATTATGGGAAAGAAAACTGGTGTATGTAAGGGTAAGGGAGGTTCGATGCATATTTTCGATTACAGTAAAGGTATGTTAGGTGCGAATGGCATAGTAGGTGGAGGTGCCCCTCATGCAGTAGGAGCTGCCCTAGCATTCAAGCTCAAAGGTTTAGATAGAGTTTCTGTTGCCTTTATAGGAGATGGGGCTATGAATCAAGGTGTTGTCTTAGAATCCTTAAATCTCTCCGCAATATGGAGACTCCCTGTAATTTTCGTAGTTGAGGATAACATGTATGCAATGTCAACTAGAAGCTTAGCTCCAGGTAAATTACAACCTAGACATTCTGCAGCAAAGAGTTATGTTGAAAGGGCTTTAGGTTTCGGTATACCCGCAGTAGAAGTGGATGGAATGGACGTATTAGCAGTTTACGAGGTCGCTAGAGAGGCAGTAAATAGGGCTAGAAAAGGTGAAGGTCCATCTTTACTTCATTGTAAGACATACAGATTCTTTGGACACTTTGAGGGAGATCCTCTAGTTTATAGAGATAAGGAGGAAGAAGAGATGTGGAGAAAGAGAGATCCCATATTATTACTAAGGGATAAGTTAGTCTCAAATAATATCGTGCCTCCAGAAGAACTGGATAAGATAGATAGAGAAGCCAAAGCGGAAATAGAGCAAGCACTGAAATTCGCTGAGGATAGCCCGTATCCAGAAGTTGAGGAAGCACTTACTGATGTTTTCACAGATAATTCGTATTGAGGTGAACGTAAATGAGGCAATTAACCTTTACGGATGCAATAAATGAGGCCTTACGACAAGAAATGGAAAGGGATTCTTCAATAGTACTAATAGGAGAGGATATAGGAGTTTATGGAGGAGCTTTTGGTGTAACTAAAGGTCTAATAGAGAAATTTGGCTCTGATAAGGTTATTGATACTCCGATATCTGAGGCAGGCTTCATAGGAGCTGCAGTAGGTGCCGCATTAGCTGGTCTGAGACCGGTAGTAGAATTAATGTTCGTTGACTTTTTCGGAGTTGCAATGGACCAAATTTATAATCAAATGGCAAAGCTGAGATATATGTCTGGTGGACAATTAAAGGTGCCACTTACCTTAAGAGCACCAATAGGTGCGGGAATAAGTGCTGCTGCACAGCATTCACAGACGCTTTATTCCATATTTGCGCATGTACCGGGATTAAAAGTAGTTGTACCATCTACACCTTATGACGCTAAAGGTTTATTGATATCATCTATCCGTGATGATAATCCGGTTATATTTTTAGAACATAAGGTGCTATATGGTATAAAAGGTGAGGTACCAGAAGAGGAATACACTATACCACTGGGAAAAGCGGATATAAAAAGAGAAGGAGAGGACGTTACAATAATTGGTTTAGCTAGGACAGTATGGCATAGTTTAGAGGCTGCAGAACAATTATCTAAAGAGGGAATAAGTGCAGAAGTAATAGATGCGAGAACAATAGTGCCTTTTGATAAGGAAACAATAATTAAATCAGTTAAGAAGACTGGAAGAGTAGTGATAGTGGATGAAGACTATGATAGATGTGGATTTGCTTCCTGGGTTTCCGCAATAATTGCAGATGAAGCTTTTGAGTATTTAGATGCTCCAATAAAGAGAATAACGACACCAAATGTACCTATACCGTTTAGCCCTCCCTTAGAACAATACATTTTACCGGACTCCAAGAAAATCATTAATACGGTTAAATCAATACTGGGGTAACTTCCAATTGCCATCAATAGGGATTGTAATTAATCCAGAATCTGGAAGAGATATTAGAAGGATAGTTGGCAAGGCATCTTTCGTGACAAGTTATATGAAAATTGATGTGATAAAACGATTCCTTTTAGGCTTAGACTCAACAAGTTCAGTAGATGAAGTCATATTTATGCCTGATTTTTATGGAATAAGTTTTGATATAATTAATGAAATTAAGGATAATGTAAGCTTCGAGTTAAGTACAATAGATATGAAAGTTGAGAATTCCGCTAATGATACAATTAACGCTGCAAGATATATGGTAAATAGTGGGATAGATATGATAGTGAGTGCAGGTGGGGATGGTACCCTTAGAGCAGTTTATAAAGGGGCAGGAGATAAAGTTCCAATATTGGGACTTTCCTTAGGTACTAATAACGTTTTAGGCGCTTCATACGAACCAACCGTCTTAGGAATAATGTTAGGGTTACTAGTCCGTAATATTAACCCAGATGTTATAGACAAGACCAAAACTATAAAGATCCTAGTTAATGATGAATTTAGAGACTTGGCGTTAGTCGACTTAACATTAGTTGATGGTTGGTATATAGGAGCAAAGGCCATATGGGATGAGTACTCTTTAAGGTATGCATTTATCTCTAAAGGAGAATTAGGAGATATAGGAATACCATCAATAGCCAGTTTCATTAAGCCTATCGGTTTTCAGGATGATTTTGGCCTAATGATAGAGTTTGGTATAGGTAATAGGATAAACGCTATACTTGCGCCAGGATTAGTAAAACAAGTATTTATAAAGGAAATTAAAACGTTAAGAGTAGGTCAAGAAATATCTATACCTAGTGGGAATTATGTTGTAGCGTTTGATGGGGAAAAGGAAATGGTAGTTAACAGTAATGATGAGATAAAAATTAAAATAGATAGAGATGGACCTTTCTTAATTAACGTACCTAGAGCATTAAGTTATATTAGTAGCTATTATAAAAAAGGAGGAGGTGAAATAGAATGGGTAAAGAAGTACTAATGCCCAAATTAGGACTAACTATGACTAAAGGAAAAATTGTTCAATGGAAGAAAAAAGAAGGGGATAGAGTTCAAGAAGGAGAAGATTTAGTTGTAATTGAAACTGAGAAAATAACAACCACAGTAAAAGCCCCAATAAGTGGTGTTTTACTTAAAATTTACGCTAAGGAGGGAGAAGAAGTTCCAGTAGGTCAAATAATAGCATTTATAGGGGAAATTGGAGAACAACCACCATCAATTGCACCTTCCAAGCCCACTATATCAGTAGAATCTCAAAAGCCTATCCAAACTAAAACTGAAGAAGTAAAAGTAACTGAAGTAAGAGCTTCGCCAAGAGCTAGAAGACTTGCAAAAGAGAAAGGCATAGATTTAACCATGGTTAAAGGCACTGGTCCTGGAGGTATGATAACTGAGGAGGATGTTCTGAGAGAATTAGAAGTCATTGAGAAACAGATGAAATTCACTGCTACTGGTCTTAGGGTCAAAGAAGTAATACCAATGAGTCCCATGAGACAAGAGATAAGTAGAAGAATGGTTCAAAGCCTTCAATCTATGGCCCAAGTAACATTAAGTATGGAAATAAACGCTAACTCAATAGTAAAATTAAAGGAAGAAGTAGAAAATAGGAATAATGTAAAGATAACTTATACTGATATTCTAATAAAGGTGGTAGCAATCTTACTTAGAAATCATCCATATCTTAATGCAACCTTAGAAGGAGATCAAATAAAGATAATTGAGGAAATTAACATAGGAGTAGCAGTGGCTTTAGATCAAGGATTAATAGTTCCAGTAATAAGAAACGCAGACACTAAATCAATTATAGAGATATCTAAAGAAAGTCATGAACTCGCAAATAAAGCCAGAGAAAATAAGCTAACTCCAGACGAGGTTGTGGGAGGAACATTTACCATTAGTAATTTAGGCATGTATGACATTGACTCTTTCACACCAATTATAAATCCACCGCAAACTGCTATATTAGGAGTAGGCAGAATAAAGAAAGCACCAATAGTAACGAATGATAGTATATCAGTAGGTTACACTATGTGGCTGAGTCTTACATTTGATCATAGAGTCATAGACGGTCATACTGCAGCTAAGTTCTTAAAAGAGCTTTCGGAAATACTAGAAGATGAAAATAAATTGAAGAGTATAATTAGTTAACTTTATATTAAATTCCATAAACTTCTTTTTTAAGTTTTTTAGGGAAATGACTGTCAAGAGTATCTTACATAACCTTGCTAGCTTCCATATTGAAATATCTAAAATAACATACCACATATTACTCCTTATTCATCTTTAACAGAATACAAAAATGATCATTGCTTTCCTTTTCAGTTTCAGTTGAGAGAAGCTTAGAGAAAGCTTTGAAAGTGTCAAACCATTAAGGCTAAGAAATATCAAGTCTATTCTGGATTCTACTGAAATTGATTTTCATTACAATTCTAAATAGGAAATATCGTTAGGGAAAAATGCTTAGCAAATGTATTGACAATAAAATAGCGTAAAAATTCCTCATCATTTTATTAACGAAATTGCATAAAGGGTTTAATCAAAATGATATGAAACTTTATATAAATGAAAAATATACATATTTATTTATGAAAGTTGTGATAGTAGGTGCAGGTCCAGCTGGAATTTATGCCGCATTAAACTTGTCTAAGCATGCAAAGGTTACCCTAATAGAGAGAGAAGAAAGATTAGGAGGTACTTGCGTACTTTACGGTTGCATACCCACTAAATCTATGCTTCATCCTTTAATATCTTTAAAACAAAAAACTGAATTTACTTTACATAGTCTCAGAGAGAATGCCATAAATTCTATAAACACAATAAGTAAAAATTTAGAACAATTATTACTTAGCCATGATATAGAAGTTATCCACGCTAACGGTTTTTTAAGATCATCTATCGTTAATGCGGGAAACACATCACTTGCAGCTGATAAAATTTTAATCACAACGGGGACAAGAAGGGAAAAATTGGACGGTATTAGATTTACTGAAGATTTAGCTTATAGTAAAGATGATTATAACAGTGTAATTGTGGTAGGTGGAGATGTAGGTGGGATAGAATTAAGCTGGATGATGCGAAAATTAGGAAAAGAGGTCCACTTAATTGATAAGAATAACGCACTTTTGCAGAATGTTGATAATACACTTTCTGAGATAGTAACAAATTATTTAGCTCAGATGGGTGTAAAATTGCATTTGGGAAGAAGTACGTCTAAAATAAACTCCAACTCAGTAGTATTAGAGAGCGGTGAAATAATTTCAGCAGATTCAGTATTCGTCACTTTTGGCAGGAAACCCAATATTGAAGGATTTGAAGAAATTGCCCATAACAAATACATTAATGTTGATGAGTATTTGAGAACACAAGTTCCCAATATCTATGCTGCAGGAGATATAATAGGAACGTTTACTGCACATGAGGCAATATACGGTGGTATTATAGCAGCTAGGAATATTCTGGGTGAAAACAGAGAATTCCTAGTAGAAGGGATACCAAAAGTCATATACATACATCCTCAAATAGCATATGTGGGTGTAATGAGTGGTAAATGCGTCACGTTAAATACATTAAGTTTAACTAGGACTATAATAGAAAGGGAAGATGAGGGATTCCTGAAACTATGCGCAAGAGATGATAGGATAACTGGAGCTGTAGCGTTTATGCCGAATGCTGAAGATGTGATTTCAATTATTTCAATTCTAATACGATATCAAATACCTTTAAAGGATGCTGTGAACCTTGTCTTACCACATCCTTCCTATTTAGAAGCAGTAACTGAAGCTTTGATGAAATTGGAGAGTTAAGAATTGCTTAACTTAAAATTATCTATAATTTAACTTCAAAGATAATTTGTGGTATATCTGTAAATTACCTCAACTTAGTACGCTATCTTCACCCGAAGAGAATGCAAAAATTAATATACTCTATAAATTGTTATGGAAGAAATGTTATTCAGATAATTTGAAGTTCGATATAATTTTAATTTTCAATTTATTATGTATTATAAATTCAATTAAAAGTACTTGTACTCAAATTGATTTTATAATATCTTTTGTCGAATACACTTTAGTCAAATATGCATACCTTAAATATTTAAGGCCAAGAAAATGTTGCGCATCAGTGAAACTATTTACTGCATCATGTGGTATAATTATTTCGTATCCTCTGAAGAACGCATCAGCTGCTGTATGTCTGACGCAAATATCCGTATGCAATCCAGTTAAGATTAAAGTGTTAGCTCCTTCTCCATTATAAAGAGCCCTTAAGATGGAGTCTAGATCTGTATTGTAAAAACCTGAATAACTAGTTTTAGGTACGATGAAATCCACAGTTTTAGGTTCTAATTCTTTTATAACTTCGGCTCCTTTAGTTCCCCTTATCGCGTGCTCTCCCCATCTATGTATTTCAAAATCTGTTACTCTATGCGAATCGTTTGAGTATATTACAGGTATTGAGTGCTCCCTAGCCCAATCCAGTATTGATTGAATGTTAGGAATTATACTCTTAAATCTCTCTCCGCCTAACTTACCATATACAAAATCATTAAGCATGTCAATTACTATTACAGCATATCTCCTCTTATTATCGTAAACGAAAGCTTCCTTTACATCGTTATAGATTTCACTTAAATTAACACTAATATTCTTGAACACTTCTTCCAATCCTTTTCCGTGTTCTATTGCCATAAACTATAATTAATGAGGTAGGTTAAAAATCTTACGAACATAAGTTCGATTAGAAATATCCTTTTTTACTTTATTATAAATAATTTTTATCTTAAAGTTATTTTATAGAGTCCTCCAATTAGCGTTAATATGCCTTGTGGGGTATTTGTAAACTATCTGGTTTGGTACGTTCTTCTCGCTATGAAGAGAATATGAAAGAGTAACGTAGATGTTAAAAAACTCCACAAAGTAGCGTTAATATCAACATAAAGGCTCTTATTTAATAGAAGTCGCAATATACCACATTTTGAAGTTTCTTATTTCACAGTTTTTGCACAGTTCCTTCAATATTTTCTCTACTTTTTCTGGTTCAAAGAAATCTGATTTATTATGAGGAGTTGAAAAAGGTAATACATGAGCGTCAGGAGTGTAATCAACTAATATAATACTACCTCCCTTTTTTTGTTACACGTACCATTTCCCTTATACCATTTTCTATGGAAGTCATATGATGAAGAAGCATAACAGAAACTACGTAGTCAAAGTATTCGTCTGGAAATGGGAGATCTTCAGCTATACCCTGCTTAAAATAGATACCGTCAGTCAATTTTTCCTTTTCTAATTCTAACTTAACCTTTTCTATCGCTTCAGCATCGGCATCGATTGACCAGATTTCTCTGGGTGGAGGTATTATACTAGATAAGAACCTAACATTTCTTCCAAACCCAGTTCCTACATCTAACACCCTTAAGTTACTTTTAATCTTTATTTTAGAAGCTATTTCCCTTCTTATATCTTCTCCAAACCCGTGAAAATCAGAAGAGGGCTGATTAGACGAGCTGACTTTCTTACCTTTATGAATCATATAATATTATAATGTATTTAAGGTATATATCTTTTTTATGAGCATCATATGATTTAAAATCTCAATATCATAACCCTACAATAAAATCCTATCCTAGCTTCTTTCTGCAAATATAAAAATCCATCAGATTGTTAGAGGTGAAACATGTAACGCCTCAACCCTCGTATTGGAGCTTATCGAAATGACGAAAACCGCTCATCCTCCATAACGGTAGTCTACAAATTCAATTCACGAAAAATATTACTTGAGATTTATTTTGAGCTAGCATAAAAAAATTAAAAACTTAAAAAATAAATTGAATTCAAAGAGAGAAAAACATTTGTGAGAGCGTTCAGTAATAAATCTTTCTGTAAAAAATTTTGCATACTCTTATCGTTATCATCTATCATTATTATCGTTCTTTTGAATCTATTCTTGTACCTTATTATCTCGCCATCAAGAAACTCTAGGTATGACACTAGTTCCTTTTCTATTGGTTTTTCCCTCACTTACCATGCTTATCAATTTTTCTGCGTCGTTATAATCGCTTTTCTTTCTCTTAGATCCTTATTTCTTGCTATTAAGTTTAGGTGGGTTTATCCCACGCGAATAACAAAACAAATTGTGGAAAGCTAGCGATATCTATTGGTATACATTATTTTAGTTCTTTCGGTGCCCTAGGGTATTTTTCCCATAATTTGGGATCATGGGAGACTATTATATTTGTTCTTGGCAATTTCATGATGGCCTTAAGCAATCTTATCCTAGTATAATATTCTTCTGCATTCCCTAAAAGCCAACCTTTGCTTTCAAAATCGAATTCTTCTGGTACGTGTATGAAATCTCCAGTAAGTATATAATTATTATCGTTTTGAGTCCTGACTTTTAATAACATTGAACCAGGGGTATGACCACCAAATAGGTAAAGTTCTACTCCCGGTAATATTTCCAAATATTCATTTGTTATAGGTACTATGTTCATCTCGCGTAATATTTCTAAGTCTTTCAGCAAATAAGGGACTGATTTATTCAACCAAACATTTAATAAAGCATGTTTGAGTTCTCTTTCATGAACTATTACTGAAGGTTTGGCGCTCTTAAATAAGTCTAGGTTTCCTGTATGGTCTAGATGTAAATGAGAAAAGACAATGAAGTGTACATCTTCTGGCTTTAGACCTATACTTTTTAGTTGATTTTCTATTTTATTTTCCTCAGAGAATTTAGTTATTGGAAATACATTTAACGCAATTGGCGGCCAACTATCTTTTACTTTCTCTGAAATACCCGTATCAAAGAGAATTATACCATCCTTATGTTCTATTACGGCACTCATTACACTCACTTCAATCCAATTTCTTGGTTTAGGATTATTTTTCATTTCATCTACTGTCATAGGAGTAGGGAGAAACCAAGCTAAATCCGCACCTATTTTTCCATGATCTAGCAAATAAATTTTATTAACACTCATATCTATCTTTTGATTTTTATGGTTTAAAATTTTTGCTATAATAAACTATAATACTCATCTAGTAAAATTTCTAACAATATTTTCTCGGATTTCCTTATATGATATAGAAGAGTATTTGGTCTTATACCTAACTCCTTACTTAGTATTGATAAGTTACAGTTTTTAGGATATTCAAACAATCCCTTATCGTAAGCAATTTTAAGAAATTTCATGTTCCTATCAGTCAACTTATCTATTAGATTCTCTACTTTCTCTAATTCCATCTTTTTGAATGAAAGAAGATTGGACATTTTCTCTAATTTTTCACTAAGACTAGATATTAGAGAGGATTTAACAATTATTTTCCATTTTTCTATTCCATGAAATATTCTATGTGATAGTACTAAAGAGTTTGCTTCGTAAAGTAAATTCGATATGGAGTTCCGTTTTGGGTATATGAATTCCATTATAAAGCCGTAATTATCCAAAAAATCTAATCTAATTATTTTAATACTATTATTATTTCTTAATTCCCTAATTAAGTCCTTGGAGTCCTTACCTATAACCATAACCTTCGAGGAGAAAATGTCTTCATTGTCGAATTCTTGGGACAACAACTTAATGTTAACGTTGTACTTAGCAGTAAGTTCAGTCCAACAGTTTGGGTGGAGGAGATCAACGGATAATACTGAAAATTTTTCCATAATTTAACTTAATAAATAAAAGTATAAAAAATTTATGGAGTATACCACGATAATGGATATGATGAATCATCTATTTCCTTAGCATATATAGAGATTTTTAGCCTTTTTTGCGTCTCAACCATTACTGCAACTTCGTCATTGTAAGTTCCCCTTTTATTAAGACTTGATTCTAATGCACCAGGCTGTGGACCATGAACATGACCACCTCTATGTAGTGTTATATCACCTTTACCTATTCCTCTTCTGCTCATAAATTGTCCTGATGAATAGAAGATAACCTCATCAGCATCTACATTATTATGGTAATATGATATGGGAATTGACTGTGGATGATAATCGAAGAGCCTTGAAACAAATGTACAGATAACAAAACTATTAGCCGTAAAAGTAGTATACACTGTGGGTGGTTGATGTAGTTTACCAGTAATAGGTTCTAAATCGTACACGCTCAAAGCAAATGGATAAAGATATCCATCCCAGCCTATTACATCGAATGGATGTGTGTCTAAATCTACAAATTGAAAACCATTTACTGTTTTAATAACTAATTTATAGTTTCCCTTCTCATTATATGTCTTTAGGCTAGGTAACCTTATGTCTCTATTATAATAGAAAGAACCCTCAATTAACTGTCCATACTCGTTTCTATAGTCTTTGGGAATTTCAATCTGTTTACCTTCAATTATAAATAACTCAGAATATTTCTTAAATGTGAATGTGTATGTAGTTCCTCTTGGAATAACTAAATAATCACCTGGCTTTAGGTCTAATTCTCCAAATTCACTTCTAAACGAGACCTCTCCCTCATGGACGTAATATACTTCATCAAAATCAGCATTCCTGTAAAATAACTTACTCTCCCCCTCATCTATTTTAGCATAGGATAGAAAAGTATCATCATTGAAGAGCAATAAAATACGATCTAAGAAAACATCATTAGACTTTCTTAATTTCAAGGTAGATAACTTATGATGTCTATACCCTGAATCTTTCCACTCTTCAATAACGTTATTCTTCCACTCTCCTAATTTAACTATTCTTGTGGGGGGATTTATGTGATAGAGGAGAGAATATCTACCGCTAAATCCATTTAATCCAAAAACTTCTTCTCTCACTAATTTTTCATCTTTTGTAAATACGGTATGCCTCTTTCTAGGAACTTCACCTTGTCTATAGTAGAATACCATGTATATATTACTTTTAAAGTGGTATTATAAGCATATAATAGAAAAGTTTCAATGAAATGTTTATTTTAAAGGTATATTAAAGAGTATTATATGGTAGAAGAAAAGATAAAACCCGAGTTATTTTGGGTAATGGATTATTATTCTGAATCGGGATTAACAAAAAAGGATTATTATGAGCAAGTAGCAAAGGAAGTAGAGTTTGCGGAGAAATTAGGCTTTAGAGGAGTATGGATAGCAGAACATCATTTCATAGATTACGGCATAGTTCCATCTGCACCTATATACTTATCTTATTTAGCCACTAGAACTAAAAGTATAAGAATTGGACCTGCTGTTTCCACAATAGTATTTAGAAATCCAGTACAGGTTGCTGAGGATTATTCACTGCTGGATACGCTATCAAATGGAAGATTAAATTTAGCCATGGGAAGTGGGTACTTAAAGCATGAATTTGCTGGGTTTAATATACCTCAAGAAGCTAAGAGAGAGATTTTTGACGAAGCGTTAGAGATAATTCTTAGACTAATGAAAGGAGAGAAAGTAAACTTCCATGGCAAATACTTCAAATATGAAAATATAGGGATAAACGTATTGCCCATACAAAAACCCCATCCACCTATTTGGATAGCAGTACTTAGAGCTGAGGCAGCTTACCATGTGGGAAAGAAGGGATTTAACTTAATGATGATACCATATGCGACTGTAGACAGGATAGAAGATATAGTACCGGTAATAAATTCGTATAGAGAAGGTATAAAAGGGAGTAATGCCAGCACAGAAATTTCATTAGCGTTCCACACTCACATCTCTAAATCTTTCCATGATGCAGTAGAGGAATCTAAAGAATATTTACATAGGTATGTATTTTCTAGGCTTTACGCTAAAAGGAGAACATTAGATGAACTATATAATAGTGGATTACTGTTATTGGGAAGTCCAGACGACGTTGCAAATCAAATTTATAAAATATGGAAACTGTCTGGGCTTAATAGGATAATGTTCCTAGTTGATTATGGTATGAAACCATTTACTCTAGTTACTGATATTCTCACTAATATAAGAGAGAAAGTTGCTAAAAGTCTCGAAACTAAAGGCCTTATACTCGACTTTGAGGACAAGTGAAAAATATCATTTTTACCATCAAAAATACAGATCATTACCTTTTTCCTAAATATGGGTTTTCAAAACTTACATTACTTTAAACATTCTCCAACAATAATGACGTGCTAAACTACTGTGGTTTAATGCCAAACCACAAAGCCAAATCTGATCATCCCATTTTTGGTATCATCAATGATTCAGCGTAAGCCATACTTCTGAGCAACTTGGCCGTATTTCCCTCTACGTAATTTTCTCCAAAATCTCCGAAGAATTTATCCCCGATTCTTATTATTGTAGCGATCCTTTTAGGTTTAAATTTAATTTCTTCCCCTAATGCATTTTTCATTGAAATTCTCCCTGAACTAACAGCTACATCAGCTGACATCGGTATATCAATTTCTTCAAATGTTGCACAATCTCCAGCTCCGAACACGTTTTTATGTTCCACAGACTTTAAGTACTCATCAACGATAAGTCTATGATTCTTGTTTTTATGTTGAAATGCATCAATTAATACTGGACCCTTTAGTCCACCAGCGAAGATAGTTAATTCCGACTTAATTTCACCATGAGTAGTTAGAACGGAATTTTTCTTAATTTCTAAGGCTTCAACTCCAAGTAGCAAATTAACTCCTAACTCCGTTAGAATTTTCTTAGCTGTATTTGAGGATGCGGTAGTCATAGTTGGTAATAGTCTATCTCTCCTTTGAATGAGCGTTATTCTTTTACCAGTAACATTAGAGGCAATATTGCCTGCTAGTTCGACACCGGACGCTCCACCACCAATAATTACTATATCCCTAACCTCTTGTATTCTCTTCTTCAACTCTAACGCATCTTGGAGATTCTCTATTTTATGTGCATACTCTTTTGCTCCCTTTAATCTGGGGAGGTTTTGTTGATGCCCTAAACTTATTATTACCTTATCATATGAAATTGATTGACCGTTACTGAGAATTATCCTCCTTTCGTTAAAATCTATTTTAACTACTTCTCCTACTAACACTTTTTCATATTTTACTCTTATATCATCGATATTTTTTAACCCACACGCGAAATCAATAATCCAAGGAGTTAATAGGAAATAATCCTTTTTATCTATCAATAGAGAATTCTTGTTTTGATTATAAGCTGATATTCCTGCAAATCCACCACCTACTATGACAATCATTTAGATCCCTTGTAGCTTTTCTCTAAATATAGAAAGTATATATTCTCCTGCTTGTTTGAATGTTAATTTTGGTGGCATTGGTCTTTCATTAGGGTCTACAATTGCATCCAAAACGGCAGGACCTTCAAAATTTAAGAACTCCTCTATTACTTGCTCAGCATCTTTTGGTTCTTCTAATCTAAAACCTTTAAAACCAATTGCCTCAGCTAATTTTATAAAATCTGGATTATATAAATCAACCCCCCATTCTGGATAGCCCATTACTTCTTGCTCGAATTTTATCATCCCCAGTTTAGAGTTGTTGTATATAACTATCTTTACTGGAAGATCATATTTCTTAGCTGTTATCATTTCCATCATTGTCATTGTAAATCCTCCATCCCCTGTAAATGAAATAACTTGCCTTTGATTATTAACTGCAAAAGATGCACCAACTGCGCCGGGTACTCCTATACCCATAGAGCCTAACCAAGCGGAGAAAACGAAAGTTTGCTCACCAGATGCTCTGAAATGTCTTGCGGTCCACATCGTAACATTTCCGGTATCTGTGATAATTACAGCATCTTTTTTACATTTCTGAGATACTAAATAAGCTATCCTCTGTGGTTTCATTGGCTTTTCTAGACTATTTTCTTGTTTACTTAATGAATCTAACCAATCTTCTTTAGCTCCCTTCATTTCCTCATAAAACTTATCCTTTTTCTCATCTACCTCAATGTCTAAGAAAGAGCTAACTGGCACCGTATATGCTATGTCTACTCCTATTCTTTTACCTATATTACTGCTTTCTATGTCAACTTGTATTACCTTCGCATCCTCAGATAGAAAATTAACATAAGGAAATGAGGTCCCTAGCATTATTAACAAATCAGTTTTATCCATAGCTTCAATTGATGGCTTAGTTCCCAAAAGACCTATCCCTCCCATAACTTTTGGATCCAAATCTGGTAGTATTCCCTTACCATTTAAGGCATATATTACTGGTGCACCTATTTTTTCTGAGAATTTATTCAGTTTTTCAGATGTACCCTTAGCCCCACCCCCTATTAGAATAACGGGTCTCTCGCTTTCCTTGACTAATTCTTTTGCTTTAGAGAAATCAATGTGATACTCAACTTTTGGTTCTTCAGTCTTTTTACTCCCTTTATAGCTACTGCTTTTCCTCAAAATGTCAACTGGTAAATTGATGTGAGCAACTCCCCTTTTAGAAATCGCCTCTCTTATTGCTCTTCTCGTTATGTATTCAGCGTTTTCTGGATTAATTATAATCTGATTATATACAGCTACGTCATCGAACAGCTTAACTAAATTTACCTCTTGAAAATAATCATGACCGATCATATCAGATTCCACTTGTCCAGTAAATGCTATTACAGCAGCGTGGTCCATTTTAGCATCGTACAATCCATTAAGCAAGTGTATTGATCCAGGTCCGGAAGTTCCCATACATGCTACGGGCCTTCCCGTTATTTTAGCCTCAACGGAAGATGCGAAAGCTGCACCTTCTTCATGCCTTGTTTGGATATATTTAACACTATTGGATTTTCTTATTGCATCTACTAATGGATCTATTGAATCACCTGGAATCCCATATACTCTTTCTATACCATTCTCTTCTAAAACCTTTACAATAACTTCAGCAACTGATGGCATACTATACTATTTACTATTAACCTATAAAAAGCTTAAATTATAATAATCGTAATTAGAAACAATATTTCAATAAACCCAAACTAATAAAAATAGTTAATTCAAGTTTTTGGATATTTTCAACTATATGATATTAGTTTATGAAGTATCTGAAAATTGAGGTCCTTCTCTTAATCAGAATTATTCGTAGAATCAGCGCTAAGTATTGAAATGCTATACGCCATTAATTGACTAAATAGTAACGTCATTTACAATCGCCTATTGACTAAAGCTTGCGTAATTGATATTAATCTGCTATAGTATTGAATTAAAAGGACTATATGAAGTTAAAAGGAGATAAACAGAATTTTACTTATATCGATTTTATCTATTCTATTCCATAAAATATTCTATCTGACGATATGAGGTAGAGGAAAATTGAGGTAGGTATCGTTATTTTATTGTCATTTCTCCCTATTTCATCAATAGATAAAATATAACCCGGTATTTCAATGGTTCTTCTTATTCTTTTTTCCCATTTGACTTCAACACCCATTTTGCCTACTACGAAGTCTATCTCTTTTCCATTTTTGAAGAATGTAAAAGTGCTCTCGTTGAATTCCCTAGATAGATGTTCCCCTACCGTTTGTTCAATTAATAATGGTATGTCATTGGTTTCTAAATCCTTACCTAAACTGTATCTTTTCATTACTCTGAATAGGAAAGGATCAATGAAGTATATCTTCTTTAAAGATTTATAATTAATCCTATCGCTATTCAATTCTTTTTTTCTAAAAACTCTGACTATGAATAGTTTTTCTAGGATTTCTAGGTAGTCTGAAACTGTATTGTGAGAGATAGAGATTTCTTTTGCAATACTGTTTTCTGTTATTCTAGTAGCGATGCTCTCAACTATCTTCCTTATTATTTGCTTGAATATGATTTCGTTTTTGTTTGTTTTGAAGAATTCTGTCATTATCGCATCTTTATAAGTTTCATATAGTGACATTGGATCGTCAACGAAATTCGTAGCGAGATAACCGCCCCTTTTAATGTATTCTAATAATACCCTATTGAGTTCTGAGATGTAGGGAATTAACCTAATAGCGTATTCGTACATTTTATCCATTTCTTGAATGTTAATTGTAGGTATATCAATTATTTTTTTGAAGAATGTATTAAAATACACTCTAAAATTAAGCGGATAATATATAAACTTATGAATTGGCCTCCCTGGAAGGGTTTCTCTGTACAAGTTAATTGACGATGAACCAGTAACGTAGACTAGTGAGTTCTTGAAATAACCCGCATTAAATAAGTGAAGTAAACTAACGTTCCAATCTTTTACTGAGGTTATTTCGTCCAAAAATATGTGAGCTTCATCCTTATTTATTAAAGTTCTATATTGGTTAATCAAATCTATTAATTCCTCCTTTTTTGAAAGTGAATCGCACGAGAAGAAGAGTATTTTCTCTGGTTTTGTTCCTTTCTCTAACAGTGATTTTATTGTCGTTTTTACAAATGTTGTTTTTCCTACTTGTCTAGGCCCTAAAATTAATGCGTTTTCCGTTAATGGGGGAATGAAGATTTTTGCCTTCCTTACATTCTCGTCCTCATAAATTTTTTTAGGGTCAATCCACCACGGATTTTGAAAACTCATCTGAGATATAAGTGACACTTAATAATTTAGTATCAAGTTTCATATAAAACTTTCTATCTAGCTGACAACTTTTCCGGAAAGATTGTCAATTTATTATCAAGTTTTCCATTATCTATATAAAGAAATAAGGCAACTTAAGATCAAAGGAAATTCATAAAGGGATGTTATTCACGTTAATTGGGAAATTCAACCACGAGAGAGTGTCCGATATGAGAGAAATTCAGTGAATAATTATTTGAAACATATCTAATTAATGAAAAAACTGAATAATACTTAAGTTGGGCAAATTGACATCTATGTTAGTCAATTTAACCTCAAATTAAGGTGATAACTCGGAACATAGAGTTAACTTCATATTTTATATTAAAATAAGCCGAATTTTATGCAATCCGGACACTCTCACGAGCTTGTTAGCATGGAACTGAAAAAGTTTCAGTAAACACTTGAAGGGATTTTCGGAGAACTACTATTAGTAAATTCAATCAATAGTCTGATGTATATTATACAAATTGAGAATTTAAGCAATCTTATGATGAGAAGACCTCACATAAATTTTTAAGAATTTCAGGAGTTACATAACCTCTAATATATTCATTAGAAATTCAACATAATTGACATTATTTGTATTTAGGAATAAGAGAGCTTTATGGGAACTTACAATGTTGCAACTACTAAGAAAATGACTATAGTTTCGTTCTTCTACTTAATTCCCTCAGAAGTCTCTTCTAATGGTTTCCTTGCAGTCTCTTTACTCATTACTATTGAAATTACTAACGCTATCAAGCAGATTGAACCGAATAATATTAACGAATTGAAGAACCCTATCTGCTTCGTCATAATTGGAAAATAGAACACTCCTAGAACTGACCCTATTCTACTTATTGCAGTCGCGAATCCTTGTCCTACGGATCTAACTGGAGTAGGGTAAAGTTCTGTAGGATAAAATAGAGTAACCGCACCAGCCCACTGCTCTAATGCCACAAATGACATAAAATAAGGAACCAAAATAGCTCCGGTAAGTTTATACAAACCGCCTAGGAACAATAAAATGGTCATAAATCCTAATCCCACTAATAGAACTGGTCTTCTTCCAAAAGAATCTATAAGAAATTCAGCAACAACATAACCTAGTACTGCAGCTCCAGCTATTGCTAAAGTACCTAGTATTACCTCATATTTCGATGGAAACGCAAACTCCTCCAGAAGATATGGGTAATATAAGCCTATTCCATAAGCAGCTACGTCAAACAGAAACCAAACGCTGGTTACGAAAAGGGTAACTTTTAATAGATTTCCCTTAAATAAGTCGATTACGCTCTTAACGCCTTTATTTTCAATTTCACTATTAATCTCTTTAATCCTCATTTTTCCAGTGGAAACTAACCACCTAGGTGACTCTATTAACCTTAGTCTAAGAAGTATAATAGGCAAGGATATTATTGCACCGATTAGAAATACATATCTCCAAAAATAACTTCCCAAAGGTAGTAGAAACAATGTTACAACACCAGAAATACCAACTCCTACCCAGTACATTGCAACAGATCCAGTTAAGTATTTGCCCCTTGTTTTAGAAGGTGAAAGTTCTGACATTAATGTGCTACTTATTGGATAATCTCCGCCTATTCCTATTCCCAGAAGCAATCTAGACACGAAAAGTTCAACGAAGTTCTGTGATATTGCTGATAATACTCCGAACACCAAGAAAAAGAAAAGATCGAGTCCCATTATCTTGCTCCTTCCCATCTTATCTGATAACCATCCAAATAATATCGACCCAGGTATCATTCCAATTAGAGATGAAGCTAATAGTAAACCATATTGAATTGTAGTTAATGAAAATTCCTTAAGTATTATGGTTGCAGCAAATGAGATCACGTTTAAATCATATCCATCTAGTAGAAATCCAGCTGATGTAACTATGAAGGTTCTCAGACGAGTTAAGAATGGTATATTGTCGAAATAGGACATTACAGTAAACTCATTTTATTGACTGGATAAAAGTCTTTCTATAGTTCAAATATGATAAGACTACTATTAGGTAGTGTTACACTTATCATCATAAAAATGACCTTCTTTGATGTAATCTTTTTTAAGTAGTACTACAAATATTATCTACAAGAAAAATACATAAGGAAAATGATGTAAAAATTACTTGGAAAGATACTTCCATGATAATATTATTCCGATAATCGATAAGACTACAGCGAACAAGCCTAGATATAGGAAGTCAATTGTTAAATTGGTGCTTATTCCAAGCAATAATCCTCTGGCAACTCCATTGGAATATGTCAGTGGATTTACGTAAGCTACTGGTTTTAACCAACTTGGCATGGATTTTATGGGATAAAATGCGTTGCTAGTGAAAAGTAATGGAAGATTCAATAGATTCATTATGGCCATTTGTGACTCCCAACTAGTTGCTCTCAACGCCAACATTAGAAATAGTGAGGATAGTCCAAATGACATCAGGAATAATGAAGCATAGACTCCTAAGAAGTCTAATGCGTTAATTCCAGGAGCGAAAGTCATTCCCAAAAGTACCGCAACAACAAGGACTATTATAGCTTGAACCAATGATCTTATCACTGATGAGAGCACTTTACCCACTATTATATTCCCCCTAGCAACTGGTGTGGTTAAAATCCTATCTAATACTCCTAATCTTCTATCCCAAACTATTGACATTCCACTTTGCATTGACGTAAACAACACTATGAACGATAACATTCCAGATGCTAAATAGGAGAAGTAATCTGTAGTACCAAAGGTTTGCTTAAGTATTTCTAATCCTATCTGATCTATAACTTCTTTTGGTATGTTTAAACCCGGTATATTGAAACTACTGCCAGTAAATATTGCCCCTAAATTCATCGCCTTGCCGAATATACCTATCCAGAATATTGGTTGTATTAATGAAAGTAGAAGTATTACTGGAGCCTTATACCATTTCTTTAACTCTCTAGATGTTAAAGTCCATAATCCATGAAGAAATGATGTATTTCTTCGCTCCTCCATCATGATCTCGCCCTCCTCATTGTTCTTCTAAACGCAAACATCTCTTGTGCATTAGCTTCTTCGTCTCTTAACCTCTTTCCAGTAAACTCCATATAAACCTCATCCATAGTTGGTTCAGTGATGGACATCCTACTAACCTTTATCCCATTCTTCACTAACATTTCCAAAATTTCCGGTGCCTTTTCCTCTGCATTCCTAACCTTAATTCTGATTCCGTCGCTAACCTTTCTTACGTCTATAATGCTATCCGTATTTGAGATTATCTTTATCGCTAGTTCATCATTATTAGTCTGTAATGAAATCAAATCTCCTCCTACCTTATCTTTCAGCTCTTTTGGGCTTCCTATGGCTAAAATCTTACCCTTATCGATTATTGCGATTCTATCCCCATACATATCTGCCTCTTCCAGATAGTGAGTGGTGACGAAAATGGTCATCTTATACTCTTCCTTAAGCTTCATTATGTATTGCCATATTGCAGCCCTAGTCTGAGCATCTAAACCTAATGTTGGCTCATCTAAGAACAGTATTCTAGGCCTACTTATTAATGACATAGCTATTTCTAACCTTCTTCTCATACCACCAGAATACGTTTCCACTTTTCTATTTGAAGCAAAAGTCAGTTCCACCATCTCGAGCAATTCCTTCGCTCTTTCCTCAGCGACTTTCTTTGGTATACCGTAAAGTCCAGCCATCATCATCATGTTTTCCCAACCAGTTAAGTCTTCATCTGCGGTATATTCTTGAGGTACTACGCCAATTGATTGCCTAACCAATGCGGGTTGCTTTGTAATGTCATAGCCGTTAACTATTGCAGTACCCTCAGTCGGTTTAAGGACAGTTGTTAACATTTTTATGGTCGTAGATTTTCCAGCGCCATTAGGGCCTAAAAAACCAAAGATTTCTCCCTCATATACCTCAAAATTAATGTGATCCACAGCCACAAACTTGCCATACATTTTAGTTAAGTTGATAGCCTTAATAGCGACATTAGCCATTCTTGATCACCTCCTCAATTTCCCTTATACACTTCATAATTCTTTCCTTATGAAGCAATAGCTTATTCCTATCAACGTCCTTAAAAAACTCCGCTAATCCTTCCAGTTCTTGAATGGCATCTTCAATTGTATTAGCCTGCCTAATTGGTAACAAGTCCTTAATTTCCTCAATACCTTTAGAAGTAATCTTATATTTACTATCATTGATTTTTTCGATAACTCCTTCTTCTACCATTTTACTGAGTAATGGATATACAGATCCTGGCGAAGGTTTCCAAAAACCCCAGGTTATCTTGTAGATGTCATCAATTATATCAACTCCTCTCTTTGGAGATTGCCAAAGAATCCAAAGTATCATATTCCTCAATCTTCCTTTCTGCCTAGCTATTAACTCACTCATACTATCGATATCGATAGTAATAAATTTAAATTTATCCTCCTATCGATACCGATAGAAAAGTTTAAAAATAAAGGTACTTTGTGGGTTTTCCAAAACTTACATTACTCTTTGGATTCTCTTCATAAAAAGAGCGTTCCAAACCAGATAGCGTACAAACATCCCACAAAGCAAAATAAAGGAGGCACCACGTCTACATTTCAGATCATCTGATAAGCTACTCATCCACTAAGTACCAATATATTTAGATATTTTACTGATAAAACTTAGTTAATCTCGACTTTAGTTAATTATTCTATAGTCTGCGACATTCGTTAACTAAACAAAAGTGAATACCGATAAGGTAACCTTCATAAACTTTTACTAAATTTCTCCACCTTTGATTTGATTTCCTCGACTAGTTTGGATATTTCTCCATCAGTTTTGAAATACTTCAGTATTACTTCTGGTATTTTAGACACTATCTTAATTATGTCCTTTTTAACATCATCCTTACTTCTGTAGAAAGAAAAATCACGCTCAAAACCATTATATTGATAATCGTGTAAATTTAATGCCTTATCCACCATCCAGTCAATATCTATTCCTATTCTCTCTAGATAATTAGACAACGCTTTCATCGAATGAGTAGGAACCGTGTGAGCTTTCTTCACTAACCAATCTTTCTCCTTTTCGTCTGCTACCTCTAATATTTTATCTTGATGTTTTACAATTAAAGCTGAGATTAACGATTTTACAGCACTAAAAGCTTTCCCAGCAGAGTTTCTTGTGAAACCTCTTTCAAATAGTTCTATTGCTAAGAGAGAATCAGCTAACGATTCAAGAATTCTAGCGTAAAGATAATCCTCGTTTACTTGATATAAGTCTCTTTCCATAATTATTAGAATAGTTGGTATCAATAAAAGATTTCCCTAATTAAACTGATCCGCATTTAGGATGGTGCATCTCGCCATGGGATTTCCTACTTCTCAGTTAGAGCTGGATCCTCACAGCGAAAGTTCCATCCGAATTTACTAAAGCCCCGTGTAGTAGGAGGGTCTTAGCTCCACACACAGTCCGAATCCCCACCAGCTCTTAAAGCCCCTAAGGGGATGGAGAAGGATGAGCGGAAAAATTCACGACTTCAGTGAAGTCCACGGGTCTAGAGTTGAATACAAAGTATATGAAATTCAATGAGATCCAAACTCCCCATTCTGGGATTTTAATACTACACAATTAAACTGTCCACTGTGATTCTAGCTTTTTAAGGAATATTAGGGCTGGCAATAATATATCTATTGCGTCACTTATCTTATATATCGCATGACCCAAATTGAGAATTACATGCAACTCGAAACTTTTTCCTTCCTTATGTAATTCTTGAACGTACCTCATCACTGGACTTAAAGGCGTTCTACTATCATTTTGAGAGTGTATTATACATAGTGGAACCTTAACGTTTTTCACGTAGGTTATTGGAGACCTCTCCTTCATTAATTCCTTATTTTTCCCATTAAATAATATCCTCATGAATTCCTTGAACATAGAATCCGATAAATCATACATTTCCACCCAGTCAGCTACCGAGGCACCTGCTATCCCAAAATCCCATTTTTCAGCTTCCTTTCCTACAGCTAGTAATGTCATATATCCGCCATAACTATAACCCATAATTCCAACCTTGGTGGCAATACCAGACTCTATAGCGTAATCCCTAGCTTTGATAACATCCCTTAAATCACCGCCACCGGGATCTCCAATATCCATAAACATAAATTTGCTCCCGTAACCTGTGGAACCTCTAAAATTAGGTGCTATTATGTTATATCCAGCCAATATCAAAGGTGATATTAGCAAATTCCAACTATTATCTACTTCACCCCAAGGACCTCCATGAACGTATATTACAGTAATGCCGGGAGTTTTAGATTTTATAACCCAAGTTGGCACTTCGATATTATCACTCTTAAGTTTAATGAACTCTGCCTCACCTATTCCTAGATCCTTATTGTTCACAACTACCTCAATTTTCCCCTCACTATTTAACCTATACACTTTATAGGGACTGGTTAGGGACGAATGCGAAAAGAATATGTAGTTGCCAAGCTTAGTAGCTCCGCTTATAGTCCCTCTAGGTGTATTAACCAATTTTCCATTATCAAATAGTTTTGACTCACCATCCTTTTTCGCTATAATTAAGGAGTCCTCGGGATCGTAGTATAACTCAACTGGATTATAACCATAAATATCCTTAAATGGAAACTGAACTTTATCGTACGTTTTACCTTCAATGTTATAAATGTAAATCCAAAAGGACTCTCCTGGATTTTCAAAGTCACTAATCAGATATACCTTATTTCCCATTAAATAATACGCATATGTGAAACTACCGTCTTTTGGAGTTAGAATCTCAATATTCCCGTTGAGGTCAGCTAAGAAAAATTCTTGAGACCTGGGATTTCCCTTTAGTACTCCAAATCCCGTAATCCACTTATCATTAATGTCAGTCACGAAAGAGAATGGAGGTATTTTGAATAATTTATGTACTTTACCGTCTCCTTCAATGAGGTATAGAGATGTTTCGGTCTGAGATGATCCAGTAAAGGCTATTCTTTTTCCATCATAAGCTAAGGAAGTAACTCTGAGATTAGGTGAAAAGACCTCAAATTCCTCTCCCTTCAAGTTAACAGTATAAATTGCGTGGATTTCCTTACCTCTTTCAACGTCTCTCACGAATGGGATAAAGTCTGAATTAGATTTTGGCCTAGCTGAGGAGGCTATTGGAGATTTAGTTAGCTTAGCTACTTTTCCGCTAGTTAGAGCGGAAATATTTACTTCGCCTTCAGTTGTAGCCAAAAATATCAGATTATCCTTCAACTTTCCTAATACTGCAAATATTGGAATTCCCACTACTTCTTCAAGCATTTTAACAAGTTCAGAATATTTCATGTATTTATTTTATGGAAATAACTATATAAGTATTAAAAATTCTGAACTTTATTATCACTCAGATGCTGTAGTGTGTGTCATTTGAAAACTAGACGATAATTCCATGAATAGTCTTGATACAGAGAATACCCTCAATTTTCAGAAAACCCACAAACTACAGATGCTGTTGAAAAACTGTTCCAATATAGCCGTGAAGCATACTAGCATGTGGAGGTAGAGAGAATGTTGAAAAAGCAATGTAAATTTTGAAAACTCGCGGAGTGAAGTAAGTGAGAAATAACTCATTCAAATTCAAGTATATCTATAGAGAGAGGTGTATTCTGAAAATCCTCTAAATGTTTTTAGAAATTTAATTCACAATGTAAACCTCAACTAATTATTCAATAAGGGCTCTGCGTACCTCATGTAATAGGTATTTAACCTTACAATTTAATTTCAAAATATCGATAAAAAAGATTCATCTTTTATTATTCGTTTTTAACATCCTTAGATAAGGCTTTAGCACATAATCCCAGAAGAGAACTCCTAAAATACCTCCTATAAAGTCGGGGATACCATAAACGAAGAAATACTCTCCTCTAAAGTTGAATGCCCCTGTCTTATATCCGAATAAATACAACGCTAGCATAGGTCCCCAACTTCTTGCCTCATTTATCATTCCTCCAGTTAGCTGGGCCTCAAATAGCAAGAAGGGCATGACGTAGCCAATCCCTATCGCCCATGGTGCTAAGAACTGACTATAAAATGGAGAGTCTGTGTCAGTTACAGCAACCACTATTAACAGAAGTAAAAATGTCATTAAAGCTTCAGCAAATGCGCCTTTCCAAAGCGGAAATACTTGATTTACTTGGGAATACAGTTCTCCGCCATTAGGTAGTAAAGTTTTAGGCCAATATTGACCCCAGAAGGAAGGATTCGGATACTCTGTAAAGAAAGCTGCACCTACATTGGCGTAAAGTTGTGGTGGTGTATCAATCCTAGTTATGACGCTTCCCCACCAAGCTAACAATACGCCAGCTGCAGCAGCTGCTCCTAAGGTCTGAAATAGAATATATGGAATTACATCAACCCATTTTAATCTTTTTGTTACTGCGAAAGCCAACGTAACATTTGGGTTTATATGAGCACCGCTTATTGCACCAACAGTATATATTGCTAATACTACTCCAAACCCCCATGATATCATTATAAACCCATAATTTGGAGTACTAGTTAGCAATGATGCTACAACAGCACCGTCTCCGAATAATATAAGGATAAATGTCCCTATAAACTCTGCAAAATACCTCCATAATGCATCTTTTAAAACTACGGAGGCCATTTACTTCTCCCCCTCAATTACTTTTGCCCATCCAACTGATCTCTTCACTGCTTCTTTCCATCCCGCATAAAGTCTCTCCCTTTCTTTACTATCCATTATTGGCACAAATTCTTTATCCACTTTCCATTTTTGTTTTAACTCATCAAGTGAATTCCAATAATTAGTGGCTAGCCCAGCTAACATTGCAACGCCCATTGAAGTAGTTTCCATTATTTTAGGTCTAATTACCTTTATTCCTAATATATCAGCTTGAAACTGCATTAATAGATTGTCCTTTGCAGCGCCACCATCAACTTTGAGAGAATTAATGTTAATCTTAGCGTCTTTTTGCATAACCTCAATTACGTCCCTAGTTTGATATGCCATTGACTCTAAAATAGCCCTAGCTATGTGAGCCTTTGTAGTACCTCTGGTTATACCTATTATTAGCCCTCTTGCATAGGGATCCCAATAGGGAGCGCCAAGTCCCACAAAAGCTGGAACGAAGTAGACTCCTCCATTATCCGGTACGCTTGAGGCCAAAGGTTCTATCTCATCAGAAACGTCTATTGCTTTTAAACCATCCCTAAACCATTGAACTGCAGCACCAGTTATAAATATGCTACCTTCTAAAGCATAGGTTATCTTGTTGCCTAAACCCCACGCTATAGTGGTAAGTAAGTTTTCCGAAGAGACTAAATTACTACCTATGTTCATTAGGATAAAGCTTCCAGTCCCATAAGTGGATTTGACATCACCTACGTCAAATGCTACTTGCCCAAATAATGCAGCTTGTTGATCTCCCGCATCTCCGGAAATGGGAATAGCTTTACCTAAATTTTCACTATAACCATAAATTTCACTTGATGGTTTAACTTCAGGTAATATGGCTTCCGGGATTTTTAACAGCTCTAAAATTTCTCTATCCCACTCTAATTTCCTTATGTTAAACATCATCGTTCTAGATGCGTTAGAGTAATCCGTTACGTGAACCTTACCATTAGTTAATTTCCATATTAAGTAAGTGTCTATTGTTCCAAATTTTATTTCTCCTTTTTCAGCTTTTTCCCTAGCTCCGGAAACGTTATCCAGAATCCACTTTATTTTAGATGCGCTAAAATACGGATCGGGAACTAAACCTGTCTTATCTTTAATCATCTTAAAGTAATTTCCCTTTAGCCAATCAGTTATTGAGGAGGTTCTTCTATCTTGCCAAACTATTGCATTGTAAATAGGCCTTCCACTTCTCGCATCCCATAATACTGTAGTTTCTCTCTGGTTAGTTATCCCTATTGCTGAGATCTGCTTAGGTTCTATTTTAGCCTTTTCAATAGCTTTCCTTATTGCTAACATTTGAGCTTCCCAAATTTCATCCGGATTGTGCTCCACATATCCTGGCTTTGGATAGTGTTGAGGGAACTCGTACTGACCTATTCCCACTATTTCTAATTCGTTATTATAGATTATTGCTCTAGCGCTTGTAGTCCCCTCATCTATAGCTAAAATAAAGCTAGATGACACGCAGTATATTCCACAAATAAAAAATAAAAATCTAATTACCATAAATTCCTATATCACACTTTAAAAGTAACAAGGTTTTTTAAACACTGTTATATATACCACCATAAAAAAGGATTAGATATAAAAATTGAGGAAACCTTTATAAACTTCATAACGGTTTCCCTTTCATGGAGATTAAATCCACAGTTACAATAATTGGAGGAGGGGTTAACGGCTTATTTACAGCCTTAGATTTAGCACTAAGAGGAATAGACGTTACATTAGTTGAAAGAAGTGACATAGGTTCTGGAACTTCTGGTAGATTTCACGGACTTCTTCACAGCGGTGCCAGATATGCGGTCACTGATCCAGAATCTGCTAAGGAGTGCATACAGGAAAATAAGATAATTACCAAAATAGCCCCTCATGCAGTTAAGGATACTGGTGGAATATTTCTGGGTATAACTAAAGATGATTTACAATTCTCTGAAACTTTTCTGAGGTCTTTGGAAAAAGTTGGAATTGAGTATAAAGTATTGGAAATTAAAGAAGTACTCCAAGAAGAGCCCTATGTTAACAGAGATGCGAAAATCGCCATTTGGGTACCAGATAAAGTAGTTTATGGATATGATTTGATGTCGAGTGTTGCGATCACTGCCTCGTTGAATGGGGCTAAAATATTAACTTATAATGAGGTTGTTGAATTCTTAAGGGAGGGTAATACCATTAAGGGAATTAAGGCGGTTGACAGGATAAATAATGAGACCAATATAATAAGATCTGATATAGTAGTTAATACTGCAGGTCCATGGGCCTTTAAAATAATAAAAATGGCCGGATTGGAGGAGATACCGATTATGCCAACTGCGGGAATCATGGCAGTATTTGACCAAAAAGTTAACAATATGGTTCTGAATAGATTAAGACCACCTTCTGATGGTGACATTATAGTACCATATTTTGATAGATCAATTCTGGGAACTACTGCGACGATAATTGATGATCCAGATAACTTTACAATATCTGAAGAAGATGTAAATATGCTAGTTGAGGAAGGTTCATATCTAATACCAAAATTAAAGGAAATGAAGGTAGTAAGGACTTATGCTTCAGTGAGACCGTTAATAAGGAGTGAAGGAACTGGTAGAGAAGCTACAAGGGATTTCAGGATAATAGATCATGAAAAAGAGAATGGAATCTATGGATTAATATCTGTAATTGGAGGTAAATTTACAACTGGAAGATTAGTAGGAGAGAAAGTTTCCGACATGGTTTCCTTAAAGTTAGGAGTAAAGAGTGAAAGTAAGACTAGAAACACCAAAATATTGAGCCCTTCTGATCTTAATTTAATGGAATATGCTGAGAAATTTGGTTTAGCTAAAGCTTTAGTAAAAAGCGCATTGGAAAGAAAGGGAACATTGGATGAGGAAAGATATTTGAGTTCACTATATATTCTTTTATCCCTAATTTCAAGAAGAGGAGGATAAAGGTTGGAATTTAAGGGAAGCTTTAGTATCGGAAAGACTGTTAATTTAGTTAAGGAATTCTTATTGGATCCTAAACAATTTGCTGAATGCCTACCTGGTATACAGAATTATGAAGTGGTAGGTGATACTTTTAGGTCAAATTTTAAATTAGATATCTCACAGATGAAGATCCCTCACATGAGTACGTTAACTACTGTTATAAATGCTAAGATTCTCGATAAGGCTGATGGAATAGAGATAAGTGGTAATGGAAGATCTGCTGGTGTGGGTGTAAAATTTAATATTGTACTCAAGCTTAGTGGAAACTCAGAATACACTAAATTGGAATGGCGAGCCAATATAGATTTAGGTTTGCTTTCTAGGTTATTGGGAGATGAAAATATAATAAAAATAGCTGAAGCAAATATAAATCATATAATAAGTTGTATCTCAACTAAATTATCGTAAGTGGATCTGACATAATGAAAGATATAAAAATCTTTCTTAAATAAAAAAGAAATTTTTATTTGTTATGATATGCTTTTTCCGCTGCTTTAAATACTGGTACTAAAAACTCTTCTACACTGGCACCAATTATTTCGTAGCCCGGTTTACTTATTAACTCCCTTATTGCCTTTACTGCACTTTCGTATTCATTATACCTAAGCCCTTTAATGCGCTTTACTATCTCTTCATCCAAATCTGGTGGAGATAACCCATAATCTCCTGTTATCATTAAATCGTATATTATACCTTTATCATCAACAGCTACTGTGGCTTGAATTAATTTTCCATATTTTTCTTAGTTTGTGGAGTTTACGAGGCATAGTTACTAAAACCTGATGTAACCATAGAATATAATTTTTTCTATAAGGGGGCGACCGATGGACATTTTCAACCCCTTAACCACCATTATAAAGCGTAGATAATTATTTAGTACTTGGTTTATGCAAAAAACCTATATATGGATAGTAAAATGGGTAATATGGAAGAAAAAGTACTTGCTATGGATGAGAGGGGCAGGATTACATTGAATAATTCAAATAGTAGATGGTTAAAATGTAAAGCTTATGAAGTACTTCAGTTGAATAAGATGTTAATATTATATCATAAGGATGAAATTTAAATCTTTTGTAAAACTTCCTAGGTAAGACTTCTTTCTCTTAAATTAAAGAGCTCATTATTAGGAATTATTAAACAACATATAAATTTTAATTTAGTCATAAAAAATATTTTATTTTATCATAAAGTTTTTATATGAAATTCGATGAATCTTAACCCCCTTAAAGAGGATTGAACTTTATCTTTTTCCCTTATCATTTAATTCCTTTCTCTTTTTCTTGCAATACCCTCCATAAAATCTTTCCAGAGCCACTTTTAGGTAAAGAATCGACAAACTCTATTATTCTAGGATATTCATATGCACTCATATGTTGCTTACACCATTCTCTTATTTCATCTGCAGTGACTTTACCCTTATATTCTGGTTTCAATACAATATATGCCTTAACTTCCTCGCCAACTCTTGGATCTGGAGAAGCAACAACACATGCTTCCAAAACTGCAGGATGTTGATATAGTTTATTCTCAACCTTAGTTGGCCATACCTTATAGCCAGCTCTATTTATCATTCTCTTTATTCTATCAACTATAAAGAAATACCCTTCTTCATCCATGTATCCAAGATCTCCCGTTCTAAAATACTCAATACCATTAATGGTTATGAAAGACTTTCTAGTTTCTTCATCTTTATTCCAATATCCCTTAAATAAACTTGGACATTTAACTACTATTTCACCCTCTTTATTTGGCGGGAGCACTTCTCCAGTCACTGGATCTATTACTAACGCATCTACTCCAAAATGAGGTATCCCTAAACATTGCAATTTAGGTCTATTAGGAGGATTAACATGAGTCTGTGACATTGTTTCCGTTAATCCATAACCCTCTATATAATCCAACCCAGTAAGCTCCTTAAGCCTTTTAGCTACTGCTTCTGGCATTGCCGCTCCACCTCCTCCTATTAGAATCAAGGAACTTAGATTCCTTTTCTCTATTCCAGGTAAGGCTAATAAATCCACAACCATTGTGGAGATATTAGTCCAATGGGTAATCCTATACTTCTCAATTGCATCTACGGCAGCTTCTCTATCCCAGACTGATAGTAAAACCATTGTGGCACCAATATATAATGGTGCGTTGAGACTATGAACAAAACCAGTGACGTGAAATACTGGCAATGATGAAAGTACTACTGCTGAAGGAGTTACCATATTCCAAACCACTGAACCTAAAATTGTTGGCCATATGGTCGAATGAGTGTGAATACAGCCCTTTGGAAAACCAGTGGTTCCAGAAGTATATGGTATAACCGCAATATCCTCAGCTTTAACTTCCACTTGAGGGGGAGAATAATTATTTCTTAATGAATCTCTCCACAAAATTACGTCTTTTACATCTATTTCCGGTTCCTTTTGCACTAATGGATGTATTTTTATTTCCGGTTGCTGGGGTAAGTAATCCTTAAATCTCCCGGCTATAACCCATTTTACTTGCGTGTTTTCCCTAGCTTTAATCACCTTATTAAGGTAGAGCGATAATGTTATTACACCGACCGCCCCAGAATCCTTAAGTATATAGTTTAACTCATCTTCTGCTATTAAGGGATTTATTGGTACTAGAATTGCATTTGCTCTAAGTATACCATAATATGCTATAACCCATTGTACCGAATTTGGCATAAATATTGCTACTCTATCTCCTTTTCTTACACCAAGTTCATTATGTAAAAATGCTGAGAACCTAAGCACATTTTCCCATAGCTCCCTATACGTTATTTTATTACCATAGTATATAATTGCGTTCTTGTTAGGATATCTTTGAGAGGAAACTTCTACTATATTAAATAGAGGGACTTCAGGATAATCTAAGGTTTTGGGTAAGTGAGGTGGCCAATACTTAAACCAAGGCCTATCTGAGCTCTGACTCATAAAAAAATTTAGTAAAATATGGTAATAAATCTTTATTCGAAGAAAAGCTTATGTATTATAAAATAGAAAGAGAATATGATGCAGAAAATACCCCTAGTTGGTAAGGAGCCAATAGAACCTAAAGACATGGGTTTTACGCTTATTCATGAACACCTTAGAGTTTTCAGCGAGGCTGTTAGATATCAATGGCCTCACCTATATAATGAAGAGGAGGAATACAAGAATGCAGTAAATGAGGTAAAAAAGGTAATGCAATTAGGGGTTAGAACAATAGTTGACCCTACAGTAATGGGATTGGGTAGGGATATAAGGTTCATGGAGAGAGTGGTTAAGGCTACTGGCGTAAATTTAATAGCCGGAACTGGAATCTATATATACGTTGACTTACCATTTTACTTTCTAGGAAGATCTGTAAATGAGATAGCCGATTTATTTATACATGATATAAAGGTAGGGATACAGAACACCTCAAATAAGGCTGGATTCATAAAAATAGCTGCGGATGAGCCTGGAATTACAAAAGACGTTGAGGCGGTAATAAGAGCTGCTGCAATTGCACATAAGGAGACTAAAGTACCAATAATAACTCATTCCAATGCACATAATAATACTGGCATGGAACAACAAAGGATATTAATGGAAGAAGGAGTAGATCCAGGGAAAATATTAATAGGGCATTTAGGTGATAGTGATAAAATAGATTACATAAAAAAGATCGCTGATAAAGGATCTTTTGTGGGATTAGACAGATATGGATTAGACTTGTTCCTTCCAGTTGATAAAAGAAATGAGACAACCTTAAGGTTAATTAAGGAAGGTTACGTCGATAGGTTAATGATTTCACAAGATTATTGTTGCACAATTGATTGGGGAACAGCTAAACCAGAATTTAAACCAAAATTAGCTCCGAAATGGAGTATGTCACTCATATTTGAGGATGTGATACCGTATTTAAAGAAGAACGGAGTAGGAGAGGACATAATAGATAAAATATTTAAGGAAAATCCTAAAAGGTTCTTTAGCTGAATTTTTAATAAGAGTTTTTTATCACATAAAAATACAAATAATCTAATCCTTTTTTGTATAATTGGAAATTCCTCACAATTAATTCACTATTGGAATAGTTTGTGGATTTTCTGAAAATTGAGGCTATTCTCTCCATCAGGACTATTCATAGAATTATCGCCTAGTTTCCAAATGATACACACACTACTATTGGAATTCCAATATTCAATTTGCTATTTAAATAATAAAGGGTATTTTAGTAGATCTAGAAATAATTTTTACTCATAGACGACATCTATATGATAAATATTTATTCTCAAAAAATAACTTATTAACAACATGCCATTAGATCCGCAAGTTAAAGATCTCTTGACCAAATTAAACTCGTTATTACCTTCAACACCGTTAACTCCACAAGAATTTAGAAGGATTAGAAATGACATTTTCCTCAAAATGTTCAACAATGAAAAAGTTGAGTTAGCTAAAGTTCAAGATATGAATATACCGGGGAGGAATGGGAGCATACCAATAAGGGTTTACGTTCCGAACCAGAGGGAAAATCTTCCTGCCGTTATCTACTACCATGGAGGGGGTTTCGTTTACGGAAATTTAGATACGCATGATAGTGTGTGCAGGTTAATTTCGAAGTTATCGGAATCAATTGTGGTTTCAGTAGATTATAGATTGGCACCAGAACATAAATTCCCCACACAAGTTTATGACGCATATGACGTAGTGAAGTGGATAAGTACCAACGGAGGAAAGATGGGAATAGATACCTCAAGGATTGCAGTTGCGGGAGATAGTGCAGGAGGTAACTTATCTGCAGTTGTAAGTATTTTAGATAGAGATAATAACGAGAAGATTATTAAATATCAAGTATTAATCTATCCCGTAGTCAACATGTTAGATTCTTCACCCTCAATGTTTAACTATGGGGATGGATATTTTCTGACTTATGAAAGAATGATGTGGTATCATAAACAATACGTTAAAGAAGAAAACGATTACTATAATCCTTTAGCATCGCCCATTTTAGCTAATTTAAATAATCTCCCTCCAGCTCTTGTAATTACCGCCGAATATGATCCTTTAAGGGATCAGGGGGAAATGTACGCTCACAAATTAAAAATTAATGGAGTAAGGGCGGTTAACGTAAGGTATAATGGAATGATTCATGGTTTTGTGAGCTTTTACGAGTACTTAGACGTGGGAAGAGAGGCGATACAGCACATAGCCTCATCGATTTATAAAAGGTTTAACTTCACTTAATGATATTTTTTAGAATGCCTATTTTTTCCACATATAATTCTATGGTACTGTTTGGTTTTAATGATTTACCTATGTCTATTCCAGTACAACCTGATACTGTACCACTGCCAAAGACATCCCCAGGTCTAATGTATTCATCTTGTGAAACATATGCTATCATATCTTCAAACGTCCATTGCATATCCTCTGCCTTAGTATCGCACCAAACTTCATCGTTAACTTTAGCGTAAACCCTTAATCCCTTAATGTCAGATAACTCATCTCTGGTCACAATCCAAGGTCCTAATCCATTAGCGAAATCCTTACCTTTAGCTGGTCCCAGTAAACCCTTCATTTCAACCATTTGAATATCTCTCGCGCTGAAGTCATTAAATATTGTAAAGCCCAATATGTAGTTCTTAGCGTTTTGTTTATCTATATCTTTGCCTTTCTTATATATAATTGCAGCTATTTCCAATTCTATATCAACACTCTTAGAGTACTTAGGCCAAGGCACTTCTTCTAAATGTCCATAGAATATTGCCGGATCACCCTTATAATAGATGGGTATTTTAAACCACTCTTCTGGTATCTGTTGCCCTCTTCTTTTATACGTAGCCTCAACATGTCCTCTAAAAGCCAGAAAATCCCTTAACATATTTGCCCTCAGTAAAGGTGCCTTTAATTTAACCTCGTTAATACTGTAAACTACGTCTCTCCTTTTCTTAGCCCACTCTAATACTTCCTTAACCAATTCTAATCCCTTATCACCAGCTTGAAGAACTCCTAACATATCACTTGGTAATAACGCATTGCAATACCTTTCAATGAATTGTTCATCCTCTCCTTTCTCTAAAAACATTAAATAACAGGAGGTATTCAAATCTGCAACGTGTTCATTATCTATCAAAACACCGCTCCTTACTCGGTGATCCCTCACAAAGCTTACCAGTTTCATGTTCTCTAAAAATATTTTAGTCAAATAAAGTAATATATATTATCATGATGGAAGTTCAATATAAGTTCGAAAGAGTGAGCGATAATATATATGCATTCGTTCAGGGTAATGGAGACTGGTTTTTAAGCAATGCGGGGATAATTATAGGGAAGAATTACGTTATAGTTGTGGACTCCTTAACTAATGAAAAAATGACGAGACAGTTCATTTCGGAGATAAGGAAAGTCACGGATAAGCCAATAAAATATTTAATAAATACACATGAGCATGAGGACCATCTGTGGACTAATCATTTGTTTCCTAATGCAATTACGATTTGTCATAGAAATTGTAGGGAAAGAGTTATAGAAGGCATGAAGAGAGGTACTAATCCTTATGAGAGATTATTCAAAATAGATTTCTCAGGATACAAATATACTCCTCAAGATATCATTATAGAAAGTGAGATGAGAATATTTGCTGATATTGAAAAAGATGTAAGGTTAGTGTATGTTGGTTACGCTCACACTACCAGTGATATTTACGTTTACATCCCTGATGAGAAAGTGATCTTCACTGGAGACCTATTATTCTCTCCACCTTGTACTCCTTTCGCCTTAATGGGTTACATCCAAGGATATATAAACGCGTTAGAGCATTTAGCTAGCCTTAATGTTGATGTTTACGTTCCAGGTCACGGCGAAATAAGCTATGATAGAAAATCTTTATACGAGGCTAGAGATTATTTAATTTTCGTTAGGGATGAGGCTAGAAAGATGATGAGGCAAGGTATTAACGATCCAATAAAGGCTTCTTATGAAATCAATTTAGGTAAGTATAATGAATGGATAAGTAAGGAAAGAATAGTCGGTAACATGGCTAGGGCATATAGTGAGTTAAAAGGAGCTCCTCCAGCTTCTAAATTAGAAAACGTTGATAGAATACTAACAGAAATGCTTAAATATAGAGAAAAAGAAAGAGGTACTTTTTAATGTTCTTCAAGCCATTTTAACACTATTTTGTTAACATCTTTTTCTGCGTTATCTCCAGTATACACATCCAAATGACCATAACCTTTTAATAAAATGACCTCAGCGTTCTTGGGTAGTTTTTCTTTATCGAATGCTTGAAGTCCAAATCTTTCGCTTATAAATGATATTACGGGAACGTCAATTTCTTTATATTTCTCCTCAAATCCGAATTTTCCTCTTTCTAAGTTAAGTAAATAGGGCCAATATGGATCAAATGACGCAAGTATTGGAAACATGTCTTCTTTTTTAGAAAAGGGATAATCATAGGGATTAGCTGAACCCGTGGCGTATAAGCTATCCATGAGGAAATCACTTATAGTCTTGTATTTAGGATCTGGACTAGGCATATCTGGATTGGCTAACGCATAAGCCCATATGGGATTATTGGGGCCTCCTCTACTAGGAATAGCGTAAATACCCTTACTGTCCATTTCCTCAATACTGGTTACCTCTGGATTATAAAATCTAGGCCTTAATCCACTTTTTGTGGGACCTCCGTCTAATAGTATAAGACCTTTTACGTCATCTTTCCAATAAATTGAGGAGTAATTCAGAGATGCTATACCACCAAAGCTTTCTCCCGCTATAAATATCTTCTGTTGATCGGAGTCTTTCTTGATGAAATTCACGCATTCTTTTATATCACTAATCCACGAATTCCAACCCCAATTTCTCATGAAAGAGAGTTGTTTATCCCTAAGGTATGGGGGAACGAAATGAGTTCTATAATCTATAGTATATACGTTAAACCCATTTTTAGCTAGATATAAAACTATTGATTTTCTATAATCTGGTATTGTATAGTGAACCCCATGCCAACTTATGCTTACTAACTGTTCCCCACTAGACCATGTTCCAGGGAGAACTAAAACGGCGTAATTTCCTCCATCTTTTACGCTCACCTTATGAAGCGATATGATATCATACGGACTACCCTTTCTCTTTAATTTCCATACACTCTCCATCAATGTTTCATTTCCTATAACGGGAACATAACTTTTCACAATTTTCCATCCTTCAAACACTTTACTCAGCCTCTTAAGATGTCCTTTAGTGCAGAACCTACCATGATAGTAACTAATCTACTTACTCTAGGAGAACCTAGGAATCCATGAACCATACCATTTACTCTAAAACTCAGCGTAGGAACTCCAGCTTCCATTAGCCTATTTGCATAAGCCTCTCCTTGATCCCTTAAAGGATCGAATTCTGCAGTTACGACTATAGCTTGAGGGAGATTAGTTAGGTCCTCAGCTATTAATGGTACAAACATGGGATTATATAGATCCCTTTCATCTCTTATATACATTTTAATTCCGTAGTCTACAGGTACGTTAATGTCCAAGAAATATCCCTTCCTGTATTCATTCATGGACTTAGATGCTAGATCCAAATATACAAACGGAACTACTAGGGCTTGAGCTTTAAGCTTTATTCCGTTGTCTCGGGCAAGGATAGATGTGACAGCAGCTAAGTTACCCCCTGCACTAATTCCGAAGACCGCTAACTTATCCTTATTGCCACCTATTTTGTCAGCGTTTTCATAAGCCCATTTTACCGAATCGAAACAATCAGTTACCGCGGCAGGGAATTTGTTTTCTGGTGCCAATCTGTAATCAACTGAGACAACTATACAATTGCAAGAGTTAGCTAATATTCTTGATATACTATCCTCAGTTTCTATACTTCCTAAAATCCACGCTCCGCCGTGAAAGTGCAGTACAATAGGCAGTTCTTTTTCACTATTTGGATAATATATTCTTACTGGTATTTCACTTTCAGATCCCCTTATTTTTCTATCTTCAACCTTATATACTGGTTCCTTTATCGTAGACTCTGCCAATAATTTGTTCAATTTCTCTCTAACTTCCGGTAATGAATATTTAGTAAAATCTAATATGTTAGCTTTGTAGAAATAGTCTAAAAATTTCCTTACCTCCGGATCTAGAGGGATTTTTCCACCTAAATACACTTTATTTTGACTGAATATATACCTTCTTACTATAAAATCTTAAATAAGTTTTGTGAGTTTATAATAAGCCGTTGACAACAGTTTCCATGAAACTGTGCTTTGTGGGATATTTGCAAACTATCTTATTTTATACGTTATTTTTACTATGAAGAGAATGTAAAAAGTGACGTAAGTTTGAAAACCCCCACAAGGTAATGAAACTGTGAATTTTATACACTTTGTCAACAAATCATTTAATATGCTAAGACCCCAAAGAAATATGCCAAAAGTTAGGAATATATTATTTAAGAGTATGCGAAGAAGGAGTATGTGAAACCAGAAAGATTACTATCTAAAAAATGAGATTTTTAGAGAAGAAGATTTGAAGAGAATAGCGGGAATAATAAGGAAAAGCAGTACTATACGCAATGAGATTCAAACTCTGATCTAATTGATGAACTACCTCACACGAATAAAGATAGTCTTACGCACCTTAACCTCCCAATTGAAGATAAAAATCGTTTAATATGATAAGGATAAGGAAAGATCATCGTTTTTGAATACCTTTTTCAATATAACCCTCATTTATTTCCTCTAGTCTAACCCCTACAGTCTTAGGTATTGTGAACCATAATAGAGCTGCAGCAAACGGAACTGGAGCAGCTAAAACAACCCACGCTAGCAATGGACCAACCAATCCTATTAATGGGAAAAGCAATAGAGGGCCAATTACACCACCTAAATGCCCAATACCATCAGTTATTGCGAATCCAGTAGATCTAGCTGCAGTCGGGAAAGATTCGCTACTCATTAGATATCCAGCTAAATAAGGCGGGTTAAGTAGGAATTCAAGAATGAAATAAGTGATAAACCATACTATTAAAGCCTTATGAAGTAGCAAGTACGTAGAAACGTATGCTGATACTAAGAAACCGATACCACCTATTTGTGTTAATAGTCTCCTATCAGTTCTTTCTACTACCCCAAGTAAAATGAACGATATCACAGTAGCACCTATAGCTGCGAATCCCGAAAACCTAATGTATTCTGCATACTGAATAGGTGAAAAACCAACAACGACTTTTACGAATGTGGGAGCTAAGCCAGTAGAAGTGTATTGTATGAAGTAAATGAAGAACCAGAAAATTGTAAGGGAAATTAATCGTTTAAGATACTTAGGCTCCCCTAATATCCTCAATTGATTATAAGAGGAAATTTCTTCATAGTGAATAACCCTAGGCTGTGGAAGTGATGAAACTTTGGCTCTTCTCATACTCACTTCCTCCATCTTTTTCACTATCTTTTCAACGTCAGTTATCTTTCCTTTCTTTACTAGTACCCTAATGCTCTCTGGGGATAAGACTGCTAAAACTGCTGTAGTTATAAGTGATAAGACTGCGGGTATGAGAAAAATTACACGCCAACCTATTGTGGGATAGGTGGTGACAATAAGGGCCGCGATCACTGTACCTACACCAACTGCTGTCCATCCTGAGATGAAAATCCAGTTAGCGTATTTTCCTCTCTTCATGCTAGGAGAAAACTCAGATATGTAAACCATTGCTAAATTAAGCCCTGCCCCAATACCAACTCCTTCTATTACTCTAAAAATGAATAGAGTGATGTAGTTCGTTGCTAAACCCATACCTAAGCTACCAATACCTAGCAGAGCGAATGTCAGAATCATTACTGGCCGTCTACCTATCCTGTCTGCAGTGATACCGAGTCCTATTGAACCTACAATGTAACCTGCTAATCCTACTGAAACGATTATAGAGGCTTGTGTTGGATTTATAAAGGGAATATAAGGCAAAGCAAAACCTAAATTTGATACAGCATCGTATAGAGTTGCGAAGTATCCTATACCCAACGCCCATAATAGTAAATACGACAGACCCCAAGTTGGTAACCTATCTATTCTAGCTAGATACTCATCTAATATACTCTTACTGCTCATGTGATTAGATTCGTAGATTAATTCATAAAGATATTTTATAATAGTCAAGTTTTGAGATTTATACTTATATTGTATAATTAGATACTAAAACTAGTTATGTATATAAACTTAGTAGCACCTATAATGCAATAAAGAACTTATGAGCTCTTAACACGATCAATTCTTATATTTGTAGGACGAGACGCGTGAATGTGCATATAATGCTACTTTGTTGAAGGTTTTTCAAAACTCACGTTACTTTTTTCACATTCTCTAAATAGTAAAAAAGAACGCTAGATAGTTTACAAATACCCCACAAAGCAACATCATACTAATATTTACATTCTGCTTTATATAGAGAAAACGTAAAATCACAAAAATCAATGAAAAAGAGGTAAGTTTTAAAACTAGTCAGACTAAAATGACTTTGCGATGATATTTAGTTTAAAATTGCCTATGCAAGGGCCCTTAAAATACGTTAATGCCTATTTGATAAAGGATGGTAAAGAGAGCTTATTGATTGATACTGGGCTACCTACCCAAGAGGATATTATGGTGTTGAATAATTATTTGAGAGAATACGGGTACCCCGATCTTGTCGTAATTACTCACTACCATCCAGACCATATGGGTCTAGTTAGATTATTTAAGGATAGTAAAATACTAATACATGAAAGAGAACTTAGTTATCTCAATTATCTTTTAAGTGATGAATATGAAAGAGAAATGAAAGCTTTCTTTTCTGCAAATGGGTTTCCACATGAATTAATACAGAAATTATTTAGAAATAGAAATAGGTTTCATGACATAATTGAAGGAGTGACTTTTAATACAGTTAGAGATGGTGACATAATAAAAATAGCTGATAAACAACTGAAAGTGATATGGACTCCCGGTCATACAATGGGTCATATATGTTTAACTTATGAAGATGTGATATTCTGCGGTGATCACATATTGCAAGATGTAACTCCTAATGTTTCTTTACTAAAATTGGATGATAATCCTCTAAAAGGTTATCTAGAAAGTCTAGATAGAGTCAAAAATCTTGATGTAGAGCAATTATATCCTGCACACGGAGAGCCATTCAAAGAATTCCGTCTCAGAATAGAGGAGATAAAGAATCATCATAAACAGAGATTAAGCGAAATTTTGAGAATAATAAAAGCTAAGGGGAGAGCTAACGCATATGAAATTGCAACTGGTATTTCATGGTACAAAAAGTGGGATGACCTTTCCACTTTCGATAAGCAATTGGCAATAGGTGAAACACTAGCTCATATTAAATATCTAATAGAAGAGGGAACCATAAAGGAAATAAATAGTAATAGTATTTATTATACTATAAGTAGTTGATTTTAGATGGGTAAATATTAAAAAATGTATGAAGATTGAATTGAGATTACTTTTTAACCTTATTTTGCTTATTTTATTCGATGAAGGTAGAAGACATTAAAAAAATTCTTGTAGTAGGAGCGGGTACAATGGGACATGGTATTGCAGAAGTAGCAGCAATTGCTGGATATAAGGTGTACTTGAGTGACGTTTCTCAGGACATTTTAAATAACGCACTGGATAGAATAAAATGGAGTTTAACTAAACTACAAGAAAGAGGGCAAGTCAAGGAAAGTATAGACGCAATAATGTCTAGAATCACAACTGTAGTAGGATTAGACAAAACTGTCAGTGATGCTGATTTTTCAATAGAGGCTTCCCCTGAAAGAATGGATATAAAAAGGCAAGTCTTCTCTAAGCTTGATGAGTTATTACCACCACATGCAATATTAGCTACAAACACTAGTAGTTTACCCATTACTAAAATAGCTGAGGCTACTAAGAGACCAGATAAGGTAGTGGGAATGCACTTCTTTAACCCTCCAGCTCTAATGCAACTTGTTGAGGTTATGAAAGGTGAAAAAACTAGTGACGAGACAGCTAAAGTAACTTATGAATTAGCAAAGAAATTTGGTAAGCAACCAATCATGATAAATAAAGATATTCCAGGTTATATCGTAAATAGAATATTAGGTCAAATAAATATAGCCGCATGTGTCATAGTGGAGAAAAAAGTAGCAGATTACAGGGAAGTTGATGCAGTAGCTAGGTATAAGTTGGGCTTCCCAATGGGCGTTTTCGAACTAATGGACTATACTGGAATTGATGTAGGCTATTATGTTTCAAAATCTAGAGAGGAATTGGGAATAAGAGATGATGTTCCAATATGTAGTTTAATTGAAGAGAAGTTCAAGAAAAATGAATTGGGAGTTAAGACTGGTAAGGGATTTTACACCTATCCAGCCCCAGGGAAATATGTTAAGCCGGAGTTACCTAAAGAGTTAGCTGATAAATTAAATCCTGTATTACTCTTAGCAGGAGCCGTAAATGAGGCCAGTAGACTATTAAGGGAAGGTGTTGCGAGTAGAGATGATATAGACTTAGGAGTGAGATTAGGCTTAGGATTTCCGAAGGGAATATTCCAATATGCAGATGAACTAGGAGTTGATAACGTAGTTAAGGCTTTAGACGAACTTAAGGCTTTGTCTGGGTATAAAATCTTCACTGCAGATCCTTTATTGACGCAGATGGTAAGTGAAAACAAGTTAGGGATAAAGACTGGGACTGGATTCTATCAATATGGGAAAGTTGAAGAGAAGAAACTAAATACGATAATATTAAGAATTGAGCCTCCACTAGCCTGGATTATATTGAATAGACCCGAACGTTTAAACGCGTTAAACCCAGAACTTGTAAGTGAGCTTGATAAAACCTTGGATGAACTAGAGCCTAGGAATGACGTTAGAGTAGTAATAATTACTGGAAGTGGTAGGGCTTTCTCAGCTGGAGCAGATATTACATCGTTTATCTCATTAAGACCAATAGATGTAATAAGATTAAGGACTTTAAGAAATGTTGTAAACAAAATAGCCTTATACACTAAACCAGTAATTGCTGCAATAAATGGTTTTGCATTAGGAGGAGGTCTTGAAATAGCAATGGCTTGTGATATAAGAATAGCTTCTGAGGTAGCTCAATTGGGTCAACCAGAAATAAACATAGGTATAATACCAGGTGCTGGTGGTACACAGAGATTGCCTAAACTGGTAGGTAAGGGTAAAGCTAAGTTAATGATATATACTGGAGATATGGTTTCAGCTGAAGATGCCTACAAAATGGGGTTAGTAGATTTAGTTGTTCCTGCAAATAGATTTGAAGAAGAGGTAAGAAGAGTTGCATTAAAGATAGCTGAGAAGTCCCCAATATCGTTATTGGCAGCTAAACTGGCCATAGAATTGGGATATGAATCCAATATTTGGACTGGACAAACTCTAGAGTCAACGTTATTCGGGCTACTATTCACAACTAAAGATGTAGAAGAAGGAGTAAGGGCATTTATAGAGAAGAGAAAACCACAATTTAAGGGAGAATAAATATTTAATTAAAAACAAGTTGTTTATTTTCTCCTTCTGCTTCTCAGGGTCATTCAGGGCTTCATTGCGAATTGTAATTAATTAATCTACACTAGATGATCAAAATAAATCTATCATTTTAGGTAATACCTTAAGGACTATAACACAACGCCATATTATGATATTGGGTCAGACTAAGACCACGTATCAACTCCTCCAATAATATTCATATGTCCATCATTATCTTCACGAATAAAGTGATCTCATTCAATTAATTCTACATTGAATAATAAGAAATGAAGATAATAAAATACAATTCACAATGGAAACCCTAATTGCCCCAAACTTAAGAGCAACTTGTAAGTGTTTCGTGGGGTATTTGTAGGCATTACATGCTGTCGCCTCTAACAATCAAACTGTTGAATAACCGTAGGAGGAAACTATCCTATTTTATAAGTTACTGTCACTATGAAGTGTGAAAAATAACTTAAGTTTTGAAAAACCCCCTCAAAGTATCTTGTAAGTTATCCTTTTGGTAAACCTAGTACTACCTCACCTAATAAGTTCCTCAATATTTCTGACGTACCTCCTGCTATCGTTATGGATCTTGAAGCTAATAATCCATAAGCTATTTCCGGTCTAAATCCTGGCCTACTTTCCATTATCAATGACTCAGCCCCCATTTTTGACATTGCGTTTTCGTAAACTCTCTGGATTGCCTCCGATGCTACTAACTTTATAACCGCAGCTTCTGGACCAGCTATATAACCTTTCTTTATCCTCTCTAGTATTCTCTTATAAAACGATTTTAACGCTATTATCTCTTCTGCTATATTGTATAATTGTTCATTACCACCCATTGTTGTAGATAACTCCCTTATGAGTCGTTCGACAGTGAATAGTATAGTACCTATGTTAAGTCTTTCATAATTTAATGTAGATACGGCAACTTTCCATCCCTCACCTATTTTACCTACTACGTTTTCCTTAGGCACTTTTACGTTATTGAAATACACGGTGTTAAACTCTGATCTACCAGTGATTTGCTTAATGGGACTTACTCTAACTCCCTCACTTTTCATATCAACTATAAGCATTGTTAATCCCTTATGCCTTTCTGACACATCTCCAGTCCTAGCGAGGAGGAAACAATAATTCGCTAAATGAGCATAACTACTCCATATTTTCTGACCATTAACTACGAAATAATCTCCCTTATCTTCAGCCTTGGTCTTTATTCCAGCCAAATCTGAACCAGCTTGAGGTTCAGAAAATCCTTGGCACCAAACGTCCTCTGCTGTCAGTATTCTCTTTAAGTATTTCTTCTTTTGCTCCTCTGTACCATTTAGTATTATACCGGGGCCAACTACTGAAACTCCTAAACCCACTGTAGCATAAGGTACACCAGCCTTAGCGAATTCTTCCCTAACAATTATCTCCTTAATGGGATCCTCTCCCCACCCACCATATTCCTTCGGCCACGAAACTCCTAAATATCCGGCCTCATATATCTTCCTCTGCCACGCTCTCAAAACATCTGGAGGTGCCATATCTCCTCTCAACTTTATTTCTTCCGGAACGTTCTTCTGAATCCATTCCCTTACCTTACTTCTATACTCTTCTAGCTCACTTTCTTCTCTACTCATAAATTTAACACCTCCTCATCACTTAAAATATTTTTCTTATTTAGTGCCAGTAAAGTAATCTCTGTATTTCTCTCTTAAGACCTTTTTATCGAATTTACCAACGCTCGTCTTCGGAATTTCCTTAACAAATATAATATCATCTGGCAGTTGCCATTTCGCAAATCTTTGACCTAAATAAGTTAATAACTCCTCCTTACTTACTTTACCCTCAAAACCTTGCCTAAGGACTACAAACGCTAAAGGTCTCTCACCCCACTTAGGATGTGGAATACCTATGACTGTAGCCTCTGCTACTGCTGGATGAGTCATTAAGTGATTCTCTAAATCAACAGTACTTATCCACTCTCCTCCACTTTTTATAACATCCTTAATTCTATCTACTATTTTAATGTAACCCAATTCATCTACTACAGCTAAATCGCCACTTCTCCACCATCTATCTACGCCATCTCCAACAAAGGATTCAATAGTTCTAGGATCATTATAATAAGAAGAGGCTATCCAAGGTCCCCTAATCCAAATTTCCCCCACAGTTTTCCCATCATGAGGAACGTCATTTCCAGTAACTGGATCTACAACTCTTATGTCAATTCCAAAAGCTGGTATACCTTGCTTTCTCAATAAATCCAGCATATCCTTATCTGAGTACTTCTCCTTTATCTTAGGTTTCACTACACTACCCGTAACAGAAGGAGTCGTTTCAGTTGCACCATAACCTTGTCCAACTTGAAATCCAAACTCCATCAATCCTATCACTAAACTTAACGGCGGTTCACTTCCACCTATAAGTATCCTAGAGTTTACAAATATGGGTTTCTTTTCCATACTTCTTAAATAGTTCAATATAGAACTGAATATCTCTGGTACTCCAGCAGTTACTGTAACTCTCTCATTAATCATGAGATCAACTAACGGTTTTGGATCATTAGCCGTATATCTCCCCGGCAATACTAATTTAGCGCCAACTAATGTAGCAGCCATAAAGCCTAACCAGCCATTCACGTGAAACATTGGAACTATCTGCATAAAAGTATCTTCTATTGTAAGATTTCTGGAAATAACTAACGTATTTAGGACTATAGATCTATGTGAATAATATATTCCTTTAGGATCTCCAGTAGTTCCAGTAGTGTAAGCTGCGTAACAAGCTGATTTCTCATCAAACATTGGTATTTCGTAATTCTCATCGCCCTCTTGTATTAGCGTCTCGTAATTATAATAACTTAACTTAGTTTCTTGACGTACTGTTCTCTCATCATTGGAAATAACCACGTACTTCTTAACTTGTACACTATTTGATATACTTTCTACCAATGGGATGAAATCCTCATTTAAGAATAGTAGGGATACCTTTGAGTGATTCATTATTTTAGCTAATTGAAGCGGATGAAGTCTAGGATTTAACTCTAACATAACAGCGCCAGTAGCTGGAACTGCGAAATATAACTCATAAAATCTATGAGTATTCCATTCTAATACGCCAACTCTGTCTCCCACCTTGACCCCTAACGACTTCTTTAATGAGCTAGCGAGCCTCTTAACTCTTCTAAACGCTTCTCCATAATTGTACCTAAATATCGTATTATCCTTCTTTCTCGAAACTATTTCTTGCTCTCCATACCACTTTCCAGCATGTTCTAATATTTGAGTTACATTTAGTTGATAGTCATCCATCATTGTTGAAGGAAAACCTTTTATTATCTCCACACATAATACTGTGTTCTTTTCTATATTTAAGCTTTTTTACATTGTTTAGATAAAAATCACTATGTTACTGCGAATAAAGGGTATTTCTTACCGTTAATCTCTCTAAATATTACCTTTACTTTTTTACCTATATCTGCAGTATTTCCATTCTCCTCAACTATATTAGCGTACATTCTAAATCCTTCATTCATCTCCACGATTCCATAAACCACATAACTCCCATCTTTTTTATAAATTCTCGTCATTGCAAATATTTTACCTAAACCTTCGCTAAGTCCAATTTTTATATCTGATGAACCGCATTTAGGGCAAACCACTCTAGGGTAAAAGAATTTATGTCCACACTTGCCACATTGTATGAAAGGCAGCTGCTCCTCTTGAAAGTATTTAAAGTACATAGATCTTACTTCTTCATCTCTCATTTTTTCTCACCCAATACTAACGTTACGGTATGCCTTCTACTCCACCATCCTATACCATTTAGGAATATTACGTTTGCATCGCTAACCTGATGACCATTAGCCATGTTATTTAATTGAAGCAATGCCTCCTCCAAAATAACACCACCACTCATATAGGCAGGTTGACCAGTATTCAAACTACCACCACCAGTATTAATAGGAACATCACCCTTGTAAGTTAAATCATGTGATTCCACGAAATGCCCCACTTTGCCTTTTTCTACTAAACCTATGTCTTCCATTTGAAGCATAACAGTTATAGTAAATGAATCATACAACTCAAATGCGTCTACTCGATTTAGATTAAATGAAGCTCTTTTAGCACTCTCTATCGTAGGGGTATAAATTATATCATCCCATTCTGCAGGTGGATTTGGCCAATGTGCCTCTCCATAAGCTAAGATATCTATGTTCCTCAATGCTGACTTGCTAGTTCTTTTACTCACTACGAAAACGTGAAATCCATCTATAGGGTAAACTATTTCAAGAAGATGTAAAGGATACGATACAATTCTTGACGCTAATACATCCTTAACAGTTATGGGATCTCTAAACATTGCCTTTTGATTATTAATTGCGTTATATCTTTGCATGACTGCAACTAACGCTCTCTGCTCATCCGTGGTACCAAAAAGCTTTGAATGCCTATAAGCTACCATAGCGTAATCAGAAATCGGTGACATTTGATCATAGACTTTAATGAAATCGTCGAATGGACTATCTATTATGTCAGTTTTTTGAAATTGATTACTATCCCTAATATGGGATATTTTCCCTCCTTGAACACATAATATCGTATCAGCATCTCCCGCCGAAATGGCCTTATATGCCCTATATATCATTGCCAAAACTGATGGACCTCCGTATTGCACATGATCTATTATCTTGGGTTTGATTCCAAAGTATTCACCTATTTGAGCGGGGGGATTCAGATAAGTTTTATTCCCGTGGAATGATCCCCTCCCTATGTTAGCCATTATTCCGTCTATATCGCTGTAAGTTAGACCAGCCATTTCCAATGCCTCATCAATAGCCTCCTTCAGCAATTCTATTCCATCCTTCTCGTATTTCTTGTACAACTTACCGGAGAAACCCACAATCATTGCCAATCATATTTATTACTTATCATGATAAATAAAAATCTTGTTCAAAACTTAATGAAAATGCTGTATTGTTAAGCTGTATCAATTTAGCTCTTATATAGCAGATTCACTTTGTGACATTCAATTTAATTTGGTACGTTATCTTTACCATGTAGAGAATTAAAAAGTAATGTAAGCTTTGAAAACCCTCAAAGCACGGACTCTAAATATCGAAGAAGTTTCTTTTTCTGTCCAAACTTAAATACTTATTAAGTAGTTAGGAACTATTTTTATTATGGCTGAACTCGTATATCCTAGTAAGGAATGGGCAGAAGAGTGGTGTAAAAGGTTAAGTCAGAATAAAGAGTATAATGAGGCCGGAAAAGGTTGGGTATCGCCAATTCTATTTGTAGTAACTGATGTACCTGGTCAAGTTCTAGATTACTTAGGAGTAAAAGGATCAAATGCTTTAGCCATGAAATTATATCTGAACAATGGAACATGTCAAGGTGTAGAATTCTTTAATGACGCTTCTAAAGCTGATGCACCCTATATACTTGAGGCAAGTTACAATGCATGGAAGGATATTATAAGTGGAAAGCTTCAAGTAGTTTCCGCATTAATGTCGGGTACAATAAGGTTAAAGAAAGGAAGTCTCTTTGACTTAGCCAGATATACCACTGCATCTGTAATAATGGCTCGAATATCAAATGAGATAAACACTAAATTCCTTGTATAAACTACTTAGGTCTTAGTAAATTTTCTATGAGGATGTCTAAGTCATTATACAATTTTTTATTTAAGCCTTGATTGGTCCACAATATGTATCTCCTTCCTATCATTTCGGCTATTCCTATTAATACATATGCAAGTAATTCCGGATCTACATTTACAATCTGCCCCTTTTCCATGGCCTCCTTTAGCCCAATCTGATACCTTTCCGCTAATTTAGTGAAGTGCCATATATACATTTCTGGTCTATGCACTTGTGCTTCTATGAAAACCTTGTAGTACTTCCTATTTTGACTCATCCACTCTAAGAATCTCTTTAACCCTTCTTTTTCCATATCTATTCTATTTTGAATACCCATTGTATTAACTTTCAAATAATATCTCATATCTCTATTAAATTTTCTAATTAATTCGTCCAATATATCATGTTTGCTTTTGAAGTAGAAATAAAATAAACCATAAGCAACCCCAGCTTTATTGGTTATATCATTTATACTCGTATTTAAGAAACCCTTCTCCGAAATCAGATCTAGCGAGGCATTAATTATCTTATTCAACGACTCTTTTCCTTTTTCTGTTTTAGGCAACCTATACATGTGAACACCACTTTTTGACAACTGAGTCAAGTCATAAATTACTTATCACGTTTAAAAACTTTACTCACGTTGCACTATAATAATTATAAATCTATAAGCTAAATAAAATGAGTGTAAATATAAAAATATAGATTTCAGTCAATATAGCACCAACCGCTCTTTCTAGTTACATTATTAGAACAACATTAACTTAACCTGCCTTATGAGGATATTTGTAAACTATCGTAGTTTAGCGTATTCTTATTACTATAGAAAGAATGTAATAGGTGACGTAAATTTTGGAAAACCCACAAATTAAACTTAAATTGAAAGTATAAGCTAACAAAAGAGAATATAAAAAATCTCCCTATAATATCAGACTAAACAATTCAAATATAAGTTTTAGAAATTGACTTTCATAATATGTATTTATAAATAAATTGACGTAATTAATCACATGAGCAATAAGAATATACTAGATGAGTATCTCGCTAGAATTGATAGATTACCTAGCTGGGGTCTTTCATACGCTCTACTGTGGGCTATAGGGTTTAGCTACTTTATTACATTATATGACGCTGTAGGAAATATAGGAGCTGCATTACCATATATACCATTCATCAACGCCTCACAAGCATCTTTAGTAGCATCATTAGGACTATTCGGTTATATACCCGGATCATTAGGATTAGGATATTTGGCTGACAGAATAGGAAGAAGACCAGTGTTAATAATAACAGTTCTACTTACCGCAATAGGCAGTTTAGGTATGGCATTAGCTGTGAACTTCCCCATGCTTGCAGTCTTCAGATTTATAGAAGGAGCAGGAATAGGTGGGGACCTAAATTTGGCAATGGTTTACGTTTCAGAATTTGCCCCGAGCTCGAAAAGAGGTAAGTATGCCAATTGGATCTACTTATCTGGGTGGATAGCAGTAGGTGTGGGTGCAACAATTGCTGCACTCTTAGTAACAAGTTTTCCATCTATAGGATGGAGACTTGCATTTGGAATTGCGGCAATTATGGCATTTGCTGCTCTAGTTTTTCGAACTAGAGCTCCAGAAACTGTGAGATTCCTTGTTAAAAAGGGTAGAATTAACGAGGCTGAATCAATTGTTAGAATAATGGAAGAGACTTCAATGAAAAGAGCTAAAGTACAATCATTACCAGAACCTAAGATAATAAACTATTCTTATCAGACCACTAATCCCTTTTCAATCCTAGGCAAAAAAGTATTTGCAAAGCGTTTAGTTGGGTTAATATTATTCTGGTTCTTCATTTACTTCGTTCAGTATACCTATTCGACGTTATGGGATTACTATGGTAAATTCATAGGATACTCTGGACCCATGTTTAACCAATTTGTACTTTATACCGGTTTCTCTGCATTAGGAGACACTTTAATGGCATTCCTCTTATTGACATTCGTGGAGAGAGTTGATAGAAGATTACTAACACAAATAGGTTCCTTAGGTTGGTTAGTAGGTACTATAGTTGCAGCGTATTTTGCGATCCATTTCAATCTTTTAGGCATGACATTAACTTTAGCCTTCATCTTGAACGCAATAGGTGGTGGAATGTCATATTTAGCTGGATACCTAATGAGTAGCGAGTCTTTCCCAACTGCAGCTAGATCTACTGGATTTGCAATAACTGATGGATTAGGCCATCTTGGTGGAGCTATAGGACCTTTATTACTCTTCCCATTGGTAATAGCTTACGGTCCAATAAACGCATGGGCGATTGAGTCTTTTCCAGTTGTCATAGCAGCAATAATACTATGGTTCACAGTTCCTAGAACAGTTGGAGTTAGACTCGAAGAAATAAACGAAATACATCTAACCCCACCAACATCAGAAGGAGGCATAATCAAAAGCGAGAAATAAAACACAAATATAACATTTTTATTCTCCTTTTCTTCTTTATTATAAGTCAGTAATTTTCTTTCTTTTAAGGAAAGCAAAAAATTAATTAAGTCGATGTAGCTAATATTATTTATGCGATCAAAAGATGATTTCTTAAAATCCTTGAGAGATGGGAGGAAAATTTACTATAGAGGTAAACTCATAGAGGATATAACTTCGCATCCAATACTAAAGATTGCCGCACTACATGCGTCAAAACTCTACGAGTATAGTGACAGAATTTATGAAGATAGTAAATTGGGAAAGGTAAGCAAATTCTTTAAAGTACCCTCATCTTCTCAAGATTTATTGGATAGACATAAGTTAATTTACGATCTAACGTTATATTGTAACGGGATATTTAATATTTCTCAAGCAATAGGTAGTGATGCAATTTTTGCATTAATGATAACTGCGAAGCAAGTAGATAGAAAATATGGTACAGATTATTCGAAACACGTAGAGAATTATCTTCAAAAGGTAGCTAAGGAGGATCTAACGATAGCTACTGCACAAACTGACGTTAAGGGGGACAGAAGTAAGAGACCATCTGAACAGGTAGACCCAGATATGTATGTTAGAATAGTGGATGTGAGAAGTGATGGGATTGTGGTGAGAGGTGCCAAGGCTCATACTACACAGTCAGCTGTATCTGATGAAATTATCGTAATACCAACTAGAGCTATGCGAGATAGTGACAAGGATTACGCAGTAGCGTTTGCAGTTCCAGCCAATGCTAAGGGATTAAAAATGTATGTGAGACCTATAGATGAGATTGAGGGTAACTCTTCTTCAGTACTGAGTAGGAAGGACTACGAATTAGAGACGCTTACAGTTTTTGACGACGTTTTTGTGCCTTGGGATAGAGTATTCTTATTTAGGGAATACGATTATGCTGGAACATTAGCAATGTTATTCGCAACCTTTCATAGATTTACCGCATTATCTTATAGATCTGCAACAATGAACTTATACTTAGGAGCTTCGAGGTTAGTAGCGCAAGTTAACGGAATTGAAAATGAGAAGCATGTAAGGGATGATATAGTAGATATAGTTTTATACAAGGAAATAATGAGAAGTAGTGCAATAGCCTCTGCAGTTTATCCAGTAGTTATGGAGGGAATTGCGGTACCTAATCCCATATTTACAAACGTTGGTAAGCTTTATTCCAATATGCACTTCCATGATGTGGTAAGGGATCTAATTGATATAGCTGGGGGAATAATAGCTACTATGCCTTCTCAAGAGGATTTAGATAGCGAGGAGGGTAAGAACATTGTTAAATATCTAAGAGGATCTGTTGATGGAGAGGAGAGGGTCAAAGTATTAAAGCTCGTTAAAGAATTGGGTGCTAGTTCAGTTACCGGATATTTGCTTACTGGTATGATACATGCAGAAGGATCCATGGAGGCTAGTAAAATAGAACTGTTCAGAAGCTATAATTATAAGGAAGCTGAAAATTTAGTTAGAAAGGTATTAGGTTAAAATCTTTCTTTTTGATTTGATCACAGAAAAAGATAAAAAGAATTAATTCGAAAGATAATCTATGGAGATTACATTAAACACGCAACACGATAATAGTGCTTTATTAAATATTTTAAGCGACCCGAACTTCACATTATATAAAGTGCTAGGTGCAGAAACAGTAATAGTGAAAGAAGGTGAGTTTGACGTAATGATCTCCCTTGGAATAACGTCTCTTATTTTACATGGTACTGTATACATTGGAAGCAATAGGATATCGTATAGATTCTATGCAGTAGGCACACAGAAAGGAGAAGGTGGAATTTTAGAATTCGATTTAACTCAAAAAGGGGTGGTTAAAATAATTATGGAATACGAGGGCAGATTAGGATCATTTATCAAATTGTCACTAAGGAGGAAAATCGAAAGAAACATTAAGAAATTGGATGAAGAGATTAGGCTAGAACGAATAAAAAGAAAGATCTAATGTTGAACAGCTTCAGCCTTATGAACTACCTTGTCCTTATGACAAAGCATCTCGAGATGAGGATTGTTTTGTGGGGCGAATTTGTAAACTCTCTTATTTTGAACGTTATTTTTGCTATGAAGAGGATACGAAAAGTAACGTAAGTTTTGGAAAAACCTCGCAAAGTAGATGGGGGATTTCCTACTTCCTTGAGGAAGCTTACTATTTATGGCGTATAGTAGAGGTTCCTTCTAAATGTACCAAACCAGATAGTTTGCAAACACCCAAAAAGCACTCTAAAACTAGGATTATGATTTAAAATTAAGATAAATTGAAAGCATTATCACTGAGAGATCATAAACCATTGCTTATTAGGTAGAAAATTGAATTCTGACTCGGTTATCAATTTAGATAAAATGTCTGAAATTAGCAGAGGCTCCTACCATTAAAAATTGACTGTCTCATTTGTACACTATTATACATACATTATATTTACTATGCATTTTAATAATAAATTGATACGTTACATAACGAAGTTGACTTTTACATAACTCGAAAGATATGAGATAATAAAGTTGACTGTTTGAAAAGAAAGGATTAATTGCAAAGAAGAAGAGATAGTTATATGAAGGCTGCAGTATATACTGGGTCTCAATTAGAAATAGAAGACGTTCCTGAACCTACTCCGAAAGAAGGAGAAGTATTAATAAAAGTAGCCTCAACTGGAATTTGCCATAGCGATTTGCATCTATTGAGTGGAGAACTTGTGGGACCAATTCCTAAAGGATTTATAATAGGGCATGAAATTTCTGGATGGGTAGAAGAGTTTGGTAAAAACGTTAAAAACCCATATGGATTGCATGAGGGAGATCCTGTTCTAGTCTCTTGGATAGTTCCATGTGGGGTATGCAAATATTGCGCAAACGGAAAGGAAAATTACTGCAAAGAGAATGCAAACAGATTAGTAGGTATAATTGGAGTTGACGGCGGTCATGCTGAATATATGACAGTGCCTGAAATAGCAGTAATTCCGCTTGCTAGAAATTTAGATCCTTATTACTCCTCTCCTATTGCATGTGCATATGGAACAGCTTATAATGCTTTAAAAAGTGTCAATGCAACTTCTGGAAAAAGTGTTGTAATAATAGGTTCTGGTGGTGTTGGTTCTGCCGCAATACAGCTGGCCAACGCAATGGGTCTGAATCCCATCATAGCAGTGGATATTGATGAGAATAAATTGAAGAAGGCTAGGGACTTAGGAGCAACACATGCAGTTAACGCTAATGAGAATGACGCCAGATCCAAAATTCTTGAAATATTGCAAGATGGTGCCGATATAGTATATGAGACAAAACCTTATCCAGATCTTAAATTATCACTGGAAGTAGTTAAGGCTGGAGGAAGTATAGTAGTTACGGGTTTAGGGGGATTCGCCACAATGGCCCAGATTCCAATAACGCTATTCGTATCGAAAGGAATATCTATAGTTGGAAGTTTAGGTTATAGACCAAGAATTGATTTACCAGAACTAGTTAGTTTAGCCTCTTCTGGAAAAATAGATATTAGGAAACTGGTTTCTCACGTTTATCCTCCAGAAAAGATAAACGAAGCGTATGAGAATCTTAAAAAAGGTGTTCATATAAGGGCAATAGTTAAATGGAACTAGATAAGTTTTTTATCCCTAGAAATCCTTATACTATTTATGTATTCTCTAAAAGATAAAGTGGTAGTTGTTACGGGTTCTGGTAGAGGTATTGGTAGGGCTATAGCTTTAAGATTAGCTAAGGAAGGAAGTTTAATTGTGGTTAACGCTAAAAAAAGAGCGGAAGAGATGAATGAAACAATAAAAATGGTTAAGGATGTAGGTGGAGAAGCTATAGGAGTCTTAGCAGACGTGTCAACAAGAGAAGGATGTGAGAGCCTACTCAAGGCTACAATTGATAGATATAGAGTAGTAGACATTCTGATAAATAACGCTGGATTAGGATTGTTTTCTCCTTTTTTGAACGTCGACGATAAACTCTTGGATAAACACATCTCAACCGATTTTAAGTCAGTTGTTTATTGTTCGCAATCATTTGCTAAAGAAATGAGAGATGGTGGGGCAATAGTAAACATAGCCTCAGTTGCTGGAGTATCTCCAGCATATGGCTTATCAATTTATGGAGCTATGAAGGCTGCAGTAATAGCTTTAACCAAATATTTAGCGCTAGAGCTCGCTCCTAAATTAAGAGTTAATGCCATAGCTCCCGGATTTGTTAAGACCAAATTAGGTGAAAGTATGTTTCAGTTATTGGGAATGAGTGAAAAAGAATTCGCCAATAAATTCACATTAATGGGGAGGATTCTAGATCCAGAAGAGGTCGCAGAATTTACCACTGCAATCCTCAAAATAGAATCTTTAACTGGCCAAGTATTCGTTATAGATTCTGGGGAGAGTCTAAAGGGTGGGATAAAGTAACCTCTTTGTGGAGTATTCCAGAACTATCTCAATTCAATACGTTGCCGTTACTACATGAAGAACTTAAAAGGTAACATAAGTTTTGGAAACTCCCCATAAAGCATTTCCTTACAAATTTTATGCGAATTAATTTTGCCCTTTTGTAGGTGCTGTTATTTTAGACGTTAATTTCTAACCGTAATGAGACATCTTTAAAAACTTGAGAAATTACGTAAACTAAAAAGTAGATATTTCTTTTATCTAAAGCAAAATTTAAATATAATCAAACCAGTTATAGTTAATTATGGGAATGAGTTTTGAAGAATATAAACATGAATATTTTAAGTCAATAAGGCATGGTGGATTAAATTGGTCTCTTTTCCCAATGAAACTCTATCAATTGGGTAAAAAACTCTTTTGGGATCCAGCTAGTATTGATCTAAGTAAAGACGCTGAGGACTGGAAAAAATTAAATGATTTAGAAAAGATGTTCATAATAAATGTAGGTTCCAAGTTCTCTGCTGGAGAGGAAGCAGTAGCGTTAGATCTTCACCCGCTTATAGTTACACTAGTTAAAGAGGGAAGAGTAGAAGAAGTCATGTACCTAGAACAGTTCGTTTATGAAGAATCTAAACACGTAGAGGCTTTCAGAAGATTTTTTGATGCGGTAGGAGTTATAGAAGATTTAAGCGCTTACACCAAAGAACTTTCCCCAAATTATAGGAAGATATTTTATGAAGAATTACCTAAGGCTATGTGGAACCTATCTAAAGACCCTTCGCCAGAAAATCAAGTTAAGGCAGTAGTTACGTATAATATGATAGTTGAAGGTGTAGCTGCTGAGGGTGGTTACAATATATTTAGACAAATAATAAAGAGAACAAATATGTTTCCTGGCTTAGCTAAAATGGTAAACTTAATAGCGACAGACGAGTCTAGACACATTGCATTTGGAGTGTATTTAATAGCGAGATTAGTGAAAGAACATGGGGAGAAAGTGTATAAGGCTGCAATGGATCACATAAACTACTTAGCGCCTTACGCTGTGGGGATATTTTCAGAACCTACTATACCTCAAGAAGCTAAGTTGCCATTCGAACTACCTTCCGCAGAGATAGTAGATTACGCTAAAAAACTTTTAAATACGAGAATTGATGCGATAAATAGGGCTAGGCAAATGAAACTAGAAATGCTAACACCTAAAGATTTAGACGTAATTGAATCGTGGTGATTTCATGATTCTAGATTTAAACTTCGAAATTGGAGAAGATTTAAAGTTAATTTTAAATAGCATTAACGAACTAATGGAGTCGCAATGGTCAACTAAGAAGTTAAGAGCTGTTATGGAAGGAAATAAGGAATACGTGGAGCAAATATGGAAGGAGATAATTAAACTCGATATATTACCATATTTCTCCACATTACCATTAAGAGATGTAGTGATAATTAATGAGTTTATAGGCAAAAAACTATTGCCCGGGATTGTAATAAGTAGTATGGTTGCGTCTAGGGGCATTAAAAATAAAGATATTTTAAATAAATTGTATTCCGGAGAGGTTAAAATAGCGATATCTGATTCTAATTTTGTGCCCTCTGCTGATCAAGCGGATTACATATTGGTGAATAATAAATTAATAAGGAAAGAGAATTCCACAATACAAACTTTTAACTCGCTTGATAATTCCATGAAAATTAGTAAAGTTGAATACAACAATTATGATAACGTAGAAGTAAACAACGCTGAAATCGCATTATTGTTAGCATCCCAAATGGTTGGAAGTGGAGAAGAGGTTGTTAATATGTCAATTAAATACAGTAAAGAAAGAATAGCGTTTGGAAAGCCAATAGGTTCTTATCAAGCTATAAAGCATAGGGTTGTTAACAATGCAATAGACGTTGAATTAGTAAGATCACTAGTAATAGAAGCCTCAGATAATATAAAATACGTTTGGTTAGCTAAGGATCTGGCAAATAAAAAGATACCCAAAACTATAATGAGTGGAATACAAGTACATGGGGGAATAGGGTTTACTGATGACATAGATATCCACTTGCATTTAAGAAGAGTACTTACGCTAAGTAAGTTATATAATAGTGAAATTAACTTCTCTGAGTTTCTACAACCTATATAATCTATCAAATGCAGTATACTGATAGGAGTGTGAAAGAATGTTAGAAGACATATATCTGGTGGATTATCTTAGAACACCATTCACAAGATTTTCAAGAAAAGATTTCCAAAAAGATCCGTTTTACAATATCAGACCAGAGGAATTAGCTGGAATGGTAATAAATAAGCTAATTGAGAAAAATGGCCTAAAGGCTGAGGAAATAGATGAAATAATCACTGGCTGTGCACTTCAAGTTGGTGAACAATGGGCATTTGGAGGCAGACATGAAATATTTGCGGCGAAATTACCTTACACCATTCCAACTATGGCTGTGGATAGACAATGTGCTTCTTCTTTGACTACGGTATCGATTGGGGCAATGGAAATATCGACTGGCATGGCTGATATAATAATAGCTGGTGGAGTAGAGAAAATGTCTAGAACACCAATGTTCGACAATCCGCACATAGAGATCAATACAAAGTTCATAACTGACAGTAAGTATGCTGAATACGACTTAGCTACGGGTTATGTAATGGGATTAACTGCAGAGAAACTAGCAGAGGAAGCTAAAATAACCAGAGAGGAAATGGATAGATGGTCATTGAGAAGTCATCAATTAGCGTGGAAAGCTACGCAAGAGGGTTACTTTAAGAATGAGATATTATCAATTGATGTTGAGATTGAGGGGAAAAAGGTTTCTTTAAACGTAGATCAATCTATTCGTCCTGATACTAGTCTTGAAAAATTAGCCCAACTACCGCCTGCATTCAAGCCAAATGGAACTATAACAGCTGGAAATTCAGCGCCATTAAATTCTGGAGCATCATACGTACTCCTAATGTCTAAAAATGCGCTTAAAAAGTATGGTTTAACACCAATGGCAAAAATTAAGAGCTTTGGATTTGCTGGAGTACCACCTGCGGTAATGGGAAAAGGTCCAGTACCAGCATCTAAAAAAGCGTTAGAGAAAGCGAATCTCACACCTCGAAATATAGATTTATGGGAAATAAACGAGGCTTTTGCTGTAGTTGTATTATACGCTATTAAGCAATTAGAATTAAATGAAGAGACTGTCAATAAAAGAGGTGGGGCAATAGCTATTGGACATCCACTAGGTGCTACTGGAGCTAGATTAGTCGGAACTTTAGCCAGACAACTTGTATTAGAAGGAAAAGATTATGGAGTAGCTACCTTATGTGTAGGTGGAGGACAAGGTGGAGCAATAGTTTTAGAAAGAGTCTAACTTGAAATCAATATTTTTCCATATCTGTTTTTATCTTTCATCAACTGTATGCCTTTCTCGAATTTATCTATCTTAATTTCCCCACCAATTACTGGCGTGATTTTCCCCTCTTTAACTAAATCTAACGTCTCAATAATGTCTCTCTTATTCGCACCTATATGACCCATTAGACTTAGATCCTTAAGTATTAAATAACCTAATCTTAAATTAAACACCACGGAAGGATCCAAATTGCCTATTTGAATAACTTTACCACCAGTTCTTAAAGACCTTAAACTCTCTTCAAGAGTACTGGTCCCAACGTTCTCTATAACTATCGATACATCACCTATTTTCTTTGCTTCTTCCGAAAATTTTTCACCCGTAATAACATAGTCTGCAAATTTAGACACGATCTTAGCTTTATTTTCACTACTGGTTACTCCTATGACCTTGGCCCCTAATGCCTTAGCTACTTGAATCGCATGGATACCTACTCCACCAGAAGCACCGGTCACCAGAACAATATCTCCTGCCTTAAATCCTGCCTTCTTTAACCCTCTATATACCATTGCAGCAACACACGGAACTATTACCGCACCTTCATCAGATACGCCTTGCGGGACTTTAACTAGACTACTAGCTTTGATTCTAGCCTTTTCAGCGAAGAATCCATCCAATTCTTGAGCGTATACTAATCTATTCTTACAATAAACCTCCTCTCCGGTTTTACAGTACTCACAAGACCAATCGGGAACAAAAAGCATAGATGTCACTCTATCTCCCGGTTTAAATTCAGAAACATTATCTCCAACTTCATCTACAATACCTACTACTTCATGCCCTAAAATTAGTGGATATTTCGACCTAGGATAAAAACCCTCCATTTGCAAAAGATCCCTATAACATAAAGCAGCTTTATTCACCTTTATCACAACTTCATCTTTTCCTGGCTTAGGATCTGGTACATTCTCTATTCTATAACCTTGCTTATGACCAGGGAGAATAACAGCTTTCATAGGTTATAATCAGCAAATATACTTTATAAACATTAAAGGTACCATAAATAATTATAATTTTTCACATTTATCATGATTTATGGGGTATTTGTGAACCATCTGTTCTGTACGTTCTTTTTACTATTGAGGAGAATATGAAAAAGTAATGTAAGTTTTGAAAAACCCCCCACAAAACAATTTTATCATACATCTTGTAGGGCTACGTCAATAGTTACGGAAAGTCCCATAGAGTGCGCTACGTCTCCACAAATCTCATACTCAGTGATAAACATGATTGAGGTTAGAATAATTCTTTTCCATTGTTATTTGCACTATTGTCCATAAAACGCATTTTTTAACACTGCTCCTATAAGGCCTATGGCACTCTTTCCTTGTTGTATAAGTGGGAAAAATGACACAAAACCATGAATAACGTTATTAAACCTCACACTAGTCACCTGGACTCCAGCTTGTAATAGTTTATTTGCATATGCCTCTCCTTGATCTCTTAATGGATCGTATTCCGCGGTAATTATCAGTGCTGGTGGTAATCCAGACAGATCTTGAGAAAATATTGGCGAAAATCTAAAATCCAATAAATCTGCAGGACTCCTTAAATATTGTGAACCAAACCACTCTATATGTTCTCTAGTTAAGAAGAATCCATCAGAAAACTCTATCATTGACCTTGAAACATAATCTACACCTACTGCGGGGTAGATTAAAATCTGATATTTAAGATTTAACTTGCCTTTAGACAAAAGAGCTACAACTGCAGTTAAATTACCACCAGCACTATCACCACCAATTGCTACACCCATCTTACCTTCAAATCTATCTGCGTTCTCATAAACCCACTTAGTTGCATCGAAAGAATCAATTACCGCTGAAGGAAATTTATGTTCTGGAGCTAATCTGTAATCCACAGAGACAACAACACAATTACACGCATTAGTTATAGCCCTACATAAAGGATCATATGATTCCACATCACCTATTACAAAACCCCCTCCATGAAAGTATACTAATATACCATAAGGACTCTTAATTTTAGGAAAATAAACTCTCGCATTTATAGAGGTTTCACTACCCGGTATCTTTATATCTTCAACATTTCCCACTTCTTCCTTAGGTGCAGATGACGCTAATTGCCTAAAAATCCTTCTGACTTCCTCTACAGGGGCTTTACCTATGGGTATTACGAAGCCAGATTCCAACAATTTCTTAATCGCGGGATCGAGTGGCATATATTAAATTCTCGTAATTAGTATAAATACGTTACATTCTTAATAACCATCAAATCTAATATTCTCTTTGCTGATAAGTGACACACGATAAATTGAAAAAGAAACACTAGCCTTCTTTACGTTTTTCAGAAATTCGTTACACATTACATCTTAAAAATCTTTTTATTTTGATTCATAATATATTCTTTAAATTATCTTATTTTTCAGTACGTTGCTATTACTACGCCGAGAATGAAAATTTTGAAAGACAATACTAGATGAACATGATATATAAATTTCACGACTCAGTTGAAATAGTTTTCCATAGCTACTAAAAATATTGTGCATTAGCTTCATTACAATTAATGATTGATCTCTAACTAGGTGTCATTTTTAGACCTTGCAAATAGATCTTTTTTTGAGTTTTAGATTCGAGTTCAAATGATAAATAGTTATGGATTCGAATCTAACGATAAGAACTTACGTTAATTATAAAATTACTCTTCATCAGCTACGCTAATATATCTGGTAAAATCATTAATATCAAGGTTTAATATTATATCGAATAACATCCTTTTTGTGTCATAATCAAACTCTCTATTTTCATTAACTAATATTATGAACTTAGAGTCTAGCTGGTTCCAATTATTGGAATATTCAATACTAGAATCTAGTGACAATTTGTCAGTTAAGAAGACTCCTATCCTTAATTGCGAGATTTCATAAATACTTCTTATTATTGGATCATCTTCTAATATTCCAACGTAATTATCAACTATGATATAATCCCATTTCTTAGTTCTGGAAATTAAATATTTTAGAGCTTCAATTCTATATCTATAAATACTATAAAATCTTTCGAATAAATTTATCTTATCACGTAACTTAAGTAGAAAGATCCCCTCCATATTCTTTAAACTTGATTTAAAGTCTAGACCATCTAATACTCCATCTCCATAATGTCCTAAAATTCTGGATAAGGTCGAGAGTGAATCGTTATCCACAAGAAGTACCGTCTTAAATCGCTCATATGCATGTTTAGATAACTCATATGCTAATCTACTTTTTCCCTATTCCTCCCTTTAGGCTTAAAATAAAAATTGAAATAGACATATCTATTTTAAGTAAGCAATTCCCTTAATAAAGATTCATTGTCACGAAAAAGATCTTTTGCTTATATTGAATAACTATTTTCACTAAAAATTATATACCTTATGTTAAGCGGTGTTAGATAATTTAGTATGCGATATTCTTATTAAATGTTGCCTAATCATTTAGAACAACTTATCATGATTAAAACTGAACAAGGGATTAATGAGAGGTAAACTTCCATTTTCTCCAATCACCAAATTTCTTGTCATATTCCGGACATCCTCTTCTCCAATTCACAGTTCCTATCCATTCCACATTAACAAATATGTCGTAGAACTTCCTTTCTCTAATAGATATGTCATCTTTAATATATTCTCTTACACTTCCCACGAACTTTTCCATTTCTTCTCTATTATTAAAGTAAAAAATTATGATTCCTTTACTTAAAAAGCTTAGTGGGAACTGAAAAATACCATATTTACCTGGTACCTCTTTAACTTTTTCTAAAAACTGATCTAAGGGAATCTTGAGAGCGTCTATTGGTATTCCCAATTTGTAACAATTTAGCGAATTTTCATGTTGAATACCGATTTCATAGGCCATCCAACACTCTTCGCATTTATCCCAATTTCCTCCAAATCCTATCCATTTTATCACTTAGAAGACCTCCTCTATGAACTTCTTAGCAGTATTTATATCAATTTTCACTGGATTTCCACTATTATTTACGAGTTGATAAAAGACCTCTGCGTATTTCAATGCCTCGTCTAAAGTAGTAAACTCTGATAATCTCCTTCTGGCTCCAATCTCTTTCAAGAACTTATCTATGAATTCATATAATGGTTCTCCTTCATTTTCTATCTCTTTTAACTTATGTTTAGCTACTTCATAGTTTAGTTTAATCGCAGAGGGAAGTGAGATGCAGGAAGTAACTCCATGGGGTATGTTAAATCTGGGACCAAAGACGTAACCGAAATTATGGCTAATACCCATCTTTGCATATCTCATAGTTAAAGAAGACAGCCAGGCACCTATTTGGCATAGCCCGCGATTTTCAATCGAATCAAGATCCTTTAGACATTTGATTAATTTCTTATAGCCTTCTATAGCTAATGAATCAGTAAAAGGTGTTGCATCCTTAGAGTACAACGCTTCCACTGAGTGATCTATTGCTCTAACTCCACTAGCTATAAGTAGCCATTTTGGGGTTTCTAAGGTAGCCCTTGGATCCAATATTACAATATTAGCTTCCTTTCCCAATCTACTTTTCTTAACGCCGTCAATAGTGGAACCGCCAGACCTAGTATGCTCTGCTCCAGAAAAAGTAGTAGGTATTGCTATATAATAGCCGTCAAATGATAGCTTTATTCCATCTATTATACTTCCTCCACCTAAACCTATTACTGTATCGTATCCTTTCAACATCTCCCTCAATTTATTCACATCTTCCTCTGGGGTATGCTGTTTTGGTCCTTCTATAACATCAGCGTTAACTATGCCTAATATTTGGAAAACAATCTTGCTCTTAAGTAAACTTTTAGTGGTAACTATTGCAACTTTCTTTCCTTTAATATTATTTAACCACTCCAGTGCATCATTACCGTAAATTACTTGTGTAGTAGGGTACTCAACTTTAAACATAACTATTCATATCTCCCTTAGATAAATTAATAAACTTAAGTCTACTATGTTTTCAGCTTAAAGCTCCAAATATAATAAACGTTGTTCTTTTTTTAAGTAAAAGCTACACAAAAGGTCCTCTACTGCATAGTTTGTACACTTTACCTTTGTAACTTAGAACCACGCCTTATATGAGGAGTTGGATGAATTAATTACAACTAAGGTTGTTGATACGGAGTTTAAGGAGGAGTTGGTTTCGCAAGGTGTTCTCAACTTTTTACACCTTCCTCAACGTTTGCGAAATTTGTTGAGGAGTAATAATTTGGTTGAGTGTTTTAATTCTCTTCTAGAGAGGCGTTTGTTTGGTCGTTTTCATTCTCCTCGTAGGCTATTTCAAATTTTGTGGGCTATTGGTTTTTGGTTTAGGGGTTTAAGAAATTTTTCTCTCTTTTCTATTTTTATTACAGTGAAAGGTATTCTTCTCATTTCTAGTACACTTTTTCACTTATTTCTACATTGTATTATGATAATTGAGTGAGATAAAATGCAATTTGCAATAGAGACCTGAATTACCCCAAGCTAATTTTTAACTTTTTTCTTTTACCTAATCGAGAACTCTAATTAGTACTTACGACTACATGATTAAACATTTAGTGATTTGCTCTTATTCTACTTTACGCTTTAACAAAAAGATGGGATAAAGTTAATCAAAGTATTGTTGAAAATTACTGTAAGTCTTAATATTATGGTGGTAATAGACTTACATATGACTTTATAGCATTTAATGCTCTCCAAAAGGAAATCAGATCCAAGGTTATATACTGGCTTTTATTCTCATGATCACAATAAACTAATTCACCACGGGGTTTACCTTCAACTACACTCTTCAATATACCAGAAATTGTTTTCTGACCTTCTGACGCTAACTTAATCATGATTTGGGGTCTTTTACCTTGTATCTTTGCTATACCAACCTTAGCAAAGGCATGCGAATTGTATTTAATTCTGAGTTTTAAACTACTTACAACTTTGTCAGGGTCAGGGCAAGGCTTAGAACAGAGATTCAACTTTTTGTGCTCTTCAGCTTTAATTTTTAAATACTTCAATGCTAAGTCAAAACATCCTAGACAAAAGCTGAAATCCTTAACTGGTACAACTGCATAATAAGTAACTTCTTTTTCCCCTTGTTGTAATTCTTTTTCCACTTTTACTGATTGAACTTGATTTTTTACTTGATTAGGTATAAAGTTTCCTAACACATTCACTATATCGGTTAAATATGATAAATCAATGTAAAACATAACCCAATTAGTCCACTTTTCTGGGTTAACGCCCCTAATAGAAACTCTCTCTAAGTGATAGCTTTTCACATCTAAGACAAATATCACTGCATCTCCCGATACTCCAACATTAACATATACTTCCTCTTGAGGTAATTTGAATGCTCTCTTATTATTAAATCTTACCTCTTCCCATTCTAAATCTTGTGGTTTCATATCGAGCCATTCTGGTGGAATAAGCCTTTCAATCGTTATAGGATTCGGAGTTTTTAACCAACCACGAAAATTAGAATATATTAAAGGAATTGGCATTTTTATTTTATCATTTTTATCCTTTGGAACTTGAAAACCGTGATTAATCAACTCCTCTTGAAGTTCAAGCGATGAAGCAAAGTATATTTGGAGAGAATCAACCGGATACTGCTTTAACCAGTTAATTGAACTCATCAATATTAGAGAACTTAAAAAATTTTAAACTTTTAGATTTTTTCTAAATAGGTCGTCACATAATCTTTCTTATTTAGTGACCGGTTGGTGTATTACAATGCTTAAAAGTAAATAGATTTATTAGGGGTTATCCGATATACTACAACGGATATCCCACATGGGATTTGATCAGAGAAAGTGGGCTCTTAACTGGATTAAAGGGTCAGTGATCAGTTATATAAGCGGTAAAATTTCACTAAACGTTCTCTTGGGTAGAATGGAAAAGAGCATCAAAGACTATAACGTGACAGTGAATGACGTTAAATCACTTCTTAACTCATTACTGCTGGATCCTACACTAGATGTAGATGAAGAAGTTCGTAAGAAAGTTGAAGAGGTTTTGAAATTCCTTGAGAGTAGGTGATTAATGTGGCTAACATCAAGGTAATAATTGGTTCCTCAGATAACATGAAAGAACTAGAAGATAACTCAGTAAATTTAGTTGTAACTTCTCCACCTTACTATAATGCTCCTTTTGACTTCCCTGGTATGTTTACTAGTTATGATGATTATTTAGGATTAATTAAACGAGTGGGTAAGGAGTTAATGAGAGTTTTGGCACCAGGGAGAGTAGCTATTTTCGTTACTGAAGATGTAAGAATTAACGGAAAGCTTTACCCTATAGTTTCAGACTTAATCCACATTATGGTTTACGAGATTGGATTTGAATACCAAGATAAGATAATTTGGAGAAAACCTGAGGGATACATAAGGATTAGTAGGAGGAGTGGAGTTTTAATTCAACACCCCTATCCAATGTACTATTATCCCGACAATATATATGAGGAGATAGTGATATTTAAGAAACCAGGTGAATTTGATAGGACTAAGGTTCCTCAGTCGATTAAGGAAAAAAGTAAAATTGATGCGAACAAGTTCCAGGTAGAGAAGTGGTATTTATCAGTTTGGGATATAAAAAATGTATTACCAAGCGAAAAGTGGAGTAAGTACACTGCAGCTTTTCCAGAGGAGCTAGCTGAACGGTTAATAAGGCTTTATAGTTACTATGGGGAGATAGTGCTTGATCCTTTTTTAGGTACTGGGACAACTTGTGCGGTCGCTAAGAGACTTGGAAGGAATTGTGTTGGTTACGAAATAGACCTTGAGCTAAAAGATGCAATCGAGGAAAGGCTTAAAGTAGGATATGGATCTCTTTTTGATAGTGATAGAGTTGAGTTCATAATAAGGGAAGATGCTAAGACACTAAGAACAAAATTAAGGGAAGAAATAATCAGAAAACTAAATAATAAAAAACAAGGTTAAAGCTAATAACTTGTTCTTGTTGTACTAACATTAATTAATAAATTAGTGAAAACGCTAAAGGGACGATTCAGGTTCCATTGCGAATTGTATTCTAGTCTCATCATTTTCTTTTATTCAATGTAGAATTAATTGAATAAAACCACCTCAATCATAGAGATAACAATAAATATATGGATATTATTCCATTCATGGAAAGAATTATTGAAAATGTATAGTTATAGGCAATAGCCCAGACAATCTGAGGCAACCTATGAGGGGTTTGGGTCTCATTGAATTTCATATATTTTGTATTCAACTCTCGACCCCCTGGATTTCACCGAAGTCGCATATGCTCATCCTTCTCCATCCCTTTCGGGGGATAACCCCACTCACCCTTTTAAGGTAAGGAAACCCCCACATCTTGTAACTATCCTTACCCCATTCGGGAATTAACCATCCACATCTGAGGTAAGGCTACTATATTTTTTAAACTGTGAGCAAAATTATATAAATTTTACGCTAAGACAGAAACAGTTTTCCAGGGCGTATGATACTTACCACTAGGGAGTTAAACGATTCAGCTAAATTATTAGTGCATAGGAGATGCTGAATTTCTTGAGGTAAGAATGAGAACGAGAGGAGACCTCGATTCACAATACTGAAAATGATAGATGGATTTTGGTCGTCCCGCTCAGGCTGGTTAATTACAACTCGCAAAGGAAACCTGAAAGACCCAAGACGTTTGTTTGGTCGTTTTCATTCTCCTCGTAGGCTATTTCAAATTTTGTGGGCTATTGGTTTTTGGTTTAGGGGTTTAAGAAATTTTTCTCTCTTTTCTATTTTTATTACAGTGAAAGGTATTCTTCTCATTTCTAATATATTATTTCATTTAATTCTTCATAATATTATTATAATTGAATGAGATTATTACAATTTGCAACTGAGCCATGAATTACTCATCTATAGTCTTCCATTCATATATTAACTTAATTGATTAAAAAATTAACTAACATAATTTTGTAAAATTTTAATTATCAATATAAGGCTAAATTGCATTATTCACTTAGGTGAGAATAGTGAAAAATCCAGTATTAATCTGCTCATCAAATTACACCCGTTTTATATGTTCTCTTGATATTTTGATAACTAATTTATCCAAGAGTGTGAGATTATGAAATAGAACTATAGCAGAAATTATTGGTAAAACATAATATACTATTACAAAGTACGTAAAAGAGGACAGAATAGAGAGAATAGTGGCTGTGATTGAAGTAATAGATAAAGCTATGGAATACATTACTATACTCGGTAAGAATACACAACACGATGAACCAGATATCACTCCCAATGAAGGTATCATTACTATTGACTTATTTACCTTACTGGAAATTCCCCATAACTCACTTATTTGTGCTACATTTAGTCCTATTAATATGGCTAAAATTACTCCCATAAAAGTGGAAAAGGGTATTACGTCCCCTTCATAAGGACCTATAAAAAACCAGATCGCTGGACTGTCAGAAACCCATTGCAAGAAATAGGGAAGGGGTGGAGGCACTGAATACCCTATGCCTGCATTTACGCTAAATGAGAAGCTTAACGATCTTATGGATCCCGGTAATAACAAGTAGAAGAAGAAAGAATACAGTATGACATGATATGACATATATAGGGCTAATGAGATCCATAATGACCTCTTTTTCTTATACCTCATTATTCCATTTTTTATATACTTATAAAAAGAAGAGGGAATTATTAAGGCTACGAAAGACCAAAAAAACAGCGTAGATGCGGTTGACCATAACAGTATATCACTCCTACTGTAATAATAGGCAATTAAAGATAATACTAGAAGTATAGGGGATATAATAAGCCTTTTAATCACATTAATAATTTAAGAAAATATGACTAAAAATTTTACTTTAACGCTTAGATGTTGATGATTTTTAAATAATGCCAAATAAATTTAATAACGATGAACTGATTCATACGAATTAAGGTCTCACTAAATTTGACATCCTTTCTTTATAACTTATTCTTAATTCTTAAGTTCATGAAGTCATAAAGATCGCTATCTCTCTCATTAGCTAAATAATCTTATTGAGTTGAAAACGCATAGAACTTTATAAAGATTATCTATTTAAGATTCTGCCTTTTTGCTCAATAGTATTTAATCTTAATTATCCTAATTTAAAGTATACAAAATCTCATAATATATTAGAAACTACTAAAAACAGATTAGGTAAAGGTTAATAGTTGATTGGAAATAGCATTATGAATTACGAGAAGATAAAATTCTTAATCTATATAATAAAATATTACCTACTAAAATTATAAAATTGAGTTAAAAGAAAAATTAAACTTAACCCCAACCCGGAGGAGCCGAGGTAGTCGTTGTAGTGGTAGAAGAAGATGACGAAATTATAGAATATGGAACTGAGACAGAGTTTGATACTATCAAATCTATCCACATACCACTTTCTGCATGACTGTATATTCCACAAGCAATCCAATAATATCCTGCTGATATGTTATCTAAAATTCCTATGGCAGTCTGCCCGCTTGGAACACCATTAATCGTAAAATCAGATGGATTATCTCCAACGTAAAGTAAAATCTTACCATCTTTGGATATGTTTGCATTATTGGGAGTTGGGGTATCATTAAGCACTATGTTAGCATTATGGGGTATTGGTTGATCATTAGTCAATATTATCATTACATTCCATCCAGCTGGAATGTAAATCTTCATCTGCCCATATGCAGTACCATTATAATTAAAGGAGGGACCAGTCGCAGTAACTACTAGGTATATGAAGACAGTCTTATTATTAGGATTATAGGGTAATTGAGTTGCACCAGCAGGTAATGCTACTGTAGATGTAGTAGTGGAAGAAGTTGAAGTACTGGAAGTAGTAGAAGACGACATAGAAGTACTTGTCGTAGATGAAGAAGTTGTCATGCTTGTTAATTGTGATGTTGTAGTTGACGTTGGCCCTAAGTGATGAGACGCAATAAGATATCCTACTACACCTACTATTACTATTACAATAACTACAATAGCTATAATTACCGATGTGTTCATACATCGAAGGTCTTTTGTGCATATTTAAATCTTTTCCCAAATATCTTATCTAATCCTATTAGGGAAATTAGAATATATTACGAACATTTATATATAATAAATTACAATATTTAAATATATTCTACTTTTCATTAACTCTTTCCGATAACTTTTATTGTAAGTTTTGTATAAATATTATTCTTGTGGATCTGCAGATAAAGGATAATAAAGTGTTCTTTAATGGTAAAGAGGAGGCTTTTTCGGTGAGCGGATACCATTTTTCTCCTTGGTTCGATGACATATTTTACGTTTATTCATACAATAATAACCTGTTGATAGATCTCGACTATAAGGAGTTTATAAGCGCCTTGAGGAGAGTAGAGGAGGAGTTAAAAATAGATTATACTGAGTTAAGAAATAATTCATCAAATATTATTATTTACGTCAATAGCGGAAATATACATATAGAGTCAGTAATTGATACTTTTTCACAAAATATTATAACTGTGGTTAATGGTTGCAAGATTAAACATCAAAGAGGACCCATATGTGCTTTAAATGACTGCAGATACGACGGGCTTTTTTATTTATATGGTTCGCTCTACCATTATGTTTTAGCTTTTGATTTTGACTTTACTGTTAATAGTAGGTTATATATTGTTAATCCTTTTTTATTTATTAATGAAATTATATTTAATAAACTACTTAATAGGTTTAAATTTAGCTAAGAAATCTTGTGAATGATAAAAATTTGTTAAATGCATTGTGGAAAAGTTTTAAAAAGAGAGAGTATGCACATTATCTTATGAAAGAAAGAGAAGTAGAGGCTAAAAGATTAGTTGGGAAAAAGAATGTCAGAGGAAAAACATACGAATATGAATATTACACACTGCCATTGAATCTATATTTGCCAAAGTCCATGGTAGAGAAGTTCGGTACAAAATATATGCTACAAGTAGATGAGGATAGCGGTACCATAACAATAAAACCTAAGTCAAGTCATTGATTCCAAAGAGCCTACCTTTGCGAATTATGAACGTTTTGCTAGAAGTATGTATCTTGATAACGTTACTCTTAATCTCGAATTGAATTATTTTTTCATAGGTTTGAGGCGTGTAAAGTTTAAATGCACTTATCAAAAGAACAAAGTAGCCTAATATAGGGAAGAGAAGTAAAATTAATATATAGATATCCTTCAAAAGAGCATACATGATGGAAATTATTACTATGGTAATAAATGAAATGTAATACATCTCGTGAATTCGTGTCCTCCGATAGCCTATTTTGTTCTCTGGCAAAATAAATACAATGTAATAACCATCCTCACTCAATGCAATAGCTTTCTTTACCACATTATAAAATATGTTAGAGTGAGGTTTTTTGTTATAAGTTAGAAATGTATCGCTCTTTCTATGTCGTTCATGTATCTGTTTTTATTTATAATAATCATTCACTAGAAGTGTGACTAGAAAGCTTCACCTCTTTAAAACGCGGAGGAATTTAAAAACCCACAGAAGAACCTCTCTGTTGTTCGTAGCTTTATTTTATTATGAATTGATCCAATGTTATAGTTTACTGACTTCTCACTGCCTCGGAGAGGCTTTCTGCCCGCATTTTTGTAAACTGTGATAAATCCCATACTGATCTTTATGATCAATTATATCTTCTTTAACTTATAAGGATAAACTACAATTTTTAAAAGTTAATCTGATTTCAAATAAATTACAACGATCTCATAAATTACTCAGGTAAGGAGCTTCAATTCATTTTTAAATCCCCATTCATCTGTTCATTAATCTCTGATGAGGACTTTATACATAGGATCAATTAAGAAATATTTTCCATCTTTTTTATATATTATTCTAGCTTTTATTAACTGTTTTAAGGAATGATCAAAGTTCCAATCACTTATCTTTTTACCTAATAAACCCTCGCAAACCTTTTTCAAATTATTCCAGTTAGAGCTTTTCAACAAACCGAGAGCTTTTACTATTACTTTTTCTATCTCACCTAATCTGGCGTATTCATCTAAAATTATCCTAGAAGCAATATTATCCACTTCTTCTTTTGCTTTTTTATGATCGTAGCCTAGACTTCTTAAATTACCGTAATACGTTAGCCATCCTACGATTCCTTGATAAGTCTCTGCTGAATCTTTAATCTCTTCTTCAGTCATATTAATACTGCACCTCTCTTTTCCATAAGCTAAAAAAGACACGCTCTCTTCATAAGAAAAAGGTGAAATTTCTTTTTCGACAATAGGTCTACCCTTAAATTGATTAGAGAATTTTTTCCCTTTACTTTCACCAACCAACACTTTAGATAAACCAATCATTGAACCAGTAAAGATGAACTTAACATCAGAAGTATTATAAGCTGTTGATAAAACTGAGATAAACCAAGGCGTCGTAATATTTTGAACCTCATCAATACCAATAACAACATCACCTAACTTTGTAAGGATATTTTGGAGTGAAAAAGTTGGTTTCTTGTCGATATCTACTTTTAAAACCTTTAGGTCTATCTGAAATCTAAATTTTATTTCGTTGTAAAGGCTACTAGCCAATTGTTTTAATGATGTGATTCCAGAAGCATCGATATAAACTCCGTTAAGTTCATTAACAACTATTTTAACTATTGAAGTCTTTCCGACTCTTTTTGGACCTATTATTAAAGGCCAAAATTTTCCTTGGATAAGCTTCTTTACCTCATTCAAAGTATCTTCCCTATCATAAAATGATTCCCTAGAATTCTTAGGATAAGGATCAAAGACATCACATGCCATATTAGTAACTAATATAGCAATATATATAAGTTTTACAACCTTAGGTATGCCATATTAGTAACTAATATAGCAATATAGTTTGGTTAATCCCCAAATTCACTCTAGGTCACTGTTACTTCCTTTAATATAAGTATCAATTAAGTTCTAATTCCGGTTTTATCAAAAGTTTGTTAGCTATGGGATATGTTTCTTATAAGAGAAAAATTGAAAATGATTAGAGCAAACATAAAGATTATGGATTATTTTTATAGAAATTTTAAGTATAACTAAGACTAGATCTATCTTAGATCTTTGGAAAAAGAATGTAATAATTCAAAATTTTCAACTATCCGACAGTATTATGGAAATTTTCAACTGCTTGATCATTCAATGTTTAATTCAACTGTTGAGATGCTTAACATATGAATAATAATAAATATTAAGAAGACAGAGTACTTGAAGAGATGAAAGGATATCTTATAATTCTATTTCTACTCTTGACCAGTATAATTTTTGTTCAAACCGCTAAGTCTGCTAATGAGCTCAGTTTCCTTAACGTAGGGAATACGATTAGTTACAATATATATGAAACCTCGTCTAGAATAGGAACCTATTTAACCTTTAACATAAGTATGAACTTAACCTGGAACGGAACAGCTTTCGTAATAAATGGAAAATCAATAAATAAAATATACCCTGCAATAAGTACAAATAATGTTACAATAGAGAATGTGAGTGGAGCTTATCCATATCCATTAAGCGTTTGGATAAATGTAGTTGCAGCAGGTACTCCACAGGGATTTTTGGAAACCGGAAAGGAGTTTACTACATATAATGGAATACCTGCAGTGAAATTCGTAGATTATAATAACTATACATATATTTCTTTGCAATATATGATACCATTAAAGTCATATTACAGTATAGATATTAACCCAGTTTCTAATGTAACTTATAGTTCGGACGTAAGCTTAACATCTGCCGATTTAAACTTCTATATGGGATCATATAACGTTTACAATGTTTCTTTCAAATATATATATGAAAACTATACAGTGAATTTATACTTGATAGTGGCCTCCCAAAACGCTAAAATTAACCTTTCGAACTATACAGGCCATTTTGGTATGAACGTTTATGGCTCAAAGTTCATAACGTTATTAATCCCAATAACTACTTTTAATGATTTATTTGGAGTATCCAAATTCATATATAACGGTTCTACTTATCTAATAGTATTAACTTCTACTGGCTATGCTTACTATTATAATTCATCTGTCCCAATAATTGGTAGTATAATTCCAGGAACAAATTACTATATGATTTCCATACCGTATTCAGGGAACTTAACAATAGTATTCGGTAATTCACATTCAAACTATATAGACGGAAGCGTTAATATAAAAAGTTCAGAGATTGGTGGATTACCTATAGTTTACGTGGTCTCTGCAATAATTATCGTTACGGTAGTAGGGTTTGTTAGTTATAGGTTAAGAAAGAAGTAGCTTTGGAATATCGTATGGAGTATTAGCAACTGGTATACCGGCTTCCTTGAATGCCTTAATCTTACTTTCGAACGTTCCCATGCCCATATAAACCACAGCACCAGCATGACCCATTCTCTTCTCCCTAGGTGCGGTCATTCCAGCTATATAGGCTATAACTTTCTTCTTTATCTCACCTTTTTTATACGCCTCTGCTACTCTCTCTTCCATTGTACCTCCGATTTCACCTATTACAATAATCTTATCTGTTTCTGGGTCTTGATCAAACATCCTCACAATCTCTAAGAGACTTGTACCTATTATTGGATCTCCTCCTACTCCTATTACTGTCGATTGACCCATTCCGGAATTTTTAAGTAATTCTGAAACCTCGTATGTTAATGTTCCAGATCTAGACACAATTCCCACATTACCCTTCTTAAATGCCCTAGCAGGAAGTATACCCACAAGACTCTCCTCTGGGACTATTAATCCTGGACAATTAGGCCCAATTATTCTAGAACCTCTTGCCCTAGCATACTTTATTGCCCTAGCCATATCTAAAACTGGAATGTGCTCAGTTATTGTGACAATTAGCTTAATCCCAGAATCCACTGCTTCATATATCGCATCTACTGCATATCTAGCTGGAACGAAAATTATTGAAGCATCAGCCTCATGCTCCTTTACTGCATCTTTCATGGTATCATAAACTGGAACTCCATTAACTTCAGTTCCTCCCTTGCCTGGAGTTACACCAGCGACTATCTTAGTACCATACTTAAGCATTTGTTGAGTGTGAAAGCTTCCTTCCCTTCCAGTTATCCCTTGAACTATAACCCTTGTATTCTTATTTATGAGCGTACTGCATCACCTATCATTTTTAATACATCATCATATACGTTTACTCCATTTTCCCTTAATATTTTCTTCCCTAATTCCTCATTTGTACCTAATAATCTAACGAAAATCGGCTTCTTTATTTCCTTTAACGCATCAACTATACCTAACGCAACTTCATCACATCTGGTTATACCACCATAAATGTTAACAACTATCTTCTTAACTCTGGGATTTCTACCTACTTTTAGAACGCTTTCCCTAACGTGATCCCTACTGGCACCTCCCCCTACATCTAGGAAATCAGCTGGATTTCCCCCATTTAATTTGACTAGATCCATAGTAGCCATTGTCAACCCTGCACCATTACCTATTATCCCTATATCTCCCTCTAATTCCACATAACTATCACGAACCTCCTGCCTTCCTAACTCTTTTAATAAATCTTCATGCCTATATAATGCATTATCCTCTAAAATAACCTTAGAATCTAGAGCTAATAATCTACCATCATTGGTATACGCTAATGGATTGATTTCTACCAACTCAGCATCATAATCTACAAATAGTTTATATAAACCTTGGATTATTGGGGCTAATCCCTTAACTCCTAAATATTTTTCAGCTTCTATGATATCATAACTTCTTACCCCTCTTTCCAGTGGTATTATCATTCTCTTAACGTCCTTAGCTTGTTCTACATCAATTCCTCCTTCTCTAGAAAGCACCAACATTGGTTCTGCAGTTTCCCTATCCAACAAAACTGAGATGTAAAACTCCTTTTCATGAGGTACGAATTCTTCCACTAGGAACTTCTCTATTCCCATTTTTTTCAATTCTAGGATGGTATTATAAACGTCCTCAGTTACTCTGACTAATCCTCTTTTACCTCTAGCACCTTCTAATAGCTGAGATTTGACAACTGCCTTACCTTCCCATTTTATAGGTTCTGACGTTACAACTCCATTGGGTACTGGTATTCCTACTCGCCTAAAAAGGCTCTTTCCCTCGTATTCGTATAACTTCATACCACATAGTTCTCATGTAAAAATTTAAACATTACTATGCATTGCTTAAATTTAGTAAAAGTATTTAAATAAGTTTATTTTATATTTACCCCTTTTCACTAACGTGATAATTGCAAATTCCCTTAAGGATACAGTCATCGCATTTCGGTTGCTTAAAACAGAACGCTCTACCTACAGTTACCATACCTGCATGAAGTAATTTATAATTAAACGTATCTTTCTCAACGTTTTTCTCCACTAATTCCTTAACCTTATTTTTTCTCTCGATTTCAACGTTTAAGACTCTAGATAGAATTCTCCTGCCATATTCTGAAGGTGGAAAGAATGGTTTATGCCCAGCGAAAAGTAAAATTGAATCCGCAGTTTCCTCACCTATCCCGTCAATCTTAAGTAACAGATCTCTATCGTAAAACTTTTCAATATCACCTAAACTTAGGATGATATGGGATATTGTCTTTAACCTCTTGACCTTAGTCCTATAAAAGTTGATCCCGCTTAATATTTCATACAATTCCTCATTTCTAACTTGGTACAACTTTTCAAAGTTGGTTAAACCTTTTTCTCTCATGACTTCTATTTTACTTTTTACAGTTTCCCATCTAGACATTTGGACAAGTATAGCAGATATTATTATTTCTTCTGCACTTTTTAGTCCTCCCCACCATTCGTACGAGGTCGCAGAAGAGACAATCCATCCCTTTTCCTCTAATATTTCCCTATTTTCATCAAATATTTTCAACATATTATAAAATATGTCACGAACCATCACGACTCACTTAGCAAGTATTTAACTAAGTTTGGAGTGCCTATATTAAAGGAGTTAGGTTCCTTAATGTTCTCTATTGCATCCCACAGAGTATTATCGTCTTTCCACGTAATTGGATCATCTAAAAAGGTAGCGCCTAAAATTCTTGCGTATTCCTTGGCATCCTCCAAAGAGGTAGCGCTAATCCAATCTCTGTTATAAACAATTATTGTTGGTTTCTTATACATAACTACAGACTCCATTGCTGTTTTGCCTTGATGAGTTATCACCAATGACGCGTTTGCTATCCATTTTTCCAAATTTGGATCGAAGTCGAACGCAATAATGTTATCGTTATTTTGATAAACTCTATGATTCACTTTGCCAGTTTGTAAAACTATCTTTGTCTTATTTCTATATTTCACAATTCTATCAAATAGCCTTTTAAAGCCCATACTTCCGGTTGTAACTAATATGTACCCTTCGTCCTTAGCTTCGTACTTTGGTTTTTCAACTATGGGACCAACTACAATTCCTTTATTTTCATACAACCTCTTTTGTTCCTTCCAATGAAGGAAAATCCCTTTAGCGTAATTAGATATTATACTTATTGCTTTTCCTCTGGTAACTAACCTATCCTGACTTTCAATTCCATAAACTTTCCCACCTTTTAAAAATTGAAAAAAAGAGGGAAAGATTGAGTGATTGCTACCAGTTGCTACTATTATATCATATTTATTTATTTTTATACTCTCCCAAATTATGGAGAAAAGCCTTTTGATTAACACGAGATTACTCTCATTTGGTTCCCTACCTTTAGGTACTTCGTAAATCTTATTCGCGTACTGAGAAATCATTTGCTTACTATAGAGGTCGCTTCTTGGTATTACGAAGTCTACCTTCTCTGGCATATACTGGGCTATGGCCCTAGCAAACCCTGTATGCCCTCCTCCGCTAGCTATTATTAGAATCCTTGCCACATTAAATTTGTAACAGCTAAAGATTTAAGTTAAGTGACAATAGCGATATTTATGGAAAATTATAAGCCAGTGTGGCTGAAAGGTGCAATAATCTTAGCCGTAAATCTAATAGATAGCGGATACACTCCAGTGGCAGTTGGATTGGGAGAAAGGGATTTCTACGTAGACGTAAAGTCAGATACTAGTATTACCCTAGATGAGGTAAAGAAGGCTATTAAAGATAATGCGATAAATGTGAGCATCGAGAATGGTCAAATTATATATAAGGGTAATAAGATTGCAATAGCTGAAAATCAAATTTCTATTCCATTGAACGCAAATCCCAAATATTTCGAAATATTGAACATATCAACTCATCATCCTAATCCAAACGAGCAATACGTTAGGATCAGAGGAGTAGCATTTGAGACTGAGGAGCAACTAAAGGATTATTTAAACTGGTTAGAGAAAGCAGAGGAAACTGATCATAGGCTAATTGGTGAAAGACTAGATCTCTTCAGCTTTCATGAAGAAGCTGGATCAGGATTAGTATTATTTCATCCTAAGGGCCAGATAATTAGGAACGAGCTGATCAATTTCATGAGAGAGATAAATGATAGCATGGGGTATCAAGAAGTTTACACTAGCCATGTATATAAGACCGATTTATGGAAAATATCTGGTCATTATACCCTTTATAGAGACAAACTCATAGTCTTCAATATGGAAGGAGACGAATACGGAGTTAAGCCAATGAACTGTCCTGCACATATACTAATCTATAAATCTAAACCTAGGACATACCGTGACTTGCCAATAAGGTTTTCAGAATTTGGACACGTATATAGATGGGAAAAGAAGGGAGAATTGTATGGACTATTAAGAGTTAGGGGTTTTGTACAAGATGATGGGCACATATTCCTTAGAGAAGATCAAATAAAAGACGAGGTAAAAATGCTTATTAGAAAAACATTGGAAGTATGGGAAAAATTCGGTTTTAAGGGAGAAGATATTAAGGCTTATCTAAGTACAAGGCCAGATGAAAGTATAGGTTCTGACGAATTATGGGAAAAAGCAACTAACGCATTAATGAGCGCAATGCAAGAACTAGGGATGAAGTTTGACGTTAAGGAAAAAGAGGGTGCGTTCTATGGACCAAAGATCGATTTTGAGATAAGGGATAGCTTAGGCAGATGGTGGCAGTTATCTACGATACAAGTTGACTTCAATTTACCCGAGAGGTTTAAGTTAGAGTATATAGATAAGGACGGAAGCAAGAAGAGACCAGTAATGGTTCATAGAGCCATATATGGTTCCATAGATAGGTTTGTTGCAATACTTCTTGAACACTTCAAAGGTAAATTGCCAACTTGGTTGAGCCCAATACAGGTAAAGGTCCTTCCAATAACTGATGAAGTGAACGAATATGCTGAAAGAGTTCTAGGAGAATTAAGGAAAAATAGAATAAGATGTGAGATAGATTACGCAGGAGAAACATTAAGTAAGAGAATAAAGAGTGCATACGATCAAGGTGTACCTTATATATTAATAGTCGGTAAAAAAGAAGCTAATGAAGGAACTGTAACTATTAGAGCTAGGGGAAATGTAGAGGTTCGGAATATCAAATTTGAGAAGTTCCTAGAGGTGTTAAAAGTTGAGATCGCGCAGAGAAACGTCGAACAAAGTACAATAAAAGTTTTAAAGTCGTGAAAGTTTTTTAGTGTAAGAATCTAAGTTTCTTCTTGTGATAGTTTACGGTCTATATAAGAGCCCTTTAGGATATATCACAGTTGCCAAAGACGATAAGGGATTTATAATGTTAGATTTTTGTAATTGTGTAGAAGAGGAATCTAGAGATGATAACAGTTTTACTGATTTCTTTCATAAGTTAGATCTTTATTTTGAAGGAAAGCCCGTTGATCTAAGAGAGCCAATTAGCATAAAGACTTATCCGTTTAGGTTAGCCACGTTTAAGGAGGTTATGAAGATACCGTGGGGTAAAGTTAAGACTTATAAACAAATTGCCGATGCTCTAGGGACTTCCCCTAGGGCAGTAGGAATGGCTTTATCCAAAAATCCAGTACTTTTAATAATACCGTGTCATAGAGTAATTGCTGAAAAGGGACTTGGTGGATATTCTAGAGGAGTTAACTTAAAGAAGGCGTTATTAGAACTAGAAGGTGTTAATATTATCGATAATTCCAGCTAAGATCATGAAAAAGTTACGAAAATGTTTATTAAACTAATACTGATATATTATTTATGCATGCGGTAATTTTGGCTGGAGGTTATGGTAAAAGATTAAGACCTTTAACTGATGATAAACCTAAACCTTTAATTGAAATAGCTGGAAGACCGATTATTGAGTGGCAAATCTCGTGGCTTAAACAATTCGGAATAACATCTTTTGTAATACTAACCGGATATAAATGGGAGGTTCTTGTAAAGTGGTTAAGTGAGAATGAAAGGAGATTAGGGATCTCGACTTACTTTTCAATAGAGGAGGAACCTTTAGGTACTGGAGGAGCATTAAAGAAAGTAGAAAAGCTACTTAGTGATGAGGAAGCATTCATAGTTGCTAATGGAGACATACTTACTAACTTAGATATAAGTAAGATGAGATTAACAAGCGAAAGCGTTATGGCCATGTCTTTAGTCCCTCTTAAAAGTCCATATGGAATAGTTGAGACTCGTGATGATAAAATAGTAGAATTTAAGGAGAAGCCCATTCTAGAGAATTATTGGATAAATGCGGGAATTTACATGATGAGCAACAAAATCTTTAAGTATTTACCAGAGAAAGGCGACATGGAGAAGACCACATTTCCCAAACTGGCTCGAGAGTCCTTACTATTAGGAGTCAAGTATAATAATGTCTATTGGAGATCAATAGATTCCATAAAAGATATAGAGGAGGCTTCAGAGGATTTATTAAAAATGAGGAGTGGGCTGAGCACTGAGAAGTGAGGATCAAACCCGCGCCTGATTAATAAACTAAGGTAACTTCTCCATCTTCCTCACTATCTTCAGCTAACCACTTTCTTATAGTCTCTTTAACGCCTAGCTCCTTTATGTCCCTCAATAATTTATCCCTTAACTTTCTTATTACCAATTCCCTACAGTCATCCGGTATGTTTTCTTCTATTATTAAAAATATTTGCTTTATTATTTTTACTTCATCCTCTTTTTCTTCCACCATGATATTAGGATAAGTTTAAAAATAATAGTGAGAGCTATGAAACTAATTTACTCTTAACAATATCAACAATTTTAGGCAGAGAAACTTCAACAGGTTCCCTTATTACATAGTCAGCTACATTGTCTAGGGGAGTCTCTTCCATATTTAAAATTATCAATTTCCCTCCTCTCTCTTTCACGACTTGAGGAATTAAATTGGCTGGATAAACTGTTAATGATGACCCAATAGACAAAACTAAATCAGAGTCATAAGCTATGCTCAGTGCTTCGTATATGTTCTTAACGGGTTCCCCAAAGAGAACTACGTCTGGTCTTATTATGCCCCCACATTCACACTTAGGTGGAATATTACCACTTTCTACCATTTTCAAGACTAGTGAGGAATCATAAACTTTTAAACAAGACGCACAATATGATCTCCTCATAGTCCCATGGAGTTCTATAACATTTCTAGATCCAGCTTTCTGATGTAAACCATCTATATTTTGAGTTATTATAGCCTTTATTAGACCCATTTTTTCTAATTCAGCCAAGGCATAATGAGCTTTATTTGGTTGAGCATCAAACAATCCCCTCATTCTTAGAGAGTAAAACTCCCAAAAACCTTTAGGATCTTTTTCGAAGTACTCTATGGTAGCGAGTTCCGGGGAATACTTCTTCCACAATCCTTGGGGGCCTCTAAAATCGGGTATTCCAGAGGCGGTACTAATTCCTGCCCCAGTAAAGGCTATACCATAAGTTGATGAAAATATTTCCTCAGCTATCTTCTCATACTCCATATTATAATCTTCTCACTAGAAAGTAATAAAGCCTAACAGTATGTGAATTCGAAGAAAAAATCTATAATCTAGTTTCGGCATAGCTTTACGAATGGGGACTTTTACTCCCTTACAGACAAAAAGAGCTAAAATTTCATTAGGAGAAAAATAGTTGAATAAAAAATAATAAATTAAATTTTCATCCCTTTAGTTCTTCTGCTGATATGTTACTTTTAGTCTTATATCCCGCAGCTCTAGCTATTAACGTACCAACCACTGAAACTACTAGATTTAATGCTAATGCAGTAATTGCAGCGTATAACAACCCAAATGGTGATGGATATAATGCTGTAGCACGAGGTAGCCCAAAAGTTGCAAACATATATGTTCCGCTTATCATACCAGTTGCCCAGCCGGCAGTAAGCGCCCATGGATTAAACCAGTCAGTATACAGTCCAAGAAATACTGCCGGAAGAGTCTGTGTTATAATTATTCCTCCTAATAATTGTAGATTAATAGCATATGTTGAAGGCACTAAGAATACGAACGCTAGGGCTATAAACTTTATAACGGCAGATATCCATTTAGCTAGGCTAGTCTCGCCTTTAGGAGTAATACTGGGTTTAACTTCCTTTATCACATTCCTTACTAGTAGATTAGCAGATGCTATTGCCATTATGGCAGCTGGGACTAAACCGCCAACAAATATACCTAGCAGCATTATACCAGCTGCCCAATCTGGCATGGTTGACACTACAAGTGCGGGAACAGCCAGAGCTCCACCGTATTTAGTTACTACATTTAGCGCACTGGGGACTGCAAAAACTAAAATGCCAAATAGTGCTATTATGGCCAAGCCGATACCGTAAATCGGTAATAACGCTGTACTGTACATTAACTTGTTCTTGTCGTCTGCACTTAATGACCCATTTATGGCATGTGGATAAAGATATAGCGCTAACGCACTGCCAAAAAATAGACTCCAATAGGCTAGTTGTAAATTACTTGGGAGTACGCTATATTTTGCTAATTGAGCTGAGTTCATTACACTAAAGGCGTGTGTAAATCCACCATACTGTAGTGGTACGATTACAATTATAGATATAACGGTTATCCAAATTAGTATATCTTTAAATACCCCAGTTAACGCTGCACCCCTAAGTCCGCTAGTATATGTAAATGCTGCGAGTATTATAAAGGCAATTATTAATGAAATTTCAGATACTAGAGCTTCATTACCCATACCTAAAAGCATCATTTGTAAAACTGACTTCATACCTACTATCTGCAACGCTATATATGGTAACTCGGCAACTACTCCGGTTAAGGCTACTAGAACAGCCAGGATTCTACTGTTAAACCTATCTTTTACGAAGTCAGCGGCTGTAACATAGCCTCTATTTCTAGATACTGCCCATAATCTTGGCATAGTTAACATAGCTATTGCGAACGTTAGGGAAACATATGGTACTGCGAAAAAGTATATAGCACCTTTAGCGTAAAGACTAGAAGGTACTGCGATGAAAGTATAAGCCGTGTATAGATCTGCACCCATTAAGAACCAAATCAGAATAGTACCTAATCTTCTTCCTGCTAATCCCCATTCATGAAGTAAATCTAGATTTCCCTTTCTCCAATAAGCTCCGTAAAAGCCAAGAAAAATGAATATTACGAATAGTACTATGAAAGATATTATACCAGCTAGCCCTAACATCCTACTCACCTTCTAGCGAGAAGAAGTGCAGCTATTGAAAAGAGTATTGTTGATATGGCAAGCCATAGTGTTTGATACCAGTAAAAGTACGGTAGGCCTCCTAGGTCCGGTTCCACTTTATTATAGGTTGGTATTGCAAAATATGCTATAAATGGTATTACAATTAATATTCCAGCTAAAATAGTTCTACCGTTTACCACTAATGATCACTAATTAGAGACACAAAATTCACATATATAATTCTTTCTTTCATATTATTGCTTGAAACATTAAAGCATTTAAGAAAAGGTATTAATTATTATGAAAAGAAAACTGTGATGATAATTATCTTCTATACAATTGAGATAGAACGTACTCGGCTAGTTGGTTAATTTCTTTTGGCATAGGTAGTTCATTAAGTGAAGTATAAATTGCTTCTTTTTTAAATGGAATTTTAATTATTTTATCAGTTAAATCAACAATTTTACTAATATCTATTTCTTGTCTAGGATTATACATATTTATCACTGATGACAAGATGTTGAATCTGATTAAATCGCACCCTAAGGTGGCGGTCAATTCATTTTTCATATATTCTTCAAATATCCTCATGAATGCTATGCTTTCTTCTAATAGTATCTGATTAGGAGGTAAAACCAGAATTGCGTTGTAATCTATTTTCTTCTCGTTAAGATAAATATAGTAAGCTTCGAGCTCATTATCTAAACAGACATCTGATGGTATTGGAGGATTGTCGACGATCATAAGATCGTAATCCGTGAAATTACTGTACGCTTCAGCTAGTTTCTCTGGTTCTACGATTCTTATTTTTCTACTACAGCCCAAATTAATTACCGTTAAATTGTCTACATATTTAAAATAGTTTGATGAAAATGAATTTCCTAGTAGAAAAGATAACAAATTACCTTTTATATTATATATCTTGCTTAGTGTAGATGTTAAATCTTTATCAACCAATAATATCTTATGATTAGTGCTAAGTGCTTTTGACAAAAAATAAGCTATAAATGATTTCCCTACACCTCCTTTAACGCTCACTATATCTAGTCTTTCCATTCTTAGAAATATTTGATTATTGAAATTAAATAGTTTAGCACTTTTGCCAAGACGCAAAAGTGAAGATATGCCAAAGATAAAAGACTAGTCATACAGCGAGAATAAAGCAAAAGTTTATAAGTTAGAATGTATAGAAATCTCACATGGCCAAGAAAAGAAGCAAATTAGAAATCATACAAGCCATACTAGAAGCTTGTAAGGTTGGTTCTCCAAAGACAAGAATAATGTATGGTGCAAATCTAAGCTATGCTCTAACCGGAAGATACATAAAGATGTTAATGGATCTAGACATTATAAAACAAGAAGGCAAACAATACATGTTAACTAAAAAAGGCGAGGAACTATTAGAGGATATACGAAAATTCAACGATATGAGAAAGCAAATGGATCAATTAAGAGAGAAAATAAATGGAGTACTATCCATAAAGCAACAACAATAATCAAATAATTAAAAATTTTTTTACTTAATAGCAGATTTTTCTATTTGAACTCCCATTAGTTCAGCTATTTTTGATTTTAAGCCTTTTACTAACTGATCTAAATCATTTATCACTTTTTTACTTAAACTTTCGAAATCAGTCCTATAAGTATACGCCCTCCTCCCTTTTTTAGAGACATCCATTTTTTCCTTAATTATTATACCTTTTTTCTCAAGATTTAGGATTGATTTATTCACTACAGATTTAGTTATATTTAACTCCTTAGAAATATCTTCCATTGTTAATGGAGTTTGAGATTTAATTAGTAGTTTTAAAATTTCTATGTCTCTATCGGTAAGACCGTAAAGAAATTCTATTACGCTAAATACATTAGCTGTCCTACCATCGGGCATGCTTATTTCAGTTTTACCTTGCATAAATAGAGGATTTCATAAAACTCTTAAAAAACTTTTGGTAACTTGTAAACCGAATTTATAATGATAAAAGAGAATAGTTAAAAATACTATAAAGGATTTAATGTTCCATTTCTTAATGCATATAAAGCCCTTATCAGTTCAGCATGACTCCACGCTAAGGGGGAAACAGATGGATAAGTGCCACTTTCACTAATCTGTTCCGGAATTATTCCAGTTGGAAGTGAATTTGAAATTACCCAATCTATTTTTTCCTTAGCTTTCTCCTTTTCACCCATTAATGAGTAAACCTCAGACAACCATAATGTTGATATAAACCATACATTTGGATTGCTACCCTCTTTCAGATATAAATCGTTTTCATATCTAGCTAATCCTCCTTTAACGTTTAATTTCTCGACAACGGTGTTCAAATTCTTGATAAATCGAGGATCATTTATAGGAATAACACCAAATATTGGCGCTAATAATGTGCTTGAATCGATTGTTTTATCTACATTGTAAATGTTACCATCTTTAATTTGCAATGTTCTAGCGTAATGGTCGCCAACCCAAAAGAAATCTAACGATTGATACATCTGCCTTGCGACCCTCTCATACTTAGATGCTATATCATCTTCTCCGAAAAACTTTGCGAAATTAGCTGCAGCTTTTAGACCTGCTATAACGGTTATAGTGGTGTAAAAATGAACTCCACTCCTCTCCTCCCACAAATCAAAGGACGGAAGTGGTAAACCAGTTTCTTTATCCCTATAATTAACTAGGAAGTCGGCTATACCTTTCACCATGGGTCTATAGTAAGTTTTTATAAAATCCACATCTTTCCATTTAGAAAAGTGGAACCAAAGTGCGTAGAGGAATAAAGCGCTCTCATCTTCCTGTATAGGCAAATAATCTAAAGTCCAAGGATGCCATGTGGAGCCAAAGTGACCATCCACGGTGTACTTATGGAACAGAGCGTTATTTATTGTTACAAGTTTTTTAGTAAATTCAAAAAATTGTCTTGATTTATCAAAATAGCCCATCAATTCCAAAGCGGTGATGCAGAATGCTGCATCTCTATGCCATACATAATTATAAGTGTCCCTATTAAATCTCAGGATATCAGTATCCAATGATGCTATTATTGCACCGTTATTTTGAGCATGCGCTTGGAGAACTAGCAGACTTTTCTTTAAGGTTGAGCTATACTCGCCATAATCCTCCACCTTGCTTAACCACGCCTTCCAATAATCCTTAATCCTCTTCAGTAATAATTGAGGGGTTCTCTTTTTCACATAATCGTTTAAACGCCTTATTTCATCGTAGTTTTTACCAGCCACTAACCAAATGTAGAAATCATTATACGCTTTGAAACTTACGGCAAAATCCACAGAGCCTTGAGAAATCGGATTACCTGAAAGTTCCCCATCCTCACAATCCTTCCACGTACCTAAGAGTCCCTTATACTCCTTAGTCCCCGTAGCATATTGATAAAATGGAATAGAGGAAGATACTAAAAACCATCTAGATCCCTTATATTGTATCATAGCCTCAGAATATGGGTCAAAAAGCGCTGTATCACCATCTGGATTACCTCCAACGTGAAAATCAAATGAAATAAATATTCTGACATCTTTATCATCGCCACCTTTTAATGAAACCTTTCTAATCCAAATATCATATGCCATGTCGATTGCGTCTTCTAGATAGAAATTGATATCCATGAAAGAGAACGTAGAGGAGACTGCAAAAGTATCATCAACGTAATTAATTTTAGGATTTAAATCTTGCAACCAACTGAACTTACCATTTACCCAAACTCCAAATCTTGATCTATGCAGATTATTAGAAGTAGATAATGGCCAATACAATTCTCTAATTGCAAAACTACTATCATACAACATGGTTAACGTGCCATTACCGATAATTAAGTGCCTAGTCATAACATTTCTCTCTCAATCAGTACTTAATAAGCAATATTTAACTTACCATTGAATTGTCAAAAAGACTAACGTTGGCAATTCATTAGCTATTATGCTAAACATAGAATATACCCATTACAAGGGTTAAATACAAAGTATATGAGATTCAATGAGACCCAAACCCTTTTAGATATTTAGAATAAAATTTTAAAATGAACCTTTAATGACCTTAGTTGAAGATCACCGTTTTATCATACGTGTGTTTCTTTATTATTATCCTCTTTATCCCTTTTGTTAAATGTTCTTTAACAAAAATCTTTATGTGAAGATCTAGCATACTATACCCAGTGATATGCCTATTTATCTTCAGAAGAGATCTGAGATTGGACGATAATACAGGGTTAATTAGAGCCTTACAAGAATGCGATGAGGTAATACCGGCCTTTATAATAGATCTCAGGCAAGTTGGTGACGAAAATGAATACAAATCTGATTTTGCACTTAACTTTATGTTTAATTCACTAAATGAGTTAAATGAAGACCTAAAAGCGCGAGGAGCTAAACTTCACGTTTATAATGGAATAGCTGAAGAAGTTGTTAAGGGTTTAATCAAAGATGATATAATTGATGCCGTTTATTTTAATGAGGATTACACACCATTTAGCAAAATGAGAGATGAGATAATAACCCAGTATTGCTTAAAGAACAATAAGGCTGTAAGGTCTTTCGAGGATTACCTGCTCGTTTCAAAAGAGGATTTTAAAAACTATAGAAATTTTACATCTTTTTATAATGCAGTTAAGAACAAACAAATAAGAAAGCCTCTTACAAATACTTATACTAATTACTATAAAAAGTCCGTAGGAGATGAAGTTGAGTTACCTAATAGACGAGAAGGGAGAGGAGGTAGAAAGGAGGGCATTGCATTAATTGAGAGGGCTAAGCGAATTAACTATGATAGAAGGGATTATCCAGCTGAGGATAACGTAACATTTCTTTCGCCTCATCTTAAATTTGGCACAGTCTCAGTTAGAGAAGTTTATCACTCCTTGAGTGATAACCAAAAACTAGTTAGGCAACTTTATTGGAGGGATTTTTATACTTTATTAGCATACTACAACGAAAGGGTATTCTACGAGCCACTTAAGAAAGAATATAAATGTATCGAATGGGAGAACAATGAGGTTTTATTTAAAGCTTGGACTGAGGGAAGAACAGGGTATCCAATAATAGATGCGGGAATGAGACAATTAAGTTCCACTGGCTATATGCATAATAGGGTTAGGATGTTAACTGCTTTCTTTCTAGTTAAGGTTCTTCTAATTGACTGGAGAATTGGTGAAAAGTATTTTGCAACTAAGCTAATAGATTACGATCCTGCAGTTAATAATGGAAACTGGCAATGGGTAGCCTCCGTAGGAACTGATTACATATTTAGAGTATTTGATCCTTGGAAACAGCAGAAAATTTATGATCCTGACGCAAAATACATTAAAAAGTGGGTAAAAGAACTATCTGATTATAATCCAGAGATAATCCATAACGCGTATAAATATAATTTAAGGAACTACCCTAAGCCAATAGTGGATTGGAGAATTAGAGTTAATCTCGCAAAGAAGCTCTATGATAAATGTAAACAAGTTCCTTTTTCGAATTCTCCATAACGCTGAAGTTTAGATATTCGTAAGAAATGCTTATTTATTAATATTTTAAACTTTAACTGATGTCTAACAAAACGTTAACGGAAAAAATTTTAAGTAGAGCGTCTGGGAAGGATGTATCACCTGGAGATGTAATAGAAGCTAAGGTCGATATAGTTGCATTTCACGATTTAACTGGGTATCACGTTATTGAAGTAATGGAAAAAGCGAATATGATGAAGGTTTTTGATAAAAATAAGCTAGTAATAGCATTTGATCATCTAGCACCACCACCCGATGTGAGAAGTGCCGAAATACAAGGGTATATAAGAAAGTTCGTAAAGAGTGAAGGAATACCAAACTTCTATGATATAAATTACGGAATCTTGCATGAGGTACTAATAGAACAATATGCAAATCCCGGTCAGGTTATTTTAGCAGCAGATAGCCACACTACCACCTCTGGTGCTGTAGGAGCTTTTGCACAAGGTATGGGAGCTAGTGATATAGCTGCTGCAGTAATAACTGGAAAAACTTGGCTTGTAGTACCACAACCATTTAAGGTAGTGCTGGAGGGCAAACCAGCAAAATGGATAACAGGTAAGGATGTAGCATTAAAATTATTAGGTGACTTTAAGGCTGACTACTTTAATGGCATGTCTATAGAAATTTACGTTAAGGAGCCATTAAGCTTTCCAATGGATTATAGGGCTACAACATCAAATATGGGAATCGAAATGAACGCTGATGCTCTGATGTTTATACCAGATCAAGAAACCAAAAGGTATATCAAGGAGATGAGAGGATATGAGCCAGAATTAGTTACCCCAGATGAGGGTGCTAAATACGTCGATGAGTATACTATTCAATTAGACAAAATGGAACCATTAGTAGCAGCGCCACATAGTGTAGATAACGTGAAAGTTGTTAATGAATTAGAGGGAACTCCAGTAGATCAAGTTTACATAGGGTCTTGTACAAATGGGAGGCTAAGTGATTTTGAGATAGCTGCAAAGATTATGAAAGGAAAGAAGGTTAAGAGTAGGTGCATCGCAATCCCAGCATCATATAGGATGTTTAAAGAAGCTCTTGAGAGAGGATACATACAAACATTAGTGGATGCTGGATGTATTGTAACATATGGTACATGCGGTCCGTGTTTAGGTGGGCATTTCGGTATTGCTGGCCCTGGTGAAAATATAGTCTCAACTAGCTCAAGGAACTTTAAAGGAAGAATGGGAAGTAATGATGCAAAGGTTTACTTATCTGGTCCTGCTGTTGCCGCAATTAGTGCAATAGAGGGTAAAATTACTGATCCTAGGGTGATCTGAAATGATAATTGAAGGCCCTGTAATGAAATTTGGAGATAAAATAGATACGGATATCATAATTCCTGCTAGGTACTTAAAATACACGGATCCACAATATTTAGCCCAACATGCTATGGAACCTTTAGATCCGGAATTTTATAAGAAAGCGTCAAAAGGCGTTATAATAGTTGCTGGTAAAGTATTTGGAATGGGTTCTTCTAGAGAACAAGCTGCTATAGCTCTAAAAGCTGCGGGAGTTAAGGCTGTTATTGCGGAATCTTTTGCTAGAATATTTTATAGAAATGCCATAAATAATGGTTTGCCGGTAATAACGTTACCTAATGCTACCAAGGAGATTAATGAAAATACGTACGTTAAGGTTAATGTCGAAACTGGTGAAATCACAGTAGGAAATAAGGTCCTTAAGGGAAAGGGAATAACTGGTATGGCGTTAGAGATCTTGCAATCTGGGGGCATAATGGAATATTTAAAAAAGATGCAGACAGTTAACCGAAACTAAAAAGTTTATTTTTTAGTTTTTAAATAGAATTACTTGTGAAGTGGATTATTATCAGTCTACTCTCACTGGCATTTACAATTGTTGACTACAAGATAGGTTTAGAGGTTACGAGAATAACCTATGGGTATACTGTATATCAGCTCATGAACTCAATACCTTTTAACGTAATATATTTTTGCCTAATCTTTCTTGTGGAGCTAATAATTATGCGATCATTATTGAAAATTAGAAAAATCATTACTGTATTGAGATATAGGAAAAATAATTTAACAACATAATAACAATACGAAAAATGTGTCGAAAAGCTTTTAAGAATTTATAAAAAGAAAGAAAGACGGTGAAGCTGTTGGAAGAATCCTAGAGGCCTTGGAGATAGCTTATGCTTATCCTAATGGTTATCTAGTATTTGAAAATGTTAATCTATATACTAAGGATAGGGAACTTATTGCAATAGTTGGGCCATCTGGCGTAGGCAAATCCACATTATTAAGAGTATTGGGTGGATTTATTAAGCCGCTTAAGGGAGAAATCAGGCTACTTGGGAAAAGAATCACAGAGCCCACCCCTAAAATAGCATTAATTCACCAATCAATAGCTACTTTTCCTTGGCTTACTGCGTTAGAGAACGTTAAACTAGGTCTAAAATACAAAAAGTTATCGAAAGAAGAAGAAAATAAAGTAGCTAAGCATATGCTGGAAATAGTAGGACTTCAAGGCTTTGAGGATTTTTACCCTAAACAAATGAGTGGAGGTATGAGGCAAAGAATTGCAATAGCCAGAGCACTGGCTGCAAATCCATTAGTGCTACTAATGGATGAGCCTTTTTCACATTTAGATGAGTTAACTGCAGAAGGTTTGAGACAAGAAATTTACTCAATGCTATTTAATGAGGCAACTACGTTACATAGCGTAGTTTTAGTCTCTCATAACCTCAGTGAAGTTGTTGAATTAGCAGATAGAGTTTATGTTCTAAATGGCAGACCCGCATCAATAATAGGAGAGGTTGAAATTAAATTGGAAAGACCTAGAAATCCTAAAGATGAAGAATTTCAAGAGTACCTTGATGTGCTTTACGCACTTTTGACTCCAATAAAGAAGAGAGGCGAAGAAATGTGAATGAGCTCCTTTTAATGTTGTTAGCTTCATTAGCCTCGTTAGGAAGAGTATTTCTCACAATAGGTCTATCAATAGTAACTGGATGGTTTCTGGGATATTTAGCAATAAAGAATAAAGCCTTCGAAAATATTTATATCTCACTTATAGAGGTTTTTGAATCTGTTCCCGTAATTTCGTTCTTTCCCGTAGTTTTAATATTCTTCGTATACAGAATTGGAGGGTATTTGGGAATAGAGCTTGCGGTTGATTTCCTAGTTTTCACTGCAGTTGTGTGGAACATATGGATTGGAATATATCAAGCTTTCAAGACTATCCCGAACGATCTTTTAGAAGTTAGTGAAAATTTTAGATTTGGATTCTTGGGTAAGATGTCTAAATTGTACATTCCATATTCTTGGCCTAGAATTGCGGCAAATCTCATTCCTAGTTTTGCTGATGCTTTCTTTTACATTGCAGTAAGTGAGGTTTTTTCCATAGGCAGTACTGGATATCATGTATTTGGTATAGGCGCGTTAATAGCTGAATTCACTGCGCTACAAGAGTACAAACTAGCTCTAGAGGGACTGGGAATACTTGCGATCTTTGTAGGTTTATTCACGTACTTACTGAGACAATTTGCAAACTACACCGTATCAAGATATGGGCTAGATACTGAGGTAAAAGTCACTAGGAGAGGCAGAATAAGAGTAAGATATACTACTAGAATATCTAATACTATAGCACCATTTACCAAACTATCTAAATATGTGACAAGAATTGGCATCATTAGAAGTAGGACTACAGATGAAGAGGAAATTAGAAGAACATTGCCTTGGAGGTATTTAGGGATTTCAATTGCAGTGCTATTCTTAGGACTAATAATTTATGGTGCATTTTCAACTATATCTTCAGTGCCAGTAAGCGTATGGCGTTATTTAATTTCTACTACTCCTAATGACCTCTTGAATCTATTAATAGATTATATAAGAGTAATTTTCATAGCTGCTATTAGTTTGGTTTTCTCAATATTCTTAGGATATTTCATAGTCACCCATGAAAGAGTAGAAAAAGTATTAATACCTTTAATACAAACTTACGCCTCATTTCCCGCCCCAGCCTATTTTCCACTACTGTTCATAGCCACAATCAGTTTTATTCATAATGTGTTTGGAGACTGGACGACTGAGTTCTATGTAATACTTTTAGGTTTTATTTCTACCTTCTATTACGTATTTTACAGTTACTGGCTTGGTATAAAGAACATGCCTAATCAATATTGGGAAATAATGAAGAATTATAATTTCTCTTTTTGGCAAAAGCTGAGATATGTCATAATACCTTCTACCTTTCCATACATAATAGCCGGTGTTTCTAGTACTATTAATAGTGCATGGGGAGGGCTAGCAATAGGAGAATACTGGCAAAACATTTATGATGATTATACACTTCAAGTTAGACATGGAATAATGAAGAGTATAGCCGTAGCTACTGCAAATGGAAACATACCTCTTGCCTCATGGGATTCTCTCTTATTTGGAATAGTGGTAATAATATATTCAATATTCTTCACCAGAAAAATGATAGATCTGGCCAGGGAGAAGTACATAGCAGAGGAGGGAATTTATCTAGCATAATACTCAGCGTTCGCGCATCTCCTCACTTATCAGTTCCCGGATTCGTCATCCTCAACTATAACTAACGTTGATCATATTTAAATTTTCGCAATAGCCGGAACTTCAAACTGACTTCCTCATCACTACGAAGCGACCATAGTTCCCCTTATCGATTCGGAGTTACAACTCTCTTAAGTTGAGTCACGTTTTATGATGGTTTAATCTTATTGTTTCAAATAAAAACTAGAAGTAATAGTTTTGTAGGATAATTTTTAGGTTTACCGCAAAGAGTCAAGACTCTCTGTCCGCTATAGGAAGCTTATTATCCGCACCTCTGTAAATTATTTTAAAAAATTGAAAGCTAGAGCATATAAACGACTTTGTAATGAAAAATTTTTAAAAAAATCATAGGGCTCAAAATACTAGTGTTAAAAACTTTTAAACCAGTTCAACTATATTAGTATATCATGCCTCCTTTTAATAAAATTCTCGTTGCTAATCGAGGAGAAATCGCAATAAGAGTTATGAAAGCTATAAAGGAAATGGGGATGAAAGCCGTTGCCGTGTATTCTGATGCTGATAAGTATGCTCCGCATGTGAAATACGCAGATGAGGCTTACTGGATAGGTCCACCTCCAGCACTAGAGAGTTATTTAAATATTGAAAGAATAATAGACGTTGCCGAAAAAGCACATGTAGACGCCATTCACCCAGGCTATGGTTTTCTTTCTGAGAATGCTAAATTTGTAGAAGCTGTAGAAAAAGCGGGAATGACATTCATAGGGCCTTCCTCATTGGTAATGAATAGGATTAAAGACAAATTAGAGGGAAAAATGATAGCAAGAAAGGCAGGCGTACCCACATCTCCCGGTCCCCTTACACCAATTGAGAGTGTAGATGAGGCCTTAAAGGTAGCAAATGAAATAGGATATCCAATAATGCTAAAAGCTGCTGGAGGTGGTGCAGGCGTAGGTATAATAAGAGTTGATAATCCAAATGAGCTAGCCGAGGCTTTTGAAAGAAGTAAAAGGCTTGCTTATTCTGCCTTTGGCAGAGCGGAAATATATATAGAAAAGGCAGCTATAAAACCAAAACATATTGAAACCCAACTTATAGGAGACAAGTACGGAAATTACGTGGTAGCATTTGAAAGGGAATGTACGATTCAAAGAAGAAATCAGAAGTTAATTGAGGAGGCACCGTCACCTTCAATTACTGATGAGGAGAGAAAAGAGATCATCGAAGCCTCAATCAGGTTTGGAAAGGAAATCAATTACTTTACATTAGGTACAATGGAGTTCGTATTTTCACCTATTACTCGTGAATTTTACTTCTTAGAAATCAACAAGAGAGTGCAGGTAGAACATACAGTTACCGAATTGATTACTGGCATAGACTTAGTCAAATTACAAATAAGACTCGCAGCTGGCGAATATCTACCATTTTCACAAGAGGATCTGAGAATAAGAGGGCATGCAATACAGTTCAGGATCAATGCTGAAGATCCGTTAAGTAATTTCACTCCACAGTCTGGCTACATAACGTACTATAAGGAGCCTACAGGGCCCGGAATAAGAGTTGATAGTGGAATAGAAGCTGGTACGTGGGTCCCTCCATATTATGATCCTTTAGTATCTAAGTTAATAGTCTACGGTCAGAGTAGAGATTACGCTATCCAGGTTGGTTTAAGAGCGTTAAATGATTATAAAATAGGTGGCGTGAGAACTACAATACCTTTGTATAAATTGATCTTGCAAGATCCAGATTTTTGGGAAGGAAACTTTACTACTGCGTATATCTCTGAAAAGATAGATCATTTCACAAATATACTGAAGCAAGAACAAGAGGCACAAATTGCAATAGTAGCATCGTTATATAACAGAGGATTACTAAAGAGGAGGAAAGTTGAGGACAGACAGAAGGTTATTATAAATAGCCAGAAGAGTAACTGGAAGACATATGGCATTATTTCTCAATCGAGTCCAAGGGTGTTATGGTGATGAAGCTAATTAGAGTTCACACTGAATTAGGAGATGTTCACTTAGTGTCGTACGATAAAGTTGAGAACAATATTGATATAGTTAAGATAGGAGATAAGGAGTACGTAGTTAAATACCTAGGCCCCGGAACTAGGGAAAATGAATATCTATTTGAAATTGATGGTAAGAGATATTATGTCATTATGGAGTCAGATGGTACATTAGTATTTAACAACCAAGATTTTTTAAGACTAGATAGAATAACCGAGATTCCCATAAAAGAGGGAGAACGCGTAGAAGAAGTAATAAAAGGTAAAGAGGGCGAGGTAGTATCCCCATTGTTTGGAAGAGTAGTCAAAATTAGAGTAAAAGAAGGTGATGCAGTAAATAAAGGACAGCCACTGTTATCTATAGAGGCAATGAAAGCCGAAACAGTAATTTCAGCACCAATAGGCGGTATAGTCCAGAAAATTTTAGTGAAAGAAGGTCAAGGCGTTAAGAAAGGTGATATTCTAATCGTTATAAAGTGAATGTATCCCTCTTGGAGGTGAAACATATGGCTTTATATGAAAAACCGCCTATGGATAAATTAATAGAAGAGCTTAAGGTATTAAAGGAGAAAGTAAATAAAGGGGGAGGAGAGGAAAAGGTAAACTTCCAACATAGTAAGGGAAAGCTGACTGCTAGAGAAAGACTTCAACTACTTTTTGATGAGGGATCGTTTAGTGAGATCCTTACTTTTGCGACTACTAGGTCAACAGAATTTGGGTTAAATAAATTCTATGGGGACGGCGTAATAACAGGATGGGGAAAAATTGATGGTAGGCAAGTTTTTGCTTATGCCCAAGACTTTACAGTATTAGGAGGAAGCCTAGGAGAGACTCATGCTAGTAAAATAGTTAGAGTATATGAGCTGGCGTTAAAAGTAGGTGCACCAGTTATAGGGATAAATGATTCTGGAGGAGCGAGAATACAAGAAGGTGCGTTATCTTTAGAGGGATATGGAGCGGTATTTAAGATGAACGTAATGGCATCTGGAGTAATTCCGCAAATTACAATTATGGCAGGGCCCGCTGCCGGCGGCGCAGTATACTCTCCTGCATTAACTGATTTCATAATCATGATAAAAGGCGATGCTTATTACATGTTTGTTACCGGACCAGAGATAACCAAAGTGTCAATCGGTGAGGAGGTAAGTTATCAAGATTTAGGTGGTGCTATCGTCCATGCAACTAAATCTGGCGTAGTCCATTTCGTGGCAGAAAATGAACAAGATGCCATTAATATAGCTAAGAGGCTATTATCTTATTTGCCTTCAAACAATATGGAAGAGCCTCCGTATATGGATACTAATGATCAAGGTGAGAGAGAACTAAAAGGAGTGGAATCTATAGTACCAACGGATCCATTGAAACCATTTGATATAAGAGATCTAATATATAACTTAGTTGATAATGGTGAATTTCTAGAGGTACATAAGTTATGGGCGCAAAATATTACTGTGGGATTTGGACGAATTAACGGAAATGTTGTAGGTATTGTGGCTAATAATTCTGCGTATTATGGAGGAGCTATAGATGTTGATGCCGCAGATAAGGCAGCGAGATTTATTAGATTTTGCGATGCATTCAACATACCATTAATCAGTCTGGTAGACACCCCTGGGTATGTTCCGGGAACCGACCAAGAATATAGGGGGATAATAAGGCACGGTGCAAAAATGTTATATGCCTTTGCAGAAGCAACTGTACCGAAGATTACAGTTATTGTGAGAAGGTCTTATGGTGGCGCTCATATTGCTATGAGTATAAAGAGTTTAGGTGCTGACTTAGTATACGCTTGGCCCTCGGCTGAAATAGCGGTTACTGGGCCAGAAGGTGCTGTAAGAATATTATACAGGAAGGATCTACAAAATGCACAAAATCCAGAAGATCTACTAAAGGAAAAAATCTCTGAATACAGAAAACTATTTGCTAATCCTTATTGGGCTGCAGAGAAAGGTTTAATAGACGACGTTATTGAGCCTAAAGATACTAGAAAGATTATATCGAGAGCCCTAGAAATTCTAAAAAACAAGAGAGAGTTTAGATATCCTAAGAAACATGGGAATATACCACTATGAAGAGAGTGCTAACGACTAACATTTATATTCTTTTTAACTATGTCTCGCATGCGTGAAAAACTGGGATTGAGAATTACTCAAATAAATGTTATCCTTGAAAAAATTACCACTATTTTCTCTTTTTATGTGAATATAAACGATAAATCATAAAAACGCAACTAATGTATGGAAAACCTAATTTAACGTTATGAGGAATTAGATTCGTTTCCTGCATATTAATTCTTCGCAATCCTTAAGTTGCACTTCTTGGCCTAAAGCCAAGAGTATTATTCTTAGCTTTTTTAACGTTTCACAATTATCTCTTACGACAAATGTTTGACCATTTTCAAGATTAATGAAATCTATTAAGTAGTCTTGCAGCTTCTTGGACAACTTTTTCACCAAGTTTAGAACCTAATAAGCTTTTTACCTTCTCTGGATTCATTATTACATCACCTAATCCCTTAATACCATTGTTATACAATAACCTTGCTCTCTTTCTGCCTATACCGCTTATTTGAACCAATTCTAATAACTCCTCTTTAATACCGTCCTTAACCCTTGAGTTCAAGATTCTAAGCTTATCATAATGATCCTCTAATTTTAGCTCTTTAGACAATTGGTACGCACTATAAGTTAACCAGTCCATGGTCTCAACAATGTTCCTTAAATCCCCAGATCCTATATTATACTTACCTAATATGGTATCTTCATCGACTTCCTCTATCCAATCTTTTATGATTAAAGCGACCTTCAGGGCATTTATGTATAAGGATTGCTCATCTTCCTCATAAGGCTCATCTATTAATAGTTCGCAGTCCAAATCTTCAACAATTTCAGTTAATTCTTCTTCTTCATTACTACTAACGGATACTAATGGACCATCCGGAGTGTATGCTAATAGATGAAAATACGCTATATCACAAGCTGATTTATGATCCTCTAATCCTTTCCTTACTATATCTGCAGTGAAAGGATTTATGTACAAATCAGCTACTCTTTTTCCAAAATTGGTTAATGTTAAAATATCTCCTTGCTCTTTAATGAAGGAATGGTCTGTTAACCAGTTTATTGCCCTATCGAAATATATGTCAACCAGTGATCTAGGAAGTAATGACTCATAGGCGAATTTAGCTAATTCCTTTTCACTCATATCCCCTTCAGCTGAGAGAAGGCCCAGTAAGAACGTATAAAAGGCTCTTTCACTACCTAGTTTAGATTCAATAGGTTCGACACTAGATAATATATATTTCTTAAATACTCTATCTGCATTTTCTTTATCTCTGACTATAATTATCGCTTCTCCAATATCGTCATAACCGGGCCTTCCTGCTCTTCCGCTCATTTGTTTATATTCCATAACCGGAATTTCCTCCTGAAATCCCGCAATCCTTTTGTTGAATCTGTATATATCTCCTATTATTACCGTCCTGGCAGGCAGATTGACTCCAGCAGCCAAAGTTGGTGTGGCAACTATCACTTTTATCTTTCTTTGCCTAAAGGCCTCCTCGATTACATCCCTTAATGACTTGGACAATCCAGCATGATGATAGGCGATACCTTTACTTATTAATGATTTAAGCTCCTCCTTTTCATTACTACCTCCCTCTTCAATGTCATCTAACTGTTTTACAACTTCAGCTAAGCCTTTTTCATCAAGGTTAATGAAATTCATGTAATTCGCAATCTTATAGGCAGTACTTTCAGCCATTCTCCTAGAATTTCTAAAAACTAAGACCTGACCATTTCTACTAAGGCTATCTAATGTATAAGCTATTATTGGATCATCGCCAATAACCTTCTTAGTAGTATTATCCTTGAAAATAACCGTGTACTCTTTTTTCTTCTTCTTTTCTGGATACATAACCCCTTCTATAAGGGGGACGGGTCTCCAGTTTGTGGCTACTGCCTCTGCATTTAACCACTTCCCTATTTGTTTATAATTACTTATCGTCGCACTTAATGCCAATAGATTTTTCCTTTTAGCTCTTATTGCTACGCTTTCTACTACTGGTCCCCTTTCTGGATCATTCAAATAGTGTAACTCGTCTAGTACAAAATAATTAACCTCATTAAGCCAATTGGGTCTATGACGCCATAATGAGTCCAGTTTTTCATATGTGGTTACTATAATATCATAGTTTTTTAACCACGCGTCGTCTGTATCGTAATCTCCAGAGGTCATAGCTACCTTAAATCCTATCTTTTCCCAATCCTTAAATGTTGTATATTTTTCATTTGTTAAAGCCCTTAGGGGGGTTACATATACGGCCTTACCTCCCTTTTTTAGGAGAAAAGAAATCATTCCAAGCTCTGCTATTAACGTTTTACCAGAACCAGTTGGTGAGGTAAGTAAAAGCCTATTTCCATCTAATAACCCCTTTTTAACGGCTTCAGTTTGTGGTGGATTAAGCTTAGATATTCCCCTATTTCTTAGAATTTCAATTGCTTCCTTGGGCAATTGTAAATCGTCTATTAGCATCCACTCTAACTCCACACTCATAAAATCACTTTACTTCTTATAAATGGCTTTTAAGCTCTATTGCCCTATTTTCCGAGGGAAGCCCTATTAAAAAGTTTCCAATCTCTAACTTAAGTATATAAGTATAACTGCCGGAAGCTCAATGGAAATGTTTATGTACTTATATTATATACTATTTTTGATCTGCATGACATCTTTAAAGAAGGCCGACAATAATATGATTAATGATAATATCATTGAATTCGAACTGGATATGACGGGGACAACTACGATATCTTTCAAACTTGAGGAGGACCTCGTTAATAAGATTGATGAGATATACAAAGTTTTAGGATATGCTAACAGAAGCGATTTTATAAGGGATGCTATAATCCACTATTTAGGGTATTTAAAGAAAAATGATAACACAAACTCAAAGCATTCTTAATTTTATATTATTTATTACTGGATTAATATCATGCTATATTATAGGGGCTAATAACAATGCTACGTCATTAGGTATATTGTTTGCAACAAATGCAATAAAAAGAAAACATGCATATATTCTAAATATGATTTCTATTTTAGTTGGTGTAATAGTAGGCAGTTTAACTATGCTACATAGCGTCTATGGAATAATATCAGGGAATGAATTATATGTCATTATAGAAATCTTGACTGCTTTATTGTCTTCAATCATAACGTTTTATTATTTGAATAAATCTGGAATTCCATCTTCGTTAAGTCAAACTTTTTACCCTTCTATTGCTATATTAACCTTAATATCACGAGGTTTGATAAAGTTAGATTGGGTCAAATTTTGGATAATAGTAAGTTCATGGATAATATCGCCCGTAGTTGCAATTGGTATCTCCCTTCTCCTATATACAATGTTGAATAGGCTGATAAAATCGGAAACCCATATCATTCGACAGATTGTTATATATAAGAATTTAATAGTGATAGCATCCGCTTTCACTTCATTTATAGTAGGAGCGAACGCAATAGGAATTATAGTATCATCAGCTTTGATAGCTGAACCAATTTATATTATATTGCCACTGTATGGAGTGGCTTCAGCTATAGGGGTTTTAACTAGCCAAAGGATTGCAATTAGAGTGGGATTTCGTATAACTAAGTTAGGATATCTAGGAGCTTCGTCTGCAATAATAGGGAGTAATATAATAAACGAAATATTTACTCTCTTTGGAATACCATTATCCATAACTCAAACCATAGTAGGTGGAATAATAGGACTTAGCTTTAGAAGTTTTACATCAGATGTTAGAAAACAAGTAAATCAGATATTTAGAAGCTGGTCAACATCTCCTGTTTTCTCAATAATCTTATCATTAGCAATTTTTGGAGTAATAAAAAGTATATTAGGCCTTTAACGTTGCGTAGAAAACTTCTATACTTAACGTGGCATCCTCCAATGAATCTAAGATATCATCTATGAATAGGATTATATCTTTCATTTGTAATATACTTATGATATCGACCTCCTTCTCTATCTCGTAAAGCCTTTGTAAGAGAGCGTCTTTAATATCGTCACCTTCTCTCTCCATAGCTTGTATTTCCCTACCTATCTTTAACGCTGCTTCCATGTCGGAACTTAAATATCTAGACAACTCGTGAATTTTAACTGTTGCCTCATTAACTAATGCTAAGTAAGTGTTCAACATTTCCGCTAATACATTCATGCATTTAGGATCTATTTTTCTAGAACCTAAAGCCCTTGCTGCGTCCTTCACCGAACTTAGTGTATTAAAAAGGGCCTGTGTTAACATCACCATAGACTCTTTAAAGTCCGGTAAGAAAGCTTCACCATAAAGCGTTGAAAGTATTTCTTCACGTATAATCTCAGCTTTTTCATGAAGAGATTTTATTTTGATTAAATGTGTTGGAATTTGATCATAACTACCTCTCCTTACATATTCCATTTCACTTTGCAGAATTTTCACTGCCTCACCTATAAGCTCAGTAGTATACGTTAATCTTTCAAACACTTCTTCTTCTTTATTGTTAAATCTTAGCTTAAACATGTCTATGAAGTATATCTTTAAAGATAGGTATTTAAGAACTACCATCTACTCAGCGTTAATAAATTACCCTTGTCTCATTTCCAATAACATAAAAGTTTCAGTTTGAAGAAAAATTAATCTATTCTCTGTTCTTAGCTAATTCCTTTAACTTTCTTAACGCGAACTCTTTATCTTTCTCCTCCATCTTAGCTTTAGTTATAAAGTCTTCTAAAGTATATATAACCTCCCATGCTACTCTTCTATTTACTGGGTAAGGTATTCCATCTTTCCCCCCAATTGCGAGAGCGTATTTGAATGGATCATATGGATAATTTACTGGGTCATTATAGGATGGAGGCTCATTATATATTAAATCAGCAATTAGGTAGAGTGCTCTAGCGGTAGAAGGACCTAAACCGTTAATCAAGGCTTCTTCGAATGTAAGTGGTTTAGTCTCATAAATTTCATTTAAAACCTGTTGAATTCTGTTGACATCTACGGGCTTCATATACACTAATCTAGCTTCCTTAGATACGAAAGCTATTGATCCGCCCTTTATCCACATATCTAGAGTTGCCTGTCCATTAAGAAGAGCTTTAGCCTTATTATACAGAGATATAATTTTGCTTGGATTTTCCCTTAGTAAATCTAATAAAAGTTTTCTTGTCTTATCTCTATCCTTTTCTATAACATTAACAACAGTATTGCTTTTAACACCTGCAATAGCAGAGTGAGGTTCCACTACGAAATTATCAGTTTCCTTCCAATGATACCTCCTAGCGAATTTAGTCTCAACATTCATTCCTTGTTGAACTATACTCCATTTACCATCCTCAGTTAAGAGAAGAGAGTGATGATAAAGTTGATGGCCATCTTGAACTAACGTAGTATCTACTTTTGCTACAATTTTACTTATCCTTTTAATTTTATTTTTATCTATGTCAAAAGGCAATCTATCTATTTCCTCTGGAACTTTTAAAGCATTTTTTCCTTTTCCGCCAAGTACTGCAAACCCATGATTTTTAGGATCAATAACGTCCTTTAAAATGCCTAAAGTCACAGTAGTGGAACCAGATGAGTCCCAATCCATACCGATGACATTATTAAATGCTTGAAACCATAGAGGATTTGAAAATCTCTCTACAACTTTTTGAGGTCCCCATTCTATAAGCATAACCTCAATTATGGCTTTTGATAATCGTCTCATAATAGGTATTAGCCAAGCAGGAACATGACCAGTATGTAAAGGAAGATCTGCGATTCCTTCAACTTCCATATTTTATAAGTTTAGAAGGAAAGGTATATATGTGCTTATTATCTCGACTTCAGACATACACTCGCCAAAGTATTTGAATGAATTCTTTCTAGCCTTAAGGGATATTATAGATATTAAAGCTGACTTAGCAATATTGGCGGGTGATCTAGTAGAGAGGGGGTATTACCAACATTTCAGTCCAATATACGAGGCCTTAAAAAAGAGAGTAAAGCACATAATATCCACGTTTGGAAATGAGGATTTTGTAGAAAATAGAAAGTATTATAGAGAAAAATACAGTGATATAATTTGGCTAGAAGACGATAAGACAGAAATTGATGTCGGTGGGCGGAAAATTCTGATAGTTGGCAGTGAAGGTGTTTTGGAAAAACCCACCGTTTGGCAAGCTAGTAATGGCGTAGATGAGAATTTTTACATGAGGAGACTAGAAAAAATTACTGAAATGATTTGCAATTCCAAGGCAGACATTAAAATTCTAGTGACACACTACGCTAGTACATTTCAAACAGTATTTGGCGAGCGAAAAAGTGTTTATCCATATCTAGGATATAGAGTGATAGAAGAATTATCGTTAAAGGGAAAAGAATGTCTGCCCAATATAGCACTTCACGGTCATGCTCACTTTGCCAAAAGAACTTTTTCCTTAGTTAAAAACGTTAGAGTATACAATGTAGCATTACCTGCAAATAAGAGGTTAGTAACAATACAGACTCTTCTTTAATAAAGCGAAACATTCTTTTTGTCCTTGCTATTATCTTGATATTTATTAAAACCTATTTCTAAAATTGTGTTCTGCACAACCTTTGAAACCCAATTTAACATTGGACCTTTAACTCCAAGCTTATTAAGAAATCTATATATTAGTGGTACTTTTAATTGAGCACCTGCTGCCAATGGATGCCCTCCACCTCCTAACTTAACTGCAAACTGCCTTACGTCAATATCCCTACTTCTAAAAGATATGCTTTTACCATTAGCTGAAGCAAACACTGAAGCACCAGTCCTTGTCATTAAAAATTGTGATGCATAACTAATATCTGGGGGACCTTTCCATCTAACTGCGACTACTACTTTTTGCCCATCAACGTTTATTAGTTTATAGCTTTTCATAACCTTTTTATATCCCTCCAATTCTTTCGAAACTACTTCCTCTAGTATTTTATCGAAGGTCTCATTCCATAATATTCCATTAAAGAAAATTTTTATTAATTCATTTTTCCATGAGAAATCCTTATTATTCTCAACTATTCTCCTAAGCTTCTCTCCCATGGGATCATTATGAAGCCATATGTCAACTGAACAATCCGCAGATGCTAATTTTCTAGAGAATTCATCATTAGGGTTCTTATATTTATATATAACTCCTGCACCGCATGTAGAAGTATCATGATATACGTTAACTCCTATTTTTCTTAACTCATCTTTCCATTCTTCTTTCCATACATGATGATCAAACCACTCTATCTTAGCTCCTTGATCTATAAGCCTTTTCAGCTCACTTATAATATTATTAAAAGTACTAGCATTTATTCCTAGATCAGCTATCATGATATTATACACTCCTCTAAGCTCCAATGATCCTAAAAGTGAATGTAATTTATTTGGTTCTGTAAAGAAGGTAGTCTTAGGTAATGAACCTACTGCTCTAGCATATACTGCAGCAGACGCAGTACCGTCGAAGTCATTATGAACAATAGCGTAATATTCCAACTTTTATCTACCTTTCAAACTTAATACCTGCTGAATTAGTTACCTTACCCTTATATAAAAAGTCAACTTGTCTTAATGTTGCGTAATAGTCAAACTCGGTTATTGCCGATATTGAATCCTTAGGTATTATTACATTATACCACCTTAATGCTGCACTACCTGCAGTATGTAGCACACAAATATTTGCTACAGTGCCAGTAATTACAGTATTTTTGATGTTTTTCACTCTAAGGATATAATCTAAAGATGTCTCAAAAAATGCATCATATCTATATTTCTTTACTATGAAATCTTCTTTTTCTGGCTTTAGTTCCTCTACTATCTCAGCCCCCCAAGTTCCTGCCAACGCGTGTTCACCCCATATCTTAAACTCTGGATCATCCTTCATGTGCCAATCTTGAGTATATACTATCAACACACCAGCGTTTCTAGCTTTATTTACTAGTTCCTTTATAAATGGTATTGTATTTTCAGCAGTAGGAACTACTAATTTACCATTTTTTCTCACAAAATCATTTTGCATATCTACAATTATTAGTGCAGTATTAGTGGGATCTAAGATAACTTCATTATATTCTGGGATAGTGGGGACTTCAATTTTCATAAACTAAGATATTACATACTCATTTTTATTCCTTTTTTAACTTCTTAGTAAGCATATCAGCTATTTTTAAGACTTTAGGATATCCTCTTCTTCCAAGATCTATACAATCTTGCAGATCAACCTTATTCCCTGGACTGTAAAAGAATCTACCAAATTTCACCCCAACTTTCTGTCCACCTAGATAGACGTAAACTATATCACCTTCCGTAATCAATTCTCCTGCAAGCCTTGACTTTGCTACGCCAATCGTAGGAAAATCTAAAAGAACTCCAATAACTGTAGCTATTCCACTCTTTCTTGGATGAGCTAATCCATGACCATCTACTAAAAGTAAATCACATTCCAGTCCCTCTATTGCTTTCATCATTATAGGTGCTTCTCTCATAAAGAGAAAACCCGGAATATAGGGGAAACTAACCTCGCCACTATATGATTTATACTGATACTCTTCAGTACTTACATCCATGCTAACAGCTACTGAAAATCCTATATTTCCCTTATATGCTACATCTACACCGCAAATTCTCTTAATCTTCTCAATACCATAATGCTCAATATTTATATTCCTAGATATAAGAAACTGCAATTTTTCTAGAAATTCGAGTAGATGTTTCTCAACCAATCCTTTCTCATCCCTTCCACTCGTAATAGAAACATTTCCTGTTCATACGATCCTACTGCACCAGGCCTCACAGACCTTACTTCATCAATTGCAGAGCTAGCGTCCAAACCTTCAATTAAAATTAGATAACTAGCTAAAATTGTACCAGTTCTGCCTAACCCACCTATACAATGAACTAAATTTCCTTCTTTTTCGCTTAATAACCATCTCATGATTGTAATAAACTGAGAATCAGTAGGAATCCCTCCATCTGGAATAGGCACGTGAAGATACTTAAAGCCATGGCTCTTAAGTGTTGATAGATAGTATTCCTTATCCCCCCAACTTTCTTCAATCTCCCAATCTTCTGGTAATACTAGTATTCTTTTCACGCCCTCTTTTTTCCACTCTAAGATTTCATTTACAGTATATGGTATACTAGACCCACCTATTACTTTTTTCCTAACCCAGTACATTTCTCATCACACTATCCATCAGGAGATCCGCTGAGCTTCACAGATCAATTTAAAATTTTGTAAGAGAATATTTAAGATTATGGTAAGTAGGATATCCAGTGGAATACCAGACTTCGATAAACTAATACAAGGTGGGATACCTCAAGGATTCTTTGTAGCGCTTACGGGAGAACCGGGTACCGGCAAGACGATATTTTCATTACACTTCGTATCACAAGGATTGAGAGATGGGGATCCTTGTATTTATGTAACAACTGAAGAAAGTAGAGATTCAATAATCAGACAGGCTAAACAATTCAATTGGGATTTCGATGAATATATAGAAAAGAAATTGATAATTATCGATGCGTTAATGAAGGAAAAGGAGGATCAGTGGTCACTTGTAAATCTCTCCCCGGATGAGTTAGTGAACAAAATAATAGAAGCTAAGCAGAAGTTAGGCTATGGTAAAGCTCGATTAGTAATAGATTCTGTAAGCGCATTATTCTTAGATAAACCCGCAATGGCTAGAAAAATAAGCTATTATCTTAAGAGAGTTCTAAATAAATGGAATTTTACAATATATGCGACATCACAATATGCCATAACCACATCACAAGCTTTTGGATTTGGTGTAGAGCATGTTGCCGATGGGATAATAAGATTTAGACGGCTAATAAGAAATGGCGAATTACATAGATATATATTGATTGAGAAAATGAGGCAAACTGATCACGATAAGCATGTATGGGAAATAGACATTGTGAATGGGAAAGGAATCGTTCTAAAGGGCAGGTTGGATGAGAGGAGAGAGGATTACGCGTTACCGGAGAAAGTAAAAAGACGTATCATAGAAAGCAACGAGAAAGTTGAGAATGAATTGAAATGAAGGTTACTTCTTACAGGCCATTAGAAAATTCTTAAATATATCAATTCCCTTCTCAGTATGTTTCACTTCAGGGTGAAATTGAACTCCAAATATCGTATTATCAGAATTTACCATGGCTTGAACTCTAGCATTACTACTACTAGCTAGTATTCTAAAGTTAGGTGGTGGTTCAACTACCTCATCAGTGTGACTTTCCCAAACGTTAATTTGGGGTGGGAAACCTTTAAGAATAGTATCCTCTTCAAATATATTTATTCTAGTAAGCCCATACTCTGGATTTAAAGCCTTCCTTACAATACCACCTAGTACATGCGCAATTAGTTGATGTCCTAAACATATACCTAAGATCGGAACTTTCAACTCCTTTATATAAAGCGGTGAGTTTCCCATTTTTTGTATTTCAGAGGCTACCGAATAGGGACCTCCACTAAATATGACACAATCAAATTTCTTCATGTATTCTACCGGTTTATCTGGAATTACGGCTTCTATGTCAGACCCTAAGTACTTGACGTTTTTTAATATTAAGTGATTATACTGTCCCCCATAATAAACTAAACCTACTTTCACATCAAAAAATAACTTTTTGAATATTTAAAAATGCTGATCAGACTTTTAGGCTACATCACTAGTTCAGAGCCGTCACCAGACATCATTTCAATAATAGATTCTCATACTCCCTTACAAATTTAACACTTCTTTTTACATCTGAGAACAATCTGGAGGCTTCTCTCACATCCTCAACTTTTATAACGCTCCTATTATTTCTTTGGGCGATCACCAACGAAGGCTCTAACAATTGTACAGCATATCTTAAACTATTTTCTACGCCTATTTTCGTTAACTCTTCTAAAGCTGGAGGATCGAGTTCTATTTCCAATTCGTCAGCTCTTATCTTAATTATTTCCTTAATCTCATCCGCATTATATGGCCTAGTGGGTATTATCAATAGTCTATCCAACAGATCTAAGGGAACGCCATGAGGAGATTCCACATCTGTTCCTCTAATTTTAGTAAGCCCTCTATTAGTTGCGAGAATTAATATTGGTGCCAATTCAGATTCGAGAGCCCTAGTTAGGAATGAAAAGGCCTCTAAATCAAGCATGTGCGCATCGTCTATAAATAACACACCAACAACTAATTCGGCTCTACCTTGATTAATCCAATCCTTAACTAACCTATCCACTTCTTTCCTAATATCCTCACTTATTTCCCTTTCTGTGAAAAATGAGAAAATTGCTGTGACTGCTAGGTTTCTTGCAGCTAAGTTTAAATCTAAATCATTCAAAGTAAGTGTTGTAGTTATTTCCTTTTCTTTCTTTACTGGCCCAGTGGGCATTTCTATAACTTTTGACGTTTCTATATCATATGTCTTAGCTCCTTCAAATCCTTTTGCCTTCCCTTCAATTATGACTTGACCAGTTTGAGCATCAATCATAATAACGTCACCTTTCTTAACTCCTAAAGAGACTAATTGTTGGGCTATTTCCTCACCTACGGATAACGTTCTCTCATCGTCTTTAGTAACTAATGTTATTTGCGCCTCTACTGGAACTTGCGAATAAGGATTCAGTCTACTCCTTGCTACCTTTATCTTTCTATCCTTTACTACACCCTCATATACTAATCTTTTCTCTCTGATTCTCACACCCATAGATTTTCTTATAAGTTGAGTCAATATCTCAGTTTTCTTAAGTTCAGTGGAATATATCTCTGAGGCATTTATAGCGGTAAAAGGCGTATCCTCTCCTAGTTCTTTAGCGATAGCAACAGCTAATGCAGTTTTTCCAGTACCGGGAGGTCCAACAAATAGTATTCCTTTTCCAGCCATTTTACCTTGTTTTATCAATTGAACGACTACACCTGCGGCTTCCCTAGCTTCAGCCTGACCTACTAAGCCATCAGCAATGAACTTTGCTTTACCGCTCTCATCTAAGCCTAAACCCTTAATATGACTATGAATACTAGCCTTCTCGCGTATTGGTTTCTTTATTTCACGTATCTCTGACATATCATACTATTAATATATAATAAAGCTTTTGAGATTAACTCTAAATTTTATCCCCTAATAAGAAGTTCTCTTCTGTGTAAGCTTTATTAATGTTTTAAATGAAGAATAACTCGTGATGAAGACCTTTGGGACTGATAAAGTGATTGAGTGGCGGCTGTCTGAAAAGGTGATATAGTTGATACATTTAGCTGTTGGAAGGTTCAATATTGATATAATAGTGAAATTGGACTCTATACCACCTACAGATTCTAATCACATGACAGACATTCTTGAAATATTACCTGGTGGAGCGGCTACAAATTACGCCGTAGCTGTGACCAAATTAGGACATTCAGCAAAGTTATTGGCAAAAGTTGGAAAAAATGAAGTAGTTAAAAGTTTAATGGAAAAAGTAGTGGAATTGGGTGTAGGGTTAGAGTACGTAGAGGAAGTAAATGAGAAACCAAGTATGGCCTTAATATTCTTAAGAAATGACGGAAGTTTATCCATGGTGAGGAAACTCGGTGCGTCTATATTACTGACTAGAGAAGATGTTAAAAGACATTTCGGGTTATTTGATGTAATACACTTTGCATCAGTATCGCCTAATGTAGTCTTAAGAGATCCATATGCAAAGCTAATTTCTTACGACCCCGGACCACAAGCCAAAAATATAGAGACGATCGACGTAGACATTCTATACGTAAATGAAAAGGAGTACGAATACGTTAAAGATAAGGATATAAAGGCTAGGTTTATCGTAGTTAAAATGGGTAAGAAAGGAGCTAAAATCATTACGGAAACAGAGGAGTGTACAGTTGAGCCAATACAAGTTGATAAGGTAGTAGATACTACTGGAGCAGGCGATGTGTTTGACGCGGCCTTTAACGTAACATACACTGAGGAGAGGGACATTATAAAGAGCCTTCAAGTTGCCAGTGTAGCATCTGGGCTTAAGGTTACAAGAATAGGTGGAATCTCCTCGCCTGGATTAGATGAGATAAGAGAATATTTAAGGAAAAAGAGACCAAATGTTACATGTAAATGATAGTTCTTTTCGTAGACTTTGATTACTTTTACGCTCAAGTTGAAGAGGTATTAAATCCGCAACTGAAAGGCAAGCCTGTAGTGGTTTGCGTTTTTTCGGGCAGGTTTGAAGACAGCGGTGCAGTAGCCACTGCAAATTACGAGGCTAGAAAATTCGGAATAAAGGCAGGTATGCCGATAGTTGAGGCCAAGAGAATATTGCCTAATGCAGTTTATTTACCCATGAGAAAAGAAATATATCAACAAGTTTCCGATAGAATTATGAGTTTACTAAGAGAGTATTCCGATAAGATTGAAGTTGCTAGCATAGATGAGGCCTATGTGGATATAACCGATAAAGTTAGAGATTATAAGGAAGCGTACTCTTTAGGCTTGGAAATAAAAAACAAAATATATGAAAGGGAAAAAATTACAGTGACAATTGGAATCTCGAAAAATAAGGTATTTGCAAAGATCGCAGCGGAAATGGCCAAACCTAATGGATTAAAGGTTATTGACGATGAGGAAGTAAAAGCTCTAATAGCCCAATTAGATATAAGTGAGGTTCCAGGAGTTGGTAAAGTTCTTACTGAGAAATTGAGAAATATAGGCGTAAATAAACTCCTCGATATATTAAATGTAGATTTCAACACGGTTAAGAGGATTATAGGTGAAGCTAAGGCTAAATATCTAATATCCTTAGCTAGAGATGAGTATAATGAGCCTATTAAAAAAAGAGTGAGAAAAAGTATTGGAAGAATAGTCACGATGAAGAGAAATACCAGGGATGTAGAAGAGATCAAGCCGTATCTGTTTAGAGCGATAGATGAAGGCTACATCAAATTAAATGGAAAAATCCCAAAGACACTTCATGTCGTTGCAGTGATGGAGGATTTAGATATTATAAGTAGAGGTAAGACATTTAATCATGGAATCAGTAAGGAGACTGCTTATAATGAATCAGTAAAATTACTACAAAAACTTCTTGAGGAGGATAAAAGAAGAGTAAGAAGAATAGGTGTTAGATTCAGTAAATTTATAGAAGCATCAGGATTAGACAGATTCTTCAACATCTAAGCTTACTAAACCATTCAATTTACTTATATTGATTTGTTTGTGTACCTCTAGATAATTGTAAAGGCCTTTAATTCCCCTCTTGGACTTATCCGGGCTATTAATTATTTCAATATCAAAATATAAGGGTACTTTAAACATCCTTGCTATTTTATCTAGTTTCATCACTAATTGTATTTTTCTAAAATCCTCTTCAATGCCCTCAGCGTCAACAAAGGTCTTTTTACCTTTTATGAAATTTATTTGATCGCCCTTTATTAATCCAAATTTATCTAAAACAACCACCAGTCTAGCTTGCCTTCCCCCTTCTACATCTTCATAAAAATTTAAACATTCAATGAAATAGCCATTTTCAGCTAGAGGTATTACAGCCAATTCTTCCTCACCATATATTTTAGCAAGAGACTTTAATTTAATCCTCAAGATAATTCACCTAATGATTGAGATAGACGGCTCTTTTGGTGAAGGCGGAGGGCAAATATTAAGAACATCACTTACGCTCTCAGTAATAACTGGCAAGCCTTTTAAAATTTACAACATTAGAGCTAACAGAGATAATCCAGGGTTGCAGAGACAGCATTTGTGGGCAGTAAAAGCAATGAAAATGATATCTGATGCTGAGACAAAAGGAGATCAGCTAGGTTCTAAAGAACTAATTTTCATTCCACATGAAGTTAAAAATAATATTAATATAGAAGTGGATATTGGAACTGCAGGAAGCGTAACACTAATATTGCAAACTATAATACCCGTTATTCTAAATAGAAATGCAAAAATAAGAATAAAAGGAGGAACCGATGTCCCCAAATCCCCCACAATCGATTATATCAGATTGGTATATCTACGAATCCTAAGAAAAATTGGAATTGATGCTAAAATAGAGCTAATAAGAAGAGGCCATTACCCTGAAGGTGGCGGTGAAATTGCAATAGAGAACGTTAGTGGTAATCCAACGAGTTTCAGTATATTAGAATTTGGTAAACTAGTAAAAGTTGAAGGCATCTCCCATGTTTCGTCTTTACCACAACATATAGCAGAAAGGCAATTAAGCTCAGCAAAAGCAGTTCTATCTACACTAGGAGTTCCGATTGACCTACAAATTGATGTGAGACAAGGAGAGAGAAGTAAAGGTAGCGGAATAGCACTTGCTGCAATAGGTGAAAATAGCATAATCGGAGCCGATTCACTAGGAGAGAGAGGAAAAAGGGCTGAAATAGTAGGACAAGAAGCTGCTAACATGCTTATTGAAGATCTAGAAACTGGAGCTGCTGTAGATAGACATATGAGCGATATGCTTATGATATTCGCATCACTTTACGGAGGTGAATACACTGGAGCTGAATTGACAACACATGCGTCTACAAATTTAGAAGTCATAAAGAGATTTCTTGGCGTAAGAGTTGAGGTAAGTGGTAAAAGACCATTTAGGTTTAAAGCAATGTCTAGCTAATTAATTGAAATAAAACTTTTAAAGAGTAGTATATTTAAATTATGGCGAGATTAGTATGGAAAACCCCAGAGCTATCATAAAAAGACCAAATTACAGATTTGAATATAGACATGAAAGGAAAGATAAAAGAGTTGGCAGAGGATTCAGTATAGGAGAACTAGAAAAAGTAGGGCTAGACGTGAACAAAGCTAGAAAGTTAGGAATTTATGTAGATATAAGAAGGAAATCAACACATGAGGAGAACGTAGAATTGCTCAAAAAGTTCCTAGATAATATTTCATCACAGAGCCAAAAATCTTAGGGAGGTACTATAACTGCGCGACCCACAATTCTACCTTCCGCTAAATCTGCTATCGCCTTGTTAATATCATCTAATCTGTATTTTTGTACTATTGTTTTTATCTTCCCCTCTACATATAACTTATAAACATTGATTAGATCATTTAAACTACCATACAATATTCCACGTACTTTAATTCCTCTTAGCACTAATAATTGTTCTGGGATATTTAACGTCCCACCAAATTCCCCTACAATCCTTAATTCACCCTCCCTATCTAATAGCCATATTGAGTCCAAAAGAGTATCATTACTACCTACATAATCTATAATGTAATTGAATGTATAACCCCTAATCACACTTGCTATTGTGGATCTTCCATTAATGCTAATTACATCATCTGCACCTAATTCTTTGGCTTTGTTTAGCCTATTATGATTACGTCCTACTACCGTTACGTTAACCCCTCTCGACTTTAAAATTTGTAACCCTAACAAAGCTACGGCACCAGTGCCTATTATAAGTACATTATCGTCACTGGATATGCCCTTTACTGAGTTATACGCAGTAATGCCAGCATCTGCTAATGGTGCTATCTCAATAGGATCACCATCTATTTTAAGTAAAATTTCTTCACTGGGAATTTTGACATATTCAGCAAATCCTCCATCCATATGAAGGCCTATAACTTTGACTCTCTCACAATACTGATATTTACCCGCTCTACAATACTTACAGCTTCCACAACCTATGCTATTGTATACTAAAACTTTTTCACCACTTTTCAGAGTATTGGTATCATTAACTACTTCTCCCACAATTTCATGTCCTAGTATTCTCGGAGTTTCTATCTTTATGTCATACTTCCAATCTCCACTTATGATATGTAGATCTCCATGACAAAGACCTGTAGCTAGCACCTTAAGGATTATTCCACCTGTAGGTTCCTTTACTTCTTCTAGTTCTAGAGTAGATCCAATTTTTCTAAAAACAGCAGCTAGCATTCACCATCCTGCCTTGAGATAATATCCCTTCTCCCATTCAGTTATTTGAGATTCGTATTCGTCTATCTCTATATTTTTAATATTAACATATGTTGATATTAAATCTTGACCTAAATTGTACTTTATATATGTGTCATTTTCTAGCTTACTTAAAGATTCTTTTAGAGTCTGGGGAAGAGTACCATAGTATTCGTTTACACTAACCATGAGATTCCGCTCTATGCCGTCAATACCAGCATAAATTATTGTAGATAGTAACAAATACGGATTTGCTAGTGGATCAGCAAGCCTAAATTCTACAAACTGAGTATCTCTATAATAGCTCGGTATCCTCAGAATGTAATGCCTCTCGGTGCCTATACCTGGCATGTTCGGAGTTACTACTTCTTTAAATCTCTTGTAAGAGTTAATTGTAGGTGCAGCTATGGATATTATTGCAGGTAGATGTTCAACAATCCCAGAGATGAAATTATATGCAATCTTGCTAAGCCCAAATCCTTTAGGATCATTAGGATCATACATTACGTTTTTACCATCTGGAGTTTGAAGAGTCAGTGTAATATCCATACTGCTACTAGGATAATCCTTAAATGGTTTGGGCATGAAAGTTGCGATTAAACCGTTCATCCTAGAAGTATCTCTTATTATCTCTCTACTGGAAATCAATGAATCTGCAGCTTCTAATACTGGTTTTTGAGACAGTTTAACCTCATACTGCCCTGGTCCATAATGTTTATTAATAGTCTCAACTTGTATGTCAATCTCCTCTAAGTATTTTATTAGAGATTTAAGGAAATTCTGTTGCTCCAATAATCCCTCTAACGAGAAGGCTTTTGAATAATCTGCAGGGTTTAATGAGGAATCCAGTAAGTAAAATGTGGGTTCAAATGAGACTTGCAACGTATAACCTACTTCTCTTAACTTCTCTATTGCCTTATTAAGTATTGATCTACTGCAAAAAGGGTAAGGGGAACCATCAGGTTGCGTAAGAAATGATAGCACTCGAGCCGTTCTTTCTAAATATGGTATTACCACAAACGTATTTAAATCTGGTAAGGCGATAATGTCTTCATATTTTGATTTTATTGGTCTATCCTTATAATCCATTAATGATAGGGATTCAGGATAATCAACTCCTTTATTGTTATTTATAATATTTTCAAATTCAGCCCTTCTTAATGACCTACCTTTAGTATTTCCTAATATATCTATAAATTCGACTCTTACATAATCTACTTTTCCAGATTTTAAAGCATCAAATATATTCTCTTTTGACACTTTATCTCATTACCCATTTGTAACATCATTTAATAAATGTTATAATACCATCAATTTACCCTTATATCAACAACTACATGGTATTTATGAGGATTAACACTCCTAACTATTCTACCAAAATAAGCCCCCTTGTATTTGTTCATAGCAATTCTAATGGGATCTTCTCCCTTATTTACATCAATCTCAGCATAAAGATGAATAATACCTCCTTTCTTTATTTTTTGTAGTGCAACTTCATACGCTTCATCATCTAATTCGGGTAAAGGAGCTATTATTCTGTCTGCATCCTCAAGATCATATATTCTCTTAAAAGCGTCCCCATAAACTGGAATTACTTCGTATGCTCTATTAAGCTCTATATTAACCATCATGTAATAGTACGCATAAGGATTAACATCTATTGAATACACCATTTTAGGCTTACCTAAAACTGCAGAAAGTATTGAAAACGGGCCAAAGCCAGAAAACATATTTATTATTACTTCTCCTTTCCTGACTTGCCTAGCTACTCTTAAATGCTCATATGACAACTTTTCAGAGAAGAATACCTTGGTGAAATCCAATAGATACTTACAACCATGCTCCTTATATATTGTCTCACTTCTTCTTTCACCAGCTAAATGAACATAGGTAGATAATCTATAAGTACCAGATACGTCTCTATATCTTCCCCATACTGACTTTATGTAAGGTAGACCTAAAAGTAATTTATTTGCTATTTCTATAAGATCTTCTGGTTTCTTATTAAATGGAATTCCAATTATCGCTATATCTCCTACAATCTCAATCCTTTTCCAAATGTCTCGCTGGTTTAACCATTCTTTTATCGACATCTTCAAGCCTCTCCATAGCTTTTTCGATATGCTTTATTCCAACATTCAGTGGAACTCCTCCGTCTAATACTGCTTCCCCATTTACAAGCACCGTTTCGGGAGTAGAAAGGTTAAATATTATTGATTCGTATGGGCTATCATAGTCTAACGGAAAAGCTGGAGGTTCTCTAACTTCGAACACAACTAGATCAGCGACTTTTCCGTTCTCAATAGCTCCTCTATCATTATATTTTAACTGTGTATAACCCCATATTGTCATTGCATAAAGCGATTCTTCAGGCGTCAGAATAAGCCTAGTTAAACTAGTTGACACCTCATGTCTAATATCAAATGTTGGTGAGAGGTCTATGGATATTGATGGTTTATATTGGCTTAGGGGGAATTGTGAGATCTCATAAGATGGTGTTAGCGCTAAATGAAATCCCTTTTGTTTTATGATATCCAAATCTTTCCTTGCTCCACCTCCTAATCCTATTATGTTCACGGCATTACCGCTAATATTCTCTAAGCTGACAAATCTCTCTAAGAGAATTGGAAGATTGTACTGCTCAGAGATTTCAAAAACCTCCTTAGAATATGTGTCACTACATAAGCGTAAAATTACCCTATTTTCATTCTTATTTGACCATCTGTTATATAACGTGGTGAACTCTCTCTCCCAATCTTCTTTAGAATCTGGGCAATCAACACCAACAGCTAATACTGGTTTTAATCCAACTTCTGAAACTGCCCTTGCTATCATATCTAAATTAGGCCCTGACGTCACAACTGTAGTGACTCCGGTTTTTACTAGATGATATGCACCCATGAGAGAGAAGTAATAAATATCATTAGGTGAGAGTGTTGACATTAACTGGAACGCATTAGCCTTCCCGGAGAATATCCGATATCTAAAAGGATATAAATATAGAAATGAATGTGTAGTAACAAAAGCCGGTGCGACTACTCTGTTTTCTCCCCCTATTACGTATTCTGCATAGTCATAATCTTCCGGTTGTTCCTTTGATATAACCTTTATTTGCCCCTCATCGATACCAATGTACACATTACGCAGAGGCTTAGGTGCCCCTAAAACTAAACCTGCCTTTATTAAAACTTTCATTGCTCTTGAAAGACTATTAAACACGATGTTAATTAAAGTTATTTAATGTACGCAGACTTAATTGAAAACGAGATATCTCAAAATTATAGGGTAAATGTAGATATAAAGTTAGATAAAGCATATATTACGGGAGCGGGAGACTCTTACGCAGTAGCCCTCACTATAGAGGGAAAAAGTAACGGTAGATTTATGGCTTTAGATCCATTTGAGGGGTATTCCTATGAAAATCTGGAACATCCTTTAGTAATAGTTTCCGTTTCAGGTAGACCAAAATCGAATATATTGCTCGCAAATAAATTTAAAGGAAAGACGAAGATATATGTAATAACTTCAAATGAAGAATCAGAATTAGCTAAACTGGCAGATTACGTAATTCTCATCCCTTATAAACCCACTAGACCACTACCTGGTACATTATCGTTTCTAATGAGTTTAAGTGCAGTGTACTCACTAGCGGGAGAAAAGGAGGATGAGGTTACGAAAGTTGATAGCCTATTAGAATTGACTAATAATCCATTTTTTATAGGATATAAAGAAAGTTATGGAATAGCATATTATGCTAAGCTTAAATTTGCAGAAATTTTTGGCTATAGTACCAACAGTGAAAGATTTGAGCAATTCTGTCACTCGCCGATTTTTATGACACAGAATAGGCAAATTGTTATTTTTAGAACGGGTAACGAAAGGGAACTTGAACTAATTAGAAATATAGATTATACCGACGTTCAATTCACAAGTTGCAATGGGGCATTTTGTAACACAATCGTCTTAATAAAGTCGATAATCAGCAAAATGAGGAAGGAAAAGTGGGATAAGATTTACTTTCTAGAGAATAAAAAAATATTAAACGTTAGTTCTAAGATGATATATTGATTAAAAATGGAGGAACTAGACTTAACTAAAGCAGGGACAGGATGTGGTGCGGATTCGCCAGCTATAAGGTTATTAAGATTTTGGTTAGAGGTAGGAGGAAATAAGGAAGTTAAGGTAATTGCAATTAAGGGATCACAAGAATCGCAAGTAGAAATGTGGCTAAATATGATGAGTGAGAAAGGTGTCAAGCTAATAAATAAGATTGATGAAAAAGATAAAATAGTGTATACGATATTTTTACCTTGATGGACTTAACGCAACTCGCTAAATATATTGGTTTTTCTTTACTAGTAGTCTCGGTTGTAGTTTACGTATTCGTAGATCCAGTAGATAGACTACTCTCATATCAAGGTCCGATACTTTCCGGGGGCGTATTAGGATGGTATGTGTTAATCTCTAATACGCCAAGGGATAAATTTATTGAAAATGAAGGGGAAAAAATTCCAGTTGTGTCGCTAATATTGAGGAAACGAGCCATAATATTTTTGATAACTGGAATTTTATTGATCGTACCATGGCTATTGCCACAAGTATATACAGTAGTACTGAAACTTCAGCTACTGTTCGTTTTCTCATTTGCCAGCGAATTCGTTGGCGGTTTTATAATAGGTTACATAATACCCTCTCTTAAGTTCACGGAAAAACTCTTGTTATTTAGCTTAGGATTTGCAGGTGATACCATATATTTACTATTATTATACCTAGCTTCTAATATATTTAATATACCTTCTCAACTATTGCTTAATTCGGTAATAATCCTTGTTTATGGCATAAAATTCCCAGAAGGCGTATTATTTGCAATTTATATTTTCAGAAAAGTAGGAGGAATTTAATGGTTGGTAAAGTTTACTTAGTTGGTGCAGGTCCAGGAGATCCAGAATTGATAACTATTAAAGGACTGAAATTATTACGGGAAGCTGACGTAGTAGTTTATGATAGACTTATTCCAAAAGAACTCCTTGATTTATGTAAATCGGATACAGAAAAAATTTACGTTGGCAAGAATATTGGAGATTATGTAATACAAAACGAGATCAATGAATTATTGGTAAAAAAGGCTATTGAAAATAAAAAAGTAGTTAGATTAAAAGGAGGAGATCCCTACGTTCTAGGAAGAGGAGAAGAGGAATGCCTTTATGTAATATCAAAAGGTATAGAATGTGAAGTTGTACCTGGAATAACTAGTGCAATAGCCGTTCCAGCATATGCGGGTATTCCGGTTACTAGTAGAATCTACTCATCAAGTGGATTTACTGTGATTTCAGGGACCCAGTCTGAGGATAAAGTAATTGATGAAGCCTACATACCTCAAAAGGGAACTTTAGTAATTCTTATGGGAATTAGAAAAATAGAGGAATTAACTAATATACTGAGGAAAGTAAGAGACGAGAAAGAGCCCGTTGCAGTGATAGAGAATGGTACAACTAACAAACAAAGAGTGTTTATAGGAGAATTGAAAGATCTAGTTACCATAGTTAAACAAAACAATGTTACGTCTCCTGCAATTATTGTAATTGGCGAAGTTGTTAAATTTAGGGAATACTTATGGAAAATTAAGTGATAAAGATGAAGTGTACAGTGTGTGGAGATGAAATAAGAGGTAAACCTTATACTTTTAGTTATAAGGGAAATACCTATTATTTCTGCAGTCCAATGTGCATGGCTGAGTTTAAGAAGAGACCAGAAAAATACATTAAATAACAAGTTTTCATATTTACGATAAAAATAAATTTATTTATCAATCTACACGATTTTTAGCTTGATTCTGTGAACTTCTTCCTTACCGGTAGGCCCAAAAATCGTCCTCGCTGAAAATAAATCTGACCTATTAAAAATGTTTCAAAAGTCTTAATTATCTTATTTTTGTAAGTTGATTGAATGAAGTACGTTCATGATCCGTATTACCTTAATATTAGTATCGCCTACTCTTCCATTTTAATATTATCATGTTTTATAATGGTTTAATCTCATTATTTTTAAATAAAAATTAAAAGCAATATTTTTGTAAAATGATTTGGTCTGCAGTTATGGATGATGTAGACTTTCACTCTCTTAACCTCTATAGGTGTTGAAATTTATGAGCTAAGTATATAAGGGTCTATTAGATAATAAGCATGTGTATCCGCCAAAGATTGGTTACGTAATTCCAGATAATGTGAAAGAGGCATTGGAGTTTCTGGAAAAGCATGATGATGCCAAACCTCTAGCTGGAGGACATAGCTTAGTACCAATGTTAAAACTTAGAATATTAAGACCATCATACCTAGTAGAAATAAGGAGATTACCAGAGTTAAATTACGTTAAAGTTGAAGGTAATGTAGTTAAAATAGGTTCAGTAGTAACGCACTATGATATAATGAAGGCAAATATACCATTGTTAAGTGAAACTGCATCAAAAATAGCTGATCCTCAAGTTAGAAATATGGGTACGATAGGTGGTAGTATATCTCACCTCGACCCATCTGCAGATTATCCAGCAGCACTAATAGCGATGGATGCTAAAATTAAGATTAGTAGTACAAGAGGAGAAAGAGTAGAAAACTTCTCGTCTTTCGCTAAAGATATGTTTACGCCAGATCTAAATCAAGGCGAACTAGTAACCGAAATAGAGGTTCCTTTACTTAAAGGATATAAATTCTCTTACCAAAAATTGGAAAGAAGAGCGGGAGATTTTGCAATTGTTGGCGTTGCTGTAGCACTAAAAGTTAATGGAGACATCATAGAAGATGCTAGAATCGGATTAACTGCTGTGAATAGGACTGCAGTAAGAGCATCAGAGGCAGAAAAAATATTATTGTCAAATAAAATATCAGAAAAATTAATTGAAGAAGCTGCTACAAAGGCAATGGATTACGCTAATCCGACCTCAGATATTAGAGGCTCAGCAGAATATAAAAAGAAGATGGTAAAAGTTATGACTAAGAGAGCAATCTTAACTGCATTAAATAGGTGATAGGAAATGAAAATATTTGAAAAAGATCAAAAAGTAAAAATCCACCTAAAAGTAAACGGCCAGGATTATGAAGTAGAGACGGAACCAAGAAGGCTATTAGTACACGTACTTAGAGAGTTAGGGTTTACTGGAGTTCATATTGGATGTGATACTAGTAATTGTGGAGCATGTACCATAATTATGAATGGAAGGAGCGTTAAATCGTGTACATTATTAGCCGTTGAGGCTGATGGTGCCGATATTCTAACGATCGAGGGATTAGCTAAGGATGGCAAACTACATCCGATTCAAGAAGCGTTTTGGGAGAAGCATGGACTACAATGTGGATACTGTACCCCCGGGATGATAATGGAAGCATATTGGTTACTTAAGGAGAATCCAAATCCCACAGAAGAGGAGATTAGAGAAGGGATCTCAGGTAATTTGTGCAGATGTACTGGCTATCAAAACATAGTTGAAGCAATAAAGTTTGCATCACAAAAATTAAGGATGGAGATCCCTAAAGCGCATTAAGTCATCTTTTTTATCTATATCAATTAGTACTCCTTCGCTACACTCTACAAAACATAACTCATCCTCTTTCAACTTGTTTAGTATAACTCTAGCTCCAACGTCACCGCTTATTTTTTCCATTTCTTCGAAAAGATATTTTGAAATTAACACTGGATTTCCTCTTTTTCCGTTGTGCACTGGAATTACGGCTTTGCATTTAGGCTTAAACCCATCTACTATTTTCTTTACATCCTCTTTTGATACAAACGGCATATCGGCTAGCGCGATTATAACACCATCATAATTTCTAAAGAATCTTAACCCAAGTTTTATTGATGTGCTCATTCCTTCTCTCCAGAATGGATTATATATGACAATTTGATCCGTAAGGAGAGGAATTAGCTCATTAACGTACTTACCTATGACAACTACTTTTTCGAAATTATCATAAATTCTAATCGTTCTTATAATTATGGGAGTGTCGTCTATTTTGGCGATAAGCTTATTTCCTCCGAATCTTTTTCCCTCTCCCGCCGCAAGAATTAAGACTCCTATATTCATATATACTAGTGTTCCAACAGTTACTTATGAAATATGAGGGTTCAATTAACATAAACGCATCGAAAGATCAAATTCTCAAATTATTGGATAACCCAGAACAAGTTTCTCAATGTTTCCCCGGAATTAAAAGTTTTAGTAAGGAAGGTGAAGAGTACAAACTGGTAGGGGTAACTGGAATCGGATTTATAAAAGGAGAATATAAGGCTAACGTAAAATTCGATAAGGTAGATGAAAATAAGAGAAAAATTATAGCTAAAGGTTCTGGAATGAACAGCAATGTGGATATAGAGGCAATTGTAGAAGCCTTGGATGGTAAAATAAATTATTCTGCAGATGTTAAAGTTGCTGGTGTTTTAGCATCAGTAGGAGCCAGATTAATGGGAAGTGCCATAGAGAAAATCGTCAATGACTTATTCAACTGCATAAAAGAAAAGGTGATCAAATGACAAAAACTGAGGGAGAAGTTACAGTAAAGGATATTAATAAGGCGAGACAATTTTTTTCAGATTATAAAAATCTATTAATTTGTGTACCTGGAGTAAAGGAAATTAATGGAAATAACTTTAAGGCTAATGTTAAATTTTCGTTCTTAACTATAGAAATTAATGGAACTGTTAAAAAACATGAGATTAACGGAAATAATATAGATACATTGATTGAAATTGAAGGACCTGGTATAATTGCAAGTGTGGATACATTGATTGAAATTATCGGAAATACGATTAAGTGGAACAGTAATTATGAGGTAAGTGGACCCTTAGCGAATAGTTTGAAAAAACACATCTCCACTCAAGCTGAAGAGTTGTCTAGACAAATTATAGAATGTAGCATAAGTAAAATTAACCAATAGGATCCAGAACGATACCCACTCCTCTAGTTCTACCTTCTCTAAATACGAAAATTTGACCTCGTTCTAAATATTCTGGTCTGTACAGAAAATGTAATATAACTTCACTAGTGTCTCCTGTTCTTAAGAATTTATTCTGAATTCTTTCAAACTTTACTGCTTGCCTTATTGTATATGAATGTAAAGTAGCCACATATCCTTCTCTAATAGTAGTTGGATGATGAAGGATGAAAACCCTAGCTTTAAACTTTCTAATTACTTTAGGCATTCCTTTAATCATGACCATACCTTTCCTTAGACTTTCCTTTTCGATGCCTTGAATTGCAAATGTAGCTATATTCCCAGGTAATACTGAGTCTACAAAAACTTTATTCACCTGTATACTCTTTATTTTGACCTCTTTGAATTCTCCTAACTTATTAGGACCAATTAGGACAGATTCGTTAATTTTAAGCCTGCCACGTATTACCGAACCAAGAACGACAGTACCTACTCCGGATACGTTATATATCTCGTCAATATAGACTAGTGGAGATTCTTTATCACCCATAGTCCTTTTTCCAGGTGGTAATAGGTTTAGGAATTTTATAAGTAAATCTAAGCCTTTTCCGCTAACATTAGATACTTTAAAGATGGGAACTACACGTCCCGTTTTAAGGGCTAAAATGGAATTTATTACATCATCTTCATCTTCTACTTCTAACGCGAGTCTGTTAATACCGGGTATTTTCAAAATACTTTTTATATCATTTACTATAGTTTTTACCCTTTCTTCAGGATATTTGTCAATCTTGGTAATAATCACAAATACCGGAAACTTTAAGATTGAGGCTAAAGCCAGATGTTCTTTGCCCATTATGCTTAATCCATCATCTGCACCAACTACTAACATCACATAGTTAACTTCGTAACCCAATAATCCTTTCAGAGTTGTTCTTAAATACCTTTCATGCCCTCCAAGATCAATTAATCTTACAACCTTAGTACTTTTAATGGTTACCTCAGCTTCGTCAAGTGGATCTTTCAATTGCCAATTCACTATTTTACCATTCTCGTCAAATCCTACTAATCTAAGAGTAATAGATGACGTTCTGCCAGATAGTACTTCATGAAGATGTCTTGCTATTGCAGTTCTTAAGCTACCATTCCCATCATCTAATTTCCCTAGAACTAATGCACCAGTTACTGTACTTTTCCCTGCATTTACATGCCCCATTACAGCTACATTAACTTCCACAGGAAGATTCTCTTTATATCTTCTAACTAGAAGTTCAGCCACATACCTATTCTTCTTTACCTCAGCTTCCCTTTTATATACAATTTTCGCATTTATTAGGCTAGCAATCTTATTCAATGTAACTATACTTTCTTCTAATTCCTCTTTAGTTAAACCTATTAGCTCTCCTTCGTCGCTAACCCCTATAATGTAAAACGCCTCTCCATTGCCCTCTTCTAAACGATATTTCATCTGAGAGGCTAATTCTTGTAGACGTTCCGGCGTGACCCCGGAAAGAATAAGTTTATATTCCACTTTTCCCTCATCATTTTCACGGGGTAATTTCATTACATCACTTAACAAGTATTAAATTTGAGAACTACTAAATAAGTTTTAACAGGGGAATTAATAATGACAGAAGAACCTAAAATAATATTTGAAGAATTACTCATATGCCCCGTCTGTAAAACAAAGAGCTTAAAAGCAATAGACTATTTATACGATGCCCACGACGCAGGAAAGTTAGTATTATCAAATTGGTATTGTGAGAATTGTGGGTATAGATTTAGAGATGTGAAACCATATGAGACTAGGGAGCCCAAGATTATAGAGTTAAAAATAGAAAATGAAAATGATTTGAAAACAATAATATACAGATCAGCCTTCGCAAAAATTATAATACCGGAGTTAGGAATAGAGATTGAACCAGCAGGTGTATCCCAAGGTTATATATCTACAGTTGAAGGAGTTCTTGAAATATTATTAGATGAAGTTGGAGGCTATTGTGATGAAGAATGTGAAAATAGAATAAAAAAGGCAATGGAAGGAAAAATCACGTTCACGCTCATAATAGAGGATGAAGCAGGATTAAGCTTTATAAAATCGGAAAAAGCAATAGTGAAACCGATAATAATGAGTGAGTAAATTATTCAATCTTAACTTCAACACCACTATCAGCAGATGTCACGTTTTTCTTCTGTAGTGTTACCTCTAATACTCCATTCTTATAGCTTGCCTTCGCTGACTTTTCGTCTACTTCAGCTGGCAGTTCAATCTCTTTATAATACTGCCTATCCTCTGACTTCGCAGTTATAATAAGTTTCCTCCCATTATCAGTTATTTTCACTTTTATATTATCCTTGTTAACTCCAGGTACCTCAACAACTACTTTAATTTCTTTATCTTTTTCAATGACATCTGCTAAAGGTTCGCGTTCTTCAGATATCATTGGTTTTCCTTTTACTTTTTTAACATTACCGAATTCCTCTATCTTAGGTACACCATCTGGTCCTACAGTTATTCTAAAGCCATAAACATAAGGCCCAAATTGTCTAACTCCTTCACCACCACTTCTGAAGCTTCTCATAAACTCTTTTTCAATCCTTTCAAATTCCTCTTCCATTTCTTTTATCCACTCGTCCATTAAATCAAATATATCTCTCTCCTTCCTTGCCATAGAAGATCATTATTATATTATGTTTGTATACCTTTAAATCTTATCATTAATCTTTATATTGCACTAATTCTAATAACACACCCATCCCACTCTTAGGATGTATAAATGCAACTAAATGTCCTCTTGCTCCTCTTCTCGGACTATCATCAATTAATTTAAAGCCTTTTTCCGATAATTCCTTTAACGACTCACTTATGTTATCCACTTTTAAGGCGAGATGATGTAGACCTTGACCTCTATTTCTTAAAAACTTAGCTACGGTATTGCTCATATCATCATGGTTAATGGGCTCTAATAATTCTATTGATGTACTACTGTCCTTATTACCAACTAAAAAGGCAACCTTTATTCCTCTCTCAGATATTGCTTCATAATGTATTAATTTCATTCCGAAATTATTCTGATAGAATTTAACAGCTTCATCTATATTTTCCACAACTATTCCTATGTGGTCTAGATTTTCGACTTGCATAATTTATTTAAATTGCTTAAACTTAAAAGATTTATCTAAAATGAAGGCAAAAGTTATATACTGTTTATATGATTTAAGCATAATATGGATATCGAAGATAAAATTAAAGAATGGGAAGAAAGAGTCTATAAGGCTTGGATTGAGAAACGGGGGGAGAGAAAGAAAAATTTCATGACTCTTTCTGGGATTTCAGTCAAACCAGTTTATACTCCGTTGGACGTCAAAGGAGATTATTTAGAAAAATTAGGATTACCGGGACAATACCCTTTCACTAGGGGAATTTATCCTAATATGTACAGAGGTAGAATTTGGACAATAAGGCAATATGCGGGATTTGGATCTGCTGAAGAAACTAATGCCAGATTTAGGAAATTGTTGGAAGCCGGACAAACAGGTTTAAGTATCGCTTTTGATTTACCCACACAATTGGGATTAGATCCGGATCACGAGTTAGCTTATACTGAAGTGGGAGTTGTAGGAGTATCTATGTTTCATTGGAAAGAAATGGATCTTGTAATGTCTGGAATACCATTAGATAAAGTAAGCGTCTCAATGACAATAAACGCTACCGCAATGGAGCTATTGTCAATGCTAATAACAACAGCAGAAAACAAAAACGCAGATAAGAGCATATTGGATGGTACGGTTCAAAATGACATTTTGAAGGAATATATAGCAAGAAAAAACTTTATTTATCCCCCATCTCCTTCTATGCGATATGCTGTTGATATAATTGAATACTCCTCTAAACTACTACCAAAATGGCATCCAATAAGCATAAGTGGTTATCACATAAGAGAAGCTGGGGCGGATGCGGTATTAGAAATCGCATTTACACTTGCAGATGGAATAGAATACGTTAGAAAAACATTAGAAAGAGGGATTAACGTAGATGACTTCGCTCCTCATTTATCGTTCTTTTTTGCAGCGTATTCAGACATATTTGAGGAAGTAGCTAAATTTAGAGCTGCGAGAAGAATGTGGGCCAAAATAATGAAAGAATGGTTTAACGCTAAGAAACCAGAATCAATGATGTTAAGATTTCACACGCAAACGGGTGGAGCAGAGCTTACTGCACAACAGCCCGAGATAAATATTATAAGAACTACATTACAAGCCTTAGCGGCAGTATTAGGAGGTACTCAGAGTTTACATGTTAACTCATATGATGAAGCCTTAGCTTTACCCACGGAAAAATCAGCTAAGATAGCCATAAGAGTACAACAGATAATAGCTAATGAAAGTGGAGTAACTAACGTAGTAGATCCTTTAGGTGGCTCATATTACATAGAATGGCTTACTGATGAAATAGAAGAAAGAGCATGGAAAATTATAGATCAAGTTGAGAAAATGGGAGGCATGGTAAAGGCAATAGAGAATGGGTTCCCACAAGCTCAAATAGCGGAGAGTGCATATAAGATACAAAAGAGGATTGAGGAGGGAGATCTGGTAAAAGTTGGGATAAACGCTTATTATGAGCCAGATTGGATAGGAAGTACGGAAATCTTCAGAGTTAATCCAGATGTTAGAGAAAAGGTCATTTTAAGATTAAAGAAGTATAAATCAGAAAGAGACAATATAAAAGTAAGAGATTCGTTAGACAAATTAAGGAGAGTAGCGGAAAAAGAAAATGAGAATTTGTTCCCATATATGCTAGAGGCTATAAGGAGCGGTGCTACAATTGGAGAAACTAGCAACACACTAAGAGAAGTTTGGGGTGAATATAGGGAACCTGCTATTTTTTAAGACGCAAAAGTTGATTATATAAATTGAAGAATCTTTCTTTTTTACTAACTGGGGCATCATTGTATTCCCTTACTACATCCCATTTATCCCAAGGAAATATGATCCACTTATCAACTTGTTTGTAGTAAAAATCTGGGATTCTCTTAGACCATGGTTTCAAATATAGGGTAGCCGTCATTACCTTAGTCGGATTAAACATAGTTATTACATTACTCACAGCCTCTAAAGTTTCCCCAGTATCTGAGACATCATCAATTATTAGAACCCTTTTGCCTTCTAGGGAGTCAGTATATACAGATCTTATAACCGGTTTGCTCTCAGTCTTCTCCACATTACGATAAAATTTTATATCAATGTACCTTATCGTCTTTAGATCTAGGAGATCAGATAAGAGTTTAGCAGGAATAATTCCTCCAGTTAATACTGCTATCAGGACTTCTGGAATGTAGTTATTTTTAACTAAGGATTCGCCTATATAAAATACTGCATCTTCAATTTCGTCCCATGAGGGAATATAATATTCAACCATTTAAGATCACCAATGGTATTTCAAACTCCTCTGGCAATAGTCCACCATGATGACCTTTAAGTTTATCATATTCATCGTTTTGCTTAAAGCTGAAAATATAGGATCTATAGTCTGTGGGAACTGCGATATAGTCCGGCATCGCATTCCCATCATTTATCCTTCCTAAGAGTTTTTCAAAATCACTCCTTGTAAATATCTTTAGATTCTCATACTTTCTTGTAAGATATGTTGAGACATCATATCTAGTCCTTAAGAATATGGCCCTTGAATCTCCATATGGCGGAACATCAAGAAGGTCAAGTAATTCTTGATCATTATTTAAAAGGATATTTTGAGAGACTGGCACATGACCATGATCTGCAGTTACCAAGAAGGTATATTTACTATATTTCTCAGAGACTGTGACAATTGATGTAAGAATATCTTTCGCTGATTTTATTGTAGGTTCTGCGTAAGGTCCATATCTGTGAGACAGAGTATCAACATCTGGTATATAAATATATATAAAATCATAGGCATCTTGCTGAAGAGCTTGAGAAAGTAAGTAGAATGCGTCCCAGAAATTCACATATGTTTTAGTCTCACTAGTACCACCATGTGTAGCACTACTAAACTCAGTATTTTCTATTCCCTTAGGTACTATTGATAGAGTTTTCTTGCCTTGAACGTCTTTTAAATAACTCTTCACAGTAGGAAATGATGTCGAAAATGGAATAGCATCCTTTATGGAATCCCTATCGTTGATTGGGGGATATGTATAACGTAAAGTATTAACTATACCTCCTAACCTTTTCACGAAAGTATTATAGCCCAATACATTATGCTCTCCTGGCGTTAACGCCGTAAATAGGGTTGTTAGCACTGTAGACGTCGTTGATGGAAAAACTGTAGTTATTTTTCTAGCATTGATGCTTATCCCACTTTGCTTGTATATATTCCATCCTAAGCCATCAAATAGAGCTAGAACTATCTTGTTATTTACATTTAAGTTCATTTTATTCAGACACTGCCTCTCTACACCCAAATGATGAGAAATAAAACAAGCTAACGTGTAAATATTTTCACCATAGTAGTCTGGTAACAGCACATCCATATTTGCAATAAGGTTATAAGTATTTATTTTTAAGTTTATGTCAATGTTACCTTTAATAGTGTTGGCCACGGCTACAAATACTACCACTAAAGCAATATCTACTACAATACCACCTTTAGTACAAACTATTGAAATATTTAGCTACATTTCAATAGGTCTAGGGGCTTTAGGGGTTGCAATAGGGGTTATAATATGGTTAACATCAAGGCGAGCTAAATGATAGACGTAGCAATAATTGGAGGAGGACATAATGGTCTAGTTACAGCAGCGTATTTAGCTAAAGCGGGTTTGAAGGTGGCAGTATTTGAAAGAAGAAGCATAGTAGGTGGAGCATCTGTCACCGAAGAACTGTGGCCTGGTATTAAAGTTTCAACTGGAGCCTATGTACTGAGCCTATTAAGACCTAAGATCATAGAGGAATTACGCCTAAGAGATTTCGGTTTAAAAGTTTATTTGAAAGATCCAGGGTTATTCGTACCGTTTGAAAATGGTAAGAGGTTATATATTTGGTCAAGCTTAGAAAAGACTAAGAAGGAGATAGAAAAGTTTTCAGTAAATGATGCAAAAAATTATGAAAAGTGGGTCAAATTCTGGGATACTTTCGCAGATTTAGCTGATTTCTTCATGTTAAATCCACCGCCCACTATTGAGGAAGCTAAAAATCTACTAGAAATATTTAAGGGAAATATAAATGAAGAGCTTGCACTAACCTTTTTAAGAACTTTCGTACAAGATGCTAGATCGTTACTTGATGAATATTTTGAAACCGATGAAGTTAAATCTGCTTTAGCTGAAGATTCTGTAGTTGGAACTTTTGCGTCCCCATCAACTCCAGGGACTGCTTATGTGCTAGCCCATCACGTTATAGGAGAGGTAAACGGTGTAAAGGGAGCTTGGGGCTACGTCGAAGGAGGTATGGGTGGCGTCACTCAAGCGCTTAGGAGATCAGCTGAACACTTTGGAGCAGAAATATATACAGATGCTGAAGTTGACGAAATCTTAGTAAAGAATAATAGAGTTGAGGGTATAAAATTAAAAAACGGAAAAATAATCAATGCGAAAATAGTTGTGTCAAATGCAGATCCTAAAACTACATTTTTAAAACTTTTAAGAAACGCAGAATTGGAAGATGAGTTCATAAAGAAAATAAGAGCCCTTAAGAATACTGGGGTTTCATTTAAAATAGTGGGTTACCTTGAAGAGTTGCCAGACTTTGGTAACGGTAAGAGTTTATCGCCAGAACATGTGGCTTCTGAATTGATAATACCTAGTATGGAATACTTGGAAAAAGCTTATGATGATGCAAGAATATCTGGTTACTCAAAGGAACCTTGGCTTTCAATTAACATTCAGTCTTCTGTAGATCCTACAGTAGCTCCGCCTGGTAAATTTTCCTTTTCAATATTTGGCCAATATCTAGTTTACAATAAAAATAATAATGATGAAATTAAAGAAAGAATTAGTGAAATTACTCTCGAAAAAATAAGGGAATTTGCACCAAACTTTAAACCTATTAAATACGAAGTTCTAACCCCTCTTGATATTGAGAGGAGATTTGGCATTAGTGGTGGAAATATTTTTCATATAGATATGACTCCAGACCAACTATATTTCTTTAGACCAGTTATAGGTTACAGCAATTACACAACTCCATTAAAGGGCTTATACTTATGCGGATCTGGTACACATCCTGGTGGCGGTGTCACCGGCGCTCCTGGCTATAATGCATCCGTCAGAATTCTAGAAGATATAAGAAAAGGTTTATACAAGTAGATGCTAATTGTAAGCTTTTCTAGATAAAAACTTTTGAAATAAGCTTATATTCATAAAGGTAGATATTACTCTTGATTTAAGTTGAGTGAGCCCATACTTAATTTAGCAATCATATTTATTAGTTTAGCAGTACTAGTAATCATACTCATGAAGATTTTCGGAAAATCAACTGCCAAATTCGCCTATTCCGATAAAGCTGTGCAATTACAAAATAAATCACAAAAGAAAAAGGTTGAGGTAGAGGATAAGAAAATCAACTGGAACGACATTGGTGGGTATGAAGATGTGAAAAGAGAAATTAGAGAATACATTGAGTTACCTTTAAAGAACAAAGATGTTGCAATGAGATACGGCCTAAAACCACCTAAGGGAATTCTACTATTTGGCCCTCCGGGTTGTGGAAAAACGATGATGATGAGAGCCTTAGCTAACGAATCCAAATTAAATTTCCTTTACGTGAACATCAGTGACATCATGAGCAAATGGTATGGAGAGAGCGAAGCTAGATTAAGAGAACTATTTAATAACGCGAGAAAAAACGCTCCATGTATTTTGTTTTTCGATGAAATAGATACCATAGGCGTTAAAAGAGAATCCCATACTGGGGATTCAGTAACACCTAGGCTTTTATCATTGATGCTATCGGAAATTGATGGCCTACATAGCGATGATGGTGTAATAATTGTAGGATCTACTAATGTACCACAAATGCTTGATAAGGCTTTACTCAGAGCAGGTAGATTTGATAAACTTATTTATATTGGCCCACCAGATAAAGAAGCTAGAAAGCAAATCTTGCAGATACATTGTAAAGGGAAGCCGTTAGCTAACGATGTTGATTTTGAAAAACTGGCTGAGATGACGGAAAGATATAGTGGAGCTGATTTAGCCAATTTATGCCAAGAAGCAGCTAGGAGAGTAGCAGCTGAGGCAATTGAAAAAGGTACAGATAGAAAAATAACAATGGCAGATTTTATTGATCTAATTAAAAAATACAAACCTAGTATAACATTACAAATGATTGAGGATTACGAGAAGTTTAGATTAGATTTTGAGAGGAGAGTACGTAAAGGTGAGGAAGAGAATGAGACGGAAGAGAAATTAACATTAGATGATATAGGAGGTTATAATGAAATAAAAGTGGAATTGAAGGAGCTTCTTGAACTCCAACTTTACCATTATAAGTTGTTGGAGCAGTTAAAAGTACCTCCCATAAGGGGAATATTACTTTATGGACCGCCTGGAGTTGGTAAAACAATGATGGCTAAGGCTCTAGCTAAAACTCTTAAAGTTAAGCTAATTGCACTTAGTGGAGCAGAAATAATGTATAAGGGTTATGAAGGAGCAATAGCTGCCATTAAGGAAGTATTTAATAGAGCCAGGGAAAATAAACCGGCAATAATCCTTTTGGATGAGCTTGATGCAATTGCATCGAAAAGAAATTATAAGAGTTCCACAGACTCTTCAAAAATTGTTAACCAGTTATTGACTGAAATGGATGGAATTAGGAGCCTAAAAGAAGTAGTAGTGATAGGAACAACTAATAGACTAAAGGCCATAGACCCAGCTTTATTAAGACCAGGTAGATTTGATAAGATTATTCACATGCCATTACCGAATAAGGAGGAAAGGCTAGATATTCTGAGAAAATATATAGGTAAGGAAGAATGTGAAAGAGTGGACTGTGAAAGTTTGGCAGAACAAACAGAGAATTACTCTGGAGCAGATTTAGCTGCATTGGCAAGAGAGGCAAAAATGAAAGTGCTAAAGAGCATATTAAGAGGAGAGTCTGATAGAGTACTAACTAAGGATGATTTAATTGAAGCTCTTAAGAAAATACATCCTTCTGTTAAGAAAAGATTGAGTAAATCTTCTTCATCAAATTCGAATCACGAGACAAGATAATTTCGTTTATTCTATAAATATCGTCTATTCCAGTAAATATTTCTTTACCGTTTAAATTAGTAGGAACTAAATTTAGTCTCTTACAGAAGTTTGATGATGCGGCGATATCGACATTTCTCAACTTCCCCCTAATATCGAAATACATATAAGCCTTCCCAGTACATACTAAAATCATATCTAGAGAAGCACTACCGAAGCTCCTAATCTTATATCCTTGAATATTAGGAAGTATTCTTAGTACTTTATCTATCTCCTTATCTTCAAAATATGTGATTATTACTTTGCTAGACAACTCCTTTGAAACTTCTTCAGATTGTAGAGGAATCCCATTTAGGTATGCTCTTTTATCATCATAAGCATATATTTTATCCAGTAAAATATGTGAAACGAAACCCCCTATTGAATCTAAAATTCCTTTTGCATTTTTATCATAAACTGCTACAGATACCGAATACCATGGTACACCCATTACAAAATTATTACTACCATCTAATGGATCTATCAATGCTGTATACTCATAATTTTCAGTATTTACAACACCGGATTCCTCTGATACAAATCTAAATTTATAACCAGTACTATTTAATAATTCAAAAATGTAATCTTCAGATTTCTTATCAATTAGTCTAGTAGTATCACCAGAATGAAATCCCACTACTTTATCTATGTCCTTTTCGTCTTTAATTTCATTTATAAACTTAGATATCTCAATTGCAATCTTATCTAGGTTAAAGTTCATTTCTTACCCTTCTTTTCTGTTAAATATCTATAAGCTGAGGTTGCAGCTACAGACCCTTGAGCAACTGAAGTTATAATTTGTCTAAATCCTAACCACATAGATGTACAATCTCCAGCAGCAAACACACCAGGGATATTAGTCCGCATCCACTCATCTACTTTTATATAACCATTAGCATCAGTCTCTATTCCATTCGCTTTAGCGAAATCTGTTGGGGGATCAAATCCTATCTCTATAAACACTCCGTTAACGTCTAATTCCTTAATCTCACCAGTTTTCAAATTCTCAACAACTACTTTCTTAACTATTTTCTCTCCTTTAATTTCTTTTACAACTGAATTGAGAATAAACTCAACGTTTGGCTTTCTCTTAACGGTTTCAACGTATATAGGCTGTGCTTTAAAGCTATCTCTCCTATGTATTAAATAAACTTTAGTGGCATAGCTAGATAATATTTCAGCTCCCTCTAAAGCTGAATCTCCCCCTCCAACTACTGCAACAACTCTATTCTTAAATAATGGCGCATCACATACTGAACAATAAGATATGCCTCTTCCCGCAAATTCTTGCTCTCCTGGTACATTTAACTTCCTTCTCTTTACACCTATACCTAGAATTACACTATCTGCTCTAAATTCGCCTTTTCTCTTAGTCTTCACTACAAATTCGTCTCCCCTATTTTCTATTTTTTCTACAACATCGAGCAATACGGGTACGTTATACTTCTCTATATGCTTATTAAACACTTTTATCATATCACTAGCCTGGATTTCTATCAAACCTAGATAATCGTCAACTATACCAGCTTCGGTTAACTGACCTCCAGGTGTTTCCCCAATAACTAAAGTCTTCAACATATACCTAGCAGTATATAAAGCAGCTCCATAGGCTGCAGGCCCTAAGCCAACAATTATAACATCGAACTTTTCTCCCGGCTTTACATTTGCAGCCTTCGGTAGAAGACTCATACTTGTATTATACTGCACAATTAATTTTAAGAGTTTTGCTCTAAGAGACTTATAAACGTGAAATTAAATAGCTTTCAAAACTAGTATAAATCTGTGAAAGTATTAATAGTAACTGGAACATTAGCAGCACCAGTCTTATCTGAGGTTATCAAAAATATTAAGGATGTTGAAATAAAATTGAAAGTGCTTAATTACCCCGTAGCTTCTTTAATGAGCACTAAGTTTATTGCAGAAAATTTGAAACAGTCTAACCTTAGAAATATTGATTACATTCTCCTTCCCGGATTAGTTTATGGCGATGCTAAAGTAATAGAGGAAGTTACTGGGATAAAGACATATAAAGGAACCGAAGAAGCCTGGGATTTGCCAAAAGTAATTGAAGCCTTAAAGAAGGGTACGCAACTCTCTACTACAGAACCAGCTGATAAAATAATAAATCAGATTGAAAATACTGAAGATAAACTAAAGGCTATCGAGAAAGAAGCTAAGATAGCATTTGAATTAAATGGGATAAGAATTCCTATCAGACCACCGCCTTTTAGAGTGTTTTTAGAAGTTGATAGTAAACAAAACGTTGAGGAGATAGAGAGAGTAAAGAGAAACATTGATGTAGTAGTTTTGGGATTTCCAGTAGGACATTTTGATCTAGATGAGGTTAGGCATAAAGTTAAGGAACTTGTAGATAAGGGATATGTAGTTGGAATTGATGCAGAATCTCCACGAGAATTAAAGGAAGGCGTAAAAACTGGAGCCTCAATAGTTTTTAATTTAAATGAATTTAATATAGAAGAACTTGAGGAGATCAAGAAAGAGTCTGCATTTGTTGTTGCACCATTTAGTGTTGAAAATAAAGGGGAAATAACAGTAAAGTTGATTAATAAGGCGAAAGATAAAGGATATGATAGACTAATTGCGGATCCAATATTATCGCCACCTTTAAAAGGTCTTGTTAACAGCATAATTGATTATAAATACGTTAGAGAAAAATTGCCAGAAACACCAATCTTAATGGGAATACTGAATGTAAGTGAACTAATTGACGCAGATAGCATAGGTGTTAACGCAGTTTTAACTGCAATAGCAGGGGAGCTGGGAATTGCCAATTTATTAATTATGGAAAAGGGCAAAACTAGAGGTAGTAGCTGGGAATTATCTCAGGCCACAAAGATGATAAGTATAGCGTTGAAAGAAAACAGATTACCTAAAGATTTGGGTATAGACTTGCTAATACTCAAAGATAAGAGAAGATATAGGGAAAACGTAAAAGCAGATATAGTAGTCAATGGAAATATCGAGCCTATAATGGATGAGAGTGGTTTCGCTAAGATCTTTGTATCTAATGATGGATTTGGTGTAGAATGGATAGGAAAAGACAAAATCGTAATTAAGGGTAAAGATGGGTTAAGTATTGGAAGGACGTTAATTAGGAGAGTCAGAAATATTAGTAGTGAGCATGCTTTGTACATAGGCTATGAGCTAGCTAAAGCAGAAATAGCTTACCAACTTGATAAAAATTATATCCAAGATAAACCACTGTTCAAAAAGATAAGGAATGAGAATTTCGATACCGAGCATAATGGAAAAGAAAGCTGACAACTTCACATTTACATTTTGTGTTATCCCACCAATTATAACGCTTAAGAACGCTGATGAGAGAGCAAGAGATTTCATTCTGAATCTAACGAAGTCTTACAGGCTAGACGAAGCGTGCAAAAATAGAGATAAAAAATTTTGCTATCCAGCAGTTTTTGGTGGGATATTTGTGTTTATCGATGATACTATAATTAAAAGATACGAGATTAATGGATACTTATGTAAAGGCAATGAGCAAGATGTAAAAACAATTAATGAACTATTTAAGCACCTCGAAGAGGGTAAAGAATGGTGTTTTAAATTTGCAGATAATGAAGTGCTGTGTTATAAAAAAATTAAAGATTCTCAAGAATGCAAATGGATAGATAACATAGGGCTTCGCTTCATTATGGATACTCTATAACTGCGTACGAATCTTTCCCTTCATATATCTTTAGAAATATTCTATATTTCTTATTCAATTTTAAATATATTTCCTTGGCTATCTCAATGCCTATATATTCTGCAGTCGGAAAAGGCGCGTCGATCACCTTATAATCTATCCTAAATGGTCCCTCAAATCTCGATTTATCTAGATCCATTTTAGGTATTATCAATTTATGATCCCAATCTTGAACTACTTCCTTAACTATTTTCTTAAGTAGATTGAAATCAATTACAAATCCAGATTTCTCGTTGACCTCACCTTCAACCTCAACGGTAACTACATAAGTGTGACCATGAATCTGACTGTCTTGATAAGACGAGAGTGTATAGTGAGCAGAATCTATTGTTATGCCCTCAATTCCTACTTTAACCTTCATTTAACGACCTCCTTATATTTTTTTCAAAATGTTCCCATGTGGACTCACTTAAATATCTAATCTCATCACATAATGATTTGATATTTGAATCGCTTTTTATAATCTTTTCAATAAGATTATGCACGTTCATGAGAGTTATAAAATCACCATATGCTATCTCCCTGTCCCCAAAATATATTCTATCTCCTAATATCATACTTCCGCCTTCCTCAATCATCTTATAGACTGAATAAACTAAATTATCTATATTAATGTTTGACTTATATTGGGCAAACTTCTCTTCTAGTTCATACTTTAATGTGTATATTTTATCTTCAATTAAATTAAGAAGACTATCCAAAATTTCTAATTGAGCTCTGAAACTTTCTATGGATAAAAGTTCTCTATACTTACTCATGATTACACAAGTGGTATTGCAAGGTACTGATATATTTAAAATGGGCAATGTTATACTAATCCTTTCCTTTAGGTAATTTTCAGCAACCTCCTTCATAATTTTTTATATTAAGTAACTAACTATTAAACATGAAGTTACTCTTAAGCGTGATTGAGGATATCTCGTCTCTAGCTATTGAATGGTATGGCGACTACGTTAAGAAGATCATAGTTGGCGGAAAATCATTTGAGAAAGCAGATGAGACCGAAGATACCATATATTTACTTGTACTAGACCGTGTATCTAAAATTTCAATTTATGCTAGAGGTGAAATATTCTCGTTTTTCTATAATAATGCTATTAAAAGGAAGGAGAGTATAAAGCTATTTATTTCAAAATATGGGACTTTACCTAAGATTTATGGAATAATACTATCTCCTAAGGAATTAGATTATGAAATTCCTATAATCGAATATCTGACTAGTAATGGGAAAGTACTACTTGATAGAGGTGAACAAAATGGATAAGAGTTTAGTGGCTGCAGAATATCTACTGAGAGCTAGAAGAACTCTAAAAGAAGCTAAAATCGCGTTTGAAGACGGCGATCTTTATTACACAGTAATTAGGGTCTTAGATACCATAGAAAACTTATCTAAGGTATTATTAACTTTAAAGGACGTGTTTATTGTGGAATCTTATTGGAACGCTACCATGCTTCTTGAAGATAACAATAACAAGATTGAACAGAAGCTAAGAGAGATCGAGCTAAAACTAATGCCAGCATTAATAATAAATGAATCTTCCTTAAAGACACCTACAGTCATAATAAGGAATAAAGAGGCCGAAATACTATTAGGTGAAGTTGAGAAAATATTTGAGGAGGTTGAGAAAATTTATGACGAGTATCATGATTGATTTAGACTCATACACGTGTTCTAGTGATCCAACTGAAGCAGTGGATTATTTACTACTTAATAAAAACGTTATATTCAAAATTAATGCTAAAAATCCCTATTTTGAAGAGATCAAGACAAGATATAGGATTAATATAACGAGACAAGAAGGTGATACGATTTATTTTACGATACATTCAGATGGCTAAACTTCTATAATATGATAAGGAGTTGGCTGGGATTTAATGAGAGAGACGACTATATCTCAGCCTCAATACTAAATTATATGGTAAGGGATTATGACGAGTCCGAATTAAGGGACTTAATCAAGGGGAGAGAGGTTGCAATAATCGGAGCGGGTCCAAATTTAATTAATATAAATAAAATTGAGGAAGAAATCATTATAGCGTCAGATGGAGCAACGAACTACTTAGTGAACATAGGAATAATTCCCGATGTTATAGTTACTGATTTGGATGGGATTCAAGTATTTCCTAGACAAGCAATATATGTGGTGTTAGCACATGGAGATAACATAGAGTTACTAATTAAAGTAAAAGAGTTGGATAAAGTGATACCAACTGTGCAAGTATTGCCTTTCGGTCGTTTAAAATTATATGGTGGATTTACAGATGGAGATAGGGCAGTGGTATTAGCTAAGTATATGGGAGCAAGGAAAATAAAACTATATGCTATGGATTTTGATTCAGGATTAGTAGGAAGGTTTTCTAAACCATATTATCAAAAAGACGTACCTGCATCGATGATCAAAAGGAAAAAGTTAGAAATAGCCAGAATGATAATTGAACAAGTTTTAAATTGTAATGAATAGTAAGTTTTAAATATTGTCGTATCAAACTTAACTTGGTGCGTAAGAGGTATGAGTATTCTCTACGCCTAGAAAGATCAGAATATTTGATACTACTTTAAGAGATGGTGAACAAGCACCCGGTATAGATCTCACTGTAGAGCAGAAAATTATGATTGCAAACAAATTAGCAGATTTGGGAGTAGATGTAATTGAAGCAGGATTTCCAGCTTCCTCTGAAGGAGAATTTGTAGCTACAAAAAGGATCTTTGAGGAAGTTGGGGATAAGGTAGAAGTAATAGGTTTATCCAGATCCAATAAGAATGATATAGATAAGACAATAAGTACTGGAATTTCCAGTATACATTTGTTTATAGCCACTTCTGAATTGCACATGAAGTATAAGCTAAAGATGACTAAAGAAGAGGTGCTAAATAGAATTTATGAGAGTGTGAGATATGCAAAAGATCACGGCATGATAGTGGAGTTTAGCCCAGAAGATGCAACAAGAACCGAGGAAGATTTCTTATTTACAGCAATAAGAACTGCAATAGAAGCTGGTGCTGATAGAATTAACATACCAGATACAGTGGGAGTGATGCACCCATTTAAGTATTATGACTTGATAAAGAAAATAGTTAATTTTGTAGGTGAGAAAATAATTGTGAGTACCCATTGTCATAACGACTTCGGATTAGCCACAGCAAACTCACTTGCAGGTGTTTATGCTGGTGCTAGGCAAGTCCACGTTACTGTAAATGGAATAGGTGAAAGAGCAGGTAATGCGTCATTGGAGGAAGTAGTAATGGGTATAAAGAAACTGCTAAACTATGAGGTTAACGTGAAAACATGGAAACTATATGAAGTTAGTAGATTTGTAGCTGAGATGACCGGTGTACCTGTACCTTATTTCAAGGCAATAGTAGGCGATAACGCATTTGGTCATGAATCTGGAATACATGTACACGGTGTAATAGAAAATCCGTTCACATATGAGCCAATTTCACCAGAGGAAGTGGGTAATTTCAGAAGATTAGCGTTAGGAAAACATAGTGGTATACATGGTTTAAAGAAATTATTAGAGGAACAAGGAATATACTTATCTGATGATAAATTAAAGATTGTGCTAAGCGAGATCAAAAAATTAGCCGAGAGTGGTCATAGAGTTACTGTAGATGATGCTAAAAACATTGCACTTAAATTGTTAAACTCGTAGACTGGTTTCATGACATTAAAGTTTTTTGGACATTCTTGTGTTCTAATAGATGATACAATATTAATAGACCCCCATGATGGGGGCAGTATAGGTTTACCAAAACCAGATATCAAAAAAGCTGACTTAATACTGATAACACATGATCATTATGACCATAATGCATATCAACTCTTTGAGCATACTGACGTTAAAATTAATTTTTATGGTACCTTTAATTACGGGAACTACATTATAAAAGGAATAAAAAGTTATCATGATAAGTACAATGGGAAACTTAGAGGGGAAAATAGCATTTACATAATACAGAGGGGAAATAGGAAAATTGTACATTTAGGCGATCTAGGCCATCTCCCAGATGATAATATTTACAACGAGATTCGTGGTGCTGATATACTATTAATACCTATAGGCGGAGTAATAACTATAAACTACAAAGAAGCATTAGAAATAATTAATAGAGTATCTCCCGAGATTGTAATTCCAATTCATTACTGGATAAAAGGGCATTATATGCCACTAGATCCACCTGATGAATTTCTAGCTAATATAAAATATGATATAAAAAGGATAGACATTAAAAATAATAAAATAGAAGAAGTAACAGAAAATACATCTAAAGTAGTCTATATCCTATCATATTAAAGTTTTATCTTTTCCACTCTTGCGACGGGTACTTTTTCTTTAGACAGTTCATCTCTTACCATTTTCTCTATAGCTTTTCTTATGGCTTCTGATCTATTTAACCCATACTTTATGGCATATCTATCTAATAACTCTAACAAATCCTCTTCTACCTTAAATGTTACAACTCTCATCTTTAATCAAATATAAACTTGTCATTGGTTGGGTTTAAGTATTCTCTGGAGCGGTATTCCCGTATTCTTCTATAAAGAGGAGTATTCAATAGATAATGAAGATTAATATACTCCTATTACAATACTAATATTTAGAGGAGTATACAGAAATGCCTACTATACACTTATCATTACCAGAATGGATGTATGATGAGCTTAAACAGAAAGCTGATGAATTAGGCATTCAAATGACTGATTTAGTAAAACTGTTTATAAAGAAGGGGCTTGAAGGGGATTTTGAGAAAGAAGAAAACAGTGAAGAGAAAGAAGAAAACAGTAAGTATGATGAGAGTATAGCCTTTTTAGAGGCTAAAGTTGCACAAATTGACTCACTATTAATTGAGGTTCTAAAGAAGTTACAAATGCTAGAAGAGGAGAAGGATGAAGAAGAGGAAGTAGAAGTCGTTGATAGCAATCAAAGTTAAAAATTTAATCTGTGATTAGACTAATTTTATAGGCCTGCGCGAATTAAGGTTAGACCCCCGAGTACCGGGGGAAAATGAACGCAGGTGGGTCCCCCCGGATTTTATAATTATAAAGTGATGTCGCAGGGACGGACTGAAAAATAATGTGGAAGGCGTGGAGAGGCTGATTTAATGTGTATCTCCTACATAACAAAAATACACGTGAGGACATATGGATTTATTCATTAAGAAGATAATTTCAAACCAAAATTAAGCTAGGAAAGATTATAAAGAAAAAATTTACATTACTATTAATGTTACAGTTCTTATTATGTTAGGATTTCTTCTAATTTCATATATTATTTTCTTTAAATCATCGGAGGATTTTGCTTCTACCTCGACCACTACGTCATATTCGCCATAAACTGGATCTGCCCTTACTACTCCAGATACTTTTTTAGCCATATCAGCTACTTCCATTTCCTTTCCAACTGTAGTAGAGACGAGAATGTAGGCTCTTACGACTTCTGCCATAAAATATTAATTACGACTGAATATTTAAAGGTTTACTTTAGTAGTAATCTTTCCGAATTAAATAGTCGTGAAGATATTAGTAATATTGCAACGGATATCGCTAATGTACCTAAAACAATTGCTAAGGTAATTAATGAGGAACCAGAGACAAAGTAAAGTAGCGATAAACTTAGCTGTTCATACGGGATTATCATAATTAAGTTTAACGGAAATTGTAGATTTGCGACATTTATAAATAAGGCCGAGAAGGAGGCAATAAGACCAAATGTAAGTACTAGAAAGTTAATTATTTGCAAATTTCGCATTGATCCTCCTAAGGCCAATAGTAAAAGAACATTTAATGCAGCTGTTAACAAAACCGCTAAGAGATAGACTAATACTACAAGTAGTATAAAGGATACACTGAGAGAGATTGGTAAAGCAAAAGTGAATGACATTAAGGAAGAAAATAATATTATCCCTAAAATATCTCCTAGTGATGAAAGAATACCCAGTATTATAGCTATAATTACCTTTGAGATAATGAAGGAGTTAATTGATATTGGTGAGGCTAATAGGGATTCTAAAGTCCTTCTCTCCTTCTCACCTACGATTCCTTCAGTAACGTAAAAGATTACTGGGGTTGCGCTAGGGAAGAGAACTAGTGTAATAATCCTCGCTACTTCACTTAAGTTAGCCTGAGATTCAGATGCTTTTTGCCCAGTAATTGTGACTACGATGTTTTTAACTAATAAGGGGTTTAGAACATCATTCGGATTAACGTTATGTAGATTCGAGGTAATTATCAAGTATTCTGTTCTATTATAAACCAAGTTATATGATAAATATCCTAACGCATTATTGACTAGAGTTGACGCTTGTTGATTTGACGAAAGTAAAAATCTAACATAAACGTAAGCTTGCCTAGAAATATTAGATACATTTTGGCTAAAATCCTTTGGAAAAATTATGACAGCATCAGGGATAGTTCCATTAGTATTATTGTAAAATACTATTCCACCATTTCGTTCGATATAGTTAGATAGAAGCTGAACGTAGTGTAGATTTGATTGATTATAGCTAACGATCTCTATTACTGGAGGAGAGACTGCTACAGATGCGTAAAGTATGATACCTATTAAAGGTAATAAGATAAAAGGTAAAACTATGGCACCAAGTATTAACCTCCTGTCTCGTCTAAGATCCAATAATTCCTTTTTCATCATAGTGCTTAACACTGTCAATCACCAAATACCAACTTTAGGAAGGCCTCTTCTAGATTTTTAGAAGAAGTACTCTTTATGATCTCCTCTGGTTTTCCATACGAGACAGCTTTTCCATCATTAATCAATATTATCCTATCGCACAAATATTCGACCTCTAACATATTATGTGATGAGAGGATGATTGTCATATTATACTTTCTTGCCATATCTAAAATTATATTCCTTATCCTAACTGCGGATTCCACATCTAGAGCTGAAGTAGGTTCATCAAGTACCGTGAGCTTGGGCATTACCATTAAAGTTCTAGCTATTATAAGTCTTCTCTTCATACCTCTACTATATTCAGCTGTTTTATCGTAAATTCTTTTACCTAAACCTGAAATTTCAACACCTAGTTTCACGTATTTATCTTTTAATTCCTTGTCTCCCTTAGCGTACAATTCTGCGTAAAACTCTAAATTTTCATATCCAGTAAGTTTCTCGTATGGAAAAGCGTCCTCTGGCATATATGATATGTACCCCCGCTGTTTAGCTTCAGCCGGTGCCAATCCAAAGATTTTTACGTCTCCATAATAACTTCTGATTATACCAGATATTATTCTAAGTGTAGTTGTCTTACCTGCACCGTTAGGGCCAACTATTCCAAAAACTTCACCATTGCTAACATTAAACGACAATCCCTTAAGTATCTCCTTATTTCCAATTTTCTTTCGTAAATCAGTAACACTCACTGCAAGTTGGTTTTCTGTCATACTCATACTATTTTCACTAAGCCACTTATTATACGCTTTCAATATATTATATAAAATGATAGGGACGGTCAAGGATAGAACTTTAGAGGCGATACTGAAATATGGGGATAAAGCAAGATATATTCTTAAAGCGGCAATTAATATCGCAGAGGAAAATGAAAATAGAGAGCTAGGGGATTTTAGCTATAAGCAGTTGGTGGAAAAGTTGGAAGAGCTAGGGATTAACTATGACCCTAGAATGATATTAAGGGCATTAGAAAAGGATTATGGAATAATAGAGACTACATATAAATCCGCTAATCAACATTGGTGGAAGTTCATTGATCTTGAACAAACAAAACTCGCATTTAACAATAATGATAATGATGAAGAACCTGAGATCTCTCTCATAGTAATTCAATACAATAGTTTAAATGTAAAGGATATTGAACAAAAATTATTGTTCCTTCTAAGAAAACCTAGGCTGCTAGATCTTGATAAGAAAAATTTTATGAGGTTTTCCTTCGAAACTTTACCTCTGTTAGTAAAACTTTATTATAAGGCTTCCCAGTACGAAGAAACTTATGAGATTGCAGAGAGATTGAAAAAAATTATTAATCTAGCAAGGAGAATTAGCATGAGAATAAGCAATGAAAAAGTTGACAATAAGAGACCTCATAAAGAAGAAATTAGCGAAGGAAAAGATTACGATGTTAACAGCATACGATTACCCAATGGCGAGGATAATTTCTAATACTCCACTAGACGTTATCTTAGTTGGAGATTCGCTAGGTATGGTAGTTTTAGGTTATACCAATACTCTTAACGTAACTATGAGGGATATGATATCACATACAAAGGCTGTTGCCAGAGCAAACCCACCTCAATTAATAGTTGCAGATATGCCATTTCTCAGTTACGAAATTGACACAAAAATAGCAGTGAGAAATGCTGGTCTTCTAGTTAAGGCTGGTGGAGATGCCGTAAAAATAGAGGGTGGTGAGGAAATAAAAGAAACTATAAAAGCAATAGTTAAGGCTGGAATACCAGTAATGGGCCATATTGGCTTAACGCCTCAAAGATTTCTTAGATTAGGAGGATTCAGAACAATTGGAAAAACCAAACAAGAGGAGGAACAGCTCATGAAAGATGCTATGGAATTGGAGGACTCTGGAGCTTTCTCAATAGTTATAGAGAACACTTACGCAGATATAGCAAAGAAAATTACAGAGAAAATTAATATACCAACGATATGTATAGGATCTGGACCATACTGTGATGGCCAGGTGTTGGTAATAAATGATTTACTAGGACTTTCAGATTTCTCACCATATTTTGCTAAATCTTATGTTAATTTGAAAGAGATTATCTCTAATGCAATAAACCAATATGTAAATGACGTTAAGAATGGAAAGTTCCCAGAAAAACAACATTATAAAGAAAGAGAAAGTTGATTCAGTCTTTCACTTATATACCTTAATGCCTCGGCTATAATCTTTCTATTATCATAATTGGAAACTATTTGAATTAAATCCTGTCTACTTTTAGATTTTAACTCTCTAACCTTCAGTACTAATTTAGGAATTGCTCTAGTTATGTTATCAATAATGGTTACAGTCGCTGTTCTCGAAGTTCTTGATAGAGGATTGAGATCAATAGCTATGACCTTCTTGCCCATCTTAACTAATGCCTCAGTCCTATCTCCATCTTCTAAACCTAATAATACTACATCTGCAATATAAATACCTCGTGGACTAACCCTTCTCCTCTCACTGAAAAGTTCTGGTATAGTTGCTGAGGCGTCTTCACCTACTCCTAAAACCTCTTTAGCGTTAGCCTTATAGAGTACTTCAGCTATTGCTCTTTCTCTTTTTACCTCTCTATAGAATAGATTGACTTCCAACTTTGCATTAGCTTCCTCAGCGAGTTTTACAAGATCTTCTGGCACTAATGCTGCCATATTTCCATTAACGGAAATTACTGGACTTTTAGCTAGGAGTAACATGGCAGCAGCTACTTCAATTGCCTTCTCTGCAAAACTTTGAGTTTTCTCCCCTATTAAATAATCAAAACATTCCCCTCTTCCATGAGCTATTAACCCTTGGGGAACTAGAATACTCTTTTCCATTGCCTCCACTAATTTCTCTCTAATTAGTAGTGATTCTCTCCTAGGATGATTTTCTGGTATTAGATCACGAACGCTCCACGGCTTGCTATCTTGTGTTTTATCCATACTCCATAATCCGGTTCAAAAATTTTAACAATTATGCCTTTCTTCCTGTAAGAATAAGGATAGTCAGAGGTAAATCCTAGGCTCTCAGTAAACTTTCTAGCAACTTCTATAAACTTTACTGGCGAGGGGGCTTTTAGAAAATCATCTATTAGTGAAAGAGCTAACTCTGATTTTTTTATTATACTTTTAGTCGGAAGCTGACTTATGAGTTGGGAAAAGATTGGATAGTTTGACCAATCCATACTAATAATTTCAACATCACCATATCCTAAACCTCCAGGTTTCTTTCTATATATTAAACCTCCACCATAATACTGAGCTATAACGTCACCTAATCCATTGCCAGCTATTATATCACTTATATGAGCCACGTTTACTGCGTCTTTCTCGCTAATTGATTTTAACTCTCTAACTCCTAAAGCATAAGCTAAGCTTATGGCACCGCTTAAACCATACCCGTATCCTAATGGAACTTGTGAATATACAATTAATTTATATTCTCCTAATTTTTGCCTTAGTATCTCATAATTAGGAATATTTACTTCCACATCGTTAAATATTATTCCACTACCGCTCCTAATTTCCGCCGTTATATAAGGTTCTAGAGTTAGGGCAAGCCCTATAGAGCCGGACTCAAGTAAATTCGCTTCATTTACCACCGGAAACCATATACCGGATATAGAAAGAGGTACTTTAATCTCCACACCTAAAACTATAAAATGTTAATTAATAATTTTTATTAAGAAGAGCAGTGCTTTTAGATGCCTCTATATTTAGCAGAGCCGTTATAGCAGGCTATGATGTAAAAAGATCTCAATCCAAAGAGAACGTTGAGATGGTAGTGGGTAGGTTAACTGGATTATATGGCGATGTATTAAAATACTCTAACGTAAAAATAATTCGTGCCCCGGAGAAATTTGATGATGGAAGTTTATTTAGAGAAGTTGGTGGGAGGAATATATATAAAATATTTGAAGTGCCTGCGGGAATAACATTTGAAAAACTAATAGATGAATTATCGAAGATTAATTATTACCCAGCAATTTTCCCCCTTTATCTGAAGGGAACAGTTGGTGGATTTACTGCATCAAATGGTTCTGGTTTCGGTAGCTATAAATTTGGATTCGTGAAAAGTGCTAGAAGTGTAAACGAACTGATTGGCTATAAAACAGTTAGAATTACCGCAGTAAAGTACCCTGAATTATTAGAAGTTGAGAACGAAAACAAATTTGCGTGGTCAGCAATAATAAATAAAGATGGAACAATAGAATACTACATACCCTCGTTTTATAACAAGATAATAAAAGTCAACTCTAGATCAATAGCTACAGATAAATTGATAAAAGGTATAAATGCAGAAATCCTCAATGTCTTCAAAAAAGACTACATACCCATTGTCATGATGACTGAAATTAATAAAGATATTAATTTTAATTTTGAAATGAGAATAGGCTACATAATTAATTATAACTCTCCTAAGAGATTCAAAGTATTAATAGGAAGTTTAGAGGAAACGAGATTGCCAGAACTTTTCGACTATTTAAGAAAAAATCCGGATGTATTACCCTTTCCCTATCTGAAAGAGTATGAAGAGATTCATAAGGATATATTAAAAGATGTTAAAAAATACGAAGTAAAAATAAGATCAAAGAGAATTAGCAAAAATGTCATAATTGAGGCATCGAAGTGCATAAATTGCTCATTATGTCTAGATAATTGTCTTGCATATAATACCACTAATAACGTCATCTACTCTCCTTTAGGTAGATTTAATCGATTAATAAGAGGAGAAAGCACGTTCGAATTCTGTTTCGGATGCACGACTTGTCAAGAGGCCTGCCCTGCGGGCATTAATATTTCTAACTTAATGGAGCTCCTTCCACAATTTAGTGAGACTAAAGAGAAACTTCCAATAGAACTGACAGATCCGTCAGCGTCAATTTATGAATTAGAAAAGAACTTAGAATCCAAGTATAGAAATAGACCAGTATTTCTATTGTTTGTAGGTTGCTCTGCGAAATATGACCCATTGGGACTAGAAGGATTTCTAAACTACTTGCTAACTAATGGTGATAAGCTACCTCAAGAATTTTCTCCAAGAATCAAACTAGTTACGGGATTCTGTTGTGGTTTTAATGAATATTTAACCGGAAATCTGGAAGAGGCTAAAAATGGCGTTAATAGAATCAATCAATTAAAAATACAACAGAACGCTGTAGGAATTTATTTTCTATGTCCCGAGGGATTATATGTTTATAATAAATTTAGTGATCAAAAAGGAATATTCGCCTTTGATGTAATTAAAAATGAGCTAAAGGATAAAGAGGTTCACTTAGGATGTTGGGCTAAAAAGATGGGATATAATTCAAAATATAATGATTGTGCAGGTTTGTTCTTAGCATCTTATAAAGGAAGTCCCTTAAAAATAGTTAAAAGAAACTTCTTAACGGTATGTCCATTTTCAACATGGAAATTTGGAACAATATCTGTTTATAGTATGTTCTTAGGTAAAAAGGAAGTCAGTGAATTAAAAGAAGAAAATATTATGGATGAAAGCTCAGTATTTGATCTACTCGTAAAAGGCGTTAAAAACGGTCTTGAAAACTCTGCCGATGAGATCGCTGAAAAGGTTATAATGTGGAATTTGGGTGGTGGGCAGTATTTCTTACTTTTAGCTATTCCAATAATTTCCAAGTATATAAGTATAGAACTTATACGTAATTTATCTTCAGACCCTAAAGTAAAGGAATTCATATCTAAATTTGCGCAGAACAGATCAATATTAAGCCAGAAAGTCTCTGCATATACAGACTATCTTAGACATTATAACTTTGATGGTGAAATAGAAAAGCTAATAGACAAGGTTGCAAATTCAACTAAATTGGATTATTCTGCAAAAGATGTAGTTAAGACAAATGATTTCAGAAGCGTAATTAAAGATGCGTTAAAAAAGGCTATTAGTGAGAATTTGATAGAAAATGTTCTAAATAATATAATTTACTTGTAATCCACAATAAAGTATCTCTTTTTCTCGTAATCGAAATATATCAATCCGCTTCTCCTCATAAATCTAAATAGTGGGAAAAGTCTCTTAGGGAGCTTATTTTCTAAGTCTTGCTCATCTTTAGCAAGAGAAAAGTGCATGTTCAGTAAATCCATTGTATCCTTAAACGTAACGAACTTTCTGTTGTCCTCCAAATCAAGTATGAAATAGTTTTTCCCAATCCCACTGTAATATTCGTCAATGATTACGTATGTTGACTGGAGAATTTGTTCACATAGGCCATTACGAGAATAAGTAGAACGCCCATCCTTTCCATCTTGCGTCTTAATCATGTATTGGAGTAGCCTTTCTATCTCATTTAATTTATTCAATATTTCGTTGTTATCTTTTTTAGAGAACCCTGTCTGCTTTGGGCCTTGATTAAATATTAAATCTATTATTTCATCTTCACTCATATTATAGTGTAATGAGCTAAATACTGGTGAGTGTATGAAAAAAGTAAAAGTATTGTACTTTGCATTTCTCAAGGACATAACGCATAAATCGTCTGAGATAATAGAAACAACTTGCGAGACAATAGATTGCCTAGTCGAAGAGCTAGGCAGGATTCATGGGAATGAATTAGTAAATTATTTAAAAAACGGAATAAATGGGGTAAAGATTACCATATTAATCAATGGTTCTCCATCCGTTAAAACCATTAAAGATGGAGATGAAGTAGCACTTTTACCTCCACCATCGGGAGGAGATTTAATAATAAATAAGAAGTTTGATTTACTAGAGGAGATAAGAAGATTTAGAGAAAAAGCTCCCCTAGAAGCAGGTTCAATGGTAATATATGTGGGCTTCGTTAAAGGTATCGTAGATAATCATAAAGTATATGAATTAAGATATGAGGCTTATGAGGAGTATACCAAAAAGAGATTCCAAGAGATCAAAGATGAGATGAAGAAAAAGTACAACGATTTAATAGACCTTGAAATAATACATGTTATTGACTCTATGAAACCAGGTGAAAATGTTTTACTAATTATGGCTTTAGGCAAAGGAAGAAAGGACGCCATAGATGCAGTAAAAGAAGCATTAGAACTGGTAAAACACACTACTGGTATTTGGAAGTTGGAAATACGAGATGATGGGGAATATTGGGTGGTAGCGGGAAACACGAGAGTGAAAAAGCAATGATTAAACCAGTCGGAATGAGTATAGCAGGATTAGACACGGGAAATGGAGCCGGAGGGGAAACTGACCTTAGAGTTTACGAAATGTTGGGAATTCATGGAGTTTTAGCGGTAACTGCGTTAACAGTACAGAACACTAAGGGAATAAAAGACATTAGTGTAGTTGAGGCAGATTTTCTAAGAAAGCAAATAGAAACCTTAATTGATGACTTCAACATTGAGGGTATAAAAATAGGGATGATATATACTAAGGAGCAGTTTCAAGTAGTAAGGGATCTACTGGAACCGTATTTCATAGTAGTGGATCCAGTATTATATGCTAAAGATGGGACACAATTAATAAAGGATGTTGAGGAGTACAAAAAGATAATATTGCCTATAGCTAAGGTAATCACACCAAACATAGTGGAAGCATCAGCACTGAGTGGAATTAAAATAGAAAATGAAAACGATATAATGATTTCGTGTAAAAAAATAAGGAATACATATAACATACCTTATGTTATAATCAAAGGTGGTCATGGTACAGGGAAATATAGCTTTGATTATATGTGTAGCCAAGATGGAATTCGTAAAATAGGTTATCAGAGAGTAAACATTAAAGATACGCATGGTACAGGGAGTGTCTTTGCAACGGCATTAACAGCAGAGTACATAAAAATAAAAGACGTTGAAATGGCTTTTAGAAGAGCAAGAGAGTTTGTACAGTCCTCTATAGAGTATGGGCTCAGTATAGGAAAGGGTATCGGTCCAGTTAATGTAAGTGTTGAAGTTATAAAGAAGTCCTTGAAGTATGAGGTAGTAGAGGAGATGACGAAATTCGCAGACTTTGTAGAGAATAATGAAAAGTTCTGGCTTTTAATACCTGAAGTACAGTCAAATTTAGCACATAGTATAAGACCAGAATACGTAAGAGATTTAAGAGATATTGCAACATTTAGGGGTAGAATAATTAGAAGATGGGATAGAAAAGTAATAGTGGGACATCCTGTTGTTTTCGGAAATCCTACGCACACTGCACGAATGTTACTTTCAATTATATTTAAAGGGGTAAATGGAACTTGTCTAATGAACATAAGGTTCGATGAAAAAATAGTTAATGGATTTAAACAAATTGGATATGATCAGATAGAGATCAACAGAGAAATGGAACCTAGCCATGGAGAGGGTAAAACTATGCAATGGATTATTGATTACATAAGTAATGAATATGGTAAAATACCTAATGTGATCTATGATAGAGGGGCGAAGGGGAAGGAAGCTATGATAAGATTTTGGACAAAAGATATGAATGAGATGATAGAAGCACTAAATAACTTATTAAAACTCTTGTAAGTTGATGATAAATGAATTTAGAGAGGCTACTTGAGGGGGCTAAGAATTTAGTTAGAACGGGCTGGATGCAAAATGGAATCCCGCCATCTATAGGTGAAACTGTTGCCTCACATAGTTTTGAAGCCTCAGTTTTAGCATACCTAATATCAATTGAACTTAAGAAAAAAGGAATTCAGATCGATCCAGAACACAGTGCAGTCATTGCTTTATTTCATGATGCTGGTGAAACATTACTGGGAGATTTACCACGATGGGCGAGTATGCGAATTAATAAAAGAGACGCAGAAATTGAGGCTTTTGATGAATTAGGAATAGGTAAAGAATTGTACATTGAACTTAAAGAAATGAAAACAAATGAGGCGAAAATAGCAAAACTATCAGATAGACTTTCCACTTATCTTCAAGGAATGAGATACAAACGAATGGGATATAACGTGGATGAGATAATTGCTACTTACGCAGAGGAAATAGAGAGATTACTTTCTATTGAGCCTTTAAATCAAGTAAAAGAGATAGTTAGTAAAATCATGAATAGCTTAAAAGTATAAAACAAAAATAATAGGTAGTGAAAAGATATGAAGCTAGGTCCGGGTAAAAAAGCACCAGACGAAATTAACGTATTTATTGAAATTCCAATGGGATCAAATATTAAATATGAGTATGATGAGGAAGGAGAAGTAATCAAAGTGGATAGAGTTCTATATACTTCAATGGTATATCCGTTTAATTATGGCTTTATTCCAGAGACGTTAGAGGAAGATGGGGATCCATTAGATGTATTAGTTTTAGGAAATTACTCACTAATGCCGGGTAGCGTAATTGAAGCTAGACCAATAGGCTTGGTTTACATGCGAGATGAAGAAGGGGAAGATGCAAAAGTAATAGCGGTGCCAAGAGATAAAACAGATCCAACGTTTTCTAACATAAAAGATGTTAATGATATACCAGAAGCTATAAGGAATAAGATAATACATTTCTTTGAGCACTACAAGGAATTAGAACCCGGCAAGTGGGTTAAGATAAGTGGCTGGGGAAACGCCACCGACGCCAAGGAAAGAATTAAAAAGGCAATAGAAAGAAAGAAACAAGGATGATTAAGGAAATTTTTGAAGTCTTACTCTTTTTATCGTCATTTTTTACTTCTTTATGGATAATACTGCAGATATTTTATTATAGAATTTCCTATGATAATTACTATATTGGAAATTCCTCTTCATTTAACAATGAAATGAGAAAGAAAAAAATAGATATTATAGTTGCTATAAGAAACGAGAATGAAAAAACGATCAAAGAGTTAGTAGATAATCTCTCAAATTTAGATTATGAGCATTATAGAGTGATAGTAGTATCTGATGATACTGAAGATAACTTCAAAAAAATTATAGACGCTATAGGCAAAATACCAGAGAATTTCATAATCGTAAGAAGAGAAAAAAATTATGGAAGAAAAGCTGGTGCATTAAACTTTGCTCTTACTCTCTCTAACGCAGACTTAGTGGTATTTCTAGACGCTGAAGCTAGAGTTGAAAGAGACTTCTTAAACAAAGTATCCCAATTGGAGTATGACGCAATGGCATTTAGATTGAAAATTAGAAATCCAATTACACCAATTCAAAAGATATATGCAATAACAAACGAGTTTGTAATGAATTCCTTATTTAAAGCTAGGCAAAAGTTGGGTCTACTAATCTTCGCTAATGGTTCAGCACTAGCAATAAAGAGAGACATCTTACTTAAAGTAGGCAAATGGAAAGAAAATAGAGTGACAGAAGATTTAGAACTTGGAATTCGCTTGGCTCTGAATAGCATAAGGGTAAATTATATCGATAATATTATAGTTTATACTTTAGCTCCCTATGATATTGTAGATCTATATAATCAGATTAAAAGATGGGCATATGGCTCAGCAGAGCTATTAATTTATAGCCTAAATCTATTTAAACTAGGTATAAAGGGGATTGAAGGCTTCATATATGTACAACAATGGGGTATTTATCCCTTATATTTATTAATGATTATATTAATTTTGTCGTTTCAATTTTTACTGAATATCAATTATATATATATAGTAATATCGTTATTGCCAATTGTAGTCACCAATGGGTTTTATATAGCATTAGTAAATCCTAAGGGCGATTACAGAAGTGGTCTTGTTACCATAATGGCTTCACTTATAGGATATTTAGAAGGAGTATTTAAAATAAGATTTGAATGGAAAGTTACGCCAAAAAGTTACGTTCAAAAGGAAGAAGAGATAACCAGCATAAAAATATTGGGCCTAGTCTTGGGAGTCTTTGCATACATTAATTCAATTTTCAGTAATACTTTAGCATCATTCTTGCTTATTCTGATTTCTATGGCCCTTTTACTTGTATAGCTTTGGTTCTAGACATGGATTCGGCCTCTTTCAATGCCTCCTCTGGTTTCAAACTATACTTTATAATATAGCTTTTTACCAGCTTATAACTTTCTTCACTTTGTATTATCTCCCTTGATGTTGCCAATAATTTTAAGAATAGTGCTCTTCTTTCTATTTCCCTTTTGACATCGTCTAAGTTAAGACCAGCTTCTTCTATTCTGTTTCTTAAAACTCTGGCAGAATCTAAATTAAGCGCAAAGGAATCGTTTTTCGGATCCCAACTAACTACCCTTCTATAGTCATTCCAACTAACTATTTCATCTATAGCAACAACACGCCTTCTTAGCACTATCTTTTCTCCTATATATACTGGCAATCTTCTAATAGTCATTACGATATTCATCATGGGTATCCACTCTTGTGGAATGTTAAGAGGTTCGTTCATAAGCCTCTTTATTGCGGAATCGGTATTGTACGCGTGAAATGTTGTAGCACCACCGTGACCAGTTGAGATTGCTTGAAATAGGACATAGGCCTCTTGTCCTCTAATCTCACCTACTACTATTATATCTGGCCTATATCTTAATGATAGTTTCAATAAATCCATTAATGATATTTCTTTACCCACACCTGCATATGCAGGTCTTGCATATAGCTGAACCCAATTAGAATGCGCTAGCCTAATTTCCGGAATATCTTCTATTGAAACTATTTTCATACTTTCTTTAACAAGATTCAAAACTGAATTAAGTAATGTAGTTTTTCCTGCACCTGTTACACCTATTGACATTATACTCATTCTTAAATCCATTGCATACCACAAATATGCTGCTAATTCTGCTGAAACTGTACCAGAATTAATTAAGTCCAGTATCGTTATCGGTTTCTCACTAAATCTTCTTATAACCACAGATGAGCCTGTAGCTGAAACTTCACGTCTAAATGTAGCTGCAATTCTATCACCATTAGGTAACATACCATCCTGTATTGGTTCAGCAACAGATATTGATTTTCCAGTGATTGAAAGCATCCTTAAAACTAATTGATCTAACAGTTCTTCTCCATCAATCGAGAGGTCAAGCTGTGGTGAAATTCTCATGTTTTTGGTAAAAACGATATTAGTGGGAACATATTCGTAATTTCTATGATAAACGTAGACTGGATTGTTTAGCCCGGAAACTGATATATCTTCTATGTTCTTGTCAGCTACCAATGGAGTTAATATATTATAACCAAACATGTTCCTTAACAAATAGTATAGTGTTACTCTCGCGTTTGTATGTAATACATTTATATTTCCCCTTCTCTCTTGGATAATCTTAAAGTCTGATCGTTTCTTATCTAGCTCAAAAATAATTTTAGCGAGATCCAAAGATGGATTCTTTGAAAGCAATTCTCTCTCGATCTCATCTATAAAGGCAGTGTACATGTCAAATATAATATTATTTACCGGTGGTTCTAGTAAAACATACTTATAAATACCCTTTTTCTCTTCAAAGGTTATAAACACGTGGGGATTAGGTAAAACTAGCTCAATATTATTTTGGGTTAAATTAGACTTTACCTCTTCTGGTACCAGATTAAGAATGTTTATCTCATAATCAGTTATAATTGATGTAACTTCTTCTGGAATAGAAGTTATTGGATAAAGTGTTACAGGTAATTCAGTAATCACAATCTTTTTAACTACATTATTATTTTTGGGAAATATGGATTTGAAAATGTTCTTCATTATATATCACTCCTTCTTCTTCCTTATAAAGATGTTGATGTAGGAGATATAGAAGGTATAAGGGATATGTGTAAGGATATTATAACTAAGATAGCTGTTATAACGACTAAAATTGCTGCGTGTATGAAACCAGCTGCTGTCTTTCCATAACCAATTTTTCCTACAAGTAGTCCAGCTAAGAATGAGTTAAATAGTGAAGATACAGCTATTACGTATAACGCTTTAGGTAATATTATAGTTGCATTAGATAATGGACCATAGGAGGACACAAATGACTGATGAGATAGCAAGGTGTACATTGCATTACCTAATAAAATAGAAGCGACTAATGCTAATATTATCCCGATATATGGAGCATATAATAGTACTCTTATTTTAGAGTTATAACTCCTCCTTATTCTTATTTGAGCATCGACTTGTTCAGCCAGCGATTCAACTGTTTCTGGAGTTAAACTACCTATCTCTATCATATCTGCCAATGAAACTAGAGAAACCTTGCTCGAGAAATCTAAAATTTTCTCCGAAGCAATCTTGAACGCATCTTTTAATGGAACTCCTAGAAGCGAATATGCATAAATTGTATTTAATATGTTTCTAAACTTACCCATTTCTGGTGAATCCTTTAAGTTTTTAACTACTGTTGCAGGATTAAGACCAGCTCTTAATCCTTCGGCAACAGCTCTTAGAAACGCTACAACATAAACGTCATATCCAGTACCTTCTCTTAACTCCTTAGTTGCCACTATTGCGGGGGGAACAACTGCAATTAATAAACCAATTGTAAACGCTAATATGGTGAACGGTATCTGAGGTACTCCACCAGTTAAGAAAAGAAGATAAAATAGAAGTGGTATAGGTAATTTTATTACAAATAATAATATAAATGAAAATAATAAACCTAAGGGAAATGTAATATAGAAGACCTTATATGCTTTTAATGATTTTTCTGGAAATCTGAATTGAGTTTGATCAACAACCCATACAAATAGTAGATTTATTAAGGGTATCATAACTATTGCGAAAATAGCCAATATTGGAAACGGAACAGAGCCAAAAAGAGATGGAAATATAGCCTGTAATAACATTACTAGGAAGAAGGTTATAAATCCAGAAGATAGCCATATAACAAAACCCTCCGCTATTCCAGATAGATTCTCAGCTGCTGTCGAAGCTAGCGTCTCTATATTCTTAAGCATATCTTTGGCCTTTGCCTCCATTGTATCTAATACTGGAGCACCCGTCCTTACCGCAGTTACATAAGTGATTAGGAACTCATTAAATACTTTTGATGGTGAAGTTTCCATCGCGTCAACTATTGCGTTCTCTACGCTTTCTCCTAAATACTTAACTCTTTTATTAACATATAACGCTATTTGAGTAGCGTATTGCATAGCAGTAGATTTAGATAAATATTCAAAAACGTACCTAGCACTCAAACCAGACCTTAAAAAAACGTTAAATATGGCTGAGAATGCTGGGGCTTCACTATCTAAACCAATTCTCCTATTCTCAGTTAACTGAGACACTTGAAGGATTTGAATTAAGTAAACTACAGGAGGTATTATTATACCAAATATAAGCATTGTTAAAAACCCTGCTAAATATTTAGTAAGAAGCGTTAATCTATATAATTCATAGAATCTCACGGAAACTACTATGAGAATCGCTGATATCACCAACGATAAAACTAGAAAGAGAAATAGTCTAGAAGCGAATAATCTAGGATCTTGATTTATTCCAGCTTTCCTTATCTTCTTATCTAAGTTTTCGGCTAATTTACTGACTATACCCATGTTATAAAACAATAAATCAATCTTAGAAGGACCTTGATAGCTAGAAGCTGTTTTATTATTTCTTTTACTATTAAATATACTCATCTTAGTATCTATTTCACATACCTATACTTAAACTTATATAGAAGAATTCACTTTATATGAATTTCAACTATATCCCCATCTTCTAGAACATGTGATGGGCCAACTTTTTGCCCTTGGAACTTCACTGATTTCCCCCATACTCTGGCATACTTAAAATTCTCAGCTAAAGAAGAATGTAACTTTTTAGCTACGTCTATTACCGTGGATCCCTTCTTGAGAATTAATGGATCAGTAGTAGGATCCTCACCTGGCTCTTTAGTATAGATACGTATTACCTCCAACATATCAAATAAAAGTTTAGGTAATTTATCTATCTCATTAGCTGTTAAAATAGGCAACTCACTTGTATTAATTTTATCTTTGGCTACTACTATCGTAGGCTTATAACTTACAGCCTCAAAGATAGATTTTTCTATATCGTCCAAAGTAACTTCACCTATTATCTTCACTATTGCAGTTTTTATGCCAAAGCTTTCTATATATTCTCTTACTGTTTTCTCATCAGTATCTACAAGCTTGCCAAAATTTATTATTCTAATCCCAGAAATACCGTATCTAGTCCTTTCTATAATTACTCTTCCCTTAGGTTTTCTTAATAAAATATTATTATTCTCAAGAATATTTCTTATAAATGATAACTCTTCTTCACTATTTACTGCTATCACTATCTCGTCTGCGTTCCTAATTAAACCAATAGTTTTAGAAATTGGAAGATTTTTAGGCGGGTTTACCAATTGTATTTGAACATCTTCATATCTTACCATCCCCGGTACTGGAAGATCATTAAACTCTTGCCTTACATTTGTGAGTTTCCTCATAATAAAAGATCTGAGAAAAACATCACCTAGCAAGATTACTTGACCTGCCCCCTCTTTCTCAATAAATAAAGAAAAGCCACTGCTTTTCTTAGTTTTTCTAACCTCAACTTCTTCTCTTAATTCCGCCATTCGTCTTCTAGCCCAATATACTAAATTTTCTGTTCCTTTATGCTTTGGAACTTCCTTAAGAAATTCTTGTAAAGCTTGTAATTTCTCCTCTGGTGTTTTAGCATCCATCACTTTAAGCCATTTGGCTTTAGCTTCAGCTGGTAAGTTCGTTACCATAATCTCTTACCCTCTTTATTTACATAATATAAAGGAGCTATAGAACGTAAAACTTTCCATGATCTTCTTATAATAGGAGGAGGATTTGGATTTTTCTCATAAAAAGATTTAAGCCACTTTAACGTTCTAGGATCCGCGGGATATCCGCTTCCGAAGTCACCATATATTTCTTTCAGCTTATCAATATAGTCATCTCTTATGACCTTAGCTATTATACTAGCCGCGCTAGCCTCAACGAACAACTCATCGGCTTTATGGACCACATTAGGTTTATACCCTAGTTCAGTAATAAGAGCTATCACTGGCTTTTCCTCACCTACTTTATCAACTGTTATTATGTTAGGATTAAAAACCGATAGTGAGAGAATTATTTTAGATACTGCATCATACGTTAAATCGTTTAGATTATATTCATCTATCTCGTTAGGAAAAACTTTAACAACAGTAAAAGCTTCAACAGTGCTAGTAATTATACTAAACAATTTCTCTCTTCTTTCTCTAGTTAACTGTTTACTATCTTTTACACCAATTCCCTTTAGAAAATTTAGCTTGCTCTCGCTAATAACTACACCTGCAACTATCATTGGACCTATTAATGATCCTCGACCAGCCTCATCTATACCTATTCTCATATCCTCAATGAAATAACTAGTTTTGCCTCTCTTTTACCGTTTTTCATCCTTTCATTCTGATAGCTCTCGTTAACTTCAACATTTACGATAGATGATATCATAGTTATAAGCTTCCTCGCAGTACTCTTACTCATAAAATAGTAGTCTACTCCCTCTTTACCTTCTATGATATCAGAAATATTGTCTATAATATCTGTAGAAAAGAAAGATTCAAAAAATGCTCTCTTCTTATCATCTATTCCAATTTTACTCTTACTCCTTAATTGAACTATGGCCTCATAATATCGCGTTTTCTTTCTAAAACATGAATCACAGAGGACTCTTTCCATTTCTAAATTAATTATAGCTTCTTGAGAGAAGGGCTTCCCTCTTATTTTTCCTCTAAACTCTATAGTTGCAAATGAATGACCACTTGGATCTTTCCATATATTTTTTACATCAAATGCAAATTCATCTACGTTTTTATTGATTTCCACATTCTCTCCTAACTCTCTAATTATAATATCCTCTACAACAGATGTAAGTGAGGTTTTAGAAGACCTTACCCATTTACCTTTAACCCATTGCGCACCACAAATTTTACAATATTTTCCACTAATTTTCCTAGGAACCTCGATTAGTTTTTTAGTTTTTATATAACAATCCACACATAACGAATCTATTAGCTCAACGTTTTGTCTTCCACATAATACACAAAATTTCCCGGACATCGAACATCACACATTGTATACTTGAGCAAACTTCACACCTTCAACACTTATAACTGCGTCTTTATGAACTAGTCCTCTTTTTATTGCCTCTTCTACCACACAATTTCCTACTATACTCATAACTGTAGCCTCATCTATTAGAGAAAAAGCATAATCTAGTTCGACTTCTTGTCCTCCATAAAATTTCTCACTAACATTCAGTATTATTTCCCCTTCTCTGAAAACCTTTCCCAACAGTTCTGCTTGGCATATATTTACTAATGTCATACCTTGCGCTCTAATAACATTGAGGATAACTTTCATAGCGGTTTCACTGGAGTTTGAGCACCACATGCAAGACAAACTATATACCAAGTTTTCTTTTCCTTCTTTAATATGGTATCTAAGCTCTTGCAAGTGCTGCATTCTACATAAGCTCTAAGGAATCTCTCCATTAACGTATTTACCACTTGCGACGAAAACTTTCCTTGAATTATAAGTTCGCCTTTATCATCAACATTACCTGGTGCAGCTAATTCCTTTAGAAGATATTTCATACATATTTTATCTTCCCTTCTAATTCTATCACAATACTCCGAAAAATTCCTTATTATAGTTGTATTCCCTATGTTCAGAATCACTAGACTAGGTAATGTTTGCGTACCAGCTTTATGAACTTTCTCAGGTAGTTTTGAGTACAGTCTATCTAGCAACTCTACGTATTCTTTTTCTGAACTCACATTAAATCTATAAGCGCATTGGGTTTAAAATACTACTGAAGAAAATGAAAAACGTCTACATTGAAACTTATGGTTGTGCACTAAACAGAGCAGATACATACGTAATGATAACTTTACTTAAAAATGAGGGTTACAACTTTGTAGAAAATCCAGAAGGAGCTGATATTATAATACTAAATACTTGCGCAGTAAGATTAGAAACTGAGGAAAGAATGAAACAGAGGATTAGAGAGCTAAATAAGTTGTCGAAAAAGTTAATAGTCGCTGGATGCATGAGTGGAGCAGAGCCGGCTACAGTACTCTCTATAGCACCAAATGCGTCATTAATAGGGCCTCAATCCGTTGAGAAAATTGTAGATGTGGTAGAAAGCAAAGATAGGAAAATCTTGCTAGAAGGTGATAGGGCATTCATGACGCCCAGAGTATTTGATGGAAAAATTGCCATAATCCCAGTAGCAGATGGATGCGCGGGTAACTGTAGCTTCTGCATAACTAAATTAGCTAGAAGAAAGTTAAGAAGTTATCCACTAAGAGAAATTGTAGAGGCCGCCAAATATTCTATACAAAGAGGCGCGAAAGAGATAGAACTTACTGGGCAAGATACTGCTGCATATGGGTTAGATCTAGGAGGATCTATAAAATTAACTGATGTAGTAAATGCGGTCGCTGAATTAGAAGGAGATTTTATGATAAGAATCGGCATGATGACACCAGAACAAGCAATTAGAATTATTGATGACCTGATAGAAGTGTTAAAGAACCCTAAGGTATATAAGTTCGTGCATTTGCCAGTTCAGAGTGGGGACGATAGAGTATTGAAATTGATGAATAGAAAGTACACGATAGAGGAGTATAAGAACCTTGTGTCTGAAATAAGAAGTAAAGTACCATTCGTAAATATAACTACTGATATAATCATAGGCCATCCAGGAGAGGATGAAGAGGCTTTTAACAATACCCTATTACTTATGAAGGAAATACGCTTTGAAAGAATACATCTAGCAATGTACTCAATAAGACCAAATACAAGAAGCGCTTCGCTACCTCAAATTCCAGATAACATTAAGAAAATGAGAATCCAAATAGCTAATAAGTTATATGAAGATATTGCATTATCAATCCATTCTGACTATGTTGGAGTTATAAGTCGAGTTATAACTACAGAACTAGGACGTAAGGGATCGGTAATTGGAAGATTAGTAAATTATATCCCAGTAGTAATTAAAAATGAAAATGCGGAATTAGGTAAATGGTACGACGTAAAAATAACCGAAGCATCATTTTATGACTTACGTGGAGTACTTGTTTAAAAAAATTAAACCTACACGCAGGTATATTAGTTGTAATGTCAGAAAATGTATATATCGTATCAGCTGTAAGAACGCCAATTGGGAAATTTGGTGGTAGTTTAAAGGATCTCTCGCCTGTTGAATTAGGTACAATAGCAATTAGAGAAGCATTGAGAAGGGCTGGAGTAGAATCCGAGAAGGTTGATATGGTTATAATGGGTAACGTTCTTAGGGCAGGTCATGGTCAAGATATAGCTAGACAATGTGCGATTAAAGCTGGTATACCGTACGAAGTGGATGGATTTTCCGTTGATATGGTTTGCTCATCCGGGATGATGAGTGTAATTACTGCATCCCAAATGATTAAATCGGGAGATGCTGATATCGTAGTTGCTGGCGGTACTGAAAGTATGAGCAATGCTATGTTTGCAATTAGATCTAACATTAGATGGGGCGTTAAAATGCTAATGAACAAGAAAATGGAGCTAATTGATACTATGTTATATGATGGATTAACTGATCCGTTTAACATGAAATTAATGGGACAAGAAGCTGACATGGTCGCAAAGATCCATGAAGTTTCTAGAAAAGAATTAGATGAGGTAGCATATCAAAGTCATTTACGAGCACATGAAGCTACGATAAAGGGATACTTTAAGTCAGAAATGATTGAAATAAGAGTTAATGGAAAAGTGGTTGACAAAGATGAAGGAATAAGGCCAGATACTACTCCAGAAAAACTCTCCGCTCTACCTCCAGCCTTTACTGAGAATGGAGTTCACACTGCAGGTAATTCTTCCCAAATATCCGATGGGGCCTCTGCATTAGTAATAATGAGCGAGAAAGCAGTTAAACAGTTAAAATTAGAACCACTAGCTAAAATTTTGGGCTATAGTTGGGTTGGTATTGAGAGTTGGAGATTTACGGAGGCACCTATTTTTGCCATTAAAAAGTTATTAAATAAATTGGGAACAGATATAAATCATTTCGATTACTTCGAGAATAATGAGGCTTTTGCAATAAATAATGTACTATTAAATAGATATGTCTCGGTACCATATGATAAACTAAACGTATTTGGAGGGGCTATAGCATTAGGTCACCCCATAGGAGCAAGTGGCGCAAGAATTATAACTACATTATTGAATGTACTATCTAAGATGAACGGGAAGAGGGGCATAGCAAGCATTTGTCATGGGATTGGAGGTGCAACTGCAATTGCCATTGAGCTTTTGAGAGAGATGAAGTAATTTTTTATGCATATAATAACAATAGACTACTGTAGGTGGATAAATAAGTTGGTTAAAAAAGATAAGACACAAGAAACGCCAAGTAAAGATGTACCTAAGCCTGAAGAAGGGCAAACTATATGTGTAGTTAAAAAAATGTTAGGTGGAGATCATTTAATGGTACTTTGTGTGGATGGAAAAGAGAGACTAGCCAGGATTCCTGGCAAGATAAGAAAGAAAATGTGGATGAGAGAGGGTGATGTTGTGCTTGTAGGAATATGGGATTTTCAACCGAATCGTTGCGATATATTGTACAAATATGGTAATGATGAGATAAAGAAACTCGTAAATGAAAATGTTATAAGTAGAGAAGTAATTGATCAATTAAGAGGATAAATTTGTCAGAATTTTCAAAAAAGTTTAAAGAAGAAAAAAGATATAAAGATGAGGATTTATTTAAAGTTGTAGATTCTACACTTGATTCTAGAACTTACCTTAATCTAATTCAAGTTGCAAGACGTTTAAATATAAAAGAATATTTGGGCGCGATCTCCTCTGGGAAAGAGGCCAAGATATATCCCGCTAAGACATTAGATGATAAATACTATGCGGTCAAGATCTATTATACGTCTACTGCACAAAGTAAAAGAGCTATTAAGAGATATACGTCCGGAGATATAAGATTCGAGGATATCAAGGTAACCAATACGAGGCAACTAATAAGTACATGGGCAAAGAAAGAATTTAAGAACCTTAGCAGGCTATATGAAGCTGGAACTAGAGTTCCTAAACCAATTTTAGTCTATGAGAACATATTAGTTATGGAATTTATTGGCGAGAATGGAATAAGAGCACCTCTTTTAAAAGAAATAGGTAGTGAGGAAATAACACAGGAATTATATGAAGATTTAATTCAGCAAATTGAAATAATGGTTAAAAAAGCAAAATTAGTCCATGGTGATCTAAGCGAATACAATGTAATGGTTCATGAAGGCAAATGTTATATAATTGATGTAAGCCAAGCCCTACCAGTAGATCATGAAAATGCTGTGATGTTATTAAAGAGAGATCTCGATAATATAAATAGGTTTTTTGAGGATAGAGGAATAAATATAAGGTCTACCAAGGATTTATTAATAGAACTTGGATTCTCTGGGGATTGATACCCTTGTATATTACAGTAGAAGATGAGAAGTTAGAAGCAGTGAAAAAAGTTATTGAAAAATTGGAAGAACTTACTGACACTAAAATCTCATACGATGAAAGGACTAAGACCTTTAATGTTATTCCTAAAGGACAGAATCAGTACGAAGCGCTAAAGGCAGTCTCAGTAATTAGGGCTATAGGTTTAGGTTTTGACGCAGAAATCGCTTTTAAGCTACTTAGTGATGAATATATTTTGGACGTAATTGACTTAAAGGGTATAATAGGTAACAATCCAGAAGTTATGAGAAGAGTAAAAGGAAGGATAATAGGAGAAAATGGAAAGACTAAAAAAATATTACAAGAATATACCGGGGTTTACATCTCAATTTATGAACATTATATAGGTATTTTAGGACCATATGATCAAGTCCAGATAGCACGAAAAGCAATTGAGTTATTAATTGATGGTAAAGAGCATTCTACCGTGTATAAATTTATAGATAAAGCTGAAAGAGAATTAATAATTTACAAAACAAGTAAGCTAGGAAGAAAAAGAACTAACGAGATCAATGACAATTGGCAAATTGTACCTATCACTTATTGTCTTAATTACGTTAGAATATGAGTTTAAGACTTCCTTGTTTTTATCATTTTCTAGAAATACTTTCAATTCCTCAAATTGTTTCGTATAAGCTAATTTAAAGAATCTATATAGTATCTTTTTTGGTTCACTTAAAATTTCCTCTGTTAAAAGTAGGTTAGGCTTTGGTATCATTGAAAGAGTTAAATGAATTCCATCAAGCAACGCTATCATAGCTACCTTATAAGCACTGTATTCTCTAGTTGGAGATTTTTTACTAGCTTTCACCTCTACATAATACTTTACCCCATTTTTTTCCGCCTCTATATCATGTGTTGGCATATCAACTGACTTAATATTTTCAAAATTCATCTCTTGCAGAATTCTTCTTGCTCTGTACTCCATTGCAAATCCGAAAATTATGCCTTTAGCCCTCATTAGCGCATAATTTATTTCATCCTCGTCGAAGCCATATTCAGACTTTAACTCACGAATTAAATCCACATATCACTATAACTCTACTAAAAATAAAAGTTTAGCATTTTATTTTAATGCCACCAAGTCTCTTCTTACCTTCAGTCTTAATTCTATTAATCTCGTCAGCTGAGACATAAGGAGCATTTAATCCAAATTTCCTATATAGGTCATTCTCAAAGTCATATTCGGTATATATACCAACTTCATTAAGATTTCTATTCGCATCATCAATTGAGGACGAATCTTTAACAAGCTCATATAATAAGCTAGTCTCGACCACTTTAATCGGATCTAAAAAGAACATAACAGCGGAAATAGGACTAACAAAGACCCTTCTCGTGCCATTTCTAATATTTACTTCGCCGTATAGACCCCTAAATGCCTCAAATGGTATCCTTGAAGCCTCCGTATTGACGTTACTTAGCACTCTCTCAACCAGATTCGCAGTTTCCTTATCATACCCCTTGATGTCAAGTAAACCATTTAAGGAAGCGATCTCGCTTATACGTCTAAGAAAATAATCATGGGGCAATTCTCCGTCACTTCCACTACCTATTACACCTAGTGTAACCCTATAACCCTCTTCCTCCAGCTTAACAAGTGAAGCAAGAGATATAAAGTCAATAAGAGGACTGCCTAATGTATCTTCGCATCCCTTAGCTAATACATCACCACCTGCGTCAACGCCAATTACCACATCAATCTGTTCTTTATTTATAAAATCTTTTAATGAGGAATATAGACCTTTAACACCATAATTGATACATATACCGTATGCCTTGATGAAATTTAGGGAACTAATAACTCTTACAAGTTGTGGTATTATCCTCTTATTAGCTCTAACAGCATAAGTATCTATTTTAACCTCATAGATGCTATCATTTATTGGAACAGCATTTCTTAAGTCATTGTAGCAAATAGGTCCAGGTAATGGATCTTCCACATATCTTTCCCAAACTACTGCGCCTAGCAGTACTTCATAACCTAATTTCTTCATGTAGTTGTATGCGATCAACGCAGATACTACGTCCCCTCCTCCGCCTATCCCGAAAATGAACGCTTTCATATTTAAACATTTTCGTACTTTATACTTTAAGCTAAACTAGTAATACACTCATTTCATCATATCATCCTAGGATTAAGTATTATCTGATATCTCTCTCATATTTTTATCCACAAAGCAGTAGTGTAGGGATTATATCTTGAGTACGGAAATTGATAGTAAAAACGTAACAACTGATCTATTTACGATTAACGAGGAGGAAGAACTTAAGGTAGGAGAAGCGCTAGCACATATATTAGCAGCTGCCTCTATAGTAATTCGTTTAGAAGGAGAGAGTGAGGATATAAAAAATACTATAATGAAGTATGTGGACTTATGGGTTTCTAAAGTATCGCCATTAGATTATTCACCCGGTATGGCTGAGGTCATAGGCTCAAAGTTAAAAAGAAAAATTACTGATGTATTTGACGAGATTGATGAAGATGAGTTAGGAGAGATCTTAGACTTCGTTGTAAATACAAAGAAAAAACTTAATGATAAAGTAGTAGAAGTCGATATATTGGAATTAGAGGTTAAAGTGGAGAGGATTCTAAGAGTACTAGGAATAGACGTAAGTGATATAAAGCAATTCTTTGATTTTATCGACATAGAAAAGAGAGCTAATAGGCTAATCTCATTACTTACGGTCGCTGTAGGCATCGCCTCGATATGGGATGGAAGATGGATAGCGGAATCTCAATAACTGCAGAAAAGTTGATTGACCCAACCGTGAAGAAAGCGTGTAGAATGGTTGTTAAAGAGGATGAGGTGATTAAACTAGTAGGTATATCTTCTAAAAAATTAGCCTTGAATGTCATAGATAAAGTGTCTTTTTGGCTAGTTTATGAAAATAATAATCTACTTTATTGCAAATTATGTAATAGAGGACCTTTTACAAAAAAGGGGCTCTATTTACACTTAAGTAGGGTACATAGAAAAGAGATAAAGGAGATGCTAGAAGAAGAACTAAAGTATGAGATAAAGACTTTGATTTAGTTTATAGCTTAAATCTAATAAATTGTACTTAAAGCCCTATCTAAATCTTCTATGAGATCATTAACATCCTCTATACCAACAGAAAGTCGAAGGAGAGAATCAGATATCCCAACTACCTTCCTTTCCTCTAAACTTAGTGTCCTATGTGACATGGTGGCGGGATGAGAAATCACTGAGTTGACGCCACCTAGAGTTTGAGCCGGAATTATCAATTTAAGCGACTTCATAACCTTTAGTGCATTCTCTTGGTTCCCTCTAACCTCAAAACTCAAGACACCACCAAATCCTTTAAGAACCTTTTTAGCTATTTCATAATCTACATGTGATTTAAGACCAGGGTAGTATACCTTTGCTACCTTAGTATGACCTTCTAGAAACTCAGCTATCTGCTCCGCATTTCTGTTAATTACATCCATTCTTATTTTTAGCGTTTTAATTCCTCTTAAGGTAAGATACGCTGCGTGAGGATCTAAGGAAGTTCCCAAAGTCCTCCTCATCTGGTCTACAACATTTAAATGTTTACTATAACCTGCTGCTAAACCCGCTATGACGTCATTATGCCCAGCTAAGAATTTTGACGCACTGTGTATAACTATATCTGCACCTAGCTCTAATGGTTTTTGATTTATAGGGGTCGAAAAAGTTGAGTCTACCGCTAAAATACCACCTTGCTCTTTAACAACCTTTGATAGTTCAAATATATCTATAACTCTTAATAGTGGGTTGGTAATGCTCTCTACAAATACGAAATCATACTTTTTTGACTTGGCCATCTCTATAATATTGTTACTACCTGGAAATGAAGCATCAACGTTTACTCCCCAACTCCTAAGATAATCGGTAAAGAAGCGATAAGATCGGCCAAACATGTCTCGATGTACTAACACTCTATTGTTAGGCTTTAATAATGATAATGCTGTAGTTGAAATAGCCCCCATCCCAGAAGAAAATGCGATACCAATCTCAGCGTTCTCTAGCTCTGCAATTTTCTTAGCTAGTTCTAAAACTGTAGGATTGGCTTCTCTTGAATATCTGTATTTCTCCCCTTCTGGATAAAGATATGCGGTAGTTTGATATATTGGCGTCGTTATCGCACCAGTTATTTCATCAATATCTTCCTTCACTGACTTAGTTGCGTCTCTCAACCTTTACACCTCCTGCTACTTCAGCTCTAATAACTTTACATTTAACGTTAAACTCATTACAAGTCTTAGTACCTTCTTCTACAATTTTATTTTCATCGGTCATCCTATCAGCTAATACTAATAATGATGGGCCTGCACCACTTACACATGCACCAATTGCATCATATTTTATTGCTATCTCCTTAATCTTTGGATAGTATGGGAATAACGGTAATCTAGCCTTTTCTACAATCTCATCATTTAAACCTATTCGTATCAACTCTCTATCACCTGTAACAAATCCTAACAGTAATGACGAAATGCTTCTCGCATTGGATACGTAATCTGACAAATTAATCATTTTAGGTACCATCTCTCTCGCTTTTTTAGTTTTTTCCTCGATCTTTATGTTTAATGGCATAAAAAGTAAAATATCAAACGTATAATTTAAAGGTATTTCGACTACCCTTACGGGATTTACTGAAACAACGGAGACAATTCCGCCAAAGACACTTGCTGCAACATTATCTGGATGTGGAGAGCCAGAGGACGCTATTTCACCGTACATTGCATATTTAACTAGTTCTTCTCTAGACAAATTCAAATTAAATAACTCACTAAACGCTGAAACAGCTGCGGCTGCAGATGCTCCACTACTTCCTAGACCTAATCCTTCTGGAATACCCTTAATTACTTTAACTCTAAGGCTAGCTTTAATTCCTCTTTCTTCCATAAGTCTAACTAGTGGGTAAGTAGCCGAATTTTTATTAATATCAAGAGGAATATTGGAATTACTTTCAATCATAATACTTTCTCTATCTCTGTCCTCTATACAAACTTCAACTATATCGAAAAACGCGGTATGTGCCATTGACAAAATATCAAAACCAGAACCTAAATTAGCTGAACTTGAATAAGCTTTAGCTCTACTACATTCCACAACCTAAATATGGAAATTACTTATAAATTTCTTACCCCTCTCACTTATACCTATTATATACAAACACTCCTCAGTCACTTTCTTACCAGAAATGTAATTTTCAGGAGCATAAACCTTAGCCTTACCCATTAATGAATACACAGATGATGGAGATTTCAACTTAACTACAGGATTCCTTATTATCTTAGACATTCCTATCCATTCGTCGTATCCTACCTCCTCACCCTCTCCGTTAACTAAGACTTGCCTACATAATACTTTATCGTACTTTTCAACAGAGGAGTCATATAATGAACTTATTATAGCCACATCTCCAAACTTATACTCAACTGCTTTTATTGCTAATAAAGAACCTAATAGGATATTTTTAGTATCTAAGTCCAGTATCCTTTTATCTTCCTCCCCAATAATAGTTAATGATCCGTCAAACTTCCTTACATTAACTTCAATTTCCTTACCTTCCTCTACCTTCTCTCCTGGCTCAAGCATAACATAACCCTCAGTTAGAGCGAACGTACCTACCATATAACTATCAAACTTTACTGGCAAAGCATAAAATGATCCGTTAACGGCCTTCGCTAAATACACTGGAATTAAAGTGTTTCTATAATCATCAGCTTTAATAGTAAGAGCTAACTTAGCTCTTACTTTCTTCAACTCTAAATCCTCTTGACTAGGATAAAGAGCTTTCAGTACCTCAGAAACCACTGTATCAAATACAACTATAGATGATACAATATTTCCCGGTAACCCTATTACCGGCTTATTATCTACTAGACCTAAAATTGTAGGCTTACCGGGTTTTATCTTAATACCATGAATTATTATGTTACCTAATTCTCTTATTGCCTTGTGTACATAATCCTTCTCTCCTGCGCTGGTTCCACCTGTGAGTATAACTACATCTGCTAATGATGTACCTTTTTTTATTTCATTTTTAATACTATTCACGTTATCTCCTAGTAGTGTCATGCCTACTATTTGATATTTCTCCCTTAGCTTAGAGTACAGATAATGCAAATTAGATTCATAAATTTTACCGGGAGTTAACGAATTTCCTGGCTCTATGAGCTCGTCTCCAGTTGCAATAAGATATATTTTCAGTTTATCATAAACCTTCACCTTACTAATACCCAATGAAGCTAAAAGGGCTATCTTTTCATGCGAAATTACTTCCCCTTTTCTCAATATGGGGAAACCCCTAGGGATATCACTACCTACCCAACCTATATTTTGTCCAAAACTCACTTTCCTTGGTATTTTAATTTTATCGTCTATTATCTCAACATCTTCGATTTTCACTACTGCATCTGCGCCCATAGGAATTATTGCCCCAGTATCCACTTCAATTGCATCACATCCTTCTAGTCTAATATCTTTAAATTCACCAATACCTATACGATCAACAACTTTAAGCAAACCTGGAGTACATTCACTCCTTATTGCGTAGCCGTCTACATTGGACCTTGAAAATGGGGGATAATCAACTGGGGCTTTTAGACTCTCCGCTGCCAAGTAACCAAAGGCATCTTTAACTGAAATCTCTATAACTTTAGGAATAAAATTCAATTTAGTTAGATAGATATTAATGGCATCATTAATAGTGTATAAGGAGTCATCCCTAACAATAGTTCTCATAAAAAAATAATATCTTATACGATTAAAAAGTTATGAGAGACGCCTTTTCTAACTCATCTAAAACCATTACTACGGGGTCACGGACTTGTGATACGTCTAAATTAGCTTCCTTACTTAACTCATTAACTATGTCGTCTACGCTCCTATTACCATCACACATAGCCCAAATGTAATAAGCTATGGGTGCAAGCTCGTATATCTTATCATCCGTTACCTTAACTATGTAATTATCTCCTTCTTCGCTCCTATCTATCAATTCTCCTACTTTTTTCGGTTTCTTATCCTTTACATCATCAAAATTCATTCCTCTTCTCCCTCCTCACTTTCTTGCCTTCTACCACCTCTTCTACCGCCATATCTTCTTCCTCCTCCTCTAAAGCCTCTCCCTCCTCCACGCATTTGCTGAGGTGCTGTAGGGGTGTTCTCTGGGATTTGAGATGAATCTGGAAATCCGTCTTCACTAGCTTCTGAAATCTTAGTCTTACTTCCAGCATTTAACTGGACTTGTCCTTTAAAAGCAGTAGTCCATGCATTTTCGATTTTTATTACTTGACCTTCTTTTATAGAACCTGCATGTTTACCCCATAAGGTTAGTTTTACTCTACCAGTTTCATCTCCAACAATTGCCTCGCTTATAGTCCTTACACCATTTTTGGTTTGTATCTGTCTTGCTTCGTTTGCTTCTAAAACTCTTACAGTTACATCTACACTTTCCATATTTGGTTTTAGATTACCTATTTTTTCTTCCATTCGACTCGACTCACAGATTTGTTAGTCTATACTCTCTTTGAAACCATATATAAATCTTTGTATTAATTAAAGAGTACCGTCAACTTCAGTTAATTTAAGGGTTTTTATCAATGACTAGACCAATTATAATATTTAGTTCAAAAAGTGTAATTTTTCATTTAAATAGAAGATAATAGATATTTTCAATATATCTTAAAAATATAAAACAAAAATTACAAAAACCAAAAATCTCATCCACAAAATATCGTCCAACGTAAAAGGACGTTCTTAATTTTTGTTTATAAGCTAAAATTGAGAAGTAAAGAATGGGATAGAATTGAGTGAAAAGACATTACTTGAGTTACCCAAAAAATTCATGGAATCACTAATGGCACCATTCGTAGGCAGAGAAGAAGAAGCAAAAGTTATCACATTAGCCTTACTTAGTAAAGAACACGTAATCCTAATAGGAGAACCAGGTACTGCTAAATCAGCGCTAGCTAGAAGAGCAGCCGAGCTGTTAAATGCTAAGTTCTTCATGTATCTATTAACGAAATACACAGAGCCTGCAGAACTGTTCGGAGCACTGGACATAAACGCTTTGAAAGAAGGTCAATATAAAAGAATTACTAAGGATAGATTACCAGAGAGTCAAATAGCTTTCTTAGACGAAATATTTAACGCTAATTCAGCAATACTTAATGCTCTCTTATCGCTTTTAAACGAAAGAGTGATTTATGATGGTTATAATGTAATAAAAGTACCTCTAAGGACACTGATTTCGGCAAGTAATAGGGTACCTGATGAACCTGAATTAGAAGCACTGTACGATAGGCTGTTATTAAGACATTACGCCAGGCCCGTAGGAGAAGAGTTATGGAAACAGTTACTAGATGCGACTTGGGAAATAGAATTTACTAATAAATGGGCTGTTAAAGAACCGATAATGAATATAGAACATTTAGACAAATTATACTCATATTTATCCCAAGTTGACTTATCGGGTGTTAAGAATAAATTATTAAAACTTTACGCAATGCTAGAAGAAAAGGGAATTCACTTATCTGATAGAAGAAAAGGGAAAGTTCTGAAGGTAGTTTCTGCGCATGCTATATTAAATGGAAGACTCAAAGCAACTGAAGAAGATTTAATTGTATTGAAATATATAGCCCCAAGAGAAATTGATGATTTTGAAAAAGTTTCTGCATTACTATCAGAAGAACTAAAAACTCCAATCAAATACATGAAAGAATTAAATGAGATTTATAATAATATTAAAGAAGCAGCAAAATATGTTGATGCAGCTAACGAATCTGATCCAAGGTTAATTGAATTAATCAGAAGTCTAAGAGCAACAAGAGATAGAATAGTTGCTCTAGGTAAAGAAAGTGGTGATGAAAAAGTGGAAGAATTCTCCAAAGAAGTTTTAAGTGAGATAGATAAATTAATAGAAAAAGTGGCTAGGAAATTAGGGATTTATCCATGAGCGAAGAGGAAGGTGTATTAAGAGGGATTGATTATAAAGATCCTTTAGTAAAATATAGAGGAGAAAGGATCTCATACACCTTAAAGAAGCTACTCGGAAGAGACGTACAATTAAATGAGACCTTTTTAGTTGATACATATTACGTTCATTATCTTCCATTACCAATAACTAAAGGAAAAAGCGAAATCCAAAAAGGCCAAGAAATTACGTATTCGCTAGTAGACGCAACGTTATCCTCTGACGTAGTTTTGAAAAATAGGGAATATTCAATAGTAAACTCTGCGGTGAGTCTAGCTCTAACCGTAAGTTACGTACAAAACTTAATTGAGGAATTAGAGAGAATAAAGAAAACCTCCCAGTCAATGGAGGAGAGAGAAGCAGCTGAGGAAATTTTAAATGGTCTAATGAAAGGAAGTTCACCAAAAGAAGGTAAAGAGCAGAAGAATGTAAACCAACAGTCAATGGAGAAAGTTATGAGACAAGCGCATGAGAAGGCCATATCTAAAGCTATAGAAGATGCCAATTCAGTAAGAAATATGCAGAAAATCGTAGGAGGAAATGGTGCGGGCACTGGAAGCGTTCTAACATTTGAGGGTGAAGTCCACGAAGTATTAAGACTTGCGAGAAATACCGAGGTTAAAAAGATCCTAGAATTCTTAAGTGGAATTCCAAAACTAGGTAGTATAACAAAGAGAAGAACAACTAGATTCTCAAAAGGCGAACTTTATGGATATGAAGAGGGAAGCGACATAGAGAGAATAGTTTACTCTGAACTTGCCTTACCGGACATATTATTTTACTTGAAACTAGCTGAAGGACAACTATTATTGTATCAAAAACAGATTAAAGAGACTTTAGGTCCAATATATCTACTACTGGATAAATCTGGTAGTATGGATGGAGAGAAAATATTGTGGGCTAAAGCGGTAGCATTAGCCTTATACAGTAGAGCAAGAAGAGAAAATAGAGACTTCTATCTGAGATTCTTTGACAATATTCCTTATCCATTAATCAAGGTTCAGAAAAACGCTAAAAGTAAAGATGTAATCAAGATGATTGAATATATAGGAAAGATAAGAGGTGGAGGAGGTACTGATATAAGCAGATCAATAATCTCAGCATGCGAGGATATTAAAGAAGGTCACGTAAAAGGAGTAAGTGAAATAATCTTGCTTACCGATGGAGAAGATAAAATAGCAGAGACTACAGTGAGAAGATCATTAAAGGAAGCCAACTCCCAACTTATTAGCGTAATGATTAGAGGAGATAATGCTGACCTTAGAAGAGTTTCAGACGAATATCTGGTAGCATATAAGCTGGATCATGAGGATCTATTAAAAGTTGTAGAATCTTAACATAAGGAGGCCTCAACTTCATTCTCCCACGGGACTCGCGGGCGTCTGTTGAGTATGGCCGTCTTATATAGAATACGGAAAAAATAATTATGAAGTTTTCTGTTGCTTTTGTTTCCTTATACTTTCTACGAAATTCTTTATGAATTCAAAATCGCTTTTTAAACCTTCACTATTATTCTCTTGTATCCACATCAGTCCGCCTGCAGCATCTATGATTTCACCTTTAAGTTGTAGATCTTTTATTCGTTCTTTCCAATTGAAAACGTCTTTTGAAATTACTAAAACGTAAATTTCACCTTCGTTTCTAACATGGACCTTACCCCAAAAATAGTCACCAAAGCTATAGTTTAGCTCTTTAGCAAATGGACTTTTGCCAGGCCTTTCAGACACTTTTATCCATTCATCTGCCTTACCACCAATATCTTGAATTATCTTTTTTATCTCCTCACTCATTTACACCACTCCCTTAGCCCGTAATGTTTCAATTGCAAGCTTTCCTATTCCTAATTCCTCTGGGCTAAATCCAAATGATAAACCAAGTAGTTGAGTTATGTATATTGCTGGCATAACCCACTTTACATTAAATTCTGCTTGAACTTTAAGTTGCAAGGAATCCAACTGAAGATGGCATAGACTACACGGATGGATAATTATATCTGCACCCGCTTCTTTAGCGCCATTAAGAACATTATATGCAAGTTTTAGTGCGCCTTTAGGATTGCTACCTACTAGAGGGAATCCACAACATGATGTCATAGTGGGGAAAGGTACTGGTATTGCTCCGGTAACTGCAACTAAATCAGCTAAGCTATGAGGATTATATGCTTGTTCAAACCCCATTATCTGCTCTGGTCTTAACATTTGACATCCATAATATGTACCTACCTTTAAACCAGTTAGCGGCTTCTTTACGTGTTTCTTTATATTTTCTATACCTATATCTCTTAACAGAACCCATACAATATGTTCAGCATCTGCTTTACCATCGTACTTAACAGAAGTACCTTCTAATCTTTTTTCGACTTTCTTTTTAATATCCTTATCCTCCTTATATTTGTACGTAGCAAGCCTATGGCTATGAAGACAAACACTACAAGGAGTTGTCATCTTATTTAATCCTAACTTCTCAACTTGGGATAAGTTCCTTAGATTTAACGCAACATGACCAACTTCGTCATATTCGTCTAAGAAACCACCACCACAACAATTCCAGTCTGGAACTTCAACTAATTCAAGCCCTAAGACTTCTGCTACTTTTTTAGTTGCAATGTCGACATCCTTTGATAATCCGTGAGTAGCACAACCAGGATAATAAGCTACTTTCACTTTTATTCACCACCCATAATCTTTTTGATTTCATTAATATTTTGTACTGATCTCTCTTGTACTAATGCATATTTAAGCTTTCCTGTCTTAGACATATAGATTAGATCTATAAGTGACTGCAATACTCCATAAGTTTTTAAATAAACTGCCGCTTCGGCTAGTTTTCCAGTTTTGGTAATAGACTCATATATAGCCTCGACGTGTTTTTCACCTCTTTCTGCAACATCTGATTTCTCTTTGTATAGTTTAGTAAAGCTCCTAGTCTTCTTAATTGCAGTAACTGGCTCAACGTCCCTAGGACATACGTTAAAACATTGATAACAATAAGTGCAACGCCAAGCGCTATCAATCAGAACCTTCATTCTTTCCTCAGTTATTGTATCTCGTGGATCAGCTAGGAATCTATAACCCTTTGCATGGGCAGCGGGACCTAGGAATTGTGAATCAATTACTACTGCGGGACAAGCAGATACGCATAACCCACACCATATACATTGTGCGAACTTCCATAATTCCTTTTGATCTTCTGGTTTAAGTCTATGTTCAGCCTTGCCTTCTAGTACTTCATTAGCTGGATAAAGTCTAGGCTTGACTTTAAACATTCTCTCATAAAACTCATCCCAATCAACTATCAGATCCTTTATAGGCCTGAAATAATCCATGGGTTCTATTGTTATCACATTACTATTATGTTTCTTAACAACATCTAGAACTAATGTTTTACAAGCCAATCTTGGTTCACCATTAATTTTCATACCACAGCTTCCGCATACTGCCATATGGCATGATGCCCTATAGGATAGAGTTGGGTCTTGTTCGCTCTTTATCCTTCTTAGAGCCTCTGTAAATTGTGTAAATCTATCGACCTTTAATTTATACTCTTGCCACCAAAAGCCTTTCTCCGGATTAAATCTCTTAACTTTCAATATAACTTCTTCCTGTTGTTCTTGAGACATCCTTAGTACACCCTAGGTTCTGGTTTCCATCTAGTCATTTTAACTGGTTTATATGTTACCTCAACTGTATTTCCTCTTAAATACGCAATAGTATGCTTCAACCAGTTATTATCATCCCTCTCCGGATAATCTGTCCTATAATGGGCTCCTCTGGATTCCTTTCTCTCTAAGGCCGATTTAGCAATAACTATGGCTAAATCCATCATATTTCTCATCTCTAGAGCATTAAAGAATTCCGTATTGTAAACTTTGCTTTTATCTGTCACATACATGTTATTTACCATGCCTCTTAGCTTGTTTATCTCTGAAAGAGCGTTAAGTAGTCCTCCTTCATCCCTATATATTCCAACGTAATCCCACATAACGTCTCTTAACTTTTCTAATATTTCACCAAAATGTACCCCGCTTTCACTCTTAACGAATTTATAAGCTTCATCAACAACCTTCTCAGCTTCTTTTTCATAATTAGATGTTGGTGTATGAGTACTGGACTTCAGAAATTCCACCACAGTTCTACCTGTCTCTTGTCCAAATACTAAAGTGTCTAAAAGCGAATTAGATCCTAACCTATTGGCACCGTGCACAGACACACAAGCTGCTTCGCCCGCTGAGAACAACCCTACTATATCTGGATTCCTACCTTTTATGTCAACATCTATTCCACCCATGTAATAATGTTGGGCTGGTCTGACAGGTATAGGTTCTGAAAACGCATCAACGCCTGCAAAGTTCTTTGCTGCCTCAACTGCTAGAGCAAGTCTCTCTTTAATATACTCCTCTCCTAAATGCGTCAAATCTAAACCTACGTATCCGCCGGGGAATCCCCTTCCCTCCTTTATTTCAGTAATAATTGCCCTTGATACTATATCCCTAGGGGCTAAATCCAATTTCTTAGGGGCATATCTGGCCATGAACCTTTCTCCTTTTATGTTCTTTAATATTGCTCCTTCTCCCCTAGCTGCTTCACTAATTAGAACGTCTGATGGATATAATGCTGTTGGATGGAATTGTACGAATTCTGGATCTTTTAGAGATGCACCAGCTCTTAAGGCTATTCCGAAACCATCACCAGTATTAATATAACTATTTGTTGTATGTCTATATAACATCCCCATACCTCCAGAGGCTATTACAACAGCTTTAGTCTTAAAGAAGAAGGGTGTCATGGTTTTCATTTGCATCGCAACTATGCCTGCGACCTTTTTATCGTCTACTACTAAATCTAATGCAAACCACTCATTATAGAAGTCTACATTTAATCCAGATGTTCTTTCAAACAGTGTATGTAAGAGTGCCATACCAGTCTTATCGCCGACAAATCTAGTCCTTGGGTATGTCTGCCCTCCGAAATATCTAACTGCTACTCTCCCATCGGGTTGTCTATTAAACAATGCACCCCATCTTTCAAGTAACATTACGATATCTCCTGATCTATTCGAAAGTAATTCTGCTGCATCTTGGTCAACCAGATAGTCTCCGCCTTTCACAGTATCATATGTCATATAGTCCGGACTATCATTCGGATCTGAATTCCCTGGAATATAAGCTGCTATTCCACCTTCTGCAGCTGCAGAATGAGATCTAGTAGGGAAAACCTTTGAAATAACAGCAACTTTAAAACCTGCAGAAGCTATCTCATGAGCGCTCATTAATCCTGCTAATCCTCCTCCAATTACCACTGCATCGTATTCGATTTTCTCCATACAACTTTATATTTGCATAATAGTTTTTAAGTATTGTTTCTACAGTTTTATAAAAGATCTAATAGGGTATTTACTATATACTTTGGCTTTATATTACTTTTTTCAACATCTTCACTGCTTGATATACCAGTTAGTACTAGTGCTGTATCTGCACCTATATTATATCCCATTTGGATATCAGTCTCTATCTGATCTCCTATAACTAATATTTTATCTAATTTTTCAACATCAGAGATTTTCATTGCTATTTGTATTATCCAAGGATTTGGTTTCCCTGCAATAAAATCTGGGTCTCTCTTTAGTGCATAGATTATCGAACTCGCTAAGGCACCTGCACCTAGCTTCAATCCATCCTTAGCTGGCCAGAGCCTATCCATATTAGTGACTACAAATTTAGACCCTTTACTTATACATCTCATTGCTAATGATAATTTATCATATGTACTTAATCTATCTAATCCCAAGACTACAGCATCCGGTAATATCTTCTCAACTTCAACACTTGATAATACCGAGAAACCATGATTTTTTAATTCCTCAATTAGACCCTCTTCTCCTACTGCAAATACTGATTTAACGTTAAGCTTCTCCTTCATATAAATAGCTGCTGCCAGACCACTAGTTATTATCATTTCGGGTGTTACTTTTAGACCTAAATATGACAATTGCCTTGATAATAAAATCCTGCTAAAGCCGGAGTTGTTAGTTACAAATATAATTTTTGTGCCCTTATCTTGAATCTTTCTTAATGCTTGTATGTTTTCCCATATTGGTTCGCCTTCTCTTACAATCACACCATCTACATCACTTATTACTAGCTGATAATCGTTAAGGGAAGCCAATTTTCATCAGTGCCTCCATTTTTTCTTTTATCTTAGATTCCAGCTCTTCATTATTTTTATTTACAAAACCAAAAAGTCCGAAGGCATTATATAGGGCATTATCACAATCCTCCCATTTTCCGATAGTTTCTGGCATTATCTTGAAGTAGTAATAATAACTACGTTCAAATAGATATAGCAAAAATACTTTACCTCCTTTTTCAATTATGTATAGATCGCAGTAATCTAATGAATTCTTTATTAACCTATCTACACCGAGTTTGGCCTTATCTAGTAACAAAACTATTTTATTTCACCCCATTAACTTATCAAGAGCATGGACACTGAAAGTTTAACAAGGAAATACTACAGTTATCTTAAATCTTTACCAAATATAAAAATGTTCTCGATATTGTCATCGGCAGAAGTAGCACTTATAGTCTTCAGAAGCTTTCAACTAACATTCGATTATCTGTATTCTTTCATATTATATTCAGCATTATTAGCAATAATTTTTAGAAGTAAAATAAAACTGACTTTATTCATGATGGATCTTACTGCAATACCATATCTTTTGCTTCCGCTATTGGCAATACCTTCCCTTTTCGCCTTTGGGCTCTTCATGCCATTAATGGCGTATATTCTTTTAGGTAGTTATAAGGAAGTACAGTCAATATTCCTATCTGCAATAGCTTCTTATCTTCCAGCAGTATTTTATGTTAAATACGCGATTGTTTTTCTACTTTACATAATCGTCATAGGCTTAGTGTTCCATCTATATATTTACACAGTGAATAGAAAAGGAATAAAGATACTCGGATTTAAATCAACGCAGGTAGCCATTCCTTTTATAACCGCAATAACGGAAAAGAACAAGGTACCATTAGAGAATTTCCTTAACTTCATATCCATAAAAACTAATTTAAACGTCTTTATGTATAAGCTTGATAATTTCCTCTTCATAATACCACAAATTCATTTTGGAGTTTTTGACAGCGTTGGAAGTTCAAGGCTAATTTACGATATAGAAAAATTATTAGGAAATAATGTACTGGTGTTTCATGGTCCCGGTAGTCATGAGTTAGATCTTCCATCTACTTCTGAAGTAAATAAAGTACTAGATTCAATAGTGAAAGGCGTATCAAATAATTTCGGGTGGAATAAGGCAACGTTTTATGGTATTTCAAATGAGAGACGTGAAAATTTTGAGATAACATCGCTTGAATTTGATAAATTCCGAGTATCATTTATGGAAAGACCAGAATTGGGTATTGACGATTTGCCCTCCTCTTTATGGAAATACATATTATCTTCAAACAACTACGTAGTAGATTGCCATAACTCCTTTATGATAAAGGAATACAGTAAAGAGGAAATTGATAATTTAAAATCCTTTGTAATGGAACAAAGAGGAGTTAAGAGCCAAAGACAACTTATGCTAGGATATGCTGAAGGAAGGATAGAAAAAGTCTGTGAGGGATTGTGCGATAATCGTATACGCGTTTTTACGTTTAGTGATGGGGTAAAGAAAGTATCACTCACATATATTTATGCCAACAATTCGTCTAAGCAACTTGGCGACGCGATTGCTAAAGCCGTGAACCAAATAGTTGATAAAGTAATCTTAGTAACTCCAGACGATCATTCTTGCACTGGAGTAAGTTTAGGAATCACCTACTCACCAGCGATGTTCTGTGAAGCAATAGTAAACAAGGCCTCAGAATTAATTAAGGCTTCCTTACAGAACATGAAGGAAATAACCACAATTGAATATAAAGTAATTAAAATAAAGGGTGTTAAAATAATTGGAAGAATGATCTCGATTATGCTTAAGGCCTTAGAAGATGTAGGAGGTTATGCATCAAAAACTTTTTGGATTCCACTAGTCGCACCATATATTCTATTAGTAATAATATTATTTTTCCAAAGCATTATTAAAATCTAGAATTATAGCATCAACGTTACTTTTCCATCTCATTAAATCTTTAGGATCTGATGGGAAATGTCTATATACTTCTTTGATCTTCTTCATATATTCAGCAACTGTTTTTAGCTTAAATAGTAAGGAGGGTTTACCAAGAGCCATTATAACTCTCATAGCTTTTTCGGCTGTTGAGAGCTGTAAGTCTCCGCTGGAACTAGCTTCTAATAAGTCCTCTTCCCTTATAACTCTCCTATTCATTCCGTAGTTTATCTCATCATCACTTAATCTTTGCAAAAACCTCCTAAATAAATCAAGACTAGCTTGCTTAGCTCCATATCTCTCTATATAGCATTCATTGGCACTCCATAATCCCTTCGCGGAGAAATCGTTATTTTCGAATGCGTTAAGTATCGCCTTACCTACACAATAAGCTGAAATCATTGCTGATCCTTTTCCTCCTCCATGAACCGGATTTACCGTAAATGCAGAGTCACCTATGACTGCTATCCCATCCCATACAATAGTTGCAAGAGGTCTTCTAGTTGGAACTAAAGCTCCTCCCTTAACTATTATCCTTTCTTTATCTACATCTGGCGCATAATAATTTAGGTACTTGGTGTAAAATTCATGAATACTGGGATATCCCATTCCTCCTTGTATTCCCAGACCAACATTAACCTTGTTTGGCCCTTTAGGAAAATACCACCAATATCCTCCAGGTGAAGCTTTTTGTGTTATAAATATTTTTAAGTATGGATAATCTTCTATATCATCCTTAGTGTATAACACTTCCCTATACGCTACGTCCGCATCTCTATCATCTAAACTTTCTGTTACTGGAAACTCAAATGGGAGTTTACTCCTAAAACTCATAGAATAGCCAGTTGCGTCTACTGTTATCTTAGCCTTTATTTCCATCATTTCATTAGTTCTTCTATTAAATAGAACTGCGCCTTCGACCTTATTGTTGGACAATATTGGCTTCATAGCAGTAGTTAAATCTAAAACCTCTACTCCCCTATCCTTAGCTTCTCTAACTAGTCTCTGAACATAATTAGGAGAGTCTATTTCAAAACCTTCTCCTTTAACAGTCCATACGGTTTTCATATCTGGACTATATAGTTTTATACCCTCTACCTTCTCCTCTAATTCTTTACCTTGTGGATAAGGCATGCCGAGATTATCAAAATGCTCCTTACTTATTGCATCCCCACAAGGCTTATCTCCGAATCTATTCCAAGGTTTACTATCTATTGCCAGAACCTTAAGATTAGTTTGAGACAATTTCCATGCTAAGGAAGCACCTGCTATACCTAAACCTATAATTAGGACGTCATAATCTCCTTTCTTCAAGGTTGCACCACTATCTACTTCCTTCATAGAATAAAAATTTATTTACAATAATCCTTTATAATATTAGCTTTTATCGAATTGGGAATTTTATATATTATTTTTTCCATAAATTGTTTGTTATTACTATCACAATATATTATTATACCTTTCATATCTTGATATTTTTCCAAAATTGTTTTCATCATCTGATCAATTTCTTCTGGACTCCATATGTAAATATAAGTGCCTAAATCTATATTGTCTAAAAGGGACTCTCTAGCATTTTGCACGAACTCTGGATAAGAAATGGAAGAAATAAAATTTATTACAAGTTTTTTACTCCCATTCAGCCTACAATCCTTAAACATCATCCTTATAAAATTAGGTATATCTTCCGGACTTGCAGAGGAGATCACTACAATAGGTCTATTTTCAAGTTGCATAAGCTATTAGTACGACCCAAATTTAAATCGTTTATGAAAATACCATGTTTAATCATCAATCATCTTAAGAAAGAAGAGGAATAATTGTAATATATGATTGTGCTAATTAAGTATAGGGTATTAGATAAGAATATCAGGAAAATAGTGGACTCTCTAAGAAAGTTACCTTTTATAAAAGAAATAGTATTTTACAGTGGTGAGAAAAGTAGTATCTCAGCTAATAATTATAAAATATGGGAAGAAGGTTCCGATTTAAATCCTATAGATGAAATATATGATGTAAAAATATTGGAACTTACAAGAAGAATGTATTTTCCAGCATGCGGTTAAGTCCTGAGATTTCTGATGTAAAAATTAGAATCAGTAATTACTATATATCCCCTAGCTTCTGGTGGGAATTCCCTAGTTATACCACCACTGTATACTACTCTAGCCAATTTATCAGCCTCTAATCTCTTGTACTGACCAATTATTAGCCAATCCCATGGTCCTGCTCCAATACTTTTCCTTAATTGATCTATTTCGCCTTGATGACCATGTATTATATAATATTTTACTGAGGAAGCCTCTGCAATATACATCGTCGTGCCAATTATCTCTTCTCTGTATCTGGGTTCTGCTGTTATACATTTTATTGCATGTGGATCCATATCTCCTTGCACGTAAATTATTTGAGCCCAAGGCGCTATACTTCTTATAACATAAAGTACATCAATAACCCTCGGACACTCATAGTCCCAATAACATTGTGTTGTATCCCCATTTAGCACAATAATTTCTGGTTCTTCCTTTTTTATAATGCTTGATAGCGTGCTTTCCACATGAGGTTCAGGAAATCTAATATTGCTCATCACTAAAATTTTCATTTATATTTCACCTTCAAATACAAATACTCTCTTAACTCCATCAGCGGAGATAACACCCCTAGCCATACCTTTTGTATTGTAATAACTTGACGCGTTACCATATTTATCTAATCCTATCATGCCTATATTATCCTTTCCAAAGATTTTAGTTATTTTATTTATTACAGCTCTTAACGCATCATCTATGTTAAATCCCATTGATACTAAAATATCAACTTCCTTAGCTGGCAACATTCTCAAAATTATTTCGCCTATTCCGGTAGTGGAAATCGCAACGTTAGATGTTGCATAGTATCCTGCACCTGGAATAGGAGAATCCCCTACTCTACCAGGTAGTTTACCTCTTATTCCACCCGTACTGGTTCCCGCTACAAGATTTCCTTGTAGATCTAGGGCTACAGCACCTACAGTATCACCGGAAATCTCGCTCTTCGAAAAAGTTGAATTATCTCCTTGAGGATTATTACTTGCTATCATTAATACGTGTCTGTTTTGCTTTAAAATCTCTAAAGCTTTCTTTATCGCACTTCCTTCCCTTAACCCCATTATACCGCCTGCTTGAAGGGTATTTCCTATCATTATACCAGCGTCCATTTCAATATATCCAGCAGAATTCTTTACACTCCCTTTCCCTGCATCAAAAACTCCGGATTCTTCCATATAATATATGGCCTCAACTACTGCCTCCACTGCAGAACCTTTTCTAAATTCATAATACCCTCTTTCTAATGCTTCACTTATTACTAACTTTACCTTATCTTGATCTGGTAGTTGCCAACTTCCTGCTCCTCCATGTATCACAAGGACTGGTAAACTATATCTCACAATCTTCTATTGGGAATAGATATTTTTATTTTCTAATTAGTTGTTTTTAAGAATGAGATGAAAGCTAGTTACACGTTACCCCTTTCAATAGTAATGATAGTCCTACCAATATTTCCAGCATTAGTTAATTCTTTTCCTGCATTCTTAGCGGATGCATTAATAGATTTCATCATTGCAACTTATATTCTAATAACTGAAAAACCATGGGCTAACGACATAAAGACAGCTATTAGCACTCTGTACTTCACAGCATTAGCAACCTTTGCAGATACTGCGGGAGTTTTCTTTGTGATAGCTTATCAAGATCCGTTTAAATTCGCTTTAGTCACCTTAGTCTTATCAATTCCGTTTATATACAATTTATTCCTAGTATTAAAACAAGTATTACCATCTGTAATAAAATCCGATATACTATATGTTGGGAATGGATTTTTTGCATTTGTACTAGTTTTGATTATAGGTGCAGTAATAGGAAGACTTTTCATAACAAATTTCTACGCCCTCTTGCCCTTATATACTGGGTTTTTAATATTAGCTATCATAGCTTTATTTTACTTTAGGAAAAAGTGAATTACATATGCCAAGGATGGCAATTATAGGAGCTGGACCTGCAGGCTTATCTCTAGCATATTTCCTGAAAGGACACAGAAATTATGAAACCACTGTATTTGAAAGTATGCCAGAACCCGGAATAAAGCCATGTGCATGGGGGTTGATAACGGGAATAGAAGAATTAATACCAATTCCTAAAGAGACCATAATTAGTGAAATTAAAGGTTTTAGGATTTATCTTGATAATAAACTCGTATTTGACATAAGAACTAAAAATAGGCTAGGGTATATCATTGATAAGCCTCTTTTCTTGAAAAGACTTGCGGATGAAGTCAATGTAGAATTTAACTCGAAGGTTATTCAAAAAGGTAATAAATTCTATACAAATAACGAAATTTTAGATTTCGATAAAGTAATAATGGCAACTGGGCATTATAGTGTAGACAAATCGATGTCAATCCCCGCAATCCAGTACATTACAGACTACGAAATAGACCGAGAAGTCGTAGAGTTTTACTTTTATTCTGGATTTTTAGGATATGCGTGGATTTTTCCTGATAGAGAAGGTTCAAAGATAGGAATAGGTGGTTACGGAGAGGTCCCAGAATTAAAGGAACGATTAAAGCAAATCCTTAAGGGGAGAGTTAAAATATTTCATGGAGCGAGAGTAACAGATTACGGAATTATAGATGATAGGTTAGATGGCAATTATGTAGGTGAAGCTTTAGGTGCCGTTTACGCGATAACTGGAGAGGGTATAAGACCATCGATAATATCTTCAAAAATTCTGGCTGACTCTATATTAAACGGCAAAGATTTCAGAAAAGAGTTTAAAAAAAGTAAATTATATTGGACTCTAAATTGGCATGCAAAAATTATAAAGATGACAAGGGAAAAAGATCCAGGTACTGTTAGATTATCAAAAGCTTTACTGAATAATGACCCTCAACTAATTTTAAAATTTGCAATAGGCGACTTTAATAGAGTTGATCTTATAAAGATTTTTGGGAGGTCTCTTATTTGAATTCCTCATTTTATTATCTTGACGATATAGATAAAAAGATCCTCAATATACTCCAGCAAGATTCAAGAATACCTTTCTCTAGGTTAGCAAAAATGCTGAACTTAAGTGAGGCAACAATATATGTAAGAATAAAAAGATTGAAAGAAAACGGTGTGATTAAGGGTTTCTACACTGAAATAGATTTCGATAGAATTGGGCTTAGTGTTGTAGCCTTCATATTGATAAAGGCAGATCCTAAAAAGTACGATAATATTTTAAAACAATTAGTTGAAATGAAAGAAATATATGAAATCTATGATGTAACTGGTGAGTATTATGCAGTACTCAAGGTAAGAGTACCAACCAGAGAGGATCTCGCAAAAGTATTGGACAAGATAGGAAATATGGATGGGGTAACTTCCACTTATACTATGTTGGTACTTAGGGTAATAAAAGATAAGAAAGAACTAGATCTTTGATCAGGAGCGAGAGCTCCTCATCATATTTCAGTCGGTTTTCTATTCCTCATCTCTTGATCTTCTCTATCAGATGTTCGACTATATATTTAGCTGGATTAATGTTAGTAGCTGATTCAAATCCATTCCATAAAGGTGCAGCGTTAACTTCAATTATTTTATACCCACCACCCTCTTCTACATCCTCTATAATATCAATTCCAGCATAATCTAAACCTAATACCTTAACACTCTTTAAACTTATTTCTTCTAGCTCAGCATTTGGAATCAAGACTTGTGCTATTGCACCTTGAGCTATGTTAGTTTTCCATCCACTTCTCGAAATTCTGTATATGCTACCTAGTACTCTATCACCGATTACAATCACTCTTATATCTCTGTCAGGTTTCTTTACATATTTTTGAACATATACTGGTTGATTTATGGATAAAATTGCTTTTGCAACTCTAAATGCTATATCAGGATCTGAAACTTTAACTGATCCCAAACCAAGGCTTCCTACAACTGGCTTTATCACAACTTCACCCCATTTATCTACAAGTCTCATTACTTCGAAAGGATCCTCAACCAGCGCAGTGTTGGGTACTGGAATGCCAGCACGTTTCATCCGCATTAAACTTGCAAATTTATCCCTAGCTAACAGTATTGAATCTGGCCTATTCATTAGCACTACGCCATTTCTTTCCAATTCCCTCAAAACATCGAATCTTTTTATAAATTGCTCTGTAGTAGAGATAAAGCCTAGATTTCTTATTAAACCACCGTCTATATCGACTCTTTTTCCACTATATGTAAATTCTATCCCATTTTCAGTTATCTCTGCATTTAATTTTGAAATTCTGATATAATATGCATTGTGATTTCTATTTTTTATTTCTAATAGTAATTGTTTTGAAGCCTCAGTAACTTTCTCTGATTCATGAATCACAGCAAGTCTAATTATAGTTCACCAAAAAGACCTTCAATTTAAATTTCTTAAATCTTATCTATGCCAACTTCCTTAAGAAGACCGTTAGCTAAGAACTCTGGAAGAGATCGTATTTCGTTAATATATTCAGATTGGAAAGGAATCTTATCTATTATCTCATTATATTTTTGTTTGTACTCTGAATATATTGACTTCACGTAGTCTTCTAGTTTACCCGACTTATAATATTCAAATAATTGCTTTGCGCTTCCACTTATTTCCTCTATTCTTTTTGTTTTATAATCTACAAAGTCATCTATTACTTGATAAATTATACCTAAATATCTACCAACCTCTAACATCTTATCCTTAACATCGTAGTGATTGGAAGCGTAAGCAGATAATACCGTAGAAAGTTTAAATAAACTACCAGTTTTTAACTCAATAGTCTTCACATAGTCACTATTATTATACATATCCCTTAAAGCACCTACAGCAGTATCTTTCCAAAGCTCAATACTAGTATTTAACGCATCATCTCCATAAGAAGTTTGAATTATTCTAAGCGCAGTAGGAATGAGATAATTTGTTATAAATATTATTTTCCTATTGCCATAAACCACCCACGCTGCTTTATCTCCTCTCCTCGTCACATCTAGGTCAACAATATCGTCTAAGGCTAAAGAGGCTGAATGAAGGATTTCTATAGCTAAGGCTCCGCCATAAGAGTCTTTTATGTTACCACCTAATGCTACAGTAAAGAACATATTCAAAGTTCCTCTGAAACGTTTCCCATCTTTAAGAATATAACTACTCATTTCCACTAAATCCCATTCCTTATTGCTGTCTAGAAATTGTTCTATTAATTTGTCAATAATCTCCTTAGCTTCTAACCAAAATTCAATAATACTCAAACTTAATGTACCTCCGTTATCTCTTTTTTAAGTAAAACATAATCATACTTAAATATATGGGTGCTAATAATGGATCAACATCAAGTAATATCTCATTTACCTTTTTGCCTTCAGATCTTAATGAAAATATAATTCTCCTCATAATATGCATATCTACACCACTATAAACTACTTGAACCCCATCTAATATTTTAATGTCAAAATAAGTTGAAACAGATAGTCCAAGCTTTTCTAGAAAAGACTTAGTAGGAGTCATTATAGGTGATAGAAGCATAGGTAAGTCTAAATTAAACGCCTTTGCCTTATCTCTAATATAATTATCCAGATCAGTAAGATCACTTAGCTGGTCTTTTATTCTTCTTTCTCTTTCTGTATTACCACCAGTTAAAGACTTTAAAATTGACAAAGACAAGTTAATTTCACAAAAGATCTTATCCAAGCTAAAAAGTGAGATATAATTATATCTAGGTTTAATATTTGTCGATCCACAATAGTAGATATCACCGTCTACTCCTAAATTTCCTAAATTATCTATAAGTTCCCTCAGTTCGTTCTCATCCTCAGTAAACGCAATAACTTTAGAAATTTCAACATATGGATTCTGAAGAAAAAGAAAATCATAAATGTTAGTTATCATAATAATTTTATTCCTCAATGTAGAAAATGCCCTACTAAGAGTAAATGCTGGCAATTCAGAGTTACGCCCATATACGATTACTTCGAGTCGTGACAAATCCATTTTTAAAAACTTTATCAATTTTCTCAGACTAGTGCTGTCTTCAGGCTGTTGCAACAGGAACACAACCCCTCTTCCGGCTTCTCCGGCAACTTCTGAATTAGCGCATATAAGAGTTTCTTAGCTTTCTCTACATTTTTCGACATAACTCTCTCTACCTCTTCCGCAGTTACTGGGACTTCTGCAAAGACGTCATAATCGGTAACCATCGCAATAGTCGCATAACACATCTGAGCTTCACACGCTAAATTGACTTCCGGGACTAGAGTCATACCAATTATATCAGCCTTGTAAACTTCTCTCCAAACTCTACTTTCTGCTCTTGTTGAGAATCTAGGACCTTCAATACATATATAAGTGCCTGTATTGTGTACAACAATGTTAAGTTCATTAGCCGTTTCTATCGCTAGTTTTCTTAAATGATTACAAAATGGATCGGCCATTGATATATGTGCCACTACTGGCCCATCAAAGAAAGTATAATCCCTTTTCTTTGTCATATCTATGAATTGGTCGGGTATTACAAAATCCCCTGGTTTATAATCCATTCTCAGACTACCCACAGCAGAAACTGATATGACCCATTTGACACCTAGTTCCTTAAATGCCCAAATATTAGCCCTATAATTTATCTTATGAGGGGGAATTCTATGTCTCCGTCCATGTCTTGGTAAAAATGCAACCGTTTTACTACCGATTTTACCTATGGTAATTAAATCACTTGGTTCGCCATATGGCGTATATACCTTAAGCTCTTTAGCTTCAGAGAAAATTCCAGGGTCGTATAATCCAGAACCGCCTATAATCCCTATTAGGGCTTTTTCATTTTGTTGAATCATAGGTGAAATACATTAATGTTCCTTATAAAGTATAAACCAAAAAATTGATAAAGTTTTAACAGAGATTTTTTAGGGAGTTAATTTTGCCCAAGATACCAGTAAAGGTAGTTACATGGGAGGATATAGTGAATCTTTCAACAAGATTGGCTGAAAAAATTAGAGATGACGAATATAATGTGGATGTCATAATAGCAATTGCAAGAGGTGGATTAGTTCCAGCTAGATTAGTAGCTGATGTATTAGGTATTTTAGACATATTATCAATAAAGATAGAACATTGGATTGTAACTGCCTCACATACTCCAGAGGCCAAAGTGAAATATCCCTTTAAGGTAGATCTATCTGGAAAAAACGTGTTAATAATAGATGATATTACAGATACCGGTGACAGTATAGAATTAGCTAAAAAGTATGTAACAGAAAATTTTAGACCTAAAGAAGTAAGAACGGCTACACTCCAATATATAAAGCCCGTAGCTAAAGTAGTTCCAGATTATTATGCTGATGAGATAACAAGCTGGACGTGGTTCATGTATCCTTGGAATTATTGGGAAGATGAAATTAATCTATTAAATAAAATATTAATAGAGAAAAATAAGCAAAATATAGACATAAACGATCTCAAAAATCTTTTTAGAGAAAGTTATGGTATAGAAAAACCACCAATTCCATTAGAAGATATATTAAAAGAAATGAAAAGAAGAAAAATGCTTTAAATTCACTAATATATTCTATACCTTAACTTACCTACCACACCATTAAACGTTTTTTTAACCCACTCGCCCTCCGGTAACTCATCTCCTATAACAAAAACCTTAACACCATAGTTTTCGGCGTCTTGTGCCAATTTCTCTAATTCCTTGCTATTGCTAGCGTCTTCATGAATTATTAACGCTTCAACTGCACCCATCTCCATGGCCTTCTTTATCTGCTCTATTCCGTAAATTATTAAACCGTCATCTTTAGCTAGATGATATTTTAGTTCTTCCAATAGTTTCTGTACCTCAACGTATTGTTGATTCTTTAACAGATCCTCAGCTTTCATGACCATTTCTCTCAATCCAACCTCGCCTTGATCAGATACATCGAATAAGGGCTGTAATATTAATTTCTTAACTCTATAGTCAACAAAATCTTCTTTATAGAAATCCTCCTTAGCATATCCAGGACCGCCTAACAAAATACCTTTCATCTTACCATTCTCTATAAAAGGTAAGAAGTACGTATTGACCTTTTCACCAACCTCCTTTAAAAAGTTATGATACATCTCATCAATTATTCTATCGATTCGTCGCTGGGATTGACCTCCCATCATGTGCTTTCCAGGCACAAAGCCTTCAATCTCCTCTAAGACCTCTATTCTTGTACCTTTAAGTAAGCCTATAGTAGCCTCATCTCTCTCAACTATTATTAAACCATATACTGCAGTATCCTCTATCATATCCTCTAAAAATTCTGTATGGAATTCCTTATCAGTTCTATAGAAGAATAATGGTACTTTATCTGGTGGGGAGAACATAAAACACTTAAAGTCCTCAGTATCAAAATTCTCTCCACAAAACATAACTAATCCATTTCCATCAACCTTAGGTATTTTATTTAACCTATCTATTGCAGCACCAATCGCTGATAATACAGCTTCCCTGGTTCTCTTTAGCTTTATGTTCTGCGCTATCGAATATTCTTGTCTAAGGAGGTTTACTACATCTGGAACTGGTCTCCCCGGAGGAATGTACAAGGACAAAAGCACGGTAGCAGGAGCCTTCCATTTTTTTAATTCCTTAAGCAGTGTCTTTAATTCTTGTTTATTTATAACGTATTCATCAAAGACTCATCCCTAATCATGTAGCATTATCACATCGCCTCTTAAAAAACTATCGTAAATAAAATCATATTTCTCTCAAATATTACACTGACAATTTAGTGCAAAACAGAATAACACATTGTCCCATAATGAAGTTATAAACTATTGAAAATTACATTACTCTTGTAAAGACATAGAAAAATGTAACATAACATGGTAAAATTTTCGAAAAAGTAAAGTTATATAATTATGTTTATATCTATGCTATGGGGTTTGAGTCTCACTGAATCTCATATACTTTGTATTCAACACTCAATTCTTGAAGTTCATCGAAGTAATGGTTATCTAATCATCCTTTTTCATCTCTCTTCGCAGGGAAATCCTAAAATTTTAACTTCCCTTACTCACTACTATTAGAGAATTAATTACCCGCATCTAAAGTGGGATGTAAAGATAAATTACGCTCGAAATATTCAAATTTTATCCTTTTATGGAAACTGTTTTCAACGGCATGACGGAATAGCACAAAATTATGATACTAAGGCCTATTTCTAGGTTCTTACTAAATCATCATTGAAATTTTTAATATTTATATCATTATACTATAACCATAGCTATCATTAATGCTGATAACAGTAGTTCTGGAGACATTGGCATCACACCATATAGCGTTGGTATTATTAAACCCATTATAGAACCAATATTCAAAGCTAAGCCAACCTTTCTAGAATCCTCACCCCTTGAAACTAAATATTTTGGAGCTAGACCCAATACACCTAAACCAAAGCTAGTAAAAATTAAAACCATCCAAGGAAAATAAAGGAACATCAATAAACAACTGATTAGAACAATAACAGAACTTAAAACCAAAACCCTCCTAATTCCAAAAAATTCACCAATTACTGGTAAAAAGACATAAACCGGAATAGACAACAGATAAGAAGGAAGAATTAACCAGGCTAAACCTAATCCCTCAAAAATACTTGGAATAATTTGTAAAACGAAAGCTGGAGACAGTGCGGAAATATAAATAAGGATAGAAGATAATTTAGGCAAAGATATAAAACTACGTTTGACCCATTTAAAATCTTCATTATTATCTAATCCCAGTAGCGATAATAACATTATAATAAATCCCACTATAGTTATATCATACCAATCCTTAAGGAATGCAAAAGCAAAATACCCCATAACCCAGCCAATAGACCAACCTGCAGTAGTTAAACCAACTAAGGCACTATTACCACTATTAACAGCACTCTCAACTGCATAGCTTGTTAATAAGCCAAATAATACACCGACAAAGAATCTAACTATCGCTAATATATTGAGATCTAGAAAATTTTGAAGAATGACTAGAAGTCCCAATAAAGGAAAACAGTATGCCACTGCATTGAACTTAAGTGATTGATATAAAAAAGAACCCATAATTCTACCCAAAAAAGGTAAGGCAACTATTGCAAATACCTCCCAATACGCCAGATTCATCGTCTTACTGAGCCAATTAACGAAAAACGAAGGATAAACTAAGACAAATGTGGGAATAGCGTAAGAGAAAATAGGCAATATAAACGATCTTAACCTAATTGGCATTAACCATCACCTCCCTGCTAATCTTTCTTAATGATATCATGTTTAGATTAAGTAAATCAACTACCTGAGAGAGAAGACTAAAACTATCTAATACTGATTTACGTAGCGGAAGCGAATGCTAGTTAAAGCATTTACAAACTTACTAATTAATCAAATGAATTTGAAGAGAAGCATATTGAAGCTAACAACTTTCAGAACTTCTTTGATATTAATTCTTATTTCAAGCAAATGAGATTTTTTCGTAACACTTTATAACTAAAAGGTGATGTAATATTTTTAGCTAATCAGAATATGTAGTCGTAAAACTTTATACCTAGTTATTATAAAGTAATGAATGTGCGGGGGTGCCCGAGCCAGGGCAAAGGGGGCGGACTGAGGCTCCGCTGGCGAAGGCCTGCACGGGTTCAAATCCCGTCCCCCGCATCTTCATCCCGTTAAAATATGAGCTAGTAAGAGTTCTATATTAGACGAATCTACTCTGTAAGATCCGTAATATTCCTCGTTGAAGGAAAACAAAAATACTCCGTCATTTTTTACATTCTTTTTTGATATGAGCGAATTTACTACTGCAAGTTGAAGGGAATTATATTCAGCATCTTCTTTTTTTACCATATTAATCACTAAAAAATTTCTACTATTTTCTTGCATATTCCACGTCATTATATACTCTAGTGTATTTTGAATTGAAAAATAATCAGTTATAAATACATTAAAAACTCTGTCACCTTTAATACTAGATATCTCTTCCTTAGATATACCAGCATACGTATCAATTATTATGTAATCGTATCCATTTAAGGGGACTTTACTCCAATCATTACATGCGAATACTGTAAAGCCTAAAACAAAGGATAGTTCACACTCCTTTATCCCTAATAACTTGGAAATTGTATGTAAATTATCTCTATCCAAAAACAATACCTTATATCCAGAGATTGAGATGATTCTAGCTAATGCAAATGCTATGGAGCTCTTACCTACGCCACCCTTTATTCCTAAGATTCTAATAACAGTAGTACTCAACTATTTCTCTCTATAGTACTTCAGATATATTTAATATTTTTTCTACTTGAAACTTAAAAACACATGAAGGTACTATATATTATCAATGAGTGTCATTGAGAAATTCGTTAAAGATATAGAAAAATCCAATGATTATGAAGAGATCAAGATGTTGGAAAACCTATGGATGAAAAAGATAACGAATTTCCCACAAGATATAAAAATAATTGAAGAAGAAGAAGGAGAAAAACTTCATTTATTCATACTTAAAGGAGCAGAAGCTATATTATTACATAAACCCACTAATATATTCTTATATATTACCAATTTAACGTCCGTAGAACTAGAAACATTAAGATATATCACTATAAGAAAAAAATGCAAGGAAGCAGATGACAATTTTGTAAGCCTTGCGTTTGAGTATATTAGCTTCAAAAATAAGGCGAAGATAGGAATGAGATAATGTAATAGGACACTAAGGCTAATAATCTCTTAGACCTTTCTTACATAATTAAATAACATATTTAGTCCTGAAAATTCTGAAATAATTAATCAATATGACTAAATGAACGTTATCTTAATGGTGGCTATTATAATTCGTTAACATCGTGAATATATGTAAACTTTCCGGAAAGTTTTAGACTAACTTCAGTCTTTGATAATGTGATAATAGACTAGAAATTTATTGGACTTTTAGTCAGTTATGTCAAATATAGTCCACGTTAAAAATCGCTAAAACAAGCAAGAAACAATTTATTTGTTGCAGAGTTACCTAAAGTTAAGCAAGCATTTTATATGCTAGTAAAAAATTTCCCATATGAAAGCACTTGTTTTTGATAAAAGTGGTATAGAAAACCTTAAAGTAAAGGAAATTGAAGAGCCTAAATTAGGTCCGCATGACGTATTAATAAGAGTAGTTAAATCAGGGTTAAACCCAATAGACTATTTTGTCGTAAATTACATACCAGTAAAACCAATGCCTCACATACCGGGAGCCGAAATAGCTGGAGTAGTGGAAAAGGTTGGAGAACACGTAAAGGGTTTAAACAAAGGCGATAAGGTAGTGGTTTATAATAGAGTATTTGATGGAAGCTGTGATTTGTGTTTATCTGGTAAGGAAATGTTATGCAGAAATGGAGGGATAATGAGTGTCGTAACAAATGGAGGTTGGTCAGAATACTTTTCAGTCCCAGATAAGAATGTATTCAAAATTCCGGAAAATATGAATTGGGATCTAGCTGCAAGTTTACCTGTAGCAGCACTAACTTCGTACCATGCATTAAGAGAATTAGAGATAAATCCCAATGATATAGTTGTAGTATTTGGCGCAAGTGGAAATACGGGAATTTTCGCAGTGGAACTTGCTAAAAAGTTCGGAGCTACTGTTATTGCAGTTTCAAGAAAGAATTGGTTAAAAGAAATAGGAGCTGACTATGTTGTAGGGTATAATGAAGTAGTGGAAAAAGTAAAAGATATAACTAGTGGGAAAATGGCTAATATAGTTATAAATTCTTTAGGTTCGTCGGTGTGGGACAAAAGCTTAGAAGTTCTAGGTTATGATGGCAAACTCGCATTTTTCGGAACACTGACTGGAGGAGAAGTAAAAGTAAACTTAAGCTCACTATACGGAAAACACATAAAATTAGTGGGGACTACTGGTGGGTCAAGGAAGGAATTAATGGAGTTAATAAACTTATGCAAGGATTGTAAGGTAAAAGTTTGGAAAACATATAGTCTAGAAGAAGGTGCAGAGGCAGTTAAACAAATAATGAGCGAAAATAGAGACGGCAGAATAATGTTACAAATCTCATCGCAACACTGAAGTAGGTTCCCTTATTAAATCTAACACGTATCTGATTAGATCGTTGATCTCTTTAGGTGGCTCAATATCCTTAAAATGTCTCTGGATAAGGGAAGGATAAAATGGGATAACAAATCTTGCAGACTATTGCAAGATCTCATCCCCTCTTATAAATTCTTCTAACCTATTTTCTTGACCCGCCAAAATTTTGTTTACAACTACTGCTATTACTTTCAAGAATCTAGCGTTAGTAGGTAGAGATAAGCCTAAGAGTTTTTCAGCATAACCCCTTACGAAATCGTTTAATAGAGAAGTGTAATTCAAAAATCTCTTTACTGGGATTTCATCTCCGCTAAGAACAAGAACTGTATTGTAAGTAAAATTTCTGAAGTTCTCCATAAATGCCTTAAGCTCAATTTCTGTTGCGAAATCATGAGGTAAAGACGAATGATCCACAATAACTAAATCGCTATCCTTTAATAATTTTCCATATAAGTATTTAAATGAATCGAGATCCACATTATTCACATCTTGTTCATTTGAAAAAGACATATTTACCACAGTAAGATTCCCTTTACTAACATAGAATAGCTCATTTTTACCCTTTAAAAATGAGAAAATGTTATTATTGACGCTATATATTCTACTTATTGTTCCCGAATAAGTTTTATCAATAAGTGTTACACAATAATAATTACTTAATTGTTTAGCAAGATAATATGCTACAGTCGATTTTCCAGAACCACCTTTAAAACCGACAACATTTATTCTTATCATTGAGTTTTATTATAACAAACTACCTTATAAAAGTATATCAGAAATATACCGCAATTATATTCTATTATTTTATATTAAAAGTTCTATAATGCATGAGATGTCATGTATAAATTTTTCGTATATGGTTAAATGTCCTAATTAACATAATTTTTTGCTTGACACATAAGAATTATTTGCTTGGCTTCCTTATACGATTTATTCTAATATCTTAAAAAATGAAAATATATCCTTAAAGTATCCGGAAAGAATCATTTGAAATCCTATTATAAATTGAATTAAATTCCATAATCTAGATCAAGATAAATTATTTCCTAGAAACTAACTAGATTCTAGGCTAATGTTACAGCTAGAAGGTATTGCATTAAATTAAGATTCCATGTGCTAGATTCAAATGATACCCTATCTATCTGTATAATACTATTTATTTTGTTATTACAATTTTATAAAGGCTTGTACAGTTTACCTCCTAGTAATTGAAATGTAAACTATTGTAAGTTTGCTTTAGATATTCAACACCATTAATATCAATAAAATAATGAAAATTGAGTTACATCTACAATGGGAATGGTTATAGGATATTGCTAAACTGATTCAAACTCATATAATAAGATCATTAGTATTATTAATTAAGTTATGTAAAATGGAGTCAAGCCTTTCGTACACGTAATTATTGTTAATCGGCTTGTAATTGTAAATTTTTTCATCGAAAGGAATAACAGCAACCATATTAAATTTCTCACTTTGATAAATTGATTTTGCAATACTCCTAGCCTCGTCCATGTCTTCAGGGATCGGTGGAACCATATTTATAGCTAATGCTTTGTAATTTACTGCATCCCTCCATAGTTGAGAGTACTTTATGGTAGAATTTAAAGAAGGAATATCACTTAAGTATACTGATTTTCTTACTAGACTCAATTTTTCTAAGGACTTTACTATAATATCATCTGGCATCAGACCAACTGAAGAATCCAAAATTATATATTGTATTCCTAAATCGCTCAATTTTTCCATAGCCTCCATAATCTCATCTCCTAAAGAATAAATTTTGTTAAAATCTATCGGATCTGACAAAAGTTTTAACATATAAAAATTATCACTATTAATTAAACTTCTGGAAAGCGCAGGTAATCTATTTTCAATTTCTTCTACAAGGCCGATATCGTGATGTCCAAGAACCAGAGATCCGAAGGAAAGATAGTCATGATCCAAATATAGTACCTTGTTACCCATAAAAGATAACCTTTTAGCAAAGTAGAGCGAGTACGTAGTTTTCCCTATTCCACCTTTAACTCCGAGTACATAAATAATTTCCATCTCTTTTCCACTTTCTTCTTGCTTTTATTGACCAATATAAAAATTTTTCCATGGGCTTATAAATGATAATGAATATATTCAATATTCGCTTTATAGCTCAAGTATTACTTCTTTATGAAAATTGCAGTAGTAGGAGTAGTTTGTGGATTTTCTGAAAATTGAGACTATTCTCTCTATCAGGACTATTCATAGAATTATCGTCTAGTTTTCAAATGATACACACACTATACTTAGGAGTACATAATTATCATGTTTATTTTTAGAGGAATCTTTATTTTGAAAAATAACTAAATTTAATTTGGATTCCATTATTTACTATTTCCTCCCCTAAGATATTTTATATACTCTTCTATAGCATGTCTTATAAAATCGCTTCTCGAGCTATAGCCTAATTTCCTTAGAGTCTCATCAACCATAGTTAATAAATCCTCTTCTAACTTAAATGTAACTACCATAGAATTTTGGGTTTCTAATACATAAGTAATATCGTCAATTCTAACTATCTTTTCCATTTTCTATTACCTATAAATGTTATCTAATTATACATTATAAATTTTAATGAAATGTCACTTGGAAGACTACGAGCAAATAATATCCACAAAATATAACATAATATAGTCAATTTCCTAGCAATTGTAGTTAGAATCGTTATAACTTGCTTAAGCTTCTACGTTATCAGTAACAAATTAAAACATCTAATACAATAATCTACGTATATTGATACTGCTCATGCTATTCATTCTGTGCTAACTTTAGACATAGCACAATAGATTACTATTACTATAGTACCTACCAAAAAGCAGAAATAAGAGTAGTCACCCAATACTATTGATAAACTTGCTTTTTTATAGGAGAAAAAAAGAGAAGCCAACAGCAACTCAACTATTCCCGTTAGCACAAATGCACGGCCAATATTAAATAGTTTTATTCTCATTTTTTACTCGCCTTTTCAAATATGATGTAAAATGATATGACTAAGCTGATTGTAAGAAATAAAGTTTCATACTCTATAATAGTAAAACTAGAATGAGACTTATTCAATATATACGAAGGAATTGGTTTATATACGTTAGGCTCTAGAGGAACAGTAGCTCCAATTAAAGTTGCGTTTATCCCCTTACCTGTATAGTGTATCACTATTCCATTATATGTATCGACGTAAATTGTAAAATTGTATAAATTAACAATATTAACATCTATATTATCGTATTGTGCAACCGCATTTTGTGTCGCATTTGGAATAAAAAGAAGAAAACTGGGATAAGCTACTATGTAAGATAAAGATATATTATGACTTATTTCGGTCATATTTACGATAATAGAATTGCCACTTATATTTAGAATGGTAATTAGTAAGAAATAATGAGTATAATTCCCTGATATTAAATATAACAGACTAGCATTGGTTAATTCCATTTGTAACTATCACCTATCTCATTGCTAGATATGCAAATATGCTTAACAACGAGGTAAAAACTAATATATATAACCACAAAATAGCTATGATATATATACCTGTTAAGTGCTTATAATATATTATTACGGGAGAAGTTAGCGCAAAAAGAATCATTAGCTTCATTAAGGCAGATTCGTATCTTACACTAAAAGTCATTCTTAGAAGAATTTTTAAAAATAGATTATTTCTTATTTTCACTAGATTAGGAACCTTATATGCTATTTTTCTTCCATCATTAGTTAATGCATAAACTTGGACAACCTTTCCCAGTAAATTTTTCTTATTAACTTTCTTAAAGATCTTCTTATTCGAAAATAAATCTATATAATATTTAAGAGTTTGTCTAGATATGCCTAATTCCTTAGAAACTCTGTCAATAGGTAAAATACCATTATTAAGTAGAGCTGCCTTCAATAACTCTAGTAGATAGTAGTATTGAACAGGATTATCTGTGCTCAGCAATGAAAGATCATCGTTAGCCTTTTCTTGAGTTAATACAGTATTCTTCATGAGTTCATTCAATCTACTTAATAGTTGTTTTCCATTATCAGATAGATCATAAACGTCATACTTTACTTTAACTACTAATTCTTTATCTATTAATTTTCTTATGGCATCTGCTACTGCCTTTTTACTATTGCCTGTGCCATCCGCTATCTCTGAGACAGATGAAGGACCTTTAGAGCCTATAAAAAATAAAATATCCCACTGCAGTTTAGCCCTAGCAAAGTCGACGATCGAATCTAGCTCTTTCAAAATATCGAAAACATTATAAGCCATTTCATTAATTATTAGACTCTAGATCTATTTAAACCTTGTTCATAATTATACAAACATAATATTTATATATAAAATTTAAGTGTTACCATAGATTTAAAGGCGTCTAAAACCATACTATAGTGCATTTTGTAGTAAGTGTACGTCGTTATATAATTGCTTATATGAGCGAAAGTTTGTATGATGAAAACTAATCCGTTGAGGTTTCAATGAAAAAGACTAAAACTACTATAGTTTCTTATCTCCTTTAATCAGATTTATCAAGTAATCTACACCCTCGTATTTGCTCATGACGATTGCTTTATCGTTTAATTTCAAAATTAGATGATTATCACTTATTGCTATAGTGTTATCTTTTAATGTAGAAGGGAAGTAAGCCAAAGTTAAGTCACCATGAATAATATTAAACCTTTGTTTAATTATTTCTGTGAAATATTTCCCATAAACCTTTGTAACATACTCATAAAACGTATTTAGATCTTTTATATCAGGTATTCTAGACTCTTTGATCAAGTATAATGAGAACAAAACAATAGGAATTAAAAGAATATAAAAACCATACACTATTGTTACAACTACGAGGATAGATATAACACTAACTAGCGCTAGTTGATATACCTCTTTCACACTATTGTTTTTATCAAATAAAAATAAAAAGTTTACTAGTATATTTTAGGTACACTATTAATGCTCATGTATATTGCCCATAACACTAAGGTTAAAACCAGTAATACTGAGACATCTTTCCTGCTAATGTTTCTTATAGCATACGCTACAGGAATGAATAGGGGGAGATCAATAATTAGATTCGTTGCAGGTGCTAATAAAATAATACCCAGCACTGATATAAAGTAAATGAATTTTAGAAGACCTTCCTTAACATATCTATTTCCGTAAGCTGATAATAGAAAGTAAAGTAAAGCATTGTTAGAGCCCCAGCTAACTACGGCTATTTGATATATAAGTTGATTATAGTTCATCAAATTTATTGGTACAGGAAACACGCCACTTAGGATGAGATAGAGACCAGCTATCATAAAAGGAATAGAAGAAGATAGATATACAATTTCGTACCTGGATGGTTTTGCTCTATATAAGAGAAATTTAAATAGATAATATCCTATTACCGCTGAAGATAGTTGAGCCCACGCGTATATATGAGAAAACATAGCAGCAAGTGAAAAAAGAATAGCTAAACTTAATCTTTCTCTTCTCATAAAGTATGATAATGAAAGAAACATTAATGAGATTGAAAATAGATTAGCCTCCAAACCGGAGTATAAAAAAGTCATTAACATGGGAGATACTGAGGCTAATAAAGCCGATAATGAAGCTATAGATCTATCTATGGCAGAAGTTAGCTTATATGCTGAATAAATATAAAAGACTGAAAGAAATACAAATTCGTAATAGGCTACATAATATGGTTTAAAAACTAATGAGAATACGTACAATATTAATAAGTATAAAGGTCTTGAATAAAAGAACCAGCCACTAAAAGTAGGAGTTAAAAGCCAAGAGTAATAATATCTAAAATCAACAGTTTCCGGTACTTTATAAGGATTTATTGAAGGCAAATAGGGTATCAAAGAAATTAATAATACCATAATAAAAGGGGCTAGCGGAGAAACCCTTAATTGCGCCTTATTAGAGTCTTTCTTATAAAAGAGAGAAAATAATATCCCAGAGAACCATATTACGGGAATTATTGTAGGTACGCCTGCTTCTAATATAATTAAAGGCAAAGAAAAATAGGAATTTATGCCTAGTAATAGACGCAAAAATACCCATGAAATCATTGACGAATTTACGATAATTAAAATTATAGCAACTGCAGAATTAATCTTCCTTAGCTCATATAAAATAAATACAGATAAGATAAAAGGAGTTATGGAAGGCCAAATAAATGACAACAGAGATAATGGAACTAGATAAAAATATCTCTTATAATTATAGATTACCATCAACGATGATGACAGAATTGTGAGAAATATTGAAATAAGTTTTGAATCAAATACTGGATAGTATGTAATTCTTTCAATTGTTACATATAATCCCGAAGCTATAGAATATGAAAACAACAAAAGAAGAGCAGATATCCATGGAATATAGTTATTACCATTATTTTTGTCTAGTGTTATCATAGCGTACCACCGTAATTCCCATAATAACGGAAAACGCTATACTAAGTATTGCCCCTACGAGTAAAATCTTGGGATTGCTATCAAATACTGATATCTTAGCTAATGTATAGAGATTGGGAAATGAATTATTTGAAATTCCGGGGTAATTTGCAGACACAAGACAAATAACAGATTGGTTATCAGCTTTTTTAAGAATTAATCCGTTAAATGCAACAATTAAACTATTATTATTGTTGCTATAAGCTAGTATTTTATTACCATTTAAATTATAATATGTAGGTATCCCAGTAGTATCTGAAAATATTTGTTGTGGCTCTAAAGATACATTATAATTCAATATTATATGCGAATTTGGATTTACTATATACATTGTTACTAACTTTAGTGAGCTATTATATAAAAATACGTAAATTATATAATATGAAATATTATCATGTATAACTTTATATTCTAAAAATATAGGAGTCATCAAATCAATACTATAAAGAGTTACTTAAAAACTAGCCCAAAATAACGGTGACTGGTAGTCGAAAGTAAGAGAGAGGCTTTTAAAAGTGTTATGAGAATTGAGGTCAAGCAAGTGATAAAAGTGAAGATAAAAAAAGATATAATAAAAAAATATAATAAGAAAGTAAAAAGAAAAGGATTAGCAGGACTAGATACTGCAATAATATTAATAGCATTCATAATAACTGCATCAGTGTTAGCATATGTGGCAATAAATATGGGATTATTTGTAACACAAAAAGCTAAATCTACCATAGATAAAGGAGAAGAAACTGCATCAACAGCATTAACGCTATCTGGATCCGTATTATATGCTGTAAATTATCCTACTAACTCTAGAAGCTATTGGATTTACTTCACAGTATCTCCAAGTTCTGGTGTATCAAGTGTAGAACTATCTACAGCTACCACGGCAATATCATTTACAGCATCCAGTGAGGGAATAGCGTATTCAAATATTTATAAGTATACATTACTTACTACACCACCGAGTAATCTTCAACAAACAGTATACGCTAACGGACAATATCTAAATCTAGTTGACCAGGAAAATAATGGAGGACAGACATACGTGTACTATCCAAATCCATATTACGCACTATTAGCACTTAATTACACTCTATATCAACAATATAAAAATTCAACTTCACCTCAACCATCACCTCTGTACATCACTACACCTTCATCTGTTGGTTCTATTCAACAGTTGTTAACGAAATATCCATGGCTGAAAAACGATAATTCATTCACGTTTACCCTGAATATAAATGGACAGCCAGTCACTTATTATGCATACGTTAATCAGACATTTGCATTTACATATCCAGTAGCCGGTGACCCATTAATAGGGAGTGCTATTGCACCCGCCGGATCTGTTATAGGAGTAATGATACTGTTTGGCCCTAATCTAGGAAGCCATGTGTTTCAGTATCAGACAATAACCATTCAAATCTCACCTAATATAGGTTCTCCATTAACATTATCAGAATACGTATACCAGCCAGAAGGTAATGTGACAGTAATAGGGTAGGATAAAATGCTAAATAGTTTTTTAAAGATAATTATTTTTTCGCTTTTATATTTAGCTATGATGTTCCTAATTCAATTATATCATAGGGGTGAGGAATGGTAAGCATTAGCATAGTCGAGTTGAAACAATTAATGGAATCACCATTATTCATACTATTAATCACTATAAGCATCCCTTTAGCTGTATTCTTTGTAATGTTTTTTAAAACAGTAATACCAAGAGTAACTAGGCCTAGAAGTACACAAGTAACACAAACGTCTGTCGCTCAGCAAGCTCAGCCTCAACAAACGGTAAATAATAAGGACAAAGAACTAGAAGAACTTCTTAAAACTTTAATAAATAGAATGGATAAATATCAAAACGATTTAGTAAACACTCTAAATACCTCTATAGAAGATCTGAAACAGACTCTACAGAAATTGAACTCGTCAATAGAAGATACAGTACTATCTTTAAAGTCTATTCAAGCTGACTCAACATCACCTTTCAATGTCATATCTGAGCAGATAAAAAACGAATCAACTCTTAAGCCGGAAACCGGTAAGGAACTAAAGGCCGTTGCAGAAATTGTTGGCACAACCAACATAGATTTATCAAGCTTTATTAGAAATTGTGTATTGCTAGAGGTTTTAGAATATGATGATTCTAAGCTTACAGCATTATACGAACTAGGCTATATCTCGGCTGATGACATGTACATTGTTAATAAAATACAGTCCTATATTAGAAATAATAGCGGTAAGATAAGAGCTAAAGAACTGGCAGGAATTGCAATGAATGTAGCGGAAAGCTATTCTTCTGTTACAGCCGAAATGAAAAAATATTTACTAGTACTGGAGGTCAATAGAAATGACAAGTGAGGTGATAAGTGAGGCAATAATGCTAATAGTAGCTATTACGTTGATAGGCGTATTAGCAGGTACTATATTTTCAGTAGTATCATCTATATCTACAAGTATGGCGTCTTATAGTGTATTACAATCTCAAAAATTAGTTACTGACCTTCAAATAGACTATGCTACAAATACTAGCCCTACTACAGTAGTTGTATACTTACATAACGTAGGAGAATCTACAATCTTTAACTTGAAGAATAGTGTATTATATTTTGGACCAGAAGGAAACCTACAACAAATAGGATATAACTCTGGCACATTACCGTATTGGTTAACAAGTACTAATACGCTCTATCCCGGTTCTGTAGCTGAAATTATTATATATCTATCATCACCCTTATTAAGCACACAGTATTATACGATACAATTAGTGACCCCTAATGGATATGTTGTGACTTATACATTTGAGGCGAGTTAACATGGGAATATCACAAGTGGTTGCATATACATTACTATTTTTTATTTCACTATCGCTAGGATTTATAACTTTGGGAGCTTATATTAGAAGCCAGCAATTAATTACACGCGCAGAAGAACTTAGACAGAATATGGAATTAAATCAATTGAACACTAAAATATACATAAAGAGTGTCTCACTCAGCAATAATAATTTATTATATATCACTATAACTAATAATGGTTCTACTTCATTATATGATTTTAAAGATTTCGACGTCATTGTAAAATATTATGCTAATATAAGCAACATATCCACTCTGATAGTCTCCAGTTATAATTATTCCACATTATCAGGCCCATACAGGTGGACTTCCAATACTGTTTTGATTAATTCTGATACGAGTGGAACCTTTATTGTGGATTTACCATATCCACTATATCCTAACACTAAAGTCACAGTCGTTATTGCGACTAACTACGGACCAGAAGCAATATGGAGGGGTATCCTATGATAATAAAAACTGGAAATGAGGATCTAGATAGAAGGTTAACGGGAATTCCATTTCCCGCTTTAATTATGCTTGAGGGAGATCACGGAACCGGTAAGAGCGTACTATCTGCACAATTTTGTTATGGCTTACTTTTAGCTGGTAAAAAAGGTTATATAGTAACCACAGAACAAACCACTAAAGATTATTTAAAAAAGATGAAAGAGGTAAAAATAAACTTAATACCATTTTTTCTAAGAAATATTCTAGGAATAGCACCGTTAAACACCAATAGATTTAATTGGAATTCGATGCTAGCTAATAAAATACTTGAAATAATTATTGATTTTACAAAGAGAAGAAAAAACTTAGATTTCTTGATTATTGACAGTTTATCTATAGTGGCTACATTTGCAGAAGTGAAACAGATTTTGCAATTTATGAAAGATGCCAGGGTATTAGTAGATTTAGGGAAGTTAATATTATTCACAATTCATCCAGACGTATTTAATGAAGAATTAAAAAGTAGAATTACAAGTATAGTTGACGTATATCTCAAGCTTTCAGCAACGAGTATAGGTGGAAGACGAATAAAAGTTTTAGAGAGAGTCAAGACTGTAGGTGGAATACAAGGTTCTGATGCAATTTCATTTGATATAGATCCGGCTTTAGGCATTAAGGTCGTACCATTATCATTATCGAGGGCCTAACCATGACCTTTATAGACGATTATATAGCTAAACTTTCTGAAAAACCAACAATAATTGATAACCCAAATACTCTAAAAGGTAGTAAAAATTATAATGCAATCTATAAAGTTGATGAATACATCTACATTCATGTTCAGAGTACGAAAGCAGAAGATGGATATAACCAATATACCGTGATAGAACCACCCCGTCCAAAACCAAAAGAAATTGAAGAGATAGAAGAGAGGTTTGCCAAAGCTATTGGAGATGTTGACCCTCCAGTTTCTATAGAAGAGAAAGAAAAACTTATGAGAAAAACTTTAGATAAGATATTGAATAAAATCAAATTGTCGGTGCCAAAAGAGTACGCTATATATCATTTTATAAGAGATAAATTATATGCAAGCATATTAGAACCATTAATCAGAGACCCGTATATTGAGGATATATCAATACCTGGATTAGGCCACGTTTACATCGTCCATAAAGTCTTTGGTCCTATGAGAACATCAATAGTTGTAGAAACAGAAGAGGAGTTAGATGATCTAATAGTCTCGCTAAGTGAAAAAACGTACAGACCAGTATCTCATAATAGACCAATAGTTGACGCTAGTTTGCCCGATGGATCAAGAGTAAATTTCGTTTATGGCGTCGATATAAGTAGAAGGGGCTCTAATTTAACTATCAGGAAATTCAGCAAAGTCCCAGTAAGTATAACTCAATTGATTTCCTTTGGAACAATATCTCCACTTCTAGCTGCGTATATTTGGATGATGCTTGATGAAGGAATGAACTTGTTTGTATGTGGAGAGACTGCTTCCGGGAAGACTACTACTCTTAATGCAATCACAGCTTTCATACCACCTAATTTGAAAATAATAACGATAGAGGACACACCGGAACTTACTGTACCTCATGCTAATTGGGTCGCCGAGGTCACAAGAGAAACAAGTGGTGAGGGAACTATAAAGCTATTTGATCTGCTTAAAGCTGCACTTAGGCAAAGACCTAATTATATTTTAGTCGGAGAAATAAGAGACAAAGAAGGTAATGTTGCATTTCAAGCAATGCAAACTGGACATTCTGTAATGGCAACCTTTCATGCTTCTAACATAAGGGCATTAGTACAAAGACTTACTGGATATCCAATAGAAGTACCAAAGAGTTACATTAACAATCTAAATATCGCCTTGTTTCAAACTGCACTTTATGACAAAAAAGGTAATTTAATAAGAAGAGTTATAGAAGTAGACGAAATAATTGATATAGATCCAGTAACAAATGACGTAGTTTATATACCTTCGTTTAATTATGATCCAGTAGAGGATAAGATAATTTTTGCGGGAAGAGGTGCCTCATACTTGATAGAAAATAAAATCGCAATAAGAAGAGGAATTGATAGAAGAAACATAGGTATCCTTTACGATGAGTTGAACTTAAGAGCGGAGTTCCTCAAATTACTTGTTGAGAAAAAAGTTTTCAATTATTTTGATGTATGGGAAAACATTTTGAGAGTAAGACAATACGGTTTAGAGGAGGCTATAAGGTATGTTAGGGCTATTTAACAGAAAAAGTGAAGTTGACTCTAAATACATTTTCATGATAGCATTCATGCTTGCACTGTTCTCTTCTGGTGTACCGCCAGAAATTGTAATACTACACTTAAGTAGGGAAGACTCATTTGAACCTTACGTAAAGGCTTATAGGAAGATTAGGAATTTAGTTTCCGGTTATAGATACAAATTTTCTTCTGCGATAAATTACACTATCAAAAATCTTAATATAAAATACTTAAAGGAATTTTTAATAAGATTATCGCAAGCTGTAACTTTTGGTGACGATATGATAGAATTCTTATCTAGAGAAATTGATTTCTCCTTGTCAGAATACAATGCATACTCAGCTAGATTAATTGAGTCAATGAATAACTTTCTAACTGTCTATGCTACATTGAATAGCTCTCTTACATTCTTGGTTGCTGATATAACAATTTTGTCTTTAATTTATAATGGAGGGACGGCATTAATAATGCAGTTGACAATTTTGTCTGTTGCGCTATTAGGCAATTTAACGTTAGTCATGTACCTCTTGTACAAACCAGAGAACTATATAAGGTACTCAACTGTTGATAAACTCATTCTGACCGCAGCAATATCTCTTTCAATTATATTTTCGGTACTATATACCTCTTACATAACCCTGATAATTGTAGGAGCAGTCCTAGTTGGAATAGGTCTTAGATATAGAATTTTTGAGAATAAAACCGCAAACATAGAGAGGTATTTCTTACTTTTCGTGAGATATTTCTCGAGAAATTACGCAATAGTTAGCAATCTGAGAGAATCGTTAATGGCCGTGCTTAGAGGAGACCTTGGAGACTCAAAGCCATTAGTTAAAAGAGCAATAAACAGATTAAATTTTGGTGTAGATAAGGAGAAAATTTTTAGGTTAATGGGAGAAGAAAGTAAAAGCGTATTAGTAAGCATGTTAAGTAAGGTATTATATGAAACAATAAGTATGGGAGGAAATATTTTAGTAATAGGAGAGATCCTTAGCAAGATAGGTGATTCTATCTTAAATATAAGATCTAGAAAAGAACAAAATGGGAGAGCATTCGAAACGTCAATATATGCGTTACAAACTGCGTCTGCAGGAGTGTCTGCAGCATTAATATCAATTGTAGGGATGTTAAACAATATATTTTCAACGCAAAACGTATCAACAGTATTTAGCTTCTCAGCCGTTAACATAGACATTATATCACGAATCTTTCTAATTATACTATTAATTCTGAGTTTCGCTAATGGCGTAGCCATAACACTAGCATATGGTAGGTCAATTTACGTTAGTCTCTATTTTATCGGTATATTACTGATATTAAGCTCAATAACTTATCATATAGTTCTTATACTTACTGGAAATATATTTAAAGAGTTAACATCGACATCCGGTTTATTACAAACACCTTGACGAATAGGTATTAACATATCACATATAAACGAGTGACTTTTTCAATAATACTTAATATTACGTTGATTATGTTTAATAACATGCTGAAATGCCTTTAGTCACACAAGAAATAAAAGAAATTGTATTATAATTCTTTACATCATAAATGCATTTAAATTAAATTTTTAACACCAATAATTATAACTCATTAGAACTTCGACGTTATTAGTGATTTGTGGGGAATTTGCAAACTATTGTAGTTTAGCACGCGACGGTGTCCAATCCGCAATTTATGCAAAATAATTTAAAAAATAAAAAATATTATTACAAGAAAAATCAACCATATGCCATCACTAACTAACAAATTAAACTTGAAAAATTCAAGCATACAAACGTGAACAAGAACCCAAATACATAAGCCTAATACTAGATAGAAATAACCCCAGTATAACACCACGAAAAACATGTTCCCTTATTCAAGACAACACTAAACACACTTCCGACAAAAAACCCAAACAAACCCTAAATTCAAAACCTTCCACCTACTCATACTCAAAAAACGCCACAAATCATAAACAACACCAATCAAATTAACAAAAAACCCCAAAACCCTAAGCGAACAGCCCTAAAATGCTCAAAAAAGTAAACACCAAAAAACTCAACCCCACCACGCAAAACACCAAAACCCCCACTAACCCTACACAACAAACCCCTATTACAAAAACCACGATTAGCCAAAGTAAGAGAACCAGGAGAAAAAGGAACCCCAGAATCAGGAACACTAGCCCTAGTAACGAAAACCATCAAACTACGAGAAGAAACAACCACAAAAACCTTACCACCAAACCAAGAATAACCCCTCTTCTTCCCCCAATCACCCTCAAACCTCCTACTACTCAAACTCCCCTTAAAACGAGAAAGCAACTTACTCCTCCTCTCCTCATCCAAACTCATGAGCGTCTCAAAAACATCTCGTTCTGGGACAATCTCCTTCAAGTCCAATACTAGCTTTTCCACTTGTGTCTCTTTGCTTTTAACCCCATGTGGTAATTCCATTATGAAGCTGTCTATTATGTCCACGTTTTCCCTAAATTTTTCCTTTGCTATTAGGTTGTGTGTTGGTAGTTGGTTTTCCTCTAGTCTGTCGTTTAGTTTTATGTGGATTAGTAGTTTGTTTGCTTTTTCTAGGTTTTGTTTTGTGAACCAGTGTATTGCTGATTTTGATGGTATTTTCTCCACTCCTAGGAAGTGTTGTATTATAGCGTTTGCTAGTCCTATTAGTTCTCTGTAGGATGTTGTGTATACTATCATGATGATGAGGAGTTTGAAGTATAGTATTGTCTTATATCTTTGTGTTTTCATACTAGAGAATGTCTTCTCTATTACATCCCTTAAGTCGTTTTCTATTAGGGGTTTTATTTGCAAAAGGAATAAATCTTTGGAACTCATGTGTTGCTTTTGGGGGAAGTGGTTCGTTCAAGTGGTTTAACTTGTCTCCCATAGTATTACTTGAGTCACTTCCCCCATAAGTATTACCCACTTTATTCTACTTGGAATTTATAGAAGTTCTTACATCAATTATTAATTTGATTAAATTGCATTTTTAAACTATATTGCATAAATTGTGGATTGGACACCGTCACGTTATTGTAGTTATAGCGTTAAGTAATAAATTCTTATACAAGAGAATATAAAAAGTAACATAAATTTCAAAAAATTCATAAAAGCAATGTTAACAGCATAATGATAAAACCGCGTTATATCTTTGATATGTAAGGATTATATAACCTTGTTACCTTTAGTGAACCTTCTTCTTAAAAACCAAACCTTTTTGTGTCACATTGTACTCCACACTATCTAAACCTAACAATATCGACCTAATTGTGATAGAGTTTAATAACACATTAGTTGGTGTAATGTCCTGTTTCAACCTAACTACTATTTCTTCTACAGTAGCTTCGTTAATGGATAAAATATCTAGGATTTTCTTTGTTAATTTCTCAGCATACTGAATGTTATTATCTAATAGAGCCATCATCTTATTTTTATTGGTGTAAACTGGACCATGGCTTATTACTACATTATCAACAGTTTTCATTAGTTCTTTGATTTTATCTAAAGTCTCCATTGCAGCCCAGAAATCGGTATAAAATGGTACTGAAAAACTCTCTAATAGCTTATCACCAAAAAACGCATCACCAGCATACAAAACATTTCCAACTATATATCCGCTATGGCCTGGAGTATGACCAGTCAATTTTATAATTTCTATTTCCGAATCTCGAACATTATTATCCAATGATTCTAGGTTTTCTTTTACGTAATCAAATGTAAAGATTTCTGATTCCCGTGAGCTACATTCATAAATCATCGCTCTTCTTCCCATTAAAGTTAATGCCCAGTAATCTTCTATCGGAAGATATCTTATTTTCGCATCTTTTCTCAGCAGTCCTGCTATATGATCTGCATGACCATGTGTAGCTAACTGAATCTCAGCCTTTATATCTAAAGAAGAATTTTTCCCTCCAAGATCTATTACAACTCTGTTATCGTAAACCATTGTATTTGGACTCCCGGTGATAATCGAGACATCTTTAGTGAGCTTCACTGTAGGCATACTTATTCTTATTTTACACACATCCTTATTAGATTTATTTAATCTTTACATCTTTATGGAAAAGATTAATTTACCTACCTTTCGTAAAGATAATATATGTCAACTTTAAAACCAATGCTATTAGGTAATCTTAAACGGGCTCTTTTAGGTCTTGGAGTTAGAAAATTACCACTTATCGCAGGACATAAGCTCCTGTATACTTGTAATCTCAGATGTAGAATGTGCCCATTTTGGAGACGGAAAGATGAAAAGCTACTATCCTTAGAAGAGGAGATCTTAATGTTGAAGTCTTTAGAGAGGGCAGGAGTTCTATTCATGGGGTTTGAAGGAGGAGAGCCACTGTTAAGGAAGGACTTGGAGCAAATACTGGAAGAGTCCTATAAGCGATTTTACACCTCTTTAGTAACTAATGGATGGTTATTAAAGGATAGAGTAAAAAGGATAAGTGAGTATCTAGATTATCTTTTCGTTTCAATTGATGGAATAGGTGAGGTTCACGATAAAATTAGAGGAATTTCTGGCTCTTTTGAGAAAGCAATAGAGGGTATAAAGGAAGCTAAAAAGTATTTACCTGTATCAATCAGTTTCACAATAACAAGAGAAAATATGGATCAAGTAAAAGATGTAATAGAACTTTCAAAGAAACTTGATGTTAAAATTAGCATACAAGTAGAATATGATTACACTACTGCTGAGAAATTAAGTCCAGACAAAAAGAGGCTTTATCAAGTATTAAAGCTCATTATTGAGCTAAAAAAGAGAGGGTACCCAATAATTGAATCAGTAGATTATTTCGAAGCTATAATTAATTCTTGGTATAATAATATACCTTGGAAATGTAAACCTTGGCTAACCATAAATGTTGATCCACAGGGTAAGATAGTTTTGCCATGTTACGTGCTAAATGAATATAGTGGGAACTACAAGGTATGGGAAGTAGATATAGTTAAATTATGGAATAGTTATCCGTGGAGTGAGTATGAAAGTTGTAATAAATGTGCGCTAGCTTGTTATTTAGAACCATCATTATTCAAATGGTCTAACAGTGAAATGGTAAAGGAAAAAATCATAGAGAATATAGGTAATTATATATACAATGCAATGCCTATTAAATTTTTATTAGGAGGTAAATAAAATATATATTATTTAGAAGAAGATGTTTTGTTACAAGTTAGTATATTTTGATGATAAGTACTTCATGTATATATATGATGGAGATAAGGTGATAGGATTAGTACCACTTGATAAGAATCAATCTACCTCACTAGCTAAGGTGAAGGAATATGAGGAAAGATTCGGTTGGAAAAAATGTTGAAAAATTGAAGCATTGTAAAACCTCGAAAATCATTCACTATTTAACTTCACTTTGATTATTATTCAATTAAGGAGTTAGACTTTGCTAGTAATTTACCGATACGCTATAAACCAATAACCTTCTAATCTCATATTGATGAATTGGTCAGCTTATTAGGGACGTCAATAGTGACGAATCACACGAATTCGTAAAGCGAATTAATCAGCCTACTAGTATCAGTGCCCCTATTCTTGAATCTTCTTTCTGCTAAAGTTCACAATTTGTTAGATGAAAATTAGCAGTAGATATTCCTAACTCAACTCATTAGTACTGAGAACTAGTTTAATCGTGTGAATGTTATAAAACTTTAACTATCTATTTTCTCTCCTTCCGTTTTAAGAAAGTTGTCGAAAGTATTTTTAAATACTTCATAAGCTTCATCCGAATACAAAACTACCAATACCTTACCTAAGGTTTTAGGTCTATACGAATTTAGAACCTTAGCCATTATAATTGCGCATGTCTCATAGGGATAACCATAGATTCCAGTTGATATTGCAGGGAGTGCTATACTAGAAAGATTTAATTCATCAGCTTTTTCTAGAGATCTTCTAATAGCTGACTCTAACTTATCATCAGTTTCAACACCATATCTAGGACCCACCGCATGAATTATGTACTTTGCCTTTAATTTTCCTGCCGTCGTAACTGCGACATCACCCACTGGTACTGGACCGTACTTCTTTACGTACTCATCACTCTCCTTTTGAATTACGTATCCGCCCTTTTTTACTATTGCATATGCAACACCGCCACCATGTTGGAGATAAGAATTCGCAGCGTTAACTATTGCATCAGCTTCAATCTCTGTAATGTCACCCTTTATTACATGAACTTCAAGCCCATTCTTGAGCTTATACATTTTAGTTAATTCTTGTAGAAATTACTTATAAATTATCACGTTCTCGCTAGTATTACTTGTATTAGACATTATCACTTTCGTATTTAACTTACGTTGCGAACATGTTAAAGATCATAGTTAACCATTCTACGCAGTGTTTAATAATTATACTTAAATACTTTGGCTTAAGTAGAATAATATGTGGATAAACTATCCAATACTGCGATAATTCTGATAGGACATGGCTCTAGACGAGAAACTTATAATGCCGATATAGAAAGCATGATAAATTACTTGAAGGGAAATATAGGTATACCAATATATCTAACTTATAATGAGTTTTCTAACCCAGATTGGAGATTTCTCTTAAATGAAATTGTGAATAAGGGATATGAGAAAATAGTAATAGGTTTAGTATTCTTAGGGAGAGGAAATCACGTATTCAGAGATATATTGGAATACGTAAAGATAACAAGATTGAATAAATGGGAAAGAACTAAAATAAATGGGAAAGAAGTAGACTTATATATTACTGAACCTTTAGCTTCCTCACCATTAGTAATGCTCTCATTATATTATAGATTAGCTAGGGCACTCGGCATATTTCCTAGTTTAGATAATACAATAGAGGATCCATATGAGATTGAAGAGAGAAGCATGAATTCAATTTTATCATCCTTAAATATCAATGACGAGAGAGAAAAGAGAATAATAGCTAAAGCAGTTTTTGCTTCAGGAAATCCTGAAATTGTTAAATATATTAAGATAAATAATTTAGATATAGGAATAGAAGCGATAAAAGCTGAGAGTGAAATTGTAACTGATGTAAAAATGGTATCTGCTGGAATCAGATGGAAGAAAGTTACTTGCATGATAGATAACGAGAGAGTAAAGGAGCTCTCAAATAAGTTTAAGATAACTAGAGCTGCTGCTGCAATGAGACTATCGCTAGATAAAGGCGGAAAAGTAGTAGTAGTTGGAAACGCTCCCACTGCACTCATTGAAGCAATTAAAATGGTAAGAGAAGGAATTGATATACCGTTTATAGTTGCGACTCCACCCGGTTTTACAAACGCTAAAGAAGCAAAAGAGGCGTTAATAAAGAGTAAAATTCCCTCTGTAACCGTAACTGGCACCTATGGTGGAAGCGGAATAGCTGTAGCAATTATTAATGAGATAATTAAGATGGCATTGGAGGGTTAAAAATGGGAAAGTTATATATTGTTGGGATAGGACCTGGTTCTAAAGAACAGAGAACAATAAAAGCACAGAAAATCTTAGAAGATTCAAATGTGATAATTGGATATAATACTTATTTGAGATTGATATCCGATGTGTTGAATGATAAAAAAGAAATAATAGGGGCTAGAATGAGAGAGGAGATCTTCAGAGCAAATACCGCTATAGAAAAAGCCTTAGACTCCAAGAATACTGTAGCATTAGTGTCAAGCGGAGATCCTCAAGTCTATGGAATGGCAGGCTTAGTTTTTGATTTAATAGCTAGAAGAAACTTAGACTTAGACGTTGAGGTGATACCGGGCGTTACTGCTGCACTGGCAGCGGCAGCTAGACTAGGCAGTCCCCTCTCTCTAGATTTCGTAGTAATAAGTTTGAGCGATTTGTTAATCCCTAGAGACGAGATCCTACATAAGGTAACAAAAGCTGCGGAAGCTGACTTTGTTATAGCATTTTATAACTTAATTAATGAGAGATTGTTAGTTGAAGCAATGGATATAGTTTCCAAATATAGGAAACCAGATACGCCAGTAGGGTTGGTTAAAAGCGCTTATAGAGACAATGAAAGTATTGTAATTACAACACTATCCTCATGGAAAGAACACATGGAAGAAATAAGTATGACGACAACTATGATTATAGGAAATTCTCTCACATATCGTTATAAAAATTATATGATAACACCTAGGGGATATGAGAGGAAATATGAACTATGATAATAAACTCCTTGAAGAGATTTGGAATAACCACGGGGGCAGCTGCAGCAGCTGCGTCAAAGGCAGCGGTAATCGGATTGCTGAATAACGAGAGACCAAAAACGGTGGTTATACCAACACCTATAGGGCTAAGATTGGAAATTCCAGTAGAAAAAGTAGAAATACATGAAACTGTTTCGTGTTCAGAAGTTAGAAAGTTTTCTGGTGATAATCCAGATATATTAGATGGATTAGTGATAAGATCTTGTGTTAAATTAAGAGATGATAATGAAATTATAATAATCGGTGGTAAAGGTGTTGGAAAAGTTACTAGGAGTGGGCTAAAGGGAACCATAGGTGATACAGCTATTAGCCCAACTGTGAGAGATATGATAGTAAATGCTATAAGGGAAATTTCAGATAAGGGATTTCAAGTCGTAATCGAAGTTCCAAATGGAGAAATCATAGCAGAAAAAACATTAAATAAACTAGTAGGAATAGTAGATGGAATTTCAATACTGGGTACCACTGGTATTGAAACACCGGTTAGCGATGAGGATTACTTAGAACATATTAAGTGCGAATTAAACGTAATTAGACAGAACTATGATTACGTTGTAATATCACCAGGAAACTTAGCTTCTAACTTTGCGTCAAGGCTATTCGATAGTAATAGCATAATAAAAGTGGGAGATAGAATAGGAGAATCAATAAAACTTGCATCAGTATTTTTTAAAAGAATAGTATTGGCTGGATTACCTGCAAAATTACTTAAAGTTTACGCAGGAATATTTAATACTCATTACACACAAGGCGATGCAAGAATAGAGTCACTAACGCATGCATCGGTAATTGCAGGACTTCCTTATGAGATATTAGTTAAGATAGCTAATTCGTTATCAGTGGAAGAAGCGTTCACTTATATGACAAAGGAACAGAGAAAAAAGGTCATGAGTATAGTAGGTGAGAAAATTCAATCTAGAATTAAAAATCTTCAACAAGATATTAATTTTTGTGTAATTATTTTCGACTATGATGGAGAGATTTTAAGCAGGGTGGGTTGCTAAATGGAATGGAACTATGTTGTTCCGGGTATACCAGATAGTTATTTTGAAAGAGATGAGGAAATACCTATGACAAAGGAAGAGATAAGGGCTTTAGCACTATCAAAACTGAGAATAAGGAGAGGAGATACGTTCTTAGACATCGGTTGTGGAACGGGAAGTGTTACTATAGAAGCCTCGCTATTAGTTGGTAATAATGGCAAGGTTTATGGTATAGATAAGGACGAAAAGGCAATTACACTAACAAGGAAGAACGCGGAGAAATTTGGCTTAAATAATATAGTGCTAGTTAAAGGTGAAGCCCCAGACATTTTATTCACATTAGATAAGAAGTTCGACAGAATTTTCATTGGAGGAGGATCTGAAAAAATAAGCGAAATAATAGGCGCTTCTTGGGAATTGCTAAAGGAAAATGGAAGAATAGTAATAGATGCGATACTATTAGAGACTGTTAACAAGGCAATTAATGCTATGGAAATTATGGGATTTCAAAACGTTGAAGTTACTGAAGTAATAATTGCAAAAGGAATGAGAACAAAAATGGGGACTGCCATGCTTTCTCGAAATCCAATTTTTATAATTTCAGGTGATAAAATATGAAATTATATGTAATTGGATTAGGTCCCGGAGACGAAAATCTAATAACCGTGAGGGGTGCTGAAATTCTAAAGAAAGTCAAAATTATTTTCATACCATATTCTACGGGAACCAATAGAAGCCTAGCAGAAAATATAGTGAGAAAATACGCTGATAAGGAAACTAGATTAGTCCTTTTAGGATTTCCAATGTCGAGGAAAGTGGAAGATGAAGAGCTTAAAAAGATAGGTGAGAGAATCTGTAGTGAAATTAAGGAGGATTCGGCATTTGTAACATTAGGTGACCCAACATTATATAGTACTTTCTTCAGAGCGAAGGATAAATTACCTTGCAGAGTTGATATAGAAGTCATTCCAGGTGTAAGTTCCATAACTGCTTGTGCGTCAAAAGCCTTAATATCTCTCGCTAACGGTGAAGATTCAATAGCTATAATTCCAGCATCTAGGTTAGATCAGATTGAAAAGGCTAAGGAAATATTCGAGACTCTCATAATACTCAAAACTAATGAAAACATTAAGGAAATAGTTAATATGCTTAATAAAACCCATTTTTTAATTTATGCTAGAAGATGTTTTATGGATGACGAAAAACTAGTTAAACTTAATGATGAAACCATTAACGATAAAGACTATTTCTCTATGATAATAGCTATAAGGAAGGAAAGGTGATCTAATGGTTGGAAAGGTTATATTCATAGGAGCTGGTCCAGGAGATCCAGAATTAATAACGATAAAAGCCAAAAAATACATAGAAACTGCAGATGCTATAGTGTATGCTGGCTCCCTCATAAACCCGGAAATATTAAAATGGGCTCGAAAAGATGCTGAGATATATAATAGTGCACCACTTACATTAAACGAAATAGTAGAAATAATGGTAAGAAAAGCTAGTGAGGGAAAACTGGTTGCTAGACTTAAGTCTGGTGATTCATCTATTTATGGCGCGTTACTCGAAGAGATGTGGGCATTAGACGCAGCAGGTATTCCATATGAAGTTGTACCTGGCATTACTGCAGCAATTGCTGCTGCATCTGTAATACCTACTGAACTAACTATACCTAAATTGGCCCAAACAGTGATAATAACTAGGGCTTCTTTAAGGGTTCCAATGCAGGGTTCGATAAAAGATTTCGCAAAAATGGTAAAAATAGGTGCTACAATGGTAATCTACACTGGAATACATATTATTGATAGAGTGGTCAAGGAGTTAAAAGAAGGAGGATTAACTGATGATACTCCAGTTATAGTGGTATATCGAGCAACTTGGCCAGAACAGAAAATAATCAAAGGAACTTTAGCTGACATAGTGAATAAGGTTAGAGAGGCAAGGATTTATAGAGACTCAGTAATAATAGTTGGACTTACAGCAGATCATGAGCAAATCAAAAACATGGTAAGATCTAGCGTATATGACCCAAAGCATAATCACTCTTATAGACCTTGGAAGATTGAGGAAGATTAAGAATGTTAGAAAATTTATGGAAGGGAATAGCTATAATCTCAGCATCAGATGATGGGTATAATGCAGGAGAAGCCATAAGAGAAAAATTAAAAGAATTCGAGATTCCGGTAGTACATTATAAATACAAAGATGCAGATATTGAGACTATTTGGAAATGTTATGATGCTATAATATTCGTAATGGCTCTGGAGGGGGCCACGAGAATAGTTTGCAGATATGCTAAGTCTAAGACAGACGACCCACCAATTATATGTGTTGACGATAAAATGAATTATGTTATACCTCTATTAGGTGGTCATTGGGGTGCAAATGATATTGCCAGAGAATTAGGCAAAATCTTGAACTCCACACCAATTATAACTACAGCAGCTGAATTAAAAGGTAAGCTAAGTGTAGAGAAAATAGCAAACATCCTAATAGCTAGGATATTAAATCCAGAGACCATAGTGAAGATTAACGCAGCGTTACTCAAGGATGAAGAGATCTGTATAGATGGTATCAATGATGGTATCAATATTAATTTTCCTGAAAATATAAAGGTTAATAGTACTAAATGCAATTATATCATATCACTAGTCAAAAACAGAGAATACGAAGATGATAAGATAGTGGTGAGACTAATGCCGTTAAAAATATCAATAGGTATAGGATCTAAGAAAGATGTAAAATTAGATGAAATCCGTAATGGAATATACAGATTGTTGGAAAGACTTAATTTGAAAGCGGAAAGAATCGGAGTAATAGCGTCAATTCGAGAAGAAGTTAAAGAGTTGGCTGAAGAATTTAACGTTAAATTTAGATTGATAAGCGAAAATGAAATAAACAGTTTCACAAATCCTTGCCTTACACCTCCAAGTAAAACTCTAATTGAAGTAGGTTTAAAAGGAGTAGCTGAAATTTCAGCATTGATAGCTGGAGGAAAGAACTCAAAGTTAATATTAAGGAAAATACCTATAAGTAAAAGCTCTACCATAGCAGTTGCAACTTACGAGGATGAGTGAAAATGGCAGTTTATATAATTGGAGTAGGGCCTGGTGATCCAGAATACCTTACATTGAAAGGTTATAAGACTATCAAAGAAAGCGAAATAGTTGTAGGATGGAAAGCTGTCATTGAGAGGTTCTCTCAAATTTTAGAAGGAAAGAAAATTATTATACTAAATTATAAAGAAGAAAGAGAACAACTGGAGAGAGCAATAGAGATTGCTAAATCACAGGACGTAGCTATTTTAAATCATGGAGATCCTTCAGTATCTGATTGGCAGTTTGTAGAGAAAATTAAGAATTTATGTGAAGATAAAGGCGTAAAAGTCCATATAATATCTGGCGTATCCTCTCTTAACATATTACTAGCTAAACTAGGCCTAGATATGAACTTTGTTGGATTCGTAACCTTACACGTTAGAGGCGACACTTCCAAAATGCTATCGGATATAATAAGTATATTAAAAATGGGCAGGGTTGCCGTGGTAATACCAGAACCTTATAAGGATGGTCCACAAAGAGTAGCAAAATTTCTTTATGAGAATAATTTAAACTGTAGAATTGTTGTCTTCGAGAGACTTACGTATGATGGAGAAAGCGTAAGAGAATATGATAGTGTAGTTTCTTTAATTAATGAAACTTATGGATTCAGTGATCTTGTGATAATGGCCATATTTCTCAAATAGGGAAATAAAGTATGAATATACTCTATATGCTTTAGGAAAACATAGAAATGAAACTTATTTACGAAATTAGAAAAATATTTCTAATCTAACATACTACCTCATTTAGGATAGAAGTCTAGTTTGCTTGAAACTCGTAAAATTTTGTATTTACTGTTGTACAATTAGAGTTAGGCCGACATCATATTCTTTTATTCATTTTTATAATCCTTGATTTAGAATAAGGAGAAAATGTTGTCAATAGGAAATTTCATAAACTTCCCGATTTAACTATAAAAGTTTTCTTCTGCAAATGCTTTTCAGCAAGTACTTAGAATATACATATATGCAAAATGTGGAGTATGTGTTTGAAGACGTGGTTAGAATTTATGATACAGACGCCCAAGGAATAGCACATTATGCGGCATATTACAGGTTTTTTACAAATACAATAGAAAAATTCGTTAAAGAGAAAACTGGAATACCATATCCCATAGTTGACGAGGACTTGTGGTTTGTAATAGCAGAATCGCATGCAGTATACCATAAACCAGTTAAACTAGGTGATAAACTAACAGTACTATTAAGCCCAAAAGTACTGTCAAGTAAGACTGTACGATTTGATTTCAAAATCTTAAAAGATGGTGAATTAACTACTGAGGGTTATGTGATACAAGTTGCAATAAACCCAAAAGTATGGAAATCTGTAGAAATGCCAAAGGATTTGATAAATAAGCTAATGGCATAGGGGATATTAATTTTTAATTATCATTATTTTTATTATTATTATTTTAGCTATTAATATTTACTACGTTATATGGATTAGTACATCTAAGCTATGCTATTATAACCATATCCATTGAAGACGCAAATTGGTCGCGCTCTTGAGATAGAAATTACGATAGAAAAAGGGTTTCTTTAGGATAAATGATTAGTATGTAATTGCCAGGAAAATGGCTGTAACAATCGGCAATGTAAATGAAAGTGAGTAGTTAACTAAATTAACAACTATCAAGAAATTTTATCCTCGGATCGGATATTGAGATATGAATTTAGATCCGTTATACAAGAAAGCGTACCATTTACTAGATGCCTCCAAATTTAATTTTGATAACGGTTTTTATGATATCTCAGCTATAGCAGTTGAGGAATCCCTCTACATATTACTTAACATAACTTTGTTAAAATTAGGGGCAGATATACCATGGTATCTTGATTTTGATGGGCTTTTTAGAGTGATTTTCAGATATACTGGAGATGAGAATATAGGAGAAATAAGGATGAAGAATAAAAATCTCATCAGACTTTTAGATGATATTAAAGTTAGGCTAGGTTATTCTGTGCCAATAGAACTAAGTAAAAATGATGTTAAGGAATTAATAACGTTTGCTGATAAAATATTTGATCTACTCGGGCGGAATTTCCTTAAAAGTCAGAGTTAAATCTATCCCTTTTCTGGTATTAAGATACTTCACTAAGTTCCAAATTACAATGCCCGAAATAAAAGATCCCAACACAAATGACAACGTAATTAAGTTGATACTTGATCCCGTTGAAAAGCCAAACAAGGGATTGGTCCCTGCCTCATATGTTAAGTAGCAGAAGTAAATAGACATTAATATTCCTGCTATTTTCATTAGTTTATTATTATTTCTTAAACCAAAGATCACTGCAGAAATACCAACTGCTAAGAAATATAACATACCAACTATGGACGCTCCATATAAGGATAATGCAGCGTTGATTGAGAATACTGGAATTAGGAGGAATGCTAGGGTTAAAGTCAGATCTAAGATATGCGCATATACGGGAGATCCATGTCTATTTAACTGAGAGAACTTCTCTGGAAATACTCTATCAAAAGAAAGCGCAAATACATATCTTGAAAATACTAAGACACCGTAGGATAGCACAAAATAGTTCCAAGCTATTAATCCAAGTCCCAATATCCATTCAATGATAGGATTTGATGATAATGCAATTGAGACTGTCCAGAAATTATATACGGCAGATGGATATGCATTTAAATTGAAATAATAGCCCGCAATCAAGTCCATTTCCAAAAATGCTAATGTCACGAAAATACCAGTTATCAATAATGATAGGAATACGTTATATCTAGAAACCTTATCTCCCTTAAATTCTGAAGCTACTGCGGGTCCCGCATTCATCCAAGGATATGTGTAGAGAGCAAATAAAGGCATCAATAAGAATGTAGCAGTAAGTGAAATTGAATATGGTAATGGTGTTTTAGGTAAGTTAGAAGGAACGCTAACATTAAACTCTTTTAATAAAGGAAGAACTGATGAGTTAAAGTGACTTGCGCCGATTGCAATTATAATCATAGAAAGAACAACTGTTAACATGGAGAATATTCCCAGTGAAGTAACTAGCTTATAACCCCATTTTGAACGTAAAATGTTTATTAACACTATGAAAATAAAGGCTGAGGCAGAAATTCCATAAAAAATAAGCCTTTGCTGGAAAGATGGGCCACCATAAGGATTAACGATAATATTCTCAGCAATGTAAATTAGCGCGTTCTGATGATTAAGATAACCAATCGTTAATAAGACAGAATTAATTGCAGACGCGGAAAAGAATGAGATTAACGCGTAAAAAGCTGTAGATTCTAAAAGATAAGCTATGGCAAAGATAGTACCAAATAAACCGCCCATATTTCTTGAAATCCATATATAATCACCACCAGTCCTACCAAATTTTCTGTTAAATACAGTATACACTATCGCTTGTGGAAACGCTAAAATTAGTCCTATTAACGAGGCAAGCCAAAGAACACCGCCTCGTGTAATATAAGGTGAGATAGACTGAAATAGTGCTATACCTATTGACATGTTGGCAAGGTTAAGCATTATAGCATCAGTCAATGATACTTGTTTTATAAGGCCAGAAGTCTCCCTAACGAATACATTCCTTTTTTCCATATTGCCAATCTTTACCTTAACCTAATAAAGTTTACTTAAGCTAAAAAATAATAAGGGGAAATTTATGAATTCCATTTACTTGGTTAAGTAAAAGAGAATTAAAAAGAACCTTGATAGGAGGAATATAAACTAATATAGATTATAAGATATTTTTGAAATAATAATTCAGATTAATTATTAATCATAAAAAAGGAGTATATTTTAACATTATGGAGTGTTCAGTAATAAATCTTTCTTATATAAGTATTGGTAAAACCTCTCGTTATACGCATTCGTATTACTATAAGGAGAATAGAAAAAAGCAACACAAGTTTAGGAAAGCCATATAAAGCAATACATTATAATAAAAATTGTGATATTTACGTTTGCTATAGATACTATTGAAGATTTTTTATAATTGATTTATGACTTTAATAATGTTAATGGGAAAGCCACAAAACATTGAATTGATAAAAAAGAACTTAGCTAGAAGTGGTATATTTGTCTCTATTGTCGTGCCACTTATAGGGTATATCTTGTATGGGATAGCATTAGGATCCGTGGGATATTCCATATTAGCTGGGATATTCTATACTTTTATGTTATATTCTCCTTTTCTATTTTCTTCTTCAGTATTACCACTTTCTATAATATCATACTTATTGGGGTCACTCTCACTGTATAAAGCTTACAGACATGGAAGAAAAATAGCCGTATTACCAGTGACCCTATCATGCTCTATGATAGTATTTTATGCAATTAATATATTTTTAAATTTACTCTCAATACATCTCGTAACATTGATTCTAGTAGGATTATATGAATTAGGGAATTTGTCACAACTACTTATTTGGAGAGACAATACAAATGTTAAGAGAGTCAGAGTAAGGGTTTATGGCTTACCTAAAGGTTTAAGATGGAGTATTATAATTGATGGACGAAAATACTATTTCTTTACTAACAGTGCAACAGTAAATATTACTAATAATAAACATTGTATGTTTTATGTAGAGAATATCATAGAAGGGAGTGACATATATATTCCTAAACCCGATAGTGGAATAATTAGCAACAATTTATTAGAAATATATTTTATAAAGACAACTAATATACCAAATATTGATAATTGGAATCCGAAGATATGGGTAGGAAGAAAAATAAACGATTACGAAGTTATAGATGTCATAGCTTTAGGTGGTAGTTCTTTTGTGCTAAAAGTTAAGAAGGAAGGTAATTTATATGCAATGAAAATACCTAAAATAAATAAAAGCAACAGAGGGGAAACGAGGGTTAATGCACACAACCTCATATTAAATCTTGGTAAAGAATTCGTTAACCTTCAGGAAATCTCGTATAAGTCTCAAAATGTAGTTAAGTTATTTGCTATAAGTGAAATAAATGTGGATAATATAATTAAAATCGAAAAGGGTGATAGTTATCTTTACTTAACGAAACCTCCCTATATAGTCATGGAGCTAATGGATGGTGGAAATGCTTTTGATATTCTAAAAATGGTGAAGAAAGACAAGGATTGGTATAAGGTTGTAGCACTTATAGTTAAAAATGTTGCAAAAGCACTAGAAATAATACATTCTTCTAATTACGTTCATTTAGATGTCAAGCCACAAAATATTTACTTTAGTAAATTTCCAGGCAAGACTGATAGGGAAATTCTTATGAATTTAATTAGCGGTAAGGTATTAGTTAAACTAGGAGATTTGGGCTCAGCTAGAAGAATCGGCGAAAGAATTGAAGATTTCACAGAATTCTATTGTCCTATAGAACAAATAGAGGCAGTTATACTAAAAAATCAAGGTGCTTCGCCTAGCATGGACATATTTGCTCTAGGAGCAACTGCTTATAAGCTTCTCTTTGACGAATATGTGTATCCTAAAGACTATTATGACGCTATAGGAAAAGCAATTGAAGAATATGAGAAAGGTGGGAATTACTTGAACTACCTCAGAATAGCTAAACGGTACATGTATCTGCCTAAAATAAGCAATTTACCGATGTGGTTTAGTAATTTATTATACGAAATGTTTTTACAAAAAACTAACGCAAGATCAATCTACATTACCATAGAACGTAACTTATATTAGTTCTAAAATCACTGGCGCATGATCAGAACCTAGGACTTCAACTAAAATGTCAGCGTTTTTTATTCTATCTTTTATTTCTTCTGATACTAAACAATAATCTAATCGTAATCCTAAATTTCTCTCCCTAGCATTCATCATGTAACTCCACCAACTATATTTCCTCTGATTTGGATGAAAATACCTAAACGTGTCAATATAACCTAAGGAGAGGAAATGAGAGAGCCATGCTCTTTCTTGTGGCGTTAAACCTGGCATGGAAGGATCTCCATAAGCTGCATCTATATTTTGATGAGCGATATTGAAATCTCCACAAATTACTACTGGCTTATTTTTTCTAAGCTGCTCAGAGAATTTCTCAATCGCAGAATTAAATTTAAGCTTAAAATCTAATCTCTCTAGCTTATCTCCTGCCCTAGGAAAATATGAATTTACAACGAAGAAGTCTTCCAGTTCTATACTAATTACTCTACCCTCACTATCAAATTCCTCGATCCCTAGTCCCTTAATTACGTTTAATGGTTTTATTTTACTTAATGTCATGACACCACTATAACCCCTTCTCTTAGATGGAAAGGAGAAAATACTATAACCCATCATTATAAAATCAAGCGGAACTAAATCACCTCTAGTCTCTTGAAACATTATTATATCGAAATTGTTAGCTTGTACGAATTCTAGCAAATTCTTTTTTAATGCGGCACGGATACCATTAATATTCCAACTTACTATCTTCACGATAGAAAGTTTATACTGAGTGAGTTAAATTATCTATTCTACCACCATCTGCAACTATAACCTGCCCAGTGATATATCTAGCTTCTTCGCTTGCTAAGAATAATACTACATTTGCTATATCTTCAGGTTTTCCAGTTGTTCTTAAGACTGTTTTATTTCTAAATATTTCTCTTAATCTTTCAGCCTCTTCTTGGTCCTTCCCTCCTAAAGTCATATCAGTTTCTATCCAACCTGGTGCCACCGCATTAACTCTTATCCCATATTTCCCTAATTCAAAGGCCAATCTTCTAGTGAGTATTATAATTCCAGCCTTAGATATTGCATAAAAGGTAGTCCCTTCAGCAGCTGTCCCTATACCAGCGTTAGACGCTATATTAACTATTACGCCATCTTTAACTCTCTTCAGCAAAGGAAGGAACTCATATGTTACATATATTGTTCCATTTAAGTTAATTCTTAGCATCCTTTCATATTTCTGCTCATCAAATTCTTCAAAAGGCATTAGAACCATTATACCTGCGTTGTTAACTATGATGTCAACCTTACCAAATTCCTTATCAACAATTTCTTTAGCCTTTCTAACTTCTTCTCTATTTCCTACATCACACTTAATAATATATGCCCCTTTTTCCTTAAGCTTCTTAGCTTCGTTCTCAGCCGAGGCATAAAGTACCACTGGTGTTGCTCCTTCTCTTAAGAATCCTTCAGTAATAGCTCTTCCTATCCCTCTAGTACCCCCGGTTATAACGACTATTCTGCCTTTAAATCTCATATAATAAACCACTACCATATCTCTTATTAACGTTTTCTTTTAGTAATTGATATATTGTGATTAGGAAATTTTTAGGGCAGTACTTCATTGTGAGTAGCTTCACTATGATAGGATTACTGTTTCCAGTAGAATTTTATAGCGAAACTAAATCGTTATTCCTATTAGGTGTAATAACCGGAATTTACAATGCTCTTAATGCCCTTGGATCTTATATATGGGGGTATTTAATTGATAGGACAAGACTTAGGAAAGAATACGCTATAATATTATCAGTAGCAGGTATAGTTATTGGAATAATATATCATAGTAATAAATTGATAGCATACGAGCTTAGTGGATTTGTATCCGCTTTAGACGGCCCTATATACTCTGCCATATTATTGGAAACTACCCCACAAGAAAAGTTAGTCTTGGGCAATACTAGATTATCACAAATCTCACTAGCTGGAAATGTTACAGGAAGTTTGCTTTCAGCATTTTATCATAATGACTATCTTATACTTATATTCTTTTCAATTTCATTAATATTTAATGTAACCCATGTGCCTAGATATGATGGAGGAATAAATTATGATGTAGTTGATAGAAACAAGATACTCAAAGCCCTATATGTACCTATTATATCATATTTCTGGTTTAATATGGCAGCTGAAATATTCTATACTTTATATGTTCCATTAAACTATCTGATGCTTAACCCTTCATATATTATATTTCTCAGTTATTCCCTACTTTACTTAATTGAAGAGGTAATATATAGTAAGGGGACAAGTCTAGTTAAAGGTAAGGAAGAATACTTCATGTTATTAGTAACATTTGCCAGATCGTTAATAGTTTTATATATTGTCTATATAATTCTAATTGGATTCAAAATATATGAGGGAACTATGTTATTATTCTTAACTTTTGGTCCACTTTTCCCAATATACAATATATCGTTCTTTTCATTAATGATAAAGGGACTGAAGAGAAATAAGGCAACTGTTATCGGAATATTTAATGCTACTGAGGATATAGCGAATGTGGTGGGTGGCTTTTTATCAGGTTCTACAAATAATATTGTCTCAGGATATCAGATTTCATTCTATTCCTTTGCACTTTCACTATTTCTACTGTATATCTATTTACGCAAACCTCTTCTTAATAGAGCTTCTTCATAGAGATTCTTTTCTCTATCTGTAACTGGTATATATTTAGGCATTTTTATTGGCTTACCCTCCTTGTCTATCCTAACGTAAGTAAAATAAGCGGTAGCTACGTGTTCTTTTAATCCCTTCATATCCTCTCTTATCACGTTAATTATCACATCTGCAGATGTATTACCTACGTAGATCAAACCTGCTCTAATTGTTATAATATCATTAAGCCTTATAGGAGAGTAAAACGTGAGCCCCTTTACAGCAACCGTTACAACTGCGCCAGACGTATAGTCAGTGCTATTATTATAGCCTATATAGTTAAAACACACTACACCGCCAATATCATCCATGAGCTTCAAAAGTTTCCCTGCAGACATTATCTTACCGTCATAAGTAAGCTCTGGTGATACATGAATTACATTACTTATTTTATATCTTATACCCTCTGTTATGTCCTCTGTTCGAAATCTCATCTTTTGTCTATCAGCTATTTTAGATAGCTTACTTTCTCGTCTTTTCTTAATTTCTTCTATCTTTCTTTTTTCTTCCTCGTTCTCTTCGACTATTTTAACCCCTACTGGAACTGGTCTCAATAAGTCATCAACTTTCACGTAAGTGGCGTAGGCTGAAACTACTTCTTCATTTTGGTTAAAAGCGTTTATCTCAACTTCAAGCGATGTATTGCCTATATATACTGTTTCGGCCCTCACTCTGATTATATCACCTAACTTTACTGGCTTCTTAAATACCACATCATCTAATGAGGCTAAAAGTGATGTACCCTTTGCAACTTTTGTAGCGGATAACATCCCAGTTTCTACTAGAAAAAATAACATATCCCCCCCATGTAATCTATTCAAAAAGTTAGTTTGTTCATAATGAACTATTCTATATGTTTCCACAACAGTATCAGAGATTCTCAAGTACGACATGATTAACCATATCAGCTATTTTGTCAAAATTTTTATCTCTTTTTGCGTACTCCAACGCAATATCTCTAACTTGTTTCAAAATCCCCTTCCAATCTAGATTATTCAAAAGATTTTCCGGAAGTTGAGAGTAGTCTATTCTTTTCTCATATGCCGACATATAAGGTAAATATTCGTCTTCAGCAACTCTAATAATCGCCACACCATTTCTGTCCAAAATATACTCGTAAATTCCAGATTTCCATAACGTTATAGAGAAGTCATCTGAAGGAGGTAAATATCTTCTAATTGTTTTTAAAAATTCTATAATTGTTTCTTTATCTTTCTTTCTCTTTAACGTATTGATAATAGTTTCCAGTTGTGATTCCACTAGATTATATTATCTAGCTACTATTTATGTTTTAGACAAGTCATAATGACCCAACGGCGGAGGAACTGGAACTTTTATTTTAATCTTACCTTCTCTAAGCCATGGTGTTAATAAATATGAGACTCCATTTTTCTCCCAGTTGAGAATTCTCGCTTCAGTCTTCGATAAGCCTAATGCTTCAGCTACCTCAGACTTGATCCTAAATAATACTTTAGTGTTAGCCAGTTGTATAATTATATCGCTCAAATCATTAGGATTATGTGTAGCAAATATGAAGCCTATCTTTCTTCTTCTACCTAATCTCATCATGGTAGCTATCTTACCCGCTACTTTCCTAATATAGTTAGTATCTTCTTCACCTCCTTTAGATGATGGAAAGAATCTATGAGCTTCATCGATAACTATCACATACCTACCCTTAACACTGCCACCACGCATTTGTTTCTCTCTAAACTCAAATAAACGATCGAGAAAATAATATGTTAAGATCTTCTGGGAAAAATCGTCTAATTCACTATTATATAAATCAAAAACTATCGTTGATGACGAATTCTTTAATACCTTACTTAGAGGAAATCTTTCAACACCAACGTCAAAAAGCTGAGTCTCCTTAAGTAAGTATAATCCTCTAATGATATTTTCTTTAGTACTTCTATGTATCTCAACACCTTCTAGACCATTATCGTTAAATTCGGTTATTAAATCATCTAACTTTGAAATTTCCTTACCTTTTTTTCTTATCATTATTTTGATAAAGTGAGATGCTTGCTCACTAAAATAAGGATTAAGTCTATGTAAGACTCCTTTAACGTCTCTAAACCTAAAATAAAATGGATAGATAGTAACTTGAGACGACCATTCAGAATTAGAAATTATTATCTTATTATTTATTATTGAAGAATAAAGTGTAACACCCTTACTATTTAAATAATTAACTATGGGCTTTACAAACATATCAAAATATACTTTTGCTATAGATCCAGCTGACTTTGAATTACCAAGATACTTTTTTACCCACGTTCTGCTTACTGGATAAATTATATCGAGGTTAATCCCCTTTACTATAGCTCCATAAAGTTGATTAAATTCCTCTACACCATTTCTGACAATCTTATCGGATTTATCTGGTGGTAAAAAAATGTGATAATAATCACCAGTTGCATCTAAAATAAACGTCTTGCTACCTTCCTCATTTACCACATTAAGACCAGCTATTAGATCTTTTATAAAAGAAGTTTTACCAGCACCAGTAGTTCCTAATATGAGCATATGAAAATTCAAATCGTCAAGGCTAGTACTAACTCTTACCCTACTATATGACACGTCTAAAAAGCCTAATCTCAGTAAACCCCTAGTTGTACCTAATGATCTTTCTATAACCTCTGGCTTTGGAATGATAACAGGAGATTGCGGTTCTAAAGTAATATCTGCAGCTTCTGGATCAGATGAAGATAAGAAGTCAACCTTAGTTAGCATCTCGCATTTAAGTGTTACGTTAGTTATCAAAGACCCTGGTTCGTCATCACTTAACCCTACATTACTTAATATACTCGAATCCCCCATAAACAAAGAAGATGCATCACTTCTTTCATAGCCTATTACTCTTAATAGAACGAAATATAAAGATTTTATATCAACAGCGCCTAGAAATATACCTATTTTACCTAAAAATGGATACTTATAATAAGTATTGGGATCAACAACAACGTTAACTATATCGTTTTCTTCATCGACTTTGCTAGGTAGATAACGAGAAACCTTCCCTACCAAATCACCTAATGTGATAGCCAACGCTCTAGCTTTTGAAATTTTATCTTTGATATCATTATACAGTGAAAAGTCTGAAGTCATATACCCACCTGTTCTAGCTTGCTGTAAAAACTGGCTTGCATTCCCATACTTTCCAATGTAGTTACCACTATTCTCAATATGGCGTTTGTAATCTCTTTTGCAGTCCTATCTGCAATTGCCAATGTGAATGGAATACCGTCCCTTGTAAACTTAAGCGATGACACTTGATCCATTATTTTTAGATCATTTACTAGACTTTCTATTCTTAATATAGAGAATTTAAAAACATAAGGGTGTAAAGGGTAAACTAGATAATTAACATATAAGGGAATATTGCCTATTTTCCTTAGTATGGGACCTAGAGAAATTGGCACATAAGGAGGAGATAAATTACTTTTTATAAAATCAAGTATAAATGATTCATCATTAAAATACTTTCTTGGATCTATCTTAAACCTTTCTGAAAATCTAGAACCAAATTTTGAAAGACTAGATATTAATAACCTAGACTTATCTAACCTCTTAACAACACCAATAACATTTGATCTCATGACTTCAAGTCTCATCTTCAATACTTCATCTCTTACTTTACTTTTCAAGAAAATTAGGGGTGGTATCAAAGGACCATCCAATAAAATGATAGAGCCATCCTTTGGTATCTTTTTAAGAGCTTCAGTCTCTAGAACAGTTCTGATTTCGGTTTCTATCTCTTCTGGAGAGTTAGCTGAAGTAAAGAAGGTTCCATCTAAAGATAAAGTTGTAATGAAATCTGAATTATAAAAAAATGGAATTAAAGGGCTCTGATGAGAAGAAGAAGCCAATGCTAAAAACGGCCTCTTTAGATCTAATTCAGGGAAACCTGAAATAGGAGGGTAAACGCCAAAAATGGGAGTAATAGAAGAAGATATTACAACTGATGCAATGCTTATTATACCCTTAGACGAAATGAAACTCCTACTACTACCATCTATCGAATAAATTAGGGACTGAGATTGCCTGATGTCAACGTAATTCATAAACTCATTTAAGGGAGAGATTAAAGTTCCACTACTGTCATTTTCGATATACTCCTCGGCCTCAACGTTTATAGTAGTAGAAGAACCTAAATAGTTTACAATGTATTTTGAAATTATGTCCTTTAGTAATACTTGAAGCTCTAGCTTTTTCGTCATCTTTCATAACATATTTTATTATGGTAATATTTAAATATGAGGTAATACTGAAAGAAGATCTCTTATCCGTAAATCTATTCTCCTCCTACCCCAGTGTACAACTTCCTCGCAGCTAATGTTACTACATCCCAAACTCTATTTACGGGTGGGACATAACCGGTTTCCACAAAGAACAAATCTTCAGCAGTGAATCCTTTTTGAATCACAGCAGCTAGCATATTTAGCCTACCTAAGACTTCTTCTTCACCAATAATTTGCGCTCCTATTATTCGCATTGAATTGGCTTCTGCTATCAGTTTAACTATAATATCTTTAGAATCCGGATAATACCTCGCTCTAGTTTTGTGATGAACCGTAGCAGAAACTGTCTTTAATCCATGCTTTTTCGCATCAACCTCTGTGAGACCAGTTTTACCTATAATGTACTCTTCAAATTTAGTTATCATTGTTCCTAATACTCCAGGGAAGATTACGTTCTTTCCACCTATATTGTTTCCAGCTACAAAACCCATTTTATTAGCAACGGGTGCAAATGGGACCCAGTCAGGTTTTTTAGTAATTATATTCGTAGCTTCTGCAACATCACCTGCAGCATAAACGCCTTTTACACTTGTTCTCATATGATCGTCAGTCCATATAGCTCCCGTTTCTCCTATTCTTAGTTGATTCTTAACAAGATCAATGTTGGGTTCAACCCCTATGGCAACTATTGTAGCATCTACCTCATACTTTCCTTTATCTGTAATTACTATTCTTCCACCTTCCTCAACGTTAACTAATTCCTCACTTAGTCTTAATTCCACCTCACTAGAAACTTTTTCTGTCACAACTTTACCCATATCCTCATCAAGCATTTTGTTTAGCAAATATTTGCCCCTATGGATCATTATCACCCTTTTACCTCTCGCTCTTAATGCTTCAGCCATCTCAATACCTAATATACCTCCACCAATTATTGCAATTCGATTAAAGCCCCATAATTTCTGTCTTAAATGAGTAGCCTCTGCAGGATGATGAACATAAAAAATCTTTTCTCCATCGCTATTTATCTTCTTTGGTTTAGCGCCCATAGAGAGTAGCAAGTTATCAAATTCGTATTTTATTCTATCTTGATTTTCCTTTACTACTAAAATTCTTGATTTTAAATCCACTTCCTCTACTATAGAATTTATTTTAACATTTATCTTTCTTTTTTCTATAAAATAATCAGGAGTATATGTCATGAATAAGCTCTCGTCATCAAAAAGACCCTCAGTAAAATAAGGTATACCACAAGGAGCATGGCTAACCATTTTAGTTGATTCTAACACCGTTATATCTAAATCTGGTTTAAGCCTCCTAGCCCAAGAAGCAGCAGTCATTCCAGCGGCTCCGCCACCTATAATGATCAGCTTTTCCATAGTTGATTAAATTTACAGAAACCTTATTATATTTACGGTCTAAATATAACCCATGAAAGCTGTTGAAAGATTAAATGAGACTATAGATGAATTAAATAAAATAAATGAAAGTGAGCTTAGCATAAATGAGCTGGATCTTCTTAAATTTTTAAAGAACCAACTCTTAAAATCCAAGACTTTATTCGAGTCATTCTCTAAAAACGTTGACGAAAAAAGATGGGATGATGTACTTTCCTATACTTTTCAAATATTACAAAGAATAAATTCAATTTTCGGCTATTTGGTCCAACCCACTATTTTATCAATGATATCGAGAAGTAAACTGTCAGCAATGGTAGAAAACATAATAGACACATTAGCGTTCTCTGCATCGGAGATGATAGTTGTATTAAAACAAAATAACAAATCGTTAGGCATTGATTCAATAACTGTTAATATAGGCTCAAATCCTCCCTCCATTTCTATATCTGTGGTGATAAAGGGTGGATGAGGTTTACCTTAATTGGGATAAGTTATTTGATGAAGCATCAAAATTTCCCATTCATGATATTAAAAATGACGAGATAGTATTCTCTGGAATTGGTGGAAGTGGAATAGTTGGAGAAATAGCTAGCATCTTAGAAGTCCAACTAGAATTTAAGAAAAAATTTAGTGGTAAAGAAACGCTAATAGCTGTAAGTTATTCTGGGACTACGTCAGAAACTATATATGACGTTCAAAACGCTATAAAATCAGGCTCCGAAGTGATAATAATAACATCCGGTGGGATTCTTGAAAAGTTAGCAAAAGAAAAAGGATTAAAGTTAATTAAGGTACCATCAGGCTACCAGACACGATACGCATTTCCATACCTTTTTACACCTCTAATAAAAATGCTCGCTAGAAAGCGAGGAATAAATATAAATGAAAATGACTTAAAAAATGGTGTTACAGAGGTTAAAGAGAAAATTAAAGCTGATGCGATACGTTTGGCTGAGCTAATAACCCATAAGATACCAGTAATTTACTCTTCCAAATATTTACCAATAGCTAAAAGATTTAAGCAGGAAATAAATGAAAATGCTAAATATCCTGCTTTTTATGGCGAAATACCTGAGATCAACCATAACGAAATAGAGAGCTATGTGCACGGGCCGTCATTGCTTCCCATTTTAATTGAAAGCTCGGAATTGGATAAGATAACTGAAGAAGTGCTAAATCCAATAGTAATTAAACCATATTTCAAAGATGATTTGAAAAACATTTCTAGCTTACTTGCATTATGTGGAGTAACGTCCCTAGAGATAGCTAAAAAACTAAATGAAATACCAGATAAATTATACAATATACCAAAAGCTAGGCAATTAACCTCAAACTTATTCAAATTAATTTAATTAGTGTGAGCGAACGATGAACTTTAGGATTAAACTATATAACACATTTGGCAGGAAACTAGAGGAACTAAATACGGTAACACCAAATTTAGTGAAAATGTATGTATGTGGTCCTACTGTGTATGATTACGTTCATATAGGACATGGGAGAACTTTCGTAGTATTTGATGCGATATCTAGATATTTAAGATTAAGAGGTTATACAGTCATTAGAGTTCAAAACATCACTGATATTGACGATAAAATTATCAAGAAATCACAAGAAACTGGAAAAGATTGGAGAGAGATCGTAGAATATTATTCTAAGGATTACATAGACACACTCTCCCAACTCAAGGTAAAAATAGACATTCACCCACGTGTAACACAGCATATAAAGGAAATAATAGATTTTGTACAGAAATTAATAGATAAAGGGCACGCATATGCTACTCCAGGTGGTAGCGTTTACTTCGACGTTGACTCATATCCTAACTATGGTGAGCTTTCAAACACTAAGAAAGAAGAGTGGAATCAAGGAGAAGAATTCGTAAAGGAGAAGAAACATCCTTATGATTTCGCATTATGGAAAGCATGGAAACCTGGAGAGCCCTATTGGGAATCCCCTTGGGGAAAAGGCAGACCTGGATGGCATATAGAATGTTCAACTATGTCGACTAGATATCTAGGTGAAAAATTCGATATTCATGGAGGTGGTGCGGATTTAATATTTCCGCATCATGAAAATGAAAGAGCACAAACTGAAGCCTTAACCGGAGAGAAGTGGGTTTCATATTGGATTCATAGTGCTTTTGTAACTATACGAAAAGAAAAAATGAGCAAGTCCTTAGGTAATATAATACCGCTAAATGAAGCAATAAAGAAATGGGGTCCTTCAGTTTTACGATACTGGTATTTATCTTCTCACTATAGATCGCCATTGGATTTCTCAGAAGAAGCCCTAGAACAAGCTAGATCTGCTTTGCAGAGGATAAAAGATTCAATGGCAATTATCAGATCCATAATATCTGAAGGACCTAAATATTATGCTAAGGATGAGGACATCAAATTACAAAGAGAAATAATAGACAATTTAAATAAATTCCATGAAGCTATGAGCAACGATTTTGATACTTCTACCGCACTATCAAGTATACATGAGGTTGCGAGAATAGTATTTTCAAAGTTACAATATAGCAGGGACTATCTAGGTGCGATGTTAGCCTTCGAGGCATTTAAACAATTTAATGATGTTTTCGGAGTAATGGATGAAGAATTTTATCCCGCATATGAAAAAATGTACAAGATAATAGATACGATCGTGGATATAAGAAATCAACTGAGACAGATGAAATTATATGAAGCGTCTGATAAAATAAGGGAAGAACTGCTAAAGGCTGGAATACGAATCCTTGATAGTAAAGATAAATCTACTTGGAGATTTGAGTGATAAAATATGGAGGTCTCTCTCCCTTGAAATATTTTTCCAACATCTCATAAGTAGTTTTCGTAGTTTGTATATCTTTTATCTTATCAAATGGTACGTATTCCACTTGAAGAGCATCCGTAGATGCCCGTAATTCTCCACCTATTGGCTTACATTCAAAATCCAAAATAACATAATGAAAACCTTCACTTACCACTTGAACAATAGAGACTAAATTACCTATAGTAACTTCTAGACCAGTTTCCTCTTTCATTTCCCTTTTTAGGGCTTCTTCTAATGTTTCGCCGTATTCAACTTTTCCACCAGGAATAGCCCATAATCCAGTATTTGGGGGATTCTTTCTCTTAACTAGTAGAACCTTATTATCGCTAATGACAAGACATCCTACAGCTACAAGTGGTCTGTTCATAAAATGATGATAAAAGTTAATATTAAGTAGTTTATGGTGTATTGTGTATGAGACCAATTACCATTGCAATCTTGGTCGTAATAATCATGTGGGGAATTCTAACTCCTCTTACAGTGTCACAACCTAATACAACAATTGTCAACAATATATCCATACCCCTTTCCATAACATATATCGCAAAATTAATAAATAGTACAACGGTAGCTAACAAAACAATAACTCATATTTATAACTATACGTTAAATTATCAAGTTACTAAAGTTGTAGGAACTACGGTGTATGTCAATATAACTGGTAATTTTACAAATGCTACTCTAAAACTAGGTAATACGGTATATATTAAGAAAGGTCAATATGAGGTAAATCTGCTATATCAGCCTTTAACAATATACTATCCTTTCATTATACCTAACTTAATTTATAATACCTCATACGGCATAATAACGCCCAATGAAACTACAGCCTTAACATATAAAGGTAAGGCCTACAATATAATAGCAGGAAATAATTATTCCGTATATAACTACTCAATTAATCTTAATAATTATGAAATATCTGCGAGTGTATTAAAAGATGGAATAATATCACAGTTAGAGAATGGATCATTGAGACTTAGTTTAGTGTCATTTTCAGATTTCTATAATATTACACTAAATACTAGCAATAATGGGGACTATATGAACTTTATAAGTAAATCGTATTTGTATGCAGTACTTAATTATTCTACACTATCAAATTCACTTATCCCTGAAGGCTACTTACAAATAAATTATCCAATAGTGTTTAATAATGATATAATAGCTACGCAAGTAACTCAGATACAACTGAGATCTGGACAACAATTGGCTTTACCTGCGTCATTATTAGGAAATTCTGTAAATTTCGTATTATACATAAATGAATTGCAGAAAATGCCCATAAGCTTCGTATTGAACGTTGGAACAGCAAACATAACGTGGAATAACAATGTATATAAATTAGTGGGTAAGACGCAAGTTTCTACTCCAGCAGGTACATTTACAACTTATGAGTACGCACATGTGCTATCCCAAAATCAGTCAGAACAACTCTTATACTTTAGCACAAATGGTACACTAGTAAAAGAAGAAGTTGTGGAGTTCATTAACTTAAGCACGCCATTCCCAGTTTTCAGCCTTAATTTTGTCGGGAACACTTACTTAAATCCATTTGAAACCTATCACAACGTATTCAACTACTCTAATACTACATTACCATTTAAGGTGATCAATCCAAACTTTTCATTAACTATATCAATAGTAATCACGATTATTATCGTTGCAGTGCTCGTAATATTACATAAAAGAGAGTAATCTTTTTTATATTATAAAATAGAAAATCACTAACAAAACAAATAATACTATAGCAACTATTAACATCCATTTTGCTATATTTTTTGAAGAACCAAATACTATAGGTATTGGTCCAATAAAAATTACACCACCGACTTGAGTCTTCTGCTTGTCCTCTTGTTGATTAGAAGACTTACTCGCTTCACGAATCATTCCTATAAAGAGGACTATTATCCCTATAAAGATGAGGATAAAACCGACATCAAATAAAACATTTAGATCCATAATTTATAATGTAGCTTGAAGGGATTTAATTTTATTTGCCAATATCTCTATTTCTTTAGGTATTTCAACGGTATCCACACTAGTTATGAGTTCTCCTATTGACATCCTGAGTTTTTCGTACTCTATTCCTCGCTTTCTTAAGACATTGATAATCCATCTTAAGTTCTCTTCTCTGCCCAAATCCCTTATCTCTTTTTCATCAGGATATATACCCAATCTCCTTAAGACTTCTAACAATGCTTGTTTACTATAGAAATTCTCTACTTCACGGCTTAAGGGTACACAATACTCCTTTAGTGACATATCTAATTTTTCGCATAATCCAAGGAATATTACATCAAGACTTAACATATTTTTTAATTTAAGCCAATGTTGTAGTTCTAAATCTGAAGATGCTTTGAAGATCGTTATTCCATTATCCTCTACGTTAATATTAAGCCTCTTAAGCCAATTTATTATAACTGAAGGCTCGGCTAATTCACTAGTAAGTATTATTATTCTACTAAATAGAATATTGCTGAGACTCGCATTTAATAAACTTATAGTCCCTCTTAAATCTGCTGATGGTTTTACTGTTATTGCGGTCGAATTTCCATTAACTCTTCTCATGACAATATAGTTATCTGCAGACATTTCAACAATGTATGGAGAATGAGTTGTAAGAAATGCTTGCAGAATACCATTATCCGTCCAATTCTTTATTAACTTCATAATCTTCGCTTGAAGAGTGGGGTGCATATTCACTTCTGGCTCTTCCACTAGTAATATTTTATTTCCACTAAGCCATATTATAAACAGCATCAAGATAACTCTTTGAAAACCACTAGCTGCCAGATCAATATATATAGGCAAATTGTACACGTTAAGCACTAATCTTCTTCCATCCCAAAATTCCATGCCCTTAACCTCAGGTATTGTCGCACTAACTAGATTTACAAAGTCGTACCAATACTTTCTTAGATTAATAGGTGACTTATTCATATCAGTCATTCTCTTCAAGATCTCGTCAAAGTAGGATTGATCAAATATTGGAACGTACTCGATAGCTTGTGAAGCGTATTCAGCAAGTTTTTTTGCAACCTTTAGGTCATCTTCACCGGGTGGGGATCCATTTATATAAAGAGTATCTAAATTCCATTCTACATATTTGTTATTATATTTCATTCTATTGATTATCTCTAGAGTTATTTTCTGATTTTTACCCACAATTCTATTTGCCTCTTCTGGGGTGAATTCTATTTTACCCCCAATGGTAATGGGCTTTGAAACGTCATATCCTTGCCAAAGTAATATGAACTCCTGGTTTCTATCCTCAACTGATCTTTTTTCTATGCCCGCAGATAAATTTTTTACAAATAGAAATATTGATGAAAGTAAGTTAGTCTTTCCATATCCGTTATAACCAACGACTACATTAAATCCACCTAGATCCTTTAAACTCACCTCGCTGAGACTTCTAAAATTTGAGACGTAAAATTCGGTAATCCTCACTACAGACCACTCTACGGTAATACTTAGCAAAATAAAATATAATCATTAGCAGACTTCTCTGACGTTAGTCTAAATAGAGAGAAAAAACGGAGTATTATCTGCAAAAATGCTTAAAAGACTCCTTTTATACTACCTCCATCTACTGGTATTAATGCGCCGTTAACATATGTAGAAAGGTTAGAAGCTAGAAATATGACAACATTAGCTACTTCCTCAGGCTCTCCTGCCCTACCTAATGGCACGTCACTAGCAATTATTTTAAGAATATCCTCCTCAGACTTCCCTTCTCTTGCAGCTCTATCTCTAACAATTTGGATTAATCTCTCAGTTTTGGTCCACCCTGGCATGATTCCATTAACCAGAATTCCTCTAGGACCTAATTCCCTTGAGGCAACCTTTATCAGACCTGCTAAGGATAATCTGACTACGTTTGATAAGTCTAGATTATCTATAGGTTGCCTTAATGTAGTGGATGTGGATAAGATTATCCTTCCACCACTTTTCATTAACTGGCCTGCTTCTCTAATTGCGATAACTGCACTGAACAATAATAAGTAGAAAGCATCTAACCAGTCCTTATCTGATAACGAAAATAAATTACCGGGTTTTGGGCTACCAGTAACATACGCTAAAACGTCTAAACCTTGAAGCTTTCTATAGCCCTCATTAATGAGAAATTTAACCTCTTGCGGATTCATTAGATCCGCCTTTATATATGTAACGTCATTATTAATCTCCTTCAACTTGTTGTAAGCTTTTACTAAATTCGTTTCGTCATGAGAAGAAATAACTACTTTAGCACCTTCTTCTAGAAATCGTTTAGCTATAGCGAATCCTATTCCTTTACTTGCCGCTGTCACGATTACTTTTTTCCCCTTTATCCCCAAATCCATACAAGAAGTTATCTAAAGTTACAGTTTTTGAACTTACTGCTTCTTTAACTCTTCTAAAATCTTCTTCTAAAATTTTTCTAATTGGCGGATTGTAAAGTGCAGCTGCTGGATGATAAGTTGGAAATACCAGAATTTTATGCTCATTATTATTCCATGTGTAAAACTTACCTCTAACTCTGCTAATTGACTCCATTTTCATACCCATCTTACGAAATAAATATGAGGATGAGTGCCTACCTAACGTAACTATAATACGTGGTTTTATCAATTCTATCTGCATATCCAAATATGGTGAACACGCGTTTATTTCATCTTCCTCTGGGTCTCTATTATTTGGAGGCCTACATTTCACCACATTAGTTATGAAAACTTCAGCCCTACTAAGCCCTAATACCTCATTTATAAGCTTGGTCAAAAGTTTACCAGCAGCGCCTACGAAGGGTCTTCCCTCGTTATCTTCATTTTCACCTGGTGCCTCTCCTATGAACATTACCTCGGCTTTACTATTACCTTCGCCAGGGACAGCGTTTTTCCTAAACTGCCATAGCTTGCATTTTTTACAAGATCTAATTTCATTAGCAACCTCGTCTAAGTTGCTCATAACTTTTACACTCTTTTTCTTTATATAATTAAGCTACTGATTGAATATAAGAATACTCAGCCGGGGATATTCTCTTCACTGTTCGTAAAATCCCATCGACCCTCATCATTCTTATATACCTATTTCCTTTAGTACATTATATATTTCGCCTTCAGCTCTGCTATCCTCTGTTAATGGTTTTCTGACGCTTCCAACATTTATTCCCCTATATCTCAAGCCTATTTTAATTCCGCTAGGATAATCACCTAAACTCACAGCCTCAACTATCTTAGTTATAACATTTTGGATTTCAATAGCTTTCTGTAAATTGCCCTTTTCAAACTCTTGATATAATCCGGCAACTAGTTCTGGAGCTAAATTAGATACGCCAGAAACTGAACCATCCGCCCCGTATATAAGTGCGGAAAGTATCATTCTATCCTCTCCGATAAAGATTTTAAATCTCTCATCGATTCTTTTCAACTGTCTTAAATATGTCAAGAATGAAACAAAATCTGTTGTAGTATATTTCATCCCATCTAGTATTTGATCTTCAACTAATTTTTCAATTAGACTAACAGGAACGTTATATCCTATTAGGGAAGGTATATTGTATAAGAATAATGGCAAGTCTATTTTACGTAGTTCATTGAAATAGGAAATTAGGCTCTTATCTGACAGTTTATAACCAATAGGTGGCGTTGAGAAAATACAATCCACACCAAGATCGTAATATTTCTTGGCTAATGTTAAACTAGACTTAATAGAATTTTCATTAATCCCAGCATATATTTTCCCGCTTACCTTTTCACGGATCTTAGTTACTAATAAGATTTTTTCATCTTGAGTTAACATATGAAATTCCCCTGCTGTGCCGAGAATCCAGAAGTCTCTAATTCCATTTTTAATTAAGAAGTCCAATAGTTGGTATAATGCCTCAATATTTACGTTTTCCTTCTCATCGAAGGGTGTGATTAACGATAATATGTTGTCTTTCACGGGTTATATGATTAAAACAAAACTTTATTTATTTTCATTGTGAAGAATCTGTTAGATGTCTAACTTATCACGGAGGGAATTTTCATATCTGCTAGCTATAAAAAAATATAATGATAGTGGAGAAGGTGCGAGAATTAATAGAATAGCCAAGGACTTGAAAATTGCACCGTCAAGCGTTTTTGAAGAGATTTCGCATCTGGAAGAGAAGGGATTAGTTAAGAAAAAAGATGATGGAGTATGGATTACTGATGATGGAATTAAAAGTGTAAACTATATCATAAAGGCTCATAGAGTGATAGAAATATTGCTGGTTAACATAGGAATAGATAAGGAGGTAGCGTGTGAATACTCTAAGCAATTCGATTATCTTGTACCCCAAGAAATTATAGAAAAACTTTATAACTATTTAGGCAAACCATCCTCTTGCCCACACGGGCTAGAAATACCATTATAAAGTAGTATCTGATTTCCTCCCCGCCATCAAAATGGCGAGGATTCCCCTCATCGATTCGGAGTTACATCTCTCATGTAAACTCTCAAACTGTTAATCATTAGTTTAATGCAACAGATAGTAGTAGACCCAAATAGAGATAAACAAAAACGTATTAAGAGTACTCAAGGTTCTTAAACACGTTAACTTTATATTAAAATTACGAGAGTGTCGTCATATAGGCATAAATTATTTCTAAAGCTTTTGGTATCATTAATTGTAACTATGTCTTAATGAAGAGAACTCGTACATGTAAAATTTTTTAACTACATGAAAACACTATGAAAATTACTAAGGATTTTTATAATTTAATAATAAGCTGAATCAATGTTTATAACTGAAGCTTTAGTACAAATATACTCAAGTGATGAATGATATCTTTTAGAGAAATATAATTAGGAGAAGTACGACAGACTACCTATTTCTTATCTGGTTGCGATAACAATCAAAATGATGCTGGTTACGACTATTTAATACTTATCTATCCACGTTTTACATAAACATAACTTTTTAAAGTTAAAACTATAATAAATTAATATGATTCAAGATCCATCTTTTCAAATAACCATAACGCCAATACAATATATTCTTTCCATTATTTCAGGGATCTTAGTAGGTTTTAGTTTAGGACTAATAGGTGGAGGTGGTTCAATTCTTGCAATACCACTTTTACTATACTTCGTAGGTTTAGCTGATGGCATTCCACCAAGCTCGCCAGAGTACACATACATAACACATATTACCTTAGGTACTACTGCGCTTGCAGTAGGATTAAACGCTTATATCAACTCTTATATGCACTTTAGAAAGGGAAACGTTAGAGTAATGGAGGGGGTAGTTTTTACAATTCCGGGAGTGATAGGTGACGTATTAGGAGCTTATTTAAGTCATCTAATGTCTGGGGCTATAATCTTATTTCTATTTGGGTTTTTAATGATTGCAGTCGCTATTAGGATGTGGAGAACAAGATGCAATCCTAATAAAAATATTGTTGAAAATCACTTAGGCAAATTAAGTTTAAGGGATAGGGTTAAATTGAATAGAGTAATCCCAGCTGGGTTTTTAGTAGGATTCGCATCAGGATATTTTGGAATAGGAGGGGGCTTCCTAGTAGTACCGGGATTATTATTTAGTACTGGTGTAGATATGCTAAGAGCAGTAGGTACGTCACTAATATCAGTTGGAACATTCGGTGTGGCTGCAGCGATAACTTATGCCATCTATGGCTATATCGATGTAATCATTAGTATACTGTATTTAATTGGAGGAATTATGGGAGGCTATGCAGGATCTACCATTGCATCTAGAATGCCTAGGCAAACTTTGAGAAAACTATTCGCAGTAATTATAATAGTAGTAGCAATATATACTATGTATATAAATAGGATAGGGGTAGTTCAATTAACGCATTTGTTGTAGATCTTTATAGTATTTTTCTATTTCATTGGATATAATTTCCAACGATCTTTGAACGTTATAAAGAATTATACTATAATTTTCCTCATCTATCCCTTTGTTGATATTATTTATTATATCTTTAAAATTATCATCATTGGAGAATTTCCTAAAGTATCCAGTAAGCTCTTTTCTAACCCACTTAAAAATAGTCTTATCCTTTCGCTGTTCTATATGGAGTTTCACTTTTTCTAGAGATGTTTTAGCTAAGATTAAGTCTTGAAGTTCATAGAATTTTTTTGTAGCTGACATTACATTAAATAATTAGCTAGAGATTTTATATAGATATGCATAACGTTAAGGATTAAAGTTATAACTATAATATAAGCATAATCGCTTATGAAAAACTCTGAATATTACATATGGGTATTGGTAGGGGCAGTAGTTCTAACAATAGTATTTCTCTCAATGGCGCCATTGGTTCCGATAGATGAACCATTAGTATATCGAGCCAGTAGTGGGGTTGTATATAATCTTACCATCCCAGTGGGAGTATCGTTTTCCGCATTTTTAGCTCTCATCATATTTATAATATCGATTTTATTGGTGTCTGGAAATAAAAATGATTATTATAATATAATAATAGACTCTTCAGCTATAAGTTTCCTGTTTTTAAATTACCTTAATTACTATTTGATATGGTACGTTTGGAGGCCTAGTATGCAAATATTACCGTTTCTTATCGAAATTTCCTATAATCATGCGACAACGTTACAATTAGATATAGGACAGATAGTAATTGTTATATTTCTGTACAGATTATATAAAAGATTGAGAACGCCCCGTTCCCTATCGGGGTCTGACAGTAGATTATAATTTGAATGAAGACCTCCAGCCGAACGGGGCACAATGATGACGCCTACATCGTCTTGAATAGTGAAGAGAGGTCGATGGACTGAATTACTCATAATATACTAGTACATAATACGTAACGTTATATTGGTTCCATATTGGTATTAGATATATTGTATTTGCAGAAGCGTTGTAAAATGTTATCTTCACTTCAGTATAGACAACTTGATCATTAATCACGGTAGTATTCAACACACTAACATTGAAAATCTGTTGAACTACAGCTATATTTACTCTATCATTTATGGAATAATAAATATTTAGTATGGTAGAATTATTATTAGGGGAGATGTTTACTAAACTAGGATAGACATGAAATATTGGATCTTTATTTATTAACTGAAATGATTGTGAAGGTGAGTATACAAAATAGCGAGGGAGGCTCCCATTAGCTGGACTAGCACTTACAGTTAACTCATATAGGTTTGGACTATAATTAGAACGCGGCTCAACAATATTAGGCTTTTTTACACTATATGTTATAATAACATGTGAAACATAAATAACTAAAGAGGCGATAATTAGACTAGCCAGAACACCTGCCGCAACCATTAAGTACTGCTTCACAATAATTACCGTGTCCTAGATAGTATAAATATCTATTCATTACACTAGTTTAGATAGAAAACCTTAATTTATAATGTTAAGTAATATGTATTTAATGGAAGATGAGCTAACGGGGACTGCTAGAAAGATCTATCTCTATCTTCTTAGGCAGAGAAGACCCGTGGGTATTAGGAAAATTCAAAAGGATTTAAACCTAAGCTCACCTTCCATTGTGAGTTATCACATTAAGAGATTAATGGAAGAAGGACTGGTAAAAGAGGTTGATGAAGGGTATGTAGTAGCTAAGATAATATTAGAAGATTATATAAGGTTTAAGAATGTGATAATACCTAGATCACTATTTCTCTCTTCCTTTCTAATTTCTTCATTAGCAATCCTTATATACCTCATTTTTTTACACCCTTTTTCTGCAGACGTATTTTCTCTAGTTGTAATCTTTATAATTACGATTATAACAATTTTTGATGTAATAAAGAAATACAAAAAACTTAAATCTTTGTGATATAGTAGTAGAAGAGAAGTATGGTAATGAAAGATAAGGAAATAGTTATTAGAGAGGGATAGATGTATAAGGGATTCCTATCATTGGACCACATGACGAAATCAAATAGAAAAGATGCAAACTGAGCAACTAAGAACCCACTAAGTAGTACTAAAATGGTTGTTAATTTACTCTTAAATTCCTTCCTTATTCTAACAAATTCCAATACTATTATGCTAGAGAGAATCAATGCAATTAGCGCTAGGGTAATATGAATATACCACATTTTGAACATATGATGTAAGATAAGTAAGATTGTTGCTATTAAATTTTTACCCATTTCCTGCGATTCTTATGATTACAAAATACTGAGCAAAAAGTTTAAACGTTTTAAGTATTACCAAAATTATTGATGACAATAAAAAGAATTAAGGTCCTTATTGCTAAATTGGGCCTAGATGGTCATGATAGAGGGGCAAAAGTAGTTGCGAGAGCTCTAAAAGACGCAGGGATGGAGGTAGTATACACTGGTCTAAGGCAAACACCAGAACAGATCGTTAAAGCTGCCATACAAGAGGATGCGGATGTGATAGGAATAAGTATATTAAGTGGTGCTCATTTGGAACTAATTCCGAAAGTAATAGAGCTAATGAAACAAAATGGTTTAGATGACGTGGGAATTATAGTTGGAGGTGTAATACCACCAGATGATATAAAGAAGCTGAAAGAAATAGGAGTTGACGAAGTGTTTTTACCAGGAAGTAGTCTTAAGGAAATAGTAGAAAAAGTGAAAAAGATAGCAAGATTGAAAAGAGGTATTAATGTTGAATAGTAACATATTGGAAAAAGCGTTAAGTGGAAATGAGTTGGCTATTGCTAAATTACTAACTAAGATAGAATATATGACTGAAGAGGGAATAATCGCATTAGACGCGTTAATGAAGAGGTCTGGTAACGCTCACGTAATTGGAATAACCGGAATTCCGGGATCAGGTAAAAGTACTTTAATTGGTGGAATAATTCAAGAATACGTTTCAAGAGGACATAGGGTTGGCGTAATTGTAATAGATCCATCAAGCCCATATACAATGGGCTCATTTATGGGGAATAGACTGAGATTCCAAGATAAGACACTGTTAAAGAATGTCTTTATAAGGAGCATAGCGTCTAGAGGATATCTTGGAGGAGTTTCAGCAGAAGCTATAATGTTAACGGAAGCATTAGACGGATTAGGTTACGATAGAATAATAATAGAAACTGTAGGGGCTGGCCAGACGGATACGGAAATAGAGAAAATTGTTCATACTGTTCTGGTTCTAGTAATTCCGGGTGCCGGAGATGACATACAAGCATTAAAAGCAGGAATAATGGAAATAGGTGATATATACGTTTTAAATAAGTACGACAGGCCAGAGGCTGAATTAACTTACAACATCTTGAAATCAATTATTAATGACAATACTGAATCAGCCTATGAAGATAAATGGAAACCAACTATCGTTAAAACAATAGCCATAAAGAGTGAGGGAATCCCTGAGCTCGTAGATAAGATAGAAGAACATAGAAACTACCTAGTACAAAAAGATTTATTCAAAAAGAGAATTCTGGATAGAAGAGCGAAGATTGTGGAATTAATAGTAAGAAGAAAACTGGAAGAATTAGTCACCAATGTCATTAAAGATAAGTATGACTTAATTACGAGTGAAAATATCCCAGAGTCCATTAAGAAAGTTATGGATACGATAAAAGAATTACTTAGGTAATATTCCATTTCTCTTTAACTCCCTAACTACGAGCTCTCCTATCCTTGATAAACCATAATACTTATGATGAGTGCGAGTTTCCTTTTTCGGCTTAGCTTTTCTCTCTCTAAATTTGATTATCTTTGGGCTTTTCTCCTCTAATAATCCCATTCTAGCTAACTCCTCTATTTTTGGTATGACTTCTTCTAACTTCTTATGAACTAATTTAGCATACGTCAAGACGTGATCAGCATTTAATTCGTCAGCAAATTTTAGAAGATCTAAAGCTAAACTATCATTCTTAATAATTTCTATATAACCATCTATCAATACCTTATCGTTCAACGATCTTAATAAATGATCGCCCTCTCTTGTAAGTTTATAATAAGTGTGATGTTTATGGACTTCAGAGCTAAGTTTAAATTTAGCTTCTGTATTCTTTAAGGTTGCACCATGAACTCTCTCAATTAAGCCCAATTTCTCTAAGTCTTCTAGTAGTTGAATAACATCGGTTATCGGAATTTTAGTATTTAACATTATTGATTTGCCATAGTCCACATTTGCAATCTTTAGGTGCTTTAGGATTTTAAGATATCTTTCGTCCTTTAATATCGCTTTAAGTTTATCAGATAACTGATGTTTTTCACTCATTTCAACCCCTTTAGAAATTTAGTAATCTTCTCATTAAACATATAAGGATCATCAAGGTAACATGTGTGATTCTTACCAACTATTTCTAACATTGCACTTTTCACTTTATTTAGTATCAACTCATAGTTTCTTTTGGGAGAAATTGTGTCATGTGAACCCCATATTAATAAAATAGGAATTTCACTCAATTTAGATAGCTGATCCTCATATTCGTCAACACCTACTGCACCTACGAGAATTAAAGCAGAAACTAAGTCAGTATGCCTAAGACTAAATTCTAGCACGGCTTTACCTCCCATTGAAGCGCCTAGCATTATTACCTTACTCATACCCATTAATGTTATGAATAAATATATGAAATCAGACAGAGTAACTCCTTCAATTCTTTCTGATGATCCAAAACCAGGGAAATCTATCGAAATAGCCCTATAACCCAGACTTGAAATAGTTGCTACGGTATTGGTCTCTATCCAAGTTCTAGCATTAAATCTGGCACCGTGAAATAAGAGCATTGGAGTGCCTTTTCCACTTTCAATGTAATGAATTTTGCGCCCATTTATCTCTATGAACTTATCCAAAAATTCCTGCATAAGTGACTATTGCTTCAAAAAGTTATAAGCTTTTTTACATTTTTAACAAAATGAAAAATATAATGATTAGCGGAAGAAAAGGAACATATTAAACTTTATAGAAACAAACTTTATAAACTATAAATTAAATTAATGAAAATGATAAATATGAGTAAAGTTCTTGTTTTAGGCGCTAGATTCGGTGGTCTAACATCAGCATATACTTTAAAAAGGTTAGCGGGGAGTAAAGCTGAGATAAAAGTTATCAATAGCTCTAGATTCTCATATTTTAGACCCGCCTTACCTCACGTAGCTACGGGAGTTCTGGATGAAGAAGATGTAAGAGTAGATTTAGCAAGTGCTCTCCCTGAGAAAAAAATAAACTTTCAGCAGGGTATCGTAGAAAAAATAGACGCTAGTAGTGGGTTAGTATACTATACTAAACCAGATGGAACAAGAACAGAAGAAGATTATGACTACCTTATAATAGCCCTAGGCGCTCATTTAGGAACAGATCTAGTCAAAGGTTGGGATAAATACGGTTATAGTGTCTGTGAAATAGATTATGCATTAAAGTTAAGGGATAGATTAAGCAATTTTAAGGGAGGTACTATAGCAATAGGATCTGGTCCTTTCTATCAAGGTAAAAACCCAAAACCTAAAGTTCCGGAAAGTTATGTACCCATGGCTGATGCAGCGTGCGAAGGACCTATTTTCGAAATGTCATTGATGCTTACTGGATACTTTAAGAAAAAGGGAATGTTAAACAAGGTCAAGCTTGTAGTATTTTCGCCCGGCGAGTATTTATCTGATCTGTCAACCACTTCTAGAAAAATAGTTAGAGAAATGTATAAGCAAATGGGAATTGAGTTGATAGATAATTTTAGAATAAAAGAAATTAGAGAAAATGAAATAATCGACGAAACAGGTAAAACTATTAAGGCTGATATGACGATATTAATTCCTCCCTATACTGGAAATCCTGCGTTGAAAAACTCTACTCCAGATTTGATAGACGATAGCGGGTTTGTTCCAACTGATCTTAATATGGTATCGATTAAGTATGAAAACGTATACGCTGTGGGTGATGCAAACGCAATTACTGTACCCAAATTGGGTTATCTAGCTGTAAAAACTGGAAATGTAGCTGCACAACATTTGGCCACAAGACTGGGAGTTCAAGTAAAAATAGACCAATATTATCCAACAATAGTGTGTGTAGCTGATAATCCATTTGAGGGTTTTGGCGTAGCTGTAAAAGACAATACTTGGTATGGAGGAAACATTTCTATTGCAGACCCGTCCCCATTAAATCACATAAAGAAAGAGCTATTCCATAAATATTTTATGTGGACAAAAGGAGACATGGCTTTAGAAAAGTTCCTAGCCAGCTGGTGAAAAAATGTCTCTGGTAGAATTAAACATAATAGACGAGTTATTAAAGGATGAAAAACTTAACAGCCTAAATAAACTACTTGACATATTAAATGATATAAACAAGCTCGGTATTCTTGACGTTATTAAGGGAATAGCTGAAGATGAGAAGACTATAGGTAAAATAGCTGAAATTCTTACAGGAGATGCCGTACTGAGCCTTTTAGTAAATAGGGAGAAGATAGTTAAAAATCTTAGTCTACTTCTAGATGATGATACAATCTACAACCTTAACTATATATTGAGTTTTGTAGATAAAGTTAGGAATAAGGGGATTTTAGATCCTATAGTAGGATTGTTAGAAGATGAGGAACTATTAGGGAAATTGATCAATGGGATAATTAATGATTTTACATTAAATTTGATTAGTAATTGGAATGAAATTGTTAAAGATTTATCAAGAATAGATTTAAAGAACTTTAAATATTATACATTATTAGTCTCAGCTACTGGTGAGGCACTAAAAACTGAAAACATAAAAACCAATTACTAGTATTTGGGAAATTTACAAACTATTAAAAGATCCAGATATCCAAAGAGGATTAGGAGTAGTAGTATCTGTGCTTAAACATATTGGAAAATTGTACGTTGCAGAAAATGGATTAGCTTATGAAGTCGAGAAGAATGGTTAGGATTTAAAAAGCGTATCTATAATTTCCTCTTTAGCTATTCTTTCTCCTACGTCTATTTCATAGCTTTTTTCGACTCTTAGGTATTTCATTAGAGTGGAAACCCTAATATTCCAAGGAGGAATTGAAAACAAAGATATAGCCTTCTTAAACTCTTCACCTTTAACTAGAAAAGCCTTGGCTGGAGCAACTATGAATACGTAGTCTACGTTTGACGAATAATAAGTGGGAGATGCAGAATCATTATAAGACTCTATTATGACATTCTCATATTTCCTAAATGTCTCACTAATACAGTTCTCTACTAATTGTGGGGACATATCTATGATTTCTCTCATCCTATCTGATGGCTTAGCGTTAAATTTTGAAGCTAAATTCTCTATGAATTTCAATATTGATTTAGATATATAGGCTGAGGCGTTATTATTTACAAGATAATTATCTGCAGCGTCATTGCAGTTACTTATTCTTATCAGATATGGAAACCCATACTCCATGATCATATTATAAAGAGATACGTTATAGTTTACCTTTTCCAGATCTATTGGGACAAATAAAACAGCGAAAGGGTTTATTTGCCTTATATCATACTTAGTTTCATCAAAATATTTTAAAGCATCGTTCCCTGCTAACACTCCAAGTTCCTCACTCCTAATAAGAGTATTAAAGCTATACCATGCGTTATGACCTGCTATTGGCTTTAGCGGAAAAAACTTAAGTCCAACTTGATCAAATAGCCTAAGCAAAGATAATGAAAATGTTGTCTTACCTGAATCCAAAGAAAGTAACCCATTTACTAGTACTCTCATCCCAAAGATTTTCTAATTAATGCCATCTCATATATGTATTTCTTAGATTCTTGGAAGATTTTCTCTCTAAATGATAGTAAAAATAGCGAAGATAATAGAATATGCTTCTTACTATCGTATTCGACACCACCTAATTTTAACCCTATAACATCTTCCGCGTAATTAATGTCTTCTTTTATTTTCTTTATTACTTCCTCATTAACGCCCCATATATCCTTAATCAACTCCAATGATTCCCAGTTAAAGAATCTCGAGGCTGATTGTAAATCATGTTTAAAGTTAATATAATTCTCTTTAAATACATCCCATTCTTCTTCTGTTAAGTTAGCTAAGGATGAAATCCCAATAAGTTCTGGCGGTATCCCTATAGAGTACAATGAACCAACAAAAGATATGGCCCTAGGTAAACTTACTTTTCCAGCACTTCTTGAATACCCAAAAAGCCCTATATGAAGTTTCCTGGCTCTTCTCCTAGGAAGTAATACCGCAACATCGTTTATCACGTTGGCCAGACTTTCGATAATAGGTTGATAACGCTGAGTGTACAGAATAGTTACTTTTCTCAATACATCTTCTTCATGCTGATTTAGTACCTTGGCTTGTTTAACTTCAGAGTTATTTATTGCAGAGATTGCATTTCGAACTTTTTCATAATCGTAATCGTATTTAAATGCGGATTGTATCGTAAACGTATAAACTCCCTTATATTCTTCTAGAACCCTATCGTAGTTTTCTGGTGATAAGTGACCTCTAAAGGGAAGAGAACCTACGCCAATTATGGGATATATTGGTAGATTTAGTTTTTCTGAAAGCTTATGTAATTTGCTAAGCGCTATCTTTGCAGAGAGAACAGCAGATACCATTCCATAATTCATTGCAGGATCTGATCTAGCTAAGAATACTCTCATGTACTTAGGCTTAATAACCTTATAATATCCCTCCACTATACTATCTATATTCTGAAGGGAATCCCTATCTTCAACTAAGGGAATAACTTCTATGGTTTTAGGGTAAATCTCACCTACTAAATCTTTAACTTTCGTGCCGTTGTAAAGCTCTAATTCATCCTCACTAGCTACTGCCTTTTCGTAATATTTAGCAACATTAATTAATTCTAAATGATTAGTAGTCATCGGTAAAATTACCTCAAAAACAGGTATCGTTACCCCATTTCCGTAAAACTTCTCCGCTAAATCATAAGTTATTGGTATACTCTCCATAGTTTCAGCAAAGACTTTTCTATCAGCACCCTCAACTCTAGGATTAGGAAGCCTATAAGTCAAAAATAAGTCTTTACCTAGTACATGTTCCTTAAAGTATTCAACATAATTTGATAGCAATTTCCTAACGACATGAGTATCCACATCCTTGCCCTCTGCATCCCACATCACTTCTTGAACTCCATACATACTATAAGCTAGAAATGCTTCTTTAACCTCATCCTCTCCTTCTATGACTTCACTCTTAGCCCATTCTGGTACCTTAGCATTATCTGGATGTTGTGTTGACATAGTTCTTGGTATAAGTCTCATTTTACCTAAAGCATATACGGCATATATTTAAAATTTGTTATCTAAACCTTTAAATTCGAAATAGAGTATATGTTATTTTAGTATGAATGTAGGGGAATATGCACCAGATTTTGAGGCAGAATCGACTATTGGAAAACTCAAATTATCGAATTATAGAGGAAAAAAGGTTGTATTATACTTTTATCCCAAATCCTTTACAAGTGGGTGTACAAGAGAGTTACAGAGATTTACAGAACTTTATGATGAATTTAAAAAATTAAACGCAGAAGTAATCGGTGTTAGTGTGGACAAAATTGATACACAAAAAAAGTTCGCTGAAAAATATGGAGCGAAATTCCCAATAGTTGCTGATGATCAAAAAATTATATCAAAACTTTATGGTGTACTAAATGAAAAAGGAACTAGTGCGCAAAGAGTTACTTTCATAATAGATGAGAATGGCAAAATAATAGACATCTTGCAAAATTTAAAAAGAGCCGAAGAGCATGCGGATAAATCGTTAGAAGTAATAAAAAAGGCAAATTCATCTTAGAATTCTTTTATAAACTTTTCTTTTAAATGATTCCAATGGGTTGTTTATCACATTTGGGATTTCATTAATGATGTCAGTGGGCATTAGATGTGGACCTAATTTATTATATGCTAAAGTTCCAGCTAAGCTATTTATGAAAACTCCCAAATATGCAGCTACAAATGGTTCGATTTTTTGAGCCATCAACGTAGCTATTATACCAGTTAAGGTATCTCCACTTCCTCCTACTGTCATTCCGGGGTTTCCAGTTTTATTTAATTTAAATCTTTTACCATCACTAATTATATCTATAAATCCCTTAATTAAGACAGTGCATTTACACTTTTTTGCAGCTCTTACTACTTGATTTATTCTATCTCTCATATCTTTACTAGGTTCTTCACCGAAGAATATCCGAAATTCTCCACTATGGGGAGTTATTACTGCATTCTCATATAATTCGAACCCTCTTATAGCCTTAAGTGCGTCAGCGTCAATTACAGCTAATTTATTTTTTTCCCTTAAATAACTTACAATTAGTTTGGAAGCTTCAACAGTCTCGTCAGCCAAACCCATTCCTGGTCCTATAACTACAGCATCAGCTCTATCTATCCATGATTTTAGCTCCTCAAAGTTACTAGGTGAGATGTTTTTCCCTTGTAATTTGATTGTAATTAAATCTGGTGAATAACCAGCAATTATTTTGGCTGTATCCTCGGGTGATGCTACATATACTAGATCAGCCCCAGTTCTTAGCGCGGCCATAGCAGCTAAGGTTGGAGCACCACTAAAAGTATAACTTCCCCCAATAACTAATATTCTACCATTATCTCCTTTTTTAGAGTAATAAGGACGATTACGTATATTAACCATAACATCTCCGGGACCTGCATATATTTCAGCCTCAATGGGTATACCTATTTTCTTTACTACTGTAGGAAAATTGTATTTCAGCAATCCTACTTTCATATCATGAAACGTAACTACCAGATCTGGTTTTATATACTCTCCTTCATAGGCCTCTCCTGTATCTGCATTTATGCCAGATGGCACATCTATAGAAACCTTAAAGCCCTTACTTTCATTAAAAACTTTTATAGCTGTTCTAAAAGGTTCTCTAGGCCTACCAGAAAACCCAGTACCTAACATAGCATCTATTAGAACATCAGCTGAAACTGGTTTCAGTTCGTCTATCTCCCTTGGTTCGATAAGAGTGATAGAGTAATCCATTTCTTCTATTGCATTAAGATTTGTTAATGCGTCTTCATGCTTATTCTCACCTAATAAGATTACAGTAACTTTCGCTCCTTCACCCGCTAAATGCCTAGATGCAACTAAACCGTCGCCACCCTTACCACCATGGCCTACGAATACGTAAATAATCTTATCTTTTACATCAAACCTACTTACAATCTCATCCTTTACAGATCTTCCTGCATTTTCCATTAGGAGTAATGTAGGTACACCCAGTGCGGTACTATTTATCTCAAGTGCTCTCATCTCTTTTACTGAGATCATACATTATCAATAATTCGTTTTAAGTATAAATAGAGTTCAGTCGCGAGTTACTACATCATTTTTCAGGATTGGAGTTATTCATCACTGTACTAAGCTAAGTTTAAATATTAGAGAAAGCTTCTATTATTTGTTATTGGTCTCATATTCTTTAATGATTTCTAGTATCTTACTATTATATTATTATATGATTTGGAATGATATGGTAAGTGTATTATGTTAGTCTCTAATCAAAATTTATTAACTCTCACTTCGTTATAATAAATAGGTGCGTAAAATGGTATTAGGAAAGGAAACCGAAATGGGTTTAAAGGAACTATTCAAGGCAAATGCAGAAGATTTCATGTCATTAATGCTAGTAGCTGAAAAATTGGAACAGTTAGGCAAAAAGGAGGAGGCAAAGGCATTAAGAGAAAAGGCATTAGTGGAGTTAGGACACGCAAAGGCAATTTTTGAAACATTACTAAAACATCAAGAACTACAAGGCATGGTAAGCGAGATGGCTAAAGAGGAACAAGAACAGCACATAAGTGAGTACAATAAGGTTGCAATGACAGCAAAACAAGAAGGACACGAAGATATAGAAAAAATGCTATGTAGCTTTGCCGATCAAGAGGCTAAGATTGCTGAAACTATTGCAAGAGTTTCCAAGGTGCTAGAGAGTATGGCAAAAGAAGAGGATATGCAACATATAAGTGAGTACAATAAGGTTGCAATGACAGCAAAACAAGAAGGACACGAAGATATAGAAAAAATGCTATGTGCATTCGCTGAACAAGAAGCGAAAATTTCTGAAACTATAAAAACTGTAGCGAAGGCTCTTTAAAGCTATATTCTCTTATATTTTTCATTTTTTAGGTATTACACTATTATAAGGGGAAATCCATTTTAGGAAGATAGTAGATTTAATAGCATAATGATAATTGGCTACGTAATTGGGCAAGCTACTACGCAGGAAGCGTTGATGCTAGCAGAAAAACCAGTTAGACTAGGAACTTATGTAATCTTGGAGTACGACAATATAAAGGCCTTAGGATTAATAACGAGTGTTACGAGAGGTAGTTCAATGCTCGATGATAATATGAATGATATAGAAATTGTTCAAAAATTAAAACAGTTCAATAACAGTATACCCGTATATACTAAGGCAAAAGTAAAATTACTGTGCGATATAAATAATTATTGTTTAATGCCCGATATACCTCCCTTCGCTGGAACGCCAATTAGAGAAGCTGAAGAAGATGAGTTAAAAACTATTTACTCTAGAGATGGACAAATTAGAATAGGAACATTAGTAGGTAAAAATGTAGAAGTAAAACTAAATATAAATGCCTTAGCAAGACATTTGGCAATCTTAGCTGCTACAGGCTCAGGCAAATCTAATACCGTAGCGGTATTGTCACAAAGAATTTCTGAGCTTGGAGGATCTGTAATCATCTTTGACTATCACGGAGAGTATTATGACAGTGATATAAAGAATTTAAATCAGATAGAACCTAAACTGAACCCACTTTACATGACTCCTAGGGAATTTGCAACACTATTAGAAATAAGAGACAATGCTATTATACAATATAGGATTTTAAGGAGGGCATTTACAAGAGCAACTGAAGAAATTAAAAAACAACTAAAGGAGGGACAAATAGCTTTAACGCAAATTAATCAACAATTTTATGATTTAATGAAGGAAAAATTGGAAGAAGAAGGGCGAACCGATAAAAGAGGGAATGCAAAAGAAGAAGTATTGAATAAATTCGAGGAATTTACAGATAGGTATTCGAATGTAATAGATCTTACCTCATCTGATATAGTTGAAAGGATTAGAAGAGGAAAAGTAAACGTTGTGAGTCTTACACAACTGGATGAAGATTCAATGGATGCAATAGTATCTCATTATCTTAGAAGAATCTTGGACGCAAGAAAGGAATTTAAACGAAAGAAATCTGGTGGACTTAAATTCCCTATAATCACTGTCATCGAAGAGGCACACGTATTCCTCTCTAAAAATGATAACACATTAACGAAATATTGGGCATCGAGAATAGCCAGAGAAGGTAGAAAATTCGGTGTTGGATTAACTATAGTTAGCCAGAGACCTAAGGGGCTAGACGAAAATATATTAAGCCAGATGACAAATAAGATTATTTTAAAAATAGTTGAACCTACCGATAAGAAATACGTTTTAGAATCTAGTGATAACTTAAGTGAGGATTTAGCAGAACAGCTTTCTTCATTAGATGTAGGAGAAGCAATAATAATTGGAAAGATTGTCAAGTTACCAGCTATTGTAAAAATAGATAAATTTGAAGGAAGATTACTTGGTACAGATCCAGACATGATAGGCGAGTGGAAAATTGAACAAGAGCATGAAGAAATCGCTAAAGGTTTCGCTAATTTTGGTATTAACGGAGGTGAAGAGTAATTGTTAATACTTCACATCTCTGATACACATTTGGGAAAGAGGCAGTATTCCCTTGCTGAAAGAGAGAAGGATATTTACAATACATTTTCGCAATTAATTGACATAGCGATAAAGGAACATGTCGATGCAGTTATACATTCTGGGGACTTATTTGATGTTTCAAATCCCTCTACTAACGCTATTGTGGAAGCAGTAAGGAACTTAAAACGTTTAAAGGAAGCTGGGATTCCGTTTTTATCGATACCAGGTGATCACGATAGACCTAAAAGGTCTGGATTCCTAGTTCCTCACTCGATATTACTCGAAATGGATCTGATAAAAATGATGACTTATGAAAAACCATATACTCTAGGTAACTTAGAAATTTATGGTATTCCACACATTCCAACTATTTCAAAAACCGCACTAAAGGAGATTTTGTCCTCCTTAAAACCTACCTCTCATAGAAGCATCCTACTTCTACATCAAGGTGTAAAGCAGATGTTACCTTATGAAAGCTCCTGGCAATTAGAACTAGGTGACTTACCTAAGGGTTTCGGATACTATGCCTTAGGCCATATTCATACAAGATGGAAGCTTATCCAAGAGGATGGTTCAATCATAGCGATAGCTGGTTCTCCCGATATTATGAGAGAAGAAGAGATAGAAGGATATGAAAATTTTGGAAAAGGAGCGTATCTAGTAGACTTTTCAAAGGAATTACCTAATCTTCAGCAAATAAATATTAAGATAAGAAAGCAAAAAGTTGTTGTTATAAATACGAAGGATTTGAAAAATGAGATTGAGAAGATAAAAAATGAGATAAAAAACGAAAATGAAAAACCTATAATTCATATCATTTTGAGAGGAGAAACAATAAGAAAAGATTTACTAAATAGAGAATTACTTGTATTAAATGATAACGTGCTATATTACAGAATATATAAGGATGAAACTTCACAATCAATTAACAATATAACCTATACTTTACCACAAGAAAAGGGATTGGACAAAATAATACTTGAATATCTAACCAAGTATGAAAAATTCAATGAAGACGAAGCTAATCTAATTTTACAAATGATAAAGAACGTTGATTCGGAGGAAACTGTAATCGAGATACTAAAGAAAATAAGCGGTGTTGATTAATGCGAATCAGTAAGATTATATTAAATAACTTCTTAAGTCATGAAAAAAATGAAATTAATTTTAAAGGAGAAATAAACGTAATAATAGGACAAAATGGTGCTGGTAAGAGTTCAATAATAGATGGAATAGTTTTTGGACTATTTAGGGAGCATAGTAGAGGAACTATCGACAATTTAATTAGAAAAGGTACTAATAGAGCTAGTATAAAATTACATTTGCTTAATGAGAGAGACGAAATAATAATTGATAGAAATATAAGTAAAGGTAATAGCTCGATAGAAGATGGATTAATAAAGAATGGGAAGCCATTAGCATATTCAGCAAAGAAAGTATCCGAAGAGTTAGAGAAAATTCTAGGGATTGATAAAGATATTGCCCTATCAACAATAATAGTAAAACAAGGAGAATTAGATAAAATCTTAGACGATTTCCAAGAAGTAATAGGCAAAATACTAAAACTCGAGTCCATTGAGAAGCTCACAGACACTAGAGGACCAATAGTTAGTTTCAGGAAGGATCTAGAAAATAAACTTAAACTGCTAGATACCATAAAAGAACAGTACGAAAGTGACAAAAAGAGATTAGAGGAAAAGCAAAGGAGAATAAAGGAGCTAGAAGAAAAAAGAGAAAAATTAAATAAAGAGCTAGACACTCTTGAAACAAATTTAGATGAGCTTAGAGATCAATTTGAGAAATATGATGCAAAGAGAAATAAATATATAGAGTTAAGAACTAGCTTAGAAGAAAAAAGAAATACTCTGAACTCTGTAATCAAAGAAATCAATAGATTAAAAAAGGAAACTGAGAATCTCGAGAATATTGAGAACGAAGTAAAAGAACTCGATAAGTTAAAAGAAATAAAAGCTAAGTTAGACAATTATGAGGCGTTACTTGAAAATAACAGACACATTATATCTAATATAAAGGATCTAAGTGAGGAGATACAAGAGTTTGAAAAGGCTATAGCTAGAAAAAAGGAACTTGAAAATAAATATCTGAGATATAAAAACTTGGAAGAGGAAAAGAAGAAAGTAGACGCTGACTATAGAAATTATATAAGATTAAAAAGTGAATTAGAATCTAAAATTCGTCTTTTAGAAAAACTAGAAAAACAAATTAATGAGATAACTAGAGGAATTGATAAAATAAATGAACTTGAAAACAAAATAAAGGAGCTTAGAGAGAAACAATCGCATCTCCAGCAACAACTAGGTGAAGTTAATAACTCACTAAATGAAAAAGAAGAATTAGTAAGGAACATTAGTCAAATTAAGGGGAATACATGTCCAGTATGTGGTAGGTCACTTGATGAATATCACAAGGTAAAAATAGTAGAGGAAACTAAAGCTATTATCTTAGAATTGAGGAAAAAAAAGAGTGATTTGAACAAGAAATTAAATGAAACTATTGAAGAACTAAACAAGGCTGAGAGTGAGTATAAGATACTATCAAATAATAAAGCTAAATATGATGATATGAAAAGACAAATGGATGAATTTGAAAAAGAAATAGAAAGCCTAAGATTAAAGATTGCAACTTATACAAATATAGAGGAGAAAATGAAAAGTATTACAGAGGAATTAGAGATATTGAAAAGTGATTATGAGGAGTATATAAGACTGTCTAAATATGATGAAAGTAAACTAGCTGATAAGAAGCAGAGATTAGAATCTCTGTTGAACGAGAAAAATAAATTAGAAGAGAAATTAAGATCTTTAGAAAATGAGATCCGAGGATTCGATAAAAAGAGTTTACAAGAAAAAATATCGAATTTAGAGAAGAAGAAAGACATACTAGAAGACATGAAAAAGAAAAGAAGCGCTTTGGAGACATATCTTCAACAAAGGGCTTCATTAGAAGACGAAATAAGAAAACTTGAGAGCGAGCTAGCAAATATTCAGTTCAGTGAGAACGAGTATAATGAGCTGAAGAGTAGAATAGATAATTTAGAGAAGGAAATTAATGAAAGAAGGAATGACATAAGCAGGATTGAAGGAGAGTTACATAGCGAGAAAAGGGACATTGAGAGTTTAGTTAATCAGATAGAAAATTATGAAAGACAGCTAATGAATAAAGATAAAATTGAACAAGCCATTAATAAATTGGAAAAAATAAGAACGGCATTAGGAGAAAAGAGATTACAGAGTTATATAGTTATGACCACTAAACAAGTAATTGAAAACAATCTAAATGATATAATATCAAAATTTGATTTGTCAATAAAGAACGTCGAAATAGAGATAACTCCAAAAATTGGAAAGGGCAGTAGAGGAACGGGAAATATAATTGTTTATACTAATAATGGAGATACTTTACCAATTGTAGCATTAAGTGGCGGTGAAAAGATAGCATTGGCAATCGCTTTGAGGCTAGCTATTGCAAAAACTTTGATGACTAATACAAACTTTTTCATTCTTGACGAGCCCACAATCCATTTAGATGATCAGAGAAAGACCTATCTCATTGAATTGATTAGAGCTGCAAAAGAAAGTGTACCTCAAATAATAGTTGTAACTCATGATGAAGAAGTCCTACAAGCTGGCGATTATGTTATCCGTGTAGAGAAAAGAGGCAATAAGAGTATAGTGAGGGAGGAGACGTGATAAGAAAAATATATGATATGCTAATAAAAAATCAACGCGAAATAAAAAATCAAATCTATAATACAGCAAATTATCTTAAACAAGAAATACAAGAAAAAATCAAAGAGTATTGGAATAACTACACTCCTAACACTCAATTAGGTCAATTAGAATTCGTGGCGGTAGATGGTGGTTCGTTCAGTAAAGCTATGAGAATAGGAATAATATATGCCGTCGGTGCGGAATCAGTAATCGGAGATAAAGGGGGAGTTAAACCATTAGGTGAAGATGGAAGGATAGGAATTTTTAAACCGGGCAATGATGCACAAGAAAGAATCTCTCTATTAATGGAAGCATTGGAACTTCTGTTAGCATTAAAAGACGGAAAACTTGGAGATTATGTCCTAATGGATGGTAGTCTCAATAAGAAAATAGGTAAAAAAGTCGATATTCAGAAGTTTTCTAAAGATGAATTAAATTTAGTCGAAAACGTTGATATAGATAGCATAATTAATCTAAAAGATGAAGAGAAAATGAAAGATCTTCTAACGCTTACTAACCAATTACTCATTAGTAAAATAATAGAAGAGTATGACGGTAAAGTATTATGGATCTCTAAGACTAGCAGATCAAGAGATCTATTTGATACAGACTATCCCGACATAACTGTTTTTGAATTATTTACTGAGGAAACTGGATTTTCAAATCCTATTGTAAAAAATATTGCATCTGAGAAGGTTTCGAATTATGATAAAGTAGAAATATTGAAGAATATGGAGTATAGTACTTTTTACGCTAGACTAGACAAAGGAAAGAGAGTAATAAGAATCGATATAACTGGTAGAATAGATGAAAATATTGCAAAAGACATAATTGATAGCATAAGTGGTATTTCAGTCAAGGGATATCCGTTTCCACTTTTGAAGGCACATATCGATGTTAGATTCTCTAAATCAGATAGGGAGAAAATAATACGAATGATAGGAAGTAGACTTTATAAAAATATAGAATGGTGGCCTACTCAGTTTGACTAGAATGTTATTTAATCGTGTGCATCAGTTTCAAATTGAACTGTTATGTGAGAAATGTTATATTTTTCTTTAAGTACTTTATAAATCGAATTTCTCATATCGTCAGCCTCAGCTATAGTCAAATTTGGTGGAACCTTAACGTGAAGAGTAGCTACTCTCATATGGTTACAAATTGACCATATATGAAGATGATGTATATTGGGCGAAATTTTAGCCAACTCGTTTTGAACATCATCTATTTTTACTGGTGAACCTTCCATAAATATTAAGAAGGATTCTTTTAACAATGGAACGGAAAATGAGACGTTTAGTAAAACTAAGATAAGAGCACCTATGGGATCCAATTCTCGTAGACCTATAAATAAGATAAGAGCACCCGTTATAATCCCTATAACATATCCTAGGAAGTCTGATAAAATATGGACATAGACGCTCCTACTTCCTATATCATCTTTTTCTTTTGGTTTCGCAAAAAAGGTTAGTATTGCAGCTATGGCAGACGTTATAATCAACACTATAGAATTATCTAATACTCCTCTAATCAGCGAGATAATCGAAATGTACGCTACAATTACAGAAAGAAAAATTATCACAAAAATATTAGCGATAGCAACAACAACTTCTAATCTATGTAAACCATATGTATACTTTCCTTCTCTTGTCTCATTTTTACCTATAGTTTTCAATATAGCTATAGAGAATAAAACTGTTAGAAAGTCTATCATTACATGAGAAAATTCTGATAGTATTAAAGGACTAGATGAAACATGATAGGCAATAATTAAGATAAAAAGGGATAGAGACATTAATATTATTGTCCTATACACACAATAAGGTATGTTATGTATTATAAATAAGTCTTTTTGAGGCTTACCCTAAGATAAATAGCAGGAGATCATCAGAGAAATTTAAGATGTGCTACTTTTAAATTTTATCTCATATATAATTTTTATTTAGGATATAGTTTAAAATGAAATAGTTTGTGGATTTTCTGAAAATTGAGGCTATTCTCTCTATCAGGACTATTCATAGAATTATCGTCTAGTTTTCAAATGATATACACACTACAAAGCAAGACATCTTATAGAATACTTGGGAGTATTGTATTTATTACTCAGCTGATAATCTAACATAACACTTATTAGACGGAGCCCCTTTCATCGAGTCCTAATAGACACTCGGGGGCTGATCCTGCCGACCCTTAACTTAAATACTACTTCCAGACCTTTATATCTTTCTAGTTTATGAAAGCTTCACACTTTGTCTTGTTATGAATTAATGACTTTCAAAAATGCTCTTCCTTTTACGTTCTTCCTAAAATAAAGGGATACCCTCTACACATATAAATGAGCCACGATCATCATTATATACTGGTTCAAGCTCGCTTTCGTTAATTTCCTCTAAAGTTGATCTAATTCTGGATATTTTCGCAAAATTACCCAAAATAGTGTAAAATTCATGCCTAGATATAAAATGAGCGTAAGAATAGTACTTATGTCCTTGTTTACCTAGCTGTTGATAGTATTCACCCCATTTAGAATCCCTAGCAATGAAACAAATGACTACTCTTTCCTTTGCCACTCTTACCGCCTCTCTAATAAATGCTTTTACATCTTCTATGAAGCAAACAGTCACTGAGCTAAATACACAGTTAAACGCCTTGTCCCTAAACGGTAAAAATAACGCATCAGCCATAACTTTCTCGTCACTTCTGCTCTCTTTAAGCATTAATAGAGATATATCTAGAGATACTATGTGACCATTAATCTCCTCATGAAAGATATCTGGCCCTGACCCTATATCCAAACAATCTTTAAGGTCAAAACTTCTAACTACATTCTTCTCGTTCTCGTATATTTTATTATGGACTTCGTACCACCTCTTATATTTCTTTGGATCGTTAAATAGTGTTCTTATATCCATAATTGCTCTCACTCACCTTTATTACTTCCATTAGTATTTTAATTTTAGTGATAATATCATCTAGAAATGACACTAAGTCTTCCCTTCTTCTTCTCAATGCAATAGATGTAGAGAATGAGAATTCTGAGAGTCTATTCTCAATAAATTCCAATTCTCTTTCAATTTGTGTTTTTAAATTCTTATATGTTAAATAAATGTCAAAAAGATCAACGGTTATGGTTTTCTCATCATCTCTTAACGAGTAATATGGGCATAAATAACAAAAAACTGGGTGGGGGACAATTTTCCCATTAGATATCCAACTGGCGAGTATTTTGCTTTTAGATGAGAATTTTTTACAATAACCATAAATAAAAAATGCGCAAGAGTCGCGCTTTCTAGTACCCTCAGCTACTATCTGGTCATAGTTCCTTATTTTATGAGACAAGACTATGTCAATTGATAACTCTCTGAAGTTTTGCATTATTATATAATACTCACTTAACTTTATAAACCTAAATTAATTCAAACCTTATTGTATCGTAACATTGCAGATAGGAGAAATTTTAAATTATTCCAAGATAGAAATGAGTACAGTATGGAAGTAGATCTCGCAAACCTCTTGAGGCAGAGAAATCTCAAAGTGACACCACAGCGAATCGCAATATTAAAACTCATAATGAAAGGAGGACATTTCAGTGGAGAACAAATTTATGAGGAACTTAAGAAAACCGAACCTAGTATAAGCTTATCTACAGTGTATAATACATTAGAAACATTAAAGGAAGCTGGAATCTTAAATTCCTTTGAAGCAAATGGAATAACTTGGTTCGAAATTAATAGGAAACCACATATTAATGTGTTTTGTACGGATTCTAATATGATCATGGATTTGGAAATCGAAATTGACAATTTTATGGAAAAGCTTAATAAAACGGGGTTAGATGTTAAAAACGTAAATATCATCGTTTACGCTGATTGTTCAAAACTAGTAAAGAGCGCTAAATAAAATATCTTTAAATCTTTTGTTGTCAGCTTTTAACACTATTTCTACATTAACCATATTTCTCTGTAAATTGTACCAGTCTACCAACATGGCACCTCTAGAATCTGAACATAATTCAACATCAACATGTTTCATCGAAGACTCTAATATAATCGAATTGTCATAAGCCAATGAAACTGTCAACGAATCAGGATGAATACTTCCCATAACACCTTGATTTTTACTCGAATACTCTTTTAGCGTCTTATTTACCTTAATGAAAAAATCTGAAAGCCTGGTATTTATCCTTGATATATGATTCCAATCTTCTTCAGATAAGACCCCATACAATTCTGCAGTCTCCCAAGGAACGAGAGTTATATCAAAACCCGCATTCAAAACTATTTTAGCTGCCTCTGGATCTACCCAGAAGTTGAATTCGGCTATAGGAGTAGTATTACCCCTCGAAAAAGCTCCTCCCATTATCCAAATCTTTTTTATTCTTTTACTAATATTTGGATCCTTTAAATAGGCTAACGCAATATTCGTTAAAGGGGATATTGCAAGTATCTCTAATTCACCATAGTATTCCTTAGATAATCTAATTATAGCATCAACAGCATGTTCCTTTTCAGGTTGCTTAGTAGGTTGAGGATAATTCCATTCACCCATCCCATTACTTCCATGGACTTCTTCAACCGTCCTCCACTTTCCCAGAATAGGCCTTTGCGAACCTAAAAATACTGGAACATCTTGCCTACCTATGTATTCCAATGTAAAAAGAGCATTTTTGACTTCTTGATTGTAATCCACATTACCAGCAACTATTGTGACACCTAATAGCTCAAAATACTTAGATGCAAGCAATATAGCTATCGTATCATCACTTGCTGTATCCGAATCAAGTATAACTTTCCTAGTCATAATCCTTTTACTTTATAAAGATTTTAATACTTAACTTTCAATAGTTGATTAACGAGTTTATATGGTATACTAACTTGACCTCTAAGATTAAATGAGCAATTAAGGGTTAAACAGTGATTTTTGAATTTGGAGACTTTTATAAATTTACATTAGTTCCTATATCAGTGGATGAAGTAAAATTTACGTTCAGCTTATAAATAGTACACAAAGCCTATAATTGGGAAATACCTAAGGGACAAAAAATAAATAAATTTAGATTTTAATTGTTCAACGACTACTTTGTTGGAGGTTTTTCAAAACTCACGTTACTTTTTCATATTCTCTCTATAGTAAAAATAACGTTCCAAACCAGATACTTTACAAATACCCCACAAAGCATTCAACAACTAACTTGCTTTCTAACTGTTGTATAATCTGCATAATATGAGTATTTTCTTATTATAGAAATATGCTATTATAATTCAGATTTAAAACCTCTTCATAATTTTCTTTAAAAATAAATATTTCTTCTACGCTATACGATTAGAAGTCTCATTTCTAAAGTATGAAAGAATTTTTATATTACTTCATCTTTAATACCACTGGATGAAGGTTAGAGTATTTAATATAGGAGGAATAACACAAGAATATAGCCTTGAATTGGAGAAAGGAGTAACCACTTATGAAGCTCCAAATGCCTATGGTAAGACTTCGCTAGTAAGAGCTTTAGTATCCCTACTAACATCCAGCATTAAGGCAGAAGATCTACTTTATGTTTTTGCTGATAATGGTTATGTGGAAGTAAATTTAGATAATAAGCTATATTACAGAAGAATAAGAAGAGCAAAAAACGGATTATACGAGGAGAAGAACTTAATCATGGATGATGATAGAGCTTTACTATTAACGTACTTTTCCCCAGAGAATAAATTGGTAACGCAGATATTATCTGGAGATGGAAACATAGAATGGTTTATATCTGCTACATCAAAAATAAATGAAATAAAATCCAAGAAAGAAGAATTACAGAAACTACTAAATGCCGAAATAACAGCAAGAGATGATTTACAAAAGAAATATAATAATATAAGAGAAATACAAACTAAAATTAGAGCAATAGATGAAGAGATAGACAAATTAGAAAAAGAAAGGGAAAATAGTAGTAACATAGTAGCTAAAACAACACTCACAATAACTATGACTAGACAAAACAAGATAAATGAAATATTAAACAAGATAAAAGTTAAAAAAGATGAGTTAGCAAATCTAGAATTAGCATTAAAGAAGATAGAAGAAGAGATTCAAAATAAGGAAAGTAAAGTTTCTCCTGAAATAAAGAACCAACTACAAAAAGAGCTTGATGAAATAAATGAGAAGCTTAAGTTGAAGACCAATGACAGAACTGAACTAGAAATAGAGCTTAAAGTACTTGAAAGAGTATTAGAGGAAGTAGAGGAATCAGATAAACATCATCTAGATACATGTAACGTTTGTGGAAGTAAAGTGGATCCCAGCATATGGAAAGTAAGAGCTGAAATAATATCAAGAGACTTAAGAGAGAAAACATCGCTATTGGACAGCTTACGTAATGATATAATAGGATTACAAAAAAGGAAAGAAGAAATAGAACTTAGACTAAAGGAATTACAGACTATGGAAAATGATATAGCGAAGTTGAAAGCAAAGAGAGAGGAATTAATTAACAGAATAGGCTCCGTCAAATTCCAGATTGATGACCTAGAAAGACAAAGGAGAGAAACAGAAGAGAGATTCAACAAAAACGAGTCACTATCAGGGACCATAGTTACCTCAGATGACTCTACAAGTATCCTAAAAAGAATAGAAGAATTGAGAAAGAAGAGAGAAGAATACGAATACGAATTACAATTACTAGGAGTTCCATCGTCAATTTTAGAAGAGCTAAAAGAGAAAGAAGAACATATAGAGCAGTTACAAAAGAAGGTGGATGAGTTACAAGTAGAGTACATAAGGAGATTAACGAGAGCTAGAGAGGAATTCAATAGAATATCTAATCAATTACTAAGAAGATTTGAATTTGATATGGAAGCTGAAATTGATGGTAATTATAGGTTAATTGTGAAAAGAAAGGGAGCGACAATAGATATAAAGAAACTCTCTTCCTCAGAGAGAACTACGTTAGCTCTAATATTGGTACTAAGCGCGCTAAGAGCGTACTTCAAAACGCCATACTTTATAATTGATGAATCTGCAATGACATTTGATCAAAAGAGATTTAATAGCTTGTTAGAATACCTCACGGAAATAGCAGATTACGTGATAGTGACTAAGAGTAGTGAAACCACTGAAATAAAAACAATACCACCTAAGCAAATAGAGGTTTCCAGTTAATTCTTTTTCCCCTTATGGAGACCATGGAACCTCCAATTTTTTCATTAATATCTTGTTTAAATCAGTTCTTATTGCGTCTTCTACCTGAGGAGGCGTTTGGGTTATAGGCTGGAACCAGCCTACGGCCGATGTCATTCCTAATTCTTCTGCTCGTTGCTTTAACCATAGTGCGACAGCTAAGCCTGCCATCGTAGGCTTAAATATAACCACTGAAGGTCCTATGGATGAGCTAGCTATTTTTATGGCATGTTTAGAAATAGTTTTCCATCTTGTTTTCGTTATTATTCTTACAAGTTCTTTTGCCCTTTCCCTTTCACCTATTGCATAAAATATAATCATAATTAGAAGAAAGTGCGAACCTTAAAAAAAGTATTGGTCATCACTTAGATCAATTTCCCATGTTTAATAGCCCTAATCTGAACTTATTATAATTTATGGTTATAAAACGAATATACCACTCCATAACTTTAGAGCAAAATAAAATAGCTAGCCACAGAAGTTAACTCTGTATAAGGTCTAAAAAATTGTTAGATCCAAATATTTTAACTCTGATTATATTCTTTTGGAGTATTTGTAAACTATCGCAATTTAGAACGTTATTGCTACCATGAAGAATTAGAGTTCGTTAAGGTCGTGGATTTTTCAACCTATCCTTTTTACTCCCATTAGAGGAAAACTAAAAATCCAGTATCTTAACTTTTCCCACTCTATTCAGGAACACTGGGAGTGGGTCATTAATAGATATCTTACTAAAAGCACATAATATGATTTTACGGAAATTATTTCAACAGAAATTTTTAACCTTATTTTTGTGTATTAGTTACAAGCTAAGTGTAAACTATACTAAATTCTTAATTTAGAGAGTATTTACAAGAATCCCACAAGATAATTCAACCTAAAATGAATTGGTGAGCCTTAACTGATTCGCCTTCCAATACGATTAAAGCTGCATGAAGAAGACCACTACTGTATTCGCTTCCAGGATTGATAACTAACGTACTGTTAATTTTATCGAATCCCCTAGATTCATGTATATGACCGTGCAGGCCTAATAACGGATTAGTTTCCTCGATTATTTTTCTTACTGATTTGGAACCAACGTGGGTATATACTATCTCTCCTCCTCTCACTACAGGTTTAAGGTTCTCATCTAAAAGTGGAGCATTATCTAAGTTAGTATTGTAGGGTGGGGCATGAAAGTTATAAATTGCCCTTGAGTAATTTGAAATTCTGGATACTATTTTGCTTAAATCCTTATAAATTTCCTCCTCCCTTTTCTCTCTAAACGTATTCCAAGGTGTTGGGTTGACGTAGCCGTATGATACTATTTCGTATCCATTAAAGTCAAAAATCTCTCCTTCACCTACTCTAAATATCTCACTTTCCTTTAGTGTATCAAATAAGTATTCTGGATCATCGTTTCCAAGGTTTATAAAAATTGGTATCTTATAATCTTTCAACCTTTCCTCAGCTATTCTCATCCATTCACGAATTGTACTGATAATGGCATTTTTAAATAGTTCGTCTTGAAGCTTCTTATTTTGCAATGCTTCTTCATAATCACTCTTGCTTAGTATAGCGTAATATGTTCCTTCACTTTTAAATTTCTCGATAAGTCCATTTAATTCATTTGATGATATAATCTTATCTTGGACATTGTACTTGTTATTTCCTAGGTCTATAATAGGTACTAAAGATTTACCAGCTATATCTCCGCCTATTATTAGACCATTTACTTTGTAAATCTTTCCTGCATTTATAAATTTTTTAAAAACAGTATGTGATGCGTGAAGATCAGAGGTAAAAAGTACTCTCACACTGCTCCCAGAGTCATTTTGTTTCTTCCTTTTAAATAATGAAACCACACTACTTATTCCTTCGTTATGCTATTTAAGTTTAAACTAATAAACAAGAACACAATAACAACTAACAATGACTGTAGTTGTTTTCATCAGACATGGGCAAAGCACATCTAATGTTAATAAGGTACTTAGTCACGATATTAACTCTTATCCTCTCACAGAGGAAGGGATAGAACAGGCAAAAGAAGCTGGAAAAGAACTCAGTAAAGTTAAAGTTGAAAAAATATATACGAGTCCAGTTTTAAGAGCATATCAAACTGCTCTTATCATAGGCGAAACTATAGGAATTTTCCCAATAGTTGACCAAAGATTAAGGGAAAGATATCTAGGGGAGTTAAATAACACTGTATTTGATCCAAATGATCATTGGAAATTAAAAGTTGTAAAAAAACAAATCGAAATAAAAGGATTGGAAAGCTGGGAGGACATGACTAGAAGAATGAAAAACTTCCTAGAATCCATTATAAATAAGGATAACAACGTTATAGTAGCAGTATCTCACTCAGACCCCATAAGAGCAATAATTGCATATCTGTTAGGAATGGACGATATAAGTGGATGGGGAATAAGAATACCAAACGCTAGTTTCACTATACTAAAATGCGAAAATAATATAGATAATTGCAAAATTATTAGTATTGGTTCTCCAATGTTGACTATTCAGATATTATCTAAACTCAATATTAATATTGAAAACCCTTAGAACACTTACGATTTTCTCTCTTTGCCTAGAATTTAGACTATCAATAACAATCTTATCAATTTTGTCTGTAGATTGAGTAATTGTCTGAGTTATTACGTTATCGCTAAGTTTATCAATATAATGTTTAGAAATCACATGTCCTATACAGTTTTCATCCGCAAATTTAGTAAAAAGTTTAGAATAGTGGGGACCACCAAAACCCACAACATAACTTTTGCATTCCACATAATTCATTTTATCTATGCCTTTAAGCGTTGCTTCGACTAAAGCTTTAATTATTTTCTCGTTAGTCCAATAATTATTATCACTACCTACTTCTACGAATATTACTGGAACGTGCTGATATGTAGGACCGTGATGAGTTGCCTCCATGACTTTCTCGATATCCAAATCTATCTTTTTCACTTCCCTTAAGATTGACACAAATAGTCTAGGAATAGCAATTCCTAGTTTTTTAGGCTCACCACCCATCGTCTCTTCAGTTGGATTTCCAGGATAATGCACGGTTAAAGATGGCACCCCAGCTTTGCTTTGGTGCCTAGAAAAAATAATTATGGTATCTCCTTTATCATAACGAAAGTCCGTAACTTCCTCATTAATTTCTTCAAACCCATATCCAAGCCTCTTTATTGTGACACCAACTGGATCTAAACTAGAATATATGAATCTAATGTCCATTCTTAATCATCTTTAATGCTTTTTCGACAAGTAATGGTGCTAATGCAAATCCAAATCTATATCCAGTTATTAATACCGCATTGGAGTAAACTTTCTTAACTATAGGCTCGCCATCTTTACTCACACTCCTAAATCCAACACGTATTTCAAAATTACTAGTATCTATTTTTAGTACCTTACCTATTTCATTAATTGTGTTAGATACCTCACTATAATCTATATCTGGGGACATACTTGGTTTCGAATCACCATCGAGATATAAGTTTCTTCCCTCTACTGCTATTCTATTGTTAACAATAAGGATACCGTTCAAACCAGTTTTCCTAGTGATTATTAAATGACCCTTATATAAATTAACCTCTATCCCTAATTTCGAGAATAATTTAGGAGTAAGGAAACCGGTAGCGAAGATATAAAATTCGCCTTTTATTTCACCTTTGTTTGTAATCAAATACTTTATTTCATTATCTCGTACCACAATATCATTTACTTCGCATTTCGTATCTATGTTAAACTCAGTACTCAATAAGTCAAATAGTTCTTCTCCTTCTACGAAAAATCCATTATTAAAAAATTCTGCTTCTTGAATCTCCAACTGTGGTTCTAATCTTTTTATTTCATTTTTGTCTATTATCTTTCCTCCTAGTTTTGTGTTCGAGATTCTCAAAATATGAGTCTTTTTACAGTAGATACCATATTTCTCACATATGTCTTGATAAAATCTTATACTTTTTTCACAATCTTCCTCATGACTACCACATAGAGGTGGAATTATCGACCATAAACTGGCTTTAGAATTAAAACCTATATTTTTGTCTTTTTCCAAGATTAGGACGTCTCCACTGTACATCATAGCAGTCAATAAACCAGTTATCCCACTACCTACAACTATAAGTTTCGTCATATCCAATTTCTTTATAAGATAAAAACTTTTTAAATGAATATTATATATTATCTCTTATGAATGACGAACTAAATGACCCAGAATTACAAAAAATCCTATCTAAAAAAGTGCAACAAATAATCAGCAATAAGGAAAAAGAAAAGGAGCAAAAGGAACTTGTAAAGCACTTGGATTCTAAGACATTTTATGATTTTATAGCAAAGAATAAAATTGCTGTTATCGACTTTTGGGCAGAATGGTGCGCTCCATGCCTTATATTAGCGCCAATAGTGGAGGAACTAGCTAGTGATTATCCACAAGTAGCGTTTGGAAAGCTAAATACTGAGGAGAATCCTGATATAGCAATGAAATATGGGATAATGAGCCTACCAACTATTATGTTCTTCAGAGATGGTGAACCAGTGGATCAAATTTTAGGCGCTGTCCCAAGAGAAGAGATCGAAGCACGAATAAGAATGCTATTAGATTAAGGTGGAAAAATGAATCCTCTATTACTTGGCATAGATGGATTAAGTTATAGTAGTTTTATGAAATGTAACCCAAGGACACTATTTACGTTATTCAACAGTACGTATAGGGGGGTAATTTTAAATAAAAAACCACAATTTCCTTGGACCTCATGGATGTCTGTGTTAAACCTCAAAGAAATAAAAGAATCATATGAGACTGATTTAAACTTAGAAAAACCAAAGCTCATTAAAGATACAGATGCCATTGCTTTAAACATACCAATATCTAATCCCACATATGGCTATCTTAGCCTTCCATATGATGAGTCAATAAGCGCTGAAGAAGAAGTTAATAAGGTATTACAAGCTATTTCAGACACAATAGAGAATAAACCAGTAATAGCAGCAATAACAGCTATAGATAGGCTTTTACATAAGAATAACGTTGATAAATGCAAAATTTACGCCTTAATTGATTCTGCAGTAAGAAAAATAATAAGCAAGGTAGATGATTTTATTATATTCTCGATCTATGGTGAGCCAAGGGGAAAAGATGAGGGAGATCATGAAGATTATGGTGTGTTTTTAGCTACAATTCCAAGACCGTCAGAACATGATACAATAAAACTTCAAGAGATCGGAGAATTATTTATAAAACTAGTCAAAAAAGAATATTATTAATAGATTTATTATATATTGGATATAAGGCAAAAATAACTGGTTGAACGTATAATGTTTTTCTATCAATTATATTTGTTAATAGTCCAACTGCTCCTTCTCTTACCTTACTATTACTGGTATTAAATATTATATCTGAGGCCTCGCCTAACTCCTTACCTTGAAATATTAAAGAAACAATAGATCTAGGTAAAACAAATGAGGCTGAAATACCGAAATTCTCTAAACCATCCTTGGTCATTGCGTAAACTACTGCATAAGCTACGAATTTCCCATACACGTTACAAATTCCACCTTCTATCCCTATTCCTATATCCGCGCCCGTTGCTTTAATAGCATTTAAAGATCTATTTCTGGCACCAATATATGTTTCGTCACAAAAGGGTTGCTTACTGACTCCACTATCTATCTCCACTGGTATCAAATTCCAATCTAATTTTAAGATCTTTAACGCTTCTTTTACAGCCTCAATCTTTGCAGGATTTTTACTCCCTAAAGCTACTATAGTCATGTGGAACCATCTCCCTTTGACTTATTTTAGATTCAAGAATCGTTAAAAGCATACTGTACTAATTGTTCTAAAATTATACTTATATACGTTCTCGTAAATTTTAATACATGGTAACAATAAGAATAGGTGCCTTAGCAGATTCAGGTGATCTCTACCCTTTCATACCTCTAATTGAGGGGAAAATTAAACCTGAAGGTTTTAACTTAGAATTCGAAATAATACCAACAGTACAAGAGGTTAATGAGGCAGTACTGAAAAAGGATGTAGATGTATCAGTACCGTCAGTTGCGATGTATCCATTTATACAAGATGATTATTTCATATTAAGTAATGCAGTCGCAACTGCGACAGACGGTATAACTGGAATGCCGATATTGGGTGTAAAAGAGATGAATGAAGACGAAATTAAGAAAAGTAGATTAATAGTTCATGGACAGAATACTACTGCATTTACATTATACAGACTTTTGATGGGAAAATACGGAAAGCTTGTAATAATTAGAAGAGTGTTAGATGAAATAAAGGCTTTAGGGAAAGAAGGAGATGTACTTGTAGCTGTACATGAAATAAAGATGATGTTTGCACTTAAGAAGTTAGGGATTAAGGTAGTTAGGTTAGGCAGTATGTGGGATATGTGGAAAAGTATCTCCAATAATACTCCAATGCCAATGGGAATGGTAGTAATTTCGAAAGATTTAGGTAAAGAATTGGCATTTAAGTTTAAAGAAGTCTATGAAAAAAGTAAGAAATACGCTGAAAAACATTTGGACGAGATAATACCAAAAGATGTTGAGATAATGAGAGAATCACAAAAAGCTGATTTAGATGAAGAAATAGTTAGAAAAACAATCTGGGCTGACATAGAGGAATATAATGTACCAGTAGATCAAGTAAGAAAGGGCTTGGAATTCTTCTATAAGATAACCGAAGAAAAAGGTATTCTACCTAGAGTAAAAAGTATTGACCTGATTTAATATCTTCTTTTTCTTCTTCTCTGCTAAGGGTATAAGCTTAATGTCAACTAAGACTATATTATCGTATTTGCTTATTATCCTTTTAGCCTTTTTCTTAATTCTATAGGCTTTACCAAGTGTTATATCTTTAGGCAAAGCAATATATGCGTACACTGCATAAAAGGAACCAAGTTTCCTCAAATATAAGTTTACAACGCTTATATTCTTAGCCCTTAATTCGTTGAGCAATTTGAATTTTAATGGAGAATCGTATGAAGCGCCCAAAATAGATAATATTGTATCTTTTAGTTGATTAATAATATCGCTAAATGTAAATAAGACTATACCTATTGTTATTAGATTAGTAAATAATGAGCTCTGAACTATGAGACCTATGCCGGATATGATTTCAGTTGCGCTATCTAATAAAGAATGATTCATGTCATTTCTTACTACTGATATATATCTATATCTTCTCTCAATTACATAGATCATAAACGAATATGCGCTACTAACAAATAATATAATGGAATACCAAATCGGTATATCTGATATTGTAGGGGCCTTGAACATGTCTACTACCAGATTTACAGATAAATAAGCCACAAAAATTGAGGCAGTCAAGACTACAAGACTTTCAAGATTATATAATCCCCAAGGAAATCTCTTAGATTTAGTATTAATCTTTAGAAGAGTAAAATAAAATAAGAAAGAAATTAGTGAATCTATTAACGCGTGATAGGAATCCGCCAATAATATGTATGACTTAAAAAATGCGCCAAAAAGGAATTCAAATAAAAAGATCGGAATAAGAAAAATGCCAGTGACTAGAAAGATAAATGAAACTCTCCTTAAGACTTTAATTGAAATCAATTCTCATCACCACACAGCGACTTGTGAGATAAATAGAATGTCTTCTATTATATACAATAATATTATGGAGCAAACAATATATATGCTTTACCAATATAGTAATCTAGATTTATAATCTATACATGGAGCAAATTCATTTCTTTAGCAGGAGCAAACTATAAAGAGAACTCATTCGGTTAAAAGAATTTATTCACGTCCTATTCTTAGTCTTTAATTAATAAAGAGAAATAGATAAAAAGTTAGAAATCAGGTTAATTGTAAATAGAGTTTATTTTATAAATAAACTTTCACATATATATTAGAGCAAAAGTTATAAATGAGAAAAGTTAAAGAGAATATAGTGACTAAAATGAGCCAAAAGAAAAATGAAATAAAAAGCTGGTCAGAGTTAATCAAGGCATTATTTACTGATGATAACTGGTATTTAGGAGGATTTATTGTGTTACTACTATTGTTTGTAATTTTTGATTTAATAGTTTTCACGCCACATGCATAACTTCTAAACTAAGTTTAAAGCATAACATGACTAAATATAAATAGGCATTTTTACAAATTCTTTATAGACGCATTATGCCAAGAGTTAATATAGCAGCTGAAGCTGACCTTATTGAGCAATTGGAAAACGAAGCAAAAAAGAGAGGTTACACTATATACTCATTGACCAACACTGCTCTAAAGGCTTTATTAAAATTACTTAAAGAGGGAGAGGATGCAAATACCTTAGAAAGCCTAGTTGATTATTACCTAATATCCAAGGCATTAGATATAGTCCCAGTAACCACATGGTTCTTGGAGAATTTAACCAAATTAGCCTATGAAAAAGATAGTAAACAATATGAAAATGTATGTGAAGAAGTAGGAGAGCAGATAGGATCATTTTTAAGGTCAAAAGCTTCTACATTAGACGAGTTATTCGATTTCTATAACGCGATAAAAATCATATTGCCTATAAGAAACGTTGTAGCTAAAAATACTGGTGATTTAATAGAGTTTAGAATTACTGGTACTGGTTTCAGTGCAATTTCTACTTTATGTGCCGGAAGAATATTTGCAAAGATAGCAGAAGCTTATGATCTAAATATACAAGATATTGATGCGATACCTGGTGGAATAGTAGTAATTAAAGCGAAAATTTTAAGGCCAACCTAGAATAGCATTGCACGCTGAAAATATTCTACATATAACTTGTTGCGTTTCTAATGGGAACTTACTTATCGAGTAAATTTTCTTTGCTAGTTTTAGAATTTTTTCTGAAAAATCTCCGTGAGGAAAAGCACCTATTCCTATAATTAAATTCTCATTTGATCTGCAAATTTCTTCAGGCGATATCTTCTCTCCCTTTTCAGAAAGTAAAATCAGATTATATTTGGATAAAACGTCTTCTAAAGTGAGATTTGTCACTTCCATCAAAGTTTCACCACCGTTAATTGGTATTTTGCCATATTTCAGTAATTGTTCCATTAGACCTATGAATCTCATATAATTCTTTGGCGGTCTCATGTTGGGATTTACTCTTATTATTTTAGATTGCACAGTATGTATGAAAAAATTACCCTTAATTGTTGGATCAGTTAACATCACAAGTAATGCTTGATGTACAATATCCGGTCTTCCTCTTTTATAATTATCCTTCAGATTTTTCATAGCGTGATAATGGAGTGAGATGTCTAGCAGTGTTTCCTCTGGTTTCTTACCTCTCCTTTTAGCGTTTTTAACTACTGCAGGATGGTTTATTATCTCTTTCGGTACTAATTCTAAACTGGCTTCCAATAAGATTATATTCAAATTCATTAGAGTATTTAAACGCAAAGGGGGTTTTAGTAGTTATTGTGAAAAGAAAAAATCAAATTAGGAAAAGGATAATAGAGCTTATAGAGCAAGCTAATATTACTGCTAGAGAAGGGAATATAGAAATAGCAAGAGAATATATTAAATTAGCCGTAATGTACTCCAGAAAAGGAAGAGTGAAAATCCCATTAAAATATAAGAGAATGTTCTGTAGAAGGTGCTTCACGCCATTAATTCCGGGATTAACCGAGAGGATACGAATTAGGTCAAAAATATTAATCAGAACATGCTTAATTTGTAATTGGCAGAGGCGATATGTCGTCACAAGAAATAAAGGAATTAATAAAAAGAGCCACAGCTAGAAGTGCAGATGTGAGAATTGGTAAACAAGGTGTCACTGAAGGTATTTTAAATGAGATAAAAAGAAGACTACAAGAACATAAAGTTGTCAAAATAAAAATAGGAATAAAGGAGATTGAGAATAGGAGGGAGTTCGCTGAAAAAGTTGCTCAATTGACTAACGCTAAGCTTATAGAGGTGAGAGGTTACACATTTATATTAGCTAAAATTGATAGCGATAGATAAGGTAAGGATAAAAGGGCATAGTAATATTAGAGCTTTACATAAAACTACGTTAGAGATAACTAAGGATAATTATCTCACTATAAGGGGAGATTGCATTATCGGAATCTCTGCTGATAAAGGAGCTAAAGATCTTAGTGATAGTTTTAAGAAAATAGCTAAAAATGACGGAAGCTTTATCTATGCAGTAATTAGAGTATATAACCTTATAGACATAATACATGGTAGAGGATCTTTTAAGTTCTCCTTCGAAAATAGCAACAAAATCATATTTCGGAAATCCACCTTTATAGAAGGCTCTACAATAATGATAAACTCTGATAAGGCTGCTAGGGATATAGACAGAAAGATAATAGACTTACTTAAAGCTGAATGGGAGGGTGAAGCTTACATCTTAGCATCTGACAAGGCCCTTAAAGATGAAGAGATTCTTAGAGTAATCATTAATTTTAATCCAGTTAGCTTCACCTAAATCATTTCTTGCCTTAGCTTCTGATTCACATAAATAATAAAATACAACATTTTGTGAAACACGGCATAATTCCTCCTTAAAATTCACTATCATTGTGGGATTGTCACCAAATGTTATTTGAAAGCATTTATCTCTAAATGGCAAGGACTTTGCATCAAACTGTATTATATCTACTATTCCCTTTATTTTATTTAATCTTAAGGATTCCTTGAGCATATATAATCCTTCAATATTGATATCACCTGCTACAACATATACTTTCTTTTTATGAGCTATATTTAACGCAATTGCCCCATATCCAGTAAACGCGTCTAATATAATACTACCATCGTTAATTAGCTCAACATTTCTAAGCCTATCACCTGATAGAGATGGATTAACATAGACCTTAGATATATCTACATAAAATGAAAGACCATTTTCTTTATATATAGTAGCAGTTGTCTTTTCGCCTGCTAAAAATTCTAGTTCATTAGTTCTGAGCTCGCCCTTTACTCTCTTTTTAAGATACACCGCCTTTATTTTAGGATGATTCTGCATGATTTTCTGAGCAACTAGTTTATAATCTACATTAACTCGTTTAGGGGTAATTATCGCTATATCACCAATTATATAAAAACTTCTTACGCCAGGGAAATCTTTATTGAGCCTCTCTGTTCTCATTGTGTTTAAAGAAAGATAAAAAATTATTTAGGTTTAAATTTGTCCATTTCTGAACTGTGACCTGCAAACAGAGATGCGCTGGGTTCCACGTATTTTTTAGCAACGCTTACTGCTATTGCGGCATGAGAGAAACCTACGGCTATTAAAGCAAGTTTTGGAGAACCTTCTTGTTGTACGATGTCACCAGCTGCATATACGCCAGGGAGGTTAGTTTCCATCTTTCCATTAACTAAAATATCCCTACCTTTCATATTTACTCCCCATTTTGGAATATTACCTAAATCACCCTTATAGCCTATACTTATAATCACCGCATCAATATCTAATACTTTTTCCTCTTTTGTTCTATTATCAAATATTATAGCTTGAGTTACTTTATTCCCGTCCCCCTTCACTTCTTTTAACTCATGCCACACATATACGTTAGCTACCCTAAACAGTTCCTTTACACTTCTTTCATGAGCTCTAAATTGATCTCTTCTATGAATTAACGTAACGGATTTAGCTACTGGAGCTAAAGTTAATGCCCAATCTACTGCGGAATCTCCTCCACCTACTACTAGTACTCTTTTGCCCTCAAAATCCTTCTTTCTTCTCACGGTGTAATAAACACCTTTATTTTCATACTCGATTTCTCCCTTAGCACCCAATCTTGATGGAGTTATTTTCCCAATACCCGCTGCAATAAGAATTGTTTTCGTCTTATAAGACCCTTTATCAGTCTTAACTATCCACATGTTATCGTTGGTCTTCTCTATCATGTCTGCCCATTCATTTATCCTTATATCCGGCCCGAACATCTTAGCTTGTTCAATAAGTCTTTGGGCTAATTCGTATGCTTGAATTCCGGGAATACCACCTACATCATATACTATCTTCTCTGGATATAGTGATACTAATTGCCCTCCTAATTCATCTTGAGCATCTATTAACAAGGCTTTCATATCCCTTAATCCAGCATAAAAGGTTGAAAAAAGACCTACTGGACCTCCTCCTATTATCACCATGTCGTACTCATTCATTCACATATCACCTATAAGGTTCTGTTGTTTATACTATTTAAACCTTAATGCAAATTTTTATTACCAAGCATCGTAATGTTATATGTGTTTGATCAAACTCAATTGAGTTTAGCAATTCTTGTAATCCCACTACCCATTTTGACTTATTTATGGTTTAAATATTATAATCTTATAATATCAGAAGGAACGAAATATGTGGGTGAGAAGTATACCGAAGAAGAGATTTTACTATTACCTTCTACTAGTAAAACTGTAAGGGTAAATGGAAAAGTAGTTATCTTAGTTTATGGAGTAAACTCTTGGGTGACAATAAGAGTAAATGGAGGACCAAAGCAAAAGATCTTTAAAATACGTCTATTAAATGAAATTGGGGATTTAGAACTTATCAATGAAAGTAAAGTTTTTCAAGTAAAAGTTAAACTGAGATATTCTGCCTAACTATTAATATCAATGAAAAAAGTAATAATCCTACTACGTTAACCACAATCCACATATAATATCCAAAATATGAGGCCAATGGTTCAAAATTCATGCCAACCAATATATTTAATGAATTAATTAATGCAAGGCCCATAGTAGTATTGGCACCTTTCTGCAAAACCGCAATAATGGAATAAAGTACTGAAATCGCTAGCTCATTGAAAATACCTGTTATTAATATTCCTAAAACATACAGTTCGGAGTAAAGAAGAAGAGAGGGAATTGACCCTAATATAGCCGATATTATCAAGAGTTTGAACTTTCTGATTTTCCTATCAGCCAAAAAAGTTAAGCTACCACCAATAATTGAAGAAGCCAGTAAAAGAGACGCAAATAAACTAGAATTCAACAAGCTTAAATGCATATAATAGTATGCAAATGAGGGATAAAGTTCTCCAATGGCGTAGTAAACACCCCATATTCCAGCTAATGCTATGCCTAGAATTACGATCTTATAATCCCTAATCATCTTCCAATTAGGCTTAAGGTTTGGATTACTAATGTTAATAACTAATGAGGCAAACGTTAGGATAGATAGTATATAGAATGATAAGTCCTTACCAAAGGCTGAATACCAGTTTAGACCTATGAGACCACCTATTGCAAATGCAGTATTATATATGCCCAATGCTAATCCTGGAGAATCTTTATTTAATGATGCCAAAATGCCCCCGCCAGTGGAAAAGAACATTGAAGCACCAACACCATCTATAAGATAAAATATTAGCAATTCGATGAAATTGCTTGATGAGGCTACTAATAATGGCGAGATACTCATGATTACAAGGCCTAAAATTAAGGTATTTCTTAGCCCTATCTTAGTTGATAGATAAGCTGAGGGCACTTGCATAATACCAGAACCTAAGAAGAAGGAAAAGGGGATTAATCCAAGAACTCGAAATGATATATTTAACTTGATTGCAAAATAAGGTATCAATGGTGCTAAGTAAAACCAATGAATAGCGTAAATGACTCTAGCAATTATAATTCTTAATCCCTTCATTGTTGCAGTTGACAATTAATACCATGACTATTAAGTTTTTCCTTAAGCTTTGGATTAAAGGAGGAAGAATATTATAGCTTTTACTTAGATATGAGATATAAATGAGAGTTAAGATAGTTAGCAAGCCAATTGCTCAACTAAATAGCTTTGTAGAAAAAATTAAGGAAATCTCCTTCAGATTAGGTTTTGAGGTAGTTGATAGTGATTTTGACTATGTTATAGCAGTAGGTGGAGATGGAACTTTATTAAGAGCTGTTAAACAAGGTAAACCCGTAATTGCAGTGAAAGCAGGAAGAAGAGGACTGTTAATGGACGTACCTATGGATAAAATTGAAGATGCGTTGCTCAGATTGAAAAAGGGAGACTATAAGGAAGAGGAATACATGCTTCTGGAAATGATTTCTAACGATAAAGTGGAATTAGCATTTAATGAGGCAGGAATACTATATGATAGACCAGAAGCTATAAGAATTGGTATACAGTTTGATACAGAAAAAGTTTCCGTAGAAGGTGATGGTGTGCTAGTTTCTACACCTCAAGGAAGTAGTGGATGGGGATTATCAATAACAAATTCTCTATTATATAAAGATTTAAATGCAATAGAGATCATATTCGTGAACCCCATTTTCTATTATTTGAGATCAGTGGTAATACCGCCAAAAACCTTAACATTAAAATTGGAGGATAAGGGATATCCACAGACAGCTAGAGTTGTGGTAGATGGTGAAGTTGCTACATTGATAAAAACTAACCAACAAATTACAATTAGGGTATCTAAGAATAGGGCGAAAATATTAAGATTCTATAATTTAGACTTAATAGGAGAAGTGCTCCATGCATATCATATTTGACACGTCTGCATTTCTTGCGGGACTGCAACTATCTTTAGACAAAGTATATACTACACAAGAGGTAATAAATGAAATAAAGGACAGTTATTCTAGATTTAATTTAGAGATCTCTATATCTTCGGGAAAAGTAATAGTAATGAAGCCATCACTAAAAAACAGCGATAAAGTTTTTAAAGTACTAAATGAGATAAGGGAGAGAAAACTATCTAAAACTGATATATCAATCATAGCGTTAGCGTTAGATTTACAGCCATCAATTGTTTTTACTGATGACCTATCAGTTCAAAACGTACTTAAATACCTGGGAATACAATTCTCATCAGTAAAAATTAGCAAGAAAGTAGAAAAAAGCTTTAAATTTAAATATATGTGCTTAAACTGTAAGAGGGAATTCGAAACAGTTTATGAGGGATGCCCGTATTGTGGAGGAGAAATTATAAAAAGAAGAGTATACTGAATTGTCAAGAAACCAAATATAATGTAAAAATAAATTAAATACTCTTTATTAATAAATGATAACCATGGATTACTATACGTTATATACACAGTCAATAGAGAAACCAGAAAACTATTGGGAAAGTTTTGCTAACAGACTATTTTTCTTTGATAGATGGAATAGAGTAATACTAAGAGATAATAAATTGCCTACTGCCAGATGGTTCATTAATGGAACTACAAATATTGCATATAACGCTCTTAATCATTCAGGGAAGGCACTAATATTCTATCAAGAAAACAAGAAAGCTGAAGAAATTAGCTTCAGTGATCTGAATAAAATAAGTTCAATGATAGCTGGATTACTACTAGATAAAGGAGTAAAAAAAGGAGATAGAGTAGCAATTTATATGCCTAACACAATTCAAACTATAGCCACAATACTAGCTTCTGCTAGGTTAGGAGTTATCTATACATTAATCTTTGCTGGATTAGGAATTAACGCTATAACTAGTAGAATTTCGAATTTAGAGCCTAAATTAGTAATTTCTACGGATAAAACTTTTAGAAGAGGAAAGGAAATAAAACTCTATACGAATCTAGCCAATCTTGTGTTACCTAGGGATACCGTCTTCGATTATCCAACTGAATATAAAGAGTTCGAACATATAGAAAGCAATGAACCATTAAAAATAATGTATACCTCTGGGACTACTGGGAAACCTAAAGGCGTAATACTACCTCATGGGGCTTGGATGGTTGGAAACTATTCTGTGTTTGATTTAATGTTTTCGCTAAAGAACAATGATATAGTTTTAACTACTGCTGATGTAGGATGGATAACGTTTTCAAGAATTATGTACGGAACTCTTACACACGGAGCTACTTTGGCATTTATGGAAGGAGCACCAGATTATCCAGCAAATAGACTACCTAATATAATTGATGAGTTACAACCTAAGGTTCTGTTCACTTCACCTACATTACTTAGAACACTACAAAAGATGGATATTAAACTACCTAAAGTAGAATTTATAGCTACGGCAGGAGAAATAATGGATGAGACCTCATGGAAATACGCAATGAGATTTTCCGATAAAGTAGCTGACGTATATGGACAGACTGAACTAGGTTACGTTGTAGGATATCCATATAGCTTAGACGGCGTTGAGCCGAAAATAGGATATGCAGGATTGCCATTTCCAGGGGCAATAATGGATACTGTAAATGAGGAAGGAAAGAGTATAAGAGGACAAGTAGGACACCTAGTTGCAAAAGCGCCATTCCCCACTCAATTTATAGGAATTTGGAAAGATAACTCCAAGTTTCTGAGCTACTTTGAAAAATTTAACGCACATGATACGGGGGATTTAGCCATAATAGATGACAATAATTACGTAAAGATAGTTGGTAGAGATGACGATATGATAAAGATAGCAGGTCATAGAATAACCAGTGGTGAAGTAGAAAGTGTCATAAATTCAATCGAAGGAGTTGTAGAGTCAGCAGCAGTTAGTATACCAGATGAGATAAAAGGAGAGAAATTGATAGTTTTTTACGTGGGTAACAGCGATGAAAGAACGATAATTACAAAGGTAAGAGAACTCTTAGGCCCTATCTATATTATTGACAAGGCATATAAGGTTGAAAGATTACCAAAATCTAGAAGCGGTAAAATAGTTAGAAGAGTATTAAGAGACTTACTATTGGGAAAAGAGATAGATGAAACTATATTGGAAGACCCAGAAGTATTAAAGGAGATAAAAAATGAAATTAAAGGATCCTAAAGAATTTAGAGAGTTCGTTCCAATTACAAAAAAATACATATATTTAAATCATGCTGCTATCTCACCTACTCCTTTACCCTCGTTATTTGAGGCTTATAGGTATCTTTATGAAGTTACGACTGAAGGAAGTATAGCGGTTAGTAAAGAAGAGGAGAATGAATTTTTCCAGATTAGATCTAAAATAGCTAATTTAATAGGGGCTAGCGTAGAAGAAATCTCGTTAATTCCAAATACTAGCTATGGAGTAAATGTTGTAGCACATGGCTTAAATTTTAAAGAGAACGATAATATAGTAACTGATAATTTGGAATTTCCAACTGTAGTATATCCATTTTTGAAATTAGTAAAAAAGGGAGTTAAGGTAAATATAGTTAAAACGACACCATATACATTTGAGGAAGATATTATAGCAAATATTAATAAAAATACAAAATTAGTAGCGATAAGCCATGTAAGTTTCAATACTGGCTTAAGAGTTGACGTAAAAAAGATCGTGAAAGCAGCAAGAGAAAACGGCGCATTAGTACTTCTTGATGTCATCCAAAGTGCAGGTGCAGTAAAAATTAATGTAAAGGAGTTTGATGTGGACTTTGTAGTAGCAGGGGGATATAAATGGTTAATGAGTCCACAAGGATCTGGATTTATGTATGTTAAAAAAGGTCTTATAGAAGATCCACCATTTTATGGATGGAAATCTACGGAAAATTACTTAGATTTCGATTCCACTACATTTAAATTAGAAAAGGGACCTAGAAGATTTGAGCTAGGTACCATAGATGTTGCTTCTAATTTAGCTCTTGCTAAATCTTGTGAGATAATAGATGAAAATATGGATATGATTGAGAATTCCGTGATGCATCTTTCACAGTTCGCAATAAAAATTGCACATGAATATGGATTAGAGGTAATCACACCGGAAAATAAAAGAGCTGGAATAGTAATAGTAAAAACAAAGAGAGCGAGAGACATTGCAAAGGAGTTATTTAAGGAAAATATTGTAATATCACCAAGAGGAGAAGGCATAAGAATCTCAACGCATTTCTATAATACAGAGGAAGAAATACAGGCTACAATGGAGAAAATTTCTGCTATTAATAGAAAAATTAACTAACATTTTTGACTTTATATTTCTCTATATTATTTATTGTTTCTTCTATATCTTCCATGATTCTTACAAGCATTCCATATATCACTTCATCATCCTCATTGTCTAAATTATCGACTATTGACAATATGTCTAAAAGCTCTTGCGACAGTATTGGTGAAATAACACCTAACTTCATCAGTTGGAATATCGCATCTTCCTTTGAAATAAAGGTGATAATACTAGAGATCTCTTTAAAAAGTATACTTACCAGACCTCTTATCCCCTCTTTTACTTTTTCCTTTAACTGTTGGTTATTTTTAAATTCTTCAAGGCTAACTAAAGTTCCTTCCTCAATCAGTTTGTAATAATCCCAAAAGCTCACAAAATCTTATATGTAAAACAACAATTATATGCATTTAATGATTAAGACATATTATGATGCAGAGGTCTCGTATTTAAAGGAGAACTTTGCCTACGTTCTGGTTATAGGAACTACTGATGTCAGCTTAATACCGGGGATAACGATAGCTGGCGCTACACCTGAATTAACACATTTTACTCCTGCTGCAGATGCTGAATATGTAATTTTAGGGAAATGTAAAAGCATAAACACAATTCCAGTTAGTCCTAACGGAATTCCCACACCTGCCTTATTAACAAGAGCTTCACTTTCATTCATTAACCCTTTAAAATTAGTAGTTAATGCTGGCAGTAGAATTATACCTAAAATTCCTTTCATAGATCTTCACGGAGAACCTGGAAAAGACATCAGACGACAAGCCCTTACAATACAAAAAACTAACGAGATCCTCGAAAATGGTATAAGACTAGGTGAGGAGCTGTCTAATAATTTTAAACTAATAGTAATAGGAGAATCGATACCTGCAGGTACAACTACTGCAATGGCTACATTACTAGCGTTAGGATATGATGCAATGGGCAAAGTAAGTTCAGCCTCTCCAGAAAATCCAAAAGAACTAAAAAGAAAAGTAGTAGAAGAAGCCCTAAGGAACTTACCACCAGATTTGATAGGTAAGATAGCTAAGGTATCTGATCCAGTATTGCTAGGAGTTGCTGGTATATCTTTAGGGTTTAAAGGAAAAATACTACTAGCTGGAGGAACTCAAATGATAGCAGCATCTGCCATAATTAAGGAATTTGACAAAAATAAATTACAAGATATTACCATAGGTACAACGAAATGGGTAGTCGAGGATAGGTCTGCAGATATGCTAGGACTATCCAGGCAAGTAAATGTGAAAGTGCTGGCAAGTATGATAGATCTCACAATATCAGCTTTCGATGGAATTAGAGCATATGAGAAGGGTTACGTCAAGGAGGGAGTAGGAGCAGGAGGAGCCTCAATTATGGCTTTTATGAGAGGAATTACAAATGATATGTTAGTAAAAAGAATTGATGAATACTATAGCCACTTAGTAAGCAATTTAAAAGGTTCAAATATATCATGAAAGTAGAGTCAATATTAAGTAAACTAGAAAATGAATAAAATAATAAATATTTAGAATATGGATTTCACAATCTTAGATTAAAAGACCCATTTGCCCTGCTGAGAAAAATCAAAGTCCATCACATAGACGCTTATAATCAAAGGTTAGGGTTTACAAAATATATAGGACCTATCATTACACCTTAGTTTGGGTAGAGGTAATGAGATTGACAATCTGATTGACGATATCTTTCGATATTTCAGTCAAGATATGAATTGACGATTCAAGACTTGAAAATCTAAAGGGGGCTGAAAATAATATTGCCTTATCATCACAAGAAAGGATCGAAAATGATAACTGTTTATCAACTTCAATAATCTTAAGTTTTTCTTTAATTTCATTACGGATTTGGCTAGTTTCTTGCACCAAATTTCGTAGATTCTCTCTTAATACACTTATTTGGGATAAGGTTTGCCGCCTTCGTCTTATCCCATAATATACTATTAATCCTATTGCTAGGAGAGATAATAGTAAATCTAAATATATTATCTCCCTTATCATTGTGAACAATAATAGTAATAAATCTACAACTCCAATTAATACTGGAATAATTATCGTAAAATACGTTATTTGCTTGTAAAGTGATTGACTTCTCTCCAGCTCCTTTTTTAGTCTATTCTCTTCGTCTTTCTTATAAGCTTCTCTCTGATTAATTAACCATCTAGCCCAGTTCTTATCACTAGTCACCACTAACGTATTAACTCCACTAGCTGCTCTTGTCAATATTTCAGAAGCAGCTTCTTGATCAATGCTATACGTGACTACTAAAATTGATGATGTAGCCGTAACTAACATACTTTTTACAAGATCTATCAACTTCTTGCTTTCCTCAAACTTAACAGACATTATAGTATATTGTGTAAAGAGAGTTTTTAAGGTATAACTTCGGTTGAATCTAGTATTGGATTATAATATAAATCACTGAGTCTAATTGTACCATTTTTTATCAATATCTCTACCTCTGGAATTATTGACAATACCGTGCGAAGATACTCCTTATTAACTTCGTCAACTATCTTAAATCCTTCTTCTCCCCAATATCGTTCTTTCTGCGCATATAAACATCTGCCACCACAATAGTTTTTGAACTCACACTTCTTGCAATCGTCAGGTAAAGGATCTTCCAAAAGCTTATATCCTTTATCTAAATCACCTAGTTCGGCCCATTTTTCTCTTACCGCTATCGGGCAAGAAAGAATTCTCCCATCTGGTGTTATTGTTACCGATGAGTAGCCTGCCCCGCACGGAGAGCCTCTATATCCGTTATAAAAATGTGCGCTAATTACACCTAATATTGGTATAATCTTAACTACTTTCCCCTCCTTTAGCTTAGATAAGAAATATTCAGTAAGTTTTCTAACTCCTAGCAAATATGATGACGCCCATCTTTTAAAATCCCATTCCTCGCTCCATATGACATCTAGTTGCCAATGCACTTTGTCAAATAGACCTAAATTTAGTAAATGCATAACGTCAACAAAAATATCAGTATCTTGCGTGACTGTCATTCTTGCTATAGTTTCAACACCTAAATCCTTAAGATATCGTGCAGACCTTATTACAGCTTTATAGATACCTTTTCCCCTATGCTTATCAGTAATTTCCTCTCTACCATCTATAGATAATAACACGAGGTTAATTTTTCTCCAATATTTTTCTGGAAGAAGTTTAATTGCTATACCATTAGTTTGTATCCCATACCTCTTAGCCTTTACATTATCTAAAACTGAGATAATGAACTTATAATTTAGCAAAGGTTCTCCGCCATAGAATATTATAGTAGCATCATTATCTCTTTCAATAATCCTCTTAATTTTATTTATATCATATTTTGTTTCATAAGGTACAATATTAGCAGGAAAAGAGCCACCACAATAATCACATTTAAGATTACACTTACCTGTGGTCATTAATAGCCATAGCATTATGTTATGAAAAACTTGGACATTTTTATATCCTCTTTATGTAATCAAGAGTAATCTTAGTAGCAATATCCTCTTGTGCTCTCTTTACGTTATAATAGAGTCTTAACGAATGGTAAATCAATCTAATGTAACCATCTAGAGAAACGCTATTTAAAGGCCGTGTAATTCGTATTCTTATTGAAATAGAATTGTCATCTAACTCGAAATATTCAAAGCCATTATTTGAAATTAACGAATTTATAATATCTAATCCAGTTATATACTCTAAGTTTAATGAGGCAACTTCTATACTGCTTTCGGTAATCTTTAAATCTAATCTATCGATCCACCTTTCTGGCATATATAGAACTTCCTTAAGTTTACCAATGGAGGGTAATTGCTGAGAAAATGAGCTTAATATATCTCGTTCCAAATTATTAACGGGATAAATTAAAATTCCATAATCGCTGAATTCCTTTATTATATACCTCTCATTAAATCTACCTTTCACAGCTAACCAATTATCTCTTTCCTCTTCTATTGTAAAACGCTCTAACTCATGCCTAAATGAATATACGTTTAAATAAATCTCCACAGTAACACTGTGCATGTGGAATATTATCAGTAGTGGTCCTTATATCATCTTTCTATAGCACTCGACGTCATCATCTCAGCATCACGCCTGCAATCATCAAGTCTTCAGGGGTAGAACGTCAGCACCAATTTGTATTTCTACTTCTGCTTTAAAGGTTTTACTATATATTTTTTCCCTCTCCAATACACCTCTCTCTTATTCCAGTTATATATGAGGAGGAATAGTGCATAAGGTATGGCAACTACAGACATTATAGACGCAATTAAGGCTTGTTTAGGATACCTTATTCCCCTTATTAAATTCTTAACTATCCATAGAATATATGGAGTAAAAGTAATTATATTGTGAAAAACTAATGTATAAATCAAAATTAAAGTGAAAAATGTACCCACTACTAAATATGCCTTAGCTCCCCTTGGTGAATAAGCCAATATAGTTATTATTTGCCTAGAGGACCAACTTATCAGATTACTCTCATCATAAACGTTAAGCGGTATTGCGTTAATTACAAAACCTATTTTACCTCCTCTTCTTTTTACTATTCTTGTTAAAGTACAGTCATCACACCACTCCTTAGATAGCTCATCTAACACTTCATCATCAAAAAACTCTCTTTTTAGAGCCATTGAGCCACCCCACAAAAATCTAGAACTTTCAAGCGATTGAGACTCAAAACCTAAGGTCCAGAAACCAGCTCTTATTAAATTGCTTAAACTTATTCTGGATGGAGATGGCCACGAAAACGTTGTCGTAGCATCATATTTATCTAGTGGAGAAACTAAGTTTTTTAACCAATCTCTGGGATAGAACGTATCTGAGTCAGCAAATACTATTACCTTATTTGAAGCTCTTAAAATACCCGATAATTGGGCTCTAATTTTACCACTACATATATCACAATTGTAATCTGAGTACACAATCTTAACATTATATTTACTAAGAAGATTTTCAACTTCATCACCTTTTTCGACAACGTATATAACCTCATATGGATAAGGATAGTCTTGCGAAAGTAAAGATTCTACATTTCTTTCTAATCCCACATCAATGCCCTTTATTGGGACAATTATTGATACCTTATCCATAAAACTACCATTTACTGTCTTCCTCAGTTTAATCTCTTTATATGTCTGTAAAATTATCAAAATATCTACTATAAAAACAAGAAAATAGAGAATAAAATAGTAATATTCCATCATTATGGTGTGAAACAATAAGGTATTTAAACATTACACCTTAGTAATACTGTGTACTCGGTATTACTAAGTCCAAGTAACCAAGAAACTTACTTCTTCTTATCACAAAAAATTTATAGAGAATTATTGGTAATTTTTGCAACTTGTGAAGTAAAATATAAAGGAAGGGCTGAATCTAAAGCCTCGGAATCTCCTAGGTTAATAATACTGAAGCCAGATGGCACAGTTATAATACACGAGAGCGTTAAGAGAGAACCTCTTAATTGGCAACCACCTGGAACTCAAATAGACATTATTAATGGCTATCCATTAAAGATTGTTGCTGAAAGAAAAAGACCAAATGAAATAATAGAGATCGTTTTAAAGGAAGTATTTTACATAACTTCGTCGATAGTTAGAGAAGGAGATTTCATGATCAAAGGAAGAGAAATTGACGTAGTAAACATGGTAATGCAAAATCCTAATCTAGTTGAAGAAGGATTTCATCCATTTGCTAGAGAATATAAGACGCCATACGGAAAGGTAGACCTAGTAGGAATGGATAAAAACGGTAATTTTGTATTAGTCGAGGTTAAAAGAAGTAAAGCACAACTTAGTGCAGTATCTCAACTATATCGATATTATCTGTACGTAAAGGAAGTTAAAGGGGAGAAAGTTAGAGGGATACTTATGGCACCGGCTATAACTAATCACGCAGAGGACTTGTTACGAAAGTTAAATCTAGAGTTCATTAAATATGATATAACTAATATTATCCGTTTAAAGGATTAAGGTTGTATCTTAGATTTTAAATAATTTATCACTTCTATATATTTTTCATTAAGTGTTTTATAACTTGTCAAAAATGCGTTAAATTCCTCTATACTATTGTAAAAATTTAGGCAATCAGACGAGAATAAAAAGGAATTTTGCTCATAAGTTGTATTAAGGTTTATAACAGCTTTTATACACCCATTTTTTCCACCCAAACTGATCTTTAACTTCTTTACAACCTCAAAATTAGATGAATACCTAGCAAAGTCATTCGTTAAATGAATGAACAAATACTCTGCATTATGATCTAGACAACTTATTTCATTATAATCTAATCTAAACGCCGTAATTAAAAGTTCAGTTAAAAGTTTTACTGGGATATCGTATTTTATACGTAAATTACTTACCTCGTTAATAATATCTTCCTTGATATTATTAATGACCCCTAATATCTGTCCTTTAGCGTCATTACCTTTCAATACTTGTAAGTTATGCATGTCAATCAGTCTATTCCCGTCGTATGAAAGTCTGACATTATCTGACGAAAACAACGAGAAGTTAAATTTTCCATTAGAAAGACTGAAATTTAAAGAATAATTAGAAGCGTTAACTTCAATTCTCAAGACTCCATTCCTATGACACTCCACTAAAAAACTCGTTTCTTTCATCCAGTTCATCTTTAATACACCGTAGGATCCTTTCTTAAAGACGAATCCCAAAAACCTATTTCGAACCTAACAGAATTTATAAATATTTTTATAAGATTATCATTAATTTCTATTTCATTTAACGCGCTGAGAATAGCCTCAACCCTTTTCTTATACTCATCTGAAGCATAAAATGAAGCCCATAATTTATAAATCTCATGAGGGGTTTCAAGAACATATTCACCAATTATACTGTATCCAAACATACATGGTGTTACTGCAACTAAAAATTCATTCCAACCCATGTTAGCGTAGTAATATAAATGTCTCGTGTAAGCGTAGTTTACTAAATTGTACCCTGTTTTAACTATCTCTTCTCGGCTTATATTAAGCCTAGTGTAAAGCTTACTGTTTGTCTCTAATCCCTTGTCTCTTGTAGTGATAATTACGTTAAGTATTCTCATTACTTTGTCTATAGGACCTTTAGATAAAGCAGATAAAAGAGACTTTAACATATCTTCAACATATTTAGCATCTTGTATAAGGTAATATCTAAAAACGTCAAGAGGTAGGGAACCATTTCTCATTCTAACTACAAATTCATGCTTAGTATACTTGTTCCATAATTCATCCACATTCCTTAGGAGATATTCCATATTGTTCATATTTATATCGCACCTACTTTAGCCTTGAGCCACCGTGAACTGGTATAATAACACCATCTATCCATTCAGATTCATCAGTTAAAAGCCAAATAATCACATTGGCGAAATCTTCTGGTGGAGCCTTATCATCTCCCAATTTCCTATTCTTTCTCCAATTCCTCTCGGGTTCGAATTCGCCATCTATTGTAGTCGGAGCAATACCATTAACCCTTATACCTTTATTAATTAACTCAGACGCCAAAACTTCAACTTCCTTAGCTAATCCAGCTTTGGCTATAGCGTATGATAATTGATCTGGTGAAGCTTTACTAATACCACTCATCGATGAGACCAAAACAACGCTAGAACCTTCTTTTAGAAATTTCAGAGAAGCATTAATAACATAAAGAGGTATTTTAATATGATTAGTTAACATTTCGTCAAGCCCACTAAAATTTTCTATAGTATCTTCTATATATCCGCCAACTGAAATCACTAGGTGATCTATACCATTAATTAGTGAGGCGCATTTCTCTATTACGTTTTTAGCCCCAGTTATATTAGAAACATCCCCAACTACGTACTCTATTTTACCATACTTATTTAGTACCTCCCTCATTCTTCTCAATTTACTCTCTGTTCTCGCATTAATACAAACTTGCGCACCTTCTTTCAAAGCAAAATATGCGGTAGCATAACCTAGACCTTCGCTTACACCTACAATAACTACTTTCTTATTATCCAGCCTCCCCATATACTAAAGTGTTAAAGCTTAGTTTTAAGTAATTGTTTAATTTTTTCCTCCTCGCTTATTGGCATACTGCAAGTATTACCTATGCAAATATAGGCTCTACTCTTTCCCGCATTATATTTTAACATAGCTCTTATAATCGAACTAACATAGTCAACTCTTCTCTCATTAACCTTTTCGACCAATTTAAAAGGATAATAAGTTAATAAAGCAACCCTATGTAATTTCTCCGCTAAACCATCTCCTTCATCGACTACAACTACATGAGCCATTCCATTAATATAACTAGAAACAGAATTCATGATACCCGCAATAAACTGAGCGTTTTCAGCGCTTAAAGGCGGAATTAAGTGCTTAATTTTCTCCTCACTAACCTTAAATTCATCAGATAGCAACGATAATTTAAGTAAAGCTCTGATGTACATAGAATTCGTAGATTCATTTGGTGCGTCAGTAAAATTATCTAGATTCACGTTATCTATTGTTTTCCTGCCAAGTTCAATTGCTAAATCGTAATACCTTTCTTCGCCCAATATCTCATATGCTGATATACTAGCTAGTAGTGCAGATATATAATCTTCTGGTAAGCCGTCTTTTCCACCATCTAATCTTCTAGTAATGTTTCTGCTTATTTTATTTAACACGACTCTAGACTCATTAAGACCCTTATCTAGAATTAACGAGGAGAACAACAACGATTCTACCATCTTAGCGTTAGTATAAGTATACGTAGTTTCATCTCTGTATGGGGTCCTCCTATTTTCCTCTCTATATTTTAGTAGTTTCTTTCTAATCTCATTTATTTTTAATATTACCTCATTTGCGGGTAAACTTAATAATCTTGATAATTCCCTAAGATCTATTCCTCTTAGCAAAACTTTCCTACCTTCAACCTCTACAGTGTTTCTTAAATCAAATATCTTAGTTGCTAAACTAAAATCTTCGCCTAACGCACTCTTTAGCTCTTCTTCAGTCCATGTATAATATTTCCCTTCCATCCCCTCACTATCAGCATCTAAACTATTCGCAAAACCTTTTCCTTCTATATATAACTCCCTTAAAACGAAATTTACTAAGTTAGATATAGCGTCTAACATTTCTATATCATTAAATGCTAAATAATAAGCAAAATAATCATATAACAGTTCAGCATTATCTATCAATAATTTTTCAAAATGAGGTAATTTCCATTCTCTATCCACTGTATACCTATGAAAGCCTCCACCAACCTGATCAAAAATTCCACCATAATACATTTTTCTCAACGTAAAAAGCCCTAACTTTTTACCTAGATCATCCCCTCTAATTGCTGAATAGTTAAGGAATAGTAAATCCACAAAAGGATGAGGAAACTTGGCTCCATATCCCAATCCACCGTACTCTATATCATAATAAGATGTTATGTAAGAAAAAGCATCGTCTAACATATGTGAACTTATAGTGCCACCACTAAATTTAGGAACTAACATCTTTGGATCAATTGTTGATGAAAGGATCTGATTTCTATCTTCCCTCCAAATTCTAAGGATCTCCAATAACAATTTCTTAAACCCTATCCTTCCATATCTATCTTCTGGGGGAAAGTACGTTCCTCCAAAGAACACCTTACCATCAGGGGTCATAAATACGGTTAAAGGCCATCCAGACTCTCCAGTTAAGGACATTACTGCACTTTGAAGAACTCTATCCAAATCTGGCATTTCGTCTCTATCAACCTTTACTGGGATGAAATTTTCATTAACTATCTTCACTATTTCTGGATTTGCATAAGTGTCCTCATCCATCACATTACACCAATGGCACCATGAAGCTCCGACGTCGACAAGAATTAGTTTATCCTCTTTTTTCGCTATTTCAAAGATTTCCTCTGACCACGTGTACCAATTAATTGGATGATTTATAGCTTTCCTCAAATAACCACTAGAAGAATTAACTAATCTTTCATTCATTCTAATATTTTTAGAAGAATACACACATTTAAAATTTGTTATCAACTATTAGTATCTTGATCTCTTTTGGAATATATTTTATATAACAAAAAGAAACCTATTGCAAATAAACTAAGCCCTATTTCAGTATAATTTATAGTTGGCTTAATGTTGCCATTAGATTGAACAACTCCTGAGCTCCCGAAAAATGCTGTAATTGTTGAGTTCCCATTAACATTATACCAAAGCATGGCATTTGAAGCTCCATTTGACCAATTAAGTAGACTGCCATCAGCTTCAAGCAAGATACTAGAACCATTATATAATTTGATAAGACTAGAGTTCGTAACAGATATTATTGTGCCATTATATAATTCCATGTAAACTGTACCCCTTCCAATTACATTAACCCTTAAATAGGCATACTGAGGTATAACAGTAACATTCAGGTCAAGGTAGGTAACATTTTCTAGGCTGAGATTAACCTTATTCGTTTCGTTTCCATTAATAAATATGGAATAGGAATAAGGTGCTAAGACGTAGGCGTTAACCAATATACTTGAACTATTGAAATTTAGGGTAATGTTGCTATTCACAATTTTTACTCCATTTGAATCTGAAAAAACTAGTGTAACAGGAAAAGGGCTATAAATTTTAACATTAATAGTACTTGCAACAATAATATTTGATCCTAAAGCTATTAATGTAAGTAATATAAGACTTGTTGCTCCTTTGATCACATAAGTTAAAAGTACAATAACACACACAGTGTAAAACGCAACTGATAATAATCACTAAAATATTATGTTAAATGAGTGAGGAAACCAACCTTAACTGAAATATGATGACGGGTTGTTTCCCTGACTTTTGTGGTATTATTATAACTAAAAGATTTAACCAATGGGTATTACCAATTACAGGAAAGATGAAGATAATACTAGGCATTCCAGATTTAAAAATCCCTGTCTGGGAATTGAAATCACCTTTGATGATAAATCAGTTAAATTGGAATGAATTAAATTGGAAAAATGAAACGTGGGTAGATTCTGGCGGATATCAGATCATGGTCAAGGGTATAAAAGTGGATTTACAGAAGGTTATTGAGAAATACAAACTGCTAGATGCGACTAGATATATGAGTCTTGATATACCGACAAAACCTTGCCAAAAACCCTCAGAACTTAATTATAAACACTTTGAGTACTTATACTCTGTTTTCGACAAAAAAATAATACCTGTAATACACGCTTATGACACAGATTCAATAAAAAAAGCAGTAGATTTCTATTCCCAATATACCGATATAGTAGCATTTGGCGGAATTGTACCACCTACTTTAAACAGAAGTGGAAATAAAAAATTGGCAGTGGCAATGTACCACTTAGTCAGAAAAATATGGAGAGGAAGTATACATGTCTTAGGAGCAGGATCGCCATTCATGAGAAAGGTTTACTTTAATGCAGATAGTGTCGATACCTCAACGTACAGAGTTAAGGGAATTCATGGCATGGTTCTGATTCCAGGAAAAGGGGAAAGATATGTCGGAGAAAGAAAAATAATTTGGAGAGCTAGAAGAGCTAATGAGGCGGAGTTAGAAACGTTATTAACATTTCTTGACAAAACACATTACCCATTTACCGTAAGACTAGATAACTGGATTGACCGCAGTCTAATAAACGCGTGGGTTCTCTTAAATTCTGAATATGAAATAGAACATCCACTTATTAAATACTCAAGATATTTAGATAATCAAACAGAAGAAGAACTAGAGGATGAAGTAAATGAGCTTTGCATGCGAACAACTTTATGACTATTTTAAACAACCTAATTTTGATAGGATAATTAAAGAAGATGGAATAGACCCATTTAAACATCCAGTTGTGAAAAAGTGGCATCGATTTTTTATAGAATACTGGAAATCAAATAAAGAAATTGCATTATTATTACCATGCACTGTAGTGAAACCTTATTCGCTTTCCCCAACTCACAAAATAGCCTACTCTAACCTAAAAAAATATAACTTGGAGGATAAGGTACAGGTATATTCTGTATCTGAACCTATGTTACTCGTGCCTAGGGAGCTCGAAAACTGCTATCCATTCAATTCCTACGATTATCCACCATCGAAGATGTCAAGTAATGAAAAAGAGGAATTTATTGACTTACTTTCAATAGCGTTAAAACACATATCTGCAATGCACAGAAGATTAATTGCGGTATTACCAAGACACCACTATGAAATAACTGAAAAAGCAAGTAAAAAAGCTGGAGTACTAATAGAAATGCATGGATATGGTAGATTATCATTTAAAACAATCTCAAGCATAATAAAAGATATCAGTATGGAAGTTAGTCTAAAGAACCCTTAAAGTCCAAACTAAAGAATATTTAATGCAAATTTATGAAGCTCAATTTCCCGATTGAACTTAAAAGGATTCAATATTACACTATTCTTCTTTACATGACATTTCACAAAAATAGAGCAGGAGAATACTCTAGAGCTGAAATACCATAGCCAAGTTACCCTAGCACTAACTCTAACCAACTTCCACTTAATGGTTTCTGAACTCAAACACTTTCAATATTAGATTAAGTGCATCATAATTCTACTCTAGGTTAAGGTTTATGTTTTAAAACGTTTCTAACGTAACTAACAAAATATGGAAAAAGGGGAAACAATAGGAATAGTGTTACAGAAGAGTGAAGCCAATGAATTGCAAGGTTTGATTAGAGCTGATGAGGAAATAAATGTAGGACAATTACTACTAGTTGACGATTCTGAAAAATTATCGCTCGTAAGAGTAGAGAATTATGAATTCCTTAATGAGTTCTTTGATGAAAAAGGAGATATAGTGAAGTCTGTGCTAAAAGAACCCTCTATTTATGAAATTTTAGACATGAACACAATAATCAAAGCTAATCTACATTTAATTAAAAAATATAATCATAATTCTACCCCTAAACCTGGATCATTCATAAGAAGACTACCCGAGATGGGAAATGAGAAAGATTTGCTTTCCTTTTACGGCATAAAGAGCAAGGACGGATTAATTGAGTATGGAACACTAGCTGGTTCAGATATCCCATTATTACTAGATCTTAACGCAATAACAATGCATGTGGGGGTATTTGGAGAAACTGGAAGTGGGAAAAGTTATAATATGAGATATTTAATCAAACTTCTCTCTAATATAAAAATAAAAGATAAAGTAACGGCACTGCCAATGATAATTATTGATGCAAACGGCGACTACTCTGATTTGGCCTCGATAAATATGGATCTAGTCTCAAATGGAAGAGGCTGGATAAAAAAATACATACTGAAAGAACCTAAAGATCGAAACGATGTAAAATTAACAATAGATCTATCTGTGTTTACTCCTAGAGACCTAGCAGAATTCATAATGTTATTAAAGTACGGAGAATCTTCTTATAATACGCTTCAACTTAATTTCCTAGAACAAGCCCTTGCAAATCACGATAATAAAGAATATAATAGCCTTTTGGGGACAAACGTTGGAATAGAAACGTTAAAGAATGAAATATTAGCAATGCCACAAAATAAAGAATCTGGTATTACCACAAGCACTGCTAGAGGAATTATAAGTGCTCTGGAAATATTTAAGAGTAAAGTCATAAATAGGCTCCAATTAGTCAATTATTCTGCATCATTCACAGAAAGCACATTAGAGGTAATTTGGAAAAATAAGGGATTAGCAATAGTGGACTTTTCAGCTGAAGGTTCTCCGGGGGTTGACATACTTACTAAACAACTTATCGTAAGTTATATAGCGCGTTTATTATTTAACTATCTAACTAAATCAAAATATAACGGATATCAAAGGTTCTTAGGGTTAATCATAGAAGAGGCCCAGAATTACATTCCATCAAACGATTATCCCATAAATGCCAACTTAACTAAAGACATTTTAGTCACATTAGCAACACAAGGAAGAAAGTTTGGAGTCTCACTAATACTTGTAAGCCAGCGACCTGCGTTCATAGATAAATACGTTTTATCAATGGTTAATACATTCTTCTTCCATAGGATATACCATGAAGACATAAGATACGTGATGTCAGCTTCAGGTGGATTGCCAGATTCTCTAGCTAGAAATTTGACTTCATTAGAAACTGGTTATGTAATAGTTAGTGGACTAATGTCTGTGATGAAAAGTCCGACATTAGTGAAAATACCCTGGGATCCTAGGTTGGGATCATACGCTGGGAATGTAGAGAGAATTGATATGATTCTAGGAGAAGAGTGAGAATGTGAGTTGTACTAAAAGACTTAGTGAAACAGCAGCTGACTCCTCTTTCATTTATCAAATTTTCTCATGCGTAAGCAATAGTACCCCTTATATTGATAGATTAAGATTCTTTAAACAAGTAAAGGATGAAATCGATAGAATCGCTAGTAAAAGACAATCCCCTGAAATAGTTGCGTTAACTGCTGATTGGGGACAAGGTAAAAGTACCTTCTTAGATATTATTGAAGAGTATGGAAAGAGGAATAAGATTAACGTCACTAAAATATCCTTTATGGATTTGATAACTGGTATAGAAGATCTTCTATCCTTTAAAGATGGAGTATATTTAGTTGACGAAGTTGAAAGTTCAGTAGATTACTTTCTAGACTATCAGCACGAAATTAAGGAATTTTGGAGTAAAATAAAAGAACTTGCTAACGTTAGTGGAGACTCAACAATCTATTTATCAATGACCCCAAGTGCCTATTCGAAAGTATTTGGACCTGGTGGACAGCTACAAACGTTATTTCCGGAGACGTATCTGGCACTTATAGAAAGAATAAGACGAATTAATATAGAAAACCCTTCAAAATTAGAATTTATATTGATGCTAAAATGTATGTTAAAGCTTGTAGGAATCCAGGATTTCACGATACTTCAGTATATGGATATGCCATATTGGGTAATTGACCAAGAAAGAAGAAAATATGTAAGATTCTTTAATGAAATACTGTGTAAAAATCTTAAAAATATAGATAATATTTTTTTAGAATTAGCTAGATCAGATAAGGGAACTAGTCTAAACTCGGAAGGTGATACAGTAAAATTAGATACATTAGCTAAATTAGAGAATGAAGTGGATAGGAAAGAAGTTACCAAATTATATAAAATACTTATGAGTAGAATATTCACTGACGAAAAATTAATAGTTAAGCCATTAGACCAACATGTGGTAAAAGGGTCATTAATACCTTACTCAAGATGGATAGAAACTTTTCCTAAGAACCAAGATCATATTGAAGATTTCCTACTTACCTACTATGACGATGACTTCTATATTTTTATTAGTGATGATTTAGAGCGTGTAGTATATGAAAGTGTTGATATAAGCAACGTGAAGGAAAACGCCAGAAAGCTAAAAATATTCTCTAAAAGTGAGGCATATGCGTTATCTTGGAATTTCTTTGAAAGCGTAATTAATACAAATATTGGAGGATTAGTAGTAGATTTCAGAACTAGAGAAATTAGGGATAAAGCACTACAATTCGTTAACACCTATATCGCGGATAGGGAAAAGGAAATCGAGTCCCTAATACACTTAATGGAAATAGAAGGAGTTACGATTAATAATGTAAAAAGGATTGGGGAATTTGCTAGAGTTTTAAATATAAATGGTGATAGAACAATTATTTTAGCCAAACTGGTAGATGAAAGTGAAGTTAATGAATTAATAAAGGAAATTAAAGAGAGCAATGAAATAATACATGGAGTTATTATTGTTGAAACTCAAGCTGATAAGGAAAAGCTAATTAATTTACTGAATGAGTTAGCAATAGCTTACACAGAAATAAATGTGACTACACCTAAGAAAAGACAGTTATTATACTTATTGTTTTCCAGAATATATAACCTAGGTAAAATAAGACACGATTCTATAGATTTAAGACTAGGAGACATTAAAAATGCGATATTCACTCTACTATTAAAAATAAATGATAATCTTAACTTAAAACAACTTCCTATACTCAAAAATAAGAGACTGATACAATCTTTTAACTGGATAATATTCTATCCATCTACAAAAATCACTAACATAGAAGAGGTATTCGAAAAAGTAAATGATATTGTAAATGAGAAATTTAGAATGTATGGTAGTAAACAATTTCATCTAGAAGATATTGAAACTTCAAATACGTTCATAGAAGATGTAGTTAGTTACTTTACTAGCAACGAGATTATAAAGATTAAATCTAATTATATAGATTTTAGTGAATTAGCAGGAGAAACTTTATCTGAATTTTCAAAATTATTTGCAGGATTTATTAAGCAAAAATATAAACATGAGGCAGAAGAGATAGTTGCTAATTACATCATGTATTATGTAAACCAACAAGAAGCTAAAAGAAAAGATAGCAAGAATAATCCATTAATATTAGCGTATCAGATCTTTAGCCCGGATAAAAAAATTGGCCAAAATCCAACTTTAGATTTCTTTGTATATTCCTCAATAGTAACTGGTGAGATAGCAAAATATATGAATAAGGAATTAATTTTTAGCAAGCTGAATGAACAAATAAAGAAAATTAAGGAAAAATTGGATAACCCATATTCACGCTATGGATATTTCATTACAGCGAAGAGAAGAGGAGCTGCTATAAGAAGTTTAACAGAAATGAGAGAAATTATAGACATATATGAAAGAAACTGTGTGGACTTTAAAGATATCCGACTATGTTACGCTTACCTTTACCTATCAAACCTTTATCTAGAACTATTGAAAGAAACTGAAAGAGCTATTAATGAAGTAGAAGAAATACGTGCAGATATATTAAAGAGATTAGAAATAATTAATAAAGCCAAAAAATACGTTAAAATTGACGATAATATAGAGGAAGTTGAGAAAATAAATGAGATAATGCGTGAATTGAAAGATCATTTTGACCTCACTATGGCAAAATTGGCTGAAAAAATTCAGATTATTAACGAGAAGGGTAAAACAGAGTCCTTTAAGAAATATCTTGACTATTTATTAGCTACGATAAGAGTAGATGACAATAATTCAAATCTTTACCTCTTACTATTCAAATTATTAAGAGAGGTCCTAAATGGAACAACAATCAATGGAATAGAAGAGTTAAAGGGAACTGTAGTTGAAGAGATCTCAGAATTAGGAAAAATAGGAGCAGAAATTATTAACCTCAACATAATAATTGAAGAATTGGAAAAGATAAGTCCTGAACTACCTAAGCTTAGGGAAAATATTGAGAGAAACAAACAGAAAATTGAGGAGCTTATAAGAGAAATAAAAGAGGTGATTGAAAGCTATGAAATTAATTGAATTAATAGAGACTGTACGATACTACAAGGAAACCTTAGATATAGAAAAAATTAAGGAAGAAGATAGAAGAGTTAGAGAATTAATAGAAGAGTTAGAGAAAACTAAAGAGGATGTTAAAGATTTCCTTAAGAAACTATTGATCTTAGAGAAGAAATCAAGAGAGTTAGGGAGTTATGAAGAAAAAATAGACGATTTAAAAGAGGATATTAAAAGATTATATGAGCTAGACTCCGCCGAAGAGATAATTAAATTAGCTGAAAAAATAAAGAATAGGATAGAGAATTTAGAGAAGGATATAAATATGGAACTAGATAAAATTTTAGCTGAAAAAATAAAGAATATTGAGCAGATCAATGAAAGACTTAAACTTTTTGCTAAAATACTTCTCCATTTGCTTAAGATACCCAAAGAAGTAAGAACGTTCAATATTCCAACAGATAAATCGTTATCGAAGCTCAATGAAATTGAAAAACAAGCAAGGCAACATATGGAGGAATTATATAATATTATAGTAAATGAATTGAAAAAGATAAACTTAAATGAAACAGAAGTGAATTTACTTATAGAATTAATAGATAAGGGAGAAATAAGGGTTAATAGAGAGAATGCTGATATAATTGCGAAAATCATTAAAATGTTGATTGATAAAAATATAGTAATTAAGGTGAAAATTTGAATTTAAATGATATAATACAAAAAATAAATGAATTAGCAAATAGAGACATAGATGAGAGAAGCAAGATAGCTACTGCAATAGATCTCATTTACGATGATATAAAATCTGGAAATATCAACATGGAAATAGGTTTCTATGATGAAACACACGATATTGACCACATGGCCTGTAGCGTAGATGGAAGTAAGTACGAAATAGAGTTAAGTGATGTAACGTTAATTCTAGCTAGAGCTGTGAAAGTGATAGGGCAAAAAAGAGATAAGAAAAGTATTCCTTCCGAAGTTACAGAAGAATTCAGAATAGTTGAAAATTATTATGATAAAAATATTATATCAAATAAATCTATTTTGTTAATGTTAAGCCTTGAGACAAAACTACTTGAAAAATGTCACGATTGCAATATAGTATTTATTGATGGACCAATCATAGATCCCCCAGTATATTATGAAGAGGACGTAGAAGTTGAAAACATTTTATCATTAAATAAATTTACGCTTTATCGTTCACTAGTACTTAAACAACTAAAAAGTAAAGAAAAAGTCGTAATGGGTATAGTAAAGAATTTTTCACATCGACTTCTCATAAAGGAGTTGATAAATAGCTATCCAACTCTTTTCAAGGCAAGAGAAAATTACATAATAACAAATATCGTGTATAAATATAGACTGGAAAAAAATGAATTACATAAACCGATATTTTTAGGATGGATAAATTGGGACTCGTTAATAGACGGTGAACTATTAGATGATCTAAAGGGTATAGCCAAAGCCTACAAAGAATATAAGAAAAATTTGGGGACATTATCTATATATTCTTTATATTACCAATACAATATGACATCACCTATAGTCAGAATAGACGTCTTAAACGAGGCAAAGCCTAACGTAGAAATTATCAAATACCTAAATACATGGGCTATAGCTAATGTTAAAGAAGTAACTATTTTGAATAAATTAGCTGATGATCTCTCAGAAATAGATTCTCAAGATGCTAAAAAATATGCCTTATTATTTAACCTAGCTAGAAAAGATTATTTAAGTACAAACGATAGATTGATAGAATTAATGATGAGAAAACCAACATAACTGAAAAGATGAAGGTTCCTAGTCCAACTGAATTATTTATTTTCAGTTTGTAATTTTTTTGAAAGAGTTGATAGAGCAACAGTAGTACCTAATGTCGGATATATCTCGTTTCCTGCAGGAACCACTATTATTAACCCTCCCCTTTGTGATATGTCAGAAAGAGTCTCCAAAAACCTTAATTGCAACGCTGTCGGATTATCTCTATAATATGTAGACGCATCAGCTAAGATACTTGCAGCTTGCCTCTCACCTTCACTTAATATAACTTTAGCTCTTCTCAATCTTTCAGCCTCTGCTTGTTTAGCCATGGCTGTTAATAAGTCTTGAGACAATCTGATATCCCTTATGGTAACTGCGGTAACCTTAATTCCCCAGCCCTCAGTTGTCACATCTAAAATCTCTTGAAGCCTCTTATTGATCTCCTCCCTTTTGCTTAATAATTCGTCTAATTCCATTTGACCCACAATGTCTCTTAAAGATGTCTGAGCCAAGTTCAAAACTGCTACATTGTAATTATATACGCTTATCACCGCCTTTTGAGGATCAATTACCTTATAATATACTACAGCATCTACACTTACAGTAACATTATCCCTAGTTAGTATGGTCTGTGGGGGAACTTCCACTGTATTTATTCTTAAGTCAACTATCATAGGCCTATCGACAAAGGGTATTAGGAATATTATGCCGGGGCCTTTTACTCTTAAGAACCTTCCTAACCTTAATACTACAGCTCTCTCCCATTCTCTAACTACTCTAAATGACATTGCTATAAATATGATTATGATGATGAATAGAAACACTATACCTACAATATCTCCTACATTAATTGCCACTTTTTACTACCTCTAAATATATAACTATAATTTGAACCTTATTAATATTGCTGAAATAACCATGCCTATTACAAAAGCTAACACATAAATTATGATATATATATTAACACTAAATTGAGAGGAACTAGAAGTTGAAGTTATAGTGGTAGTTGTTACAGAAGTTTCCTGCTTATTCAATATCGACTTTATCCCGTTTTTGAAAGAATTCTGAGCAGAATTAAGAAAGTTTAACAAACTTTGATAATATGTCTGGAACTTACTTAAAAGTGAATTAAGTGTAGGAGAAGAGAAGTAATAAGCTGATGATAACGTATAATTTCCAGGATAGTAAACTACGTAAAACGAATAATTCCCATAGCTAAAAGTAGCAAACCCAGAAGAATTAGTTATAGCTGAATCTGTTACTGAAGGAGGAAATCCTGTCTCTAAATAGACTACTTGTCCGCCTAATGATCTATTCTCTAAAGTTAATTTCACAATAATCCTATTATTAGACTGATTAACTAATACATGAGGAGGAATTGGCCATAGAACTGAGGGGACGTTAGTGCCATTTAATTCTACTGCAAGAGGCGAGTATATATTAGGAAAACTTGATATCACCTTAACTCCATATGCAGATTCAGCAGTATCAAACCCAATTGAATAAGCATCGGGAACTATAGTTAATCTATAACCATTAAAATAGAATAAATTAGACACAGCATTTACATTCATATAAACTAAACTTCCCCCACCTGGCCCTCCCCATACTAACTCTAAATCATTAGGTAATCCAATTAAGGATAGTCCGCCCAACTGAAATAGCCCCAAAATTGGATACTTGTAATATACTCCCTCATGTCCATTTATATCATAACCGAATTCTAGTGTAGAGTTAACAATATCCATAAATAGTCTGATTGAAAGAGGAAGATTAACCTTAAATGTGGGACCTTGATAGCAAACAATACCAAGGCCTTGATAAGTAAATGAGTTATTAGTAACGTTAGCAAAAGGACCAGATAGGTTCCAAAGATTCACTATCAATGTAGCATAAAACGTATCATTTGAGATTTGGTGAAATAAAATAACGTTTTGCGCCCAATATTTTCCTAGAATCATAGCGTTCAACTGAAGGGATGCATTACCTGTTGTGAAGTATTGTCCACCTGGTAAGTATGAGCTCCCTATCTTTAGATATGTAATATTTATCTCTCCTTCTACAAAATTTGTATAAATTACAGTGTTAAGCGGATAGCTCGCTATACCAGAGGGGAAGGCTAAAATGGGAGTTTGCGAAGAAGTGGGCATTGTTAAGGGTAAGGATAATGGTAATAATAGAATTATTACGAGAAGAGCCTTATACATCACAAATATATACTAATATAACTAATAAAAAATCTGTGGCACATCCATTAGCAATTACACTTATAGTCATTGCAATTCTAATTGCTGTACTAGTTATAACTGGTTACATATCTGATCCGATAATAGATATTCCTTCATTAGCGTTGTTGGGCTTTTTAACATATCGGGTTATTAACGTAGTTGTAAAAACAAGAGGAAGAAACCTATATTCTTATGAAGGGAAAGTGGGAAAAGCAGTTGACGATATAAAAGCGGGCCAGGAAGGATATGTCATAGTTGAAGGTGAGTATTGGCAAGCGCTAGCCTTAGAGGATATAAGAAAAAATGAAGAAGTAATAGTAGTGAAGAGAGAAGGATTAAAATTACTCGTGAAAAGGAGGGTAAGTGATGTTGAAACCAATAGAGTATGAGAAGTTAATTGACGTATTAAGCAAAAAAGGTTTCGAAAGCAGGCTTATTGGAGAGGAATTAATGGCAATATTCTACCCACCTCCTATAGAAGAGGCTGGAGGAGAAGAAGGAGTTACTGGACAAAGATATTATATTATAAAATTTAAGATAAGAGATGGAATGGCCTATTACGAATCAACTACTCTTATGGAAGATGAAAAACCAATAAAAGTTTTAACCATAGAAGAAGTTGAACCTTGGCTAGAGACAATTTTAGGTGATTATTAATGTATCTATTCGTATATGGAAGTTTAAGATACGGTTTTGAGTTACATCACATAATAGCTAAATCCAGGTTCGTTGGTCTAGGGTATATAGAAGGTTATGAGATGTACGATTTGGGTAATTATCCCGGAATAATTAAGGGGGATGGAATAGTGTGGGGAGAAGTTTATGAGATAGATAACAACCTAATTAAGTTCCTAGATGAGGTTGAAGACTATAAGGGGGCGCCAGACGATTTATATGTAAGAGAAAAAACTAGAGTTTATTTTGATCAGAGAAGAAAATATTACTTAGATGACGTAAATTTCTATAGATATAATCGAGAAATAACTAATGATAGAGAAAGAATAGAAAATGGGGATTACTCAGCGTGGAGTGGAATGCCTATAATTGTAAATTATTTTGCATATGCTGAGAACACCAATAAAGATATTCTACAACAGCGTGGAGTAAATTTAATCATAAGCGAAGTTCCTGCATACTTAAAGGGTTATAGACTAATATTCAATATACCTTGTAAATATGGATTTTGCGCGAATTTAATAGAAGACGAAAATGGCATAATATGCGGATATGTGCAGAAGGTATTTCTTCACACTCTAAACTCGCTTGATAGAGCTGAAGAACATTTAATAAAATACCTAAGAGAAGTAGTGAAAGTGCATGATAAAAATGGAAAAGAGTACTTTGCATATGCGTATGTGTCAAGTTTTAAAGAAGATCGAAAGAAACCTAGTGAAGAATATATTAAAATTATAAAAGAAGGAATAATGAGAGGATGGGGAAATAATTGTGTAAGTACAGGGTTAAATGATGACCCTGGCAAGACTTGACCAGATGAAGAACGAACTCGGTTCTGATGATGATTGGCCAGTCTCATGATCTATGAAGAACCGTGCAGGAACTGATTAAACGCTTATTTTGCCGAATAAGGTAAATTATATAATGTGGTATATTGAGTTTAGAAGAAGCTTATGTACAGTATAGGAATAGAAATTTAAACTATGCATTGAGAATACTAGATACATTAATTAATCATCAACCAAATTTGAAAGAAGCCTATTCCTTGAAAGGCAAAATACTTTTTGAATTAGGTAAGATGCAAGAAGCGTTTGAAAACTTCCAGAAGGCTGATGACAAAGTAGGTATTGCTAAGGTACTTATCGCACAAGGATTATATAGAGACGCTTTATCATATCTTGATAAAGATAGTTCAAAAGAAGCTAAAAAATTAAAAGCAATAGTCTACCTAAAATTGGAAAATTATGAAAAAGCCTTAGAAGAAGCAAAAATGATAGAAGGTGATGAAGACCCAATAATATACAAAATAAGAGGAATAGCAGAATTTAAGTTGGGTAAGTATAGTGATGCCTTAGTAGATTTAAGCATAGCTATAGAAAAATATCCAACCGATGCCGAACTTTACTTTTATAGAGCATTAACACAAAGGGAACTAGGAAACTATAAGGAGGCTGAGAATGATTTGGAAATTGCAATTAATCTGAATCCATACTATGCTGAAGTCTATTTCAATCTAGGAGAAATAAAGGAAAGTAAAGGATTATTAGAAGAAGCAGTAACAATGTATTCTAGAGCGATAGATATTAACCCATCATATAGGAAAGCGTACGTGAGAAGAGCTAAGTCTTTAATGAAGTTAGGAAGAGAAGAGGAAGCTTATAGTGATATAAGAAGAGCTAACGAATTAGATAGCTCTCAAAGTTAAATACCCTTCTGGAATATAATATATACGATGAAATGCTCCACTAAACTAACTAGGGAAATTAGAGGTTTCTCGTTTTTAGTGCCTAATTGTGACGTAAATTTTCTACGAGAAAAATTCGAAGGTTTTAGAAAATTATCGAACGAGGAAAATAAAACTTACATTATAAGAATAGCCGATTCTAATTATTTCAAATTCGAAGTTCTTATGTTGCCTAATTCGTTAACTCTACTTACAATATCGACAGCAAGGGGGACAAACAATATAAATTTAAGGGATTTTGAAATGTTAGACGAGTTACAAGCATTGGCATGTTGCGGATATCAGAAAGAGGAATTAAAGAACTCTGTTGCAAATTTCCTTTCTTCTACTACACAAACAGCAGAGGCCGAAGTCGTAGATCTAATAAGTACTGATGAAGAATTCGAATGCCAGACCGAATGTAGTAACGTATCATGGAATGAAATAAAACTACCAGAAACATCTGAGGGAAAATGGACGACCACAGAACTAGCAACAACAGGTAGACTTTATTTGAAAGCGCTAGCAGGACAAGGTAAATTTTTAGCTATATCCACTGAAAGGCCACAAAATTCGATAAAATTCACCACATTAGAGAGATTAGGTGCATTATGTTGTTTTATAACAGAATTAAAAAGAAAACTTAATGATTGCCCTACTCTAAAAGAAGTTTTACAAACTTATTTGCAAATTGAAACCGGAAGAAAAAGGAGGAAAAGATGAGTGAAAAAGTAACTCCAATTTTTGGAATAGGAAATTTCGTCATGGATAAATTGGGAAACGTAACACAATACATGTTCTTCCACTATTATGATCCTGAAAATTACTACGCAAGTTTAACTAAAGAAATGCTAGACAAAGAAATAGAATTAGTAAAGGGAAATATGCAGAACTTCTTAGACGATGAGGAAATACTCATAAATGAAAGAAAAGTGAAAGCAATAGTAGTTAACACAGATATTTTTCTTCTAGATGTCACTCATCCCGTAATAGAATTTATAATAAAATTTAAGGGAAAGCTAAAAAGAGGAGTTAACGTCTATGAAAATGTATATGAGGAGGAAATAACGGAATATCCTTATGAGGCCATATGGAGATTACCGGGTAAGATACTAAATGCCAAGATAAAAGGACAAATAAGCATATTCGATAGCTTTCTAAAAATTAAAGTAAATAAAGGAATTAAAGTGGGTGGAAGAGAAAGAATTGAGTTTCTTTTAGCTTAACATCTTGTATATTTCATCAATTTTTACAGCTAATTGATAATCAAGATCTGTTAATCCTCCAAAATCGTGTGTAGTTAACTCGATTATGACCCTATTGTAATATACGCAGATATCAGGATGATGATCTAAAGCGTCTGCAGAAGGCTGTATTTCCCTCAACAAATCTATTGATTGTTTAAAGTCCTTTAATTTATATTCTTTTTTGATTTTCTTTCCATCTTCAGATACTGACCATCCTTGACTTTTAAGTTCCTCCAACTCCTTTGAAGATATTCCTCTCATAACCAATATGTATAACTTAAGAATAAAAAAAGACTCTTATAAAAAATCATTTGACTTCTGACAAGAACCTCTTAACTAAAGTTATCACTAATGGAATTAGTGCTATTGCAAAAGCTATAGCTAGACCCCACGATAAGGCATATATTATTGATGTTACATTACCAAAAGGTTCAACTATTATGGCAATAGCAATTAATAATACAATGATATATAACAATAATCTGCCATAATTTGCAATATAGGCTAACTCTTGGTTAGAACTAGCAAATGGAACTAATATTTTATCAATTAACGTATATGATGCATACAATATCACTGCACCTAATATCACTGCATAGAACACATACGGATCTACATAAGGTATAACACTGAAGATTGCTAAGGCTGCGGCGACAGTTATAATTGCTGCATATAATCCAAATCTCAACACATTAAATATTGCAGTTATTAGATCATCCGTTGTCTTAGTACCTACTTGCCTTTGCATGTAATCCACTAAAATATTAACTAAAGTTAAACCTATGGTAAGTAATACAATAGCACCAGCTAACTTGGGCAAATAATTAGCAATCTGCTGAACATATGTTGAAGCAGCTCCTATTTGAATAAAAGAAAGCGCTATTGATAAGGCAATTAGTATGATTAGGGCCTTTACAGTTCCTGCTATTATATCTACACTTGCTCTGACATGTTCCTCTTTAAATATTCTTCCTAGGAAGGCTTTTATGGAATAAGCTACAATGTTACCAACAATATACCCTATGAGTAGTATTATAACGAACAATATTATTGAGGGTATTGCATCAACAATACTTGTCGCTATGCTTGACAACGCTTGACTAACAGATGTTTGTGCTGATACTACTAACATCTTTATTCATTTAATATATTTATAGAGAATGTATATAAGCTTATCTTAAAACATATATGAGAATTTAAGGATATTTTAATAATTTGATAAAAACCTTTCTATCTTGCTTATAATGTTAGATAAACGCTTCTCTTCCTCTTTTAATTGTGTCAGCTTTCTTCTTAACTCCTCTGCTTTCAAAAGTTTACTTTCGATATCGTTAGCAAATCTCCCAATATATCTACTTTTTAGTTTACCGTCTTCCCAATATCTTAAATAATAATAGCTATTTCCATTAATTCTCTTAATTTCCAAATGGCCAGAAGGTAAACCCTCCAGTTCCTTTTCAATTTCCTCAATTTCCTTTTTCAGTTGTCCTAATCTATCCTCTAAAGTCTTAACTTTCTCCCAAATCATCAAACTCACCAATATCAATATTATCATCAAAAGTTTCATTAAGGGCTTTCAATACTTTTTCCTTATCTTCAACTAGTGCATATTTCTTAACACCACCAGCTCTTCCTCTATTAACTATTCTTATCTTAACTATTCCAAACATATCTAGTTCAGATATTATATCTGAAAATCTCCTATACGATAAAGGCTTTTGTCTGAATTTATTGCAAAGATCTGTATATATTTTATGAGCAGACATTACGTCTTCTGAATCTATCAGACTCCTTAGCGCTAACTTATAGTGAAATGGAAGAGCCTTTACGGCCTCTATAAGTCTTTCCTGCTCATATTCAACTATAGCCTTATCTACATGTTCCTTCCTTATCATGCCTTCTCCAGATGCCAACTGAGCTGCTCTGAAAAGAAGATTAACAGCCTTCCTCGCATCACCATGTTCTTTAGCAGAAATAGCTGCAATATATCCTAATATCTCATCGTCGTATGTACCTCTTATTAGGCCGTATTCAGCATACTTCGAAAGGATTAACTTCAATTGTTCAGCATCATAAGGCTTAAAAATAACTGATGGACCTAGAGAGGACAAAACTCTAGGCTCCATGTAATCCCTTACATTTATATCATTACTTATCATTATAACTGATATATTAGCATCAGATCGTAGCAATTGATAGAGAACTATGTCACCTCCTCTCCTCTTAACCAACGTATCCACTTCATCTAGATATATTATTGCCTTACCGTTTCTTGTTCCGTTCTTTATCTTATCTATATATTCTCCAAGATTAATCCCATGTTTAGGAACTGAAAAACCAGTCAACTTTCCAGCTAATGAAGATAAAACTGCTTGAGGGGTTCCACCGACTTCTCTACAATTAACATAAGCCTGTTTTACCTCTTTATACTCCTCATCTTCATTTTTAACCTCTTCAATCTCATTGAAAACATATTTACTGACAAATGTCTTACCAGTTCCAGTTAATCCAAGAAATAAGTTTGAAAACTTAACCTCATTCTTCACAAAATACCTTATAGCTATGGCGGTATCTCTCAAAATATCTTCTCTAAACGGAATTTCCTTAAATACTGACAAAGGATCAATAAACACCTTTGGGTTCTTTATGACTTCACCTTTACCACCTTTTAATGTCTCCCTAATCACAAACATTTCATATGTTTCTACTGTTAAACCTGTTTCCTATGTGTGTATTGGTAACATCTAGCTTTCAGGTCACATCAATATTACTTCAAAACTAGGTTTTTAGTAATTCTATACAATTTATAAAAAGAGAAAATCATATACGTTATAACAAGAACTAGAATAGCAAAAACTAGTAAAAGAAGGGACTGAAAGAATAATGATACTATTTGACTTGTTGGGAGATATTCTATCAAAAAATAAGGATAAAGTTGCAATAACGCAATAATAAATGCTAATTTGCCTGACCCAAATGATGCCTTAGCGATAAGATATAATAAGTATGAGATAGAAAAAGATACAGCCATAGTAGACTTTATAAACATTCTTCTTAAAATTGCTGTCACATGTTCAACTCAAATAAGTTATTTATTAATCTTTTCAAGATTGTTAAATTCTTAAAGGTATACCATCTAAATATTTTTAACGCGTCGTTAAGGGATTATACGAGTTGATTAAGAGATATTAACAGGAAAATTTCCAAAAATTGATGATCATTTAACTCCCCAGTTATACAGTAAATTTCAACTGTTTTCTGAAGCCATAAAAACCCTAATATTTAGATAAGAGGTATTGAAGCCGCAGAGATAAGTGAGGTTAAAGTGTTAGAATTCGATGAGCAAGTTGAATAGAGAACTTGATTCTTGTTCTGAGGAATCACAGGCAGTATCCATAGTTTCAAGGTATCAAGGGAATTACAGAATATATGTTATAAAATTATGAACTGTAATTTATTATTAACATAACATAGATTTTAAAGTGAAGAGATAGATAATACGTTTGTACAGGGTAATACCATATTATGGAACAGACTGTGTGAATTTCCACTGAAACTCTACATTTAATTATGGCATGAATTGAATAATTCAAACAAGCGTTTGTATAATAATGTTGTTTTTCAAGAGCTATTATTTACAAGAAACGGAGGAAATTCACAGAGTGTCCCTATTGCATAAGCTAGGAAAAAGGGAGAAATTAGGGTATAATAGCTTAACGAAACGGAGGAAATTTACTGTAAAAAAGCAATTAAGCTAACGTATCAATTATTGCGATTAATTCATCAGTATACTCCGTAGTTGATAGTGCTCTTACACCCATAAACCTTGCAATATCTTGTGTTACCTTCTTTTGTTTTATTGATTCCATAATTGCAGTGTCAACTAAGTCCGCCGCTTTATCCCAGCCCATAAATCTTAACATTAACTCACCTCCTCTTATGATTCCAGTTGGGTTTGCGACATTCTTGCCAGCATACTTAGGTGCTGTACCATGTATAGCCTCGAACATTCCTCCAGAATCTCCTATGTTAGCTCCACCTAGTAGACCTATATTACCTACTAATGCTCCTGCAGCATCTGATATATAGTCTCCATTTACGTTTGGTGCCAATATTACATCGTATTCTTCTGGTCTTATTATTATTTGTTGGAACATGTTATCAGCAATTCTATCATTTATAATTACCTTTCCTGATGGTGGTACTCCATTATAGTTTTTATTTATCTCCTCTTCAGTTACAACATAATCTCTAAACTCTTTTGTTGCAACCTCATATGACCATTCTCTGAATGCTCCTTCGGTGTATTTCATGACGTTACCTTTATGCATTATGGTTACTTTCTTTCTTTTATGATCAATAGCATATTTTATTGCCATTCTCGCGATTCTCTGCGTTTTAAATTTACTAATGACTTTTATACCGATTCCTGTATCATCTTCTACTTCTACTCCTAGATCTTTCTTTAAGAATTCTCTGATTTTCTTGGCTTGTTCACTATCATAGGGATATTCTATCCCTCTATATAAGTCATCAGTATTTTCCCTAAATATTATCATATCAACTTTATCTGCATTCTTGATAGGACTCTCAATACCTGGAATATATTTAACTGGCCTTATGTTAGCGTAAAGATCTAACATAAGCCTTATAGCTACATTGATAGATTTCCATCCTTTACCTATTGGAGTCTCTAAAGGTCCCTTTAGTAAGACCCTATATTTCTGTATTAAATCTTCAGATTCTTTAGGAAACCTATTTCCAGTTATTTTTTCTGCCTTATCTCCAGCTAGAACTTCAACCCACTTAATTTCCCTATCAGATCCGTAAGCTTTACTTACCGCTTTGTTTATTACTTTTATTGCCGCTTGTGTTATTTCAGGTCCTATACCATCACCTTCCACATACAAAACTATCGGCTTCTTAGGGACAAGCCATTTCCCATTTTCAAATTTAATTACTTCTCCATCTTCTGGTATCTTTTGCATCAAAATCTAACTCTAGTATACAAATTTAAAATCGCTGATTAAGAATTAGCAGACTCTAAAGGTGATACATAGATAACGGATGACTGAGTTCAAAAAGTTCTTTAGGTGTTTCAATCTTCACTTTTGACTCAAAATATAATTAAAATTTTTATGCTTATTAATGAGACTACTTAGGGTTCCCTTTTTGAATTCAAATAATTATTTGGATTTCTTCACGCGTTAGCCTACTTTACAATCAGCTATTTAATTAAATTAGTTTTCTATAAATTTTTTACGATCTAAATAACTCCGTTAAATCCATGGCTGATTTTTAATAACGACCTTAATTAACGGATTTAACCGGGGAGTTAAATCTACTAATTGTTGGTAGAAGACTTAAACTACAATAATTTAAATTACGTATTTTAAGTTGCTTGTAATAGAATAATTGGGATTTTATCTTCTTAATCCGCGTTTGGGTATTACATTTTAGAAAAAGACTTTAACTGCTTTCTTTAATAGTGTAGCTTCAGTTTGGAAAAAGTATATACGCTCAAAAACCATAATACCTTTGATGGCATGGAGTGTAATTTTGGCGATATCCTTAATCTTAAGTGGGTTAGGATTACCACTAACCATGAATGCTACACATTATCAACCTATATCTACATTACCCTCAAATTATTACTTAACTGTCTCAATAGTCCTGCCTCCGAGTAATTTAACTTTATTACAACAATATGTTCAAGAACATGTAATATTGAATGAAAGTGAAGTAGAAAAACTCTTCATTCCTAATGTGGAAATATCTAAATTACTATCAGAGTTAAGGCACATGAACATAACCGCAACAAACTACATGAATGTTATATTAGCAAGTGGAACAGTCTCCCAATTAGAGAAAGCATTAAATGGAAAGTTTTATGTATATAACTTTGATGGAAAGAAATTCTATGAGTTCTCTGGATCCCCAACAATATCAAATGCTATTGTAATAGGTACTAATATTACCTCATTGTTCTTGAGTAAACCCACCACACTATATAATATCACGCAAGCAGTAGCCTATAACGCTTTACAACCTAACCAATTACTGAACGCCTACAATATAAGTTGGTTATATAAATATAATATAACTGGAAAAGGTACAACAATAGGTATACTGGACTTTTACGGAGATCCTTATATTCAACAGCAATTGTTAGAATTTGATAAAGAGAATAACATATCTAATCCTCCATTCTTGAAGATAGTTCCAATAGGTGCATATAATCCAAACGATGGTATATTATCGGGTTGGGCTATGGAGATTTCATTAGATGTTGAATATGCTCATATCGTTGCTCCAGATGCAGGGATCGTCTTATATGTAGCTAATCCCAACATTCCTCTTCCAGCGATAATAGCTTTTATAGATCAACAAAACGAGGTTAATGTATTATCACAGAGTTTTGGAATTCCCGAACTTTACGTAGAATTGGGTTTGATTCCACTTTCCTATGTCAACTCTTTAATGTATGAGTACTGGTTAGGTGAAGTAGAAGGAATAACTTTTGTAGCAGCTTCAGGTGATGCAGGAGGAAACGGCTACAATTACTATTTAACGCCTCAAGGTTCCATGATATTTCCAGCTTCTATACCTTATGTTTTAGCAGTTGGAGGCTCTTCTGTGTATATTTCAGGAAATAATACTATTGAAACTGCATGGAGTGGAGAAAGTGTTCTTGGAGCATCTACTGGTGGTTATAGTTCATTATTCCCAGCACCTTGGTATCAAGGCATAAGCGGTTTCAGAGTAGTACCTGATGTAGTTGCTGATGCTAATCCCTATACCGGAGTCTTCATTCTATATTACTATAATCAAACTTATCTTGTAGGAGGAACTTCATTAGCAGCACCTATAGTCGCTGGTATAATAGATTTAATGACCCAACATTACGGTAAACTTGGATTTATAAATCCATTTCTTTATGAATTAAAGAATACGAGTGCATTAACACCTATAAAATTTGGGTACAATACACCTTATTATGTTAATTCTTCAGAAGGTCTAAATCCCGTAACAGGTCTAGGGTCTATTAATGCTGGATATTTATACATGTTATTACCTAAAGTGATAAACTCTCCTAGAATTTCTGTTGCAGTGAGTAATACGACATACTTAGATGGTCAGACAGTGAAGGTAATTGCAAACATAAGCGGTGTTGTTGCTTCGAACGTTATTGGTATTGTCTATAATGGAAGTTCTATAGTTCAACAGTTTCCATTAAAATTCAATGGAACTTATTGGGTTGGTGAATTTACTGCAGAGGGTAGTGGTATTCAAGAAGTTATAGTAAAGGCAGGTAATTTAGAGGGTTCAGGTTATGTTACAATAGGTTATCAGGCTCAATTCATATTTCCACCTGTAGCGTTATTTCCAGAACCTGAGTCAATTCCTATAGTAGTACAATTGATTTATCCAAATGGTTCATTAGTTAAGAATCCTCCAAGTAATCTAACAGCTACAATATACAAGTACAATTTAGTAAGCAATAAGGCGATCCCAGTATCAAATGTCCAATTGCAGAGAGGTGCGGTTATAAATCTGTCTATCTTGGGTATTCAAATTCAGCTAGGATATCTCACTGGGGTTTATCAACTTCCAACCAACACTGTAAGTGGAGTTTATGTCATCAAACTAGCTGGTGTTTTCGGATTTGATGAATTTGTTGCAGGAATATATATACTCGATGCAGTATACCCTCCGATATTCACTAATCCTCTTGTAGTAGCTCCAGGTGAAAATGTGACAATTCTTGCAGAAGCTTTAGCGTTAGGTTCTCCTAATGTTACCGTGAGTTTCTACAACATTTCTGGGGACGAAGTATATTCGATACCAGTAAATGGTATTGATTACCAAAATACTTTAATATATATAACGCAGATAAGCTTACCTCCATTAAGACCAGGCTATTACTATGTGGTAGCTAGGGCCGTATATAATGCTTCTAATTATACTGCAGAAGGCATTGGTCTAACTCAAATTTACGTCGCTCCTTATTCCCTTAACGTTAAAGTTAAAATTATGCCTAATAGTAGTCTAGTCTATCAAAATCAGAAAATCTATATTATAGCTAACATTACCTATCCTAATGGTACTGAGGTTAAATATGGCTCATTCTCAGCAATAGTAGTTCCTTCTTACCTTTCCAGTGAATTCGATAATTTACAATTACAATACAGTGTGCCTCTAGATTACTCGAATGGTAGCTGGATAGGATCATTACAGATTCCTAGTGGGTCTTCATCTAACTCATTAGGGTACTCCACTTATGGAATATCTGGCTATTGGTATGTGTATGTGGAAGGCATATCGGCGGAAGGTATACCAACAGTCTTCCCTGCGTCTCTTAACGTAAACTCTCTAACCATAAATCCATTATTGCCTTCTAATGAGTTCGTCGTCTTGCCTTATGTGTATGTAAATGTGTTTAACGGATCAATTGCATTTAATGAGTTCATTAATGAGGCTATAATAGTTGGTCACAATGCAACTTTTATAAATAGTATAGTAGGCAACTTAATAGTCAAAAATGCTACAGTTACGCTGATAGATTCTAAAGCATTAAATGTAAATTTAAGCAACGCCAGTATAATAAGTCTAAATAGTACTACAGCTAGTACTAATAATATACGTTATATTACAGTGATATCCCATGGTGAACTAACTCATTTGAGATCTGGTTTAAACGATAATTTACTCCTTATAATAGGAGTTATTCTAGACATTCTGACAGCGATATTTGTTGTATTCATGAGAGTTAAGAAGAAACAAACATAGTTACTTTCCTTATTTTACGCTAGTTATCATGCCAACCCATTGATTTTGATCATACATCAAATATTGAACATGAAGATGAATCTTTTTTCTCCCAGACTTGGTCTTTATTGTAATGGGATAAATGAAGTAGTAAATATCTCCTTCAGCTTCTATTTCAGCTTTTTCTGGAAATTCAACTGAGTATTTATATTGATTAGCTATTTCCTCTATCTTCACAGTTAATCTTGTGATGATGTCTTTTATTGACTCTCCATATATTGGTTCAAAACTCAAAGCTTTCAATTCTTTTTTAAATGCAGAAATGCTTTCACTATACCTTCTTTTTTTCTGTTGTTCTTTTCCTCTTGTTGTCACGGGTTATCTTTATGCTAAAATAGTATTTAAACCTAGAAGTAATTAAGGGTGGTAATAAGAAGTTGATAGAGTTCCCTTATTTTTCTTTGGTATTCATTAGAGATTTCTTGCTCTTTTATTGCTCTACTTCCTTCTTGTTCAATAGTATTGATTGTATTTGAAATAGTATTGTTTAAAAGTATATGATCAAAGTAAAATGTTTTTGATGCTGCCAAATAACATATGAATGGTAATGCATATTCAATGAACTCATTTACTTTATCTGATAATTGGAAGGCCCTTATAGCGTTCTCTCTTTTAACATTTTTTGCCCATGGATATTTTATCTTTATTTCTTCCATAAGTTTACTATCATATGCTATATCATTTATTATAACTAAATCATCAGTATTTTTCTCTTCTATTCGTTTATTAGCTAAATCTATTATAAATGGTGAAAAATCCACCTTAAATAGATCTAAATTCGAGAAAGTAGGGTATTCCGTAAACTTATTGGAAAGAGAATATTCTTTGATTTTATCGTAAACATAATCTATATTTTTACTTAAAATATCATATTTAATGGGTTCGTTGATTAATTTAGCTGACATGCCATATATTGTTATGATGTCAGTCCAAATCAATGCCTCGAAAGCTTGATTGAGTTGCGGGCTTTTTACAAACATTATTCTCTTGGTTAGATACTTTCTTGGCCATTCTCTAAGTTTATGGAGAATAGGTGGTTTTGAATAGTATAAACTTTCAAAGTATCCACCGTTAAACATCCTATAAATTTTTATTGCTGCTTCCCTATCAATTCCCAACTTCTCAGTAAATGTAATAAAATTCATAAGGTACAGTAGGAAATGGTAATAAAAAGAGTTACCTTTTACTTATATATCCTTTCTCTACCAACAACTCAGCAGCTAATATTCCTCCTCCCGCAGCTCCTCTCACAGTGTTGTGGATTACTGAGACTAACCTTATAGTTCTCCTATTAATTTGAGTTAGCCTCCCTACTACTACGCTCATTCCAGGTGGCTCTCCAGCCCACCTATCGAAATAAACTTGAGGTCTTGTATCTTGATTGGTTAAAAGTATAGGTTTTTCGGGAGCAGTAGGCAAGTTTAATTTTTGGGGCTCTCCGCTAAAGCTATCTAAGCTTTCCCTAATTTTTTCTATGCTAATATCTTCTTTAAATGTAACGTAAATTACTGCGTAATGGCCATGAATAGTAGCAACTCTATGAGTTGTTGCGCCTAGGGATATGTTATCCTGATCAATAGTCCTTTTAGTTTCATTTAAGATTCTACTAACTTCCTTCACGAGCTTATTATCGTAATTATCACCTAAAGGCAATACGTTGTCTACTATATCTAGTGAGGGTATTCCGGGATATCCTGCACCAGAAAGCGACTGTACAGTAGTTATAAATGCTCCATCCATTTTGAAGTTCATATATATAGGTGCTAAAGGTATTGCAGCACCTTGAGCAGCACAAAGTGGCGTAGTGAGTATGAACCCCTTCCAATCACGTTTTCTTTTTTGCTCATCAATTAGGGCTATGGTATGTGGATTTATTTCTGGTATCAGTAATGGCACGTCTGCATCAAACCTGTGATCTGGAGAATTACTTATTACTGGGAATCCATGTTTAGCGAATTCTTCCTCTACTGGGCCAGCAGCACCTTGAGGTAAGGGAGAGAAAACAATATCTACATCATCCATTAATTTTGGATCAGTAGGTTTCACTTCCATGTTTGCTATATCTTTTGGAATTTGGCCTATAGTTTGCCATCTTACTACCTCTCCATAAGGCTTCCCTATAGAACCTCTCCCTGCTAAATATGAAACTTTAATGTAAGGATGATTCGATAACATCCTAACATATTCTATTCCTACTAAGCCAGTGGATCCTAATATTGCTGCTTTAAGGATCCTTCTCATTTTTATTCAGTATAAAATATGATGCTCCTGGAATATAAACTTATTTAGAAAGTATAAGCTATAGTATTTTGGAGTCAATTATATATAAAACTGAATATAGATCTAAATCAATATAATAGTAGGTAGCATAAGTTACTTGAAGCTTTATCTGAATTTTATTTGTGTTCTTTAAAAAATTCCGTGATTTTCTACCCAGTATACTCCGTATTCAAATTAAAGATAGGGTGCTGAATATGTATTTTAAGCCAAAAGCGAAATTATCTTAAGTAGCAATTAACTGAAAGTGATTCTCAGAAACTATTAAGAGGGAAAAATTTAAAAATAAGAATGAATTAAATTGAATTAAAGTGATAAAATTAGTAAGTATTAATGAGCCAGTACCATTGATTGGGCATATAGCATTTGGAATTATTGATAGGGGTACAAATTTACTTCAAATTAGGCCATTTAGCAATTGTCCAATGAGCTGTAAATTTTGTTCCGTGGATGCTGGGCCTAAATCCCGACATAGGAGGGTTGAATTCATTGTGGATGCGGAGCATTTGCTTAATTGGTCTAATTACGTTATAAGCAGGAAGATCCATAAGGTTGGTATATTAATTGACGGAGTAGGAGAGCCCATACTGCATCCAGATATACATAAAATAATTAGCGGGTTGAAAGAGAACGAAAAAGTTTTTGAAGTCGCAATAGAAACCCATGGACTTCCGTTAACCAGAAGTCTGATAAATAAACTAGCTAATTCTGGCTTAGATAGAATAAATTTGTCTATCGATTCATTAGATGAAGAAAAGGCTAGGCAATTAGCTGGGCATAATGGTTATAGTGTTAAGAGGGTAGTTGAAATGGCAATTTACGCTAAGCAGAATGGTATAGACGTTTTGCTAACACCAGTTTGGTTACCTGGAGTGAACGATAAGGATATGATAGAAATAATAAAGTTGGCTAAAGAAAATGGCTTTAGATTAGGTATCCAAAAGTATGTTAGACATCAAAAGGGTAGGAAGTTGCCCAACATTAATGAACCAAGTTGGAAAGAATTTTATAAGTTTTTAGATAATTTAGAGAAGGTCACTGATGTAAAACTGAAACTATCCCCTAGTGATTTCATGGTTGTTCAAGATGTAAGATTGGGCCCAATAATGGATGTTGGGGAAAAAGTTGTTGGAAGAGTCTTTAGTGAGGGTTGGATGTATAACGAGGTTTTAGTTATAGCTAAAAATAGAGTAGTTACAGTGACTGGTGTGGATGATTTGCCGGAAGGTATAGAAGTAAAGATTAAAATTACTAGGAATAAGGATGAAATTTATTTAGCTAAGATGGCGTAGCGATTATTGTCATTTCTGGATCCATTATGCTGAACTTCTTCCAAGAATACCCAGAAAGTATTTCTATTGGTGTCAGCCCTGCTTTTTTAAGTAGAGCAAGAATTTCATGGATACTGTAAAGTCTTTGTGCATAACTTATTTCTCCCACCTCCTTATTATCCATATAATATTTTCTATGTATTTTTAACCTGGAAGTTTCTTGTTCAAATTCCACTTTTGAATATACCAGATATGGTGGAATGAATGTGTAATATTCATTAGGTCTATTATATATTATATAGTCTCTATTATCCAGGTTAATAACTACAATCTTTTTAGTTACATTTCTTAAGGATTCAAGAACTTTTAGATCATCTTCCTCAGTATAATATCCTAAGCTATTATAAATATTAATAACAAGATCATACTTTTCATTACCTACGATTTCATTTAATCTTCTCATATCACCTACTACAAATTTCCCATTTTGAATATTAGACTTAGCCATAGCTATCATTCTTTCGGAAATATCTATACCAGTTACATCATACCCTCTTTTTGCCAAAAAGTAAGCTACCCTACCAACTCCACAAGGTACATCAAGGATTTTTTTACCCAATTTAAATTTATTTACAACTTCATCAATCCAACTAGCCCACTTCTCTCCTTCGTCCCAAACCTTTATCATCTCACGAACGTAAAAATCTGATTCAAAGACTTTGATCCACTCATCACTCATAGGTTTTATAAATGTTAAAGAGAGTTATTAATGTATGGTTCATCAATTTGTATTTATATTTCTCATATTATTCGTTTTTGCTCCCCTTCAACCCCATCAATACTTCACATATAACGTTCAGATAATTTATAATAACATTTTATATCTCTATACATATAATTACACTGTTATATCTACATCACCTCTATCATATAATTTTACAATACTCAATACTAATGGCAGTATAGTATATAATAGGGTCTTTACAACGTATAATTACTCGTTATTTCCACCAGAATTTGTTATAAATGGAACCGAAATTCAGAATTTGACACTAATTTCAGTTAAAATGGAGAATAACGTGAATGTTTCTATATATAAGGGATTCTTGGAGATGTATGGTACTCAAATTGTATTAAACTTAATATATCATAATAATATCCTATATCAGATAAATGGTACATCTAAAAACCTACAAATATACGTTTATGAAGTAAATACTGAAAATAACTCTCAGTCTCCTACAATATTCAGCTATTTGCCTTTGATAATCCTTCTTATCGCTATAATTGTTGCTGTTGTAGTTTTGATAAAAATAGGTAAAATTTAGATAATTAGAGGTAAAATTATTGGTATTACCAGCGTGAGTAATACCCCAGTAACCATTGCAGACAGAGCATACTCTTTTCCTAAAGTTTCTACGTATAGTGGTAATGTTGTATCCATTGCTGTAGCACCTCCCACAGCTATTGCTGATCTGGGTTCAAATTTTAACCTAAGTAATAAAGGAACTAAAATATATGTGAATTGTTCTCTTAGGAAATTTATTAGGAATGCAAGAGTACCTAAATACGGATTAGTTGAAACTGCTACTAATGGCCCTACATAACTATACCATCCACTAGCTAATGCAATAACTAATGCTACACTGAAATTAGTTATGCGCAATGCGAATATTATAACTGCTAACAAAATGTCACCTAAAATTGTAATCAAAATGGAGAGTAGGGAATCTTTACCGCTATTTAGGAGTATTTTCAAATTAAGATCTTTACCCATGATATACCCTAGTATTGAAGCTAACGCATATAACTCATAATTTACAAGGTTCACTAATAGGTTTACGGTGCTAATGTGAATAAATAGGCCTAATATCCAACCTATCACGAAAGGCGCCATATACTTTACTATTCCTCCTTTATCAGCACCTTCATACCTTATTTTCATGTTTTCACCCTTTTTTATCAAGATTTTTCTATTATAGAAATCTATGGTAATTCCAGAAAAGTATGTTATGAGTATTGATAATATGGAGAGGGCTAACGATGTAAAAATTATAGTTAGTACTTCATTAATTGTAATCTCTTCTCCAGCCCAGTAGGAAATTGTTAGTATTAACATCACCACTACAACATCCGTTATCCTTTCAACTCCTTTTATATATTTTACCTTACCAAACGCTAAAAATACTAAATATAATGTTATAAAAAATATTGCCTCGTTATTCACTCTTCTTCTCTGTTATCTACTTCTAGCTTCCTCCTCTATATATTTTTCAAGGATTTCATAATTTTTCGTCACAACATATATATATTTTGTATCTTTCTTATATATAGTAACTAACCCAAATTTCTCTAAAATTTCTATATGATATTTTACAGTAGAATAATTTAATCCCAGCTTTCTTGATAATTCGTATGCAGTTTGCGGTTTTTTTCTCAATTCATCTAAAATCTTCTTTCTTGTATTCCATCCTTTATTTTGGAAGACTTCATCTAATCTTAGTAGCATATGTTAAAATTTGTAAAGAGTGATAAAACCCTACGCGTTAGAACAAGCGTTCTAATCTCTTTTTGTACTAGATAAAATGAATTTTAACGAGAGTATCACTACTGGAATTACAAAAAATTGTGATAATGTTATAGATAATAATAGATTAATTATCACAAGTGACTTAACTAAACTGCTCATATGTAAAATAGAGAGAGGGTAGTTAATAAATTTAAAATTTAAAACTTAGATGTCTGGTAATACTTTTAATAAATAAAAATACTAGCAATAATATCATTGCAAGAGTACCAAAAGCATAAAAATCGTTATGGAGACCTAAAAGGAATAATATCAGTAATGGTATTGGTATGAAGATTTTTGCAAATGGATATCCATCAATAAACGCTCCTGCTAAAGCAGCAGGAATTAACGCTATGGGATAGAAGATAGCTACTATTAAAAGTATTATAATTATCAGTAAAAGTACTATATTTATGTTAATTCTTTGAGAAAGCATAGTCAAATATGTATTTGTTTTAGGAAGTTATAAAAGTTATAGCTTATCGAGAATTGAATGAAACTCCCTAATATGATCTCTGTAACTGCTGAAGAATCTAGATCTAAGTAATTCATTTTCTGTAATTTCAACCATTCCTTTATCTTCATAGAATAACTTTAATTTCAGTTTTACTTCACCTAATGGAGAAACCACTCTAGATCCTCCCCAGAAGTATTCCTCTTCTTGACTCCCTACTACGTTTACGAAAACAGTCCATACAGTGTTCATTAGTGAGTGTGCCTTTAATAAAGCATCCCAATTATCCTCTATTAGGAGTCTATCACTTAATTTTCGCATAGGTGATGCAGAGGGTATGAAGACAACATCAGCCCCCATTAATGATAACGCTTCTATTGGCTCTGGATGCCACGCGTCTTCACAGATTACTGCCCCAAACTTTACCCCATTATACTCGAAGATTTTTAGATCCTTTATTGGATCTCCTCTTTGAAAGTATCTTCTTTCCTCAAATAGACCATACGTGGGAAGATAGAATTTGTATACGTAATTAAGATTTCCATTAATGACAACTGCTAGAGAGTTTCTAAGAATTCCCTTTCTTACTTCCTTTATGGTTCCAAATATTGCACATTTTTTTGTCTTTTCAGCGATTTTCTCAACAGCCTTCTCCGCATCTTTGTATATATCATACGTTAAGTCCTTTATTATGTATCCAGTTAATGAGAGTTCTGGAAAGATTACACAGTCAGCGCTACTACTCTCTATTATTTTTAGGTGTTTTTCGTAATTTCTCTGTACGTCTCCGGGATGAGATCTGATCTGTGCTAATTCTACTTTTAAGCCCATCTTCTTGGGAACCTCCAATCTGAGTTTATTGCTCTTCCGCTTAATCTGAATATCTCTGGAGGTAATCTTTTATGTTGGGAATTTTTTACAAGTCTATCAACTTTCTTAACAACATCTATTGGAATACCTAGAATTTGCGCCACTTCATTTTCTTCCCTCATTTCATCAAATCTTAAGTATAAAATAGAGTCAATTGTCTCATAGTCTATTCCTAATTCTCCCTCGGCTGTCTGTCCTTCCCATAAGGCTGGAGAGCTTGGTTTGGTGACTATTCTGTCCGGTAATCCTAAACATTTTCCTAGCATTCTAACTTGTGTCTTATATAAATCACCTATGGGTAAGATGTCTACTCCTCCATCTCCATATTTAGTGAAATAACCTAGCAACAATTCACTTTTATCTCCAGTGCCAACTACTAAATAGTCTAACATCTGAGCATAAGCGTACAGAATTATCATTCTAGTCCTAGCTTTTATATTACCTATAATGTATTTATTGTCAGTCTCTATTTTATTTGCAAATAACTTCACAATATCATCTATATTAATTAATTTATACTTATCTTGTGCGTTTAATAACTTCACAATTTCAAATGAATCGTCCAAATCAATCTTTGGTGTTGAAGATGAGGGCATTAATAATATGAAGAAATTACTTGTAGCTTTAGCCAATAAGGTTGCAGTAACTGCTGAATCTATTCCTCCACTTACTCCTACTACTCCTCCTTTTTTGTTGCTAAATTCTAAATATTCCTTTATTCTCTCTACAATGTAGCTAGTAATTGTATCGCAGTCTACAGTTAATGATTTTTTGATATATTCTGGCATTACCATATGTGATAATATACGTTGATAAATAGAAAAAGTTTTTATGACGTCTAGCGGCGAGGTATAGTGATTTAACTCTGGTCATCTCTTATTAATTTAAATTTTTGTAAAAGATCGAATTTTGTTATTTTCTAGATATAGATCTTTTAGCATAGTTGACTATAGATCACCTATTATTTTCCAATATTATGTACTATATAATCTAATATCTCGTATTTGATTAAATCCCTATTTTCTACTGTAACTGTGTAAGTCTTTCCTTCAAGAAGCTTTTGGCTTCTATGTACTACACTTATCAATGGTTTCTCGCTGTTTAACATGATTTCAATCAGATCCCTAACAGAGCGTATCTTTAGTTCCATTGGCCCTATTTCATCTATGGCTAATACATCGGCCTTGCTAATGCTAGATAGTGTTATATTAGCTATTCTTTTAGCGTTCTCTTCCAATAATGTATATTTACCAATCTTTATCCTTCCTGGTTCATTTTCTTTAGCTAACCAATCTCTCTCATTTGTGGATATGTCAACTATTTGAAATCCTACTCTTCTTCCTTGTTCTCTAACTTCTGGGCAATAGAAGCCAGCCACCTTATAACTCCTATTAGTCAATTCTTTAACTAGAAAGAGTAATATCGTAGTTTTTCCAACTCCAGGATTGCCAGTTATGAAAACTCTTAGACGGCTCTTTATGCTCAAATTTTCCTGTACCTTGTTACTGATCTGCAAGGCACTTTTTAAATAATTTTCTTGATAAAAGCGCTCCTCCTTATGTAGAGGATAGCGTAAATTACAAAAATTCCACAAGATATGATAAAACCCATTATATCAATAGATACATATATTATATAAATCTCTATATATAAAATAAAAACTAATTTAACTATCCATTTGAGTTGCACGTCTTCCAAAAAGGTTGGAAAAGGTTTTTGTACCATAATCCTAATAAAAGTATCTGTATTAACAACTTTAAGCAGGATGGGATAGTGGGACTATTAGAAGTATATTCGAATCCAGAGAGGCCAGAAATATTATGCTCATTGGTTGATGACAAAGGAAATAAGAAAGAAATTATGCTTATAAAACTGCAAGATAATGGCGTTCATATATATAAAACTGAAGAACATTACATACTACCCCCTGTACCTCAAATAGATTCTTTGATAAGAGATGTAATAGAGGAAGTAGCAGAGGAATTAAAAGTGGATTCAATAGTTTATAATTACGGCGATATTGACACCAATTCAGAAACATTAAGGTTAAGTAATGAGTGGTTTGATGTCGAGAGATTAGCGTTAGCATCTTCAAAACATATAGCGTTATCTAGTGATGTTAATTCAAAAATAATAGTAGGGATTGTAAAGTTTTCTAACAATACATATGCTGCTACTGTTTTAAGAAGTGAGGATTCCTTTCCCATTCTTCAGATATTTATGGATATGTCTTACAATCCACCCTTAGTAAAAATATATAATGAATTGGGTCAAGTTATAGAATCTAGAAGGGAGAATATAGATAATTTTGAAGAGTATGTTAAGTCCTTAATAAACAACGAGGAAGAATATACTATAATTTACAGAGAATTTATAGAATATAATCTATCACCTGCAGAGAACTCTATCCAAAATGGTAAAAAAATCTATGCTGGTTGCATTTTCAAGTATTTAATAGGGTTTAATATAGGAAAGAAGCCCAATGTAATAAAGAAGCATAAGTTAAGTAGATTACTCAGAGCTATTCTCTACTTGGATAGAGTCTCTAACGACGTAGGAGTAGACATTGTTGTTGGAAATCCTTCAAGTATAGTTAATTTGAGTGAAGCTATAAGCAAGTTAAAGGCAAAGGTGAATAACATAGCAAGTAAGAAGTATGGATTAAATAACGTGCATTACTATGGCGTAAGTTCTGAGATTATAAAAGACATTAACATGGGTTCAAAGGACGTGTTAAATGTTATACCCATAGCCTTTATCATATTGGCAGATTCTAAAAAGAAATTTGAGGAATACGTTGAGAGAATAATAAGTGGTCCCACAGTGGATGGTTTAGAGTTATTAGATGAATACATTAGGCAGAATTTATCTAACACTTTCATAGCTTATTTGGCAAATTTAGAAGAAGTGTTAATATTGTATAACGACATTATTCAAGACTTAGATAGTAATGAGTCAGAATAATCTAGCTTACTTTTACATTTCATCAATAAAAATTTCAAACAATTGGTGGACTATTGGAAAAGAGGAGAGAAGAAATATAATCAATGAACTAGAATCTGTGGAGTCACAATTCAAGGATTCTCTAATATCATTAAAACGATATATCTCTCTGAGATATGATAGTGATATCATATATTGGGTAAGTTCTTCTGATACGTCAAAATTAGTAGATTTTAAGTATACCTTACTGTCTACGCTTAAAAATTTCGGTTATGAAACATTATCCTTGTTTTCGATATATAAGCCGTCTCCTTATACTAGAGGTAATTTTGACATCAAGAAGGTTCTTTCCTTAGAACCGCTAAAGTACTTTGTAGCATATCCCATGAAAAAGGACGTTAATTGGTATCTCTTATCATTTGTTGACAGAGAAAAAATCATGAAAGAACATATAGAAATAGCTAGAACTCATCCCAAGAATAAAGGAATAAGGTCATATACCACTTACTCCTTTGGGGTGGGAGATTACGAATTCGTAGTTGTTTATGAAATACCAGAAATAGAGAATTGGGTTGAAGTGGTAGAATCTCTTAGAGAAGCTAAGGCTAGGAAATGGATCACTAAAGAAGAACCCATATTAGTAGGTGAACTTAGAGGTCTAGAAGTGTTTTTAATGTGAGTATACCTATAATTGTCTTAGCGTCTTCAATCTTCTTTTCCTTTATCATGTTTATAGCTTCGCTTATATTTACTTTAAAAGGTTCTATTATTTCGTAGGGTTCCGGTTTTGCTCCAACGTATTTCAATTCCTCAGCTAGGTATAGCCTCATGTATTCTGTTGTAATACCAGGCGATGCGTAAAATCCTATTAACTCTGTAATTCTTCTCGCTTCAAACCCCACTTCTTCTAATAGCTCTCTTCTTGCTGTGGTTAAAGGATCCTCTCCTTCTTCCACCGTACCCGCGGGTAGTTCGTAGATCCATTTACCTATAACTGGTCTAAATTGTTTTATCAATATTATTGTATTATTGTCCACTCTAGGTATTATGACCACTGAACCTCTATGTTTTACGTATTCTAATTCTCTTTCATAACCGTTAGGTAACTTTACCTTTTCTAAGTAGACTTCAAATTTTTTACCACTAAATATTTTCATAAATTAATTTTTAGTTTTTCTCTTAAGAATTTTTCTCCTCTCCTAAGGATTTCCTCCCAATCTATCTTAAATAGTACAATTCCTAATCCAGTAAATACTATAATTGAAATTATGGAAAGTTCAACAGTATTTATTCCAATAAGGGATGCTATTAAACGTATCCCAGTAATTTCTATACTTATCTCTATCCCACTTTTTAGTATTTTTCCTAGTATCGAGATGGAAATCATTTTTAAAACTGAGATTTTAGCTATTCCCCCTGCAAGAAATATATAGTCGTCTAAGGGCAAAAATGGTAATACTGATAGTATAAGTAAACCTAAGTAAAATCCAAAGCTTTTACTGATCCTCTCTATAAGTTTAACGTTTTTATTGTTCTTAAGTGGTTTTCTTAACGCAATTCCAACCCCATACATGACCGATTTAGATATAGAGGCTCCAAGTCCGCTCACTATAATTGCTAACACTAAGGATAACGGATTCACCCCATACTTTAGTAATATTGATGCTGTGATTAGTGTATAGGGGGCCCCAAAGAACGGTGTAGCGTTTGTGATGAAGGAGATTACGAATATTACTATTAATTCTTGGGTCGGTATCATTACCAATACTACTGTGCCATTATTTTTAAGCGTTATGCAAGGAAGTTCATAAACATGAAAATTTTGTTACAAACAAATAAAGTTGGAGGGAAGATCGTAGCTATTAGGATAGATGGTAAGATGTTATATAATTATGCTCCAGAATACATCCCTTATGGAGTTAAGAACGTTACAATCGACGTTAATGACTTTATTCCCACCAAAGGAGATCACATAATAGAGTTAATAACGGAGAAAGGAGAATACATTAAGGCAAAGTTTACCGTTTAGCTCAATATTTTAGTTAAGTCAGTAAAGATTTTTTAGTGAAGGACTTTTTAATTTAACTAGTTGGAGTTCGGTGATACTGATGTGTGTATTCTGCAATATTATTGAAGGAAAAGATAAGGGATATATTGTGTATAACGATGATAAGGTAGTTGCGTTTTTAGATAAATTTCCAATTACACCGGGCCATACACTAGTAGTACCTAGATTACACTACGAGAATTTCTTGGAAATACCTAATGATAATTTACCATATTTATGTAACGCGGTAAAAAGGGTTGCAATAGCTGTCAAGAGAGCTTTGAACGCTGATGGTATAAGAATCCTGACTAACATTGGAAGAAGTGCCGGTCAAGTAGTTTTTCACTCTCATTTTCATATAGTTCCTACTTGGTCTCAAGATCCCGATATAATAAAAGATTTCGTTCCTAGAAAAGAGCAGTCAAAGGAGTATTACGAATACGTACAAAGAGCAATAATAGAGAGCTTAAAGAATATATAGAAGATAATATGATATAGTATATCAAAGGGTTTAATGATATGAGTATAGCGGAGGAACTGAAGAACCTATTTAGAGAGAACTTTCATGACGAGCTAGTTGAAAGATTATCTCATTCAGTGGATTTTGGATTTGTCCCAGAGCTAGTATGGTCTGGGATAAAAATTAACATTGTCCCAGATTATGTAGTTTATCCTAGATCCGTAGAGGATATAATTAACGTAGTTAGAATAGCATTAAAGTACAAGGTTCCAATAGTTCCCTATGGTAGAGGGACTAACAGGTATGGTAACGCGATACCAGCAGATGGCGGTATATTACTCGATTTCTCGAAAATGACTGATGTAAAAATAGATGAAACCAATAAGATGGCGATAGTTGAACCCGGTGCAACTTGGAAATTAGTTGACATTTACGCTCAGCAAAAAGGATTACAGCTAAGAACGTTTCCGTCATCTTATGATTCTACAGTTGGAGGGGGAATAGCTAGCGACAGTTTAGGGATAGGTTCTTACGAATACGGGTTTATTTCAGATAACGTAGGCTTCGTTGAAATGGTAAATCCTAAAGGAGAGTTAGTGAGGTTAGAGGGCAAGGACTTAGCGTTAGCTTGTGGAGCTGAAGGAACTACTGGTATAATAGTAAAAGCTGGAATAAAATTGAGAAATTTTGCTCCGACTGAGGCTATGGTAATATCCTTTGATAATTTAGATCAAATGATGCACGCAGTTGGCGAGTTTTATAGGGAAGTAATACCTGCTTGGCACGTTCAGGTTAGAGGGCCATACATCTCAACCTATATGGCTGAGAAGTATAAGGCACCTTTAGAGCCACATAGATGGAATATGATTATATTGTACCCGTCACCTAGATCGCCGTTGGTAGAACCCAAAATTTACAAGATTTCTCAATCTTATGGTGGAAAGGTTTTTGAGGGAGAGTGGACTGGCTGGTGGTCATTTAATCACGGTGTTGCTGCAGCTTTAAGAACACAAGGATTATTGATACATCAACACGGTTTAATACACTATACTAAACTTTTAGATTTGCTAAGAAATTTGGAAAAGACTTTGGGCAAGCTAGGAGATCTGTCACCAGATGGTGGATTTGATGTAGATATTGCGTTAGAAAGGAGAGAAGTCCTCTTAGTTAACGCATTTACTCAAATTTCAGTTAGTCCAGTAGATAAAAAGATCCTTTACGATTTAGCTAAAAACACATTGATGATGGACGAATTTGTAAAAGTAGATGGTTCTCTTTTGTCTGTAGGCATTTTTGCTCATAAATACACAAGGAACAGGCTTAGTAGTATGGGTAAAACTTTCAGTGACCTAGGAGTCGATAGATATGAGGTAATAAAGAAGTATAAAGAAGAGACTGATCCAGACGAAATTTTTAATCCTGGAAAACTCTTTGATCCTAAAAATAGAGCTAAAGGAGTTCTAGAGATTCCGAGAAGGCAGCAAGAGGCCTTGAATTTTAGGTTTGCAATAGGTTTTGTCAAAAGATTATCGCCAGGCGGAGAAGTGGAAGGATTCAGACACGTTAGGAGATATTTAGAGGATTTTGCCGATTACAGCCTTATGTGTATAGATTGTGCAATGTGTGTTACTGTATGTCCTCAGTATAGGTTAATTCCACAATGGCCTTATGCTCCAAAAGGTATGTTCGACTTCGTTAGAGGAGCAATTGCATATTATGAATTAAACGGTTCGATAGATATACCCGATAGCGTAATTGCAGAGATATCTGGTTGTCATAAATGTGGTCTTTGTGATGGTGTGTGTCCAGCAAGGATCCCAATATCTACATTGTTAATTAGACTAAATAGTTTAGTAGCAAAGAAATTGCCTGAAGAACCAGCAGTAGAATTGTCGATCTTATCGGATCCTGATTTAAATACTGTTAATGACCAAAGTAGTCAATTTGTATTGTGGATTGGCAAGAATATGATAAGTAACCCGGCAGTTGCAATAACTGCAATGAAAATACTTAAAAGAATGGGCTTAAAGGTTAAGGTGATTGGTACATCTGCGGATAGTGGATTTCTAGACTACATAAGCGGAAATGGTAATAGATTTTTAGAGAAGATGAGACAGAACTTAAATACTATTAATAACGCGCTAGAAATAATTACAATTACCCCTGAAGATTACAGGACTTTTTCTACAGCCTATAAGGATTATTCGAAGCTAGCAGGAGCTGAGACGTATTTTGAAGTAGTGCCACTGGAAGTTAGGCTTCTCAAGTCAATTACGATTGATGGCGGTAATGAGAATGTGAACTTGCATGTAGCGTGCTTCTCTTCTGAGTATGCTGATGAAGTAATAAAAAGATTGAATGAGAAGGGATTCAGAGTTAAGAAGATCGAAGGTTGTTCTGGTGCAATATTAGAGAAGAGTTTAGGTAGGAGAGCTGATCTGATGGCTAAAGCAATAGGTGAAAGATATGGAAAAATAGTAACTTTATGCCCATTAGCGGCTGCTAAGTTTAGAAGTGTTGGGGTAGATGCTATAACTCTAATAGAATTCCTTGCTCAAAAATTAGGAATACAGAGCCAACAATATCAAGTAGTTTCATTTCAACTAGATGAGAATAGTAAGGAACTCATAAAGAAAGAGTTAATCTCGACGATTCTAGGTTCTCTAAATGGGCAAGTTAACTTAATTGCAGACACTGCAGCCTTCTCTACTTCCGGTATCGATGAGTATAAGAAGATTATAGAACCAATAGTGGCTCAGATTATAGATAGTGTAGGCAAAACACTAGCTTCTAAACTAGTTAACACAATAAAACAAAAATCTTCAGAATTCTCAATCGATAAGGCAATTATAATAGCTGAATATCTAAAGGAGGTATCTAATATTTTGTCAACAGTGGAGTTAGATAAAGTCATGCAACCGTTTACGTCAGTGCTGAAAAGCAAGGTTACAGAGGAATATAACGAAAGTGTAATAGTTTCTGCAATAGTACAGCTTCTAAGAGATAATGTTGATAAACTGAAAACTATTATTGCAACTGAATTAAGTAAAAATTGATTGGATTTTAACTAGACGCTCATGTAATAGCTTTTTTACTTTTACTCATGATAATGGACTTTAGATTGTTAAAATTGGGAACTTATATAGTAAATTTCGTTTTACCTATAGTAGTTAAAATTTTTAATCAGAGCAATCAACTTAAGTACATTGAAAATTGCAGTAACCGATGAAGGAGAAATTGCAAGATCATTAGCCAGATTTTTAGGTAAGGATAATGAGATTGTTATAGTAGATAGTCCCTCAAAGGTTATGAAAGAGAGACCAGAGGCGATTATTCATACTTACGAGATACCCGCTGTGGAGAGTATCGGAAATCCTCCTCTAGCCTGGTCCTTTAATACTTGGTATGCCATTAACATAGCTAGAGCAGGTTCTAAGATAGGTAGTCTAAATGTATTCTTGTCAACTTTTCTAATTTATGATGGTAGAAAAGGTTTTTATAAAGAACATAATACTCCTAATCCTTTAAACTATTATGGTCTAACTAAATTGGTTGCTGAAACTAGTATTATCTCTTTAGGCAATTATTTAATTTTAAGGCTTGGTGCTCTATTTTCCTTGACATATAAGGGACTTTTACTTCCATTTATCAGAGCTTCGGCTATGGGAAAAATACTGAAATGTAATAAGAACTTCTTTCTCTCAGTTATTGATATAAATAGTCTAGCCAAAATAGTCAAAGTGTTGTTAGATAAAGAGGCTAGAGGAGTAATAAACGTGGGGAGTAATAGAGTATCTTTAGCAGATGTGTGTAGCTTTCTTTCTGACGTATTTGGAAACGAGATTATAACAATAGATGGTATGCAAAGGGATTTTTCTTTAGATAATTGGCTTTTACGAACATATAATATTAAAATTGATGCAAGAGAAAGTATAATGGGGCTAATTGAGCACAAGCTTCTTAACAACTAGGGAAAGAATACTTTTGCTCCTATCCTATTCTGATGAACCTTTAAGCGCTAGGGAAATAATGAAAAGATTAGATATTAGAAAGGAAAAAGAGGTTTATGAGCATTTAGAACATTTAGCTAAATCAAGTAAGAGAAAGGATTATGTATTGATCATAATTCCCGCTAGATGTAAGAGTTGTGGTTTCACATTTAATTCAGAAAAGATAAAAAGACCTACAAAGTGTCCAATATGTAAATCGGAAAAAATAGAATCACCAAAATTTTTAATTAGGAATAAGCAAAGTGAAAGCATATGAAAGCTGTATTTGTAGATTTAGGTGAAACATTAGTACACTTTAAGCCTAGCTATCATGAGAATGTTGCAAATGCTTTAAGAGAAATAGGTTATAATATAGATGAAAAAAGAGTCTTCAGAGCTGTTGCTAAAATTTTAGGTAATCATCATTATCCTAGTCCAGAATATGGCGGTCTTTCAGCTCTTGACTTTAGGGAACTATTTTATGAGCTTAATTTATTTCCAGATAGAGAAATAATAACTAGGCTTAATAATAAAAATCTTTTATCTGGAGAATATGAACTTTACGACGATGCAATACCTTTCCTTGAAGAAGTAAAAGAATTAGGCCTAAAGGTAGTTCTAGTAAGTAATGCAACTAGAAATATTTATAAAATCATAGAAGACCTAAATATAAAGAAATATTTTGATGGTATTGTAGCATCTTGCGATTTAAACGTTATGAAGCCTCATCCAAAAATCTTCACCTATGCTATGAACATAGCAAAAGGTTATGGTATTCACATAGGCGATATATACGAAATTGACGTAATAGGAGCTAAAAGAGCAGGACTTGATGCTATACTCCTTGATAGGCGTGATTTTTACCCAGAAATAAATAAAAATAGGGTGAAGAATTTATTCGAAGCATTAGAGTTAGTAAAAGGGAAATTGAAAAATTTATAGAAAAATACTCGAAACCCCATCCAAACCCCAAATATGAGTTAGAGCAATATATAACCCCTTCATCAATAGTGGCTCAAATTGTATGGCATGCCTACATTTCTGGACACATAAGTGGTAAGAAAGTAGCCGACTTAGGATGTGGCACTGGAGTCTTTTGTTTAGCTATTTCCCTCTTAAACGGGTATTGTACTTGCATAGAAATAGATTTGGAATCTTTAGAAGTAGTTAGGAACTTAAAATATGAATTAGGACTGGAGATGGATTTAATCAATGCTGATGCAACAAATTTCACGGGGAAATTCGATACTGTGATACAAAATCCTCCATTTGGAGTAGTGAGGAGAGGAATTGATTTAGAGTTTTTAAAGAGCGCATTTAATATAGCGAATGTTATTTACTCAATTCATAAATCTAATACTAAATCCAGAGAAATTATTGCCAATCTTGCCAAAGAGAATGGATTTAAGGCAGAGGTGATATCAGAGAGATATAAGCTTAAACCATATTATCCTTGGCATAGGGAGAAGATTTATGAATATTTAGTCGATATTTACTTCTTTTCTAAGTTGTCCAGATAATATTTTATCTAAGATCTCTATTACTCCTAAACCATTGGGTTTTTCGGTAACTATATCAGCCATTTCCTTAACTTGTGGTATTGCGTTAGCTACGGCCACCTTTATATCAGCAATTCTAAACAACGCATAGTCGTTCTCACTATCTCCTAGAGCGACAATCTTTCCTTTAAATCCTATCAGTTGCTTAAATTTCATTACTCCCACACCCTTGTCTACACCTTTAGGTAATATCATTGCATCGTTTCTATTTACCTCTATCTTACCATACTTTTCAATCTCTCTTATTGCATCTAATTTTGTGCCAAAGCCATCAAGATATATTATAACCCTACCCAGAGAGTATTTGATTTCCAGTTGATTTAATATCTCAATAATTTTCTTCCTATCTTTTTCAAACCAATTATCGTCACAGAGTACAAATTCTTTGTTGTTATATAGTATTAGGGTTCCGTTTTCTAAGATCCACGCAGTGGGTTTTAGTCCTATAGCTAGCTTATCTATGAACCTCTTCTCTCTTCCAGTCACTACAATAAATTTATATTTTTTTGAAAATTCATTCACCTTTTGTACTACTGAAGGAGAAATTACAAAGTTATTCTCCTCATTAGCCAATGTTCTATCGTAATCTGAGGCTACTAAGATATCAACTGAACTCATACCCAAGTTTAGTTAGTACCTCCTTCATTTTTAAAGCATCCCTTTCTAATTCGGGGCTCTCACATATTAATGTTATTGAAAGATTATCTCTTTTCAGCAATTCTTTAGCTAAAGGCTCAAAAGGTGGAGCATTAGCGTCTATTGGAACGTGCTCATCAACATATTTTCCGTTTCTAAAAACTAGAGATTCGAAATGCGAATTTATATGTGTTAAACCTAACTCACTGATTAACCTATCTATGATTTCTCCATAATCTATCTTTCCGCCTTGTCTGGCAAAAGTGTGTGCCCAATCTATGTAGGGTATTACGCCGTTTAGCTCCTTAGAGATCGAAATTACTTCATCTAGAGTTCCAAACGCTGTTTCCTTAGCCATTGTTTCAACGCCGAATTTGACGTTTTTTATGCCCATTTCTTTAGCCTTATCTATGACATCTCCCAATTCAGTTTTTACTTTTTGGTAGCATTCCTCAGGTTCCATTTTTCCATAAAACGCTATATGAATAGCTATGGCATCTGCGCCCATTAGTTCAGCTCTATCTGCAGTATCCAGGATTCTTTGCTTTGACGCCTCTACTTTTTCCTTTTCCTCTGAACAGAGGTTTATAAAATATGGTGCGTGTACAGATAATCTTATCCCTAATTCTTTAGCGACTTGCCCAGTCTCTTCAGCAGTTTCTCTACTCATTCTTACGCCTTGAACAAACTCGACTTCCATCGCATTTAAGCCCAACTCTTTAACAGTCTTTATTCCGTCTATAGTATTCTTCTTCTTGGCAGAATGTGGAACCCCAGCTGGACCTAAGTAAATCTTTACCATATAACTAATCTTTTCATAGAACTTATTTAAGCATCTACAGACATTGAGAGGTGGGTTTCTTCATCTCTTAGGATTCTTCCTATATTTTCGTCATTAACGTCAAAATTCTCTTTATAAAAGTTTATAGCATTTCTCTCAACGATTTCATTAACTCTTTTTACAGCTTTAATGCCAAATACGGATATTATGATGCCAAGCAATATGAAAGCGTAATAAAGAGGTTTCTCAAAGATCGACCTTCTATATTTCTGAAAATATCTCCAATGTGAAATTTCGTTCTCGTATGATTTCTCAAAGAACTTATATCTTATTGAGAATCCCTTATCTAATCCAGAAGCAGACGCTTCCCCCAATAGAGCTAACTTATACTTGTCCATGAGATACAGATGGTGCTATAGGGTAAAAATAAATGTTAAGAAAAAATTATTACTTTAACCTTGAATAGGCCTTTAGTAGTTCCAATCCACTGGTAATTCCTCTTTTACCCTCTGGCATATCTAAATTAGTAAAGAATTCCTCGGTCTCTTTTTCTGAATTAATTCCAATAAGTGGTATGACTTCTGCTAGTCGCCTTCCAAGTATTCCAGTTCCCTTATAGGCTTCTCTCATGAAGTTAATGTGCATTTTAATCCAGCTTAATACAGCACTTCTAGCATGAGGATTATATGAGGCTACACTTAAAACGTATGGAATATCTTGCTTCTTTACATCTCCGCTTAATATTAGACTTAAACTATTTCCTACTAAGTAAGGTTTTCTAAAGGATAAGAGAGCAGTTAAGTATCTGAGTTTCTCCTCATCAAAATTCTCCTTCCTATATCTCCCCAATAGCTCATCAATAGCGTTTTCCTCATATGTTATCGCGTAAGCTACTGCAACTCCTTGTTTTATGTCAGAGTTTAAATTATCATAAAATCTAAATAACTCTGAAAGCCCTAGGGAAAAGTCATCATCCATCATAGCAAGTCTATAGAGAATATTAGAATAAGTTAGTTTACCTAACTCGTCTGTACTATTCCTCCAATTCTTTAGTTGAATTCTGTGAAACTCCTTTGCAATTCCTTGATATTTATCTGGGTTGATAGCATATAATGTAAATAATTCGTTTGAAAGTTCATTTACTGGTAAGAAATCTCTATCGTTAAAGAACCTAGATACTATTTTTTCATATTCGCTATAGCTTACCTTGCCAGCTATTAGGAAAGCCCAGTAGTCATTTATAATACCCCATTTATCAAGTTCAGAAAGCTTACTGTTAAACATTAGATCTGTATTGTAAAGAACTCTATAAAATCCAGTCCTATTTATGTTAACCTTTATGCTTTTTACATTCTCTCCAACATCTATGACATCTCTTTCCTTATCGAGTAAATGAGTTATAACTCTTCCGTTAATTTCAATTGTAAGCGGTATTTTGTAAACCAAATTCTCAACATTTCCTATTAATGAAAATCTCTCTTGTTCAAGGATAATACGAGTTCCAGAGATGCTTATCCTTACCATCGGATAACCAGGTTTAGTTATCCAATCAGCCATTATTGGTGAAATGTCAGATCCATAAGCTTCAGATATGGAATTCCACAAATCAGATCCTTGCGCATTTGAGTAAGAGAATTTCTTTAAATAGTTCACAACACCTCTTCTGAAGTTCTCCTCGCCCACATAAGCCTCAATCATTCTGAGAATACTCGCTCCCTTACCATAACTAATATCATCGAACATCTGCTCAATTTCGTTGGTATCCTTAACGTGAGCTTCTATGGGATGGGTAGTAGATAAGGAATCTTTCTCTAATGCTCTAGAAGTTTGATTTAAAACAAAATAGCTCCAGAAGTTCCAAGTAGGGTAAATGTAAGAAATTGCCTTATGGCTCATGAATGTTGCGAAGCTTTCGTTTAACCACAAATCATCCCACCACTTCAAAGTCACCAAATTACCAAACCACTGATGAGCCAACTCATGAGCAACAACCTCAGCAACCCTAAACCTCTGATAAACAGAAGAAGAATCATCAGCCAACAAAGCAGTCTCCCTAAAAGTAATAGCCCCCCAATTCTCCATAGCGCCATAAGCAAATTCTGGAATAGCAATCAGATGTACTTTTGGTAATTGGTAAGGTATTTCGTAGTATTTCTCGTAGAAGTCAATTACCTTTCTAGCTACATCCATTGAAAATCTCCCTCTCTGTACTTTCCCCGGTGTGGTTGCAACTATTATTGTTGGCCTCTTACTCTCATCCACAATCTCCTCAAACTCACCAATCCCCAAGTATAAGAGGTAAGTTGACATCCTAGGAGTCTCTTGAAAATGATAAACAACCTTACCCCCACCACTATCCTCAACACTCTCAACAGGCATATTAGATATCACCCTCAAACCCCTATCAACCCTAACACTCAACCTAAACCTAGCCTTCAAAGCGGGATGATCAAAACAAGGAATAAAGTCTCTAGCGTGTGTTGCTTCGAATTGAGTACTAATTACATATCCCTCTTTATATGATGCTTTATATATACCTACAAGTCTCTTTTCAGAAACCTTTCCTTTGAATTCAACTTCCAAATTACCAGAAAAACTACCTGTTTTTATTAGAACTTTGTTTTCATCTTGATGAAATTCAACTTCCTTTCCATTTACCTTTACTTTAGTTAATTTAAGACCCACCGCATCTAACGATACGGTATCTTCGTCGCTTTCCATTTCAATTTTTTCATACCCTTCATAATCTCCACTTTGAAAATTGAAGTCCAGAAAGATCTCGTATCTATTTACTTTCATGTAATTTCATGTTGTAAAGTGGCTTAAAGTGTTTTCTATGTGCCTATTACTTAACCTAAAAATACTTTCCAATCTGACTAATGCAGAAAAAACGAGTGAACTTGCTGTTTAAAAATATTATGATCTAATGCCTCAAATATGCTGAGGAACTAACATCAGCTATTTTCTATATAAATATTGCTGTACTACTTTTACAATCTTATATAAAAATTCTTATAAATAATCTATATTAATCATATGGTTTTATATATGTCATATATTGAAAGATAAAATGTAATGAGAAAAGGATTAAGTAATTCTGTAACTGTCATGATAGTACTTATAGCATCCGTAATACTGACAGTAATATTAATTAGCATTGTATTTAATTATCTGGGATATTTTAGTGGTACTACTGGGGAAATAAGACAAATCGGAACAGCCCTCATTACGCAAAACGGAGAGCTAAATGTCACAATAATGAATACTTTTAGAGACGCCCAAATTGTTGAGGTCATGTATAATAACACTTTATATAAAGTCAATCTTCAATTGGCTGTGGGCCAACAAACTTACACTATTAATACCGGATTTAAATTTCCTTCCGGTGTTCAATCAGTTACAGTAATCCTAGTAGTTGTAACGCCACAGAATACAATTTACCTACCGGTTACTGCTCAAGTTGTAAGTGGTTAGATCTATCTCTCCATTTTAAGTTTTTTATTATTCCTAATGCAAATCTGAAATAACGTTAATACTAATGATGATGAATGCAATAAGTATTAGATTGATCCTAGTAATATAATATCCTTATAATGTTATTTCGCCATAGTAACATAATCTCCAATATAGGCAATTATATATTGAATAGAAATACATAAAATGATAAAAAATTAGTTATTAAAAAGTTACAATAAAATTAAATTAAATCTTCCAGTTTACTTGGCAACCTAGTTAGTCTCTTACCTATGGCCTTTTCTAAAGCCCTTATAAGAGCCGGTGGCGTGCCTATTGTAGCTCCTTCTCCTATCCCTTTAGCTGGTAGAGGCGCATCTGACTTTCCTTCCTCTAAGTATTCCCACTTTATATTAAACGCTTCAACAGCAGTAGGTATAGCATAATCAAACAAATTGCCAGTTAATAAATTACCATCTTTGTCGTATACAATTTCCTCTAATACTGACTCGCCAAATCCTTGGATAACACCGCCTATTACTTGTGTTTCAGCTAACATTGGATTTACAACAGTACCTATATCGTCAATAGCATAATAATCTAAAATTTTAACCTTTCTTGAATCATCTACCTCGGCTAAGGTAACATGAGCGCCATAAGGATATGTCAAATTGTCAAATCCAAAATACGCTGTAGCTTCTAAACCGGGTTCTTCTTTAAATGCCCATATACCACCTAGACTTGCCATGTTGCGTGAAGCAATTTCCTTTATGCTCATTGATTGTCCAGTTTTGGGATTAACTACCTTACCATCCTTGTACTCAAGCTCTTGAACATCTGATTTCATAAATTGAGCAGCCAGCCTCAATATTTTATCCTTAAGCCTCCTGCTCGCTAATAACGCCGCATTTCCAGCTAACGTTAAACTTCTACTTCCATAAGTGCCAAATCCTTCTCCAATAAGTGCAGTATCACCCCATATTACCTCTACATCATCTACACTTACACCTAACTCATCAGCAACAATTTGAGCTATTCCAGTTTCAGTACCCTGTCCATGAGGAGAGGCACCAATAATTACTTGAACCTTACCATCAGCCTTAATCCTAACTGAAGCACTCTCCCAAGGACCAAAATTGTTCTGCTCTAAGTATAATGATAATCCAACGCCAACTCTTCTTCCTTTACTTCTCAACTCTCTAGCTTTCTCTTCATAACTTCTATATACCTTTTCTGCTTTTTCCAATAGGTGTAAGTAGTTTCCAGAATCGTATTTCAAGCCGAAAGGATTCAAGTAGGGCAATTGCGTTATGAGATTTCTCTTTCTTACCTCTATTGGATCTAACTTTAACTCATCTGATATGATGTCCATTATCCTCTCATAAACGAAAGCTGCTTCTGGCCTTCCAGCTCCCCTATATTGGTCTAATGGAGTCTTGTTAGTGTAAACTCCATAAACGTTAACCCTTAAATTCCTTACTTTATACGGGCCGGGTAACATAGTTGCGGCAATATCAGCTAGATAAGTTCCATGAGAAGCAGCACCTAAGTCAATAATTAGATCGTCTATAATTGCAGTTAACGTCCCGTCTCTCTTAGCTCCAAATTTGACCTTGTGAATTTGTCCTCTTCCGTGATACATTCCTCTGAAGTCCTCACTTCTTAAGGCAATCCATTTAACTGGCCTCTTGTACTTCACGCTACTGTAGACTGTGATGAACTCTTCAGCATAAGGGAATAATTTAGCACCAAATGCTCCTCCCACATCAGCTTGAATTACCCTTATATCCTTTACTTGATTACCAAAGGCAGATAATAGATATCTCCTCATGTAATGTGCAGATTGAGTAGAAGCGTAAACTAATAAATTACCTTCTTGGTATACTGAGAGTAAACCTCTAGGCTCCATCGGCGAGGGATAGACTCTACTAATCTCAAATTTCTCCTCTAATACTACATCAGAGTGTGATAACGCGTCTTCTGGGTCTCCAGCTTTATATTCTTTCTTATAAGCTACATTGCTTTTCCCCTCAACGGCCTTTACTTTATCCTTCAATGCTTCTTCTGGGTCTATGACTGCCGGCAACTCCTCATATTCTACCTGAACTAAATCAGCAGCATCTGAGGCAACATAACGATCAGTAGCTAAAATAGCAGCAATAGGATGACCAACATATAAGATTTCATCCTTAGCCATTGGCCAGTTATTGGGCCTATTTTCAAAGGGTATTGTCAAACCTGTTATAACTCCAACAACGCCATTAACTTTCAACGCATCGCTTACATCAATCTTCTTAATTCTAGCATGTGAAATCTGGCTCCTAACTATATAAAGATATAGAGTACCTGGATATTCAATGTCGTCAATATATCTACCAGAACCGGTTATGAACTTTAAATCTTCCTTTCTTTTAATGCGTTGTCCTATATACATGGGAGCTACTTACCGCGGTAAAATAAATAAAATTAACGTAAACTTAGTATATTCTCTCTCCCCGTTATTCTCTTCCTTCCCCTAAATCCCTCATTTACGTAGTGCCAATATAGTATGTCACGTTCATCCAATTTCCAACATAGAAAAGCAGGCTTATCGTTTATAATGGCTGGAAAGTCAACTAGCCCTATATCAATGTCCCTTAATATTATACCTCTCGAAACTATTTCGTCTATTATTTTCTTAGTTTCACTTGCGTAATATTGTAAAGAGTATTTATCTCCATTAACTAAAAGAATTTCAATCTCCGTCTTCATCTTCTTCAACTTTATTAACTGTTCTCTAAGCCAAGGTAATAACTCTCTTGCAGTCTGCAAATCAAAGTAGGGATATTCCACAAACTAATATATGTGATTGCGAAGTTAAATAAGTAAGTTAGAAAAGAAAGCGTTAAGAATAAGTAAGTTAAGCTAATATATTAAGATTTATCTTTATAATAGAACACAAACTGTATTTTTATTGGAGAATATGCTTTAACTGTAGTAAGTTTTATATAGAACTTTTATGTAGTTAGTATAAGAGTGTCTATGAGTGGGAGGAAGAATTCAAGGGCATTGTCTGGTGCTGTAACTGCTTTAATACTAGTTATAGCTTCAGTGATAATAGCGCTAGTGGTTGTTGGGTTTGCATTTGGATTATTCGGAGCATTTGCATCCTCACCAAACATACACCTAGTAAGCGCATACATTCAGGGTGGAGTCCTTTACGTTACTGTTAGTAATACTGGGTCAGCGAGTGGAGAGATATTGGGAGTAATAGTACAAGCTGGTGGAGGTGCAACATCATTACCACCGACGGCAGCTAGTGGAACAACTGGTACAATAACAGTGTCTGCTGGGAGTACTGTAGTACTCAGTGTATCCATTCCTACTAGTTCTACTGGTATTAGTGCCTTAACTCCTGGTGAGCAAGTGACGTTTGAATTGGTTACTAATACTGGTGCTCAAGTTAGCGGTGTAGCTACTGTATTAAGTTAACTGGGTTTAAATGATGGGAAAGTTAGTTAATTTTTTTATATTTAGGTTATTAATATTCACTCTTTTTCTGTTTGTTATAGTAATTTTTGTACCTATAATCTCATTTTCTCATACTGGTTTATTTACTGGGGCTTTCGTAGAATACAAAGTATATTACCATAATTATGAAGCAAAAACTTTAATTGTGTCGTTAGAGATAGAAAATATTACGCAGATTTTTTCAAACTCAACTTTTACTTACCTTATATGGTATATAAATCTAAATGGATCATATTATTATCCTCCAGGCGTAAATTTAGATAACTTATCCTATCCGAAGGCGTTCTTTTATATTTCTCAAGTTGGTGAAGACGAGATTAATAGGTCTGTAAATTTAACTCTTTATGCTGAAGAGAACTCTACATATATCTATACCGGCCTTCAAATGCTTACTTATGGTAATTACATTAATTGGACTCTTTATGTTAATAATAGTGGTGTTCCGTCTAGGATATTTCTATATCAATACATAGGTAATGATCTAGTTAGTAACACTACTTATGTTTTACTTAGGTCTAATTTGATAAACAAGACTGTGACTATCTATTTCCCTTCAAATGTTACTCTATCAACTGGGAAGCAAGCTCCTCTATTAGTTGGTAACGTTATATTCTCAACTATTTTCGGGAAGGTTGAGGAGGTCATTATAGGTGTAGGTGCGGTTGCATTAGTTATCATATTACTTTTTAGAAAAACTAACGTTAAACAAAATTAGTTGGTGCATGTTATGGCTAACTTATCTCTTCTATTATTGGTATTGTTTGCTACACTTTTTCCTCATGCTTTTGTAGAATATAGTATTAACATATATGTTTACTCAGCTCATCAGTCATTATCTGAACTTTTAATAGAAGATGTTGTTAATGTTTTTCCTAACGATACTTTCTCATATAATGTTACGGTGTTTGTGTTAAACTTTAGTGAGATTTTTCCCTCTAGTATTAATTATGATAATTTATCTTGCCCTAGAAATTTTTTATATATTCCTAATGCTAAAAATTCTATAATTCAGAGAAATATTGTCCTTACGTTAACAAATGAAAGTGAAGGTTACTATATATATAAAGGTGTTTCATATATGGGTTATAATGAGTTCGATTGGTATTATTTCGTTAACGATAGTGGTGTACCTTCAAAAATAATTCTCGTTCAGAAGAACGAATATGGTCAGCCAGTTTCCATTACTACATATACTCTTGTAAGGTCTAATCTTATCAATGGTGAGGAAGAACCTATTATCCCAGCTGGCTTTAAGCTCGTTAATGGTGCTAGTGTGAGTAGTGGTTTATCGGATAATTTAGATACTGCATTAAATTCCTCAATGGGTGGCGACATATTCTTTTCAATACTTGTTTTAATCCCAGTTCTGGTAGGTGTAAAATATTATGTGGATAAAAGGAAGAAGGTTTATCCTTCTGATTGAGATAATAATTGTAGTAGCACTTAGTATCTTCACATCAATCTTAGCCTTATGGAAGGTGGCTCTTAATGTGGGGTATATATATCAGAGGGATTCTTCTCCTGCATTTTACTTGTCTTCCTATCAATATGCCCTAACATTTTTAGGTTTTCCTGCAATTATGGATAACGTCTACATACCTATTGTTGTTCTTCTATACTTTAATGTTATTTCTCCTATGTTGGCTGATTGGGTATCTTACTTTATTTTTCCTTTTGCGTTATCCGTTCCATCAATGTACTTTGCCTCTAGGTACTTTTTGAGGGATACAAAAAACTGGGTAAGGATAACTGTTAGTTCAATTGTGGCCTTCCTTTATGCAATATCTCCTACAAGTTATTATTACAGTCACTGGTCTAATTATGCTGCATTTTATGCGTTATTACCGGCTCTTATAGCTGGTACGTTCTATGCTCTAAATAAAGGCGGTCTGATTGGTTCATTTATTTTATCTCTATTTGCCTCACTAACAACTACTGATCCTAGAGGGTTTGTTTTTACATTTTTCATTATAATCACGATACTGATCTATAGGCATAAGTTAAAGGACATGAGAACGTTTCTGCTTTCAATTCCTTTTTATTTTCTTATCAATTTTAGGTTATTTTTAATTTTGTACTATAATTTTCATTCATATTCATCTATAAGTTTTTCGATATCTAACCAACAATTATGGTTAAACTATTTGACTTTCAATCTCTTAGACTCACTTAGAGGGTTATCATTATTTAGGCCTCTAGTATCATATTTGGCAATAGGAAATTCCATTGTAATATACATTTTATCCTTTTCATTTGTCATTACTGGAATTTTAGGTTACATTTTTCTTAAAAAGAGAGAAGGAGAAGCATCGTATTTTATTATACTTTACATCTTCTTAGTTTTAATTATTTCGTCTGATGTAGATTTGCTAAGCTATAAAATTGCTCTAAATCTCGTTTATCCCATATTGAATTTTCTATCTCAAACTCCAATTTACAATTATCTATGGTTATTTTTGCCAACTTACATTACAGAGATGATTCTTGCACCCCTATTTCTTTTAGTTTCACTGGTATTAGCAAAAATTTTATCTAATCATTATCTGATTCCGTTATTTTTCTTAATTATAGTATCTCAATTTGCTTTTTCTTCATCAATGATATTTAGTGGAAATTATTTAGGTCAATATAACCCTGTTCAGCCTCCAGCTCCAATCTTAGAGTTAGGAGAATTTTTGAAGACACATACAGTAGGGAATATTTTAGTAAGTGCAGTAGTCCCCTCAAATTGGGTTGAATTCATTTCGACGCTACCTAATATTACTACGGCACCACTTCTTAACACTTCTTCTATTGGGGTTATACTAAACGATTACGGTGTCGAGTATGTTGTGACTACAGTGAATGATAATATAACGTTAAGCATAATTAATTCCCACAAAAACGTTTTTTCATTAGTTTTCAATAACTCATATTTTCTAGTTTACAAGAATAACGATTTCACTTATAACATTATTTCACCAGTATATGTGAACTTCGATTATCCTTCTTTTCCAGTTTCTAACGGCACAGAAAAAGTGAATATTATACCTTCATATTTAATGTTTGAAATACCTCCGAAATATTTAGGTGGTTATATTGGAAATGCAACCTATGCTGAACTTTTAGTCTTATCAGCTTACAAGCAAGGAGTAACACCAGTAAGTCTTAACGTTAAACATTTACCTTTTCCTACTAATTTCACAAACACAATAAATGTAAATGTTTATGACGAGGAGATCTTGTCTAGTTTCCCTAGGATTTCATTTATTTCAGTAAGCAATTCATCATCTATCAATCTAGATGTGAGACCTGGGTTATACAAAGTTGTAATTATTTATATTTCTGTTCCAGGGGGAGGAGTTTTTAGCGTCAATAACGGGACTTACTCGCTTTCAGTTTCAACTTCTTCTCCTAATATTTCAATTGTTTTCTCATGTTTAGGAGATATGTATATAAGCCATGAGGCAAGTTTGATCTTTAACGGAAATTCACTATCCTATCTTTTAGGGCTCATGTTTATTCCTTATAATATATCTTTATTAAAAAACATGAGTAATATTATCGCGTATAATACTTCTTCCTATCCTTATTATTCCTCTCCTACTGGTAGGGCTTTAGGTAATGCAAATAGTGATTTTTCTATCTACTCTCTGTCCATTATCATCAATTTAATTACATTATGTTTTTCAATTTTGATTTTTATAGTGTATATTGTTTGGCGAACTCATTTTCGTAAGATAAATTTAAAAATAATGTTTCATGTTTTTAATCATGGCAAAGGAAAACGCTAAGTTGTTTGTTAGGGAAACTTCTGGTTTAATTAAAAACGTATCTCTTTTGGATGCTACAATGTTAAATGTAGCTAATATGGGGGCTGGATTAGCGATTTTCATTGGAATAAGTCCTTATATTGTTAAGGGTGCTGTATTGTGGATTGCCTCGCTGTTGACATTTATCTTCACCTTACCTTTAGTTTTCCTTTACACTTATTTCATTCAAAGAATCCCCAGAACTGGAGGGGATTATGTTTGGTTATCTAGGAGATTAAATGGTCCGTTAGGTGCGATAATGGGAATTGCTTTAGCCTTTAATATGCCACCATTTTTCGCACTATCTGCATTTTTCTCTGTCTCCGCTATAAATTCAGTGTTGTTAACCATAGGCACTTTAAACTCTCAATCATCTCTAATTAGCTTAGCAAATAACGTGTTTACAACCACTAACGCTTACTTAGCCTACGGTATTTCAGCATTAGCGTTTGTGATAGTTGTGATTATAAATATTTTGAGACCTAGATGGGGGTACGTTCTTACATCAGGATTAGGAATTTTATCCTTATTGGGGACTTTTGTTGCTATACTAGTTTTAGCTTTAAATATTCCAAATTTCCACGTGGCTATACAACCTTTTATTAGAGATTTCAATTTAACTGTTGAGCCGTATACCGGACCTACTTTTAGTTTACCTTCAACTCTTTACATGATTCCTTATTTTGCCTCATTTGCTTATATTTGGCTTTACGCAGGGCCTGCTGTTGCTGCTGAAATAAAGAGTAAAAATGGTTTAAGATTAAATTTAATTCTAGGAAGTGTGTTAACGTTAGTTTTCATAACTGTTCCTTTCTTATTAATGGATATTGCTGCTGGATATGGGTTTAACTTCTCCTTGTATCCAACGTATACTTATAATTTCTGGACTGTTAGCATTGCTTTAGCTCATAACTACGCATTAGAGTGGTTCATTGGAGTTAGTTTAATTGCTTGGGAATTCTTTGTGATGGCTTTTGGTGTTGTTGTGTTCGCTAGATACGTATTTGCATTTTCTTTTGATAGATTATTTCCAGAGATCTTTTCCCGGTTAAATAAGCAAGGTTCTCCGGTTTACGCTCATGTATTGGATCTTTTGGTTACCTTGGTCTTTTTAGCCGTACCCATAATAAGTCCTAATGGCTATGAGGCTTTATACAGTTATACTCCACTAGCTATTGCATATCTGATTTTAGTTTCATTAGCTGGTATTATCCAGTCTTTGAAAGAGAGGAATAATGGAATGTTAGTAGCAAGTGTTCTTTCTATAATGTTTTTGCTTTTCATGGGTTATGAGGCATTTACTAATCCCTATTTTGGTGTTGTAACACAAAATGGTACACCGTATTGGCCTGGTATTGCATATATTGGTAGTCTAATAGGCTTAGGTGCGATAATCTTTGTTTCCTCATATTTCTACAGATTGAGACAAGGGATTAACTTAATATTAACGTATAAGGAGATTCCTCCAGAATAAGTCAATTTTTGAGTTTTTTATGATCTCTAAATACATGCGTATAAAATTCATATGCCGAGGGATATGTTCTACCACATACGCAATAGTACTTATCCTTAGCGTATTTTACTAAGTATTTTTTGCTCTCGCTATATAATTTATCAAGGTAATTGTTAAGCTCTCTTTTCCTTTTTAACATTGACTCAACTTCTGGTATATTATCCTTTACTGCTAATAGAAATGGATAGTATGATAGTCTCAAGGTGCTAGCTTTATTTTTCATTATTTTGTTTAATGCTTCTGCCATTGTCATAATGTTCACTACAGTAATGTTTTTCTTTAGACTTATATTTTTTTCTACAAAATGTCTTGTAATGTTTTTCTTTAGACTTATTGTTTTAATTATAATGTATTTATATCAATTATGAAAAAATTGAAAAGTAAATATATTCAGTATACGCAACGATGATCTAACGTTATAGGCAACTTTATTTTCTTTTTTGGGTTAAGGTATTAACTTTAGATTGCGCTAAGGATTTCCTTTAAGTTGTACTCGGGTTAATAGCGTAAAGTTTATTTATGTGGAACCTTTAAGAGTATCTTGAGGAAATATGGTAACAGTAAAGTTCAAGTATAAGGGAGAAGAAAAGGAAGTAGATATAAGCAAGATAAAGAAGGTTTGGAGAGTTGGCAAGATGATAAGCTTTACCTATGACGAGGGTGGAGGAAAGACTGGTAGAGGAGCTGTAAGTGAGAAAGACGCTCCAAAAGAATTACTACAAATGTTAGAGAAACAAAAGAAGTGAAAGTAATAATAAAGAGAAAAAGGCTTTTTAAAATTTTTTATTTTTAATTTTATGTTTTCTTCTTCATTTAGGCTAATAAATGAAAGAATCTTAAGTAGAGTTGATATAAAGTAATACTTTTATATGAGCAAAAGTTTATTAATAATATGAAAAGTAGCCTATTGGAAGTTATAATTATTTGTTCTATTTTCTTCATATCTGCACTATTTCCTTTAACGGTACTAAGTTACACTACAACTTATATAAATCCTACTTATCCTCAATCCACCATAATCTCGTCTCTACCATCTAATACTAATATATACCTTGAGTTCTTTATACCACCAAAGAACTTCAACACCCTTTATTTAATAGCGCAAGAGGTTGCTAATCATCAAATTAGACCGTTAACTAATGCTCAACTGATTTCAATGTTTAGCGATCAGCAGAAGATTAATGAAACTATATCTTATTTGGAAAGTAAGGGGTTTGCAATAGTTTATAAAAGCCCCTTCGAGGTTATGGCTGAAGCGCCAGCCTCTTTAGTTTCTTCAGTATTTGGAACGAGCCTAGTATTGGCAAAATCTGATAACGGGCAAATATATTATAAACCGAATGGTGTTGTTAAAATACCGTCTCCCTTAAATAACTTATTAATAGGTGGTCTCACTAATTTTACTAACGTTGAATTGCCTTTAATTCAATTAGGGACTTTAAATGATGGTCATTTAGTACTTAATAAGCAACTTTATTCGTCTTTCGTCTACACTTTTCAATTCTCAGCTACTTGGTATACTCCTAAAGTAATAGAAGGGGCATACAATATAACGCCCTTATTAAACTCTACTGCAGATAAGAAGGTAACTATTGCAATTATAGATGCCTATGGCGATCCTGAGATATATCAAGATGTCAAAATGTTTGATACCCAGTTCGGTTTACCTCCAATAAATTTGACTGTTTTGCCTATTGGTCCATACAATCCTGAAAATGGACTATACACAGGTTGGTATCAAGAAGTCGCATTAGATGTCGAAGCTGCTCATGCTGCAGCCCCCTATGCTCATGTTCTATTAGTTGTTGCACCATCTGCAACAATAGGGGGATTGTTTTCCGCTATAGACTTAGTTGTGAGTGAAGATTTAGCTCAAGTAGTCTCAATGAGTTGGGGTCTCCCTGGAATATTATTTGGAGCATCTGGATTTTATGCAGTGTTTAATGGTATAGCATTTCCAAACTATCCTTATTATGATTATTATTTTGAGTTAGGTTCAGCTGAGGGTATTTCATTTTTTGCATCTTCTGGAGATTTAGGCGCCTATAATGGCTTGCCTACTACTTATGCATCGGCTAGTTATCCCGCGTCTTCTCCTTTTGTTACTGCAGTTGGTGGAACTACCTTGTTCGCTAATATAACTTCCGGTTACATCTATAATAATAACGCTACTGGAACTTATGGTAGCGAGATAGCATGGAGTATTAATCCATCATATTTTGGTATTGTTCAAGGTGGAGTAAGTTCTAGTGGTGGATATAGTGAACTATTTCCTGCTCCTTGGTACCAGCATTATGTGACTCATTCTAATTTTAGAGCTATTCCGGATGTAGCTGCCGATGCAAATCCATATACAGGATTTGTAATATATGCTATAGGTCAAGAGGTTATAATTGGTGGAACTAGTCTTTCTACTCCCTTATGGGCAGGTATTGTCGCAGATATTGATGGCTATGTCGGTCATTCATTAGGTTTAATTAACCCACTACTTTACGCAATTTATCAGAATGTTACGCTATATCATAAAGCGTTTCACCAAATAAGCTTAGGATATAATGGCTATTATTATTCTAACTCTTCTTATAATTTAGTAACTGGTCTTGGTAGTCCCAATGCTGGGATGCTGGGAGTTATTATAAGACACTTATTAACTAAGAGTTTAGCCATTTCAGTAAGTACTTTCGAGCTTGGGGTTTCTCAGCCTTGGTATTTCTATAACTCAACTTTTACTATAGTTGCCTACATAACATATCCCAACAACACCATAGTTAGTAATGGTTCTTTCAATGCCTATATCTACACGGTTAAAGGTTATTTAGCTACTGTTCCATTAGTGTTTAATGGTAGTTATTGGGTTGCTAACTTTACAATAAATCCTAATGATCCACCTAACATGTGGGAAATAGTAGTTAACGGAAGTTCTGGCCGATTTTCTGGTTTTGGCGTAGTTGAGATTGATGTAGGGGAATCAATTAATATAGTATCTCCTATTCCATATCCTTATAATAGCCCTATCCCCTATAATTTGCCGTTTAATATTGAAGCTTGGGTGTATTATCCAAATGGCAGTCCAGTGGTAAATCAAAGCGTTACAGCTTATCTAGTTGGAAGTAATGGGCAATTATTAGCTTCAATACCTTTAATTTCAGCTGGTCAAGGCCTATATGAAGGCGCTTATGCCTTATTACCACCGCTTCCACAAGGGACATATTTACTAATAATAAATGATTCATATGGAAGTGCTTTCTCTTACGTTTATTTCGGAGAGTATAACTTTGGTGCTATTTTAACGCCCATAAATGACGGTTTCCCTTCTGCTTCACCGGGTCAAAATATAACGATAATCGATGAGGTGCTTACTCCAGAATTAACTGGATTATTTACATCAAATGTCACTGCATTCATTTATAATCAACAAGGCAAACTTATAGGACAAGTTAAGTTAACTCCAGCACCGGACCAAATACAATTTGGAGTCTATCTGTTATTTTTCTTGTATTATGCAAACTTTACAATTCCAGCAAATGCTTCTCCGGGGTTTTATAATGTTGTAATCAATTCAGTTAGTAATACCTCTACTGGTCTGGTTACTGCTAATTTCATAACTTCATTTTATGTTTCGCCGGCTAACCTATCTTATAATATAAAAGTAAATAGTGTGGCTTACGAAGGCGAACTTCTAAAGATTTACGCTAATATAACGTATCCTAACGGGACTCCAGTTAAATATGGTATGTTTACCGCTACAGTCTTACCGACTTCTCTTAACTATGAATCATTAATTATAGGATCTGAGATTGGAGTTCCCCTACAGTTCAATTCAACTTTAGGTGAATGGATTGGCGTTTATAGGATTCCTTCAATATTTGAGGGTTCCATATATCAAGGCTCTTCACTCTATTCGCTCTCAGGACCATGGAATGTAATAATCTCCGGTGTATCGTGGAATGGTTATAATCTCTATTCCACATCGTACTCTTATATTAACGTAATGCCATATACTTTCATAAGTAACTTAACTATTAATCCTAAATCCCTTAACACTCCTCTATTATCCCAAATTAACCAAACTATCTATACGCTCTCTAATGTTAAATCTGACAATTTGACTATTGATGGAGTAAATGTGTTTTTAGATAATATTATAGTTAATACATTAACTATCAAGAATGCTAAGGTTACCTTATACTCTTCTGAAGCTAATCAAATAGTTGTAGAGAATTCCTCAGTTTCAATTATAGAATCGACAATAGGAGGTAATAGTATTGCAATAATAGCTAATAATTCTAAAGTTAGTCTAATTTCCTCTACTATCCAAGATTCGAAATACGCATTCTTACAAGCTAACTCAATGATTACTCTTAATGGTGTTAATATGTATAATGTATCTACGATATCAGCAGTACCTTCACCTAGAATAATATACTATTCACCTGTGAATATTACCGCTTCCGAAAGATCTATTATTGTAAATATATCTGGTGAATATTTGAAATTAATCGGAATTTTAATGAATAATAAACCAACTAACTATAGTATTATTTCATCTTCTCCATCTTCAATAAGTGTTAGTATACCGTTTAATGCTTCTTCATTACCAGATGGTGAGTATTTGGTTACAATTGGCGTCTCTGACGGTTTGCCATATAATTTAACGTTTACCGTTTACAATAATTACCATCTTGTGAATATTCAAGATCGTCTAATTTCAGTACAAGGTTCTATAACTATATTGTTAATTATAGCTATAATTTCGTTAATTATAGCGATAGTTGCCATTGTAATTGCTTTCGTAATTAAAAGGAGGTGAAAAGTTAAATGAGGATTATCGCTTTAATTTTACTGTTTTCAATTCTAGCTGGAATAGCTGTAGTCCCAATATCTTTCTCACAATCCTCATCTTTTACTCTTTATCATCCGTTGATATTAGGGAACATAACTATGCTAAACGGCGGAAATATACAGTATGATCCTATGTACTATTCGTTCGAAGCATATCAAATTCATCCTCCTAATGCTACTCCAGTTATAGTGAAAATAGCTACTAATGCTATTTTCAACAATAGTGGACTAACTCCTTATGTAGTTCACGTAAATATACCTAAAGGGAATTACAGTATGGAAATTCTTAATGTTAGTATAAATGAGTCTGGTGGAGCTCAATATGATAGGCCAGTTTATATATTTGCAAATGGCGTGCCTATATTTTGGGGTTCTACTCAAGAATTATTAAATTCGACTGCTGAAGCTGATGTAACTTTATTTGAAAACCTACTAAGCGGAAATGTGACTTTTCAATTAGTACTAGAGAATTTCTATGACGCTAAGATTGGAATAACTGGAATATACAAAATGAATGTAACTCTCTACTTATACCCTGGTACCCCACCTAAAGGTTTGCCTAATTACTTTATACCGCTCTTTGTGAACAAGTATAATTACTCTTACGTTATATTGAATCCATTAAACAATTACATCTCACAGAACGTAAGTATTCCAAATGGAACTTATAAAATGGCCTTATTATTATATGAAGAAGGTGGTGGATTAGATGAGTTTTGGTATGCGAATGAACCAGCTACTAGAGAAATCAAAGTGATTTATGATGGCAGATTAGTTGGTGTAGTAAATCCATATCAGACGATATACACAGGTGGTATTAATCTATTTTGGTGGAGACCACTCACCTCTATAAATACATTATCCTTCCATAGTCCTTATATAATCGACTTGACTCCCATGTTAGCGTTTAGGTCAATTAATAATTCTATTGCAGTTACAGTAACAAATTTACAAACCGCCTTGCAATTAACTGGTACCGCAGATTATGATTGGGACATCGGAGGTGTATTAATGTTGTGGGTTAATCCAGCAAATCCATTATTATCAGCAAAACTACTGACAGAATATGCCAGATTTATGGACTCTTCACCTATCTTTAATTTAGGTTTTGTAGGAGAATATTATCAAGAGGGAGGTTCATATTTAATTAACTATTCTGCAATATTAGAATTCAAAAATGGCACTGAATACAGTGATGTTATTCAAGAAGGTAGATTTTACGCCTATCAAACGTTTAACCAAATATATGAAAAAGCATATTTAGGAGAGACATTCGTGGAGAAGGCGATAGAGAGTGGCAGTCTCTATAACGCTACGCTCTACTATGATGTGTATTATCCAGTGTTCTTACAGATATCTGCAATAGAAATTCCCATAACTAATCCGCACGTAATACCCTTCAATTTATCATATGCCCAAAATGGTACCCTAAGTTTAGGTTTATATTACAATTACGTTAATGTGTTTAATGGAGAGAATTTAACTATAAGAACAATGGAGAATGTTACCGCAATAGGTGGGTTTAGTGGTATTATAGAGGTGATTAACAAGTATGGTGGTGCAGTATTAGTCGGATTGACTTCTAACAACGCATTAACTACTAAGAATTTAGTTAATTACATTCTGTTAAATGGAGTCGGATATAAGGAAGTATTTTCGGCTGAAGGTTTACAGAATTCCACAACCCAGACAGCAGGATACTATGTATATCACTCAGTTCAGTTTATTCCCATAACAAATACTGGCAATAGTAATGCAGATCCTCCTAAAAAAGGCGCATTCTTAATTGTACCAAATAGTTTTCTGAGGATCATACTGTAGAAGTTTTTTACCTATCAATCTTAATTTTTTAATAAATTAACCTATTATGCAGTCTACTGTATTATGTACTACGAATTCAAAGTGTGAAGTTCAATTATTGGAGGTAATTGTATATGACGTCTTATGAACTTAACCTATAATAATTCTACCTTTTAATATCTAAAGTGAGCATCTATAGGTGTTTTTATCATATCGAAAATTATAATTCTATTCATTGGCTGTTTTGCTGAGATAAGAAGTTTACATTTACTTCTTCTGGTTCTTCATACCACTTTACTTTTTCACCTATTTTAGCTCTCATCTTCCACTTTAGGCTCTTCGGATGTTTTTCGACTATTTCCCTCAATTTAAGTAGTTTAGGCTCAATTATATCTTTGTTTTTATCATTTTTTAAGAATTCTATCATTCTATCATGATTTATTGTATAAGTTTTATAAAAGCCCCAATCGTCAGATAAGATCTTAGCAAAGTAGTTGTAGTCTAACGTTTTCTCATCATCTCTTTCTCCTAACTCAACATCGTAGAGTAATGACGCTATATCTTTTTTATCGTTTTCAGTAAGTTGTACTATTTGTATCTTTGTTAGTAATAAATCTGAAGTTGGAATTGTGTATTTCATTATTCTCAATCTATCCTTTAGTATCAGTTTATGGCACATTACAAATTCGTCCAAGAATACATCAACAGTCGAATTAATAATAGGATCGAAGAACATTAATCGTATGTGACCATGGAGAGCGTTAAATCTCTTATTAGGTATTAATCCTAAGTTCTCTAAAAATTTAGAGATTTTGCTGCTTTGTGAGGAAAGTCCAAAGTAATCTATATCTTTATAAGTTCTAGGGTATAGCTCTGAGCCTTTTTTAGCTATCAGAGCAATTGCTGCTCCACCAAGTATTCTTAATGTTATTCCTTCAGTTTCAGCCTTGTCTATTACCTCTATAGCCCTGCTTATCAGTTGTTCTTTACTTACTGTCATAATTAAATTGTTTAATTGCGACATAAATAAATCTTGATACCAAATAAGGTTATTATATTTTTATATGCTAGCATTTTTAGTCCTATATTTTCAGCGTTTTCTCTTATTTTTGAGAAAAATACATTAAAAATACTTTATTAATTAGGCAAAAAGTTTATAAGTATAATTAAAAGTGTGTGTGTATGGAACCTTTAATCGCTATAGATCTCAATTCCAATATGAGTTTAAGTCAACTAGAAGATTATGTAAAGAAGCTTTTTGAGAAATTCGGTGCACTGGATGTGGTTTTCATAATAGACGACGATAGCATAGTTGAGTTAGATGGAAATTTAGTTTTAACCTTTTATAACATAAGTGAATTGCTAGAAACGTATAGGGTATTAAAGAAACTATCCGAAGTGAAATCTAATAGGCTAAGGGTAACTAGCGTAATAAGATTAGAAAGAGAATTAAAAAGATTCCCATTACTGATAATAACTGATAGGAAAGTAGTGGGTTTAAAGAGGAACCTAGTCTTCGTATATAATGGGGAGAAGATTAGAGCCAAATATTAGTAGAGAAAGCTATATTTTAGCTTTTGGAGTTAAGGGTTTGAAGTGCTCAATCCAAGATGGATAATCTCCTTTAGAAAGATATGAAAAACATGGCAACAATAATTTATTGACACTACGAGGCTAAAAGAGTTGGTAGGGGAGATGAGGATTGGGACCTGCTTGTGGGGAAACTCTACTATATGCCATAAGGTGCATAGCAAGTTTCCTCAAGGAAGTAGGAAATCCCCTATCGCGAAATGCTCCGTCATAATGGCGTAGTAGTTTATACGTCTTAAGGCAGTTAAGTCCAATATTTGATATTTTGAAGGTAATTTTTTAATGTGACATTAATGTTGAAGCTTATGAAGGCTGAGAACTGGAGTAATGTGATTGGTGGTTATATTTCATGGGTTATGGATGGTTATGATCTAGGTGCTGTAGTCATTACTGCATCTATATTAGGCAGATTATTCTATCCTGGAATAGGCTTACTAGGCTCAGTGTTACCAATAGTTTTTACGGTTGTTTCAAGACCTTTGGGTGGATTTGTATTTGGATATATCGGCGATAGATATGGCAGGAGAACCAGCTTATTAGTTACAGTATTGGGATACTCTTTATCTATAGGTCTGACTGCCATATTACCCACATATGCTCAAATAGGGATTTTAGCTGCCATCTTACTATCCATCCTTAGGCTTGTTCAAGGTATTTTCATAGGAGGTGATGTATCGGGTAGCTTTACTATTGTTATGGAGAGTATTGATAAATATAGAGGGATCTTCTCGGGTATAATGCAAGCTGGAGTATTAGTAGGTTTTGTGGGCGTTGATTCCTTATTTACTTTTCTCGCTGCAACAACTAAAGCTGAGTTCATAACATTTTATTGGAGGTTAATCTTCGCCATTGGAGTCATACCAGCTATATTAGCAGTGTTAATAAGGTTTAAAATGACAGAACCCAGTATATGGGCAAAGTTGAAGCATAGTGATAATCCTATAAAGGGTTTAAGGGAATTACCACAACCGTTTTTGGTAATGGTAGGTTTCTGGTTAGCAATATATGCAGGACCGCAACTAGTATCCACAATATTTGGTCAAGTGATGAAGTTACCTCCCTCATACTATGGTCCCTTAGTTTTATATATGAATTTAATAGGAATTCCGTCAATGATAATAGCAGGATTATTATCTGACTACATTGGAAGAAGAAGAATGGGTATAGTAGGTTCAATTATCGCAGCTATTGGAGCAATTATATTTTATCACTATATTCCGTTACCAAATACGAATTTATTGTATATAACATTACTATTTGGGTTCTTAGTTAATTTGCCATCTGCAATTACCCCAGCCTTTTTATCGGAGAGATTCAAGACTTTTGCAAGAGCTATAGGAGTAGGTACTGCCTATAATGGTGCTTATATAATAGCTGGTTTCGCCCCAATATTTGTTTCTATCCTTTCCCAATACATGAGTGCATTTAGCGCTGCCACAATTATTTCAGTAGTTGGTTTCATTATAGCCCTAATAGGTCTCATTGCTGGTCCAGAAACGTACAAGCTAAGTCTAGAACAATGAAAAGTTATTATATTTTTTGATGTCTATATCCCCAATATGAAAGTAGCAGTTATAGGTTCTGGCCCTGCAGGTGTTTACGCTTCATTAGAATTAGCTAAGAATGGAGTTAATAAGGTAATACTAGTAGAAAAAGAAGAGAGATTAGGCGGTACTTGTGTGTTATATGGTTGTATACCCTCTAAGGCCATGTTACATCCAGTGCATCTACTTACCGAACTTGAAAAATTAGGTAAGAAGGTATCTTTCAATTTAGATGAATTAAGGAAATTTGGTCAAGAAGCTTTAACTAGATTATCTAAAGGAGTAGAGTATATGTTAGAGGACAATGGAATTGAAGTTGTACGAGGAGTAGCTTCTCTTAGATCTGGACTATTAAATGTTAATAATGAAACGCTTCAAGTAGATTACATAGTTTTAGCTACCGGCACGTTTAGAGAAAGGCTAAATGGAATAATATATTCAGAGGATTTACCTTATCTAAATAGGGACTTCCAAAGCGTTATTCTGGTTGGAGGAGATGTCGGTGGAATAGAATTTGGATGGATGTTAAGAAAGCTTGGAAAAGAGGTTTTTCTGATCGATAAACAGTCCACGTTGTTACCTTATTTAGATAGAGAAGTAAGTAACAACATAACTAATTACTTTGCAAAGATAGGGATTAAACTCTATTTAAATCGTTCAGTAAAGGAAATGAGAGAAAAGGAAGTTGTTTTGGATAATGGCGAAAAGCTAACTGCCGATGCAGTTTACATGACCTTTGGCAGGAAACCATCAATACAAGGATTTGAGGAGATCAACCATAACCCATATGTAATAGTTGATGAATATTTAAGAACTAGTGTAAATAACATATTTGCAGCAGGAGATATAATAGGGACCCATACTGCACACGAGGCAATGTACGCTGGTAAAATAGCTGCCATTAACATATTAGGTGGTAAAAAAGTGTTTAATAAGGAAGGAATACCTAAAGTGGTTTATACTCACCCCACTATTGCGTATGTTGGAAATATGGATGGTAGGTGCATTAAATTAAGCCTGGCTGAGTTGGGGAGAGCGATTACAGAAAAGGAAACTGACGGTTTCCTTAAAGTTTGCGTTAAAGACGACAAAATTGTTGGTGCACAAGCATTTATGAAAGATGCGGAAGAAGTGATTTCCTTAATCTCTTTCCTAATTAGATTTAACGTGAGGATTAATGAAATAAAAGACTACGTAGCGCCTCATCCTTCATATATTGAGGTAATTACTGAGTTACTAAGTAGATTACGGTAAGTTTCCAGACAAACATGAGGAGAACATTAACGTATATAACAAACCCCTTCTTAATTACGTTCAACTTATATTTTTATGGTATGCAAGAATTGTCTAAGTCTTGGTTTAGCGTAATCTGAATATCTATCTCTTTATCTAGTATAATCTTATACTTTATAGTGTATGTTCGTCTCTTTAGTGTATTACCACAATTGAATAAAGAAGAGAATAAATACATGTGGACAGTCTATCCAGAATATGAATGTTTATGAGGCAATAAGAAAGAGAAGGGATATAAGATCTTATTATAGGCCGGATCCGATTCCAGATGATATCTTAGCTAAGCTTTTAGCAGCAGCTCATTTAGCCCCTTCAGTTGGTTATTCTCAACCTTGGGATTTCATTATAATTAAAGATTTAGAAACCAGAAGGAAAATAAAGGAGTTGGTAGAAGAAGAGAGAAATAGATTCACGAATTCCTTAGATCGAGAAAGAAAATCGTTATTTTCTAACATAAAGGTCGAAGCGATACTAGATACTCCGATAAATATAGCAGTAACATACGATCCAAATAGATTTGGACCTAACATTTTAGGTAGATCAACAATGCCAGAAACTTCATTATATAGTGCTATACTTGCTGTGGGAAATCTATGGTTAGCAGCTACTGCAGAGGGTATTGGTGTTGGTTTTGTCTCATTCTTTAGTAAGGAAAAGGTTAAGGAAATATTGAAGATACCTAAAGAAATTGAGTTGGTAGCATATTTAACATTAGGTTATGTAAAGGAGTTCCCCAAGATACCGGAATTAGAGGAGAAAGGATGGAATAAAAGGTTGAAACTATCCTCATTGGTTTTTGAAAATAGTTATGGCAAAAGTCCTTCTGAAGACTTCAAAAAACTACTGGATAAGGTTCTGGAGCAATTGCTTAACATGACTTAATTTTTAAGTTAATATGTAAAGTTATGCTAAATTTTTATTGTGGAGAAATAAAGATACTGAAATTAACACTAATTCCAAAAATTTCCATAAATTATTTAGTATTCTCGAATTTTGCCTTAACTCTTAGTGTATTGCCTACTTTTACTATATCATAATTAATTTGTAGATTATTACAAATTCTAGTAACCGTTATTTGATTTTCCGATATGAATCTGATGTTTGGCTTACTACATAAGTTTACATCAAAATACTGTGAAAGCACTTTATCAACTTCATTAATATCTCTTGCATTGAATTCTAGCTCAATCGAATTTCCTATTATTTTCGCAAAGGTCCCGTGTTGACTCGACATATACGCGGTTATCACACATATAATACTACCTATTACATTAAGTGAAATTACTAGATAATGAAAAATATTGTCAAGTATATTAATCCTTACTATATAGAAAACATATGTTGTTATTATAGAAAGAAAAACTGAATATACAATAGCTGAAATAACCGAAAGTCTATAGTTTGCTTTGAAATAATAACTTAATAGCAAACCGGTAAAAAATGGTCCTATTATTGGAACCCACCATAATAAAAAAGGAAGCAAAAATACCGTCTTGCTTAATGTGAAAATTTTCAATGCGTTCTTAATTTTCACATGCTACTTTATTAATTTTTATTTAAGTTCAATCACGTTTCCATCCGTATCCTCAAAGTATAATATACCATCTTCTCCAATTATCACGTATCCGACTCTTCCTCTACACTTATAGGGAAATGCAAGTATACCTTTGGTTTTTAATCCAGAGATTGCATATACTGGTAGTAGAGAATCATCTATATTCAATGCGAGGCAATCAGGTATTAATTTGAACAATTCATTTAATAAGTCATTTAATAAATTTTCATACTCATCTCCCAAGCTTCTCAGTTTCCTAGCTTTCTCAAGCAGATCCATAATATGGAAATATCTTTATACATCTAAAAGTTTCTCCTTATACTTATAGTGACTTCTAATTAGGAATTACTATAAGTTAATCTTAAATTCTAGGATGCATAATAATATCGTATACGGTGAATGTTATGGACAAGACTATACTAGAGAATTATAAGGAGGAACTTTTTGATCATGAGGTCTATAGTAGATTAGCTCAGATCGAAAAGGATGAGAAGTTAAGGAAAACGCTAATTAAATTAGCAGAAATGGAAGGTAAACATGCGGAATTTTGGAAGACAGTAGCGGAGAAAAGAGGCCTGAGAACAAAGAGAAAACTACCGATTTTGGATAAAATCCGACTGTATTTTTATTTGACATTAAGAAGAGTATTAGGGCTAGATATGACAATAAAAGTACTTGAAAGCGGGGAAGAAGACGATGTGGAGAAATACCGGAAATTATCAGAAAAAGAGGATTTTACAGAAGAGGAGAGAAAGGAGTTAAAAAACATAATGGTTGATGAGATGGTACATGAAAAGGTCCTAGGTAACGTTGAAGCTAAAAGTATAGGGGATTTCGTCTATGGGATAAGCGACGGCTTGGTTGAGGTTTTAGCTGCAGTATCTGGTTTATCTGGAGCGATATCCTCACCGCTCTTCGTTGCATTAGGAGGACTAATAGTGGGTGCATCTGGAACTCTTTCAATGGCAATAGGCGCATATCTTTCCACAAAATCTGAAAAGGATGTAAAGGTTCAAGAAAGAAGAAAGTTAGAGTTGGAAAAAAGTATTGATCAAAACGCGGTTCAATTAAGATTAGTTAACTTCTTTACAGAACTTGGAGTTAACGTAAACTTAGCTAAAAGAGTATCAACAAGTTTAGTTAATGTCGCTGAAGATATTCTATACCCAGAGGTAAGGGAAAATCCAATTAGAAGCGCTCTAATTACCGGATTATCGTATATAACTGGTGCTATAATTCCTATAATACCGTATTTAATTGGTTTATCTGGAGTCGTTGGTTTAATATCGTCGTATATCGTGGCAGGAATTTCTACGCTAATAGTTGGCTCCATTATAGGGATATTAAGTGGGATAAGTCCAATTAAAAAAGGTGCTCAAATGACAACTTTAGCTCTATTGGCGGCTTTAGCTACTCATGGATTAGGTTATTTGGCATCAACCTTTATCAAATGAGTGGTTTTAAATTTTATCTAATTATATTCTAACTAATGCCCAGTTTATTTGGAAGGAAGGTCAAGGTCATACATCACATAGATCATTTGCATCCGATAATGAAATTAACAATAAAAACCATATTAGACTCATACTTGCCGGACATAGTAAAAGGTTATGGTTTTAAATATGCCGATCCTAGATGGGGAGAACCTATCTTCATTCCATATGGATACTTAGATGGCGAATATAAGGACACCTTACAAGCGTTTAAAAAAGTAATGGAAGAAATTAATGATAGGAAAGATGACGGCTTGAATAAATTTAAAGAATGGTACCCTGATGTTAAATTCTTTGATATTTACAGATTTGTCCAATACTCGGTTCCAGGAACCGAAGAGGGTTACACACCTGGTATTGCAGTTGATCCTCTGATGAATTATAATTACTTCAAGGATGGTATGGAAGAGGTAAAAAATGAAATAATGGGTGATGTAGTAGTAGCAACTCCATCGTTATCTTCCTTTACTGAGTTTAAGTTTTATGATCCTATAATAAATAGGAGGAATGAAATAATAGATGCTTATATCTGGCTAAATAGGACTTTTCATGAAAATTACGATAAAGATAAAATGTACGATGAGACTTTAGGTAGATATTATATGAATTTTATATTTAATTTCTTGGAGGAATTTGGTAAAGGTAGACGATTAAGCGAAATAACTGAAGGAGAAGTTTTACTTATTCCAATGTTTGTATGGGGTAAAAATAAGACATTCGACAATATTAGTAATAATATAGTAGATACGTGGAAAAACTCAAAATTGTTTAAGGACTCAATGTTCCATGAAATTGATGCACTGCCAGTTATTCTTAATAAGCAGTATCTGAATTCTATAATAGAAAAATATTCTAACAAATTTAATAAAGTGATTCTAATAAGCGACAAAAAGCTGCCTCAAATTAACAAGTGTACAGAATGTCCTTCTTCTTTAGGTAATCTAAAAATATTAAAAGAAGGTAATTTCTCTAAGATCTTTTTAGCAAAATGACCCTATGACGATGCCTTAACTATTGTATTTAATAATATGTTAGTTGCGTTAGTTATATTCTCATATGCAGAGGCATATTGGCCAGAAAGAGCGGGATTGTTCTTTAGAATCGCATTATATAATACTGTTGAATTTAGGCCAGCCAAGGTTTGAGGAGATATAGAATTTGGATATCCTAGATCTACCCAGGTTCCACCTGGTCCACTTATTATAATTATGGTTATTATGTGAGGATACTTCCCATAATATGCCGGTGATGTACCAATCTGCGTATAGGTTTGATTCACTTCATAGTATACTACTAGGTTATAAACCCAGTTGGGTACCATGCTTTTTAATTCCTGCAATCCGAAGGTAACATCATCAGTGTTTATAGGCGTTCCATTAGTTGTTTCATTTAAATATTGACCATATATGTAAATTGGATGGAAGTATACATGTGAAGTTGGATACGGTGTGTAATTAAGGAATAATAGGCCGGGTATTGCGCTACCGAGATCACTTTCATATATTGAATAATGTGGAACTACACTAACATTTCCAAAATGTCTGAGAGCCAAATACAGAGGCCATGAAGCAGTGGCTCCATTTGGACATCCGTACCAACTTATAAAGTATATCTCTACTGAGTTATTACCTACGTAGTTCGTATTGCTAACTTTATACACATTAAATAGTGGAGTATTGGCGTTAGCCGTAATTGTACCCGTTGATGGGTTATGATTAATATAGGGAAATACTACCAATAGTACAATGACTACAATTAGAACCGCGAATGGAATATAAATTAATTTGTTCTCATTTTGTGTTGATTTTTTCTTATTTTTGTTTTGCTTACTCTTAGCCATTGTATATACAGAGGAAGATTAGATTAAATTTGTTTTGCAAAGTGGAATATCTTCAACGTATTCAATCTTATTTTCAACTAATCTAAAGGTCTTTATACTGACTTTCATTCCCTCCTTTAATGCGCTCCAAAATTCCATTGAGAACTTTGGGTCTGTTTCCTCATTGGGTAGAAAACACTTTGCGTCATCACGCATAACTAAAACCATAAGTAATGCGTTATATCCCTCCTTCTTTTTAATTAGTTCTCTTAATTCTTGTATATGTCTTCTTCCTCGTTTTGTTGGTGCATCAGGAAAGTACGCTATCTTATCTTTGACTAAAGTACATCCTTTTACTTCCACAAAGGTATTATCATATTTAAAGTCAATTCTACTGGATCCCACTCTCACCTCCTTCTCATAACTACTAGGTAAAAATTTAGATGCAATTTGGTTATGCAGTCTACTATCCACTACTACATATCTTGAATTAGCATACGCTGCTGTTATTGAAAATCTAGTCTTAATGCCTTTTGTTTCCCTTATTAATACTTTATTTCCAGGATATATGAGCTCCCTTAATCTACCAGGATCATGAAGATGCGCATATGTTACTTCTCCGTTAAAGATTATCTTTACTAAGAATCTATTTACTCTTTCTATAACATAAGCTTCATTTAGCTTTTCGGCAAACTCATATACTATCATACTCAATTTTTTATTAACTAGTTTCTACTAATAAAATGATGATGAGTTTGCCGAGTGTTGAATCTATGAAATGAATTCAATAACTGATAAAATTTAGGACAAGCCTCGCCTTTTTTAAGGTGGGGGTAATGCTTTTATTTTTCAGAATAAATTTTTATAAACGCATATATGTGTCCTCCCAGATAGGGAGGAAATTACTACATATCCCCGAGTCCCAAAGAGGTGGGAGTGGAGGGTTTCTCTCACTGAGGGATAGGGGTAATGGGTTGAAGACCCAACCCGTGGTCTACCACTGGATGAATGGAGCTGGGTGGGTAGTTTTACTACCCACTGGCTATGAAGTGATGAGGATGAAGGTGGTAAACCACAAACCTATGATCCGTCCTAATGAAACCCTAATCCTTCAAGACGGGGAGGAGGTCAGTATGAAGGATTAAGGCATATCCTAATGTTTGATTCTTCTTCCAATTCCTGACAATCAAGTCTATACGAATTTATGAATAAATTCTCTATTTTCTTTAGCTGTGGATCTATATAAGCTACTTTATATGCAGTCACCATATACCATATATTATTCTTATTCTGTATTATTATTAATCTAGGTGCTATTTCAAACATCATTCTTCTTATATGGTCTGTGTTTGAACCAGTCCCACTGACCCTAAACTCTTTAACTACTACGTCTCCTTGATTTCCCTCTATTTCGTAACCATCAACATAGATAGTTAAAAGCGCTCCTAACCTTAAAATAGTAGAGAATTCCTTAGGCTCTAATTCCATTTTATACTTAGTAATATATCTTAACCATCTTTCCCTTTTTCTGCCTCTACTTTTCATTTTTATTAAACCTTGTAAACTCATCGAACTCAATATATCGTTAATAGTAAAATTAATGAAGTCTGCATCTCTGTAAATCTCTAAACCCTTACATTTAGTGTCGGTAATTGTTCCATTGCATAGATATGAGTATTCTTGTAGTGGTGGTATGAATAAATCTTCAATATTGATAATCTTTAACTTCACATAACTCCTTTATGTCTTTTATTAGATTTAAGTATTTAACTTAGATAGTAGAAGGGTTAGATACTTTACTACAAGAAAGTGAAAATTCTCTCCTTAATCAAATTCACAAAGAGAATCAATTTAAGTATTAAAGACATAAGTAAATGACCTAGTTTCTCTACAGTGGTTTCAAGATCACTTCCTTAAAAACTAAGTCTTTTACTGCTTTATAATATATCTTTAGATTAAAAACCTTCTTCTCTCCTTAATTAGCTATTCATTTTGTTAGAGATTGTATTTAAAAAGGTAAGTTATAACGGGTTAAATAATCGCATGAAATAAAGTTATAATAAATAATTTTCAACATTTGCAAGGCTCCATAAATCAACGTTTTCCATTTGAATTCAATAATTGGAAAACTATAAGGTATTAAGGTAATAAGAAGAAGCATACCTAATAGCTTAATTTTAGATCAATCTTGAGGCGAAAGAATCTACTGGCTAAACATATCGAATGTAATTAAATCTCCTATTAATAGCATGTCTAAAAGAGACAGCATAAATAACAACGGCAATATATCAATGTATTCTTCTGGAATTTGTGTTGGATCAATCTGTCCATTTCTAATCATATTTTGTAATTGCTCAGCCTTTTGTTGCAACGATTCGTAAGATTTTTTAGCCTCCTCAAACCCTGACGCTGTAAGATCATAGACTACTTTCTTAAATATTAGACCTTTATTCCTTTTAATTACTAACCCATCTTTTTCTAAATACCTTAAGGTAGCCTCAATCTCGTATCTGTCCTCTCTCAAAGCTTCCACAATCTCATCTAAAGTAGATTCTCTATTTCGATATAGATATACTAGGATTTTTTCTCTAAGATTCATAACTATCTTCTTGCTTTTCTTAAAATTTAAATGTTATCGTTATCGAAACTTCAAAATGACATCGTATTTTTCATTAAGTAGATTAATAGTTCAAAAGGATTCTTAGGCATAAATCATCAAGAATCTAGAAAATTCTTCAGTTCTTCTAATAATCATATACGAGATCTTAAAAAATTGAGAAATTAGATTAGAAATTTTCCCAATTTATATAGAAAAGCGTCTTACATGTAGATTAATGTTATTGTGAGATTGTTGGAGTTTCCATAAATAAATAAATTAATACTAATTTACTTATAGAAAATAAAGTATAAATACAGAAATATGTTGAAATTTTCCCGAACTTGTTAGGGATCAGTTTAAATTAGTAGTAAAGCACAAATGAATAGTGGTGAGAAAATGGGTATAGATCCAAACTATAGGACAAGTAGACCAGTTGTTGGGGATCATTCTGGACATAAGATATATGGACCAGTAGAGCCACCAGGGAAATTAGGTATACACGGTACGATAGTAGGAGTTGACTTCGATCTATGTATCGCTGATGGTTCATGTATAAATGCATGTCCAGTTAATGTCTTTCAATGGTTTGATACTCCAGGGCATCCGGCTTCAGAGAAGAAAGCTGACCCAGTAAATGAGCAAGCATGTATATTTTGTATGGCATGTGTTAATGTATGTCCAGTAGCTTGTATAGATGTTAAACCACCATAAATCTTTTTTTGTCTTGATGTCTTAAGAGTTTGTATTATGAAATTTTATGTAAATCCAAAAAATAGGTATTTGGAAGTCTTTGCGGAAGGAATTGAGGGAATAATTACTTTTCCTACGTGGGTTCCCGGCTCTTACATAATTAGGGAGCTTGAAAGAAATATTATAGAAATAGAAGGGATCAGGGTAGGAAAGAATAGATTTTACGTTAAGGATAAATTCCGTTATTTAGTTCAAGCTATGAGTAGAGATCCAAGAGAAGCTATTGCTACTAACGATTATCTTTTCATTAATCCACCTGCGGTATTCCCATTTCACGAAATAGAAGAGGAGTATTGTGTTAGAATTAACACGAATTGGATAGTTCATACCACATTAAAAAGAGTTGGAGATTGGTTTTGTTCGGAAAATTATAATGAGTTTGCAGATTCTCCTATTCAAGCCTCACCTAAGTTAAAGCTTATTGAAATCGACAGCTACCATAAGATTTCCACCATTGATGACCTAGATGAATCATTTGTAAACTCTTTAGGCAAATGTCTCAAAGAAATTAATAGAAATATTTTCATGAACTCTACCTCAGAAGAATATATATTTTTCTTCAAGAGGTCGGACTCTAATTTTGGAGGCATAGAACATGAGAAGTCATCTTCTATTGTAACGTCATGGGACTATAAGGATCTTATTTCGTTATTTGTTCATGAATATTTTCATAGATATAATGGGAAGAAAATTAAGCCTAAAGATTTAAAGATAAATTATGAAAGTGAAACATATACAGAATTGCTTTGGGTAGTAGAAGGACTTACTGATTATATAAGTTTAGTAGTCCCGTTAAGAACTAAAGTTACAACTGTAGAGAACACTTTAAATTACATAGCTAATGTCCTTGCTTGGCTTACATTCCCTGGAATAAGAAGAATGAGTCTAGCGGAGTCTTCCTATACAACATGGATAAAATATTATAGAAGGGATAACAATTTTGCTAATGTTAGTGTATCTTATTATCAACTCGGTATGGTTATTGGTCTTATTATGGATCTAGAAATGATTGAAAATGGTAATTCAATTTATGATTTATTTAAGGAGTTATATAAGATAAAAGAGTACACTTATGATAATGTGAGGCAAGTAGCTGAGAAGCTTGGAGTTAAAAATCTAGATGAGTTAGTATTTTCAAGAAACCCACCCATATTTGACAGGCTGTCAAAGTACTTTGAGATAACCTTTATAGACAAAGATACTCCCTATTATGGTATGATAATGGATGGGAAGAAAGTAACCTTTGTTGAAGACAATTCGCCTGCTGATCTAGCTGGTATAATACAAGGTGATGAAATTATTGGAGTTAATGGATTAGCCTTTAGTAATAAAAGGTTAGAATATAAAGAAAATTTGAGATTAACTATAGATCGTGAGGGAAGGCTTATTGAGATAGTATTACATCCTGCCAAAAATCCCGGTCACAACTTAGTCATAAAGGGTAAAGGGGATCTGTTTAAGCAATGGTCTGATTTCGAGTATGGAGAGGGTAAATCAGATATAAAAATCATCTAAAAGTTTAATTTCAATACAAGGTCTTTCCTTCAATTTCTATTTTATCTCTAAAACTTAGATATATTGGGCACTCTCTTTTCACCTTTTCAATTAATTCCTTTAATTCGTCTTCACTACATCCCTTACTATGTACCTCGATGATTATTTTCTTAAATATGTAATTTCCAAACATAATTGCTTTTTCATCCAGTACATATCTAGCTATTATTTTACAAGAAGCTAGTGGTATTCCTTCCTTCTTGGCTATGTTATCTGTCATATTTGCTATACAGTGCGGTATTGATACAAGAAACGCCATTAGTGGACTTTCTTGATAAAGATTTTTGGCTCTAGAAATTTTTCCACCTAACTCTATCATAGGATTTTCCAAATCTCCACTCAAAGTAAAAGATATTTCCATAATTATCGCTAATTACGAGAATTTTAAAAAGTTTTTCTCAAGTCATTCATGATTCAAATTTTGATACTAATTATTTAGTAAAATTCTAATCATCATATTGGCAATAGTCTTTTTAAATCTTTCTTATGGAGCCTCATATTATGGAACCATTTTACTTCAAATCATATGACAAGACAATAGGTATAGCTCACGACGTTAATGAACTTGAGAAGGAAATTGAAAGATTAAGTAAAGTGGACCCTGCTTGTGTGGAATGGCATCTTAAGGAGGGACACATAGTAAGTTGGTTAAATTACATTGGCGAAAAGGGCTTAGCCGAAATGCTAAAAGGTGTTACCAATGTAACAGAAGCGTTAACTAGAATTAAGGAATTCAAAGCATTAAGGAACAGGAACGCTAGAACAAAGCGTGAAAGGAGATTCAATTATTATAGATAGACAAGCTAAAATACTTTATTTTTTAAAATTCTCTTCATTATATGAATTCATATTTTGTAGTTATCATTATTTCCGCATCCTTGTCATATTCTCTCTTGAACTTTAATGAAAGATCTTTTGCCTCATCTATGCTATCTACTACATTGACAAATATCCCAGCTTTTTCATCTTCTATCTCAGTGAAAGTATATTTTGAAAAGAATTTTCTAGCATCTTCAACCTTAGATGTAAATATTGCGAAAATTGAAATTTCAGCTTTATTTAAGTCTATTATTGGAATTAATCTGATGAACCTCTTACTGTACAAATAGCGTAAATGTCTCCTAATTGTCTTCGAAGAAACACCTAACTCTTCTGCAAGTTCTATTGGTTTTATGAGAGGTTTTTCTTTAAGTATACTTATTATTTTCATATCAAATTTTGAGGGACTATAAGGCATCTGGCTAGGAATATATAACATCTTGGGTTCTCCTAGTTTCTCGCTCATTTTATTCACTTTTTCCTCAATTTCAATTCTGTTTTTAGCGTCAATTTCATAAATATTTACATCTTCTAAACATTCTATTTTAGCTATGTAGTCTCCATCCCACTCATTCAAATTACTGAATGCGACATAAGCATGGTATCTACCTAAGAAATTTGGATTTACATAGAGGGTGAATCTTTTAATCACATCTCCAAATAATTTTTCCATTCTATAGCTCACTGCAGGTGGAGAAATTCCCAACATCATCGCTATTCTCCTTTGTGGAGTTCTTGCATCCTTTAAGAGTATTTTTAATATTCCCTTATCCACGGAGTCCATAATAACCTATCTCATTTATGTTTTATATCCTTTTCTTACAATACTGTTTTAAAAGTTTTCACAAAATTTCTTCTTTTTCACTTATCTTTTTGATACCCTCGAATAAGGAATTTATGTTTTTCTCATTAAAAGGTACTTTTATCACCATATATTCTCCAGTGTAAACTCCATACATGAAGAGTATCACATCTCTCTCATATAAATACGTATAAATTAACGCTTGCATCAAGTCGATCTTTTTAAAAGTAGGCTTACTTTTTATTTCTATTACAAAATCATTTGAACAAATATCCGCTTGTCCAATTAATCTGATAGTGCCTATCTTCTCAACCCTTTTATCACAATAACGCAATTCCTTATCTCCAACTATTTCGGAAATCAGCTCGACTGCTTTAGTTAAATTAGAATAAAATGGTAAGTATTTTTCCTCAATCTTATTGACCCCATCTATTAGATATTTCTGTAGGTATTCATGAAGAACTTGACCTAGTTTTCCATTGCTAGGCATTCTTAACTCTAAGAAGAAATGTTGAGTAAGTATTTCGTATTCAACATCATTGTATCTCACAAAGTAGCCTAATTTCTTTTTAAGACTACCTTCCAACATGCTACTTACACTCTTATGGTTTAAATAACTTTATGTAAAAAACTCGATCAAAAGAATGTAAAATTTAAGTTATAATAATACTTTAACTTCTTCCTTTTCTCCAATCAGTCTTAGGCAAGATTACATGCTTAAAATTCTCTAACCTACTCTTATATGGAATCAGATCTTGTATTATATTTCTGATTTCCTCTTTCATTCTCTTTTTAGGTCTAAATCCCAGCGATGGCAATATCTTAGTTTCAACGTTATAGTAATGCTCTTCCTTTTCCACTCTGGGGTTATTAACATGCTGTATATCTATTTTTAAACCTAGGGATTCCCCTACTTCTTTAACCATGCTAGCAATTTGGGCTACGCTATATACTTCATGAATTTGATTAACTACTCTGTACTCTCCTTGATTAGGCGGATGCTCTAACAAGAGGGTTAATGCTTGCATACTATCTTCTAATGAGATAAAACCTCTTGTCTGTCCTCCTTTTCCATATGGTGTTAACGGAAGACCTAATACGGCCTCAACGCAATATCTATTTACTACCGTACCCCATACTTCATCAAAGTCAAATCTAGTTCTTAACTTCTCATCTATTATTTCTTCAGATCTAGTACCGTATACCGGCCCTTGCATTATATCGGTAATAGTTAAATTCCATACTTTATTAGCCCACAGAAGATTGTAACTATCGTAAACCTTGCTCCAATGGTACCAACTGCTAGCCCATTTGGGAAATGGTATTTTATCACGCTTACCATTTATTTCAACTTCAACGAAAGGAGCTTCAAGTATATCATAATTAGGTGTTCCATATTCTCCCATTGTACCCATTTTTAGTATATGTATGGTAGGATCTACTTTAATTATTGAATAAATAAGGTTTATTGTACTAGTGATGTTATTTATAAATGTATAATTAGCGTGATTTACGTCAATCATTGAATAAGGAGCTGATCTCTGTTCAGCGAAGTGCACTATCGCATCTGGCTTATGCCTTTGTATGATTTCGTGTAATTTATCGAAATCCTTTACATCTGCTCTATAAAAAGTTATATTAACATCGAGCAATTTTCTAGCCGCTGCTATTCTTTCTTCTGGATCTGGTAATGGGAAAGCGGAATCTGACCCTACTTCTCTTACTGCATTTCTAGTATATAGATTATCCACTCCTATGACTTCATGTCCTCTTTTAGCTAATCTTAACGCCAAAGGCCATCCTAAGTAGCCATCAGCACCTAAAATAATTACTCTCATCGAGAATGAAAAAGAATCAATAAATAAAAAAACTTATGGTAATTGCAACATTATCTCATAGCTTATTGTTTAATCGTTTGTAGTAAGTGATCTAGATTCTCCTTATAAACCTTGTAGAAGTCTTCAACAGCTTTATTTAACCTCTCCTTATCAGCTTGTGGCAATACCGGCTCTAGAGATGGTCCTATCTCTGCACCTACTACAGTTGGGACACTAATATGTACTATCTCGCCTTGATAAGTTCTAGGCGTAGCAATGCTCATTACTCTCCCTTCATTTAGAGCTATTGCTCTCACAATATCCTTTATTATTGTAGCAGGACCCCAAGTTGTTCCTCCCATTACCCTTATTATTTCTCCTGGTATTGATTTAACGTAATTTTCAACTTCTTCCTTACTTAATCCTTTAGCTACTTCATCAAATGGCTTTCCATTCACTTTTACTGTACTCCATAATACTACTGCATCCTCTCCGTGTTCTCCTGCAACGTAGCCACTTACCTTATTTACTGGGACTTTAAGCTTCTTAGCTATAAATGATCTTAGCCTCATTGTCTCCACCTGGTCTCCAGTACTGATAGTAAATTGCTTGGAAAACCTCATAAACACGGAAGCCATCATATCTACTGGATTTGCAACCATAATGTATATTGCACCTGGATTTCTAGGAGGAAGTTTTTGAGCTAAATCTATCTGTATTTTAGCATTATCCACAAACAAATCTCTTCTACTCATTCCCGGTTTTCTTGGTTTCCCAGCCATGATGAGAATTACATCAGCGTTATTTACATCATCTAATGAATTAGTGCCAATTACTTCGGTATCTAACCCCCTGGTTGCTATTGCGTGCCTTAATTCGTGTTCAAATTTCTCTGGTAATTCTGGTATAATATCGTATAATATTGCTTCTTTAGCTAAACCATCAAAAATTACTGAATAAGCTATTGTCTGTCCTATTTTTCCCACTCCAATAAAAGCTACTTTTAACATTCTATCACAAGTATAAATGTGCGTTCTAAAGTATATTAAGCTTTTTCAAGGTTAATAACAGTTTAGTTTTTTATTCCTTTCTCCTTCTACTCTTTATGGAAATAGCGGAAAAGATAGCTGAGTTTGTGAACTCTGTTAATTATGAAAGCTTGAGTGAAAGCGTTATTCATGAAGCAAAAAGAAGAGTAATTGATTCAATTGCAGTAGCACGAGGCGCGTTAAATTCTCCACCTCACCTAGTTAACAAGAGTGTGGTAAAGTTTTTCCAAGGTGAAGTACCACTGCTCTTTGGTGGGAGTGCTACGCCCGATTTTGCCGCATTTTATAATACATTTTTAATAAGATATCTAGATTTTAATGACACTTACTTGTCAAAAGAACCATTACACCCAAGTGATATGATAGGTGCTTTCTTATCTCTGGGGTCGCTGTTTGATCTTAAAGGAAAAGATGTGATAGAAGGTATAGTAGTAGGCTATGAGGTAGGTACAAAATTGTGTGACTCTACTTCACTTAGAAAGAAAGGTTTCGATCATGTAACATTCCTACAAGTAGGTGCTGCAGCTGGCTTAGCTAAAATGCTAAGTTTTGACGAAAAAACTACAATAAACGCTATCTCATTGACTTTAGTACCAAATATCGCTCTGAGAGAAACTAGATCAGGAGAATTATCGATGTGGAAAGCTGGTGCTGCAGCAGACGCTTCTAGAAAAGCCGTTTTCGCATCGCTTTTATCTAAATTTGGTTTGACTGGTCCTTCAAAGCCTTTCTCAGGTAAATTAGGATTTATAAATGTTATAGCGAAAGATTTTGAATACTCAGTATTTGATCACTTAGATACTAATGGAATACTTAAAACTAGTTTAAAGAAATATCCAGTTGAATATCATGCTGAGGCTGTAGTAGAGGCTGGCAGAAGCTTAACCGTAAATGTTAATGATATAGTTAAGGTTGAGGTGGAAACTTATGAGGCTGCTAAAACCATAATTGCTGATGAAGAAAAATGGAATCCCACCAATAAAGAAACTGCAGACCACAGTCTGCCTTACATTCTCGCTTATACGTTAGTCAATAAGGATTTCTGGTTAGATGCCTATACATCAGAGGCCATTTTTAATGAGAAGATAAGGAATCTGATGAAAAAGATTACAGTTAACGAAAATGAAAAATATACTAGCGTTTATCCTAGGGAATTACCCGTTAAGGTAATAGTATATACCAGTAAGGGTAAAGAAGAGATTGAGGTAAGAAGTCCTAGAGGTTACTATAATAATCCCATGACTGATGAAGAAGTAGAAGAAAAATACTTGAAATTAGGAGGTAAAAGGGAAGAGTTAAATATTTTGTGGAAGATGGAAGAATTAAAGGTGAAAGAAATTGTCTCAAGTGTTAAAGGAATCTGACTTTTTAATAATCCCCGGGGTTTTTAATCCCTTTACCGCAATATTAGCTAAAAAGGTAGGATTTAAGGCAGTTTATCTTTCTGGGGCTGCTCTTACCTCATCCTATGGTTTGCCAGATATAGGATTAATAACATTAGATGAAGTAGCCGAAATGATAAGGAGGATAAAGGAAGTCGTAGATATTCCAATCATAGTTGATGCAGATACTGGTTTTGGAGAGGCAATAAATGTTTATAGAACTGTAAGAGTTCTCGAAAAAGCCGGTGCTGATGCAATTCAAATAGAAGATCAAAGAATGCCAAAGAAGTGTGGTCATCTAGAAGGTAAAGAGGTCGTTGAACCTTTAGAGATGGTTCAAAAAATAAAGGCTGCCTTAAAGGCTAGAAGAAACGCGCTAATAATTGCTAGAGTAGATTCTCGTGGCGTAATTAGTTTAGATGACGCAATAGAGAGAGCTAAGATCTACTTAGAGGAGGGCGCAGATATAATATTTCCAGAGGCATTAACAAGTAAGGAAGAATTCGCTAAATTTGCTAAAGAAGTCAAAGCTCCACTGCTAGCTAATATGACTGAGTTTGGAAAAACACCTTATATTAAGGCTCAAGAGTTTAAGGAAATGGGTTACAGATACGTGATATTTCCAGTAACAATATTCAGAGTTGCTGCTAAAGCTATGAGAGAGGCATTAGAGGTATTATTAAAAGAGGGTACGCAAGTTAATTTACTTGATAAAATGATCACTAGACAAGAGCAATATGAGATTATAGATTACTTCTTCTATGAGAGATTAGATAAGGAATTGGGTAGTATAAAGCTCCTTAGAAAGCTTTAAATTTTTACATATGAAATTTAAATTATGGCAATAACTTCTGAAAACCTAATTAAGAGAGCACCGATAACTGTCAAAGCCGGGACTAAGGCTATTGAAGCCGTCAAGATTATGTATCGTAACAACATAGGTTCAGTAGTAATTGTGAATGAAAATGGTTACCCAGTAGGCATATTTACTGAGAGGGATCTAGTTCGTGCCGTAGCCTGTGGTAAAGATCTGAATGATAGTGTAGAGAGCTTAGGAACCTATGGGAAGCTTATAACAGTTAAGCCCAATTCTCCTATCGGAGAAATAGCTGAAAAAATGGTAAAAAATAACATTAGGCATATTTTAGTTGTAGATAATGAGGGTAAGTTAGTAGGAGTTGTCTCTATAAAAGATATCGTAAATGAGAAACATGTTTTAGATTTTCTTATTAAGTCCGAAACTACTTGGGAAGGAGGGACAGATTAATGAGCGTAGTTAGTAAAGGTTTAGAAAATGTAATAATTAAGGTCACTAGTTTAACCTTTATAGACGGTGAGAAAGGTATATTAAGATATAGAGGTTACGATATTAATGATCTTGTACAATATGGGAGTTATGAAGAGACAATATATCTAATGTTATATGGAAAACTGCCCACAAGGAGTGAGTTAAATCAATTAAAGGAGAAGCTTAATGAAGAGTATGATGTACCTCAAGAAGTTTTAGATGCTATATATTTAATGCCAAGAGATGCTGATGCAATAGGTCTTTTGGAAGTTGGAACTTCAGCCTTAGCATCAATCGACAAGAATTTTAAATGGAAGGAGAATGATAAGGAAAAGGCCATAAGTATAATTGCCAAAATGTCAACATTAGTGGCTAATGTATTTAGAAGAAAAGAGGGTAACAAACCTAGAATTCCAGAACCTTCTGATAGTTATGCTAAAAGCTTCCTTTTAGCCAGTTTTACTAGAGAACCCACTGCAGAGGAGATAAACGCCATGGATAAAGCTTTAATTCTTTATACCGATCACGAAGTCCCAGCATCTACTACTGCCGCATTAGTTGCAGCTTCAACTTTATCTGACATGTATTCTTCGCTTACTGCTGCACTAGCCGCATTAAAAGGTCCATTGCATGGTGGTGCAGCCGAAGAGGCTTTTAAACAGTTTTTGGAAATAGGTGATGTAAATAACGTAGAAAAATGGTTTAATGAGAAAATAGTAAGCCAGAAAAATAGGCTCATGGGTTTTGGACATAGGGTTTATAAGACATATGATCCCAGAGCGAAAATATTCAAGAACCTAGCCTCAACGCTAATGAGCAGAAATACTGAAGCTAAGAAGTATTTTGAAATAGCTCAGAGGCTTGAGGACTTAGGAATTAAGCAGTTCTCCAGTAAGGGAATCTATCCCAATACTGATTTCTATTCTGGGATAGTGTTTTACGCTCTTGGATTTCCGGTCTACATGTTCACCGCATTATTTGCATTGTCTAGAACACTAGGTTGGTTAGCACACATAATAGAGTACGTAGAGGAGCAACACAGGTTAATCAGACCAAGAGCTTTATATGTAGGACCAGAACACAGAGAATATGTTACGATTGATAAGAGATAACTCTTTTTATTTTTTCCCAAAAGCATTATAATATGCCTTATATATTAGGTGCAGTAGCTTTTATTATAGCGTTCATAATAACATGGATTATAGTCTCAATACCAACCTGGTTTGCAGCAAAGATAGTCACACCAAGAACCACAACTTTTGCTAGGGCAATGTTAGCCACATTAATTGGAATTATAGTTTATACAATTTTTACTGGATTATTTTCTCTCATATCTCCAATAATCGGTGTTATTATAGGCTTTATAGCTTTCCTAGGAGTCTATAAGGTAATATTCAGTACCGGTTGGTTGCAAGCTCTGGGCATAGCAATATTAGCGATAATAGTAACTTTCATCATACTATTCATCCTTGGGCTATTAGGTATTGTGTTACCTCATTTAGGCCCTTTTAGATAAAATTCATAATAACTTTTCTTTTCTAGCCTATAAGGGAATTTCTCTGACAACAAATAAATTGTCCCATCATCTGCTCTTATTTCCTCAGCATATCCCAATTCATATGCCATTGCAACCATCGCACATACAGCAGCATCTACGTAATCTTTAACTTCATGTAATTCTCTCCAATTCATTTTTATTATTTTCATTGAAGATGTGGGATGTGTTTCTATCACCTTATTTAGTACCTTGCTTAGTTGAATAGCTCTTTCTACTAATTCCTTCATAAACGATGGAGGAAGTACTTTTAATCCTTTTTTTATCATCTCCTTATCCACGTTTCTAAAACCGGTAGAGTGAGAAAGTGGAGAATCTATCGCAACAACTTTGGCATTCTTACAAGTTTCTATTATTTCTTCATTAGTTGATAGCTCTGCGATTTTCACTTCATTTCCAATAAGGGTAGCTACTGCAGTTTTTCTTTTTACGGCTAGGTCGATCCCGCAATACATTTTTACTTCCCTATAATATATTCTAGTGTGAAACCTCCTATTATTATAATAAATTTTAAAGCATATGAAAATTCCTTCGGCAATAGTGCACTAGAGTTAAGTAAAAAGATAGAGAAATTAAGTAAGGAGTATTCAGTTGAAATTATTCTATCAGTTCCTGCTACGATGATATATAGAATTTCAAATGAAGTTGATTTGCCGATTTACGCTCAGCATGTAGATGCGGTACCCCTAGGCGCTCATACTGGTGCTGTATTGCCAGAGATGATAAAGGACGCTGGAGCTAAAGGGACTCTCATAAACCATAGCGAAAAACGTCTGAGAGCCGACGAAATAGACGATATAATAAAAAGATTAAAGGCACTAAATTTAGAGAGCATTCTATGCGTAGATAGATATGAACTAGTTTATCCTTTTAGTTTGCTAAGACCTAATGCAATCTTGATAGAACCTCCAGAATTGATAGGAACTGGGATCTCAGTTTCTAAAGCTAAACCAGAGGTGATAACTAGGGCAGTAGATGAGATAAGAAAAACAAATGGAGTGTATCTAATAGCTGGCGCTGGTATTACGAGTGGCGAAGACGTATATAAGGCTATTAAATTAGGTGCACAAGGAATTGGTGTTGCTAGTGCGGTCATGAAAGCCAAAGAGCCAGAAAAAGTGGTTGAGGATTTCATTATAAATGCATTAAAGGCGATGTCTTAGATTTAGTCTTTAAGATTTTTACTAGATTAATGTAAAGCTCGGGGAAATTACTTCTGCAAATGCTTTTTATATCATTTTCAGTAAAACCGAGTAATGTTAAATAAATATAAAGGTATATCGATGCGGAAATTAGTATGCATTCTTGTATTTCTTTGCATAATCCCTCCACTCGTATTGTGTTGATCAACAACGTTTTCCCATTTAATTTTGTTAATCTCCTTCCGTCAAAATCCGAGTAATATTTAAAATTCAATTCTATTTCCTTATTATAAGCAAGCTTAGTAAATTCTTTTATTCTATTAGAATAATATTTCATATAATTTATATATTGGTGACTCTCTCCCGTACTCATTTCTCACAATCTCCTCTGTTCTTTTAATTCCAACTAAGGAGTATAAGGAAAGTAAAAGAAGAAATGATGAAACGATCTCACTTTCTCCTGCGACTTCATTTGAGATCTCATCGTATTTTAATACGTTGACAATTATCTTGTTATTGTCATAGATTGCTAACTTATCTATTCTTTCCAATACTATTTCCTCTACTTTTTCCTCAATATTATATTTGTTGAGAATTTTGTTTAGAGTCTCTTTAACACAAGATATCTCTTTACAACCTATCATTCTTACTGACCGTATAACAATATTTTCTGTTTCCGGCATATTTATAACTTTTCTAGAATTTAAGATTCAATCGTATCAGATAATCTTTAAAATTTCAATAATTTAATTACTAACTAAAATTATACCAAATGATTTTAGGGATAAGAATTAATTAAAATCAAGTCCAGCATGGAATGCCTTCGCTTTCTCTAGTTTGCTAGTGGTTTCTGATTGATATAATAATTACTGCTACGCTTAAGATAATTCCTATAATTGATAAGGAAATTGCAATATACGCTATAAGTTCCACCTTGCTCATTACATAGAATGTATACAGCTTTACCTAAAAATACTTTGTCCTTAGTATTATCATAGGGGAAGTAAAAGTAGAATGCTGTGTAATAAGCGGTTAGATTAATCTTATATTCTTAAAATAATATAGCATTCTGTGACCTACTGGTTAGTACCAATCCAAGAAGACATGTGGGATGTAATTAGAGATAAGGGAGTATATGGATATAAGGAAAGTTTAGAGGAGTTTATAAAAGAGGGAGATTATATCATAATATATGTTAGTAAGTATTATGCAAAAAGATATGGAGGAAAGATAGTTGGTATTGTAAAGGTTCTATCAAATTGGTATGAAGATCCTACACCAATTTATCCAGAAGAGACTGTAAGGAATAGGGGGATATATATTTACAGAGTGAAAGTTGAGCCGGTTGTAATTGGAGAGTGTGATATGAGAAAAATTTTAGATAAGATCAGATTTATTGAAGACAAAGGTCAAATTGCTAAATATCTTAGGAACGCCCCAGCCAATCTTAAGAGACCTATTCCAGAATATGATGCAAAAATAATAGAAGAGTGCCTTAAGGAATCTCTCCTTAATATCTGATAATTTCATTTATCTCTTGTATTATAGTCTTAATGGATTCATAAAGCTTTACAATCAAATTGTTAATTATCATTTTATATATAAAGAATATTAGGAATCTTATGTTTATTAGAAAGAGTAATCTTTTGGCTAGTTTCTGTTGATACTGGAGTATCCTCTTCAAGTTTTTATCCAGTATGTAATCTTTTATCCTCCTTACGAAATTAAGTAGTTCCTTTAACCCCTGCTTTAATGTCCTCATATTCTTAGAATCAAGCTTCATTAGTATATTATGATACGTCCTCTTGATAAGCTCATACTGTAATATGTCATCAAATGTCACATTATTACTGCTAGTCATATTTATAATATTGTTAGGTATTATCTTAAAAACCGAGAATGATGATATTTTCGGGGAGTTAGATTTGATGATATACTTTCAGCGGGCTGAGGATAAAGATTCTTGAACTGCTTTTACGCCTTCTCCAAATTTAATAGGTTCGCCTAACTTTCTTAAGACTCTTTCAATTACGCTAATAGCTACTACTGCATCGTTCGGAGTAACCCAGCCCATGTGTCCAATCCTAAAGTATTTGAACGCTGGATGCACACCGGGTGCAAATTCTACACCTTCATTTACTGTTTCAGAGAGAACTTTCTGTGGTTCAGCTACTTTTAGCACTACACCGGTAACCGTATTGCTATAAGATTCTGGTTTTCTAGCTACTATCTCTAATCCTAAAGCTTCTAGTCCGGCTCTAATTGCACCTGCTACTACTGAATGCCTTTTTACTCTATTTTCTATACCTTCTTTTTCTATAAGTTTTAATGCTTCAGCTAACTGTAAGATTACATGAACTGGGGGAGTAGCAAAATAGGCAGCCTTTCCTTCTTCCATGGACCTCATTACGGGTAGCCAATTCTTTAAGTTTAGATAATAGCCTGCAATTGAATCTTGAGATTCTAATGTTGCTATCGCTTTAGGTGATAGAACTAATAAGCCTAATCCAGCTGGAGCACCAAGTGCTTTTTGACTTGCAGACAAATATACATCTACATTCCAGTCCTCAGCTTTAACTTCCTCTGCACCTACGCTAGATACACCGTCCACAACTATTAACTCTACGTACTTTCGTATATTATTTACTACGTCTTTTATTGGTTCTCTGACACCAGTACTAGTTTCTACATGAGTAAGAGTTACTAACTTATAATTTTCTTTCCTAACTGCTTCTTCTACTTCTTCTGGCTTAACATAATATCCCGGGGAAGGTCTCAATACCTTTACGTTAACGGGATATCTCTTAAAAATTTGTTCCCATCTATCTCCAAAAACGCCATTAGACACTATCAGTACTTTATCTCCAGGTTTAAGTAATGATGTGATACTCTCCATAGCGGATGTTCCTCCGCCTGGTATTATAAATGGTTGATAATTCTTACTCACTCCCATTACGTATCTTAGTCCCTTTAATACGTAAGAAAACGCTTCCACAAATTCCTTAGATGTGAAACCTATATTGTTTTCAAGTCCAGCAATCAATACGTCTTCCTTAATTGTAGTTGGACCTACGTGAAGAAGTATTTTATCCATAAAAAGTAATAAGTTAGTTATACTCCTTTATTCTTTTCTATAGGAAAAGGAAATCTCTCCAGTCTGTATGCGGAATCCCAAAATAAATACTCGTAGACTGATGCTGTTCTGAAATGCATTTTCATTTTTTCTAAGTCATCTTCACTTAACTTTAGGCTATTAACAATATTTATAACTGCTCTGACTCCTTTTTCGTATTCTTCACCACCATAGGTTTCTATCCATTTTTGATAGTATCTATCTTTAGATCCCTTTTTAAGCAATTCCTTTCCAACCTCCATATATATCCAATAACAAGGTAATACTGCTGAAATTACCTCAGAAAAAGGTCTAGAATAAGCTACCGCAATTAAATAAGAAGTATAGGCTAAATTTGTGGGGCTCATTTCATAATTTTCAAGATTTAAATTGAATTCCTTTATGTAGAATTTATGTAACATCTTTTCTACATTTATGGCATCTTGTATATGTGAGGCAAATAGCAATGCGTGATCTTCATTTTCAGCTTTGGCTGATAATATTGCTAATGCTTTGGAGAATTCCCTTAGATATAAATAATCTTGTACTATATAATATTTGAATTTATCTCTACTTAGTGTTCCTTCTACTAATTCAGTAATAAATGGATGTTTGAGAATTGAAGAGTAAATATCTAATATTGAATTCCATAATTTTTCACTATTTTCCATAGTAGAAAATATCAATCGCCTCTATTTAAAAATTTTCAGTGCCGCGACGACTTCCTCATGTTAAATTGGTTGCAGGCCTTTCATCATCTTTTATAATAATACTTTATAAATAGTTAATAAGTATGAGTGTGAAAGAGAATATAGTAAAATCCATAAAAAATCCCAAATTAGTAAGTGCGTTTATGAAGGTTAATAGAGAGGACTTTTTACCTCAATTGTTGAAAAAATACGCATATGATCCTAATTATATCGATAAACCATTTTTTGTCACACCTAACATTACAACTACTGCGTTAAGCCTAGGCATATATATGCTTGATGTTCTTGATTTGCAAGAAAACCAAAAAGTTCTTGAGATCGGAACTGGAATAGGCTATTACACTGCGTTAATTGCTGAAATAGTTGGAGATAGTAATGTCGTCTCTGTAGAAATTGACGATACGATGTTTGAATATGCAAAAAGCCTCTTGCTTTCCAGATATACTAAAATTAAATTAATTAAGGGTGATGGAAGTTTGGGGTATGAAAAAGAGTCACCATACGATAGGGCAATAATATGGGCTGCCTCACCTACTATACCTTGTAAAATATACGACCAACTTAAAGAAAATGGAATCATGGTAGTTCCAATAGGCAATGAAAAGGTTCAAGGACTATATAAAATTACTAAAAATGAATATGAACCTAAGATAGAAAGATTAGGTGATGTTATATTCATGAAGATGAGGGGTTTATTTGGTTTTTATGAAGATGATGATCCCCATGAAAGGAGAATAAAGAGATTAGAGGATAAGATAAATAAGTTGCTATCAAGATTTAATTAATGAATCTTTAATTATTCGTTACATTGTAAGGTTTAATAACACCTACAACGTAATAATTATTATAATGTTATTGAAAGTAAGAGACCTTACAGTGAGATATGGGTCTTTCATTGCAGTGAACTCGCTGAATTTTTATGTAAATGCTGAAGTTTACTGTCTCTTAGGCCCTAATGGAGCGGGAAAGAGTAGTACATTAAAAGCTATAATGAACATGGTTCCTTTTGATGGAGAAATAGAAATATTAGGAATGAGCAATAAGGAAAAAGCCGTAAAAAATTACGTTGGTTATGTTCCCGAACAACCATCCCTTTATGAATATATGACGCCAGCTGAGATTATAAGTTTTGTAGCGAGTTTAAGAGGTGTGAGAGACTTAAACAGAATATTCGCGTTAATTAGAGCATTTTCTTTAGAACAACTTATGAATACTCCAATTGCATCATTATCAATGGGTAATAAACAAAAAGTTTCCATATTGTTGTCATTAGTCCATGAACCTAAATTACTTATTCTTGACGAACCCTTTAATGCTCTTGATGTCTTATCAGTTAAAGTCTTAAAAGAGTTAATTCAAGCTCACGTTAAAAATGGAGGCGGGGTCTTATTTTCCACTCATATAATGGAGGTTGCAGAGAAAATATGCAATAGGATAGGAATTATAAATAGGGGAGTTATGGTCATGGAGACTTCTTCAGATAATATAAGGGAAGCGGGTAGGTCTCTTGAAGATATTTTCTTATCCGTTACTGGACTAGATGAAGAAGTTAAAGACATATTAAAGGGGTTAGAATGAACTCTTCAAAAAAGATACATGATATAGTGTATAAGCAGATTATCTATTTGATGTATACAAGTAGGTCGTTTGGCATATCTCCTAGGGCTGACGCGATAAGTAAAATTAGAAGAAATGCAACAACAATCAAAATAAGTAACATAATAGCTTATACGATAGCAACTTTAGTTTCAGCTTCAGTCTCATTGATTACAAAGAACGCACCTATTTCCTTTATATTTCTTGATTTGATAATATTGGCTAACATTTTCACTACAGGATTGAATGTTGTATTCTTTGTAATAAATTATGACTTGAAAACTTTCTTACTTTCACTTCCTCTAAGTGAGAATGAGGTAAATATGGCAATCATTAGAGGTATATTAGAGTTTTTCTACTACGGATTTTTAGTTTCCATAATAATTGCGCCTATTTCCACTTATATTATTACCTCATCATTAATACAAGCCCTTATGGCAGAGTTGGAGATAATCTTTTTCTTCTCATTCTCCTTCGCTTTAGTACTCTTACTAGGTAGGAGAATAAGATTAGGGATTTCTTCCGCGTTATTTAGGGTAGGCACATCATTAATATGGATAGTATTTATATTATTACCCTACGGTTTTACCTTTAGGAGCTTTAGCCTTCCTATTTACGTCTTACCAATATATCCTTTTGGTTTCATTAATATGTATGGCATTTCACTGTCGTTATTATATACTATTCTTTCCATATTCTTCGCCTTTAATCAGACTTCGAAGTTCGTATATTTCAGAAGCACCTCAAAACGTGCAACGAGATATGTTATAAGGCTTCAGTCTCCATTAGTGACATTTCTTTTTAAAGATATTAAAGGACTTCTCAGAGTTCCACAAGCAAGCTTTCTTTTAACAATCCCCGTATTTGCACTGATATTTTCATTTTTCGCCCCAGTCTATGCTGTCTTTTACACAATCTTTATGATAGCCACATCCTCTATGATGCTCATATTATTAGAGGCATCAGGTATGCAAATATTATTGTCCCTTCCTTCTGGTTTAAGAAGTTCTTATACATCTAAACTTATAGTAGTGCTCATAATCTACATAATTGATCTGCTTATTTTCTCGTTTTTTAACCATGAAATCCTAGGCTTAATTATGTTACCAGCTACAATAGCTAGCGTGGAATTAAGTTTATTCATATCGTATAATAACGTGATTAAGGGTAAAGGCTTAAGAATAGCGGATCCCATATCATTAATAGTAAGGGAAATAGAGATAAACTCTTTTATAGGAATTACAGCTCTTTTATTGTTTTTCACCAATTTGATCTATTCATTAATTTTTTCCCTAGTATCATTTATGGTAATGAGCATTATATCATTTAGAAAAATAAGATAGTTTTAGAATTTTGGTTTAGATTTCCTTATCATTAAATAAAGGACTATTAAAATAATTATAGCTACTATTAAAACTATGCCACCCACAAATAGACCATTAATATTTTCAACAAAAATTTCTGTTATTGGCTCATTTACAGTAATCGCTCCACCGTTACTTAAATTGTAAGTTCCGATCCATTTTCCTTGCTCATAAATGGGTACTGATTGAGTTAACGTTAATATTGTACCAGTTGGAAGCCATTCTGAGATTCCATTTATCGTTACCAGATACTCTCTTATTGCATTTACACTAACGTTTAGAGGCTTAGTAACGTTTATTGTGTATGAGGTAGTATTATAGAATAATTGCTCGTTATTAGAAATGTTAATGTATTTTGGTATCATTATAACTTCTCCGGCAGTAATCCATATTTCACTTGTATTTATCGTCTTGTTATTGATTGTGATAGGTATTGGCATATTTATCGTTACCAGGTACTCTTTTAGAGTCACGACTTTTACAACTACGCTTCTATTAACCGTGAAGTTCATTGGCGTAATAGCTAATGTGATATATCTGACAGTATTTGAGGCATAATACGTATTGTTTACGAATAATATTGGCGTACCCTTAGCGTACCAACCCGGGGTAAATGTAATCAGTGTATTATTCACTATTGCTTGAATTGGTATATTTGAGGTAATGTTTATATAATATTGTATTACATAAATTATCTTTAGCGAGATTGGCTCATCTATAATTAATTGTGTGTAATTAATTGCTCTTCCATTAATGTATACGTTTATCAAGTATTGTCTTTCCACTTGACTTAGATACCATATTCTATATAGCTGTATCTTAGTCCAGTTATTATACCATCCACTATTTAAAGTGGTATTTATGCCATTAAGGCAGATATAAACTGGATAGTTACTGTCTACATTTAGATAATATTGAGGCACAGTTATTATCGTCATATTAATTGGGTGATTTACTATAAAGATAGGATAAGGCAGAATGTTTTTAATAAGCAATCGATAAGTTTTATTTAAATAATATGTAATATTTTCAACTTGTATTCGCGTTCCATTATTAATCCAGGAGAATTTCGGTAACGTCTCATTGGTTCCGTTTATTAGTGCGTAAATTGGTATTGGTGATTTTACATGAACTGGATATTGTCTTACAACTCCAATAACTATCGTTAGTGGTTCTTCTACTGTTATATTATTGGAAGGTGAAGTATAACCTATTATACATCTGAATTCATTATTGGGCCCATAGAATGTTGTATTTTCTATGTAGATTGTTGTTCCTTTGTTGTACCAGTTACTAACCAATGTTTGATTGGTTCCGTTTATTAGTGCGTAAATTGGTATTGGTGATTTTACAGTTATGTAGTACTGTATGACTTCCTCGACATATATTACGTAAGATGCGTTTACGAATATTCTATTTGAAGGTAGTATTTTCACTATAACGGTCCTAGTTTCATTATTCTCATAAAAAGTTATATTATAGATTTGGATTAGTGTACTTTGAGTATACCACCCACTAGATATTGAGGAATTAGTTCCATTTATTTCACCAAATACTACTGTTGGTGAGTTAACTTGGATATAGTATTGTAAAATATATTTTATAGTGAGATTTATTGGCCCGTTTAACACGAATTGATTTGTCGGGTAAGAAGAAACCATTATTCTAGAATCATTTTTGTAGTAAGTAAATGGGCTGACGGTTATTTTAACAGATGCGTTATACCAACCACTAGTTAGCGTTGTAAAAACACCATTAATGCTTGCATTTACTGGGATGTTAACGTTAAGATAATATTGTAATTGATAATATAATGTTAAATTGCCAGATCTAGTTGCTTCAACCGGAGTATTATTGAGAGATATAATCCTACTTAATCCTTTTTGAACAAGTGTGGGTAAATCTATGTTACTATTAGCGTCAACGAAGATTAGTGAAGGTAGTGTAGTAGTATCCTTATAACCATAGTAGAGATATGTTGCGTTTATGGGTACACTGAAGTTTCCTCCAATTATTTTGTAATTTAAAAAGATTGGGTAAAGATCACCAGTTACGAAGTAGTAACCATTAGATGCCTCGAAGGCACCTATATAGGATAAGTTATAGAATGTATAGTTATTTTGAACGTTATATTCTACTGTTCTGAATGCCGATACTTGTGACTCAGTGGAGGAAGTAGCAAATTCATTTATACCTAAAGTGAAACTACTAGCAAAATACTGTAATCTATATATCACGCCAGTCTCTCCGCCGTAATATGGTCTAAGATGATACCATTCTGTCATTAATCCGGTAATGTAGCCATGACGTAAATTGAGGCTAGTAACTATACTAGATGCACCATTAGCATTAATAGATACACTAGCCTCAGCTCTTGTATAATCATCATGTGCACAAAGGACAATATTTCCATTTGATAAATAGATTTTTAAGGTTACTTGATCTCCGCTATTAACGGGGCCGTTAAAGTTGAGTAAAACTGGTCCTATAACTGGATCTCCACTGCTATTCCATACCATGTAGATCATATGAAAACCAGGATTAAAGGAACCGTTCGTATAAGGCCAATTATAGGCCACACCAACTTGATACCACCAGCAATTATTAGTTATTGCGTTTAATAGATATGCAGGCCCATAGCCTGAATTGCTTGCTTGTGCTACTACGTTAACATATGCTACAAGACTCGTGGTAGTAGGATAGAGATTTAGCATCATAAACAGTTGTTCATCATAGAAGTTTACCTGCAAATCACTTGGTTGTAATGGAGATAATGGTAGAGGTTCAGCTTCATTAGAGTTTAATATCATTAGTGGAAATAAAGATATAATTAAAAGAGTTATGATAAATATTTTCCATTTCATTAATTTTGTTTTTGGGCTCAGCTTTTAAATGTTTTAGTTAGTTCTGAAATGAATTTAGTAATGTACTACTAATATATTAATTCCGTAATACTAGCAATCACTTTCATGATCATAAAATATATATACCAAATTGAAGAATAAAGAATATGATATTATATGATACCTGCAATATTGTTTGTTAAAATTTCTTTCTTTGCCATAGCATTAGTTATGGCACTCTTTGGTGCTACTTATGTAGGGTTAGCGTATTTTAATCTATTTCCTAGGATAAGGAATGATCTATATGTAATTGGTACTACGTTAGTAACAATAGCTGCAGCGTTTGTAATATTGACTCTCCTCTTACTTTAACTACAAGCTTATAAACTCTCTTAGGGGAATAATATCATTGGATGTCAGTAGTCAGATGCTGATAAGGGTTCGGTTTGATCAGTGATGAGCCCGAGCCATACTAACTGAGTAACTTATAATGGCAATAATATTTCTTGAACATGCGAGATATGGAAAAGGCTAAATTATTACTTTAAATTGCGTTTTTAACTCTCGTCTTGAGATGCTCAGAAAGATAATCCTATAGGAAAATAATCGTCTTTGATTAAATTAATTAAGATTTTCCTATATTCTAGAAATTTTTACTGACTTGTGATCTTATATCTCAAATCAAAAGAATTAATGAAAATCACTAGAATAGGGCAGGATGACTTTGAAATAGCTTATTATGATACCATAATGAATGTAATGTAACCTAGTCAAATCTTGTTTTTGGCATTAGACTCACTACGCGTTAGTATTTTTCAAGTACTATAAGGAAACATTTATATTACATTATGAGAAAGAAAGATATATGAGAAGAATTCTAAGATGGTATATGCTATATAGGTTACTTAAATTCATATGGGCATGGAGGAGAAGAAGGTGATCATAGATGATGGATGTTATAATAAGGGAGATAGGTAGGAAAGTAAATGAGCTTACTAGAGAATTTTATGAAACAATTATTCCGCCCGTAGATATGTATGAGGAAGGTGGGGAATTAATAGTAATAGCCGATTTGGCCGGTTTCAATAAAGATAAAATAAATGTGAGAATAACCTCACAAAACGACTTAATAATTAATGCGGAAAGGGAGCTACAGTATATTGGGACTAAATATACTGTCCAAAGACCATTAAGGATTCACAAGGTGATCCACTTACCTGTAAAAGTTAGAAAAGATTCACAAATCACAGCTAAGTACGAGAACGGAGTTTTGACAATAAGGATACCCATAGAAGGCGCTGTTTCGGTTAAAGTAGAATAACAATTAATATTAAAGATGTAAATTTTTCTTGTTTCTCATCATCTTCTATTATTGCTAGTAAACATAAGAGATAATGCGAGTAGTATCAATAATAAGGTGACTACAACATCTTTAGTTATGATATAAAGTGCTATTGTTGCTACTAGTATTATTTGTGGTAGATAGTCAATTATTGAAGCGCTTCTCCTGGTATTATTTGAAATAGCTATTATTTCTTGTGGCTGTGAGTAAGATAACAAAAAACTCCTAAACCTATTCCAGATTCCATCTATGATTTCTCTAGCTTGTTCCATGGCGACTTTTGTAGTATATCCTTCCTCTTCCAGAAATGCTATTGAGGATTTAACAAAGTCAAAGTTGTTGTCAATTTCTCTACAAGTACCGTCTAAGACATTAATCATCCTAAAAGGTAGAACCAATTTTTGAGGCATCCTTAATGGGAACTTAAAGAAAACTTGATCTGCTAGTTTCATAAAATCTTGTAATTCAAGCTCACTAACCTCTATACCTTGCATTGATTGCATGAACAGTTTTAAGCCCTTAGCCAATACTCTTCTATCTGCGAAAGGTTGTATTGCACCTAACTCGTCTAGCACCCTAACTAGTAGGTCAGCATCCATTCTGACCATTGCCACATAAGCTCTAATCAGTAGACTTCTTGTTTTCTCATCTATTTTCCCAGACATTCCGAAATCATAAAGAACTAAATTTCCCTCATCATCGACAGCTATATTCCCTGGATGAGGATCTGCATGAAAGTAATCCTTACTTAAGAGCATGTACATGAATAGCCTAAATACCCTATATGCAAGTATTTTTTCATCTACAACTTTTTTAGCTTCGTCACTGGTTACCTTATATCCCTTTATATACTCCATTACCAGTACCCTTTTTGTTGCTTTTATAACCGATGGGATCTTTAAAGAAGGATAATCTGCTAGCTCCTCTTTAATTTTATTTAAATAGAATGCCTCTTTCGTATAGTCCATTTCCTCAAAAATTCTTTTAGAGAATTCATCAATAAAGATCTTTATTATTTCAAGGAAAGATTCATCAAATACAAACCTAAGAAGAGGCAGTAATTTTTTCATTACTTGTAAATCTTCACTTACAATATCTCGTATTCTCGGTCTATTTACCTTTATTGCGACAAGTTTTCCATTATATTCTCCTAGATAGACTTGGCCTAAAGAAGCAGATGAGATCTCTTTTATAATCTTGACATCATCTCCTAAGTCCTCTCTAATTACATCCTTCACTTGATCATAAGGTGCCGGAGGTACTTCATCTTGCAATCTGGCTAATTCCTTTATGTAAATTTCCGGCATAAGGTCTGGTCTTACGGATAAGATCTGACCAAACTTAATAAATGTTGGACCTAAATCGATTAAAGTGTCAACCAACTTCTTAGCCTCTTCAGCCATTTCTTGCTCGTTAATTGGTTTTTCCTTCAAGATTCTCTGCCTAAATTCTCTATAAGCTATAATTCTGGGAGCTAGTGCAAAGAACACCTTTAATAATCGTCTAATCACACATATTAATTAATTATTTGAGTATTTGTGCCTTATTGGGGATTATCCTTTACTTCTCAAGTGATTTTTATTTCATAATAATTAATAACAATTGTGGGGAAACTATTAAAATACCATAAATAAAGTTAAGCAAAGAGGTATATGATACTTTTCTGCCTCATCAATATTTTGATTATGGTATTACTTCAGCAAAGAAGCATTTTAATAGCCATTTAAATGATAGATAAAGGTGAAAATATTAATAATTGCACCACTATCAAGCCAATCGTCTAAAGGAGATAAAATTGTTCCACTAGAGGTTACTAATTGGTCAAATTCTGCAGTTGAAATAGAGTCCCGTATTCATTTTTGGCTGAGAAGGAACTTCTAGAAGATGAGAAGCATGAGGTAAAGATATTAAGTCTGGTACCAACAAAAATAAGGAATGAACTTGACATTACGTCTAATGATTATAGGGATCTTGTGAATAAAATTCGTGAAAGTCTAAAAATTAATAATGATGATAATACGCTACTTGAAGTAATACCCTACGAGGATGCTATAAGTTTTGGTACATCGCTTTTCTTCTCCTATCTAAATATATATAATGTGATAAAAACTTTTTCACCGAATTTAATTCTACTTGATATATCTTATTCTGATTCATCATTTTCTACACTAATCTCTAAGGCTTCAGAGATTGCAATGACGGATCTCCTTTTTACCCAACAAGTTGACAATTATATATACGCTGTAGTAAGTAAGAGGGATAATGGTTACATCCAGCCAATTAGTAATATAGTTAAAGATAAAAGAAATACCAGCTTAACTGAATATCTATTAAGAGAGATGAAAATAATGAAATCTTAGAAACAAATAGAGTTACCACAAATTATAGGAAGAGCTGAGTTAAGGGGTTTGGGTTTCATTGAATTTCATATATTTTGCATTCAACTCTCGACCCTTGGATTTCACCGAGGTCACGAATGTTCATCCCTCTCCATCCCTTTCGGGGGATAACCCCACTCACCCACCTAGGGTGAGGAAACCCCCACATCTTGTAACTATCCTTACCCCATTCGGGAATTAACCATCCACATCTGAGGTAAGGCTACTATGTTTTTTAGATTGTGTGCAAATTATATAAATTTTACGCTAAGACAGAAACAGTTTTCCATGGCGTTTTGGTTTTTGTATAGAGAATTGCTACCCACTAGTTGCTCTTCATATTTTAGATGGAATAAATTTGGAAAAGTTGCTAAGTGAAGAGGAGATTCTGAAGATAGTTATTGAAAATACGGAATTTAATAATGGGAAAATAATGGCAAATGTAGAACTGTTTGAAGGGGCGACATATTACGTATTGGCTACACATCTAGTTAAGAAATATAGGTGCAATAAGCCATTTAGTATTGATAACTTAAGGGATATTCTTAGCTTAATGTCGTCAGTTTGTAATAGACTCTCAAACCAACTTATAGACGAATTAATAATTTCACTAAATTACCTTCTGAAATATTTGGAATTGAAAGAGAAAGAGTATAGATTAATAGACATTTATGATCTAATTAAATTACCTCTAAATGTTTTTATGAGGAAAGAGAAAATAGTAAGTGAGATCTTAAATAGTTATAGGGGTGATTGTGATAACATTGATCTAAACGGTATTGGTCTTGATCCCAATGCAACAGTAATAAAAATAGATAGCGATAAAGTTCGCATATACTATGCTGAAGAATGCGAGGATAAGGTGTTAAATAGATTAAAGGACTTGATGGGTGATTAACATAAAGCTAATTTTATACAGATATGATCTTTATCACAGCTGTTTTCTAATTCAAGTATGCTGAAGTTCTCCTTGAAAGCCTCAGTAATAACTTTAAGAAATTTAATTATATTTGGATTTTCAGTAGTTGGTACTATTTCAAATTTTGTTTTACCGTCTACTAATAGCCTTACATTATCGCCTAAAATAAACACTAAACTTCTTATGATATTTTCCAACAGAGATCTTTCTGTACAACTATCAGAGTTCTCTGTAAGGAATAATGTTGCTTTTTGTGTTTTACCGTTAATGAAAGATAGCAATAAATTAGCAATTTCTTTATATGAGTTATCATTGTTCATATTTGAAATTAGACTATAGAAAATATTGGAATTTATCAGATATTTGATTCCAATTAACGCATTTTTTACACTACTGTCAGTTATATTTATGTCTTCCATTATGAGATCTGAGGCATTCTGAATTATCGTGTCAGTACAATTATAGGATTTTTTCATTTTTAATTTTACACAAATTTCATCTAATTTTTCCCAAACATCACTCCCAATTCTCCAGGGTCTTGATTCTAAGGTCATTAAATAACTATGTGATCGAACTATTATTATTGGTTTTGCTTATGGACTATGAGAAAATTCTTTCACTTAATCTTACCCTAAAATATCCGCCAGAGTCTTTCTCTATTTCTGCGTTGTTATCATTTAAGATGTATTTTACAAGATCATGAAAACTTTGATCTATATTATCCAGTCCAGTTATAATGAGCTCTTGGTTATTTATTTTTGAGAATTTAAGAGTAGGGGTTATAAGAATCGAAAAAATATCGAGATTTCTTTGAATTAGATCCCTATCTATTAATCGGTAATTTACGCTTTTTAGCCCTTTAATCTTTGGAAAAATTATATGCCCAGTTCTCCTTAATTCTAGAAATAAGGTGTAAATATCATTTAGTCTATAAATAATATCGTATATGAGCAAATTATTTTTGAATAATGTCTCATATATTACTAATACTTGGTAAAGAGACCAGTCATTAATAAGTTTATCAATTTTATTATCATTTTTAAGATTAAATTTAGCTATTATTTGGTTTCTTTTACCTATTACGCTACTATCAACTCTTACTAAGTGATGATTGTGACTTGTGAAGTCTACTGGTGACTGATGTGGGGTAATTATCTCTATACTGTTGTTTGAGAATCTTATCTTTCCTATATTTAAAACTTCAACTGCTGTCTGCAAAAAATTCTCTATATAATTTAATAGGCTCCTATCTATGCCGTTTACATTAATTTTGTATTCAAGATTGCTTCCATTTTTGTTTACAGTTACCATAGTCGTATAGGGAATTATATACTCTATAAGATGTTTAAAATTTATGGAATTCATAAACGAAAAATACTTCTTAAGTAAATGTCTTACTATCTCGTCATTAAAATAAGAGATGTCAATATGAGAAGAGACATGTACAAATGAGAAATTTTCGTGAATTAAAATAAAGGGAACAAGAAAGCAAAAATCTACTCCTATTATTGATTCATCTTTTTCCATCATGTTCATCATATTCATGAATGCGTTGGTATAGAAATCTTTTTCATCTTTTATTTCATATAATCTCATAATAATCTCTGCTCTATCTCTAAGTTGTTCACTAACTGGCGTTAGTCTTACATCAGCACCTTTTGGCACTATATAAAATAAGAATTGGGGTTTATAAGATTTTTAGTTAGTATCAGATATTTTATGATATAATGAATTAATTGTGTCTATTAGATACATATGCTATAGTCATAACATAATCTCTTAGTTCTCTAGTTATTAGGAAATTCCTTCTCACGTGCTCTCTGGCATTCAATCCGAGCCTGTTCCTTACTTCCTTATTTCTAATTAGATAGATAATATAATGAGCAGCTCCTTGCGGACTATTAACTAGAAATCCTGTAACTCCATTTATAACTTGTAACGGAATTCCGCCTGTATTACCCCCTATAACGGGTTTCCTCTTCCACATTGCCTCACTTACCGTTAGACCAAAACCTTCCTTTATTGACTTCTGCATAACTACTGATGATGCGGATTGGAATGCATTTATTTCTAAATCGCTATAGGGAGGTAACATCAGTAAGTGAATATCTTTATCTCCCTCAGAAGCTTTAACTACCTCATTGTAAACTTTTTCACCTTCTGGATCATCAGTAGCTGGGCTTCCAACATATAATAACTGAATATCCACATGCCTTTTAGCTAACTTATAAGCTTGTAGTACACCTAGAGGATCTTTAGCGTAGTCGAATCTTGACACTTGAGTTACTAATGGTTTTTCAGGATTTATTCCAAATTTATATAATATCCTTAATATAGTAGTTTCTGCTATTTTTCTATTCTTCACACTTAATGGATCTATAGAAGGTGGTATAACGAATTGAGGTATTTCGATGTCATCTCTACCAAATGAGGGAACTGAGATTATCACACTATCATATTGAGATATATATTTCCTAAGAAAGTCCCAAACTGGTGGATAGGGATTAGATATATCAATATGACATCGCCAAATCCACTTATTGTTATTTTTCTTAAATTTTATAAGTCCTGCAGGCTGTGGGTCATGAATAAACATTATATCGTAATCTAGTGGTATTTCAGATAGGTTATTTTCTTGCCACTTATCATAAATCTTAAAGTATTCACTTGGTATATTTCCAATTCCATTTTGTAGCGCATTATGAAATGACTTAGTTACATTAAAAAACTCACTATCTCCTCTTATTACTTTCCAGTCAACGTTAAGACCTAGTTCTTTCATTAAGGGTAACATTCTATTTAATATCTCCGCAACTCCACCTCCTGCTTTAGTCGAGTTTACGTGAAGAATCGACAAATCTTTAATTTTTTCAGCTATTTTGAAAATTGCGTCTAATTCATCTTCTCCTATAACGTCAACGTATTTCTCTATCATTTTAATAACCACCTCTCCAATGTTCTAATTATGTCTCTCCTTAATACTTCCTCATTGACATATGTCTGAGGATCTATTTTACTTAATGCTTCGGCTAAATCTGAAAGACCAAAATTAGAGTCTAGCCATTCTGAGAAATCATTTCTTTTGGTTAGTCCGAGAACTCTTCTGCTTACGAAATGCCAAACAAGAGATCTTCCAGGTATAACTTGTATCATATCTAAGAATTCTGCTAGTGAATTTGCAACATAATTTGTCCTATATATTATTGGTCTGCATGAAACGAATACGAATTCTCTTAAACCAGTTTTTTCATTTATTCTTGGCTCAAGGATTTCTATTAGGTCACTTCTAATGTCTTCTATCGTTCTAGGTTCCACACCCGGTATATCGGATACTAATTCGGCTAATTCCTTGTCTCCAAGACTTTCAGCTATCCAATGTGCGAAGTCGTTTGAATACTCTTCTGGTATTAAGTGAGAGCTGAAAATTGGATGAAAAACATGATAAAACAGCGCATATTTATCAGCTTTTTTAATATTTTCTACTAGTTCTTTTAGATTTCTAGCCTTAAGCTTAGAATAGAGTGGTGGGTAATATGCTGCGTAGAATTCAAACGGTATTCCTTTTCCCTTAGAGTCAAGATCCATCATAATTATTATTATCTTCTTAAACATTATTAACATATTTGCTGTATGTTGCTATCAACAAGTCATGATATGTGACATTACGAATTTAACTTGACTATTTCTTAAAAGGCATCTATAATTGTTTAAAGTCATTAAAATCAGTTAGTGTGATTCTTTACTATTGTTTTAATCTAGTAAAGGTGTTTTGTGGGATATTTGTAAATTATTTGGTTTAAAACACTCTTTTTACTATGAAGAGAATATGAAAAGTAACGTAAGTTTTGAAAAATTCACAACGTATAGTAAAGGAAAAATTCATAACCCACGTTAATCTTTCAGAGGGGTTTGGGTCTCATTGAATTTCATATATTTTGTATTCAATTTTCGACCCTTGGACTTCACCGATGTCGTGAATTTTTCCGCTCATCCTTCTCCATCCCATTAGGAGGATAACCCCACTCACTCTTTGAGAAAACCCTCCACATCTTGACTCTTCTTACTCACCACCATTCGGGAATTAACCATCCACATCTAGGGTGGGATCTAAAAAATAGATTGTGCTTATATATAGCATATAAATTTCACGCTTTCATGGAAACTGCTTTCGACGACTACCCACTATAAAAACATCATATACCAAGTATTAAGCAAGTCACAATAGCGTTAGAAAATAATGAAACCTTTTAAGAAATTAGTTAATGACGCGTCTAACTATCTTCAACTGCACATATGACCAAATATTGTTATCAAGAATTCTATAACTTTTCGCCCCTGACGATACGTATAATGTATAGGTAGCATAAAAAATCTAACTTAAGAATAATAATTCAAAGATTTTTCATTGACTTATAACTTGAGCGGTAACTGATGGACTTATTATTATCTCTCCATTAGAGAAGGTTATATGAGGAAAGCTTATAAGTAGAGATTCCGATGAGCCTCCTTTTAAATCCATACCATTTACTATATGTATCTTAAATACCGCACTTGGCAAATTTGCAGAGATATTTACACCCCCTAATTCAACCTTTGCAGAGGATATTTCAAGAAATATCTCATTATATTGCCCTGCGGGTAATCTTGCTGATGCTAAGAATGTGATATTAGAAGTTAATAAGACGGTAATTGACTTATTAGATACCAATATCCATGAACCATTACTGGCACTATTTACCTTATGGATCATTATAGATGATATTGTCAAGTATATTTTTAGCCCCTGTGAAGAAGGTGCATCCTGTAAGTAGATACTTACGTTTCCAGTGGTAAAGTAATAATATGCGTAATATGCTCCTCCTGCAATCAATATTATTATTACTAAACCTATTATTATTCCCCTACTCATAGTATAACTTCTATTAGTAGTACCTTAAAAGGGTTCTTAGATTTATTTTTATTTCACTTAGTGGTATTTCAGTTTCTAGAAGAGTCATCACGGATCAGTGGCGGCCATTATCATCAGCATAATTGAAAATATTGAAAATGTTGTTCATTCCGAAAAGTTTTGGGCTATCTCTAGTCTTGTAAGACGTAATAATGGGTTAAAAATTTATCAGATTGACTAGCATAATATTAATCAAGATATCTTATCTCCTTGTTGATAATAAGTATTGTCTTAAGACTTTACGTATTTTCCTGCCTTAAGTACCATGCATTGTAAATGCATTGGAAAAGGATCTAATTTAGTTTCTTCATGATGGCATGGAAAATTTCAATTCTAAATGTTAAGAGGAAAAGTTCATTTCCTTTGCGAATTAGCTAATTTCTAAGCATATTCGCTTATTTAACATTGTATATAAATTCAAGATAATGGAAGGAGTACTATATTCTTGTGGAAGTCTAATGTTTTACATTTAAGCGATGCCTTCTGTCGTAGCATAAGAAAGAATATAAATAATTCGAATTGCGGAAGTCGTACTATGTATCAAGATTTGGTAGAGAAGGTAACTCCTTCAGTAGTTACAATAATAACCAAACAGATTGCGTTAGATCAATTTTTCGCACCTCAAGTTGCTGAGGGTATAGGATCGGGCTTTGCAATAGGCAAAAACGTTTTGATTACATCTTATCACGTCATATCTAATGCTAGTGAAATTATAGTAATATCCGATGATGGATTTAGAGATCAAGCTCAAGTTATTGCAGTGAATCCTTATCATGATTTAGCTATACTAAGTACCACTTTAGATTTGCCATCCTTAAAATTAGCTAAAGATTATAAAACTGGAGAAGTTGTGCTAGCTGTAGGCAATCCTTTAGGTTTATATAGCGTTAGCATGGGAATTATTAGCAGTGAAGAAAGGGCTATAATATCTCCAATTGGCTCACCCGTTTATGTAATTCAGACTGATGCTGCGGTTAACCCAGGTAACAGTGGTGGTCCATTAGTGAATACCAAGGGCGAAGTAGTTGGAGTTGTTACTGCGATGATTAAGGATGCGCAAAATATAGGTTTTGCCATACCTTCTAAGTTAATTGATAGTTTCGTAAAGAATGTAATGAAGTTTGGAAAATATATAAGACCTTATGTTGGAATAGGAGTAGTAAAATTAAATAAAGCGTTAGCTACATATCTTGGGATAAAAAGACAAAGCGGTTTGTTGGTACTAAACATAGATCCAGATGGAAGCGCGTATAGGTATGGCATGAGAAAGGGGGATATAATATTAAAGGTTGATAACCAAGAGGTTAAATCACCAGTTGATTTACTAACAATCTTAGAGGGCAAAGTCGGGTCAAGTGTAAATGTGAAGGTGTTAAGGAATTCAAAAGAAATTGAATTCGAAATAGCTGTACCGGGCATTGCTACTTAAACTTTTTAAAATTTTTTGATGTTGAACTTTTTATTTTTCTTTGCTTATTCTAGCATATGGTAGAAGTAGGAGAAAAGGCACCAGAAGTAGAATTAGTAGATACAGATTTAAAAAAAGTGAAAATACCATCTGACTTTAAGGGCAAAGTGGTAGTTTTAGCATTCTATCCAGCAGCATTTACATCAGTTTGTACTAAAGAAATGTGTACTTTTAGGGACTCTATGGCTAAATTTAATGAATTAAATGCTACTGTTATAGGAATTAGTGTAGATCCACCCTTCAGCAATAAAGCGTTCAAAGAGCAAAACAAGTTAAACTTTATTGTAGTTAGTGATTTCAATAGGGAAGCCGTTAAAGCCTATGGTGTAGCTGGCGAATTGCCAGTGCTAAAGGGTTATGTGCTTGCGAAGAGATCAGTATTTGTAATTGATAAGAATGGAATAATTAGGTATAAATGGGTTTCTGAAGATCCCACAAAGGAGCCTAATTACGACGAAATAAGAGACGTAGTAGCGAAACTATCCAAATGATGTACTGGCTAAGCCCTGACAACGTGATGATTTAAGGGCGGGAGCTCTGAATTTTTTCCAAGAATTTTTCTGGGTTTTTTATATCAAATAGTACTGTTGTTTTACCATTTTTTAAAATGATGTATATTGATCCGCACCTTAATCTTTTAGCTATTGGACCTTGAGATAGAAATACTTCCTTAAAATTCTCCATCTTTACTGTTTTCCTACCTGAAATAGATTTTATCAATATTTCATTTCCTATGACGCAATAAGTGTAACTCTTAAACCAAAATATCACAGCGAGCAACGAAATGTACCATATACCGACAAAAATCAAGTAATTTACTATGTTTGTTATTTCTAGGAACAAAGAGAAAATTATGAGTGTAATTGTTCCTTCAACTAGTAGCCTTCTTCCAGTTGGTTTCGTACAGCCAGCAGGCAACTTTTCGTCCATTTACTTCCACCAGTGGAGGTTCTCTTTCTTTACATGTTTGCATCACAAATGGACATCTGGGGTGGAACCTACAGCCATTGGGTGGATTTATCAGACTAGGAACTTCTCCGGAAGGTGGCTTAAGTTCCTTCTTTCCCAATTCCGGTACCGAGTTAAGCAAAGACTGTGTATAAGGATGTAGTGGTTCCGATATGACCTCCTTTGCACTGCCTTCTTCTACAACTTTCCCTGCATACATTATTATCACTCTATCAGAAATAAATCTAGCCACGGAAATGTTGTGAGTTATAAATAAATAGGTAAGTTTTCTATCTCTTTGAAGATCTACAAGTAGATTAAGTATTTGTGCTTGTACTGAGGCATCTAGAGCTGATGTTGGCTCATCTAAAATTAAGAATTCCGGTTCCTTTGCAAGCGCTCTAGCTATTGCGACTCTTTGTAATTGCCCACCAGATAATTCTCTAGGGTACTTATCTTTTACGTAATTGTAATCTAATCCTATTTCTGCTAATAGTTCCTTAACCTTTTCCTCACTTTTATCTTTCATTGCTTCCTTAACAATGTCCTTAACTTTCATTCTTGGATTTACAGATGTCATTGGATTCTGAAAAACCATATGGATGTGTTTTCTAACTTGAATTGTATTCTTATCATTTACCTCTGTACCCATAAAAATTAATCTTCCACTAGTAGGCTTTTCCAATGTGGCTAAAATTCTACCCAATGTGGTCTTACCAGATCCACTCTCACCCACAACACCTAAAACTTCACCTTTTTTAATATCTACATTTATGCCGTCTAATGCTTTAACAAAAATTGGTGGTTTTCTAGCTAAAGTCTCTAATGTACCTCTTTTACTTGCAAGATAGTACTTCTTTATATCTATTGCCTTATAGAGTACATTATCACTCATATAACCAACACCTTACTCTCCTACCGTTCTTTTCTATTATATTGGGCTCTTTCTGTTTGCATATATCAATTACTTTATTGCATCTTGGATTAAATTTGCATCCCATTGGTAATGCAAAAAAGGATGGAGGATTTCCCGGTATTGCGTTTAATTTGCTCTGATTCTTGTCTCCAGTTGGTATGCTTGCTACTAATCCTTGGGTATAAGGATGCATTGGAGACTTTAGAACATCTTCTACCTTACCATCTTCCATTATTCTACCTGCGTACATTACTATTACTCTATCAGCTATTATGTAAGCTAAAGATATATCATGTGTTATAAATAAGATACTTGTGTTTAATTCCCTATTCAGTTGCTTGAATAAGTTAATTACTTGTGCTTGTATAGTTACATCTAGAGCTGATGTTGGCTCATCTGCTATGAGTAACTTAGGTTTTAAAAGAAGTGCCATCGCTATTACGATTCTCTGGACTTGTCCACCTGAAAGTTGATGAGGATATCTGTCAACTATAGAATAGGGATCGGGAAGCCTAAGATCCTTTAGAACCTCTATTACCTCCTTAGCAAGACTTTCTTCATCTGTCTTTTTTCCATCTCTTTGATGTCTTATTTTAGCTGCCTCTAAAAGTTGAAAACCAACTTTTTTTACAGGGTTTAAACTATTTAATGGATTCTGAAATATCATGAAAACCCATGTTCCTCTATATTTTTGTAACTCACTATCCTTTAATTTAGCTAAATTGACTCCATCAATTACTATATCACCTTGGATTTTCGAATTAGGTGGTAAAATCCTAGCAATAGTGTGGCCTAACGTTGATTTTCCAGATCCACTTTCTCCGACTATGCTTATCATTTCCCCTTTTTCTACACTTAAATTTACATCATTTAGTACCTTAATCCAACCTATAAGCGTGTTATAATATACGTTTAAGTTCCTAATTTGGAGTAACATAAAATATCACCTTAATAAGTTATCCTACCTGCAATCACATCTTGCAATCTATCACCTACTAGGACAAATCCTATTACTATGATTAGAATAGTTACTCCAGGGAAAACTGCCCACCACCAATATTGCGGTAATCCACTAAGCCCATTTGAAGCCATTTCTCCTAATTCTGGAATTGGCGGTGTTATGCCTATTCCTAGGAAAGCAAGGGTTGAATAAGTCAAAATTACGTTTCCAAAATCCAGTGCAGCGTAAGCCAGAATTGGATCCAGTGAGTTAAGGAAGATATACCTATAGAACAAGGCAATTTTAGAAACTCCACTTAATTTAGCTGCTGAGATATAATCCATATTCTTTATTCTCAATGTCTGAGCTCTATAGAATCTAGCATAAGTAGGCCACCAGACTACCATTAAACCCACTATAGTGGCTATGAATGTGGCCTTTAAGGGAACTGTTATAGCAATAACTAGTATTAATGCTGGTAAAGAGAGAAACGCATCAGTAATTCTCATTATAACCTCATCAACAGCACCACCTAAATATCCTGCCAATATTCCCAATATTCCACCAATTATTATCGCAGAAAAGACGACTATCAGTGCCACAAATGCATCTCGTGGAAGTGCATATAATATTCTTGATAATATGTCCTCTCCTTCTGCGTTAGTCCCCAATATAAACTGAGAAGAAGGTGGATGAAAGGCTAGTTGTAAATTATATTTAAAGGGATTATGGGGGAGGAGAATATAACCCAATTGAGGATCTCTTAAGTCAGCAGCTAGGATTTCCAAAATACCTTGTATTAGTGACCATATAAGAAATGCTCCTACTATAATTAGTCCCAAAAGCCCAGCCTTATCTCTAACTAACGCTTTTAACATGAATCTAAGTCCGGACGCCTCACTCAACTATCCTCACCCTAGGATCTAAAATACCATACAATATATCCGCAACTAAATTAGCGATTATTATAGCTATCCCCACAATTATAGTAGTTCCTAATATGGAGGTGTAATCTAATCCCTCTATTGCCTGGGTTATGAAATATCCCATTCCATGATACTGGAATATATCCTCAATAACTACTGCGCCAGCTACCGAATAACCAAAGAGTAACGCAATTAACGTAACTAGTGGAATAGATGCATTCCTTAACACAACACCGTATACTACTCTTCTTCTACTTAAACCCTTCATGAAGCTTAGCCTTGCGAAATCAGATTCCATATAGTCTAACATGGAAGCCCTAGCTATTCTGGTTATTATACCAAAACTAACTAAAGCTATAGCTATCACTGGCAAAACCATGTGGTGTATCAAACTGAAAAAGTAAGGCCAATCTCCCGTTAGCATTGCATTCAATAAAGGAAATGGAGTTATTGACTTAGGTGAGGTTAAGGTTGGATCTACTGTTCCTGTAGGAGGCAGTAATCTAAGATAGTACGCTATTACTAATTGCAGAATTGTTGCTACTAAAAATGGTGGCGATGCCCACGTTACTAAGTAAACCCCACGTATTAGGTAATCTATTGGGTTATTCCTATTTGAAGCAGCTATCGCGCCAGTAAATAAGCCTATTATTACTGATAATATTGTGGCTGGAATAACTAGTTCTAGAGTTCTTGGTAAATATTTACCAATCAAATCTATAACTGGAACTTTATAAATAGGATCTATCCCAAAATTGCCATGAAATACATTAATTATATAATTGATGATTTGAATATAAAGTGGTTCATACAATCCGTATTGCTTAGCTACTTGTTCTAGTTCTGAATAAGTTGCATGTGGACCTGTGTATAGTCTAGCTAGTGCGAGTGGATTAGGTGCTATAATATGTATCATGATAAAAACTAATACAATTAATAGTATTAGTGTAATGAACGCATTAACAATTCTTCTAATGATAAAGAAGACAATATTTATGGACATGACATGCCCATTTAAATAAGATTTAAAGAGACTAATATATCTTACTTAGGGTTAAGATAGAAGGAAAAAAAGGGAAAACTTTTAGAATCCAGGGCCTCCTCTACCTCTTCCCCTTAATAAAACTACTACGGCAACAATTACTATTATCACTATAACTATACCTACTACCGCATAAATTAGTGTTGAAGATGTGGCTGGATGGGTAGTAATTGTAGTTGATATAGTAGTGGTGGTTGGGGTTGTAGTGGAGACTGGTGGAACTGTCGTTGTAGAAGTGCTAGTAGTTGTACTTGTGGTAATGGTATAGGGTTGATAATACATTAGGTTATAGTAGTATCCTACGAACGAGTTGTATACAAAACCTTTCAGATATGGTTGTATGAAATAGTAAACGACTGGATTAGGTAGGTAAACGTATGGTACCTCTTGATACAATATTTTATATATTTGTGCTACCTCGAGTGTTTGTTCTGTCTGATTTGTTAAGAATGGAAGTGTCTGGTACATCTGTTGTAACGTAGATATATTAACCCACGCAAGATCGCCAGATATTCCACCATATAATACATCAGTTTGCGCTATTAGCTCTTGGAATATTGGATCAGGCCAATCTGGGAACCAGCCAAGATCTACAATTGCAGGAGTTGCAGACGGTGTTACCCAGGTATCAGTAACAGAAGGTAATACGTACTTTATAGAAGTTGAGATGCCTATTTGCTGCAAATTATCCTGGATTATGGTTAATTCTTCTTGCTCTAATTCATTCACTGGTGCTAACGCATAAATATCTAAAGTCCCTAATTGGCTACCTTTAGTATCACCAAGAGTAGTGCCATTAGGTAACACTACGTAGAAATGTCCTTCATAACCAGCCTCATTGAGATAGTGCATTGCAAGCGAAAGATTATATGTAAATGGATGTAATTGGTCTAGTTGCATTACTTCGTTATATATAGGGAACACTGGTGATATTGGACCTAGATAGTTTATTGCTAACGTTTCATTCTGGTACTTGAATATACTGAGCAAAGCCGAATAGTTTATAGCATAAGCTATTGCTTGCCTAAACGCTGTTATGTTGGTTGGGAATACTTGCATATTCAGTGATAAGTAAAATACTGCAGCTTCATATCCAAGGTTTGCAAATATTTGATTGAATCCCACATATTTGTTGTATTGATATGAGGAGTACATTTGTTGTAAGAAGGGTACACTCACGTAAGATATTTGAGCCTTATTTGTTGCGAAATCTTCTACTCTATCATTATGACTTAAACCGTATTCGATTTCTATAATTGGTATGTGTGCAGGTTCTGCTACAGCAGGTATGTTAGACAGATTATTTGCCCAATAGTGCGGGTTCTTCATTAATACAATTTCTGATAAACTAGGCCCTACACTTTTGATGACGTATGGACCAGTGCCATTCATTCCATTTTCGTCTAGATAAGCATTAGGAGTATTTGGCTGTACTCCTCCATGCTGATCAACAACCACGGGGTCAACTATTGCTCCCCACCAATTTGCCAAATCAAGTAAAAAGTCCCTATAAGGTGTTAAGGTACTTATTTCCACTTCATATGGGCCTTTTACTACTACTGCTTGATAGGGATATTCCATGATCTTTTCAATTGTAGTATTTGCGGCATTAAAGTGAGATAGAATTGAAGCTAGTACTTTAGCAGCTAATGTTGCGTTTTTAGTAGTGGGAAGTCCAGTTACGTTTTGGATTGCTGCAGCTACACCCCATGGTAATGCGTAACCGGTTTGGCCGTATTGTGTAGAGTTAAACAATAACTCAATATAGTTGGATACGCCAGGACCTTGTCCCATCAATATGGTTCTATATAGCGAGAACCACACGGTTGATGCATTTACTTGTACTCCATCTGGGAAGTACACTCCATGTCTTATGTAGAATGTCCAATTCTCATAATTTGAGGTTGACCAGTTTTGTGCTATTACTGGAACTACCTGCAAATAATTAGAACCATTATATTCTACCAATTCTTGAAACACAGCAGTAAATAATGGACCATCTTGCACGTAAAAACCAGTAGCAGGGTCTAATGCGTCTGGAGGTGCAGTTTGTGATACATCAACAAGTATTGAGGAATTTGGAGGTGCAATTGTGAGTGGAGTCTGTGCTGTCGCTTGCATGAACAGCATGAAAGGTAATATTAGGCTAGTTATCATTATTCCCAAAACTATTAAACTTTTTATATCCGACATATTACATTACCCATAAACACTAATTTATATATATTTAAAAAATTTATGCTTGCGTTCGTTTCCTATCTGTTAAATTTTTGATTCTAGACAACTTACTTTGTATACTTTTATGACAGAGATCTGAGAATTTTTATATTTATATTAATCCTCGTTCCTTTTATTATCACTTATAATTTAGAATGGTTCTAATTCTATTTTATATTGAAATTATAATTTTACGCTCTTATGTACTCCATCATCCATTAAGGCTATACAGTAACTTCCTATTCTTATTACTTCTCTGGCTAATTCTTTGCATTCTATCTCTGTGGAACTAGCTAGTTTGTTAATTTCCTTCATGCTATCTCTTATATTCCTTATATATTCCATATTTTGGTCGAAAAATACTTCTCTAGCTTCTTTAAACATTCTTATGACTTTCTGAATTGCTATTACTGTTTCTGAAGGTATACTCTTACATTCTGAAATAACTGAGGAAGCAGTTTTAATGTGAGACAACATTCTTCCCATATCTCGCATTGCGATGGCATAGAGTATTAGGTCTTTAGTTGGAAGGTTCTTGATATCAAATTCTTCTTCTTTTTGTGATATCAAGGCGATCTCTCTTATTAGTAAGTTATATAATTTATATAATTCTTCTGATCTGTTTTTTAGGTCTATTGCCATTTCTTTAACTGGGTTTTCGGCTATCCTATATAAATCCTCAAGTAGTATTTCCAATTTGTTAGCAAAATTCTTCATTTCTTCTATCAGATTTATATAAGCATTATCATGAATTCTGAATCTAATATAATTAAAACTTTCATTTTCTACTATTAGTCCTTGTAAATACAGCTGTAAGGTTTTCAGCTCATTTTTAATGATCGTTGAGATTACTGACTGTGATATTATTTCGATCTCAGAAATTCCCTGCATATAATAAACGTTAATTAAATACTTCACAGTTTCTATATCTACCTCGTCTAAATTGATTATCTTCTTACTGGAATACTTTCTTATTGGTTTTATTAGTAATTCACCATCCTTTTGAATTACGAGGACTTCACTTTTTGCGTCTAAGTTATTCCTTCTTATCCATTCTGGTGGCAAAGTTATTATATAACTTCCTCCCTTAATTTTCTGAATCCTCCTTCTTAAATTCTTCTCCATTAAATATAAAAATGCAGGTAATCTACTAAAAATGTTTATGACAAAGTATGCTGCTTATTACATAATTACCTTTTAACTTGGGATTTGAAGCTAGAAAATAGCGGCTACTAAATCATCTTCTTTTAATTCGATATCCTCATCTCCATTTATGCCTATTTCAGGCATTGAAGGTACTTTTACATTAAATCTCTTTAAATTGCCAGCTACTCTAATTACTGCCTCTCTCCATATTCTTTCTCTCTCCTCTATTGTGGGTAAACCTAAGCCAGCATCGTTAGCTAGTTCTTCCATTTTTTCGTGTATTTCTTGATACCACGGGGGTAATTTCCAAAATTCCTTAGGAGCCTTGTACGTTATTAGTGATAAGAACACAAACCCAGCTCTTATTTGTTTAGTTACAAACATCTTCTTCTCTTCATTCATTTTATTTAGATTATTAGTTAAGATAAGATGGGTGAAAGCATAATGTCTAGTTTCATCTACTGTTAAATTCCTGAAAGCATCTTTCAGGGTTGGTATTTTGGTCTTATCTTTCATTCCGCTAAAAACAGTTGTAGCTGCGGCTTCGCCCATCATAAATGATGTAAACAAGATATCAAGGGTGTACTTCTTATAGGCCTCTAAATATCCCTTCCAGTATCTTGAACCATTCCACCATACCCACTCCACATTTAGTTTGGCTTTTCTTTCTAAATCGTCTTGTGGTTTGAAATTAAAGGGAAATCCCTTAAACGCTTTTTCTATAGCGAATCCACATAATATGTTATGTCTATTTTCATCATAAGTTATTGTAGTTAGTAATGCTTTAATGGGAACTGGTAATTTCTTCTCAGAAGCTTTAACCAATGCGTAAGCGAAGACCGGAGTTGCATTGTCAAAATTAGATAAGAGTGCCCACCAGTAAGCCAATGCTAATCTTTGTTTTCTATCAAGTCCAGATACGATCTCCTCATATTTTTTCCAATCTAGATCTTCCTCGTCCCATTGTTCCTTTTTGGCTCTTCGATAAAGTCTCATGGCTTTCTCATCGTCGAATTCCCATGTTGGAGGATATACATTATCTTCGGGATATATTGGCTCATTCTCATAATTTATATCCATCAGTTCACCATATATATGTTATTGAATAAAATATATAAGGATTTCTTCGAAATTTTCCAAAATATTGAGGGTGAATGGGAACACACGCAATTCTTAAATATTATTAAATTGTTTTTCTGCGTTACCCTTACAGTTAAATCGTAAATCGTAGCAGTAGTAGGTAATAAATCTTAATATAACTTAAAATTAATTATCTGTGATAAAGAATAACTCTTACTCTTATTATATAAAAATTAATGACCTAGATCTTTCTGTCATTATCTAAATGATAAACTAATGCAGTAACATATGCTATCAGTTTTCCTTCAATATTTTTTACAACTATTCTGTATAGGGAAGTGGTTTTTCCAACGCTCTCCTCAAAGGCCTCAGCTATTACTTTTTCTCCTTCTTTTGCTGGTCTTCTAAAATCTATATCCATGTGCAGTGCAACAGAGTCTCTCGAAAAATTGCTAACGTATTCAAAGGCTGCATCGGCTATAGCGAAAATAAAAGAACCATGGGCAGTATTGTGAACGTTTAGATAATCTTTAGTAACTATTGCTGATACTTTGGCATAGCCTTCTCTTACTTCCTCTAAGTTAATATTTAGTAATTTAAGAAAAGGGCTCTCTTTTAGCACTTAAAATCCCCTAAATTTAGGCTCTCTTTTATCTCTAAATGCTGATATACCTTCTTTGAAATCTTCTGTCTTACCTAAATATCCTTGAATGGCTGATTCGTATTCCAGGAATTTCTCTAAATCGTTATATATTACTAGATTTGCCATTCTTTTTCCGGCTACATAGGATTGAAATGGACCAATATTCATCTTAACTGCTAATTGTTCAGCTTCTTGTAATGGGTTTTCAGTTACCTTCAATAATCCCCATTTTTCGGCTTCATCAGCAGTAAATTCTCCTCCAAGTACGGCTATTTCGTAAGCCCTCTGATCTCTAGCAAGTTTTAAAATAAAATACGCCACTCCAGTGTCTGAGGCTAATCCAAGTCTTTGGAAAGCAGTTACAAACCTAACATCTTTCTTAGCGAATTTGAAATCTGTAGCTAAACTTATTCCTATACAAGCTCCTGCAGTTACACCATTTATCGCAGATATGTATATTTTATCAGAAAATCGTATTTCCCTTATTATAGGGTAAAACGTTTCTCTTAAATCTAGAGCGAAATCTTGAGCGAACTCATTAACGTCTGCTCCAACACAAAATGCTCTCCCTTCACCAGTTAATATCACAGTTCTAATTTTAGGATTAGCATTAATCTCTCTTAATTTTGATATTAATTCATTTCTCATCTGTAAGTTCAACGCGTTTAATTTCTCTGGTCTGCTTAAAGTAACTATTACATAACCCTCTTTATTATCCACCTTTATCATCTTCCCACCTAGGTTTCCTCTTTTCAAGAAATGCCTTCATCCCTTCTTTGGCTTCCTTCGTGTTTAATGCTAAATAGAAATTTCTTCTTTCTATATCTAATCCTTGTTGTAATAGTGTTTCCCATGCTTTCGCTACTGACTCTTTAGCCAACATTAAGGATATCATTGGCTTTTCAGCTATCTCTTTAGCTAATCTGATTGCCTCATCGATTAGAGCGTTATCGGGAACTACTTTATTAACTAGGCCATATTTTTCAGCTTCCCTGGCGTCAATTAGCTTTCCAGTAAGGACTAGCTCCATGGCTTTATACTTTCCCAATACTCTCGTTAGTCTCTGCGTTCCTCCAGCACCTGGCATAATACCTAAATTTATTTCCGGCTGACCTAATTTTGCGGACTCTGAGGATATTATTATATCACATGCCATTGCAAGCTCTAGTCCACCTCCAGCGGTGATGCCATTTAGCGCTGCTATGATCGGTTTTTTAAAAGTTCTCAGTTTCTCCCATAATGGCATATGCCCTTTCTTCATTATGTCTTCTAAAGGAGTCTCCAACATTTCTTTAACATCCGCACCTGCGGAAAAAGCTCTACCATTGCCAGTTATTATTACGACCTTAACTCTACTATCATTTTCTAATTCGTCTAAAGCCTTGACTAAATCATCGACCATCTGAAAGTTAATTGCATTTAGTCTATCTGGTCTATTAAGTTTTATAATTCCTATATTTTCCCTAACTTCTATTTGTATAGTACTATACATATATATGTAATTCACCTACATATAGTACTATTCACAAAAGTTTATATAGTTTAGTATTGTAAGGAATCTTGGTTAGTCCAATATGACAAGAAAAGTTGCAATAATAGGTGTAGGCAATTCTAAATTTGGAAGAAGAGATGACGTTTCTATTCAAGAATTAGCATGGGAATCAATTAGGGAAGCGTTCAACGATAGTGGTGTGTCTCAAAGAGATATAGGTTTAGTAGTTGTAGGAAGCACTGCATATAGGGGAGTTGAATTATATCCCGCTCCGATTGTGGCAGAATATTCTGGATTATCTGGTAAGGTTCCGTTGCGTGTAGAAGCTATGTGTGCTACTGGACTTGCAGCAGCGTTAACTGCGTACACTGCTGTTGCTTCTGGATTAGTAGACATTGCGATGGCCGTAGGAGTAGATAAGATGACTGAAGTGGATACTTCAACATCTTTAGCAATAGGTGGGAGAGGAGGCAATTATCAGTGGGAATATCACTTTTATGGCACTACATTTCCAACTTATTACGCATTATATGCTACAAGACATATGGCAGTTTATGGTACAACTGAAGAACAAATGGCTCTAGTTGCGGTAAAAGCTCATAAGTACGGTGCTATGAATCCTAAGGCTCATTTTCAGAAGCCGGTTACAGTCCAGGATGTTCTTAAATCTAGAGTAGTTTCTTGGCCAATTAAGTTACTTGACTCATGTCCCATAAGTGATGGTTCTGCAACTGCAATCTTTGCGTCAGAGGAGAAAGTCAAGGAGCTCAAAATTGATACGCCAATTTGGATATCTGGAGTGGGATATGCAAATGATTATGCATATGTTGCTAAAAGAGGGGAGTGGACTGGATTTAAGGCTACTCAGCTAGCTGCTAGGCAAGCATATGAAATGGCTAAAGTAAGTCCTAATGACATAGAAGTAGCTACGGTCCATGATGCGTTTACTATAGCAGAAATTATGGGATATGAGGATTTGGGTTTCACTGAAAAAGGCAAAGGTGGCAAGTTTATAGAAGAAGGTCAAAGTGAAAAAGGAGGCAAAGTTGGTGTAAATCTATTTGGAGGTTTGAAGGCTAAAGGTCATCCATTAGGGGCCACTGGTCTTTCAATGATTTATGAAATAACAAAGCAATTAAGAGATGATGCAGGGAATTTACAACAACCTCTTAAAAAATATGTTGGTCTTGTTCATAATGTTGGTGGTACCGGTCATTTCGCGTATGTAATGATCCTTAGGAGGTAATTCATATGCAAACAGACGCTATTCCTCTATCGCTAAAATACAAGATAAAGTATCCCGATGAGTTCATAGATGCTGTTAAGCGTGGTGAGATTTTAGCCACTAAATGCAGAAATTGCGGTGCAGTATATTTTCCACCTCAAAGAGATTGCTATAACTGTGGTAAGAGCGAGATGGAATGGATTAAGGTTAGCAACGAAGGCGAAATAATGACTTATAGTATTGTAACTCAGAAACCTCAAGGGTTTGAAGAGTATGCTGACTACATAATTGGTATAGTGAAGACTAAGGATAACATTAATCTAATGGCTTGGATTAAGGGTCAACCAAAGGTAGGCGCTAGGGTAAGATTAACTACAGACGGGGTTAGGATAATAGGTGAGGTATTAGGATGAACGTTAAAATAACTTATGATGAGACAAATCCTAAAGCGTTGAATAAGGAGGAAATAAGGGATATTCAGAGGTTTAGATTAAGAAGCCTAATAAAGAGGGTATACGAAAGTTCCCCTTATTATCATAAGCTCTTTAGGGAGAAGGGGCTAAGAGCAGATGATATAAAGTCTCCAGAGGATTTGGTCAAAATTCCATTTACAACTAAGGAAGATTTAAGAAAACACGCATATCCTCATGGTGGAGATTTTTTAGCAGTTCCTTTTGAGAAAGTAGTAGGATGGCATATGACGTCTGGAACTACTGGTATTCCCACAGTTAATGCATACACGTGGAATGATATTGAGGTTTGGACTAACCTTGTAGCAAGAAGTTTAGTTACTGCCGGGGTAACTAAAAACGATATAGTTATGAATATCTATGGTTATGGACTATTTACAGGTGGGATAGGTCTCCACCAAGGAATTCAGAGAATAGGAGCTAAGGTGATACCTTGGAGTACTGGAAGGACAGAGGCTTTAGCTAAAGCCTTAAAGGACTTTAAGGCGACTGTAATAACTGGAACTCCCTCATACGAATTATTAGTAGCGGAGACTTTGAGTAAATTAGGGATAAACGCGGAAAGTGAATTACAGCTTAGGCTGGCAATTCCTGGCGCTGAAACAATGACAAGGGAAATATTAGAGAGGATTGAGGTAGAATTAGGCTTAAAAGTTAGAAATGGGCATGCGTTAGAAATTTATGGTCTGACTGAGGGTTTAGGACCTGGTGTGGCTCAAGAATGTCCTAATGATAACCATGAATGGTTACACATTTGGTCAGATCATTATTTGGTAGAGATAATTGATCCAGATACTGGTGAGAGGGTTTCCGAGGGAGAGGAAGGAGAAATGGTAATAACTACGCTCACTAAAGAAGCTATGCCGTTAATAAGATATAGGACGAGGGATATTACTAGCATCATAGAAAGTGATGATGAAATACCTTTTCCTAAAATTAGAATTATTAAGGGAAGAATAGATGACGTCATATTTTACAAAGGTGTAAAACTTTTTCCTACAGCAATTGCACATGTTTTAATGTCTCATCAAGATGTGATAGAGTTTCAAATAGTTGTGGATAGATCTACTAGAGAACATAGACTAATAATTAGGGTAGAAACTGAAAAACCATCAGAAAAACTAAGAGAAAAACTAATAGAAGAAATTAGGACAGTAGCATTTGTAACACCAGAAGTAGAATTTGTAGACGTAGGCACTTTACCAAGATTTGAAGGAAAATCAAAAAGAGTAGTTATTAAAGAATAAATCTTTAATTACGTGACTATAATCTCTAATGTTACAATTAATAAATCTTTATTCAAGTTAAATAGAGAACAATGCTAAATCTTTTAAGCTTAGGAAGAAAGAGTTAAATATGGCTAAACTGCTTTTCGTAATTATGAATGATCCGACTAGTTTATCCGAATCCATAAAAGCCGCTCATGCCTTACATTATGCGGTTGAACTAAAGAGGGAGGGTCACGAAGTTTATGTATATTTTGACGGACTAGGTACTAAGATACCCATATCTGAAAGTCCTTATAAAGGCCTTAAACCAGCTTACGAAAGAGCATTAAAGGAAGGCATAATATTAGGTGCGTGTGGATATTGTGCTTCTCCACCGCACTTGAACATCAAGGATAAATTATCTAGTGTAGTAAAACTAATTGGAGATGAAGATCATCATTACGCCTTTACCGATTTAATTAACAAGGGCTTTCAGATAATAATTTCATAATTTGTTTTTGATAAAGTTATGAGTGGTTCAATTATACTTTGATTTTAGAACATCAATTATATTAGATATAAGTAAATTAAGTAATAACATTCTTGAAAAAATATATTGTTGAAATAATCGAAATATTTAAAAGTATATATGCAAGATAGATTATAGAGGTGCGCAAAAAGTATGAGTAGTCTTAAGATATATAAGGAGTTGGATTTGACTAGTTCTTCGTGTGCTGGTCCCATAGGTGAGTTATCTGGAGTTATTGATGAGTTGAGGGATGGGGAGGCTGTTAAGGTAATTCTCGGGGATGAGGCAACTAAGAAGGATATCACATTGTGGGCTAAGAAGAGAGGTTTGAAAATAGTACAAGAAACTAAAGAAGGCAATAAATACATACTACTAGTAAGCAAGTAGGTGGAATGAATGGCTAAAAGGATAATAGTCGCTGGAGGAAATATAGCCGGTACAATAATTGCTAATAGATTAATTCAAAAATTAGAGCATGAGGTAAATAAAGGAGATGTGGAAATAGTAGTGCTGAATAAGTCCGATGATCATATCTATTTGCCTGGCCAATTATTAGTGGGATTTGGTCTTGAAGTTCCAGGAGAATTGGTTAAGAAAGAAAGTGAGCTATTAGACCCTCGTATCAAATTTTTACATGGAGAAAAAGGTACCATTACTAAGATAGATGTAGCTAATCATTCTGTGCAAACCGCCGATGGCGTTCAGCATAGTTATGATTATTTAGTTATAACGACAGGTGTAGAGTACACCTGGGACGAAATACCCGGTTATAGGGCCGCGTCACATACAGTGTTTGAGTATGATGATGCGATAAAGATGAGAGAAGCATTAGAGAAGTTTCAAGGCGGCACTATAGTCGTTAATGTAGCTAGGTTGCCTCATAGATGTCCAGTAGCTCCTCTGGAAGTTACCTTAATTTTAGATGATTATTTGAGAAAGAGGGGTATTAGAGATAAGACTAAGATAATTTATACATATCCAGTTCAAGGAGTATTTGGAAGACCCATAACTAATAAGTTCATGTTGAGGCTTTTCGAACAAAGAGGTATAGAAGTACATTCTCCATTTACAGTAACTAGCGTGAACCCAACTGAGAAGGTTATTGAATCACAAGAGGGAGAGAAGTTAAAGTTTGATATGTTAATTGCTGTTCCGCCTAATATGGGTGCTAAGGTTATTGGAGATTCTGGAATAGGAGATAGGAGGAGATGGATACCAACAGATAAGTTCACTCTGAGGATGAAAGACCAGTCAAATGTTTACGTGATGGGTGATGCTACCGACTTACCAGTTTCTAAAGCAGGGTCAACTGCGGATTTTGAGTCCTATGTTGTCGCTCATAATATTGCAAATGATATAAAGGGCAACTTAGGTGTTAAAAACTACGGTGGAGACGTATTATGTTACATAGCAACTGGTACCGATCAAGCTACTTATATCAGATTCAGCTATACTATGAATGAGAGTCCTCCACCACCTTCGTACATACATTGGTGGGGCAAAATAATGTACAATAAGATGTATTGGACTGTTACAGCTAAGGCTGTGGTCTGAAATGAAGACTGGAATTATTGTAGGTTCTAATGAGCGTTCAAGGTTAACTTATGCTGCGATGACTTCAGTTATAATATCGTCTATGGGTGACGAAGTCTACGTTTTTTTAACAATGGATGCTGTTAAGGCGTTTACCAAAAACCCAGAAGTTAAGAATGAGGATCTGTCATCAAAGACCATGGTTGAAAAGAAGGAAGAAGATTATATGAGCTTGTTTAGGAAAGCTAAAAAGAGCAATAAGGTTAAGATTTATGCTTGTTCATATGCTAGTAAGCTATTTAACTATACTAAAGAGGATTATGTTGATATAGTCGATGAAATAGCAGGGATAACTACATTTAGTATGGACGTTGAAGGTGGACAAATAATTTCAGTGTGGTAAAGATGCAAACTATTAATCTTGAAAAACTAGCTTCTAAGATTGATGAAAAGAAAATAGATGAGCTAGCCGAACTTCTAGATCTGACTCCAGCACTTAATGAGGCACTAAAGAAAATAGACGAGCTTAGGGAGTCTGGAGCATTAGATGTTTTGGTTAATTCTGCTTATGTTGTTAAGAGTTTTCGTGATATGTTGAATGATGAGGCTATACAAAACTTAGGTAATATAGTATCGTCACTGTTAGAATTTGGAAAAGTTGTTTCTAAATCTGAAGTATTTGAGAATACGATGGCTATTATTCAGAATTCAGACACATTAGCCGATTTTGTCAAAAGGTTAAAGACGCTGAAGGAAGATGGCACTTTAGATGTTCTAATTAATATGTCATATTCTCTGAAGACTTTTCGTGATATGTTAACTGATGACGCAATACAGAACCTAGCTTATACTTTATCCAGTTCATTAGAAGTAATGAAGTTAGTCTCACAACGCGCTGATGCTGTTAAAGTCTTGCTTGACAGATCTGAAGTGATGTCTGATCTTCTAAGTAGATTAGATAATATGAGAACTGATGGCACATTAGATGTTTTGGTTAATTCTGCTTATGTTGTTAAGAGTTTTCGTGATATGTTGAATGATGAGGCTATACAAAACTTAGGTAAATACATTTCAAATTTATTAGAGATAATGAGAGAGATCGATGATCAAACCTTACGCTCAATAAAGTCCACTATGAAAAAAATGAGACTTATAGATAATGTCCTAAATAAGGTTGAAGATCTAGATAGGAATGGTGCATTAGACGTTGTTATAGATTTAGCGTATGTTGCGAAAACTCTTCGTGATATGTTGAATGATGAGGCTATAACTCATATTTCTGGTTATGTATCGCAATTTTTAGAGGTTTATCCTAAGGCTATGGACTTCTTTGGGATAACACTCAGCGAAGTGCCGTATAGGATAATGAGAGCTATTACTTCTGATGAAGTTAAGAAGAATTTGGAGTCACCACCTCAAGTCTCAATAGGCGGACTTATTAGATTATTGTCAGATCCAGAAATTCAGAGAGGTTTAGGAGTGATATTTATTGTAATTAGAGCTATAGGAAAGGAATTTAGTACTAAATAGGTTTTTTTCCTAATTTTTCTAAATCTATTGATGACAAAGTATTTAAGAATTGTTTTGGAATAGAGGCTTATGAGAATAGCTTTAACATATGATAAGTCACAAGAATTAAAACCTCTAGATGAGGCTGAAATAATAGGAGTAATTGATGAGGATAAAAGGGAAGTTGAACAGTATGAAAACCCCGGAGTAGGTAGCAAAGAGGCTACAATGTCAGTAATATTAGATTTAAATGTAGATGCAATAGTAGTAGGTCCTAAGTTCTTATGTCCAGGCTCCTACATGATGTCTTATGGTAGGTTAAGATACATTCCTACGAAATACAAAAATCTGAAAGAGGTCCTAGAACATTTAGAGGAAGTAAAGAAGAATATTAAGGAAGAATTAGAAGAAGAGATGTACGCTGAAGAAATGGAGGAGTTTTAATCGCTAAATAACTTATAACATTCGTCTATTTCTAGAACTGAGTACATTCTTTCTCTGGCATCGTCAAGGCAAGGTAACGCTTTTATTAAACCTTTTTCCCTGAGTACCCTTAATGCATAACGTAATGTTCGTGTGGGCAACTTAGTTTGTTCTTGTAATTCCTTGAATCTAATTACCTTTTTCTCTAGTATTACCTTTAGTACTAGTTTTGCTGATGGTGGGAGTTTTTCCATCATTTTATCTATTTACTTATATTTCTTAAGACTTTCGCTAGATGCAAAAAGTTACTTTATCTCAAATTTTTATTTAATAACTTATACCATAGTGTACCGTTCTCATCCATACCTTTCTTAACTTCATATCCCATTCTCATCCATAATTCCATACCACCTAGCATATTGTAAACCTTTAGTCCCTCGAAAAGGTACGGCTTAGTATATACGAGCCAAGTTGATCTATTAGCATGCTCACATACAATAGCCACAGCATTTTTATTTATTAAAGGAAATAAATCATCAAAGTAGTCTAAAGGTAATAATATTGATCCGGGTATGTGATGATCCTCATATTCCCAGGGTTGTCTAATATCAATTACTGTTAAGTTGCTAGACTTGATAAGTCTCCTTACGATTGATGGCGGTACATCCTGTATGTTAGGATAATAAGGGGTTCTTCTATCAGTTATCTGCATCAAATTTTAAAGCATTCACGTAGAATTTAAGTGTGTTGGGATTTCTGCTTTTCAAAACTATTTTTATTTAAAATGAAATTTACAAAAACTGCATAAACATTATGAGAGCTAACTTTTTATTTTCTTACGAGAATATGCTAACTTGATGGCCATTGACAAATTAATTGATAAATTTAGAGTTAATCTTGACAAATATAAAAAAATGGGGCTTAATCCATTATCGCTTGCTACTGGATGCGCAGTAAAAGTGGATTTAATAGACACCGTTTATCCAGCAATACAAAAAATAAGGGACGAATTGACGAGAAGAAATATAGAAATATTACCTAGGGAAGATGCGGATATCTTTATAACGAGAGAGAAGATAATCATGAAGAGAATAATAAATAGTGGAGAATTCGACGCAGATAGAGCTGTTAGTCTAATTCAAGTTAATCAAGAAACTGCGGGGGATCCCGGTAAATTTGCTGAGTTTCTGTTAAGAGTTTACACTTCGATAAAAACTAAAAGAAAACTGACAATTGGGAAAGGGCATTCAATAGTTACTACCAATCCTAAAGGTGAGGTAGCAGTATTGGATCTATTTAGGCTAGAAGGAGCCAAAGAAAACTCGTACACTGTAGCTAATAATGACACTATTCAAATAGTTGATCCTCTGGACGATCCTGGTTCTCAAATGCAGGTTGATGTTGCAATTTCTAACTCTTTAAATGATCTATTCACAAAAGGTGTTTTTCAAGATTTAAGAATGATTCCAGTGGTTGATGCTCCAGTTGATGAATTAAAGAATCAATTATTGGTAAATTTTGATAACTACGCTAGAACGTATTCTATAGAATTAATAGATGACATTCAACCAAACTCTAAGACTCTAATGATAGGCGCAACTGTAATAGGTAAGTCTGATCATGAATTGCCAACATATTATAATAAGGTTAATGAAAACATGGAGATATTAGTTACTAGACCCGTAGGCGAGTTAACACCAATAAATGTATATATGTGGATGCTTACGGTGCCAGAACTTATAGAAGACATGGAAGCTAGGGGAATTACAATTCAAAGAGTTGAAGAAGCCAAGAGAAAGGCGTTGACATACATGAGAACTCCTAATATTGAGGTTGCTAAAACAATATATGATTATTTGCCACCATTTGGAGGTTCATTTAATGAGGAGGCTCATATAGCTATGACCACTGATGTTACTGGACCTGGACTATTTGTGGTCAAGGAATTTGCTGAAAAGGCCCAAGTTGATGTTGAATTATTTGATATTCCGGTAATAGATCCTGATATACATGAATTCGCAACTGAGAATTTCATTATACCGAATTCTACTGCAGGCACTAACGGTGCAATAGTGATTTTTGCCCACAAAAAAGTCATTGAGGAAATTTATGATGAGCTAAAGAAGAAGTCTCAAGAACCCCACATTATCGGTAAGGTTATAGGTAAGGGGAATGGTACAGTTACAGTCCCATCTACGATAACAAAGTATATTCATAGGAATAATGTATTGAAACAGTTTAAAATAAAGTGAAATGTTTCTGATTCAAAATATTTCTTATAAAGCGTATAAATGAGTGTGTTGTGAAAGTTTTTGTAAATCTATGCTGTTCCACTCATCAAGGCATTCCGTAAAGTTTACGTTTAACTTATAAATAGTAAAGTGTTTTTCATTGAAAATGCAACTACAATAAACTCTATCCAACAATAAGATAGAACTTATAACCTTAAAAATTAAATGACTACCAAATTATCCATGATGCCATTTGAGAACAAATAGTGTCTGTAAAGCAATATAAAATTTCCATATTCATCACTACACCGCAAGCGTGTCACTAAACTTCTCTTAGTATGTATTGTGCTAAGCTTAGTGATATGGTTTTTAGTTGGTGTTTTTTGGGCTTAACGTTTTTATTCTGAAGTATTAATTGTGCTAGGGTTACTATGTTCATGCGGTAACCCTCAACCATTACATAATAACTCTAGCACAAGTGAGAGTGTCCGAAGTGAGAGAAATTCAGTGAATAATTATTTGAGATCTGTCTCGTTAATGAAAAACTGAATAATACTTAAGTTGGGCAAATTGACATCTATGTTAGTCAATTTAACCTCAAATTAAGGTGATAACTCGGAACATAGAGTTAATTTTATACTTTATATTAAAATAGGCCGAATTTTATGCAATCCGGACACTCTCAAGTGTGTTTTGCTAGGGTTTTACGTTTGGATTTTAGTGTAACAGAACTTCTCTATGGTTTGAATTTTTAGTGTATTACATCTTGATTTTCGTGACTGTAGTTGAACATTCTAGGTAGATTTTATTCCCCTCATAGGATTCTTCAGACTGTTTATGTTATTGGGAGATATTTTAAGGGTATTATTGACTATTTATCTCATTTTGTAATAATATTGCTATTTATGTTTTTCTACCCGTGCCCTTACTGACTCTGATAAAATATATATAGCTATTAAGACAAATTACTATATGTGACAAAAGAAACTAATTTTGAGAGAAATTCCAATAAAATGGATAATATGACTGTCATTAAAGCAGTTAGAATTCCTAAAGGAGTAGTAGATAAATTAGATGAGATCCTCTATAAGAAAAATAAAAGATTCAATCAAGTTATTAATGAATTTTTAGAGAACTATATTAACTATTTAAGTAAGATAGAAGATATAAGTCGGGATAGACCAATTATTATTTCTTCTAGGTTTTTTGGGCTTTTAGTTGAATCTTTAGGGCAAGATATAGAAAAAATAAAAGAGAGGGCTTACAGTTTAGGTAAAGAGTGGGGGAAAGAATACTTATTTACGTGGAATGAATCTAAGACGATAGAGAGAGCATCTATCAGTATCTTCATAAATTTTTTAAGAACTATCTCAAAATACTCTGGGTTGTATAAGTTAGACATAATAAAAAAGGAGAAGGAATATATATGTATTTTTGATCACAATTATAGTGTTACCTACTCGATTATACTAGGCTATTATTATAAGGGAATATTTGAAAGCTTTTATGATAAATTAGATAATCTCGCTGATAAATACGAGATAACAGATATCATTGCTAACAACAATAGCCTAATAATAAAATTAGCTAAAAAATAGATTATTACAGCTTTTAATTGATAATTAGATTCAAGAGCTAACTGAAAAATTCCCTTAAAGCCCTAATCCGTTAAAAAGTATAAATTCCTTCAAGAGTTGAGGGAACAAGGAGAATTTTTCTCAACTCTATAAAAACTTTTTAATCATGATATTACTTAAATTAAAACGTGAACATGTTAGCCAAAATCTACTATGAGCACGAGAAAAACACAGAACAACTAGGATTTGTCCTACTATTTCTTGAACAAGCACTAAGAACAGACATGGAAGAGTAAGGTTTTTGATGAGCAGTGGACCTATTATCGTCCTAGGAGCGTTCAGTAATAAATCTTTCTGTCAAAAATTTGCATACTCATGGCTAACATTGAGCACGAGGACCTTAAATCCTCGTGCCCTTAAGGCAAGGGGAAATCAAGCATTGAGATCAAAGGACTTATTATGATAGCAAACACTCCAAACAATCCATGCTAACTTCCTAGCACAAGCAACAACAAGCTTGTAAGGAACCTACCCCTCCTCTCATCATAATATTTAACTATAATCGGATTATTACGATGCAAAAGTATTCCCAAGACAGCTAAATAAAACGTCTTCCTCAAGTACCTATCACCACGTTTTGAAATACCGTGTGATACAACCCTAGAACCACTCCTCTCAGTAACTGGGTCTAAACCACAATAAGCCACAAACTTCTCCGCCCTCCTAAAACGCGAGAAATCACCAACCCTAGCCAAAATAACAGCACCAGTAATCAACCCAATACCCGGAATAGTAAAGATCACATGATCCTTAGGAACAACCTCCCCAATCCTCCTCAACAACTCCCTCTTCATATCCTCAAGTTCAAGTAGCTGCTTTACTATTCCCCTTAACTCGTATATTACAGCCTCAGCATATGGTAACCTCAAGTACTCCTCGTTGTACTCGTATTTCCCCTCTACGATTTCCCTTAGCCTTTTCTTCGTTATTTTATCGTCATCATCTATCATTATTATTGTCCTTTTGAACCTGTTCTTGTGTCTTATTATCTCTCCATCAAGGAATTCCAAGTATGATACTAGCTCTTTCAAGTTGTTCAATTCTATTGGTTTTCCCTCACTTGCCATATTTGCTAATTTCTCTGCGTCATTATAATCGCTTTTCTTCCTCGGATCCTTGTTCTTAGCTAGTATATTAGGGCTTACTAATAGTACCTCATGACCTCTTGTTTTTTAGCCAAGACGCTTGCGCTATAAGTTGCAGTTGCTTCTATCACTACTATATCATCTTGTATTTCCTCCTCTAGCTCTTTTAATCCATGTAGGTTGTTTGAGAATTTTGCCTTTCTCCCCTTGCCATCTCTTAACACGTAACATTTTAACTCTTTTTTATCTATGTCTATACCTATTATTCCCATAGTTTATCACCCTTATATGTTGTGGTTACCCTCGTGTGGGGTTCCACACTGTTCAAGTACGATTTTTACTATGGGATGTTTTGATGAGGGGGAGGTCACGCTCCTAGGGGTGTATTTATGCACAAGTTTTTTGCCGATCATCCCCCTCATGCTGGGATTAAATTATACTCCCAGCTTAATATTACTTATATAAGTGATGTTAAGAGGTGTGGGTTTTGGATTTTCATGTCGATGATGTTCCTTACTTTGTCGTTGGTGATAGGAGTTATGGTACTTTGTGTGAAGGTTTCCAATCCACAATTTATGCAAAATAATTTAAAAAATATATTATTGCAAGAAAAACTGCTATATGTTATCACTAACCATAGTGTCACCATGAAGGTATAAATATTTGTATAACGAAAGTATTATTATGGGTAAGAGGGGAAGAAAGCCGGTTTACAGGGAGATAACTTGTCCCTCTTGTGGTAGTAATCATGTTGTTAAGAAGGGTAAGGTGAGGGGTAAGCAAGAGTATCTTTGTAGGAATTGTGGTAGGCAATTCCTTGAGGGTGCTAAGCATCGTTATGATAAAAGTGTAAGGGAAAAGGCTTTAGAAATGTATTCTAATGGAATGAGTATGAGGGCTATTTCCAGGGTTCTTCAAGTCCCCTTGGGTACTGTTTTCACTTGGATTAAGAGGTATGGTAAGAAGAAGTATGAAAAAATCGTTGAACTTTGGAGTAAGGCTAGGAATGTTGTGGGTGAGGGTGTTAAAGTTGTTGATGAAATGTGGACTTACTTGAAGAGGAATAAAAAAGCGTTCTACAAGTGGGTTTTTACTGGATTTGTCTTCTCTAGCAAAGGTATGTATGTTTCTTTCTCCGTTGGTGATCGTGATGAGAAGGCGTTTAATGGACTTAGACAATATCTTCCAGAGAAGGGAACCTGGGTAACTGATGATTACAACCTGTACTTCCTTCTACCTCAACATACTGTTGTTTCACCAGTTAATCCCAATGAGTCCCTTCACTCATCCTTACGTGATAGACTAGTGAGGTTCAAGAGGGCTACTAAGGCTATTAATAGGAGCCTTGAGATTATGAAGTACTCATTAGCGTTGGTATTATGGGAGAGAGGGCTAGTACCAGAATTTGTACCTTCATGACGACATTATGTCACTAACCTACAAATTAGACTCAAGCATACAACCATGAACGTGAATAAGAACCCAAAGCTGGATAAATCTAATGCGGGATAGAAAACTAGCCCCAGAAGTTATAACATCACAAAAAACCACCCATGAAAAAACACCTGCCTCATTCAAGACAACACTAAACACATAAACATACCACGTTTGAACACTATCGACAAAAAATCCACACAAAACCCTCAACTTAAAACCTTCCGCTTACTCAAATAACACCGCAAATCATAAAACAACACCAATCAAATTAACAAAAACTTATATAAGTAATATTAAGCTGGGAGTATAATCTAATCCCAGCATGACGGTACTCTCCAAAATCACCCCCTTGATAATAAACCGAAATAAATAAAAAGCCGTTCCATAATTTTAGCCAATTCAGATAAAAAGTTATCTTGTATCTCGCCTATGAAAAGCAAAACGAGAAGAAGCTTGAAATCCCTTTTATTAACCTCATCCTTAAAGAACAAAGAGTACAAAAACATAGCCAAAACAAAGACAAACAAGCGAAAAACCCAACTCCTAGAACAAGTAAAAACAAGAAAACCCTTAATCTCTCTATAAGAAGTCTCAATGGGATTCCTAATCCCATCATACAACCTCAAAACCTCATGTTTAGGCAAATCAAGATTAGTACCCCTAGCAACATACTCAACACGACACTTACCCCTCCTCGTAACCTCACGACCATGAACAATCAACCTAAAACTAACTTGACCACTCCCCCTACCACTTCCAGTAGTATAAGTACCATCATACTCATCATAAATCTTAACATCACCAACTGGAACAGAAATAATGTACTTGAACTGCGAGAGGAACCTTATTACTTCAACGCTGTAAAAGCCTGCGTCAAGTGCTATTATGCTAATTTTGAATCCTAGTGATGTGACTTGTTTGACTAGCGTTTTCACAATCTCATCTTTTCTCATTCCATTTGTGTATGGTGTGAACGCTAGGATGACTATTTTGTCGTTGTTGTTGCTGTTGCGTAGTTCCATTGATATCCCTTTTCCCCACTTCCTATTCCCTCTACTTTCTCTCCCCATTCCAGTCCAGTCTATGCTTATGTTCACTTCCTCTACTCCTTTTAGTAATTCCCTTGCTATTTCTTGTATTTTGTGTAGTAGTTTGTCTGTTATTTGTATTCTTTGTTCCTCTATGTAATTTCTTATGGTTTGTGGGGATATGTTGTAGTTTTTTTGATTTGTTTTCTATTGAGTCTCGCCATAGGCAAGCTGATATTAGTGTTTTCTCTACTTCTTCTCCTTTTCTTCCATTGAAGTTTAGTAAGGAAAGTGTTATATAGGCTAGTTTTTGAATGTTTATATTGTGGGAGAGTAGGGGGTTCATGGGTATTCCCACTATTCTAGTATTACCTACCCTCCCACAAATGTTTTTCTCTCGTAGAGTTCAATTTATTTCTTAAGTTTTAATTCACATTTTTCCGTTAGTCTAAAATAAAATCTTAGTAATATTTTTTATAAATTGAATTTAGGGAGTACCACATGAGGGGGATGATCGGCAAAAAACTTGTGCATAAATACACCCCTAGGAGCGTGACCTCCCCCTCATCAAAACATCCCATAGTAAAAATCGTACTTGAACAGTGTGGAACCCCACACGAGGGTAACCACAACATATAAGGGTGATAAACTATGGGAATAATAGGTATAGACATAGATAAAAAAGAGTTAAAATGTTACGTGTTAAGAGATGGCAAGGGGAGAAAGGCAAAATTCTCAAACAACCTACATGGATTAAAAGAGCTAGAGGAGGAAATACAAGATGATATAGTAGTGATAGAAGCAACTGCAACTTATAGCGCAAGCGTCTTGGCTAAAAAACAAGAGGTCATGAGGTACTATTAGTAAGCCCTAATATACTAGCTAAGAACAAGGATCCGAGGAAGAAAAGCGATTATAATGACGCAGAGAAATTAGCAAATATGGCAAGTGAGGGAAAACCAATAGAATTGAACAACTTGAAAGAGCTAGTATCATACTTGGAATTCCTTGATGGAGAGATAATAAGACACAAGAACAGGTTCAAAAGGACAATAATAATGATAGATGATGACGATAAAATAACGAAGAAAAGGCTAAGGGAAATCGTAGAGGGGAAATACGAGTACAACGAGGAGTACTTGAGGTTACCATATGCTGAGGCTGTAATATACGAGTTAAGGGGAATAGTAAAGCAGCTACTTGAACTTGAGGATATGAAGAGGGAGTTGTTGAGGAGGATTGGGGAGGTTGTTCCTAAGGATCATGTGATCTTTACTATTCCGGGTATTGGGTTGATTACTGGTGCTGTTATTTTGGCTAGGGTTGGTGATTTCTCGCGTTTTAGGAGGGCGGAGAAGTTTGTGGCTTATTGTGGTTTAGACCCAGTTACTGAGAGGAGTGGTTCTAGGGTTGTATCACACGGTATTTCAAAACGTGGTGATAGGTACTTGAGGAAGACGTTTTATTTAGCTGTCTTGGGAATACTTTTGCATCGTAATAATCCGATTATAGTTAAATATTATGATGAGAGGAGGGGTAGGTTCCTTACAAGCTTGTTGTTGCTTGTGCTAGGAAGTTAGCATGGATTGTTTGGAGTGTTTGCTATCATAATAAGTCCTTTGATCTCAATGCTTGATTTCCCCTTGCCTTAAGGGCACGAGGATTTAAGGTCCTCGTGCTCAATGTTAGCCATGAGTATGCAAATTTTTGACAGAAAGATTTATTACTGAACGCTCTAACAGTCCAATTAATTCACTTTATGAATTCGTAGGAACATATTAAGATTTCATTATACTAAATAGCGCACACCCCCATCGCTTTACTTGAAAATTATGATATATATTATGTAATTTTATTGAAAGGACTACTATTTCAATTTACAATGGAACCGTGAAGATTCAAAGTCGCATTTTAAAAACAGTTAATTAACCCTTTTTATATAAGTTTAATATTGTGAATATTGAAAAAGAACTTAAAGATAAGGGTGTGGAGATTCTAAGATTCACGTGGGTAGGATTAGATGGTTATATAAGAGCTAAGGGTGTATATGTAGATCATATTAGTGATGCAATTGAAACTGGAGTAGCTTTAACTATGGGTATCATTAGCTTCACACCAATGAATTACGTTAGTCCGTATGGCAGTTTTGGCCCTCAAAGTGAAGATGTTTTCTTAATTCCAGATATTAGTACTCTTTCAATATTTCCTCCGTCAGCGGTTGTATTATGTAATTTATATAAACAAGGAAAGCCATGGGAATACGATACAAGAAGTACACTAATAAGAACTTTAGAAGAAGTTAAGGAGCAATATGGTTTTGATTTTAAATCTGCATTTGAAATTGAATTTTACTTGACAAAAGATAGGAAACCATTTGATGAGGCTCGATGTTTTGACCCTTCGGTCTACTATAATAATCCAATAATACGAGAAATTGCCAAGAAGATAAAATATATAGGAATAGATCCAGTAAGGATCATAAAAGAACAAGGGCCAGCACAGTACGAATTTAATATAATGTATAAGGGGGCTTTAAGAAGCGCTGATGAGATTATATTATTTAAAGAGATATCTAGACAAATTGCAGCGAAATATGGAGTCGAAGTAAATTTTATGCCCAAACCATTTAATAAGTTACCGGGATCTGGATTACATTTAAATATAAGTATATGGAAAGAAAGTCAAAATCTCTTCTATAATCAGAATGATGAGTATAAACTAAGTGAATTAGCATATAGTTTTATAGCTGGATTAATTGAGCATGCCAAGGCATTAACCGCGATAGCCGCGCCTACTATAAATTCCTATAAAAGATTAATACGCGGGTCTTGGGCACCAACAAAAATAGCTTATGGATATAATAATAGATCAGCTATGATAAGGATACCGACACCATATCCCGGAATATCTAAGCTAGATAGAAGAATAGAGTATAGAGTACCTGACCCAACAACTAATCCATACTTGCTCTTAGCTGCGGTAATACAAGCTGGATTAGACGGTATAGAAAGAGGGCTTAAATCGCCAGAGCCCTTAAATGAGAATATATATCACAAAAAAGATATTGAAGATCTTCCACGAAATCTCAGAGATGCACTGAATGAATTAAAGAGAGATACTAGATTGATTGAAAAAGTAGGTAGGTCACTAATTGAAGAATTTATAAGAGTAAAGTTAGCAGAAGTTGAAGAATATGAGAGCTTAGTTACAGAGTGGGAATATGAAGTATATAGAAGTTTATAATTTAATGCGATACTTAGTTTCTAACACTAGTAAATTTGATAAATTTTTGATCTTCTGTTATTATCTGTAGGATATTATCTAGATCAAAAATTCCGAATAGCATTTTACGGAACTTACCTCAAGTAGCACTTATTTAATAAGCTTCGGCTTTTCTATCATATTATTAGTATATTATTAGTTAATCCATTAATTTCGTAATATAGTTTATATTTTATGACATAAATTTTTTAAATTAATTATTTTGCATTAGACTTGTCTATCTTAGATGCTCTAATAGAAGCACAAAAATGACTGACATGACTATCATAATTATAGTGTGAATAACCATGATAAAGATTTTAAAATTCTTATACTTTTTCCTTAAATTCATTTCATTACACCTAACTCACTGATGATGATGTTCCATAGTTAATTGTCGTTTATTATTTTCAAGTTGTCTAGGCAAATCTATACTAGGATTCCTATTGAAGAAGCCATCAGGTTTAAGCCAAAATCCGGCCATCTCTACAGGCATTACAGGCCAATCTTCAACTCTTACTACGTGTGGCACACCTAACGTATACCACACTACTAAATCTTTGTCTACAATCGATCTCTTCTTTAGCACATATTTTGGTAATCCTTCCCCTGCTTGTTCATAAGGATAATCGCCAGTAGCATATTTCTCACTCTCATCATATGGAGTGACCCAAAGATGATAGTTAATATAACCACCACGTTTTCTTACGTATGAATCGTCTGGTAATGGGCATGCTACATTTTCAACTGGTATTAATCTATAACCAACAGGCAAACCTAAGTAATTTCTTTTATATATGTTGACTATCTTCCAATATCTACCAGTTTGAGGATTTACATGCCTCCTTGCTTCAATTTCGTTTTCCAGTAATGTTTCTTCTGCAAAGAAAGCGTTACCAACCGGATTATTTTCACTTACTGGCTCTCCTTTCAAGTTTACCTCATAAATTCTATTTTCTAAGCCATCTATATTTAGGTTAAGTCTTATATTAAACCAATGTATATGAAGTGGAGCATAAACTTCCGGTGTAACCAATGTACCATACTTTGGATTTTTCTCGATTACGCCATCATCGTTTATTATTCCCGTAAGCTTTACAAGAAATTCGATACTTCCATCTTGATAGAAATACCAGAAGAATCCATAATCATAATTAGCTAGTGTAGCCCAAAACGAAATAACAAGCCTTCTGTTTCTCCTAACTTCAGATTTACCACTCCTTAAATCCGTGTGTCTCCATAATATATTAAAATCCTCCTCATGGACGCAAATAGCCTTTTTAACCTTAACTGGCTTACCATCCGAACTAACCCTAACTACATCAAAATGATATATTATCTCTCCAAAACAATCACAATCATATACATCGCCCATACCATGCTTTAGTGGTACAATAAAATTCCCTAATCCATAATCACCCGCATCAAGCACCATCTTTCTATTATGAAAAGGCGAGGGATCTCCGTATGGTACCATTAAATCTACAACAGAAGCTCTATAAAGTATTGTTCTTTCTTGATTATTCTCATCAGTGTAAGTTACATCATAGATAACTAATCCTTCTCTAGGAGTATAACCTATCCTCATTTTCCACCTATACCAACTTATCTCCCACCCATTTACTCTAAAACTAGCACCCCTTGGTTGACGTATTTCAAGAGTTTTTAAATTACCTCCAAATGTTTTTCCCAACTTCTCCGGCGTATAGTTGGCATCAAGATGTGGTAATGAAGCGTCTCCATAATCATCAACCCTTATGACTTTCATCTTATCTAGATCTACCCAAGGCATGAGGCCATGTACCGGTCTACCATATCCATTATCTTCATAATCCTTTTTTATCCACATATAGCCGATTGCTACTCTTTTACCGCGAAACTCTTCTTCAATATATCCTGGTGCCCAGCAATCTACCATTAATAAATTTAAATCATCTGGAAGAATTCCCCTTTTTCTTAAGGCTTCTTGTACTTTCCTGTCATTTCTTACAGCCTTCTCACATTCTCCGAATTCATCGAGCGTTATTGGGGGGAATACGTCATCAATCCTAGTTAAAGATATTATTTTATTAGTAGTTAAAGATATTATTCCTTCATATACCTTTTGTTCCTCCGGATCATAGAATTTTATCAGTGCTCTTCTGTCAATTTTAATATTTCTATCTTTTTTCCAAGCTAGATATTCTTGCTTTTTTGGCTCATCTAATGATACCGAGAAAAACTTTACTATCTTAGACTTAGATCCTAAGTGACTTTTAATAAGTTCTACTACACGTTTAATTTCTTCTTCATCTAAGGGATCTAAAGGAGACTTAAGGGGAACCTTGAGTTCTTCTTCCACCATGTTCTCATTATATTTAGGGGTATTAACTATTTAATAAACATTTCTAATATAATAAAGTAATATCTAGTATTACTATGTAATACTAGATATTTTTATATAGTTAAATAATTTATTAATCTAACTTAGGTTAGGAGGTAAGTTAAAATGGCAGAACCTTCAGAAAAAGATAATTCAACAAATAAAATAAATAACGATTCTTCTGAACAAAGTTTAGCTAAGGGTGTTGCTAGATATAGGGAAGTACTTGCACAAGGTATAGCGTCTGGGGCTCCAGCAGCTGCGACTATTGGTACATTAACTGGGGCTGCGGCTTTTGCCTATGGAGCACTACCATTAGCAGTTTTAATTGCATTAATAGCTATATTGTTGGACGCTACTAGATTATCTATAGTCTCAAGATACGTTCAGAGTGCGGGTGGTATTTACGCTTTTATAGAGAGAGGGTTAGGCAAGAAAGTAGCATTTGTGGCTAGTATGTCTTACATAGTATATATCTTCGCAGTAATTATTTTTGTTTATTTGATAATGGGTTTAATGGTTCCTACGGGATTTGAAGAGTTAGGAATAAACCTTCCATCTTGGATATGGATCCCATTTGGCATAATAAATGCAGCAATAGCTACTTTAATTTCGTATTTGGGTATAAAGCCGTCTTTAAAATTTACCTTAATGATGAGTTTAGCCGAAATGAGTGGGATAATAGCTACTTCGATTCTTATTTTCTCTAAGGTACCTCCAGATCCGCAAACATTCACGCTCGCCTATGTTCCACCTCCAAAAATAGCAAACCTAGGATTAGCAGTATCATTTGGGATTCTTGCCTTTACTGGTTATGAGACAGTATCGGTATTAGGAGAAGAAGCTGTTGACCCTAAGAATACTATCTCAAAAGGAGTGTTTACCGCGGCATTATTGTTAGGGATAACATATATAATAGGCTCTGAGGCCTTTACAGTAGGATGGGGAGTCAACAATATGGGTACATATTTTAATTATTTAGCACCAGGTTTAATTGAAGCAAAGACCTACGGTGGAATAATATTAGCAGCGATTTTAACTGCACTTCTCATAAATAGTAATATTGCTTGTGCATGTGGTTTTACGAATGCAGTAACCAGAGTTATTTATGCTATGAGTAAGGATGGTCTTTTACCATCTAAACTAGGTTCTATACATCCAAAAAGAAGGACTCCCTATACAGCTGCATTCTTCTCACTTGCTTTTACAGTTCTGTATTTTATCATAATGTCTATACTATTCACACCAACTAACATATTTATAGCTACTGGTATAACTACAACGTTTGGGTTTTTAATAGCTATTTTCACGGTAAATATAAGTATGCTAGTTATAGTGAAAAGAAATAATGCCTTAGGAATAGGAAATATACTTCTCGTGGCAATTATTGAGGCCATAATAGGCTACGTCTTTTACTCAACAATAATTACAAGTGCAGTTAATGTGCCAGTTCTAATAGGTGTTTTAACATTAGTTCTCTGGGTTATAGGTGGTTCAGTTTACCTTATGTTAAAAAGGCACTTTTAATCTTTTTATACTTTATTACACTTTAATTTTCCCTTATAATATATAAACTGTAATTTTCATTATCTTTAATAATTATAAACGTATTTACTACTCTGGTATCATTTATCGCTCCATTGCAAATTTAATTAAATTAATCTCGTAGAGTTAATTAAAAATGATCTGTCATTTCATAATGTAGCCATAAAGGTATAAATTCTGGGATTAACAATTTGTATATAACATAAGTAGATTTTCTTGAACTTGACGTTAATCCCTTTCCTACTTAAAAGTTTTTACTCCTACGAATTTACAACGTGAATTAGTTATGTCGTTAGAGGCGATAGCACGTAGTGCCTTGGATAATACGCATTTTAAACAATGTGAACGAGGAAATTCTTAAAAAATTTGAAGAAGATATTAAAGAAGTTCAGAGCCAACATTACCAAGAAATTAATACTTGGAATCATCATGGAATAGCAAGCAAGGCTGAAACAATGAGATTCGACTACGAGAGCACTCTCCAAAAACTAGACGATCTAGCAGACCTCAATCTAGTGGACATCGTGAAATTGAGGGTTGGCAATCACCCATTACAAATAGGCATCGGCTATACCTTTGACGAGACGGTGTCCAATTCACAATCTATGCAAAATAATTTAAAAATGTAGTTTAATCAAGTTAATATTTGATGTAAGAACTTCTATAAATTCCAAGTAGAATAAGTGGGTAATACTTATGGGGAAGTGACTCAAGTAATACCATGGGACACAAACTAAACCACATCAACTATCCCCAAAATGAGTTCAAAGGATTTTGCAAATAAAACCCCTAATAGAAGGTGAATTAAAGGATGTAATAGAGAAAACGTTCTCAAGTGTAAAAACACAAAGATATGACACAACACTATACTTCAAACTCCTCATCATCATGATAGTATACACAACATCCTACAGAGAACTAATAGGACTAGCAAACGTTACAATACAACACTTCCTAGGAGTAGAGAAAATACCATCAAAATCAGCAATACACTGGTTCACAAAACAAAACCTAGAAAAAGCAAACAAACTTATATAAGGTTGTCAAGGTTAGGAAAGGGAAAGAGCCAAGTGTTGATGGGGATTCAACATTGTCTTCAGCATTAGACAAGTTATGAAAAATAGTTCGATTGTTAGAGGCGATAGCACGTAGTGCCTTCACACTAGCAAAAGAAGAGGATACGAAGAGTTACTGGAAATTATTAGTAAGAGTGTGGAAGAAGTTTAACCTCAAGTTAGTGGTTGCTGACATGATCAAGTCTGTGGATAAGGTGCTTGAGCTCTCTGGAATAAAGACAGCTCTGCCTTAACCATGTGAAGAGAGATCTTAGTCGTAGTGAGAGGAGGGAGGTTGATCTATTACTCTCAAGCTTACTTGCAGAGTTTTCTGACAAGGTTAAGGAGCTTGTGAATCGAGGTCTCCTCTCGTTCTCATTCTTACCTCAAGAAATTCAGCATCTCCTATGCACTAATAATTTAGCTGAATCGTTTAACTCCCTAGTGGTAAGTATCATACGCCTCGTAGGTTGCTTCAGATTGTCTGGGCTATTGCCTATAACTATAACATTTTCAATAATTCTTTCCATGAATGGAATAATATCCATATATTTATTGTTATCTCTATGATTGAGGTGGTTTTATTCAATTAATTCTACATTGAATAAAAGAAAATGATGAGACTAGAATACAATTCGCAATGGAACCCTAAATCGTCCTGGACTATCATGGGCATAACTTATGTTGATAAAAAATGTCTAATTGCAGTTTTGAGATTAGTAGGGCAATGAGTATATTATAAGAGCTAAAATATGAAAAGATTCTATTTATATAATGTTTTTTATTAAACTATTTTTACATAATAAAATAAATAGGGCTAAGGAATAATATGATATGTGTACCCACCAGATTTTACATATGTTAAGCCTAGCAGTGTAGAAGAGGTAACGAAATTTCTTGATTCACATGACGATGCTAGGCCACTAGCAGGAGGGCAAAGCCTAATACCCATGCTAAAACTTCGTGTGATATCCCCTAGTTATATAGTAGATCTTAATCCAATAAACTCGTTAAGCTATGTAAGAAGCGGATTTAATTCAATTAGAGTCGGGGCATTAACTAGATATTATGAAATATTGAAGAGTGATTTAGTCAGAGTAAACGCTCCACTACTCTATCAAGCAGTAAGAGTAGTTGGAGACATGCAAGTAAGGAATCTAGGGACAATCGGAGGTAGTGTAGCTAATGCCGATCCCTCAGCTGACGTACCGACTGTGCTTACTGCATTAAATGCAGAGATCGTTCTAACTTCATCATCCGGCAATAGATCGGTGAATGCGTTAGACTTCTTCAAAGGCGCGTTTACTACTGATATAAGAAAAAGCGAGATAGTATCAGAGATCGTCTTACCTAACTTAGAGGGTTACCGGACTGTCTATAAAAAGGTCGTTAGAAGAGCTGGAGACTTTGCATTAGTCTCTTTGGCATTAGCAATAAAACTAAGACAAAATGAAATAGAAGATATAAAACTTGCTTATGGTGGTGTAGGAGAAAAGCCGTTCAGAGCATTAGAAGTTGAGAAAAACGTGATAGGTAAGAGGTTAAATGATGACTTAATTGAGGAAATAGTTAGTAAGGTTTCAAATCAAGTTAATCCTCCTTCAGATACTAGGGGTAGTTCTTGGTATAGGAAGGAGGTTATGAAGGTTATTACTAGGAAAGTTCTAAAGGAGGTGGTAAGTTAAATGTTAGTTGTTAATCAGGGTGAAAAAGTAAAGATAAAAGTTAAAGTAAATGGCGTATTGTATGAAAGATATGTAAGTCCTAGAATGTTATTGGTAGATTTTCTGAGAGAAGAGTTAGGTTTAACGGGAACTAAGGTTGGTTGTGATACCACGACATGTGGAGCCTGTACAATTCTCCTAAACGGTAAGTCAGTTAAGTCATGTACAATATTTGCAGTACAGGCTGATGGAGCAGAGATAACAACGATAGAAGGTCTTTCAGTCGATTCTAAGCTTCATCCTATTCAAGAAGCATTTAAGGATAATTTTGCGCTTCAATGTGGTTTTTGCACTTCAGGGATGATTATGCAGACGTATTTCTTATTAAAAGAAAATCCTAACCCAACTGAAGAGGAAGTTAGGGATGGTCTTCATGGTAATATCTGCAGATGTACTGGATACCAAAATATTGTGAAAGCGGTATTAGATGCTTCTAAGAGGTTGAGAACATGAGTTATGTGGGTAAACCGTTAAAAAGGCTATATGATGATAAATTCGTCACTGGCAGGAGCACATATGTTGACGACATCAGAATGCCAGCACTGTACGCGGGATTTGTCAGAAGTACCTATCCTCATGCACGCATTAAGAAGATTGATGTAAGTGACGCGTTAAAAGTTAATGGAATAGTAGCTGTATTTACTTCAAAGGAAATAAATCCATTGTTAAAGGGTGGAATTAGACCCTGGCCTACATATATAGATCTTAGATCCTTCAGATATATTGAGAGAAAGGCATTTCCCGAGGATAAGGCTAAATATGTAGGGGAACCATTAGCGATTGTTATTGGTCAAGATAAATATAGTGTCAGAGATGCAATAGATAAGGTGGTAGTAGACTACGAACCAATAAGGGCAGTTACAAAAATGGAAGAGGCTGAGAAGGATGAGGTGATAATTCATGAGGAGTTGAAGACAAATGTTTCGTATAAAATCCCATTTAAGGCTGGGGAAGTAGACAAGGCATTTAATGAGGCTGATAAGATAGTAAAAGTTGAGGCAATAAATGAGAGGCTCATTCCTAATCCAATGGAACCTAGGGGAATAATCTCCAGATATGAGGCAGGCACGTTAACGATATGGTACTCGACTCAAGTTCCTCATTATATGCGTTTAGAATTCTCCAGAATATTCGGTATACCGGAGAGCAAAATAAGAGTCTCAATGCCAGATGTAGGTGGAGCTTTCGGAAGTAAAGTTCATCTCATGCCCGAGGAACTAGCAGTTGTAGCATCATCCATTATTTTAGGAAGACCAGTTAGATGGACAGCGACAAGAACTGAAGAAATGCTAGCAAGTGAGGCAAGGCATAATGTTTTCACTGGAGACGTTGCAGTCAAAAAGGATGGTACTATTTTAGGTATTAAGGGTAAATTACTACTTGATCTAGGAGCCTACATGACTGTTACTGCTGGTATTCAACCGTTAATTATACCAATGATGATTCCTGGTCCCTATAAGATACGTAATCTAGATATAGAAAGCGTTGCCGTCTACACTAATACACCACCTATTACAATGTATAGAGGAGCGAGTAGACCTGAGGCAACTTACATAATTGAAAGAATAATGAGCACAGTAGCTGATGAGTTGGGCTTAGACGACGTTACCATTAGAGAGAGAAATCTAGTTACTGAATTACCATATACAAATCCGTTTGGATTAAGATATGATAGTGGAGATTATGTTGGGTTGTTGAAAGAAGGTGTGAAGAGATTGGGCTATTACGAGCTAAAGAAATGGGCTGAAGAAGAGAGAAGAAAAGGACATAGAGTAGGAGTAGGACTAGCATACTATTTAGAAATATGCAGTTTTGGGCCATGGGAGTATGCCGAAATTAGAGTAGATGAAAGAGGTGATATTTTAGTTATTACTGGAACTACTCCACATGGACAAGGAACTGAAACCGCAATAGCTCAGATAATTGCTGATGCTTTTCAAGTAGATATAAGTAGAGTTAGAGTCATATGGGGAGATACTGACGTTGTTGCGGCAAGCATGGGTACCTATGGTTCTAGATCAGTAACTATAGGAGGTTCAGCAGCCATAAAAGCTGCAGAGAAGATTTTAGATAAAATGAAGAGAATTGCTGCATCAACATGGAATGTGGATGTTCAAGAAGTTCAATATGAGAAGGGGGAGTTTAAATTAAGAAGCGATCCAAGTAAGAGAATGAGTTGGGACGATGTAGCAAATGTAGCCTATAGAAGTCATGATCCAGGATTAGTAGAGAAGGTAATATACGAAAATGACGTAACGTTCCCATACGGAGTTCATATAGCAGTTGTTGAAGTAGATGATACTGGTATTGCAAAAGTATTAGAGTACAGAGCTTATGATGACATTGGGAAAGTTATAAATCCGGCTTTAGCAGAAGCCCAAATTCACGGTGGAGGAGTGCAAGCAGTAGGGCAAGCGTTGTATGAACAAGCTTTACTTAATGAGAATGGGCAATTAATTGTAACCTATGCAGATTACTATGTGCCTACTACTGTGGAGGCGCCAAAATTCACCTCAATATTTGCTGAACAGTATCATCCATCAAACTATCCTACTGGAAGTAAAGGTGTAGGAGAGGCTGCATTAATAGTAGGACCAGCAGTTATAATTAGGGCATTAGAAGACGCGGTCGGAGCAAGATTTAATAAAACCCCAACCACGCCAGAGGAAATCCTAAAGGCAATTATGTCTAAAAAGTAAAATTTTTCTTTTTCTTGTAATATCTTTTTATTGATTATGAGATATTTATTTAATTTAAAGTAATTAGTAATTATTTTGAAGGTAAAGTTTATTTATGAAAAATATCATATTAATATTAAGAGGGTATATGTTAGATAATATACCAGGAGTTTTAGCTGTATATCGATTTCAAGATGGTAAGCTAATCAAGATTCAAGGGCAAGACCTTTTAGTGGATTTAGATAAATTAAGTAATATATTAATCGAAAATATGAGAATAGGAGAAAATGAGGCAAGGGAATTAAAATTCCTAGAACCCTTTAGAGGATTTGCAATGATATTGGATGATATTGGTATGGTGTTTGTAGATGATTATCTGATTTTTACGAATGCTAAGAAAACTAATTGGGATTTATTAGTAAAAAGCGTTTTAAAGGGGTTGGTGATGCAAAATGGCTGATGTGAAGAAGCTAAAAGGTTATATGGGGCATATAAAAATTAATTCTGAAGGCAGGATTGAAGAGAGTTCTAATGTGGAAAACGTTTCTAAATTGGCTGAAATAATATTATTTAATTTGAAGAAAGGGAATGAAGAAGCGAGAGAATTAGGCTTTAACAGGTTAAATGGATTTGCAATGTTCGGTAGTAATAGGTCAATAACTTTTATGAAAGGTATAGGAGTGATAGTTGACAATGAAAAAGCAGATTGGCAAGAACTATTCACCTATTATACATATAATAGCTCTTTCATAATCACAGGTGTAATTCTTATTGCACTATCTGCTATACTATTTTATTTTGGTTTACTTACTTCTGCCCTTAACTTCCTAGCGCCCGAACCTCGTCTTTATATACCCTTAATCCTAATAATAATAGGAGTAACATTTCTGGCGCTTTCTAAAACTACCCTATCCTATAGATTAGAATAATTCTTTTTTAATATAGACTAGCAGTTGATAATGATAGAAACTTTTAAAAACTAGTGGCAATAAATAAATATAGCGTGAGAAGATGAAAGAACTAAAAGGAACTAAAACAGCGGAGAACTTAAAGCACGCATTCTGTGGAGAAGCAATGGCAAATAGAAGATACTTATATTTCGCTAAGAGGGCTGACGAAGAAGGATATCCAGAAATAGCTGGATTATTGAGAAGTATAGCAGAAGGTGAAACAGCACACGCTTTTGGACATTTAGACTTCATAAGGCAAGGAGGTATAGGTGATCCCGCTACTGACAAACCAATTGGGACTTTAGAGCAAATGCTGGAGTCAGCTGTAGCTGGAGAAACATATGAGTGGACACAAATGTATCCTGGCTATGCTAAAGTAGCTAGGGAAGAAGGATTTAATGAGATTGCGGAATGGTTCGAAACATTAGCAAGAGCAGAAAAGAGCCACGCAGAGAAATTTACAGCTGTACTTAATCAGTTAAAGGGAGGCAAGTAATGTATTCTTTAAATCCAAGTAATCCCTCTTTTTTTAATTCTGACAAGTTATTATCGGAGTTTATAAGACAAGCGAGCGTGTGTCATGGCTGTAGACTATGTTTTAATTATTGTGATTCTTTCCCTACATTATTTAATTACACCGATAAAAAAGGTCCTAAAAATTTAACATTAGACGATCTATTTGATGTAGCCTCTAAATGTTTTCACTGTAAGATGTGTTACGTAAACTGCCCATATGTGCCTCCTCATGAGTTTAACATGGATTTTCCAAGCTTAATGGAATGGGCATGGCTATATTATAAGAAAAAAAGAGGATTAGCAATAAGGGATTTTATCTTTGAAATGTTAGATGGCGTTAAGTTCGCTAGGCCCTTAGCAAAGGTGATAATGGAAAAAAATAAGGAATTGTTGGGTATTCATAGAGAAGCTCCAACATTACCAGTTGCGGAAAAAGGATTAAGAGAAAAAGCAAAGCCTAAACATATAGATAATCCTAAGGCCAAAGTAGCTTTATTTCCCACATGCTTAGTTGAGAACTTCTTCCCAGAGATAGGAGAAGATTTAATAGAAGTATATAACGAGTTAGGCATAGAGGTAATAATACCCAATTTTGTATGTTGTGGTGCCCCGATGTTGGATTCCGGTGATGTTGATAGACTTAAGAAAAATGCTGAATATAATGTAAAGCTGATAGAGGACTTAGTTAAAAAAGGATATGATGTAGTATCTCCAATACCTACTTGCACATTGATGATCAGAGAGTATAAGAGAATTCTTGACAGAGATGTTCCCAAGGTTTATGACGCGATGGAGTACTTACTGAAGTTGAAGAACGAAGGCAAGATAGAGCTAAAGGGTAAGATTGATAGGAACATATATTATCATCCTCCATGTCACCTTAAATATTTACAAGTGGGCTTGCCTGGTGTTAGACTACTAAGATCGATGGGAGGAAAAGTTGATATTTCAAATAATGGCTGTTCTGGAATAGATGGGGGTTGGGGGTTAAGAAACTACGAAACAGCTAAGAGGGTAGGGAGTAAGATGATGGAATCCTTTAAGCAAAGTAAAGCTGATGTTTTTTCAACTGAATGTCCACTAGCAGGTCTTCAGATAGAGAAGGCCTCAAATAGAAAACCGTTACATCCTATTCAACTGTTAAAGGAGGCGATGAAAAATGGTTAAAATAACACTAGATGATATTCTACCTTGGCAAACTTATGAGAAAGTAAGAATGGATCGAATAAGAAGAATTATTGAAATAAAAAATAAGAGGAGAATTGAACTAGGAGATAGGTTAAGTCTATTGTTTGAAAATAGGGATACGGTGCTTCAGCAGATTCAAGAAATGGTGTATTTAGATAAGATGGAAAAGAAAGAAGATATATTAAGAGAAATAAGAATATATTCAACATTACTTCCGTGTGATGGCAAAATAAAAGCATCTCTATATATCCATTCTTATGACTTTAAAGATCTTGATTGGGTTTATGATCACTTAAAGGGGATATATAACTCGGTATTCTTAAAGGTAGGGAATAAACTAATTCAAGGTATACCAGAAGCTGGTAGGGAACAAGGGAGAGAGTTCGCTACAGTTCAATATTTAACCTTTGATCTAGAGGGGGAAAGGAGTACGGATATTGAGGTTCACGTTCTGCATGAGAATTATAGGTATTCAACAAAATTAGATAAGAGTTTAGCAGAAGAGCTAATTAAAGAAGCTTATGATGTGTGTGAGCAAGTCTAAGAAATTGATAGATAATAATCTAATTTTTATTGAGTTTGTTTTTATTTTATACTATTAGAATGTATTGCGATATATGTAATATGAATCTGAATATACAACTATTAGTATTATGAGTAAAATGTTATCTGTATCTATGCAATTACACCGTGGGTTCGTTAGTTTATACTAGCAATTTAGTGGTCAATAGGATCTTATATCGCGTGATGAGAAAAATACATTAAATTCTATAACTTTTTCGAGAAATTCTATTACGACTTCTAACTGTAAAAACGAATAAAATAATGTAAAACAGAAAATACGAGGAACTTTTCTACATCTTGGTGTATTACGATAGTCAGTTTGTATAGAGTGTTATTGCAGTAAAGTATATATAAGCTTTAAAAACTTTTAAGATAAGAATAACACGAGAGTGCTCAGCTATGCTAACTAATTCTACTGATGCAGAAAGTATTGAGGAGTTCATTTTATCCGTCGCGAGATCTAGAGGAATCTTTAATCTCAAGGCTTACAGTATAGGCATAGTCTCAGACTATCAGAAATTCTTTAATCTCGTTCTGCCTAAGGATGTATGCGATATTTTTGTTGTTTTGTCAATTAGTAGAGATGATATATCTAGTATCATCAAAGGTGATTTAAATAAGGTAAGACCTACTGCTTCGGTAACATTAATGTATAGTAACAAGTTAAAAAAGGATAAGATAGTTATAGGTTATGCAAAGGCGATCAAGAATACTGAAAGTAATGCCATTGATGAAACAGATAGAAATAAGCTTTCTAGTAAGCTCCTAGAGCCTCTAAAGTTAAAAATTCATCCAGATCTATACTCTCTCGGTATAACATACTGAATCACAAGATATCTTTCTCCCCATAGTTTTTAAGATATTGCCATACTATACTATAGACATTTGTCTATTAATATTCCCCTAATGTTCCCCTTTCTCTTGCTTTTTTGAACGCATAGTTGTATGAGAATACGCCTAATGGTATTAGTATTAAATTGAATATAACCAATACTATGACATATTGAAGAAGATTACTTATAGATGAGCCATTTAGAAGCGCGCCCCTTAGTGCGCTTAATGCCCATGTTAGTGGTATTCCATAACTTATGTATCTAACATAAATGGGTAACACTGTTATGGGGAATACAGTCCCACCAAGTAGGTTAGTAAACGTGTTAAAGAAGAACGAAATAGGATTTCCTTGCTTTGTTATCATTGTAACTGCACCTGCAATCATTCCTATGCCTAATGTGGAAAATATTAATAATACTAAGATCACAATCACACTAATTACATTGACGTGATAGTCTACATTTAATGCAATTCCTATAGAGAGTATTACAATAGCATTTATTGTGTTTAGAACTAATCCCCATAGTGCAGAGTATAATAGAAATCCAAAAGTTCCAGTCCTAGATATCACGTAATATTCTATGGTTCCGTACAATTGTTCATTACGTAATCTCTGGCTTATAGTTGAAATAACTGAAGAGACGTATCCTTGAAAAGCTAATCCAACTGTGAAAAATGCAGTATAATTACTGACACCAACCTCGGTTACTAATTTATTTCCTAATGATGTTCCAGTAAAGTAATAGGTAAATACTGGAAGCACCCAGCCTAATATTGTTAATACTGTTTGTGTTCTGTACGATACCCATACTTTAAATCCCCTTAAGTATAGGAAAGAGTATAATTTGCCACTTATTCCCATCTTCTCCACCATCCTCCTCTTCTTACAGATTCTAATTTAGCAGAATCTTCCACATCGCCTACTAGAAAGATATAAACATCTTCTAATGAGGGTTCTTCTTCTTTAATAATTTTATAATCTCTTAATTCGTCCAGCTCCTTTTCAGGTACCCTAAGAACATAATAATTTGTGGAAGTCTCTATCACATATTTACCCAACGTTAAAGGATAATCATTTACCTCAACCTCCACAACTCTACCTAAATAATTCTTCAAGTCGTCTTTATTTCCTTCTGCAATCACTTTCCCCTTTTTTAACAGTATTATTTTTTCAGTGAGCTCTTCAATATCCTTCATGTAGTGCGATGTAAGTAAAATAGTCTTATCTCTTCCTATCCTTCTTACTAAATCTCTAAACATTCTAGCTGAAAGGGGATCTAAGCCTAATGTTGGTTCATCCAATAATAAAACAGGTGGATCAGTTATTAATGCTCTAGCTAATGCGAGTTTTCTTTGCATTCCAGTACTAAACTTCATGTAGGGTATATTTGCCCACTCTCCTAATCCAACTAATTCCAGTAATTCTTTTGCCCTTTTCCTAGCCTCAGATAAAGACATATTTTGTAAGCTCGCAAAGAACACTAGATTTTCCAAAGCAGTTAATCTATAATAGAATAGCCTTTCGCTTACGGTGACTAAACCTATAGATTCCTTTACTTTCTTTTCATCTTTTATTATACTATAACCGTTAACATACGCATCTCCAGAAGTGGGTATTATAAGCGTTGAAAGCATTTTTATCAACGTTGTTTTCCCAGCACCATTAGGTCCCACTAATGCTCCTATCGTGTTTTTGTCTATTTCGAAAGTCACACTATCTACAGCCTTTATCTCCTTGTCCCTTATTCTAAAAGTCTTCGATAAATTGTCCGTTTTTATGCTCATTAGTTAAAGTTTTGATAATATTGCTAAAAACTTTTTGCGTGGTAGCCACATAGTAGTCTATTTCATTGAAACTGCATGGATTCGAATACAAACTTTCATTCACTAAACATTAAGCAACTGCGAATGATATTGCACTTACTATGAAAAGCACTATACTTTTTTGTTATGGCAGATAATAAATAATAAAATAATAAATCATCCTTTAAACTACTTTCTTTTACTTCTTTTTAGACACATATAATCATGGACTACTACATGTATAATTATAATAATACTAAATTAGTATTGTTGATAAGATTAATAGGGTATAAGTATTAGATACTTATAATAGAAAGGTTTAAAAACTAATAGGAGAATATATCATGTATGACTAATGAGAGTATAAAGTATATAGCAATAAAGATGCTTGCTGATAAAGGATATGTAGTAGATGCTATATATAGCTATCTAGTAGAAGGTGAACGACCTAGTGTGCTTGCGTACAAATATGGAATAACGAAGCATACAATAAGAGGAAATATAATGAGATTTGTAGAGAAGGCTGGAGGAGAAGGAAAGGCAAGAAAGCTAATAAAATTGATTAAGGAATCAAACGCAAAAGTAAGCCCAATAGTATACAAATCAGATGGTATGTATACATGCCTCCTATGCAATGAGAAGCTAGATGAAGGAAAATTAGAGAAACACATAACTACAAAACACAAGGCTGAATTGCAAAGGGCAATTAGTTACATAGTATCTAAAGTAGAGGGAAAGAAGAAACAAGAGGAAAATAAGAAAGAAGTAGTAGTTAACGCATAAGTTATATAATTTTTAAGAATATATTTAGTATTGTTTTAAAGATATTTCTATGTTTATTTTGATATGATGTATCATTTACAGTTTAGGTAAGGGTTCTCTTCTATAAGTAGATATTGCAATTGTAAGTTAAAATAAGAAAGCTTTTTAAAAGGAGTAACAAAAGAGAAGGTAATCGGCATTAATGAAACTTCATAAAAATAATTAATTATTATTAACTATAACTGGAAACAGATATTCAACGTTATAGGGGAGATGTTTCAAACATGTAAAGGAAGGAGAATCCAATTAAAACGGAATTAGTGACCACAAACTTACTATTACGCTACTAAACCCCATAGCTAACGCTGCATATTCTGGCGGTATGACTATATGAGGATAAAGTATTCCACCAGCAATTGGTATTAAGACGGAGTTATAACCAAATGCCCATGTCAAATTCTCTTTAATTTTTCTAACTGTTAATCTAGCTTCTTCAAATAATACTAATATGTCCATAAGAGACGATATTATAACTTTACCAGCACTTTTAGCTAGATCAGTACCAGTGGATATTGCAATGCCAATGTCTGCTTCTTTGATTGCAAGTCCATCGTTAATTCCATCCCCAACAAATAGAACTTTGTGTCCTTTTTCTTTTAAACTTCTTATCAATTCTGCCTTATCTTCTGGAGACATACCTTTATACACTTTAACATTAAGTTCTCTTCCTATTTGATCTACACTTTTACTATTGTCTCCAGTGGCTATAATTACTTCAATTCCTTTTCTCCTAAGATAGTCTATTACCTTTCTCGCCTCCTCTTTAACCTCATCTTTTAAACTCACAACCCCTCCTGGTTTTCCATTGATGCATATCAATATGTCCCCTTCATCCTCTTTTGCATCCCAATCACAATTATTTTTAACGAAATCCCTATTTCCAACTATTACGTCGTTTCCATTAACTTTAGCATATACTCCTCTTCCAGGAAATTCTTCAAAATACTCAACTTCACCTTTTCCTCCTAGCTTTTGTAGCGCTTTAGCAACTGGATGTAGACTTCTGCTTTCCGCAACAGAGGCTAATTGTAATGCGTTTTCTATGAATTCTATCTTTTCAGATATCGAGTATTCTCCTTTAGTTATAGTCCCGGTTTTATCTAATATTGCTATGTCAATATTTCTTATCTCCTCTAAGATGCTACCATCTCTTATTATTATTCCCCTTTTTAACGCTCTATGCACACTAGTTAGTATCGCCATTGGAGTTGCTAAACCTAAAGCACAGGGGCAAGCTATGGCTAATACAGATACAGTGAAAAGTAATGCATTTATGGTATTAAAACCCATTATAAATCTCCAGATTAGGAAAGTGGCTATTCCAATCGATATTACTACTGGTACAAATATGCTCGAAACCTTATCTACTAAGTTCTGAATTGAAACTCTAGTATTATAAGCTCCTCTAACAGCTTCAGTTACTTGCATTATGTAGCTCCTATCCCAACTCCTAGTCACATATATTTCCAAGTATCCATTTACTAGAATTCCTCCGGCTAACACGCTATCACCTTTTTTCTTTAATACTGGCTTTTGCTCTCCAGTTAAGATTGACTCATTTACCTCACCTTCTCCATTCTCAACTATTCCATCAGCAGGTATTTTTTCTCCAGCCCTTACAATTATAATATCCCCAATTTTTAGTTCATTAGAGCTCACAATCCTCCCATCTTTTAATGTAGCTCTATAAGGTTCTATACGTATGTCTGAACTCATTTTAGCTTTAATATAAGCTTCTAATGTTTTCCCTACTAGTATAAAGGTAATCAATAACGACGCGTCAGAAAAGAACGTTTGTTTCCCTAAAAGAAAAAGACTTGAAAACCAAAGTAAATTAGAGGATAAAGATACAAGTACATCCATATTTGTAGTTTTATTTCTCAGAGCCCTATATGCTCCTTTGTGAAATCTAAGCCCAGAATAAAACTGGACTGGAAGTGAGAAAATAATTGAAAAAGTTGGAAAGAGATAAGATAAGGTAGTAAATACAACGCCTATTAAGAGTCTTCTCAACAAGTCATACAAATCTTTGTATATAATATCTTTTTCAGTATGTTGCTTACTTAGAATCTCACCCTTAATCTCTGCTTCTTTTAATATCTCTTGAGGGGTAGTTGATATTGGATTGTATTCAATCATCACAGTCCCTAAACCAGGGTTTGACTGAACATCTATAACTCCTCTTACGTTCTCCAGTTTTTTGACTATTTTAGGTATCTCCTCTGGATTCACATTTAATTTTACAATAAATCTTTGTGTGGCTACATCATACCCAGCTTTCCTTACAGCTTTTACCAGTTCCTTTAATCTTACGTCTCCATTTAAAATTACTTTAGCACTTCCAGTAGCTAAGTTGACCTCTGCTTCTTTTACACCATTAACGGATTTTAATGATTTAGATACCGTTAATACACACGTTGCACAATGCATGCCTTCAATCTTCAGTTCCTCCTCTTTATCCATGTGGCATTCCCTTAGGTCCACCTCTCAAATATTCTTCTGGTTTTTTCTGGAATTCCTTAAGGCAATTAGAAGAGCAGAAATAGTAAATTTTACCTTTATACATTGTCTTATAAGGACTCCTTTCATCTACTTCCATTCCACATACTGGATCTATCATAATATATACATCATCGTCCTAATCAAAAAGCTTTATTCTCTGCCAAAATGTATGTTATATATCTATTCTACGTACAAAATGTACGTTAAACTACTCTGAGTTAATAACATTTTTACGTGCAAATTTTTTCTTTAACTCGGTCAAACATGAACTACAGCAAGCATAGTAAGTTTTTCTTCCTATTTTGTATATTAATGGACTGTCATAGATCTCTTTTCCGCAATAGTCGCATTTAACTACAAAGCTACTTTTTCCTATGAATACTAGTTCCTTTCCCCTGATGTTTTCTAGTACGTTTTCTAGGCTCTCTAGTGTATTAGCTCTTACTACATTCATGAATCTACCTTCGAGTAGCTTATAGCATTCCTCGCTATTGCAAGATTCGGAAATAACAAACGCTATAAAAGGTTCATTCTGAAATTTTATAGTGAATTTTACACCTTTCCTTTTGAGGCTTTTTAAAATGTTTGTAGCGGTACTTCTGCTGATGTTTAACTGCTTTGCTAATTCCGTTACACTTATTCTGGAATCATTTCTCAAGATCTCTAATGCCCTAAACTCTAGATCAGAAAGCTTTTCCATAATCCGCTTTATTCACTCCTACGTTTTAAATTTGTTCTCTTGCTATTGTTATTTACTACAACATTTACAACTCTATTATAAACATTTGTGATGAATTTCTCTAGGTTTATAGCTGTTAATGCGATCGCAATTCCCAATATCCATCCCGCAAATACGTCCAACGGCCAATGGACTCCTATGTAAACTCTTGAATAACTTACTATTAACGCTTCTATGAATAATGGAATTGAAACATAATACGGTAATGTCATGAGCACTATAATTGCACCTACACTTACTATTAACGCATGTCCCGAAGGATAAGAATAGTCAGTAGGCTCAGATACCAGTAGGTTAACATTATGCAGTATTAGAAATGGTCTTGGCTGAGCCATTACATATTTTGAGATCTCTCCTAAAATTATGGCTATTATAAATCCTCCAACTAGTATTAAAGAAGTTCTCCTATATTTTCCTCCTACGATAAAGAATATAGCAGTGACTGGTATCCAAATGTATTCTCTTCCGTACTTGCTGAAGAATATCATTACTGGATTTAGCGGTGAAAATTGTGAATGGTTAATTAAGTAAAATAAATATATATTTCCTGGAAAATTACCTTCTCCTACGATTTTAGTTATAATGGAAATTATTACATACAATGCATAGATTGCAATTATGTATTGCCATTTCATTGTAGGCTAACAACTATATACTCCTAATAAATAGTATATATAATTAATCCAATTAAGGTTATGCCATTGTGCTTTAAATTAAAAACCATGAAAAAGTCTATAAACTGTATATTATTAATTGCTAAATATGTCTAGAAATCATAAGATAAACATTAGGGAATAGATATAATACTCTAGATACTTCAGAGATGAAGAAATAAGAGAAGATAATGTCTATATAAGCATTTTTTGAAAAGTTTTTAGCGAATTATAGATAATCTTTAATTATAAAGGTACTTCTTCAAGGTTACGTCAAAGAAATTATATAATTAGCTAAGCAGTAGTATGGAATAATAGCAAAAAATTTATTTATAAACATTCTTACAGCCTATTTATACCCTTAAAGAGTATTATGAATATGACCGACGCTAGTATCATGTATAACGTAGCCATCATTATACTTGTTGGGGATGGCCCTAAGCTTTTAGCAGTAAAGAAGTTAAGAGGAATAGAGACTATGATAAAAAATATGGCCATAAGTGTTGCTAATATGCCAGCTATTAAGTAATTCTTCATTTACCTCACCATTATTGCTATCATTTTAACTGCATCCCATAATAAATTATACGCCATAAATCCAGCCATAAATGCTGTAGCTCCAAATATTAAAGCAAGGATGGCTATACCTAGTTTGTTCATTTCATCTCACCCCCTACTCTTTAACATACACCTCATAATGATAAAGTTGTACTGCTATTCCCCATAAGATTAAGATTACACCTAAATCCATTCCAGCGTAAGTTGATGCAGGGCCTATACTAGGTAATGTCCACATTAAACCCAGTAAAAATAGTGATACTATAAAGATTATTATGATTCCATAGAATGCTGCTCTCTTTTTCCAACTGTATCCAACGTTAGAACCTACTGCAGCTATTGGCTTTCTTCCAATTACGTAAACTGCAACTCTCCTTAGCATGTAAATCGCAAATATTGCGAATGGTATTAACACTATCCCATTTACAATTGTTGGGAATTCTAGGAAGTTTACTAGTGTTCCTGCTAAGGATAGTGACGCTACACTAGCTAAGAGTATCTCCATCGGAGTTATATTCATTTTAATCACTTTAGTTTCTGCTTTTGTTATCGAAGTATTCTGTTCCTTTGGTTTCCATAAATATACTATAATTCCTACTATTATCAATGGAGGTCCAAGATATTCAACTTGTTGAGTAAATGGCTCAGGTACTCCGGGTTGTAAGTATCCCCATATAGACAGTTCAACTAAATATATAGCTAAAGTAGTAACTATCCATGTCCAGAACTTTCTTCTTGTAATATACAAACTATCACTAGGATCTAAGAATGGTAGGAACATTAGTATTAAGAGACCTATAATCAGCAGTGCTAAGATTAGTATAGGAGTAATTGGAGTACCATTAGGTAATAAGAAATCTACGAGCTTATAAAGGAATAGGAAGAACCATGGTGGATATGGCTCCACACTTGTAGCTTGTGGTGATCCCGCTTCTGGTGCAGGATGTGGATCAATAACTATCGGTAAACCATTAATATTGGCTAATAAGTTAGGAACGAACAATATTATACCCCATGTTAGTAGGACTATCGATAACATGTAAACAAAATTCCTTGGCCACCATTCATTAAATCTTTGTTGTTCCTCTTTAGTATAATAAGCAGGTACTTTGGGCTTATCCTTAACTGAGGGAGTCATTCCGTATCTTTCAGCAAGCATGAAGTGAAACAGGAAAAGTACTCCTAATAAAAATACTAGTAATATATGCCAACCTAGTAGCCTGTCGAAAAGCTCAGATCTGACCAGAGGGTTAGATGATAGGGCTGCACTTCCACCTGGTCCGAATAACCATCCTACTACTGCGGTTGCACCAGGGATCCCTGTACCAACTAGCAATTCACTTCCAATATCTATTGCATTTACTCCGAGAACGTCACTCACTAAACTATACCCAAAGAACGATGCGCCCAACGTTAATAGTAATAATATTACTCCAGTTATCCACTGTAGTTCTCTTGGTTTCTTATAAGCACCTTTATAGAAGTTCCTAAACATGTGAATATACGCTAAGATTATCATTATATATGCTCCATATAGGTGGCTAAATAATAGGACAGGCCCATATGGAACACTAGAGATTATAGTTTCAGTAGACTGATATGCATAAGCTGGTTGATAGTACATTAATAAGAATAAACCAGTTATTACGGTATAGATAAACGCAGCAGCGACCATTGCGCCTAGCCAATAAGAAATATTATACATATAGTCTGGAGTCTTAAATAAGGGAGCTTCAGTTACGCCTACTCTATCAATTATAGTATCTATAATTCCCTTCTTCTCTTCGGTCATTTTTGTTCAACCCCCCTTTCTGCACTTATGGGTATGTTCCCCGAAGGAGGTGAAGAGGGTGAAAAAACAGTCTGTTTAGACGCATATGCCAAAGCATCGAATATTCCAACAAATAGTGTTAATAAAAGTCCCGGTATTCCTATTTCGGCTAGGAATGATTCAAGGAGATTATAAGGCTGGAACATTGTGGGATAGGCTATCATTCTTCTTAACAATCCTAAGTAACCAGCTACCGACATGGTATAACCCACTCCCATAAATGGGGCAGTCCACCATATCATTCCTATCTTCATCCATTTAGATGCCTGCTCGCCAAAGTTAAATCCTCCAAATGTACTTCTTAAAAGATCTAAGAATACTGTTGTAAATCCCATTACTATTAAGGTCCAAATCATTAAATGAAAATGACCTACTACATAGTACGTGTTATGGAAAATCGGATTAATTGAGTTTTCGGGCAATACTAATGCTTGTACACCTGCTAAAATAAATCCTATTAATGCTATTAAGGCCCCCATTCCTACTGGATCTTTCCAATTATATTTTTGAGATAGTAGCAGAGTTAATCCTAGATTTAATACGGTAAGACCAGAACCTGAAGCTAATATAAGAGTAGATAGGTTCACCCATATTCTCAAACCTATTGGAAGAGGCCACGTTTGTAAGTGATGTACCCATATTAACATGGAACCTATTGATAACAAGTAAATGTTCCATCTAGCCCACTTTTCACTAAAGAGTGCTCTTCCAGCATATTTAGGAATGTAATAGTACAGTGCGCCAAATAATGGGAAAGGAACGTAATACACTACGGGATGGGCGTAGAACCAAAATAACAACGCCCAAAGTAAGGGATTAACTGGAAAACCTGCAAAGAAATATAATGTATACCATAGAGTTGATGCAGCTAATGCAGGAAGAGTTACTGCTATTACTATAGCGAATGCTACACCATATGCTCCAAATATGTTGAGTTTTTCATTCTTAGGTTTAGTGGCATATGCATCAGCAATCAAAGTTATGAACATCACAGTTTGCAGTACAAATGCTAAAGTAAGTGACAAATATGCCATTCCCATAAGGGCAGGTGAAGTATAGAATAGGAAAGCGTGAAACTGAGCATTAGACTCTATCGCTAACGGAGGATACATATACCATCCCATGTCGGGTGACCCCGCCAAGGCAACTGCTAATAAAACATTAGATAACCAGAAGTAAAGTGTCATGAGTTTCGTGTGCAGTATTGAAAGGTTACTCTTATACATTGCAAATGCTATTACTGCTGCTGCGGCTAATGGTACAAATCCAAACATACCAGCCCATCCATGAATTGTTAACGCGCTATAATATAACTCTCCAACATTAGGGGAATTTGCACTATAAGTTAGGTAAGTCCTTAAATTCATTGCAGCTATACCTAGTACTCCTAGCCAGAACACGGAACCTATTGTGTAAAGCCAGACCACGTTTAATGTACTTTTCGGTATTACAGTATCTCTTATTTGGGCTAATAATTTAGAACTCATGATACCACCTCCAAAGTTCCGGTCATGTAAGATGAAGCATAGCCATCATATTCAGCATTACGCCACGTATAGTTACCAGGCTGATTTGGAGTAACAAAATATACATAACTTGGTATTCCAGGTACATCGTTTACGTTTATAAGACCATTAGGAAGCCTTAAATAAAATCCAGTATCTACTTGTGGGGAATTTATTATTATAACTACAGGCTCACTTTCATTCGCGACTATTACACTTGGGATCCATTTATATTGTACTGCAGTTAAATTAACAACTAGTGTTCCATTAATTACTTCAGAATACTGACCCGCTGGTGGTGGATGAGAATTAAAATATTCTACAGCTTTTTGAGCTTGCTCAGGTAATCCTGAGAAACATGGTAAGCCATATCTTAAGCTAAAGCTCTTACCTGTTAGTATATAGTACACATTCCAACTAAAGAACGTGGCAACTAAGATTAACATAATTATAAACCATACTTCTTCAGCATGTTCTTTTATATCCATAATACTATTCACCTAGCCTTAATTAACGTATTAAAGCTTATAAATCTTTATTTGCAATTTTCGAAGGTTTAATAACTTAAACTCCGTTAAAGTAAAGATAATAAAAAGTCAAATATAGTTAAAAGCATTTTTAGCAGAGCAATTTAGGTATCACTACTCAATGTAGTCTATTGCCTAGTGTTAATTTTACTATGAGCATTCAGTTGTAGCCATAGAATTAGCTACATGCAATATTATAAAATTAGAGCTGATAAAATCTTTCGAGATAGACTTTAACCGGGAGATTTTAAAGAAAAATCTTTATTGATATCGAAAGTTCCTTAAACTTATAGACTATCATGCATATTATAGTATAATAAAAGTAGGATAAATAATGGAAAGCCTCTACATTGAATTTTTCCAAAAGTGAATTAGTTTGTGAAGCGTTCAGTAATAAACCTTTCTTATATAAATATTTGAAAATTGAGATCCGTCTATTAATCAGAACTATTCGTAAAATCAGCGTTAAGTATTCAACTGCTACATATAATATATAAAGTAAATGCTGAATTTCAAGATCATAATCTCCCATTTTCTCATTAGATTTAGGGCGCATACATAGTCTATTTTTAGAAGTCTAGTCAACAATTTTTATGTAAAAATCATAATTAACTTTCTACGTATATAAATGTTACTTAGTTTATCATATAATTTCTATCATGTAAAGGTTTGTGCTTATTTTTACTTATTTTTTTAGTTAATTTCGTATACATAATAAATATTCTTTTATCTACTCATACGGATTATTTTAGTTCATGAAGTTTCTCAAAGTTTATGTCCATTTTGTATTCTTAATTATGGTTAAAATAAAGGAGAGTGTTCCATTGCAGTCATGAAAATTAGCATGTAATATGATACTAAATCAGTTCTTCTCTAAATCTTTTTAACAGTGTCTAACCACCCTTGAGCCTCGAGCTCGTATTCAAGCCTGGCCTTGATTAAATGGAGTAACAGTACGTGAGAACATCTTACTTTTCATAACATCAAATAAACTCAAAGTATACTAATATTACCTATATGAGGGGTTTAGTTATTTCTTTTAAGCTATGCTTTTTTGCCTTAATGTTTTTACATTGAAGCATTAATTGTGCTAGGGTTACCGTGTTTATTGTAATTAGTCAGTCCTAGTCTCATGGTAACCCTAGTACAAGTGTTTTCCATTAATGTTTTATGTTAGAACTTTCATATAATGGAACTTTATTAAGTTTTTATTTTTTATGTATTACATACTAATTTTCATGACTACACTCCAATACTATCTTAAAATGCAACAAGAAGCAATTAAGTAATTTTGTTTCTGAAGTATATGTCAAGTAAGAATCTAAAGTTAAAAAGTATCATCATTATTTAAAAATTAATTAATACCTTAAAATAACGTATAAGATAGTAGTGATCGTAGTTAATAATAGTGAACATTTACAATGGAATTTTAAAAATAAAATTTTTAAGGTTTGATGGTAAAGTAAAGCTAGGTAAGTAAGATGGCTAAGGGTATACCAATCATCAAGCGTGACGATTTAATATTTGCGCTTAAGTTACTTAGAAAGATGAGAGATCCTAAGACCAGATTTGATGAGAAAGAGTTCGTTAAGAGTGGTAGAGATTATTTATTTAATTATGCTGAAAAAAATGTTGGTCCGTTAGACCCAAGTAGAAGAGCTTTCTTAAAGGGCATATTAATAGGTATAGGAGCAGCAGCAGTACTAAGTGCAATCCCTGTAATTTCGTATTTGAATCAGCCAGAAATAAGCTTAAAACAGTTTCCTTGGATAATTATAGTTGATTCTAATGGAAATCCAATTAAAGCCTCACAAATTCCAGTTAATAGTCCAGAAATCTTATTATTCGAATATCCAATGCAAGGTGATATAACTTTTCTATTAAATCTCGGTGACGAGAATAACAATCCAATTCAAGTTCCTCCGACTACCGTAGTAATACCAGAAAATGGTAAGACATATACATTCCCTGGTGGTGTGGGACCTAATAAGTCAATTGTGGCATATTCCGCTATATGCCAACATTTAGGTTGTACACCACCGGAAATACACTTCTATCCTCCTCAATATATGAAAGTTGGACTGCCTACTCCTAATTTCTTGCCACAAGTTGCATTACAAGCTGCACAACAAGCAAATGCTCCCGCTGTGATACATTGTGATTGTCATGGTTCTACATATGATCCTTACCATGGGGCTGCAGTACTAACTGGACCAACTGTCAGACCGTTACCTTATGTGCAGTTATATTGGGATTCTAATACTGATTATTTGTACGCAATAGGTATGAACTTAAATGCCCCCGTTATATTAGGAAGAACTAGTGATCTTTCTGGCTACGCGTATCTGTCTTCTTATGATGAATCAACTGGTTGTCCAAAAATGTTGCTAAGTTCTAATCAAACTCCGAGCAACTGTTATACGAAGCTTCAGGATGATGGTAATACCTTTCAATAAGAGGTGAAAATAATGGGAGCTATTGATTTAATGTATCAAAAATACCTTGAAATGAGTAAAATGATGTCTAAAATGAACTATATTCCTGCGATAGCCTCTGGTGAAATAGCAATTTTGTTAATATTATATGCCGGTGGTATGATGCTGGCTATTTATAATCTTCCTCTACAAGGAGTCCCATTAATAATGCATTTATATGGTGCAATTTTAGTTGCAGTATTAAGTGTTGGTTTATTGGCTGCTGCAGTTAGTTATAAGGACAAAGGGGCAATAATAATTTCATTTCTTAACGTTCTTTCTGTACTTTTCGCCGCGTTTATGGGTTCGTTTTATTTTGGCGGTTTTACAGACGTATCTTATCTATTTGAAATGGGTATGGGTTTTGTATTTGCACTTATAACCGCTTCAGGTTGTCTAATATATGGTATAAGAAGAGGGTGAACATGATGGTAGTTTCTCAAGCTAGAATAAGACCTAGTAGGCTAATGTTATATATATCACTAGTTGAGACTGTTCTACTAGCAGGTCTATTCTATGCTGGAATTGCCACATTGTTTTATGATAAATTCCCATTAAACAGTTATAGTGAGGCGTTAATATTATCAAGTCACATAACACTCGCAATGCTAGTAGGGTTTTTCGGAGCAGCAATGCTAGCTCAATCAGTTAGGGAAGGAATGAGGCAAGTATATATATTGTCCTTATTGAACCTATTATTTATAGGAATAGCCGCAGCAGGTGGATTAGCATTTTATGGATTGATAAACCCAGATTATGCATATCTAATGGCGCTAGGATTCTTCGGATCGTTATTCTGCACTTCCTCGGTTCTGTTTTACGCAATTTAATTTTTATTTATTTAAACTATAACGGATTTGTAAACTATCTTATTTTGAACGTTATTTTTGCTATGAAGAGGATGTGAAATAGTAACGTAAATTTTGAAAAACCCCATAATTCTGAGAATTCCCATCACACAAATTTCCGCTCATATAAGTAAAATCATAAACGTATTGAGAGAAATTTATGCTATACATCGTTTACAATTAATATCTCACAAAGCAGAATCGTTTTAACCTATTGTAACTTAGTACATTGTTCATAATAGGGAAAGGCAATTCTATTATCCTACTATTCCTTTTATATATTTAGCTAATACATAGCCTAAAAATACATTCATAGCTATAAACATTGAAACCCCTGCCAATGGAAGAGAAGAGGGCGAGTAAGGTGAGAATTTGAAGTCTAAATTTGAATATATTGGAAGTGATACAATAAATATTATAGCGAGAGCTGTATCTCCTAGCATCCAAAGTGCAAATAAGGTCACTTTTAGATAGAATTTCATGTATTTAATTGTGGATCCAGCTAAAATTCCTCCTACTAATAAGGTTATTTCCAATATCGCTCTAAATGTTATAAAAGCGGCTCCTAATGCAAAAAAATAAGGTAGATGCCAAATTATTGGAGGAATTAAGCCTAAAATCAGCGATATTAAATCTCCTTTAAAGTATCTATATCCAATATATATTCCAGAAAAATAGACTAAATAATGTGATATCATGTAGACTGCGGGCTCGTAAAATTCGATACTCTCAACGAAAGGATTTATAGCAATTACTAGAAGAATTATTGGAAGAATTAATGGCTTCAGTGTAATTTTCTGGTCCTTAATTAGATTTAGGATCATTATATATTGTATCGTATATTAGTTTAAGAGTTTTTGCTACATTTATGGTAAAGATCCTATGGGCGTTAAAAAGTTTTTATTGTAATAATAGCAGTATGATTTGAGTGATTAAACGAAATGGAATATCACAATTTATCATCATTTTATATAGTCTATAAAATAAAAAAGTACAGAAAAAACTATGACATTTATTGTAATATATAATGCATATAAGGATTTCAGATATTTATATCTATAACTTAACATCTTATATTATATATTCTCTCATAAACTTATTTATTTTTAATCATATACTTTTATTTATGCTTAATATAGATCTTAGTGGGAAGGTATGTCTTATAACTGGTGGGACTTCTGGCATAGGATTAAAAACTGTTGATTTATTCACCAAGTTAAACGCAACGGTTTATGTTATAGACAAGAAGGAGGGAATTTTACCCAATAATGTCCATTTTGAAAAAGTAGATCTAGCTAATAGGAAAGAGCTATTGAATTTTATAGAATGGTATGAGAAAAATGTTGGAGAAATTCACGTACTAATAAATAATGCATCTAGGAATTCTAGGTTCTCAGTTCTTGATACTACATTAGAGGAATGGGATGAAATGATAAATCTAAATTTAACTGCTCAATTTTTACTATCTAAAATGGCTGCCAGATTAATGATCAAGAACAAAACTAAGGGTAAAATAATTAATATTTCTGCTATACAATCTAAATTTCCTTTAGAAAATTCTTTCCCATATGTTACTACGAAGGGAGGGCAAATATCCATGAGTAGAAGTATGGCTGTTGATTTAGGCAAATATGGTATACAAGTTATTACAGTGCTACCAGGGTCAATTTACTCTAAAAATGACGAACCATCGCTAGATTTGGATAAAAGAGCGGCTACCTTGCTAGGAAGAATGGGAAGGACTTCTGAAATCGCATATTTATTAGCATTTTTAGCTTCTGATCTAAATACGTTTATTATGGGAACAGAGATAGTAATTGATGGGGGAAGGTTAATAAGCCGAAAACCAGATCCAGAAGAAATAACAAAGGGCGAAATATAATTGCAAAATTATAAAGAAAGCCTAATTGTTTTATAGTGAAAATACTTTAGTCTAGTTTTAAGTCTTCCCAAATTCGGTTTTACTCGTTCAAAAGGACAGAAGCCATTTCTTTATCTTATTCACTTTGTATGGTTCTTCCAAACTTACTTCCTCCTCTTGTATAGTAAGATTTATTACTAGACGCTTTGAAATGCACTACCCTTCTTGACATAGTTCATTCCTTCCATGTCCCCTTAACTACCCATACAGGCTCTTCTGGATTAAAGTATTCTTCCCCTTTGACTTTCAGCTCATCTAGCATTTTCTCATTAACATCAATTCCTATGCCTGGTCTTTCTGGTATTATAGCGTATCCATTATCCACTGGAGTACCATTATATATTAAATCTTTCTTCCATTGAGGGAACCAATCATAAAAGGATTCTTGTATAAGGAAGTTAGGTATAAACGCATCAAATTGTAATGTAACTGCATTTAATACTGGTCCTTGCGCATTATGGAAAGCCATTAGCACATCAAAAGCTTCAGCGATCCCCACTACTTTTTTCGTCTCAGTTACTCCACCAATTCTATATAAATCAGCTTGTAAATAATCAACCAACCCCTCTTTCATAAAGTACAATGCCTGATTCTTATTTATGATCCTCTCGCCTAAGGCTACCTTTAAATTAACACTAGATCTATATTTTTTAAGTCCCTCAATATCTTCTGGATGCACAGGTTCTTCCATAAATAATGGGTGATATTTTTCTAATCTTTTAGCTATCATAATTGCGGAGTTAGCGTTGAATCTGCCATGATGCTCTATCAAAATATCAACGTTATCACCGACGGCTTCTCTAACAGCCTTTACTCTTTCCTCAGCTATATCTAAGCCTTTTTTAGAGATATCGTTAAAATGAGGACCAAATGGGTCGAACTTCAATGCTCTATAACCCTTCTTTACTACTTCCTTAGCCTTCTCTGCAAAATCCTCTGGAGTTACGCAATTCTGATACCAACCATTAGCATATACAAGTATTTTGTCTCTTGTTTTGCCACCCAATAGTTTGTAAATTGGAGCACCAAGCTCTTTTCCTATTATATCCCATGAAGCTATGTCAACTGCACTGTAAGCAGTTGTTGATTCTAAAGAAATGCTTAGATTGAAATCATGTTTATACCACTCTAATCTATTCTTTTCTACATTGAATACATCACTACCCTTCAATACCTTATTTATCTTCTTAACGAAATTTACAACTGCTTCTGCTCTCAAAGCGCTTACGGTCTCTCCCCAACCTACTTTTCCATCTGTAGTAGTAACCTTAACCAATACCATTAAAGATGCCCATTGTGCGCTAGTTACTTCCTTCCCCAAAAGGTATGCATCTATTTCGGAAATTTTTGTCATGTACGTAACTTTTGAAGTTTGGAAAATAAACTTTATCACTTAGGGAGGAATTAAGATAATTTGTGAAAAGAAGTAAAATAGCGTTATTTCTCTCCTTAGCTATATTGATTATAGGTGTTTCGATTCTTTCTTTTACCTACTTCTATTCATCTTTAGTAGTGTATAAAATGCAAGATGAGTTTTCCCTAGCAGAGGCCAGTGCGCAAGGTTTTTCGATTCATGTTAGAGAGTATGATACGATTTCAATCGAAGGTACTTCAAGTAACCCTGTTGACATATACATTATAGGTCTTGAGCCCCAACAAGTTGCAAGTGGCGTTAATTCCTTCCATATCATATACACATCGCCAATTTCTGGCAATTTATATATACAGTTTAGGACATTGCCTTACACTAATTTGACCTCAATATCATTTACTATAGAAGTTTTTAATTCGTGGTTTTCTGGTATTGGTTACACGTCTTCAATTTTATTCATAATTATTGGTTTGATAGTTATGGGTTACTATTTACAAATAAGAAGTGGGAAGGGAAGAAGATGAAACTATTACCTTTTTATGACGTTAATGGCATTTTTATAGATGCATATTTTCTTGACAAAATATCTAAACCTTATCTTAGAATATTGCTAGTAAGGTCTGATGTTTCTCCAATTGAATCTAACGGAAATGGGCTTCAACCAATTCCATTACCCAAAGTAATTGAATTGCTTAAAGAGGGCTATGAAAGTCTAAAGCAATTAAAGGAGAAAGAAAGGCTAGACACAACTGATTATCTTTTATCTATTCTATACAACTCTGGATACTATTTCAAAAAAAGGGAGAAGGAGATTACCTTATCTTCCCTTGCTAGGATATACGGATTGGCATACAAAATGGTGTTGGAAAAATTACAGACTACGTTTCCTAACGTAAATTTACGTTTTGTAAGAATTTCTGTTTTCGATAATAAAATTATGATAAATGATAAGGAAGATCCTACATATACTAATCTTTTTAACTCTGATACCAATTTCAAGAAAGCTATTTTAGATTCCTTATCTGAATTATAGAGTAAACAATGATAAATATGGATAGGAGTAAAACAACTATTTGAGGAAATAACGTACTCTCACTTCTATATATGATTAGAGAGAATAAGTCAAGGAACAGTAATGTATACCCTACAGCCAGTAAGGTTCTGTAGGCTTCCATTAATCTTCACCCACCTTAGCTCTGGGATCTAGGAAAGAATACGTTAGGTCAGCTATCAAGTTTCCAATTACCACTGCAGCAATAATTATAATAAATACTCCCATTTCCGTTGGATAATCATTTGAGGTTATTGCGTTAATCAGTAATAGACCTACTCCTGGATACGAGAATGTTTGCTCTACAAATACCGAACCACTAAATGAAAAACCAATTGCTATTATTAAACTAGTATAAAGAGGCAGTATCGCATTTTTTCCTATGTACTTCTTCTCTATGATATCCTTTTTTATTCCAGAAATTTCAGCAAAGTTAACGAAATCCTCACCAAGCACATAAATTGTATTTGCTCTCATCTGTAATATCCATCCTACTAAGTTAACTAGGGTTAGAGTAACAATGGGCAATAAAGCGTGATATAATACGCTGATTATAAAGGGCAAGTTCAATCCTGGAGTCACATTTATACTATAAGCACCTCCAGTAGGTAGTACATGAAAAGTAAATCCTAGAATGTAAACTAGTAAGACAGCATATATGTAAACCGGTATTGATCTTAATATAGATAAGGAAACTGTTGTTGCGGAGTCAGCTTTGCTGCCTCTTATATATCCTAACTTTTGTCCTATTCTTATACCCAAGAAGAAACTTATTAGAAGCGATGTAACTACTATAAATAATGTCCATGGTAGTGCAGAGGCAATTAATTGAGTTACGGGGACGTCACTTATTATTGATACTCCTAAGTTTCCGTGTAATACATTTGAAATATAATTTACAGCGTTGATAATAGGATTTCCATGAGGTCTGAGGGTATTTAGATATTGTATTAGCGAGGCGTATAATGCAGGTTTTTGTGCAAAATCTTGTGGGCTTATAAACTGCATTATGTAATTTGCGGGTGAATAAGGAGAAAATTCTAGTAAAGCCCAGCTTATGACTATAGTTACAAATATAGCTAATATTGCTGATGCTAATCTCCTAATTAACCATTTATAATTCATATGTTACTATTATTTTTTAATCAAATATAAGCGTTTCCATTAGGCTAATTAACGTTTGAATAAACTTTATTAGTATGAAAAACTTAATTAATATTTATGCGGAAGGAGTTAGTATTAGAGTTAGGTATAATACTCTCTATATCCGTAATGCTCTTCTCATTAAGTGGAGCTATAATATCAACGTCACAAACTTCTGCACTTCCATCTACACTTACTCTATCCTGGTATAATTCTAACATAATTGGGTATTCTTCACTTTCAACTTATAATCCCAACATATTTGCAGGAGGTTTAGGAGGTTCATTTTATGGTCTTCTTTATGCGTATTCAGCAATAGTTAATGTCACTAATTCTCAAATGATACCAGTGATAGTAGTCTCATGGAACTTTTCTCCACCTAATTGGCAACAAGTATGGCAAAAGCAGCCTATTAACGTTACATTAATTATAAGGAATGATACAGGGTGGAGTAATGGTCAACCACTAACTGCTTATGACCTTATGGCAACATGCCTAGTATTGGATATGTTTGGAGCTCCTCCGTTCCCTAATTACACTGTTATTAATAATTACACATTGGTTGAAACCTGGCCTAAAGGTCAATTATCACCTATATTGTATACATGTACGCTTATAAATACAGCAGGATTAGGTGAAGTTGCAATTATAATACCCTATCAAATATGGAAACCCATAATAAATCAGATTTTAGGTAATTGGACAAAGATACAGAATACCAGTGATATGAAACTGGCTCAACAAATTATTAATAACATACGTAATGAAATTAAGAATTTTAAGCCTAACGCAGCAACCTATCCATATGATGGTCCATTTTACTTATCTCAATTAACATCTAGTGAAATAGTTCTAAATAAGAATCCTTACTATTATGACGCAAAATATATACCATTTAATCAAGTTGTGATATACCAATATGGCCAAGCAGACTTAGCTGCTGCGGCAATAACTGGTCAGCAAGTATCAATAGATTGGTCTGGCCTAACTGGATTATCTCCTACACAACTAGAGAGTCTACCAACTACTCTCGAACTGATCAAAATACCTCAGACTTTCGGATGGGGTATAGCATTTAATCTGAAGAATCCTTGGCTTAGATATTATCAGGTTAGAGCTGCAATTGCATACATACTGAATAGGTCAGCAATAGCGGCAGTAGGAGGGCCTTTAACGTCTCCGGTAAGTATTCCTAATGCAATTCCTAATGTATCGTATTATTCATTTATGACATCACCACAATATTACTCTTCGTTAAATCCGTATAACACTAACTTGACAAAAGCTGCACAATTACTAGAAAGTGTAGGGTTTTATCAAAAATCTGGAGTTTGGTATACTCCAAATGGCACGCCATTTACTCTAATTTTAAGTGCAGGTAGTCCACCTACTCAGGCTTTAGCGATGATGGAGGAGGTACAAAAGGAACTTCAAGAATTTGGTATTAATGTGCAGTTACATATATATACTGTGGTAAGCCAGTGGCATCAAGCATGGCAAAATGGAACAGGTTACGATTTATGGTTCGAAAATTGGGGTAGTTCATATTCTCCTGACACTGCCCCATGGAGTTTAGTACTTTCATATTTTGGTGGATATCCATGGAATGTGACTCAATGGGATGAAAATATTACATTGCCTAATGGTACTGTAATAGACTTTTATAAGTTACTTCAAGAAACTGAGTCTCCAAATAGTACACAACAATTGGTACAAGCTAATCAAGAATTATCATACTATATGAATCAATATTTGCTTCCGATATTACCGTTAGTATCTGTAGAGAATTACGTGATTGTTAATCCATCATTACTTATAGCTGCACCACCCGCTAATTCATGGATATGGGAAGAGGCACAGTATGGAATAGGTGGTACCGCAATGGTACAAGCTCTTATTGACTATTGGTATGTCCCACTTTATAAAAGTACTATAGTAACTACTACTTCAGTTACAACGACAACAACTTCAGTGACTACTACCACTTCTGTCACAACTACCTCGGTAGCTACATCTACCACTACTGTTACAACAACTTCAACGTTAATAACCCCGACTACTGTTACAACAGCAGTTTCATCTATTCCAATTATTCCGATTGTCATTGCTGTAGTTATCATTATCATTGTTATTATTGTGGCTGTACTGCTACTTATGAGAAGAAGATAAAGTAATAATGTTGTGTAGAGATATAATAAGAAGTAATTCCTTCATTTTTTTTTTTAAATTTTTTCTCAAAATAAATGTTAATAGGTTCTTATCCTGGGATTAGTTATTTCGTCAATTCCATAACTTAATAAAATAAGACCAGCCATGAAGCCTATTATTGCTACTGTAGGAAAGAAGAGGTAATATACAGCCTTACCACCTAATGCTGCACCATAACTTAACGCTTGTTGAATCATAGCACCCCAATTATTTGGATTGTATGGTAACACTCCTAAATAATATAAACCTACCTCCGCATATACTGCAGATTCTACGTTAAAAATATAATGTATTGCAATATACGAGCCTAAAGTTGGTACAACTTCTCTAAATATTATGTACCTCCTAGTTAATCCCAATACTTTAAGTACCTCTATTGTTGGAGAATTTCTAATTACTAAAACTTGTGATCTTACAGATCTTGCTAGTCCGGCCCAACTGGTTATGCTTAGTATTAAGGAAAGAAAGATCGGATTACTCGTTTTAAATGCACTTACTATTATTATTATCAGTATGAGACTAGGTAAAGTTAAGATAATGTCAGTAATTCCCATGAGAATATTATCAACGATTCCACCAACATAACCAGCAACTATTCCAACTGCAATACCTATTAGGGTGGCAAATAGGCCAGCTAAGAAGCTGATTTCGACTACTGATTCAGCACCTTGAATTATTTGGACCAATATACTTTCTGCAAATGGACCAGTACCAAAGATAAGATAAAAGTTTGATATTTGTGGAGGCATGAATATCGTACTTGGACTAGGTTGTAGTGAATACGTTTTAGGAAATATAATCTGTCCGAATACGGCTATTAGTATGTAGAAAACTACAATTATGAGCCCGATTCTAGATTTTTTATTCTTCCATAACAGTATTAAATACTCAGTTAGCTTATTTTGCATATTATCTATTATCTTATTACTCCCTTTTATTTCTTAGAGAAAGAGCTTTAAGTTATGGACTTCACATTAATATGTATATGATATTAGAGGTATCAAATCTTACAGTTATTTATGATGAGGGCAATAACCGAATCATAAGGGCAGTTAATGATGTGAGTTTTGAAGTACAAAGGGGTGAGATTTTAGGTATTATAGGTGAGAGCGGTTCTGGTAAGTCGACTTTAATTAGTGCGATACTGAGGGCAATAAAACCCCCTGGCAAAATAATTTCTGGAAGAGTAATTTTTAATGGTGTTGATCTGCTTTCAATGAATGAAGATGATTTTAGAAGACTATTATGGAAAGAAATATCTTATGTTCCTCAAGCTAGCCAGAACGCTTTAAATCCAGTCTTGCCCATTCGCAAGATTTTTTATTACGAGGCCGTGAGTCATGGCGAAGACGATGAAGCAGAGATAACTAGTAGAGCAACTGATCTATTAAAACTGGTCGGTCTTGATCCTAAGCGCGTACTTAATATGTACCCTTTTCAGTTGTCAGGTGGAATGAAACAAAGGATTATGATCGCGTTAAGTCTCTTACTAAATCCTAAATTAGTACTAATGGATGAACCAGCTAGTGCGTTAGATATGCTTAATCAAGAATTAATTTTGAAACTGATAAAAGACATTAATCAACAACTGGGAATAACGATAATATATGTCACACATGATATACTTAACATAGCGCAAATAGCCAATAGATTACTGGTTATGTATAAGGGTTATGTTATGGAAGAAGGAGAAACTGAAGATATCGTTAAAAACCCATTAAATCCCTATACCTCTCTGCTCATCTCTTCGATCCCACCTTTAAAAGGTGAAATAAGACCAATTAATATTCCCTCAGAGGAAATTATTCAAATCAGAAATAAAGGATGTCCATTTTTAAACAGATGCTCAAAGGCTTTTGAGAAATGTAGCGAATTGCCCCAAATTCACATAGTTAAAGACAGAAAAGTGAGGTGTCATCTATATGGATCTTATTGAACTTAAAAACGTCTCAGTGTTCTTTGAGGAGAAAATTGGGTTATTTAAAAAAAGGGAATTTTACGCTCTTAACGAGATCTCACTAAATATGGGCCAAGGAGATTTACTTATAGTATTAGGTGAAAGTGGCGCTGGTAAAACTACTTTAGGACGTGTAATTGTGGGATTACAAAAACCAAATAAGGGAAATGTAATCTACAAGGGTTATGATATCTGGAAATCTAAAAGGAAAATATTTAAAGTATATAGGAGGGAGGTGCAATTAATTCCTCAAGATCCTTATTCTACGCTTCCTTTTAACAAGACTGTAGAGGAAATATTATCGGCTCCAATATTACGTTGGGAAAAGATAAGTAAGGATGAGTTAAGGAAGCGAATAATTAATCTGTTAGAGTTAGTTAAACTTACTCCTGCTCAAGATTTTTTAAAAAAAGTATCCTCACCAACTTTCTGGTGGTCAAAAACAAAGATTAAACATAGCAAGAAGTCTTTCTGTGAGTCCAAATCTGGTTGTAGCAGATGAGCCAGTAACTATGGTTGATGCTTCCTTAAGGATCGGTATATTAAATACGTTAGCTGAGGTAAAGAATAGATTAAATTTAGCGATGGTTTTCATTACTCATGATATTCCGATAGCAAGATACTTTTATCATCTAGTTGGTAAGGGTAACGCAATAGTTATGTTTGCTGGAAGGATAGTCGAGAGTGGTGATTTAGAAGAAATATTAGGAGATCCATTACATCCTTATACTCAAGATTTAATGAAGATAACTCCTTCAATAGATAACTTACGAAGAGAGACCAACGTGAAAATTAATTATGAGAGAGTAGATAAGGGATGTTCTTATAGGTTACGATGTCCTTATGCAATGAGTATTTGTGGTGAGAATGAACCTAAGCTGTTTGGACGCTCTCATAGCGTTGCATGCTTTTTATATGGCAATGGTAAAAATAGTCAAAGTGAATAAGGGATGACTAAGTGTATTAGAGGATTAGAATTAATAACACCGTTTGAAGATTTTCGTGATGATATAGTTATATCAGATGGAATAATACAGAGAATTGGTAGTCAGATATGTAATGACGAAATAAAGGTTCCCAAAGGTAAGTATATAATTCCCGGCTTAATAGATATTCATACTCATGGTATTGGTGGAGTACTTATTAATGAAATTAATGATATCAGTGGCTACGAAAGGATTAGAGATCTGTACTATTCCCACGGTATAACCACATTCATTCCTACAACCATTTCTGAAAATACAGAAAGGTTATTTCATATAGCAAAGATCTTATACGAAGCTAAAAGTGTAGGAATACATCTAGAGGGTCCTCTTATAAATCCGAATAAAGCTGGCGCTCACAAGTTTTTTACAAATAGAATAAATGATCAGATTTTGGAAATATCCAAATTATTTAAGATAAAGAGGATAACTATAGCTTCTGAAATATTGAGTGATAAAGAAATAGAAATTTTAGTGGATAATTTTCAAGTTTCTTTAGGTCATACCGATGCAGATGCAAACGAGGCAAGAAGAGCTATGGGATTGGGTGCAACTTCCGTAACTCATTTGTTTAACGCCATGAGGCAATTTCATCATAGAGATCCCGGTATTGTAGGCATCTCATTAAATACGCCAATCTATGCTGAGATTATTCCGGATTTAATACACGTAAATGAATCTGTAATCGAAATGGTTAGTAAGTTAAAAAGGGATAGGCTAATATTAGTATCAGATTCGTTGCAAGCTTCAGGTCTAGGGAAGGGAGAGTTCTCGCTATATGGGGAAAAGATTATATGTAATGAGGCGTGTTTTTCTCAAGACGGTAAATTAGTTGGTAGTAGTATAACGTTAGATGAGGGTGTAAGGAGATTAAGTAAGATAATTGGACTAAAAGATGCTATAAAATACGCTACTTATTCGCCAGCTTCGTTATTTAACTTAAAGTCCGGGCAAATAGCCAAGGGATATATGGCAGATCTCGTGGTGTTGGATGAAGATTTTAATGTACTTATGACGTTAAAAGATGGTAATATAGTCTTCTTCTCAACTTTTAAAAATTCATGATATTATTTACGAAAATCATTATCAATATATATTTTTATCTTACCACTTTCAAGTTCCTATTGAACAATTTTTAGGTATCTAAAAAGATGAAATTTTATCCAACGCTAACTTAACTAACCAAATGGACGTGCTTCCAATATAGGACATTAGCCCGACGTACTTTCCATCAATTGCATCTATTCTGGAAGATTGATCAAATGGATTTAGATCTTTTATGGTATTCCACTCTCTCTTGGCTATTTCCAAACCCTCCTTTACCATTCCCCTTAAAATCATGTGTGATGCTATCGCAAATGAAACTCTAGGCCAACAAGATCTTAATTGGCCCGTTGAAGTGTCAATACTTCCATCTTCTCTAACAGCGTTTGATAAGCAATATTTTGATGCCTTAAAGTTGAGCTCATAAATACTCTTTAAAGCAGTGTTAATTTTAACATCATCAGTGATTGATGGTAATCCTAATATATCACACCAAAACTGCCCTAGTAACTGCGAGTTTAAACAAGATCTATTCTCATCATACTTTCTTTTCCATAGTATAAAATAATTGCCGTTCCATAGTGAATCAAAGGTCTTTTTGCCACATTCTAAAAATTTAAAATACTTATCTTCGATCTTTATGTCCAATATTTCAGAAATTCTAATAAATGCTGTTAAAGCACAGAGAAACATTGAAGCCACATATGATGAAGCTCCATACATGTGGGTTCCATCATACGAGTTATCATAACCACCCTTAGAATCTGGTATACAATCGTTATCTAGATCCTTTTTCATTAGCCAGTCTATGATTTCTTTTATTTTATCGTAATTACTCTCTAGAATTTCCCTTCTTGACGTAAATAAGTAATCCCGATATAGCATTAATATTAATGTAGGTCCTAAATCAGTCCACCAATAAGGATAGGATGCACCATATATTGGATCTTCTATACTTTCTTCTCCGATATCATGAGGTGTTTCACCCTTGTTTACATAGTTTATGAAATAGGTATCCGCATTGATAATCAAATCCCTATAAAGCTGTAACAGAGTAAACCCTAAACCATCAAATGTCATAGATCCAATGGTATTCATTAGTTTGCTTATGTAAGGGTCTTCATAAACTGCAAACCTTCCGTCCTTTGTTAGCCAAGTATTAGAAGTTAGTATGTAAAGGCTGTTGGTTAGACTATCTCTCAACCATTCTTCTTTTTCATCTATTCCTAAATCTGGTTCTAGAGCGAGAGCATATTCTGCAACATCTATGGAATCGTTAAAGAAATTCTCGTAATAATGACCATAAGGGTAGTGATGTGGTCGACCATTAAAGTACCAAGATAAAATGAAAGTGTCCTCTCCGTCTATTTCTTTATAAACTATTCCGCCTATCTCCTCTCGAGCATAAGGCTTTATGGTATATTTTTCAGTATACTCTTTTAAGTCGTAAAAATAAGTAATATCCTCTGTCATTCCGATTTTAGCTGGCTTATAATATGCGAAATTTGTTATGATTTCACATCCTACACAACCCAAAAATATTTCCCCGTAAGCAGGATCTACTACTGAAGCTCTCTCATTCTTCATCAAGACACCATTTATTTTGCCATTGTATGCAATATTTACTCTTCCCGCTCTTTTGCTTCCAACTATATTTGGAAATGAAATAGCGAATTTTCCCTTTCCTTTTATTTTAAACTTGATAACTGGAAGTGAGGAATTTTTAATATCATTTTTAATCAAAATTGAGTAAACTTCTATATCAGCTAATGGCGATAAATATCTAATTACCGGAAATTCGACATTCATTTCTAATTCTTTAACATATGTATATCGTGGTGGAGTTTCTACATTTTTCCCGGGATTAGTTTGTAGAAATATCGGTTCCTTATCCATAAATGTTACTATATGAAAACCTCTAATTCGTCTAAGTGGGTTTGACCAGTTATTCATAATAGTTATATCATCAATCGTTAGGTCAGGGTAAAAGTTTATTTTGCCCGTGCCTATAGCACCTAGTGGAACGCCGAAGTATTTCTCTATCTTCATCATTAATTTTTTATTTATACTATTATTTATATGGGTATGCTTAACATAGAAAGGTATGAGATTTTTCTGGATTTTAATGGATATAATTACGATGGTATAGAGAAAATAACCCTAACCTCCACTGAAGAAAAACTGGAATTGGATAGCGTAAATCTCCAAATTGAAAGTGTAAAGGCTGACGGTAAAGACGTTCAGTTTAAAGTAGAAGGTGAAAAACTAATTGTGTATAGTAGTGTAAAAAGGGAACTAGAAATAAGATTTAAGGGAAAGGCTTCGGAGAACTCAATTCTAGGTATTTATGTTGCTCCTTATAATGGTAAGGGCATGATTACAACTCAATTTGAGGCAATATATGCGAGAAGATTTATTCCTTGTTTTGATCATCCCGCTTTGAAGGCTAGGTTTAGGTTGAGTGTTAGGGTTGATAGGGGTTTGAGGGTGATATCTAATATGCCTGTTGAGAGTGTTGAGGATAGTGGTGGGGGTAAGGTTGTTTATCATTTTCAAGAGACTCCTAGGATGTCAACTTACCTCTTATACTTGGGGATTGGTGAGTTTGAGGAGATTGTGGATGAGAGTAAGAGGCCAACAATAATAGTTGCAACCACACCGGGGAAAGTACAGAGAGGGAGATTTTCAATGGATGTAGCTAGAAAGGTAATTGACTTCTACGAGAAATACTACGAAATACCTTACCAATTACCAAAAGTACATCTAATACAAGTTCCAGATTTCGCAGCTGGTGCTATGGAGAATTGGGGGGCTATTACTTTTAGGGAGACTGCTTTGTTGGCTGATGATTCTTCTTCTGTTTATCAGAGGTTTAGGGTTGCTGAGGTTGTTGCTCATGAGTTGGCTCATCAGTGGTTTGGTAATTTGGTGACTTTGAAGTGGTGGGATGATTTGTGGTTAAACGAAAGCTTCGCAACATTCATGAGTTACAAAAGTCTAAAGTCCATATTTCCTCAATGGGATAGTGAGGGTCACCTAATATATAGTGAAACGCTAAGTGCATTAGAGGATGACTCTTTATCAACTACTCATCCCATAGAAGCTCACGTTAAAGACCCACATGAAATCGAACAGATGTTTGACAACATTAGTTATGGTAAGGGAGCGAGTATTCTCAGAATGATTGAGGCTTATGTGGGCGAGGAGAACTTCAGAAGAGGCGTAGTGGATTACTTAAATTCTTTTAAATTTGGAAACGCTGAAGGCAAGGATTTGTGGAATTCAATTTCTAAAGTTACTGGCAAGGATATAGGTCTGATAATGTCTGATTGGATAACTAAGCCAGGATATCCTGTGGTATTCGTTAGCGTAAATGATGGTATAATCAGATTATATCAAAAAAGATTTACATTACTTAATTATAATTTATCAGAGATTTACAAGATACCGCTTACATATGAGGTTAATGGGAGATTTAATACTTTTCTTTTGGATAAAGAAAGTGCTGAAATAGACTTTCGTGAAGAAAAAATAAATAGTATTAAGGTGAACGTGAGTAGAACTGGGTTCTATAGGGTATTCTATGATCCTCTTGAATTGGTATTCTCATCTAAACTCAACACCTATGAAGAATTGGGTTTAGTTAATGATTATTGGAATTTCCTATTGGCTGACATGGTAGACGTAAAAACGTATTTTGGCGTAGTTAATAGATTCATCAATACTTCGAACTCTTTCACATCCAGGGAGATCGCATCTCAACTTCTAACCTTGTATTACGTTACTAGGAAACAATATGGAAAGGATTTCCTATCAAATCAGATGAGAGTTTTTAAGAAAGCTAGAGACGACTTAGGAAGGTTAGCTTACTCGTCTATAGTGAAAACCTTAGCGATACTAGATGAGGATTTCGCATTAGGATTATCAGTATTATTTGATTACTATGATAGTGTAGATAGTAATATAAAGGAGGCAGTTGCTATATCCTATGCTATAACAACAAACGACTTTAACACCTTATTTGAAAAATATAGTAGATATAATATTGATGAAGAGAAAAATAGAATGTTAAGTGCTATAGTGTCAATACGTGACAAATCAGTTGTAGATAAAGTGTTTTCAATGGTGTTTAATAGAACAATAAAGGCTCAAGATGTTAGGTTCACAATCTCGTCATTAATTCATAATCCATACGTGAGGGAGGAAGCGTGTGGATACCTACAAGATAATTTTGCTAAGGTAAAGGATTTCGTGACTACTGTTTATGGAGGTCCTTGGGGTTTAGGATCGATTGTCAGAGGTATGATAATGTGTGGAGTCGATAAACCAGATGAAATTGTTGATTTCCTCGAAAAAATTAAATATAAAGAAATTGAAAGACCAGTTAGAGAGTCTATTGAGTGGATAAAAATATACTCAAGGCTAAAGCAGAAATTCTCACAATTATAGTTAAAATGAAAAAGTGTTACGATTTCTGAATTATTTCATCTAGTTTTTTCATAAGCTGTGATTCCACATGTTCGTTCCATAACATCTCTGGCACATCTACTACAAGGAACAGTTCGGATAGTAATAACGCTTCTACTGCTGTTATTGCTAAATTCTTTATCCAACTGCCTACTCCTGCAGTGACTTTAAGCCCTTGAGTAGTATTTTCAAGAGTGAACGTTAATGCCCTATCTGCTGCTATTATATCTCTTAATATACCTCCTTTTTGGGCTTGAATTATAGCTTTATTTCCTTCAACTTTTTCCTGTACTTTCCACCCATTATTTTTCAAATATGTGGAAAATTCATTAATTACTGCATTTAAATCGACTTGCTTAGGATACATTTTCTCTTTTTTAAAAGGATTCATAAACTTTATGTATTTAGTATGCTATAAAAACTTTTTCCGAATGTTATCCCAGTAGTACTTTATAGAAGGGGCGAGAGTGATATTAATCAAGGGGAGTCACAGATTCAGAGCAATATAAGGTTAAACCTTTTCCTCTTGTCCCTTATTTTTGTCGTATAACGAGCTTATTTCTCCTATATTAAGGAAATTGTTGAGACTCTAATATTTATGAATTACTCCACGCTTAGGAAGGAGCATCTCGCAATGGAGTTTTCCAGCTTCTAAGCTAGAACTCGATCCCACAGCTGAAGTTCCATCGAATTCACTAACATGCCGTGTAGTACAGAGAGGATAGATCTCTCCCTACAGATGGACTTCCTTCCCCTCCTGCCATAGTATTATCTCGTTATACAAGTGCCTATAACTTCGTAACGACACCATGGATACATATCTATTCTATTATATGTGTGTGTATCTTAATGAAAACGTCTCCATTGTAGGATAAAAGTTTTTATATGCTACTAACCAATATATAAAATGACTGAAATGGAATTTGTAGATTTTACAAATAAGATTGATATAATCGAGGACGTAGTAAAAAAGCGTCAAGACTTTAAGGATAGGATAGGTAGGGGAGAAAAAGCCGATTTCGAAATAATGGACAGTATTCAAGTGGGCGATTACTCTTTTGGATTTGTAAAGACTAAATATGGATATAGTGCATATGAGTTGATAATAAAAAAGAGCAATGAGGAATACCACATTATTTTTGCGCAAGAGAAGAACGGCTTCGTGGTAGCGCTAAATGTTTTTAAAGATATCGTTAAAGAGGGAGATAAAAAGAGTGCAACAGTTGAAAGCTATCTGATGAAAGGAAATACTGTAACTAAAGTTCTTTCTGGTAGATATGAAATAAAAGGTAATGTAATGCAACAGATTTTAAAGAATTATGAACCAGAAAAAGTTGAAATCAAAAGGGTTGGATAATTATAGCATCTGATCCATTTGCATCAGCAACTTGTCTTGAGGAATGTCTACTGTATGGCTATGCTGATGATAATTTGATAATTGCTCTTGATAGAGTAACGTGTACAACTTTTTGCCTTGGACTAGCTTTAGCATGTAATGTATAATGATATTTTCACTAGCGATGAGTGAGAGCTCACTACAGACCTTAGTAGAGGCTAGAACTCATTGTTGATTGAATTGATGGTGCAAGTCAAATTTTATTTTTTCAGATTAAGTTATGTAGGTTGTGCAGTACGAAATAATACTTCTAGCATTAATCGCTTCGCTAATGGTTGGTATTATAATCCTAATTTTATATTACATAGAAAAGATAAAGACCTATGTGGGAGTTTTTTTCATATATTTTTCACTGATAATGATGATAACTATGTTCGTAGGTGCATCGTTATATCTCTTTTATCCATCAACTTCTTCACTTGCAATAGCATTTGGGATAAACGCTTTCCTTATGATACCGTTAATAGCATATTTCTTAATGACAATAAGAAAGCTGGTCAATAGGCATTTTAGAGGAGAAAGAACACATATTGTGTTTTTTTCAATCTTACTTGTAGTTAACGAGGTATTAATGGGATCTACATTTGGAATTGCACAATTTGGTCCGTCTCGCTTTATCACACCTTACTATGCTTTTTATTATTCGATAAATAGTTACTGGTTTTTTTACCCAATGATGGCAGAAATGCTAGCGCTGTATATACTACACTATTTGAAGGGGCTTACGTATAGGGAAGTGTTTCCTCTAATAGGTGCGGTTGCTTTTCCACCAACTGCATTTGACTACTCTGAGTGGTTTTACTCTGCATTAATATTCTCCCTAGGTTTCTCACTCGTGGGGGTAATATCGTCGAAGAAGATTTGGAGGTACATGTACTCTGCATTAGCTGTGGCAATTTTACTTCTCTTAATAAATCCTATACCCTATGATATCTTAATAATAATTTCGATGATCTTATATTATCTATATCTTCTACCTTTAGGTAATAGGTAAGTTTTCTCCGAGTGTATTTCCATTAACTACAATAACAAAAAAGGGTAAGACTAAGGGAAATTCGTCCGCATCAACATTTAACATGCTTTCATTTATTGGTATCATGGTGGGTAAGCTAAATATATAACGTGAGAAATTAGGCAAGTTTGGGGTTCCATTAAACATTATTGTTAAAGACGTATTAGTTAAGGAGAAGTTTAATAAAAAAGGAGGAGAATAAGAAGTGACGTTATAGGTTATATTAAGAATTATTGGTAAAGCTGATAGGAACGGCATGTTCTCGTAGGCGATTTGAAATGACGAGATATTGTATTGCATTAAATTATTTGTGTTAACTAAGCTTACAGTAATGTTTAGCGGAAAATAACCTAAATACACCGTAGACCCACCAACTTTAATTGGATTAAGTTGAGTTTGCTCATAGTTTGTTAACATTTTATAATAATAATAATACGAATAATTATAACCTTCATAGCTTATGTAAACTGGAGAGTTATTGCCTTTAGCCATAACCCACAATTGGCTGTATTTTCCTATCTTATAAAATTCATTATTAGACGAATTTGTAACATTATAAGTATATAATATCATATAAAGGGGGACGTATCCACTCTCTTTTACGTAAGGAGTAATATCATACCCATTTGCAAAGTTTACTGGACCATACTTAAAAAAGTTATAAGATGTATTATAGTATATAGAGAAGTATCCAACTGAGGTGCTAGCAAGTACACCATTATTATTTTTGTAGATCATATATACAGTTCCATTCCACCAGCCATATCCTGGATAAATTAGATAGCTTTTATTATTTTTGGAATTAACGGCTTTTATAAAGGTCACATTTTCAAAATAACTTATTTTTACCTTATAACACAATATAGTAATCCCATTCAATATTAGATTTGGTTGGTTTAATGATGGTGAAATACTTATGTTATAAAGGGGAGGTGTAGTATTATATATTAGCTCTACACTAGTTATGTTTTTAGGGCCTAAGCTATGATTTGAAGATGTTTTTAAACTTAATATACTTTCATTTCCTATGTTTACAGTTGTATAGTTTTCATTAGACTCGTTTGTTGCTAACGTTTTTGATGATGGAGGAAGTAATGCTAGGGAAAATGCATTACCGGTTGTACTTACGAAACTTATCTGACCACTGGTTATATTTGGTCTTATTAATATTGTCTCTCCCGGACTTAGAACTATTCCATTTCTTGTTAGTGAACCATTAGTGAATATAATTAATTTATTTATTGGAAATGTGAAAGTATTCCCAGTGAACGTTGTTTCTATAACGTACTCTATGCCGTACACTCCTTCTGTGTCTGATAGGTAAACATGCGGTATGAACGATATGGTCTCGTTTTTAAGTTCCTCTACAACCCAATAATAGCCAACCTTAGCTCTGTTTATGATTTCAGAATCTACCTTGTTTTGAATGTTATATGACTGTACTTCGTTCTCATGATCTAGGATAACTACGCCTACTAGAATCGAAAAGAGTACTATGATAACTAGAGTAATTGCAAGTAATCCTAAACTATCTTGCATTATAAAAAATAGGAAAAGATAAAATATAAACGTTTAGATCGAGAAGAATTTTAGAACTATTGGTTCAATAACGTTAAAGGAATGTATGGATAGTAAAGCAAGAGCTACTCCTATAGTCGGCATTAACATATATTGTACAGTGCCGTATAATGCTTTTGTAACCAGTAATCCAATAGTAAACGTTGATATGATAATGAATGTGAACATTTGAATCACGGTTGTTGGCAATAATATAAGCTGGTTAATAATATTAGGAAACTGTGATATTCCTATATTACTAGTTGGCACGCTTATTATTGAAAATGAGCCTATAATTACTATAGCTATTAGTATTGTAACTATTAATAAGATTGGTGTTAAAATTCCTAAAACTTGATAGGCACGCATTCTGGAGAAAGCCTCCTTTTTTGACTCAACGAAGTTAAGTGTGAATTCTGTTAAATATTCTAATAAGTCTGGTCTTACAGTACCACTTTCTATTAGGATTTGAACTGTGGTTAGTGCAAATTTGCCAAGCCAACTTCTAGTATTTATTCTAGCTCTAGTTATGGGTATTCCCATGGAATCTTGCTTGACCAACTCATCTAAAATCCTATTGAACTCTCTTCTATATTTTTTCTCACTAGCTAAAGTTTTGATCGCTCTGGATAAATCATATCCTATTTTCCTGAACTCAGTAATGTCTCTTAAAAATTGTGGTAAGGAATTTTCGACATCGTTAATCTCTCTTATCTGATTCTGGACAAATATTGTGAGTATAAGAGAAAACGTTAGTAAACCTAGCCCTATTGCGTAATAAATTTTATTAATGAATATTTCTATTAAACCTCCTACAATAAGTGTTAATGCAAATGCTAATAATAACTGAATTACGTTAAGTCCTAAGTTATCCATGTATCTGGGTCTATTGTTTACAGTTATTGCGTACAAGATTGTACCGAATAATATAGGTATTACCAACAAGAACGATATAACTGCACCACTTGTAAAGAAAGCCAACGCTATTAGGAACATTGGGAATATTAAAAATAGAATCACTATTAGTTCTCCCAGGAATGACGTTCTTTCAGAGTAAAATCGCCATCTGAATTGTAACCAATTAAGGAATTCCCTAGCCTTCTGAAATAGATAAGCTTCAATATCCCCACCACTTCTTAGAATTGAAGTATAACCAGATAAAAACCAAGAATAATCTCTATTTAGAGTTAGCTTAGCTCTATGTTCCAGCGCATCAAGAGGAGATTTTCCAAAGAAATCCACATCTCTTAAAATAAGTAAGGCTTCCTTTTTCATTGCCTTAAAGATTGGAAATTCTATAATCTTCTTTATCCCTTCATATATTGTTGTACCACTTGCGTTAACTATTGTAATTAATGTAACAAAAAACGGTATTTCGTCTTGTATATTTTCCCTCATTTCTCTAGCCTTACTCTTGTATTTCTGTTCCGGATAAATGATAAAAAATAACGGTACGCACAATAATATGAAAGGTAAAGGTGATAATGTTGCTAAGCTAAGTGTAAGGGATATTGGTATTATTACTAGTATTGATATAAGAAAGTAGGCCGTATATTTTATTCCAACCTCGGTCGGGCTAATTAATTCAGCGCTCGCTTTTATATATTGTTCAGTTCGTTCTCTTATCCAATTTGCAATTACGCTTAGTCTACTGCTTGTGATAATCCTAGATTGTAAAATTGTCGATAATGGCACGCCTTCTTCAAACTCACTCCTAATCCTACTATAGTTTATTGCAAATGTAATACTTAATACGACTATTCCACCGATAAACAAACCTAAAAGTAGTGCCTGAAGAACTAATAAGAAGCCTAATGCGTCTCCTAACGCTATTGCCGGATTTACTACAATATATTGAAAGAAATTCGACATAACGTCTAGGAAGTGTTGTCTAAATAAAGTTATAATTAAGTCTAATAAACCAGAAAGTACAACTAGAAATAGGAAATCATACGAGATTATGTTAGCTAATTTAAGCTTTCTCTCGCTCAATACTATCACCGTTACTCGTATAGTATTTAACTAATTCCTTTGCTAGGTCTTCATAATCCTTAATACCTTTTTCAGCTAACCCTCTTAACAATAATACTCGGTTTTTTACCTCTGTATAGAGCCTTTCTTTGCTCCATCCCAATAATTCCCTAGCTCTCTCAAGTTGAACACTGTTGATTTCTTTTATGTCATGAGGGAAGAAATCTTTTCTATCATAGTCATATCTAAACACTTCTTTAAATTCATCCCCTATGTTTTCAACTATGGAAACTATCTTTCTGTTCATCTTTTTATTATCGCTCTCAATTCTCTTTATAGTTGCCACCACAGATATTAGTTGTTTAAACTGTAGGGACATTTCAGGTCCTAATAGACCACTAATTCTAGTTATTAAATCCACGTGATTAGAACCATGAAAAGTTGTAAGACCACCATGACCGCTGGCGACAGCTTGCACTAGCCATTCGATTTCCTTTCCCCTTACCTCTCCCACTATTATGTAATCCGGTCTATATCTAAGTGAGAGTCTAACTAAATCATAAAAGCTTATATCCTTCCCACCTTCATAGGTAGATGGTCTCGTATAAAATTGTATCCAATATTTATGGGGTAATTTTAATTCTGGAGTATCCTCTATGGTTAAGTATTTCGCTAAGGGGTTTAACAGCATCAAAAGAGCGTTTAACGCAGTAGTTTTCCCACTGCCAGTTGGGCCTACAAGAAATGTGAATAATTTCGCCTCAGCTATTATCCATAAGTAAACTGCCATTAATTCACTTAACGTGCCGTAATTGTATATTAGATCTATTATTGTTAAAGGTTTCTCCGGAAATTTTCTTATATTAAATGTTGTACCTCTGCTAATTTCTTCGCCATAACTTACTGCTACTCTGTGACCCTCCGGTAACATAAAATCTTGTAGGGGAATTGCGGTACTTACACTTCTCCCGCCTAAAGATGCAAGTCTTTCTATTAATCTCCTCACTTTTAATTCGCTTCCAAGCACAATATTCGTTTCTAATCTAGGCCATTCACTATGTCTACTATGGACTACTGAAACGGGAGTATTTGGAGATACTAATTCTATTTCCTCTATGTAAGGGTCACTCATGGGAGGTTGTATAACTGAATATTTTATTTCTCGTGTAATATAATACATGAATTTCCTTAAATTTCTTTTAACGTCGCCTATAACTCCTAACTTTGCCGCGATTTTCAGTACTTCATCTTGTAATTTAGACAAATCAATATTCTTATTCGATACCGCATTTGAGGGTGAGTATATTAGGCCATCCAATATCGCCATAAGAATTCTATTTTCCCTCTGATCGAGTAAGGGTTCATTAATTAAGTAGTAACCTATTCCATCTTTTTCAGCAATGTATATCTCAACGTCATATGGAGGTATGGTATATTGGTCTATAACGTTATAATTTTCAGTATTAGCCCTTAGTGTAATAAGTCCAGATTCGTCAAACGACTGAAGGTAATAAGACAATTCTTCAAATTTATTATTTGATCTCTTTTTACCAATAAGTGCCATATGTGTATTTAAAAATTAAAAAATAAAATACTTTATTGTCATTATCCATGAATACTTTATATAAGCTATTTGAATTTCCGTAGATATTAAGTAATTATCCTTATAATACAGTATGAAAGTATCTAAAATGTCATACTCTAAGTAGCAACTTTTGAAGTTCTTTACTACCTTATGAGTATAAAAAAGTAGGGAGAAAATGATTATTTTAACAATAACTCACAATTGCAACTTACTTACATTCCTACTCATCAATGACCTCAGTTGATGTAGAATAAGTTTGTCCGTTAACGTATTTTGCGGTTATTACAATAACATAACTATTACCCTCAATCGCTTTAGATACTGCAATCGTAAAGGCATACGTTTGGCCTGGTGCTATACTAATGGTAGTATTTGTATAGCTCGCTATGACTGTGGCGTTGTTTTGAGGATGTATCTGTATAATTATACTAGTTATGTTACTTGCTCCTTGATTAATAATATCACCAGTTAAAATCCCTCCAACCATTTGCACATTGTTCAGCGTTAAACCAGTAGTAATCATGCTATGTCTAAGCACACTGAAGAAGTAATAGCTAATTAGACTAACCGCAGCAATTGCGACTAATATCAATAATACAGTAACTAATGCGTTCTCTAAAGCCTTCTTATTTTTCCTCTTCATATTAAGATATATCTTTGATCTCCTTTATTTTACTTTTTCGCTTGATGGTATGTAATAACTGTTGCCATAAGATGTTACTATCACGTATTGACTTGCAGGTTTCACCTTTATTATGACGTTTTGGTTAGGATCTATGGTAATGTTTTCTGGCTGGATCGAGATATTAGTCTTATTTATTAGCAATATCGCTACTATCTTGGTGACTACAGAACCTGCGTTATATATCGAGAGTGTTGAGTTTGAGTAACCTATCAATAGGCTCTCTTTAGCCTTGTTCGCGAGTATTTGCGAAACTTGAAGATACTCCTTTTGTAGACTCACGTATGTCGTACTTATATATAATAGTAACCCAATAGTAGCGATTAGAAGAAAGAAAACTACCAGCATTGCGATTACGGACGCTTGTCCTTTCATAGATCACGCCTCTAATTCTATTAAATTGTTATTAGTAGTTTGTATAATAATATTAGTCGTGTTATCATAAACTTGTATTACATAGACTACTTGAGGATATAATACTCTAATATCTGTTGTCGTCGAATTATATATAATGAATTTTATTGCAGTATGATTAACATAAATTTTGCTAACATTTATTGGTACATTACCAATATTTTCAACGTAAAAACAAGTGTGATTATCAGTTTGGTGATAGTATACAACACTTAAAATCTGGCCAGTGTCAATGTAATAATTTCTAAGTTCTTGGGATAGCCCATATTGATTGAGATTAACTACATGCAAATAGTATATGGTGACTATTGCAATCGCAATTAATGTAACCAATATTAGAAAAACCACTGTTATAGCTTCAGAAATCGCCTTCATTTACATAAAATAGTGAATAAAGTATATTTTAACTTAATGCAAACACACATTTAGCTGATATCTCTTACCATTAAATAAGTTAGAATCGAAGTGTATGGAATTGCGAAAAGATTAAGCACTGGTATTAGACTAATGATTGAACCTATTAATATTATCAGTGAACTTATCGCATCTTGATTAAATGCTCTCGAATACCAATTTATCGCCTCTGTGATAGTCATTGTCCTATTTAATACTATAGATGCTGAAATTATATACAATAATACTCCAACTAATCCTACTATTATCCATGTTAACGTTAAAGATCTGCTTATTCCCAGCAATATTCCCAGCACTACTAATATCACTGCAATAACAGATAATCTACTTAAACTACTTCTTGCGCTATAAAATGAAGCATTAAGGTTCGGTTGCACATTTCTTATAGCATCTTGAGCCATATATACAGTAGTGTGAACTGTACCAATGAAGAGAATTGAGCTTATTATACTTAATATTATGCTACTTATTAGCCCTACGACCGTAAAGGCTATTGGCGAGATTAAACCTACTCCAGCGGTAATCGCACCTAAGATCGCAACCAAAACTATTTCTATAATTAGCATAATTACAGCAGGTACTATTATTGAAAGATTCCTTGTAAAGATATCAAAAGCTAAAGTTGTCCTACTAGGTTGCGATGGTGGTGGAGCTGATAAAGGATACGATGATAGTAGTTGATATCCGCAATTTAAACAATAATTTGCAGTATCAACATTTACATATCCACATCTAGGGCATTGTTTAGGCATATTCTCTATCCATATTACTCTTCTTTATACTTCTATAAATCAGCTTTGCGCCCGGCATTTCATCGATCATCGCGGCGGCACAGCACTAATCTCTTCATCTTAATAGAAATAGAGAAGCGAGCTATTAAATCTTACATCCATCGCATTATAAACTTAGCTTAAATTATTAGTGATTTTAACCTTAGAAGTCTTATCTAGGTATGCTGTATGTTTATAATGTCTATTATTTTGAATATACTAACGTAGTAAGTTATCATAATACGTAATAAACTAATTCTTGTAGTTGAAATTTATTTCCATAATAGTTATAAAATTTTACTTAATATAGCTCCTTAAGCTTCGCTTTTAAGGGTAATGACTTACTAATGTATTAATACTTTGTCTTAGTTAAGTAAAGTATGCTTAAATTTGATCTTTTTCACAATTATCTATGAGAATTAAGGATGCCATAAACATGATTATATGGAAGTACCCTGATAAATTGCATGATTACGTAGTTATTATAAAGGATAGATTAGCAGATAAAGGGCTGAAAGAGATTTATTTTAATGAAATTGAGAGGGTAGATAATTATTATTTATACTTGAAAGGTAATGAGGATATTGTAATTCCTCTGCATAGAGTTCTTATGATTAGGAGAAAAAGTGATAACGCGACCATATGGAAACGTGGAGATTAATTATTTTGGTTAAATATATTCATTTAATGGATAAAGTTTTTATTGTCCTTTTTGTATACCTATATTTATGAGCAGTAGGAAAATTATACCTACTAGATTTCCAGTTGGCAATGAAATATTACCGGGATTACCACAGCCCTCATTATCTGCGTATCCATCTGAGGAAATAATGTTAAGATGTAAATTATGTAATCAAGTAGTACCAGTGTCTAAGGCATTAGATCATCAATTAATGCATAAGGATAAAGGAGAAGACGCGTGTTTTACAGTCGAAGCAAATCAGCTTACTAGAGTTAAAAGAATTTGGTACTCCAATGAAATAATTTAGGTTTTTGTGATATTAAGTTCTTTTTCTTCCGTTATAACGTCACATGCTAAAATTGATTGACTGTATTTTTTAACGTGATTCATGGCAATTCTTATTAACTCGATTATTTCTTCACTAGATATTGAATAATATGAAAATTTTCCTTCTTTTCTAACTTTTACTATCCCACAATTTCTTAAGCAAGCCATATGATGCGATATTAAGGACTGCGATTTTCCTAAGTGTTTCGATATTTCATCTATATTTGCTTCCTTTTTATCTAATAGAAATAAGACTATACTTAACCTAGTTCTATCAGATAATGCATCGAAAAGCGATTCTAATTCAGTAAGTAATGGCTCCACATCCTATATCTCTCGTGAGTTTCTAATAAGTCTTTCTATGAACATATGTTCATATGAATATATTTATATATTTGTTTGAAGTAATTATGGATGGGGGGTGTAAAGAATGGTAAACCTCAGATTAAATGTAAATAATGTAAGTGATTTAAAATGTGAGAATTGTGGTGTTAAATTAAATGAAGATAATGTTTATATTAGGATAATTAATGGTAAAGAGCACTACTTCTGCTGTAGTCATTGCGCAGATAACTACGAGGCAAGAATCAAATGACAGAAGATTTAGTAATAATAGGTTATGGCGCTGCAGGTTTTGCTGCATTAATACGAGCAAATGAACTAGGAGTGAAGCCAGTAGTTATAGGTTATGGAGAAATAGGTGGAACTTGTGTTAATGTAGGATGTGTTCCTTCAAAGAGATTGTTAAGAATAAGCGAATTATACTACTATACCTCCCAGATATTAGGGAAAGAGGTATTTCCAGATTTCGATAGCGTATTTAGAGACAAGAATGAAATCGTTAATGCACTACGAAAAGAAAAATATGAAGATGTTTTGAACTCTTATGATGTAAAGTTAATAAGAGGGAAAGCCTACTTTGTATCACCTAAAGCAATTAAGGTTAATGGTGAGATAATTGAGGCTAGGAAGTTTATAATAGCTACTGGTTCTTCTCCTAACATTCCCGATATCAGAGGACTAAAAGAGACAGGGTATTGGACTAATGTAGAAGCATTGTCTCCAGATAGAAAAATATCGTCGTTAGTTATAATTGGAGGAAGAGCCTTAGCTTTAGAATTTGCACAGATTTACAAGAGATTAGGTGTTAACGTAGCAATACTTCAAAGGAGTGAAAGGATATTACCCAATTGGGAACCTGAAATTTCATTAGCAGTCAAAAGTTATCTAGAGGATACTGAAAGAATACCTGTACTTACCAATATAAAGATAAAGGAGGTTAGAAAAAAGGGAAGTGAGAGTAAGATAATAGTTACCGATAAGGGTGAGGTAGAAGCTGATGAAATACTTTTGGCAACGGGAAGAAAACCCAATACAGACCTTAATTTAGATTCAGCCGGGATTAAGTTAAATGATAGTGGTGGCATTAAGGTTGATGATGAGCTAAGAACCACGAATCCCAGCGTTTTTGCAGCGGGTGATGTAATAGGTGATCTAATGTTAGAGGCTTTAGCGGGTAAGGAGGGTTCGATAGCGTCAGAAAATGCAATTTTAGACGCTCACATAAAGATCGATAAACTAAGTATACCTCAAGCTATATTTATAGAGCCTAATGTTGCAAGAGTTGGTCTTACTCAGCTAGAAGCAACAAGAGAAGGTTATGAAACAGATTATAGAGTTGTCAAGATGGAAAATATAGCAAAGGCTAGAATATTAAGGGAAAGCCAGGGATTAATAAAGATGGTTATAGATAAGAGATCCAGGAAAATTCTAGGAGTTCAGATGTTTGGAAAGTATGCATCTGAAGTGATAAATGAGGCTGCATTAGCAATTAGATTTAGGGCAACTATAAGTGATATAATTGATACAATCCACGTATTTCCAACTATGAGTGAGAGTTTAAAAATAGTGGCATTATCGTTCATACGTGATGTAAGTAAAATGAGCTGTTGCGTGGATTAGCCTTTCTTTATTTATGTTTGTAATTACTTGTTATAATGAGATAAATAATAAAGGCAATTCTCTATTTAGCTACACGTTTATTTCTATGAGAGTATCAGAGGTAAAAGTTTAAATACTATAAACAGTATAAATAGGTATATGCAAGAAAGTAAGAGATTACATGAAAACGAAGAAGTAGAAAATGTTGCTTTAATTATAACTGATGATGAAATAGAAGTAATAGACGATTCTGGATTTAGTAAAGGAAAGATATCGACAAAACAACTAGTCAAGAAGGCATTAGAGAAGAAAACTTTAAAATTTAGAATTAGTGAAGCTATGAATATAAAAATCACAAGAGAAGAGGAAGAGAGTATGCCAAGTTTAAGGGACCTTTACTTTGATTCTCATTTATTAATTTACGGTAAAAAAGCTGACCAGGTTAAAAAGACCGGTTATGTTTGCCCAGTTTGTGATCTAGAGATAGACGAATATGGCTACTGTGGATGTGGAAGTGGATCTAGCTAAATCTATAAATCTTTTTCTATTGTTGAACCGTTTCCTGAATTTATATATATTTTTTAAGTTTTCTTCTAAGCGAATCGAGTGATTTAACGCTGTTAATATTAAATAAAGTTTAAGTTATACAAAGAGAAGAATATTATATGAAGCTTAAAGATGTTTTTAATAATACTATGCTTCTAAAGGTGCCTCGGTATGCTAAGATTTCTGAAGTATTGGAACTTATGAAAAAGAATGGGCTTAATTTCGTACTTATTGTTAATGATAAGGAGGACATAATAGGCATAGCAACTAGAAGTATTATTTTGAGATCTCTAGCCAATGGCATTTCATCTAATGACCCAATTTCAAAAGTTATGATTAAGAACATAATTACTGTAAATGGTGAAGAAGATTTAATAGATATATTTATATTTATGATGAAGAATAATATTAAACATCTATTAGCTATTAATGAAAATGGAAAAGCAATAGGTGTAGTTACTCTAAAGGATATTCTTTCTGCAATAAACAAGGAATGTGAGTCGTCTTTAGAGTAGATACTTACTAAACCATTCCAGTTTAGTCTTTAATCTGTCTATCATATTCTTAGGCTTTCCTCTTCTTGCATGTTCGTGGCTATCACCTTGATATCTCACTAGAACCGCTGGGACTCCTTGCATCTTTAATGCTACGTAAAATTGTTCGGCCTGTTCAATTGGACATCTATAATCTTCTTCACCATGGATTAACATTGTTGGAGTTTTTACGTTCTTTACGTAATAAATGGGAGACATTCTCATTAACTTTTCTATACCCTCAGTACTCCATGGATCTTTGATTCCAGACTCTATTGTGTTAAACCAGAAGCCTATATCGCTTGTACCACACATGCTAACTAGGTTTGATATACTTCTCTCACTAATAGCAGCGGAAAATATGTCAGTCTGAGTAACTATCCAATTAGTCATAAAACCTCCATAGGAACCACCAGTAACTCCAAATTTACCTTTCAGTCCAAATTTATCCTTTACCGCTTTTACGAAGTTTAATAAGTCTTCCATATCCTTTCCGCCCCAATCTCCCACGCAGGCTTTAGCGAATTCCTCTCCATATCCTTGGCTACCTCTAGGATTAGAATATATAACATTAAATCCATTATCAACGAAGAACTGAAATTCTATAAAATACGCGTATCCATAAGACATATGAGGTCCACCATGGATAAACAATATTGTGGGTGCGTTGGGGTCTCTAATTATGCTCCATCCCTCAATCTCCATTCCATTTGAATTAACTACGATTCTTTCTGGAGAGCGTCCTTTAATGTTGGGGTTAGGGTCGTATTCTAAATCCTTGTATTTCAGTATTACTGGCTTTTCTGGCGTCGAATAAAAGTAAGCTAGATCTCCATCATCGTAGTCAAATCCTCTGACAACTATATTTCCGCTCGTTATTCTATCCACTTTGTTATCAGAAATCTGATAAATGTGTGAAGTTCCACCCTCTTGTCCTAGTGTAAGTATTAGATCCTTTTCAAATATAATTTTATCTTTCACACCGTCGAATAAATCGGTTAATACTTTATTTCCACAACTATTTCCACAAATATAACTTTTATTCTCTTCTGGTAGAATTATCTCTAAAGACGCCCAAGGTGTTAGCCCTTTTCTGTGCCCTAGAAAAGCTATCTTTCCTTCCTTATTCATTGCTATTGCTTGTATGGTTCCATCTTCCTTCGTTATTCTATTTAGTTCGCCAGTTTCCAAATTAACTTCATATACATTTCCTAATCCATAGTCATCTCCATCCTTAGTTGCTGAAATTACAACTCTATCACCATTAGTAGCAACATCAGTAACATCAAAATCACCGCTAACAATCTTCCGTAGTTCTTTTCCGTCATATAAATAAAGCGATTGCCTAGTTCTTAATAAACCTCTGCTATCAAACCTATACTTTATTTTATCTGTCTTGAAAGGTAGTGCCTTATCTACATTTTCTTCCCCAATTACTAAAATACCTTTATTATGAAATTCAAACTTAGATATTTTACCTAATGTAAATAGCACCCTTGGTTCTCCATAGGTTTGATCTTCTAACAAAGAGGATTTAGATTCTTCACCCCTTACAAAGTAAAGTTTATCGTTGAAAAGTCTAGGTGCGCTTTCATTTCCTTGAAACGTTATTTTCTTGAGGTTAAGATAGATAGATGACTTGTATTTATCCTCTTCAATCCACGTTTCTACATGCAATAATTTTCCTTTTCTTACTATTACTTCTGGAATTAGTTTAAGTGCGTAATAATAGTCTTCTGGTTTCATAAAATTAACACGTATGTTATAAATAAAAATAATGCGGGTCATAATTTAAAGAGTATATTATCATTAACCTTGTATGCTAAAGCGGTACTATAGACCTTTTCGATTGCATATCCTCCTTCCATAGAGAAATTGCATCGTCGCATTTATTATAATACTGAGGATAGGAGATAGCGTCTATATTAACTTGGAACATCTCAGCTACAAATGAGAAAATCGCTGACGTTCCTCTCTCATATTTTGCCGTCGAAAGCAGTTACTATAAAAACGCGAAATTTATATACTATAATCACAATTTATTCTTAGATCCCACCCCTAGATGTGGATGGTTAATTCCCGAATGGTGGTGGGGTTAAATCAAGATGTGGGGGGGTTTCCTCACCTTAAAAAGGTGAGTGGGGTTATCCCCCTAATGGGATGGAGAAGAATGAACGGGGAAACTCGTGACTTCGGTGAGGTCCAAGGGTCGAGAGTTGAATACAAAGTATATGAGATTCGATGAGACCCAAACCCCAACTTAGATTATGAGGTAAGTAAGTATATAATCTTAAAGATTAAGTAATATGTGTGCAATCGATAACAACATATTGGTGGAAATATTATTTTGTTTCATTCTTTTCTATTTTGGTAATTGATTTATTAGTATCAACTCTGAATGTTAATGTTCCTTATTTCTTCCTAATTCAGATAGGGCTTGTATTTGGTTTATGGTACCTAATATCACCATTTATAATGATGTTAACATTTAAGATGAGAAGGGCCCCTCAAGATTTAACGCTAATTGTAAAAAACATTTCTAGCAAATTTAAAGTTAAGATGCCCAATGTATATGTTATAGAGGATAATTTTCTTAACGCGTTTGCTTTTGGTAATGTGGTTTTCAGGGGTGTAGCTATTACTTTATCGTTATATAATACCTTATCTCAAGAGGAACTAATTGCGGTTTTATCCCATGAAGTTGCTCACATCCGAAATTATGATCCAGAAATAATGCTAGTTACGATAATTGCTATGAATTCCCTTTATGCTGGATTTTTATCCTTTTTACCTTTTATGTATCTTCCGGTTCTTTTAATATTCTATTTCGTGCTATTGTTCCCTTTAGTGTTTAATGTTCACCGAGTTATAGAGAAAAGAGCTGATTTAACTGCGATAAGTATTGATCCCAATTTAACATATTGGCTTGAAAGTTCTTTAATAAAAATTGGGTATCTAAGTAGAAGCATACCTCTCTCTATGCTTAGATATGTACCCCCAATACAAGTACTGTTAGCTAAACAGTTCATTATTAATAACACTGTTGATAGGAAAGGGTTTTTCTCATTTGCTACCCATCCCTCTCTTAAAGAAAGATTATTGTATTTAAGTGAGCATGAACAACAAAAAACTTACTATCTCTAATATTTGCAAGATTTTTGTAAAACATAATCAGGATGGGTTTTCCTTTTTGTGATGAGTTCAGTAACTTATATGGGTTTGAATCTCATTAAGTTTCACAATGTTAAAATCTCAATACTTGGACTTTATAGAAGTCACTGATTTTCCCGCTTATCCTTCTCCATTCCATTAGTGGAATAACTCTTGATGAACTTATACCGAAATATAGTAAAAATATAAGGACACTTTTATTAATTATTTAGATTAATTTTCTAGGGAAGTGATTTTGCACCTATCGTAAAAGTAGACTTGCCATTCTTGTTGCCATTAATGTTTTTGATATTTTCCCCAGAAGCTTGTGTCTTGATAGTTTTAGCAATTTGTAATTATTCAATTCAAGACAGAATTTTTTAAGATATCTTTGTCACATGTGACAAGGTTCTCTCATAAATTCTTGTCATATGTGACAAAGTTTAAATATCAAATTTGAAATGTGATATCTTGTGGACGATAACGAGCTTTTAGAAATAATGAAGGATTGGAACTTTTGGGGAAATTTTACCAAACAATGGATAGAAAGAGAGGAGTATGTAGGTAAAATAAAAAACCTTCTTAAAGGGGTTAACATTGTTGCCATCTCTGGTATAAGAAGAAGCGGAAAATCGATAATTGGATTACAAGTAATTAAAAAAGTAATTGAAGAAGATAATGTTGACCCTAGGGATACCTTAGTGATAAAATTGGATGATGAAAGACTTACTGAGGTTAACTATAACACTCTTCTACGAATATTAAGTTTATATGAAATCAACATTAAGAAAGGTAATAATTTTTATATTCTTATAGACGAAGTTCAAGAAGTAGAGGGATGGGAGAGGATAGTAAGAGGGTTAGCAGAAAAAGGTAACAAAGTAATAGTTACTGGATCTTCAGCAAAATTGCTAAGCTCTGAATATACTACTTTATTATCTGGCAGACATGTCGAAGTAAGAGTATTTACGTTAGATCTAATGGAAAACTTAAGCTTCAAAGGCATAAAATTAAGGGATAGAATAGATGAAATTAAACACTCCTTAGATATAGATAAAAGTATTGAGGAGCTAATGAATCTAGGTGGTTTCCCAGACGTAGTACTTCACAAGGATATCGCTGATGAATTACTAACATCCTACTTTGAAAGTATCATTCTTAAGGATGTTATTAGTAGGTATAAAATTAGAGATGAGAGTAAATTAAGAGTTTTAGCAAAATTTTATATAACGTCTTCTGGTTCTAGAGTCACATATAGTAATGTATCAAAATTTCTGAAGATCCCAGTAAAAACAGTGGAAAGGTATTCAGAGTACTTAGAGAAAGTATTTCTAATATTCTTTCTTAAAAACTTCTCTTTCTCAGTAAAGGGAGTTGAAGTTAGTCCAAGAAAGGTATATGTTACAGATAATGGATTTATGAAAATCTTTAGCGTAAGGATAAGTAGAGGCAGATTGTTTGAAACCTTGCTAGCACAGCATTTATTTAAGTACTCTTTTAATACACGGGCTGATCTATACTACTGGCATGAAAAAGAGGAGATCGACTTTATTCTTCAGAGAGGCGATATTATACAGCCTATACAAGTTGCTTATGAAATTGAAAGCGAAGAAACTCTATATAGGGAAATTGATCCAATAAAAAAATTCAAAGATAAGGTAACGGATATTCAGAACCCTATTCTTATAGTATACAGAGGGGAAGAAAAAACAATTGATCAAGTTAAGATATTGTCAGTAAAGAAGTTCCTTTTGCATATAGAAGATTATTTAATTTAAGTCTTAACAAGTGAAAAATTTAACCTCATATAACCTTATGTGTCTTTAATTTTATATTCTGAATGCGAATAAGGTATGTGAATGGTTGCAATTATTGATGCAAATTTAACTAGGTTTGGAAAAAGGAAGGAAAGTTTATTGGAACTAGCTGGGGAGGTCTCATTACCGTTAATAGAGAAATACGAAATAGACTTTGTGGTAGTTTCTAACACTTACTCTGGGGAATTCAATTTCCAATCTGGCATTAACAACCTGATTACGACCTATCTATCTATTGATAACGTCCCTTCAATAAGAGTTGATAATACCAGTGGTAGCGGTGGGTCTGCAATATTAGTTGCTAAATCATTACTGGATTCTAAAGTCGCTAATACAGTTTTAGTCTTAGGAGTTGAGAAGATGTCCGAAAAAAACACTAAACAAGTAACGTCAATAATAGCTTCCTTATTACCCCTTGAAGAAAGGAAAGCTGGTCTGACTTTGCCCTCATTGGCAGGCTTAATGGCGAAGGAGTATATGAGAAGGTATAATGCCCCGAGAGAAGCTTTTGCATTAGTTGCGGTTAAAAATCACTATAATGGTTCACTAAATCCATATGCTCATATTCAAAAAGTTGTATCACTGGAAGATGTGTTAAAGGCTCCAATAATAGCTGATCCCTTAACTTTGTACGAATTCACTCCAATAAGTGATGGGGCTTCCGCTTTAGTTATGGTAAAGGATGAATATGCGTATAGTTTTACTAAGAAACCAGTTTTCATAAAGGGTATTGGTGTATCTTCAGATACTTCATATCTATCTGGACGTGAGGATATCTTGTCAATAAAATCTGTAAGGAATGCTGGATTAATAGCTAAGAAAATGGCTAAGATCGACAGAATTGATTTCGCAGAACTTCATGATATGGCAACCGTTTTAGAGATAGTGGAGGCAGAAGAATTAGGTTTATTAAGGAAAGGAGAGGGATGGAAAGCTTATTATGACAACTACACTTCTATTGATGGTGAAATGCCAATAAATACCAGTGGGGGATTAAATTCAAAGGGTCATCCAATAGGAGCTAGTGGCGTAGCCCAGGCAGTAGAGGCGTTTTTGCAGATTAGAAATGAAGCGGGAAATAGGCAAGTTAAGAATGCTAGGGTAGGATTATCTTTAAGTATGGCTGGTTTTGGAAATTCAGCTACTGTAATAATTTATGGTGATGAACCTTGATTTATGTCTGCAAAAATTGCGGATATACGTTTTGGGTTAAGAGAATGAGATGTCCTAAATGCGGTTCCGTAACATTAGAGAATGTTAGTATTAAAGAAGTTGAAGTAATAGCATCTTGGAAATTAACAGCCACCCCAGAAGGTTTTGAGGATAGTTATTGGCTCTGTTTGGTTAAATCGAATAATGCAAAACTCTTTTGTAGATCTTTAACTGAGCCCAAAGATGGCGGTAAATTATTATTAAAGGACAACGGAATTTGCGAACCATTAGGTTAATTCTTTAAAGGTGTCTATACCAGCTTCGTCATTAAATTTGACATAGTATTTGTATTCTTTTCCCTCATTTTTAGCTGTACAAGTTCTACCTGTATAATAGTTTCCATTGATTATCAGTTCATCGATTTTATTCCAGTTAGTTCTCTTCTTGACTTCTTTTACCATATTAACGAATTCTAAAGCACAATAGTCACAACAGAAGAATAACTTTTCTCCATCAATCTCTTCATAATATTCTCCCCAAGTGGCACCGCATAGTGCACAGCCTTTATCTTTTGTCCCTGCTTCTTTTCCGTTAACTATTATTTTCATATACTCATCACCTCTTTAATTAAACTTGGCTCTATTTCAAACCCTCTCTCTAATCTGGCTAATAAATATTTAGAGAATGCGTCAAATGATTTAAGAACTACTACTTGAACTTGTTCTTTTAATCCTAATTCCTCTGCATATCTCTCCACCATCTCTAACGCCTCTCCAGCATGTGAGACATCTGCCTCGTATCCCTCTCTTAAAAAGTCCTTCACAGCTTGGGGATATTCATTAGAAGTTAAAATTAATGGATTAAAGTAAGGTAGTCTAGCTCCATATTTAACTAAGCTACGATCAGCTACTAGTTCAAGGCTATGCATTGCAGCCATAGTTTCAAGCCAGGTTTTAGTTTCAGCTATTTTTCTCCACGTTTTTATTGCAGACTGTGTTGCGGGTAAAGGTGGTGTTGATAATATCTTCTCTCTAGGCATTCCTAAAGCCTCACCCATCCTTAATAATAGCTCGTAATGGCTTGGTCTTCCGTTATATCCTATAAACTCAACAGCGATATTCTCTAACTCATAGTGTAAAACATCATCTTTATCAGTTTTAGTAACTATTGAAGCTAAAACCTTAACCCAATTTTTTAGGAAATGTTGGTGTTCTATTACATAACCCAATAAGACTCCTCTAGTAGGCTTCTGCATTGCCACAATAAATGGATGCGGGTTATCACCATAAAATTTCGATATAAATCTCTTTCTTATCCACACACTTAGACCATTTGGCGTTGAAAAGAAAGTCTCTAAACTATTTGCTAGTTCTCTAACGTTCATTCTCTGGATAGATATATTACGGTTTAACCACATTACATGCGATGGATCACTCCTAGTATTAGCCATCTCATCTATGTGCTTAGCCACATCCTCCCAACTGTTAAATTTAATTTCACATGAGGGACATATGGGCATAAGTATATACTCTATCTTTTACTTATTAAGTTTAATTTTGCTAGCGTTAAAAGGTAAAACGAAAAATTGTTAAACCACTAAGCTTTACTATTCTATTTAGGTGATTTTTTTGCAGGATGACTATGGTTATACGTTTCTTTTAATGTCTAGAATATTCAGAAGTATAGGCATAATTTATATTACACTGTCCTCTTCATTATATTTAGCCTCAATTGGCGTAAGACCAGAAATTATAGGTATAATATTCTTAGGTGCTATCTTGTTCTCTTCTCTACTCAGTTTAGCTCTAGGTATGATAGGTGATAGATACGGTTATAAAAAAGTACTCATCGCAACAGAAATAATATCTTCATTAGCTGCATTGGTACTTGCAATTTCAATCAATAATTTTCTGATTTTTACGGGATTTATTATAGGGGGAGTTGGTGGTGCAGCAGGAGGAATTAGAGGAGTTTTCTCACCTGGATTAACTGCTTTAGTGGCAAGCAATTGGAGGAATGAAGCAGAAAGGGTAAGAAGACTTAGTTTACTAATGTCTGCTGCATCATTTTCAGGTATTGGTGGTAGTATTCTACTTTCTTTAAGATCTTATATCAATAATTCAGTTGAGGGATATAGGATCCTCTACTTCGTCTCTTTTGCATTATTATTGGCTTCTGCCATATCATTACTGTTCGTTAAGGAGGTTAAAAGGCCTAAAAAAACAAGTAAGGTTATTACGAAGCCTAGCCTTAAGTTTATCTCCAAGGTTATAGTTTCTAATTCTATAACTGGATTTGGATTGGGTATTGCAATTCCATTGCTTCCGTTATGGTATAAGTTAGCCTTCCACGCTACCTCCTTTGAGATAGGTTTAATCTTCACTACATCTTACCTAACAACGGCAATCGGATCTTTACTTGCACGCAAATTAAGGGCAGAACCACTAAAGGTTGCCTCTATAACCAGAATATTAAATGGGATATTCTTAATTGCAATGGCCTTTTCACCATGGCTACCATTGGCAGCAGGATTATATATTGCTAGGGGATTGAATGCGGGAATTGGATCTCCAAATAGAAGTGCAGTTAACGTTAGGGGAGTTTCTGAAGAGGATTTCGGTACTGCTTCAAGCATTCAAGGTATGGCTACTAGATTTTCTCAGATGAGTTCTGGTATTAGTGGTTACTTGTTAGATTTATCGTTGTCTTTGCCATTAGAGATAGGAGGGATATTACAAGCTATAGGAGGATATCTTTATATGAGATTATTGTCAGGTAGCAGGAATGTGAGTGAGGAATCTAGTAAGAAAGTAAGTTTTTAACAAAAGGTATTAATGAAATTATTATAATTGTAAGAATTTGTTCTATTAATAAGTAAAATGACGAGAATTGAAGTGAAGTGTAGAGTCCATATGCTAAAAGCCCTAGGCTCAAGATACTTAATACCTTTAACTTATTTTCAATTGAAAGTGTAACTGAAATAAAGAAAAGGATTAATGAAACGTAAAGTGCTGTCACTGACGGTGTAATGGTATAAATGTAATAAACGTAAGGATTTACTAAACTAATTAGTGTAGAAATTATGAAAGCTAATATTAGATAGAGATTTATGTTTTTTAAAGTGGTTCTTGATAGAACGTTCCTTAAGGAGTAAAATTCTACTATTATTAAGGAAAATGTGCTAAATGAAGAGATGAGATAAATTATTTTAGGTATGTTAAAGAAGGAATCTAAAAGCAGTATCGTACCACTTATTAAGTATGCTAGGAATATGCTATTAATACCCTCCTTGCTACCGTTTCCTACAAATGGCGTTAGAGTTATACATATATATAACAGTGATGTTGAAAGTACAACATTTAAATTAAATTCAAAAGGACTGAAAGGTCTAAAATTCCAGTTAAATGGTAATGCAAATACAATTTGTAATATTGTTGAAACCAGCAAGAATTCTAATTCACGGCCAATATACACTATCGTAGCAATTGCTAATGTTATGAGAAGTACCAGTATGGACGCCATTAATCCATTTTCATTTAATATCCAATATACTATATAATCTACAGTATAGCTTAAGTAGAGGAAATATGAAAATATCCAGAAAAAGAGAAAGTACCGAGAGAGATTAGGAGTGAACTTGCTTACGTAATCGTAAAGTCCTCCTTTATCCCAAACTTTATCCATCGCGTAATATGTCATATACGTAATTGGCGCAAATATAATAAGTGAGAGTATTACCTCTAAAGTACTTACGTTTTTTAGGAATTGTCCAACTAATGCTAAGGGACCACCTATTGAAGAAAAAGAAAAACTAAAAACAAATAGCTTTCTCTTTAGCCCCATACTGCTGCACTCGATGATGATGTTGTTGTGGAGGATGATGAGGAACTTGAAGCAGTGGTCGTTGTGGATGACTCTGATGTCGATGTTATAGTTTTGTTACTTACTACTGGGTGGTGTGCAGTTGCTGCCATTCCGAAAAATGCTCCACCAATTATAAGTACAATTATAGAAATTCCTAATATTATTATTCCGATTTTACTTATTTTCATCTTTTCACAGCTTTTTCACTCTCTGTTATTAAATTTAAATTTTTTCCCAAGATTCTTTTTCAAATCAATTAGCGATTTGGGTAAAAGTTTTTAACTAGGACTTAGGAAAGGTGGAGTATGCCACGTACTTCAGTTTCATTATTAATTTTAGGAATAGTAGCTGGAATACTAAGCTTTGCGTGGACTGCTGATCATCTTCCGCTATATAATATATCATTTCTCCCTATTGGCATAAGAGTATTTTTCCTCTTTGATGCAATATTATCAATAATTGCAGGAATTTTGTTTATTTTATCTTTTAGGTTATTTTTTGTAAAGATTATTTATCTCTTAGAAGTGGTGTACTGGTGGATAAACTATTTACTTCTTTCTCTAACTAGGATTTTGCCCGCCCCAATAATAGGTAGACCGTTGCCAGTAACTACTGGACCAGCCCTAATAGCGTTTATTTTAGATGCTCTCCTAATAGTACTATCCACAGTCTTATACATCTTTATAAGTAGCAGATAATTGGTTGTTAATTATAGATTAACGATTTTTTAAAAATTTCTGATCGTTATTGGGCAAAAGTTTTAATAAATTAAAGTTAAGTCTTTAACCATATGGTTCAGTATAAGTGGATTGCTTTATCTAATACGAGTCTTGGTGCATTTATGGGCTTCATGAACGCAAACGTAGTCTTAATAGCATTACCGGCGATATTTAAGGGAATTAACATTAACCCATTTACTTCCTTCCAATACTTACTATGGGTTCTATTTGGCTATAGTATCGTATCAGCAATCCTAGTAGTCAATGTAGGTAGAATTTCAGATATTTTCGGAAGAGTGAGAATGTACAATCTTGGATTCTTAATATTTACAATTGGCTCTCTGTTGCTTTATATAACACCAGGTAGTGGAAATATAGCAGCACTTCAATTAGTAATCTATAGAATAGTTCAAGGTATAGGTGGAGCTTTCTTAATGGCGAACAGTGCGGCAATAATATCTGAGGCATTTCCACCTAATGAAAGAGGATTTGCCTTAGGTTTAAATGGAGTTATAGGAATATTTGGGGGGGTGGCTGGAATAATCATTGGAGGAATACTAGCATCAATATATTGGCGTGACGTATTCTTAGTTAGTGTCCCAATAGGAATTTTAGGAACTATTTGGTCATATAGATCCTTAAAGCAATTAAGCAAACCAAATAGGAATCAGAACGTTGACATATTAGGCAATATAATGTACGCCATCTCACTTATTCTAATTCTCATAGGTATTACTTATGGGATATTACCGTATGGCACTCAAGCTACTGGATGGGGCAATCCATTTGTAATAACAAGTATAGTAGTGGGTATAGCGATGTTTGTGGGCTTTATATTTATTGAGAGAAGAGTTAAAGACCCTATGTTTAGGTTGGAATTATTTAAAACGAGGGCTTTTACGTCAGCTGCAGTAGCAATTATTCTTGCTCAATTAGCATTTGGTGGTTTGCAATTAATGTTAGTATTGCTATTACAAGCAATATGGCTACCTCTACATGGGTATAGTTATGAAGTAACGCCTTTCTGGGCTGGAATTTACCTTTTGCCATTATTAGCTGGGTTTGGAATAATGGGTTCTATTGCAGGTAAGCTTTCAGATCGTTATGGTGCAAGAAGCTTAGCAACTACTGGATTAGTAATAATGGGAACTGGATTTCTATTATTAACTTTATTGCCATATAACTTTAATTACCTAGAATTCGCTTTAATCATATTCTTTATGGGCGTTGGAAATGGGCTATTTGTTTCTCCAAACATGGCTGCGTTAATCAACGCAGCACCTCCTCAGCACAGAGGATCAGCATCTGGAATAAGGGCTATGTTAACCAACACGGGTAGTACTCTAAGTATAGGCATATTCTTTACTATAGTGATTGACACCTTATATGTAACCTTACCTCCAGTACTAACATCAGCATTAAACGCAGCAGGTGCTCCTCAGCTAGCCTCAATACTGGCTAAGTTACCTCCGACTGCAGCAATATTTGCAGCATTCTTGGGTTATAATCCAGTATCTACTGTTCTATCTCAATTGCCGAACTCTATTGTAAGTTCAATACCAGCTTCTACAATAAGCACAATAACTGGTACTTATTGGTTCCCTAATGTCCTAGCTCCAGCTTTCGTTGAAGCTTTAAGAACTGCTTTTTACATAGGTTCAGCCATGGCATTTCTAGCCGCGATAGTATCAGCATTAAGAGGCAAGGCTGTAATTTACGAAAGGGATATTTTAAGATCTACAATTACTAGCGCTTTAGATGGTAAAAAGGAACAACAACAGAAGTGAATAAAAGTCACTTCTTTTTAAGTGTCTATGATGGAAGTAAATCTAATTACGTTAAGTAACTATAAGGCAATTTTAGGAGAAGGTCCAGTTTATGATAAGGAGTTAAATAAACTATTTTGGGTTGATATTGAAGGAAAGAGAATAATAGTTAATGATCTCAATACTGGGAGTGAAATCTTTTATAATATGCCAGATTTAGTATCATCTCTTTGTGTAATTGATGATAAGAGGGTTATTGCGACCATTAGACACGGTTTTTATATTGTAAATCTTTTCACAAATTCCTTGGAAAAAATTACAGAGACAGAAACTAATTTGGATACAAATAGATTCAATGACGGTAAGTGTGATAAAATGGGAAGATATTGGGCTGGGACCATGAATATGAATGAGAGAAAACCTACTGGTAATTTTTACAAGCTTGAGGGCAATAAGCTAACTAAGATGCTAGAAGGTCTAATAGTTTCTAATGGTATAGGCTGGGATATAGAGAATAGGCAGATGTACCTTATAGATTCTCCATTAAGGAAAATTTTCGTATTTGATTTTGACTTAAACAAGGGTGAAATATATAACAAAAGGGTTGCAGTAGATTTCGGAAGCGAACCAGGAAATCCGGATGGAATGGCCGTTGATGAGGAAGGGTATATATGGGTTGCGCACTGGGGTGGTGGAAAGGTAAGTAGATGGAATCCTAAAAATGGTGAGAAGGTGTTTGAAATAAAAGTCCCAGCAACTTATGTAACCTCAGTAACATTTGGTACTCCAGATTTAGATAGAATATTTATTACAACTGCTGGAAAGAGTCAAGACCCTTTAGCGGGAAAAGTGTTTACTACAAAAGTTGAGGTTAAGGGAATACCCAACTACAGATACAAAGTGTAGTATAACATTGTAATTACAACATTTTTTTATCATTAGTGTTAATGACGTTAAAGTTTAGGAGTGCTTATGTTGACTATCATTGCAACTGATAACTATACTAGATTGTGTTTAGCAATCAAACAAAATAGATATCTGGAATTTACGAGATCTGCTGTAACCTAAAGTTGTTGCATCATTTCTGCATAAAGTGTTAATATTTGCTTATATATTCACTGTTTGGCATTTATAATTATGATTAAACCAATAATTCTTCCTCAAAAATCTCCCATAAGTGATATTAAAGGTGGTGTAGGTACTCCCTATGTCATTTACGATGCTAAAAGGGATAAGCATTGGTTACTTTTCACTGGTTGGAGTGATCTTACAGGTTTAAAAAGAGAAGGCTTTGTGGCACCAATAGATAATAGTTTAAATATAGACTTTGCGAATGTTAAAAAGATTTTACCTTCAGATTTTCCAGTGAAAGTTAACTACAGTAATAACGCAGTAAGAGGCTTTTATAATGAAGCTAGAGATGAGTTTTACGTAACTTCAACTCATGGAGACGACGCATATCTTTTTATCTTTGATTCTGAGTGGAAATTAAGGAATTACAAAATTCTAATTAAGGATTTAAAGAAGGATTCTGGGGTACCCATAAGACCTACTGGTGCCTATAGATACATGCATGACGCTTTTGCGGTAACTCCCAATGCAGATTCTTCTGGAATAAAATTATATATGATAAAGAATATTGATGACTTAGAGAAGATAACTGTTGATGACTTTGGCGAAATTGGAATTTGGGCTAGGGCTAATGATGTATTAGATCTCACTTTGATTCCACGTATACAAATATTTGTTGAAATAGATACTTTATCTAAATGGATGCTTCAAACATTTATTGGCCCAAGTCTAGATGAGGTATCAGAAGCAGACGACCTCAGAAAAATAGGCTTATTACAAGGTTCAATTATGCCACTTTTAGGTTTAGACGATTCATTTGTTCAAATAGGGCATCCTCATTATACTACTGAACCAGACGGAAGACCTAAACTTTTCTTTGCATCCTTTAGGGATACTTATACTACTAGGTTAGACACTGGAAAAGAGGGATATACGCATGAGATATGGGTAGAGTATATTGATGTTTCAATTTTTGATCCCAGAAAATATGGTGAATTGAGGGGCAAATTTAAGGGTAAAGAGAGTAAGTGGTATTACGTTCCTTCTGCCAACAAGCTAGCTATATCAGTAAATAGTGAAGTAGAACTTCAGATGAAAGCTAGCCTTAATGACGATATAATGGATAGTGTGAAGTTAAGAAGAGGAGTTAATATTATAAATAATCCACCTACCTGGATTAGACTTTCTGCTGAGTCAGATATAATTGCAACCATAAAAGCTATAATGTAACTACTACACTTATTTTAAAGAAATGGGCTATTGTTCAATATCTTATTACGCATTTATTTTCATATCTGCAATTAAACGCTTCCGACTCTCTATTACAGAAACCTATACTGCTATTCAATAACAGCTAATGTCCTAGGAAACATAATATTAGTTAGGTAATAATTGCAGTCTTTACTTGATAAGATATAAAAAAGTAGTCATAAGCACATAATATAAAGCTTGATAGTTCATTCTAGAAAGGTTCTCGATACTTTTATGGACTTCTAGTAATACTTTTTAAATATTCTCTCGTCATATCATCCTCAACAAATATATGAACCTCCCTAATTCCTCTAGTTAACATTATATAATATCTGTTTCGTAATAATTCAAGAGCCTTTTGTACGTTTTTCTTAGCAATCACCTTAAGGGAATATTGTTTTCCTCCAACGTTATCAGTGATAGGAGATGTATTTACAACCCATTTTCCTCTCCATACAAGATCTCTTCCCCAAACTACTCCAACATAATCAGCTTCAAATCCTTGTGCACCATAAACGCAGGAACAACGAGACAAGGGATCTTTAAATTCTCCGCTCCAATACTTTGGATATTCAGTTTTTTCATTCATTAGCCATGTAATTTTAAGATTCTTATTTTTGTATAAGTCAAAACTTGATTGAAGTGGATAACCAATTCTAATATTCTTTGGTGAATTAACGTTATCCCTATCTCCTTCTGATTCAGTAAAGGCACAAATTAAAGCTTTCTTTCCATTTTTGTTTCTTATACTATCAAGCATCTTATCTATATGATCATGAACTTTAAAAAATGAGCTAGGCAGGGTTACATTATCGCCCTTCAGCAATTTCCTTATTAAGTCAGCATACGGCATTCTAAAAGCTCCAGTAAGAGTTCTTTTCTCTACATTCTCATTTGCAAGGTTTATAAAATTCTTTTCTCTACCTTCCTCATCTTCTACGAGAATTTGCTCCTCATCATAAAAATAAACTTTTACTCTTGCCCTTTTCATCGTATTTCCAATAATTTTTTAGTCATTCTTTGTGCTTCATCAAATATAGCTAAATCATGAGTTTCCTCATAGTTATCATCTCCAATTCCAGCCGGTCTCACTTTTCCAGTGGAATAAAACCTAATATATTTAGTTAGAGGTTTTGTAGCCTTATTTCGTTCTAAAATGTATTTCAGTGTATTAATTAATCTATTGTTTTTGTAGCTTAATACTACATTATATCCTCTTTTTAATCCTTCAAAAAACAGAGTTAGTGCTACAAGTGTCTTTCCTGACCCACTTCCTCCTCTTATTAAAATTACTTTATCATTTTTAGATTCTAGAGCATGCAAAACATCTTCAACTACTAGAACTTGATCCTCTACTAATCTATATCCACTTGCGTACAGTGCTTGAGAAAACGAACTTAAAATCTGATCAACGTCTAGATCCTTAAGTAAGGATAGTAAGTCTTTAGTGATTGTAAGTCTAGCAGATTTGAACTTATCTATATCATCTTCCGATAGAGGTTCTAGAGAATCGACTTCTCTTTTTAGTTCTTCAGGTTTTCTTATTATTACGCAATCTGAGGAAGTAGAGTGCTGATTTGTATTATAAAGTAATGAGAATTCCGCGGAATTTTATCTTTTGAGGATGGAAATAATTTAGTTTGGAAACGTAATTTTCTAGTTGAAAACATGGGTCTTGCCTAATTTTTTCCATCAGCATCAACAACGTAGTCATTTATTTTCTTAATATTACGCCATCCTTTTGCTTCAACAATGATTCCTATTGACTTATCAAGAAAAATAAAGTTAGCAACCTCATTAAATATAGGGTATTCCACAATAACTGGGATAGAGATATTCGAGGAAAGAAGAAAGCGTGAGGACGATATCCAAGAATTTGTCCTTTCGATGTTAGGTGTTTCATAGTAAGTTTTTCTATACTCTTCTATAAGTATATTAACCATTTTATCTAAATCATCAAGTTGTCTAAAGACTACTGGTAATGTTACAAATTTCCTTCATCCCAAATATTTAAAAAATTTTTAGATAATACAATACCTTTTGTTTATATCCTAACTTTTTGCCTATAGTTAATTATGAGTTGTGCTTTTTAGGTTAGAATAGGAAATGTTAATATGGTGTTCCAAGATGAAAAGCAATGCAAAGAGTAATTAATAATGCTGAACTTAGATTAGAGGGCTAATCATAGGTAGATAATGGAAGAGAGAAGAATGATTGAGTAACTATGACTTTAGTGAATCGAGAATTGAATACAAAGTGTATGGGATTCAATGAAGCTGAAACCCCATATCCATGAAACTTAGTATTTGAATTCTCCACAATCAACGCATAGGGTTTTTGGCAAGTTTTAAATGTGGAAATTCCACTTTCCCTTATGAACCCAGTTCATATATTGGCTAAAAAGGGGGAGATTTCAGAAAGAGTTTTAATAGCGGGAGATCCTGGAAGAGTAAAGCTGTTGTCTACATTACTAGAAAGTCCTAAATTAGTTAATGAGAATAGGGGATTTTTAATTTATACAGGTAAATATAATGGAGAATTAGTAAGTATTGCTACTCATGGAATAGGAGGTCCTTCTATAGCAATCGTTCTAGAAGAGTTAGCTATGTTAGGTGCTAGGACCTTTATCAGATACGGTACCACTGGATCTTTGGTACCTTATATTAATGTTGGTGAATACGTAATAGTTACCGGTGCATCTTATAATCAAGGTGGATTATTCTATCAGTATTTTAAGGAGAACGCTTGTATAGGTGCAACTCCAGATTTTGAGTTAACTAATAAATTAGTCTCATCATTTTCTAAGAAAGGTCTAAGATATTACGTAGGAAATGTGTTTAGCAGTGATGCGTTTTATGCTGAAGATGAGGAATTTGCAAAGAAATGGAGCAGTAGAGGTAATATAGCAGTAGAGATGGAGTGTGCTACTTTATTTGCGTTAAGTAAAATGAGGGAATGGAAAAGCGCTTCAGTTTTGGTCGTAAGTGACAATCTAGCTAAAGGTGGTATATGGATATCGAAGGAGGAACTAGAAAAGAGGGTTATGGATGGAGCACAAGCAGTTTTAGACGCGTTAACAAGTTAAATGGAGCCATTGGGATTTAACCATTATTTATCTAAGATTAACTTCAAAAAGTGATAATTTTTATCTCTACATATGATACTTGATCTGATTAAACCCTTTACAAAGAGTCAAGAAAATCTATTACAAGTTCTGAAAGACGAAAAATTACAAATTCTAGGTATATTTGGGCCTACCGGGACTGGGAAAAGTTTATTCTCATTGGCGTATGGTATTGACTCCGTAACATCAAGTAAATATAAGAAGTTAGTAGTGGCTAAACCCATAGTAGACGTTGTGACTCAAGAAGAGATAACTAGGAAGGAGTTAGGTGATTACGAGGAATTAGTGAAAGCTTATATAAAGGATGTGCTTAGTGGCTTTGTTGAAGAAAAGGTAATAGATGATTTAATAGATTCGAATAAAATTGAAATAGTTGACTCTAGATATTTAAGAGGTAGATCATTTAATGATGCAATTATTTTCATAGATGACATACAATCCATGAAAGCCGAAAGTGTTCTAGAACTCTTCATAAGAGTAGGTAAGAATTCCAAATTAATAGTAGCTGGTGATCCCATATTTCAAGCTCTATCTGGACAAGACTCTTCTGCGATAATAAGGGAAGTTTTACTTAATGAAAAAGACGCTAAAGTAATAGATCTAGGAGTTAAAGACATCGTTAGAAGTGGTGCTAAGAGAGGATTGAGGCTCCTTTTAGAGTATAAACTGAGATCAAGGAAAATGACAGATGTCGAAAAGAAAATTTACGATACGGCTCTCTTACACGCTCCAGATGCGTCAATTATAACGGTTTCTGAATTTTCTGCAGAAAAATCTAAGCTAGGTATAACTCATGAGAACGTTCCAGATGCGCTAATTATAGTAAAAGAGGGAAGTGCAGGTAGAGTTATAGGCCGAAATGGCGAAAGGATAAATAACATTGAAAAGGAGACTAGCAAGAAGGTCAGAGTTGTTGAATTGGGATTGGATTTTAAAGATTTAATAAAGGCTGTCCATCCTGTCCCATGGATTATGAAACACATTGAAGATGTTGACTTTATTGGAAACGCGTTAGCAGTAACTCTAAAAAAGGAAAGTGGAGCTTTCATGGGTCAGAAAGGGATTCACGTCAGATTTGTTGACTATGTCATTAGGTCTCTATTTGGTATAGGAGTGAAAGTGATAGCCCCGTCAGAAGAAGAAGGGGAAAGTAAAAAATAGTAACGAATATTATCCAAAATCATAAAAAACATTTAAATTAAGTTATATAGCTGTGGACCAGTTAGTATAGCGAACTCTCCAGGGCCTAACAGTAGTAATATTATAGCACCTGCTAGGAAGAGAATATCGAGATCGACACCTGGATTCATGCCAGTTGCAAATGGCTTTTTCATTCTTTTGCTAACTATTATTGTACCGAGGAAGAACAGCACTAACACAATAGAGACTATGAGTGAAATAGCTCCAATAATTACCAAAAGTCCTCCCAATATCTCTATGATCATTGACAGATCCACGAACACTGGAGGAACTCCTAGTTGTTTCATGAACCCCTTAAATTGCGAATTTGCGTTTTTATTAGTCTTAGCTACACCATGTGGTATTAGTGATATTCCATATAGTACTCTGAATATTAGGATGCCTATTGAAGCTAGTGTGGGATCCATTTTGCTTTCCTCTAGAAAGTTAGTTTACATTATAAAGCTTATAAGATCAACTTAATTTACGTAAAGTTGATCACTAGAAGGTAAGTTACTTTAAATTAACTAAAATACATGTAAATTTAATAATTTGTCTTTAAAGGAATTGTACGCTTTTATTGGCTTATAGCATCAATACATTAGAAATTACATTTTAATTAATCTCTGCAAAAGGGCACACACTAAATACTTTAAAGTTGAGTATTTGAATACTCATAACTATGCACTTAGGAAAGATAAACGAGGACGTATTTAATAAGGTAATTTACCCTAATCTCGGGAAGAGAAGAAAAGAGGTAATAGTAGGTCCCCAACATGGCGTCGATACTGGAGCTATTGATCTTCAAGATGGAAGAGTATTGGTTGTGAAAACTGATCCAGTATTCATAGTACCTCAATTTGGATTTAAGAAAGCTGCTTGGTTTGCCGTACATATATTAGCTAGTGATGTCATGACTTCTGGAATTCCTCCTCAATACGCTGTTATAGACCTCAACTTACCACCGAAAATTAAAGATAACGAATTTGAGGAAATGTGGATTGGCATTCACGAGGCATTGAAAGAAATTGATGTGATGGTAGTGGGAGGTCATACTGGGGTTTATGAGGGAACTGATTATCCAATGGTGGGAGGGTTTACGATGTTTGGAATAGGCCAGAAGGAAAAGTTAGGTATGCCAGCTAAGGTTAAGATTGGTGATAGTGTAATAATGACTAAGGGCCCAGCCATAGAGGCAACTGGTCTTCTAGTAAATCTGTACCCAGAGTACTTTAGGCAAAAATTAGATAATGAAACGTTTAATGAAGCGTATAATATGTATTGGAAAATGAGTTGCTGGAAGGATGGCTTAATAGCATCTAGAATAGGTATACATCTAATGCATGATGCTACTGAAGGAGGGGTTTTTGGGGCACTAACAGAAATCGCTAACGCTAGTGGTAAGGGTATGAAAATATATGAGGAGAAATTATTCATTAACAAAGCTGTTAGGAAAGTCACAAGCTTAGTCAATATAGATCCTTGGATTTCCATTAGTGAGGGAACTATGATAATAGTAACAGATAAGGGTGAGGAGGTTAAAGATGCGTTGATTAAAGAGGGGATAGATGCGGAAATAATCGGACAAATAACTGATGAAAGTAGGGATGTAACGTTAGTTAGAAAGGATGGCAGTAAATCTAAAATTGAACATCCAGTTGAAGATCCTTTCTGGAGAGCATTCTTTGATTTGGCTAACAAAACCTAAAGAGCTCTTTTAGTAGTTCCTTACTTTTCTCTTTCATGTTCTGTTCATACATCATCACAAATTGCTTTCTATATTCTTCCATCTCTTCTCAATATAATCAGTTAACATCTCAATAACAATAACAATTCTCATTAATTTCAAATAGAATCTCGGCTTCAGTTACCCCTTAAATACGAGTTGGAAATTACTGTCTTCAATAACAAGAAGTAGTAGTGAATCCTCCACATAAGGTTCATAAACTATTGACTTAAGCATAATAATTATTTAGAAAGTTTATTTTAGATAAACTATTTTATTACAAGGACTATTAAGCATAATAATTTATTCTGTTACTCCCTCTCTCTAACTTGTATGTCATTTGATACTAATCGGATTAATTTAATGGTTAAGAAGGGGTTAAGGGGTGAGCTAGATCATTTTGAGAAAGTCTTAGATTTCTTAGAAAGATATTCAACAGTACCTCAAGCTAAATTCGGAATGTATTCTTTAGTATTCCAAATAGCTATGAACGTCTTCATAGACGTAGCTAAGGATTGCGAAGAATGTGGTGGAAAATGTTGTAAAAGCGGTTATCCTGTCCCAGTTTACAATTTTGATTATAATGAACTGAAGAAAAAGTTAAACAGAGATGATCTAAAGAAATTGAATAAGGTTGATAACAACTTACACGTATTACCAAGACCTTGTCCGTTTCAAAAAGGATGGTTATGCGGTATTCATGGATTTAAACCCTACGCTTGTCTTTCATTTCCGTTCGCCACTGAAGATGAACAAGAAACAATAATAAATAGATATAATGGAGATGGTATTCCAGACTTTAACGTTCCCGACTATTGCATAGCAGGTATTAAGGTAAAAAATATTTTGGGGAGTATAATTGAAGATTTAAAAAACAGATTAGGAAGACCCCCTAGTCCTAGAGAACTTTATCAAGAGCTAAAGGCTAGATATGGGAGAAAATAATTTTTTGACCAGCACTTGTAAAATACCTAATAATGAAGAGACCACCAGTAAATGAAACGATGATTAAACCTTCAGTGATCTGATTCATTATTTTTGATATGCTTATTTTTAAATAGGGAAATTAGTAACTAGGATAAGGAGATTCTACGAAGTATGTAGGTTTCACATAAGATATATTGTCTCTTAGTTCTTTGAAAACTGCGAGTTCTTTTATCTGATTATCTCTTATGCTTTTCTTTAATGATATTATATCTGACCAAGAATATACTTCCTTTATCTTGTATAATCTGAGAATATTTACTTCTAAATTGGCTCTGAATTTAGCCGTTGATACAAGGTCTCTCACATATAAACTAATTCTAAAAGAATATAGAAGAATGGATTTATGATCTCTAAGTGAAATTAATTTAATTCGTTGTATAAAACCCTAGATGGCCCTACTCATGATCTAATATAGATTACACTTTTTACTTTGTCTTTTAGAGTTAAATTTAGGGTTAGATAGTTATGAACAGAAAAGCTATTTCAACTCTTGCAATAGCAATAATTGTGATAGTTGTGGTAGCTGTAATAGGAGTTGCGTTATTCTTGGCATATGGGACATTATCATCAAAGACTAAGCAGAGTGTAATTTCAACTACTGTTTCTAGTAATGTTAGTTCATCAGTAATAACTCTTACTGTAGTAACGTTTAGTGGAGAGTCGGCCCAATTTATTCAATATGCTGGTGATCTATTCCACGAATTACATCCTAACGTTCAGGTACAAGTAGTTCAATATCCATTTAGTCAATATATAGATAAGGAATTAACAGCTCTTGAAGCTCATTCTTCTCAATATGATATAATAGGGTTTACTTCCACATCGGCTTTAGATGTTGAGCCCTATTTAATGCAACTGAATCAATCAGATTTCAATTTCTCTGACATAATCTATCCGCAAGAAGATTTCGGAGGGATATATTATAATGCAACGACAGGTAAGAGTGAGATTATAGGTGTAGCTTACGAAACTGCAGTCTACTTATTAGCATATAATGCTACAATATTTGGAAATCAAACTTTAGCTCAAGAATTTGAACAAGAATACCATATGAATTTTTCACCTATAACTTATAAGAACTGGTCTGTAGTACTAGCTGTAGATCAGTTCTTAACTTCACATCACATTACTAAGTATGGATTTTTGATTGATGATCATGTTTCACATGGAATTATTGATGCATTTCCCGCAGTATTTGGCTGGTTCTATTTTAGGGACCCATCAATTAACTTAGGTAATCCAGCTGGTTTACCTAATTATAACATTATGTTTGAAGGGAAAATATTACCTGGTTTTAGTTATCCATTACCTTCCTTTAACTCTACTTCCGGAGTTAACGCTCTTATAACCTATAGGGAACTAGTTAATTACGAACCCAGTCCTTCACAAATTCAAATGTCTTATGATAACTTGCCAGAGTTCTTCTCTCAAGCACCTGGAGAATTCATCTTCACTTCACAGCTAGCTTATATTAATAATACAAAAGATGTATTATTGGCTCCATTACCCGGAGGATATGCTGAGACTGGAACTGACTTTTTAGGTATAAGCAAATATTCTTCTCATCCACAACTTGCATTAGAGTTTTTGCAGTTTCTAGTATCTCCACAGATGCAAGAAATTGCTTTTCTAAAGTTTGGAAAATTCCCAATTTCTAAAGAGGCATTTAGTGCTCTAATAAGTAATACCTCTTTGCCCTCTTATCAGAGAGAATGGTTAGAGGAAACTTACATTGCAGCGTTAAATGCATCAGCTAATCCTCCAAATATACCTCCTACTTATCCAGAATTAATACCAAGCTTTAATAATGACGTATTTCAGTTTTTAACTGCACCTCAGTATAATGCTACTTACGCTATGCAAATATTACAACAAGCAGCTAATTCTTGGATTAAAGCAGTCTCCTCAACGTAAGAGTTAATATTTTTTATTTTTATATTTTCTTGATAGGACGTGATTACACTTAAGAATGTTACGAAGTTCTTTGGTAACTTCAAAGCCGTTGATAACGTAAGCCTTAATATCGAGAGGGGCGAATTTTTCGTAATTTTAGGTAGATCGGGTTCTGGTAAAACTACTCTTTTAAGGCTTATTGCTGGGTTAGAAAGAGTTTCTGATGGTAGAATATTCATTGAGGATAAGGACGTTACGGATTTACCTCCGTCAAAACGAGATATTGGCATGGTTTTCCAGAATTATGCATTATATCCAAATAAAAAGGTATTTGAGAATTTAATGATATCTATGGAAAATATAAATATAAGTAAAAACGAGAAGGAGAAAAGAATTATGGAGATTTCTAAAGAATTGGATATATATAATTTGTTAGATAAATACCCCAGTCAACTCTCTGGTGGTCAGCAACAGCGAGTTGCAATAGCTAAAGCTTTAGTGAAGAGACCTAAAGTGATGCTGATGGACGAACCACTTTCAAACTTAGATGCGCAACTCAGATATTCCGCAAGGAAACTAATTAAAAGAATTCAGAGAGAGTTCAATATAACCACATTGTATGTAACTCATGATTCTAATGAAGCACTAGCAATAGCAGATAGGATATGCGTTATAGACAAAGGTAAAATAATGCAGATAGGTAAACCAGAAGAGATCTATGAAAATCCTGCAAATGAGGCTGTAGCTTCATTAGTAGGCAGTCCGCCAATGAGCTTTGTGAAAATAGATAACAAAACCATAGGTGTGAGACCAGAAAACGTAATACTAGGAGATGGTAAGCATGAAGGTATTGTTAGCAACTGTGAATTTTGGGGATCTTATTATTTAGTTTACATTGAATTTAACGAAAATGAAATAAAAGCCATAAGTAAGACTAGAGTAAGGGAAGGGGCGAAAGTTAGATTCGACTTCACAGATTATAAGGTGTTTGGAAATGAGAGTTAAGTATTCAATACCTTACCTTATTTACATAGTAATTTTCGGTTTGGTGCCCTTATTCCTTACCTTCGTTATAGTTGGTCTTAACTTATCTTCAGCCTTAAAATCCGCATTTGCAGTTACAAGCCCCCTTGAAATAATTTATAATACATTCTATTTCGCTTTATTTACAGCTATAGTTTCAACCATCTTAGGGCTAATACTTGCCATCACAATTGATATGTATCCTAAGAAGTACCTAATTCTTCTAGTCCTATTGCCATTTACAATACCCTTTACCTCATCCGCGTTAATATGGGTTATAAGCTTCTATGGTGGTTATGGATGGTTCACCTATCTTATGGGAATTAATTATGATCCGTTATACTTCTCTAAAACTGCTCTACTTGCCGTAAGTTTAGTAAGTGCATGGAGTTCAGTTCCATTAGCGTTTCTATTGATTCTTGCATCATTAAGGAGTATACCCAATGAAGTTAAGGAGTCAGCACAAATTGATGGTCTTACGGCTTCTCAGTACTATTCAAGTGTAGCCTTCCCTTATGCACTGAAAGGGATATTATTATCATTTCTAATTACTTTCGTATTATCTATGGGAAATTTCGACTTGCCATACGTTATGACGCAAGGAGGCCCCGGTTTTTCTACGACGACTCTTCCATTGATGGTGTATTTTATGATGTTTCAGTACGATAACTTTTCTGGAGGTGCATTATTTGCATCAATCTTAGCTTTAATAGCGTCTATACCAGCAATAGGTGTAGCACTGTTAGTGAAGAGAAGAGGATTTAGATTTAGTTTACTCTCAATTAAAATTCCAGATAAAATATATAAACCATTAATGCTTGTTGCTACGATTATTATTATAATATTTCTAGATTTTCCAGTATATTGGATGATATTGGTAGCGATAAGACCCAATTCGTTAGATTTTGTAAAACCTCCTATTTTGGTCCCAAAATCTATCGATTTATCATATCTGATTTCTTCTTTACAAGCTTCTGTACCATATATGATAAGTTCACTGATAGTAGCTTTGATAGTAGGATTCCTAACTATTTTACTATCCAGTTTGGGAGCCTATGAAGGTGCTAGAAAGTTTTGGTTCTGGCTACTCATTTTATCAATATACATTTACGCATTACCCTCAACTTCCTACGTGATTCCAATATACCTAATGATATCCGATGTGCATCTCATCAACACATGGTTAGGTTTAGCACTACCTTCAGCCATTTTCACTGTTACATTTGCTTTTTGGACCATGTTTAGTTTCTATATAGACTTTCCTAAAGTATATGAAGAAGCTGCAGAAATAGATGGAATGAAGAACAGAATAATAAGGTTAATATTACCCCTTTCAAGGCCATTTTTAATTGCAAGTTTCATAATTTCCTTCATCTTTTCGTGGCATCTTCTATTTTATCCACTAGTATTAAGTGAGACGCCATATAGGATGAACTTTCCACCAAGTGGTAGTGAGACCATAACAATATTCGCGTTAAACGCGATAAGCCAAGGTTCAGTTAACTGGGCTCTATTAGCTTCTTCTGCCTTAGTAGCATCCTTGCCAGTTATAGTAATATCATATATAGCGCAAGATTACATGCTAAAAGGCTTATATGGTGGTGGAGTGAAAGGCGTCTAATTTTCAAATCTTTTTATTATCCTCTATTCTGTAGTAAGGGGCTTGGATATTATTTAATTTCACATATTTTGTATTTAAATTACAACTCAAATAAAATATATAAATTTCAAGGTTTAATGGGAACAGTTTTCCACTGCAATAAAAATTTTTATAGTTATTATCTCTTAATGAAATTTTTGGATTTTTCTACAGAACTATTAGTTTGTTGATTTTCTGAAAATTAAGGCTATTCTCTCTATCAAGACTATTCATAGAATTATCGTCTAATTTTCAAATGATATACACACTACAGAACTATTGAACTATATAGGTATTTTAGAAATAATTTGTATGATGCAACTATAGTTTTATAATATGGACTAGATAACATGACATTTTATTGCAATTGATAACAATGTGATTTACACATTCAAGAACTGTTTAGGAATATCAGATGACTAAGTAAATAATTATCACTGACATTTCACATTCATAGTTACTGCCTGGAATTAATCCCTTACATTAAATTGTTAATGTGTTAATCATTTAATAGACAATTTTTTAAAAGAGGAAGTGTAACAGTGTTAACGCAATGAACACTAACATAATCCTTTTTGTAATAACTTTAGGATCATTAATGGCAGCAGTAGATACTACAATTGTTTTACTTGCACTTCCCACTATAACAGTTAGTTTGCATACTGATCTTTTGACGTCAATCTGGGTTCTTTTAGCCTATATGTTGGTAATATCGGTTTTATCAACGCAAACGGGGAGGATCGGTGATTTGCTGGGAAAGGGTAAAATTTACAATCTAGGCTTCGTAATATTTACCATTGCCTCAGCTCTATGTGGTATTTCCACAAATATAGATCTATTAATAATATTTAGGATAATTCAAGCTATAGGCGGTTCAATGCTGGTTTCTAACAGTTCGTCGATTATAGCTGACGTTTTCCCGCCAAATAAAAGGGGAAGAGCTTATGGTATAACCAGTTTGGGTTGGAATATAGGATCTTTGGTAGGAATTGTTTTAGGAGGATTTCTAACCACATTCCTAGGTTGGCAGTATATCTTTTACATTAACGTGCCCATAGGTATTATTGCAGTCATTTTGGGAGTTACCAATATCAAAGTTCTGAATAAGGCAAATACCAGATTAGATCTTTCTGGCGCTATTATACTAGGTCTATCATTAGGGTTAATATCGTTATCACTGTTATTCATTGCAGCATCTGGTGTTACCCTGAGTGAACTTATTGAATTAATTGTAGGTATAATCTTGTTGCCCGTTTTCATCTTCAATGAGATCAAAATTAAATATCCTATTGTAAATTTGACAATATTTAGAATTAGACTTCTAACTTATTCTCTTTTAGCCAACTTCTTTCAAGGTATAGGAGGCCTCTCCTTAACTTTCTTGCTTATAATGTATTTGCAAGGTGTCAGAGGACTTTCCCCACTTTACAGCTCATTACTCTTAACCCCTGGTTACGTAATTGCAAGCATTTTAGCTCCATTTATGGGAAGAATAGCGGATAGAGGAAAGCCAGGTATAATCGCTGGAATAGGATTAGTATTCATACTCGCCTCCTTGCTACTATACTTTTTCTTACTAACGCCTTCAACTCCTTATAGCGTAATTTTAGGCATTAGTGGAATAACTGGTATAGGCTCAGCCATGTTTTGGCCTTCTAACTCTACAGCAATAATGTTCCATGCACCTAAAGAATATTATGGTTCAGTTTCCGGCCTATCTAGGACACTGGGTAATATAGGAACGATATTAAGTTACGTTTTAAGTATAGTGGTTGCAACTTTAAGCATACCTAGATATGTTGCCTTCGAAATCTTCTTGGGAACTGCAACTTTAGATAAGGATATTAGCAAAGTTTTCGTGAATGGGTTACACTTTGCTTTCCTCGTGTCTTCACTTATAATAATTGTTGCGATAGTATTTTCGATATTAAGCGAAAAGTCAGAGGAGAAATCAAATAAAATATATTGAGATCTAATCTATTTTTACAAGGACTTTTACGTTAGGCTCTTCAATAACGTATCTCTTGAACCATTCATTAATTTGGTCAACTTCCCCTATCTTATCTATTATTTTGGCGAATTTCTCACTATTCTCACTTACTATTTTTATTGATTGCAAGAAATCGGCTACGCTATATATGATAGAACCCTTTACTACCACTTCATTTCTAACTATTACATCTCTATTCAGACTGGTATATTCTTCGTCTAAACCCGTTATTATTAGCTCAGATCTAGCTACCGAATTCTTGAGTATTGATTGAGCTAACATCATACTCTCATTGTTATTTATAGTATCTATTATCGCTATCCTTTCTTCAATAATCTCATCATCATTTACTGTAAAACCTTTCTCCTTTAAGATTTTTTCTTTTCTCTTATCTTTTTCAATTATGACACTTTTGAAGCCATATATTTCTGACACTATTGAAGCCAGTGTTCCAGTACTTCCTCCGCCTATTATTATTACCCTTCTTATGTTCTCTCTATCGATTTTATTTATTGCTGATAAGGCTACTGCAGTAGGCTCGACTAGAGCTCCAATTTTTAAATCTATGAAATTCGGCAATTTAAATACAAAATTCTTAGGTACGTTGATCCATTCAGCCATACCTCCATCGGCATTAACTCCTATGGAGATCTTGTTTTTACAACTATTATAAAATCCTTTTCTACAATTTATACAGTAATTACACCAATAGTTTGGAAAAACAACTACTTTTTCGCCATCTTCAGTTATCCCAGCTATCTCATGACCTAATACTAGTGGTTCCCTTATAGTTTTTTTACCTAAATATATATTTTTATCAGTTCCGCAAATTCCTATGTACTTAGGAAATACTCTTACTTCTCCCGGTTTTGGATATTCCTCTTTAACATCTGCTTTGATAAACTTTCTTTCACGAAAAAATATTTTCCACAAACTTAATCCCTCCTGACCTTGATTAGCCTATAGTTGGTAACTACTACTGTACCAATGAAATATATAAGTCCTATTCCAATTAAAATCTCCATACCTAAGAGGTAGGCATGAGTAGCTTGCACAGTAGCTCCAAATACTATTGGTACTATAATTCCCCATAAGGTTTCCCAGAATCCGACATGACCACCAAACTGCCCTGTCAGCTCTGGAGGTACCAGAAAGGATGGGGCAGCCCACTGAATTCCAGACCACCTAAGAAAGAAGAACGTAACCATCAGTATTTCAACAGCCTCTATTGGTGATGACGCTATGGTAGCTAATGCAAGTCCTATTGTAACTGCTAGAGAACTTACGGCAAATCCTATCTTAAAGCCTAGATTAGGATTATTCTTAACTAGCCTATCCACAACGAGACCACCTACTATCTCTCCTATAAATCCAAAGCTCCAAATTACTGCTGTATATTCTAATGTAAAGGAAAGGGAGAAGTGTCTGGCATAGTATAGGTATAAAGGTAGCCAAGTAAAGAGCCCAAAGAATATTCCGGCCTGAGCTCCTAAGCCCTGCATATATCCCCAGTAATTTCTATTTCTAAACCACGATGATAGTTGTAGTTTTACCCCTCCAGTACTACTATCCCTTCCAGATAATATATAATCTAATTCTTCTTTAGAAATTTTTGGATGTTGTTCTGGTAGATCATATAATAGTCTTCCTAATATGATAGCGAGAATTATTGCTAAAAATCCACTTACTAAAAATCCTAATCTCCACGCTAGTTCTTCATTGGGTATTATAGCAAATAAACCTAACATAAATAGTGATCCAAATACTATTCCTAAATTTACACCAGAATCCGATATAGTCCCACCTCTCGCTTTTTCGTCCTTTCTAAGCCAATTGGCTACTATTTTTGTTACACCAGGGAAACCTACGGCTTCACCAATACCTAATAATACTCTAGTTACTATGAAATAGAAAGCTGAAAATGCGAAAACGTTAATGGCTTGAACTGCTCCCCATAATATGGCAAATCTAGTGAATACTCTCTTTGGACCATATTTATCCAGAAAATAACCCACTAAAGGATTCATTATTAAATAACCAAAAGTAAACCCGTCGCCTATTATGCCAGCTTCAAAAGAACTTATTTTGAATTCACTTTTTAACACTGGGAGTGCAGCGTTTATTAGACCTCTATCTATGTAATCTATTATGATTAAAGCAAAAACAATTAATACTATTTTCCATCTTAGGTTACCAGCCATCATAAGTACTTTATACACATTATATATAAATCATAATGTTTACATGTTTGTTTAAAAAAGACTGTAAACTATTAACTATCTAAAAGACTAAATGTATAGTAATTTAATAAGCTACTTTCTGATGTTAAATTTTATTAGTAATGATAAAGATTAACACTACTTCTAGAGAATGCATCTAAAATCTCTATATAAGAACAATATTGTCATTTGTAGAGTTTACGAGCAAGATAGTTATTATAGTTCACAAGTCAGTGATAGATATTCAAAGTCGAGTTTATGTTTTCTATGATAAAGTAAACATATAGTTAAAGAGTACCTTCATCTGTCTCTAGGCTAGATTAATTTATAACTTACACTTATGATATAATTTATAAATGCCAGTTATAGTAAGGAAAACTCATGAAAAGGATGGGAAGAGAATTTACATAAGGATTGGGGAAAGTCCTCCTGCTATCAAGGAAGGGAAGGTAAAAGATGGAGCATTTTTCGTAATAGTTGGAGATGATGATGGAGAAAAGAAGATAAGATTAACCGATCAAGAGGCATTAGATATAGCTCATAGAATTATAACTATATATCAGATGCATATAAAGATGTACAGAAAGTTAGATAGGCAAGTATACCAAGAATATAAGCATCGGTTAGAGACTACTGGTGAAACGAAAGATCTAGAATCAGATATAATTAAATTCATTATTAGGGCAGGAGGAGAAACTACTATAGAAAATGTAAGGGACTTATTAAGCCCTAAACATGCTGATTACTTACATGTTATGGAGAGGAATGGATTAATAGTTATAAAGGGAAATAAAGTTTCGCTGAACTTATCTAATAATATCAAGTAGATTCTATTATTTCATTCCATTACTTATAATCTAAGCTAATTTATTGCTGAGTGAAGTGCTCCTCATCTTGTCACCATAAATTAGGTTTTAATATCAATGGGGAAAAATAAAGAAAAGGTTTATCTATCTGTAAAAGGGTAAATTATTTATGGATGCTAACAGATTTTTGTCAACTTTTCACTCATTAACTAACATAGGTTGGACTGAAGAAGGAGTGATGAGGCTTGCATTGAACACATATGATGTAAAAGTTAGGCAAGAGTTAGTGAGAATTCTCTCTACAATTAATGCTAATGTAAACCTAGATGATGCTGGAAATATAATAGGTAGTCTTAAGGGTAAATCGGACGAAACTATAGCTATTGGATCTCATATGGATTCGGTACCATATGGAGGAAAGTATGACGGTTTCTACGGTGTTATGGCAGGACTTGAAGTGCTTAGAAGCGTGAGAGAAAAAGGTAAGTTACCTAATCATACATTATCGTTAATAGATTTCACTAATGAGGAAGGAGCTAGATTTCAACCTTCGTTATTAGGTTCTGGGTTGACAACTGGCGTGTTCAATAAAGATTATGTGTATTCAAGGAAAGATAACGATAATATAACGTTTGAAAGAGCACTTATGGATTCAGGATTTATGGGTGATGAGAAGAATAGATTAGTTTACAATAAGCCGAAATACTACGTGGAACTTCACATAGAACAGGGTCCTATATTAGAAGAGGAAGGGTACCAAATTGGAATACCCATGGGTATTGTTGGTCTTTCAGTATACGAATTTACGTTTATAGGACAAGCTAGTCAGGCTGGACCTACACCTATGAATAGAAGGAAGGACGCGTTAGTAGGGGCCTCTAAATTTATCACTAGTGTTAGAGACTACGCTAGAAGTAAAGACAATTTAAGAGCAACTGTAGGTATTGTTAACGTTAAGCCTAATGTATATAATGCAATACCGAGGGAGGTTAGACTAACCTTAGATATAAGGAGTACGGAAAAGTCGGAGATTGACAAAGCAGCTAGCGAGCTTATAAATATGGCTAAGAAAATCGCAGATGAGGAAAAATTAGAGATAAGATATAATCATCTATGGACTGCTAATCCAGTGGGTTTCTCGGATGAAGTGATTAATGCAATACAGAAAGCTTGTGAGGAATTAAATATGAGATATAAGTTCATGTATAGTTGGGCTGGGCACGACGCTCAGTATATGACTAGAATATCTAGAGTAGGGATGATATTTATTCCATCTCATTTGGGAATAAGTCATGCTAAAGAGGAGTTCTCGTCAGATGAAGATATGTTAAATGGACTAAGAGTTCTTGAGAAAGTTATAGAACTTTTAGATAGATAGATTCTATGATTATATAAAGAGTTAGACCTTAGTGATTACTACTAATTTACTAATATTAATAAAAATAAAAAGCAAGTTATCGTATTTTAGAGTTAAGACGTGTTCACTATCTCAAGTGCAACTCTTTATTAGCTAACTCTCCCTATGATATTTAGACGATCGTGTTGTACTCGAAATTAATGTTAGAAAGATGTATGTAGATTTATAACTTTATTTATTTTTAAAGTAGATTATGAAAGAGGAAAGTAGTGATGATAAGGAGATAATAAAAGAATATACGTTTAAAACGTGGAGTAAACAAAAGGGTTGGGATCCAATAATTGTGACATATGCTAAAGGAGTTTATTTCTATGATAAAAACGGTAAGAAGTATTTGGACTTTTCCTCTCAATTTGTGAATGTTAATCTAGGTTATGGAAATGAAAAAGTCATTAGTAGTATTAAAGAACAATTAGATAAATTACAGTATATCAATCCGTCATTTGGTGCAGATGTTAGGGCTAGAGCTTCAAGATCTTTACTTAAAGTTATGCCCAAAGGTATTACAAAATTCTTCTTCTCCACTTCTGGTACTGAGGCTAACGAAGCGGCCATAAAGATAACAAGGCTTTATAAAAAACCAAATTATAAAATCTTGGCTAGATACAGGTCATATCACGGTTCAACTGAGTCTTCTATATCGTTAACTGGAGATTATAGAAGATGGTTTGTTGAACCACATACCATGCCAGGGGTTGTGAGAATTCCAGAACCTTATTGTTTCAGATGTCCGCTCAAATTAAAATACCCAGATTGTGGAATAGCATGTGCAAATTACGTTGACTACGTAATTAAGCAGGAAAAACATGTAGCAGGCATAATAATTGAACCAATAACTGGTACAAATGGCGTTATTGTACCACCTAAAGAATATATGCCATTAATTAGGAAGATTGCTAAGGAGAACGACATACTATTTATTGCAGATGAAGTAATGACTGGTTGGGGAAGAGTAGGAGAGTGGTTTGCAGTAAACCTATGGAATATTGAACCAGATATTTTAACTACCGCCAAGGGAGCATCAGCGTCTTATGTGCCAATAGGAATTACTGGCTTTAAAAAAGAGATAGGTGAGTACTTTGAGGAGAATGTTTTTGCTCATGGCCATACCTTTGAAGCACATCCTGTTTCGTTGGCAGCAATACCGGCCGTAATAGAGGAATACGAAAGATTAAACATTTTATCACATGTTAGAATAATGGGAGATTACCTTGGTAAAAGACTTATGGAATTGAAAGAGAGACATAAGAGTGTCGGAGACGTGAGGGGTGTTGGGCTATTCTGGGCTATGGAGTTAGTTAAAGATAACAACAATACGCCTTTTGGAGGATATGAGGATAAGTATGATGGGAAAATTACTCTAGTTGATACCTTAGCTAAAAAGCTTATGGAAAAAGGCGTCTATGTGTATAACGGCCCTTCATGGTTCATAATAGCACCACCTCTTGTGATAAATAAGGAAGAGATCGATCAAGGTGTAAACGCACTAGATGAAATACTAAACGAAGCAGATAAGGAATTTGCGGGGTAGCGGACTTTCTCCTCACCCTATTAAGAGGATAATATTCACTCTCAATAGATGAGAAGCTATAAGTATCGACTTTCTCTATTGCAATTAAGGAATTTGCCATCTGCATCTTGGTTAATAAAGCGTACAAACTTAAAGACTTTATGCGAAAAGTTCTTCTACGATGTCGATTGGTAGAAATGTATTAGAAATCATTCCCTCCTTGTGTTTGTAGGCATTACATGCTATGCCTCTAACAATCAAACTGTTGAATAACCGTAGGAGATTATCTTAGTTTAACACATTTTGCACTATAAAGAGAATGTGTAGAGGAACGTAAGTTTTGGAAAAATTCCACAAAGGAAATTATCCTATAATAAATTGGTGTGTCTTTACTTTGTTGTTCTCTAAAACTATGTAAGTTGCGTGGAGTAGTCCTATTCCGTACTCACTACCAGGGTTAATAATTACAGTTTTACCTATTTTATCAAATGCTCTTGACTCATGAATATGACCGTGGATTCCTAATAGTGGTTGAAATTCCTCTTCCAGTTTTCTTATTGCTGTAGAGCCTACATGAGTCATGACAATTTCTCCATTTCTAACTACTGGTTTTAACGTCTTATCTAATAATGGTGCGTTGTCTAGATTTGTACCATAAGGTGGAGCATGAAGGTTAAATATTGTCCTATCTGGATTTTCCACTTTTTCTATCATCTGCTTTAAATTAGAATATATCTGATCTTCCGTCATCTCCCTTGGAGTATTCCAAGGCGTAGGATTTACGTAGCCGAAAGTTACCATTTCATACCCGTTAATATTTACTATCTCTCCCTCACATTTTACTAACCTTTCACTTTTGCTTATAACGTCAAACATGTATAGTGGATCATCATTTCCCAAATTTGTATACACTTTCAAGTTAGTTCCCTTTAACTTCTCCTCTGCTATTTTATCCCACTCTTGTAGTCTTTCCAGTATCACTCGTTTGAATTCTTCATCTAATGCTTTCTTGTTTTCATTTAATTCTACTAATCCTCTCTGATCAACTATCGTATAATAGATTCCAGAGGATTTGTACTTTTTAATAATCTCATCTAGTCCTTCCCTTCCAATTACTTTCTCTTCTACCTTAAACTTGCCGTTCCCAATATCAATTATTGGTATTAATGACTTTCCAGCTAAATCTCCTCCTATGATAAGTACGTCAGCTTTCGTCATTAAACCCGCGTTAAGGAATTTTCTAAAGGCTGTTTCTGAACCATGTAAGTCAGTTGTGAACAATATTTTAACATTTCCCGTGCTATTTGATTCCGGTTTATTCTTTTTAAACAGACCCACAAATCCAACTTACATTAACCATATTTAAAGGTTAATATAAAAAAGTAACAGAAGTTTCATAATTATAGGTGAGAATTATTCAGGCGGTATTTCCTTAAAGATTAAATCTATCTGTATCCCTTTTCTGGTATTAAATATATAAGAGATGACGTATATTATAATTCCACTAGCATATATTATTCCTAATGAGAGTATTGTGGGAAAGTTTATGGGTAATAAAACGGGATTTCCCCAAGTTATATATAGTGCGTAAAGGAGGAAACCAAATACGGGAAATCCTATCAAAGATATTAAAGGTATTTTTCCTATTTTGGTTTTAACTGCAACTGCTTTATCGAAGAAGTCTTTCCTTATAAAGGGCATTAGCGCAGTAGTTAACGCGAAAATCCCATAACTTATTTCGAATACTACGGTCACGTCCACGATTGATATCGTGGGAACGTAAGCGTAAAGCAATAGACCTATTGTGCCAACGATAATGCTAGTTATTGTAGCTTCAAGTGGGATGTGGAATCTCTCATTGACATTTGCTAACCTCTCTGGCATTATTCTATCGAACGCCCACGCAAACAAATATCTAGTTAGGGATATTAACAGCGGAGGCTGACTATAGAAATTAGGCAACCAAAAGGCTATCCACATGATAATGTAAAGAATTATACTATGGTTTACTAATAGAGCGAAGAATGGCGTAAATGTGCCTATTCCACTTAAGTCATTGTAGATCGTATTATTTAATGAGTTAGATGAAATATAAGACCATGATGTTAAGAACCTCTCTCCGAATGCATTAAGGTTGAGATCAGTAAATAAAATGTAATAAATAGCTACGAATAATATCGCACCCACAATTCCTAGTAAGGAATTGTACTTTACTCTTCTCATTTCTCCACTCCATGATGCTGGTAAATTATACCATACATAGTAATACCAGACCACGGGAATTGCCAATAAAGCTCCAGTTGTTGGAGATACAAAGGTTAAACCGTTGGATGTGGCCGTATTTACTACATCGCTATATGCGTCTTTTACTCCAGTAAATGACGATAATGCCGAATAAAATTGGGACGGATGTATAGTTCCTAGGGCAACGAAAGTTACTATTGTTGTTATTATCGACACAATACCAGTAGTAAAAACAAAAGTCCAGCCATATCTACCTACTGATGCAACAACTGCTGATATAGCCAATATTATAATACCTATTATAACGCTTCCTAACGTGGTAGTAAAGAAATTTCCTAAATTTATTAATGTAGAGCTACCATAAAAAAGACCTATGCCAGTAAAAAGATACGCAAACCATTGTCCACCTAAATAACTATATAACCCTAAGGATAAAGCAAAAGCTATCCATAACGCCCAGTAATTAACAAACCCAATTAATGGATGTGACCCCCTCGCGTTAAATACGTAATCTCCACCAGATCTAGGGGTAGATATAGAAGCGATGTAAAAAAGGAATGACATTCCTAATGTGGGAAGAAGAGTTATTAAATAGGATAAGGTCCAATTTGCCCCTGGTGCTAAATAAAGCCATGACACTATTAATATCGGTACTCCTCCAGTTACTAAGCCAAAAGTCGCAAAAAATGACGCCCAAGGACTTACTTCTCTTACTAATCCAGAAGATTGTCTAATAAAGATTGATTGATTTTTATCTGGCATTTGAGTTAATTCTGACGTTAAAGAATTTAAAAGCCTTACTCACACTGAATTATTAAAACACATAAAATTGTTCGACCAAGTATAATAAAATGATTAGGTTTATTTTCTAATATAGTGTAATTTATGTAACTTATATTAATTATATCTAATATTGATTACTTTAGTTATTCAATTTTTCTTCATAAATGAATTTTCTTTAAATTATTTCAGATCATTCTATGAAGAAAAATTGAAGTGATTTACGTTAATCTTAGAGAAAATGATGGTCATACTGATACTATTTCATCTATGCAAAAATTATTGAAAAATATTATAGTTTCAGGCTATAGCCTACACTATCTGAGGTATGTGAGGAGTGTAGACTTGGCTAAATCTCCTCCTCTCTAATAAGGAATTAAAGGATTCAACTATGTTGTTAGTGGAAATATCTTGTAATTCCTTGGAAATAGGGTATCCCACGTTCCAAGAGGGCAAAAAGCAAGATGAGGAGATATCATTCATGCTTCTAAGAATTTAAAGCATTAATTAAAGAATTCATAGTAGACTATCCTTTTGAACTTTGAAAATTACCCATGTTGTTTTTAGAGAATTTATGATCTTATTAATTTTCGGTTTATGATAAATTTACAATAATTTGTAGAATAGTTTTGGCTGTAATAAATTCTATTAGAAGTTTTAAAAATCTTTTATAAAAATAATGTAATGTTTAGGTTAAATTATTTCTTAAATTCACGGATTAGTTTTTAAGTCAAAATCACAAAAAGAACATATGGAAGATAATTTAGATTCCAGCTTACTAGACGCTCCTATTATTAACGTGACTCCTCCAGGACCTAAATCATTGAGATTATTAAAGGAGCAAGAAGAATATGAAACTTCGGCCTTAAACTATCCTAAATACTTTAAGATAGCCATTAACAAAGCTCAAGGTTCCACAGTAGTGGATGCGGATGGTAACGTCTATATAGATATGGTTACTGGTATATCAGTAGTTAACTTAGGGCATAATAATCCATTTATAAGTAAATTTGTTCAAGAACAATTAGGTAAAATATGGCATACTTTAGAAATACCTACAGAAATTAGAGTTAATTTCAGCAAGAAACTGTTGTCAACTTTAGGATTTAAGGCTAAATTGCTATTCACGACAACTGGCGCAGATGCTGTTGAGGCCGCAGTTAAAATAGCTAGATGGGTAACTGGTAAAAAAACCATAATAGCCTTTGAAGGATCTTATCATGGAATAACTGCGGGAACAGTAGGTCTCACTGGGGCTAATAGATATAAAGAATTTACTCAATTTTTTGATAATAGAGTTAGTGTGTGTAGTATCTGAATTATCTCTTTGCGAAGTATAAATTTGTTTCACTAAATTTACTCTAGACTAAACTCATTAAATAACACGCTACGCCACGCGAACCGCGTGAACCTCACCCACCAAGAAATCAGCCATCTCCCTCATAACGTGATAAACCCAAAACTTCAAAAGAGCAGCCTTACCTTGAAGAACACCCCTAGCGCGAATCCCATCACCAAACATCCTCTTCACAGCAGATATCACAACCTCAACCCTCCACCTCTTACCATAACCCCTTTTCCTACTCCAATCACGTGGCGACTCCCTATACTCTAAAATAGTATCACGCCTCCTCGGACTAGCCCTATCCACATTAGCCGACCTCTTAGGCGGAATCACAACCTCAGGAACTAGATCATAAATAGCATTAGAATCATAAGCCTTATCCCCATAAAACTTCGTAACCCTCCCACCCCCTTCACTTACCTCCTTAATTACCTTAACTGCCGACTTAACTTCAGAGTTCTCAACCTCAGCCTTCAAAACCTTCATGGAATTAGCATCAACGTGAACTACTATTTTGAGGAACTTTCCCTTTCCTCCCTTTTTCCACTTTGCCCTTATGTACCTACCTCCTTGTTCAACGCTTATTCCCGTGCCGTCGCTTATTAGTTCTACTTCATCCTTGACTTTGTTGAAGTCTAGTTGCATGTTTTTTAGTCTTAGGTGGATTGTCTTGTAGTCTAGGTATACTGGTATTATTCCCATTTTGTATAGTGCTCTCAGAATTCCCTCTATTTCTCTGTATGTGAAGAATACGTAGAGGAAGGCTAGGAATTGGTTGAACATGAGTGGTGCTTTGTAGGGTCTTGTTTTTGCCTTCTTGTTATCCTCCTCTAGAAGTTCGTACCAATGTTCAAACACGTAGTAGGGGAATATCATCTCGTATCTAGTTATGAGGTTCTCGTCGTACTTTGACCAATCTCTAGTGTATCTCCTTTCCTCAGAGGACATGATTATCATTGGTATTATGCCATTTTAACCTTAACTCTAGAGAAACTCCACAAACTATAATAGAGTTGTCAAATTTCCTTATCCCTATCCATATAGATGCCCATTTAGCGATTGCTTAAACGAAATACTCAACCTCCTAGATTATGCCATATCCAATCCAGGATATCTGGGAGGTGATGTTGCAGGAATTTTAGTTGAACCTGTGCAGGGTGAAGGAGGATACGTAGTACCTCCAAGGGGTTTTCTTAAAGGTTTAAAGGAGATTTCCGAAAAATACTCTATTCCATTAATAGTAGATGAAGTACAAACTGGGATGGGAAGAACTGGAAAGATGTGGGCTTATCAATGGGAAAATATAGAGCCAGATATCGTATGCATTTCTAAAGCAATAGGGGAGGGAATTCCAGTTTCTATGGTAGCGTATAAGCAAGATTTTGATAAACTGCCCACTGGATTTCATTTAGGTACGTATAGAGGAAATCCTTTAGGATTAGCTGCGGGATTGGGCGCATTAGAATTCATAGAGAGGTATAATATTCTTTCAAGAGTTCAAAATCTAGGAAATAAAATTTTGAATGAATTAAAAGAGATCAAAAATCCACATGTGGGAGACATAAGAGGATTAGGTTTTATGGTTGGGATAGAACTAGTCAAAGATGGGAAAGAACCTTGGAGTGAAGGCAGTAAGAGAGTTATAGATGAGGCATTAAAGAGGGGACTATTAGTGTACAAGGCAGGAAGGTGGGATAATGTGATAAGATTAATGCCTCCTTTAACTATTCCAGAAAGCCTTCTTGATAAATCATTAGAAATTTTAAAAGATGTGATTCAATCCTTATAAACTGTTTTTGGAAACTATTTAATTCAATGGTTTTTAAAGCTTATATAGTAATTTAAATTTATATGTTAATGCCATGACAAGCTCCAAAAAGTCAGTTTTCCTAAGGGAATCCTCTGGTTTAGTAAGAGAATTCAGTATAATAGATGCCTTATGGTTTAATATAGCCTTGCTAGGATTACTATTTTCCACATATTATATAGCCTCTACTGGTCCACTAGTTGGTGGGAATCCTATCTTGGGATTGATATTACCGTTGTTAGGATTTTTCTTGGTTGGTATGATATTCGCATATGTTGGCTCCAAAATCCCTAGGGTTGCCGCAGATTACGTCTATGTGAGTAGAAATCTTCATCCAGCAATTGGCTTCGTAGGTAATGCAGGTTACTTTTTAGCTACAGTACCACTATTTATGGGTATAACTGGCATAACCTTACAGACCTTCGGATTAATACCCCTATTGACTATCTTAGGCTATTACACTCATAATCCATCTTTAATAGCGATAGGAGCACAAATAGATAGCAATCCCTATTTAATAATGGCAATAGGTGCTGTAGAGATACATTATAATGTCTTTAATTCCAATTTTTGGAAATAAAATATACAGAGCCTTTCAATGGGTAGCAATACCACTAGCTCTAATAGCGGCTATAGGAATGATAATAGTTGAAGCAACAGTTCCCTCTTCGCTAGCAATACAAAGACTGAATAGTTTTGCGTTAGCCTACGCTAATGTTTCAAATCTTTACGCTAATGTTTCCTCGTCTAACGTTATGGTACCAGCATATAATAGTATCTATAACATTATTTCGTTAAACCCAGTGTATGTAGTGGGTTTCTCATATATCATTAATACTGTTTATATTGCAGGAGAAGTTAGAAATCCTAAAAGAAGTATGCCTATTAGCATTTTAGGTACACTGATTATAACGGGAATTCTATTCACATCAGCATTGGCGTTAGAATATTATCAATTTAGTTATGACTTTACTGCTAAAATGATGTACTTAAGTATAGTTCAAGGCACTCTGCCAATACCTACACCTTACTTAGATTTATTGGAAGGTGTTGCAAGTGGAAATATTGTACTCGGAGTATTATTTTCCTTAGCTAGCATAATACAATTACTAATGTATTTGTCCGCAGCATCTTTCGTAGGTAGTAGACTGCTTTTCTCATACGCTATGGACAGAATAATGCCAGACTTCGTTGGTGATGTTAGTGAGAAAAGGCACGTGCCAATTAAAGCAATATTATTAGCTATGATCTCTGGTCTCATAGGTCTATTAGTGTTTACTTTACCAGTAACGTCAGCAGGAGCTTTCCTACTTTCAAGTGTTGCGGTTGCAATTTTAATGCTCTTCCCTATGGCTGTGTTGTCCATAGCTGTTTTGAAAACTGAAAAGGGAGATAACAGAATAAGGGTAGTTGCATCTATAGCTATAATCTATCTGATCTTTACTTTCTATCAATATTTGACTGTGCCTGCAATAGGAGCAGATTCTATAGTTGGTTACGGTATACTTGCAGCCTCAATAGCTATTCTCTTCATAATATTTTACGTTGCTAAATTTATAAGAGGAAAGCAAGGTATAGATTTCAATTTAATATTCAAAGAAATTCCTCCGGAGTGATTAGTCAAGAGGATTTCAATGTCTTAGGACTAATTTAAGGTATCGCATAACCATTGGATCTATTATTTTTAGATAAGTTCCCCCTTTTCTTTTTCCCATGTATTCTTGTTAAGGTTTTGTTCGTATGATATTTCTAATCTTTCTTATTTTGGTGTAAGTAGTGGAAAGGAATTTTGTTCACAAGTTATAGAAACTTTATGGTAAAAAGAAAACAGTTTTTCACGGCAGTTTTTGGAATTCTTTTCGTGTTTAGTACAGATCTTATTGCATGATTATTATATCGTAGTCTGATACTTTGCTTTTTAGGTAGTTTACTTGGTTTGCTAGAAATCTTTTTATCTGTGACCTTTTTCCTATTATTTCTGCTATTCTTTCTACGTCTTCTCCTTCGAATGAATCTTGTTTTCTTGATGGTAGTTTTTCTGGTTTTATGTAGATAAATCACAATTTGTGGGTACCGCAAATTGACGGAACCAGCAAAAATTTAAGCCTATTGCAATTAAAGAAAACGCAACCACAATAATGACAATATAAAATTACAAAATATCTATTTCTCTAGTTCTCGTCAACAAATAGTTACGCACCAAAATATAAAATATTTTATCAGTGAGCTAATGACCGTGGAATTGCTCATAACTTATAACATATCACTACTCATGTAGAGAGAGAATTATAAATACAGAAATAGTAAAATATTTCAAAAACTTTACAAAATTTACTTTTAATACTGAGTTTGTAGTTCATAAGTTTAATGATAATACGCTCATTCCCTCATAAATTATGTTTGCCGCTAACATACTAGTAATTTCACTTACATCGTAAGGTGGTGAAACTTCTACAACATCAAATCCAACTAACTTGTCGAACCTTAAGCGCCTAACTATTTCTATAATCTCAAAGCTTGTTAAACCTCCAACTTCTGGTGTTCCAGTGCCTGGCGCAAATGCGGGATCAACTACATCTATATCAATAGAAATGTAAGTGGGCCCTGTTAGGGAATTAATTTCTTTAATTACTGCATCTATATTATTTTTCAAATCTCTAATAGTAAAGCTACTTACTCCTAATCTTTCTTTATCTTTAAGATCTTCTTTAGAAAAAGTAGAAGCTCTAATACCAGCTTGTACGGCGTTTTTAATTAAACTCTCTTCAATTGCTCTCCTTAACCATGTACCATGTGTGTACTTCTTTCCCCAGTATGAGTCCCAGAAATCGTAATGAGAATCAAAATGGACAATATTTACTTTCCCATATTTCCTATATATAGCCCTTAAAATTGGTAAAGTAATTGAATGATCGCCTCCAGCTATAAACGGTACCATATCTTTGGCGGATATAATTTCATAAAGGTTATTTTGTATTACATTCATGGTGTCCTCTATATATCCTGGAACAATATTCACATCACCTAAATCGCAAGCGTTCAGCTTATCAAAAGGATATGTATCCAGAAACTGATTATAAGGTCTTAAGAGCCTAGATCCTTGTCTTATTCCCATTGGTCCAAACCTGGCTCCAGGTCTATAAGTTGTAGCGTCATCAAAAGGTATTCCTAAGAACGCAGCTTTAATTTCCTCATCCTTGGCACATAAGGGTAATCTAGCAAATGTGGAAACTTGCGTGAAACGAGGAGACTTTAAAGCATCTATTTGTCTCATAACTAAACATCGGATTATGAACTTTTTAAATTAACGTATTTTGAATGTTAGCACCAAACGACTTTTTAAACAAACTCATGGGTGTATTAACAAGGAGCCTTTCAGGTTTCCTTTGTAAATCGTAATTGATCAATCTATACTAGATAATTAAAATTGATCTATCATATTCAGTAATACTTTTAAGGAGTCCAGAATGATACCATATTACGATATTGTGTAATAGTCAGACCACGTATTAACTCCTCCAATAGTATCCATATATTTATCATTATCTATACGAGTGAGATAGTGTGTGTAGTATCTGAATTATCTCTTTGCGAAGTATAAATTTGTTTCACTAAATTTACTCTAGACTAAACTCATTAAATAACACGCTACGCCACGCGAACCGCGTGAACCTCACCCACCAAGAAATCAGCCATCTCCCTCATAACGTGATAAACCCAAAACTTCAAAAGAGCAGCCTTACCTTGAAGAACACCCCTAGCGCGAATCCCATCACCAAACATCCTCTTCACAGCAGATATCACAACCTCAACCCTCCACCTCTTACCATAACCCCTTTTCCTACTCCAATCACGTGGCGACTCCCTATACTCTAAAATAGTATCACGCCTCCTCGGACTAGCCCTATCCACATTAGCCGACCTCTTAGGCGGAATCACAACCTCAGGAACTAGATCATAAATAGCATTAGAATCATAAGCCTTATCCCCATAAAACTTCGTAACCCTCCCACCCCCTTCACTTACCTCCTTAATTACCTTAACTGCCGACTTAACTTCAGAGTTCTCAACCTCAGCCTTCAAAACCTTCATGGAATTAGCATCAACGTGAACTACTATTTTGAGGAACTTTCCCTTTCCTCCCTTTTTCCACTTTGCCCTTATGTACCTACCTCCTTGTTCAACGCTTATTCCCGTGCCGTCGCTTATTAGTTCTACTTCATCCTTGACTTTGTTGAAGTCTAGTTGCATGTTTTTTAGTCTTAGGTGGATTGTCTTGTAGTCTAGGTATACTGGTATTATTCCCATTTTGTATAGTGCTCTCAGAATTCCCTCTATTTCTCTGTATGTGAAGAATACGTAGAGGAAGGCTAGGAATTGGTTGAACATGAGTGGTGCTTTGTAGGGTCTTGTTTTTGCCTTCTTGTTATCCTCCTCTAGAAGTTCGTACCAATGTTCAAACACGTAGTAGGGGAATATCATCTCGTATCTAGTTATGAGGTTCTCGTCGTACTTTGACCAATCTCTAGTGTATCTCCTTTCCTCAGAGGACATGATTATCATTGGTATTATGCCATTTTAACCTTAACTCTAGAGAAACTCCACAAACTACGAGTGAGATGACTTTACTCAATTAATTTTATATTGAATAATAAGAAATAAAATACAATCTGCAAAGGAAACTTGAATTGCCTCTATGATTACTGTCCAACTATTTGTTTTCTGTTACAGATAAATACATGTATACAAAAAGAGTATATTATCTATTATTTCTTGTTCATTGTCAATGACTTCGTTAACCTTTTTTGATCTATGAAATAGTGCAGAAAATTTTCCGTATAAGTCTCTAAAAATGTGATAAACCTCAATACAATCAATATTAAGATCAAACTTCTTGCAAAATTCTATTGTCTTCTTCTCCCATGCTTTCCCTCTATATTTATTGATACTTTCTGAAAATTCTTTACAACCATCTTTACAATTTTTATGTTCACAAATATCTTTGCATTTTTCAAATATCATTTTCTTAACGTATTCATCTATCTTTGTAATTCTCTCGTATAGTCCTCTAAAATCTGCTCCTATCATTAATAATTGTTCTGGTGATACTTTGACACTATGTGAAACAGACTCTATATTTTTAATAATTTCCCTTATTTTTTCATCAGTCGATAATTTTGCCATATTAATTACATGTTGTCTATTTATACCACATTTAGTGAGTAAGTTTCTCGTTCTCTCCAAGCTTCATCACTATTTCGATGACATTGTTTAGAGTTTCTTCATTAATATCACCATGATCTGCTAATCTAATAAAATAACCATTCCCAATTTGCTTTATCCATGATGAGAAATAAAGTCCTTTACAAAAATGCGGGCAGAAAGCTTCGCCTTTTTTAAGGCGGAGATGAATGCCCGCGTAATGTTTTTAAACAGTTTCTTCAGAAATAAGCATGTGCTGAGGGCTTCAGAGCGAGCTACCCGTGAGGGTAGTTCCATCGAGGAGGAGATCGTGACAATCAAAAATGAAGATCTACTCCTCGGCTCTGGAGCCCTTAGCAGAACGCTATTTGGCTGGTAAGAGGTTAGTTGATGAAGCAAAAAGACTGGGTGCTAACTACATAGTCCTAGAGGATCTGAATAAGATGATTTCTCATGTGAAGGGGTTGAAGAAGAATTATAGGGAGAAACTATATTTGATGCAATATAGACGTGTTCAACAATGGGTTGAGTGGCAGGCTAAGAAGCATGGATTAAACGTAATATACATTAAACCAGCGTATAGTTCAACTACTTGTCCCAAGTGTGGAGAAAAAATGGTTGAAAGTAATTATCGTACACTTAAGTGTGTAAAATGTGGTTTTGAGGATCATCGTGATTTCGTAGCAGTGTATAATCTTTGTGCGAGGGGGTCTCTGACCCTCTTAAGTGCCCCTCAAATGAGAGATGTAACTCCGAATCGATGAGGGGAATCCTCGCCCTTTTGATGGCGGGGAGCAAGTCAGTGCATTATGAAATGTATCGTCAAAAATTTCTTAAGGAAGAGAGATATTCTATGCCCATGTTTCCTCAGAAATCAAATCTAGAGCTACATCATTTATTATTAGCAGATACTCTGAAGAGTATTGTATAAATTGTTGATATCAGTTTATTAAAGTGATTTATTTTAATTGAAATATAAGTCCAAAATTCCATAAACGTGTTTGAAAATATGAGAATAACTTATAACTTAAAAACGTAATGAAAAGAGAGATATGGCATTACAGGATTTTATATCAAGACTGATAGCGTGTCAAAGATGTCCTAGACTTGTAGAGTATAGGAATAATTTCCCATACGATTATTGGAGAAAACCAGTACCGCCTAATGGTAAGATAGATGCTCAGATAGTAATTATAGGCTTAGCTCCTGCCGGGCACGGGGGTAATCGAACTGGAAGGATGTTCACTGGTGATGAAAGCTCAAATAATTTAGCTACTGCTCTATATTCAGTGAGACTTGCAAATCAACCTTTCTCGGTTTCTAAAGATGATGGACTTGAACTGTATAACGTATATATAACTTCTGTATTAAAATGTGCACCTCCACAAAATAAGCCTACTAGGAGTGAGATAATGAATTGCCTTACGTTTTTAGAGGAAGAAATAAGAATGTTAGAGAACGCTAAAGTTTACGTTGCCTTGGGTAAAATTGCATGGGATGCTTTAATAGACGTTTTTAGGAGATTAGGCTATAAGGTTCCTAATGTTAAGTTCTCTCACGGAGCTTTAATAAGAGTTGAAAAACCGGATTCAAAAGTAGTTTTTCTGTTAGGTAGTTATCATCCTAGTCCACGAAATATGAAGACTAGGAGACTTACGATGGAGATGCTGATTGAGATATTTAAAACTGCTAAGATGCTTGCCTCATCATGACGTCCCAGACTTATTTGGAAATCTTCACACTCACTCTTTTATTACAATGCGTCATAAGTTTTAATTCGGATTATAAATGACTAAATATGCGTCAGTTCTACATTGCCTTTATTACCTATTTGAAAGAAATTATGCACGATTCATTAATTTCAAGATACTGGGAACTTCATTAACTCTCATAATATGCTTATTATGAAGCTAAATCCTATCAACCTTTAAAATCATTTATAACGCTAATATTAGCTATTATTTCCATTTGATAAAACATATCTCACCACTAGCCTCTCGGGAAAGTTAACAATTGATAGATTGCCACTATCGTCAACTACTTCACATTCTTCAGTATCTTTATTACATTTTATCCAAAGATTATCAATCCTTATTCCGTTCTGCTTTATATTTTCAATATCAATATCCTTAGTTACAATTCTACTAATTTCCAATTTAAATCCAAAAGCCTCTGGTTGTTCTATAAGGTATCTTATGTCAGATATTGCAACTCCCATTATAAATAAAAGCATACTAATAGAATATAAAATCTTTAGTCCGAAAGTAGGGTTTCATCTACATTATAAACATATAATTTTTCATTAATCTTTACGATTTTCGTATTATCATCACCATTATTCTTGTTTTCATCAATTTTTATTTCGAATTTAACATTATTATCTCTGTTAATATATGTTATAGAATTCCCATTAATTTTCCCAGAATATACCTTCTTCTCATCTCCACAGAAGCTCACAAGGAGGAATCTCTTACCATCTTTACAGACGCTCAAGAACGACGAGCACTCCTTTTCCGATAACAGATTTAGTATTACTTCGTAATTCATAGTATATGACTTTTTAAAAAATTTAAAAAACATTGTCGCTTATAATACGCTATCTTGAAAATACTTAATTGCATTTGTCTGCCTACAGCTTTAAGTATCATTTGTGAACTTAGTTAAATTTACGTGATACCTTGATAACGAGATTAATAAGAGATTTACGGAAGACCAGACAGGAGATTTATCAGTATCAATTTATTCTTCTAGAGCAACTGAACTTTGGACAAAAAATTTTCCAATTCCCTTCGGTTTATATATTCGCTCATTAAAAGACTAACCCGAACAACCTTAGACGAATTCAAAAACCTTGAGGACTACTTTTTACTCTACTGAGAACTAAGGTCGCATATAAACGAGAATGAGGTAGAGAAAGAAAAGCAAGAGACTTGCGAGATTTGGACAAGAATTAAGATGAGATGTTGAGATGGTAGCAAAGGAGATTAAGGTGACGAAAGAAAGGTGGGGCTGAGATACATTGTTATTAAAATAAGAGTTTTAAGTATCTTTAACTCTTATTTAGCAAAATGAGACTGATTATATCCTGCATGGATAGGAGACTGAATTCCTATATTAGGAAAAATTATCCAAATGCAGTGGTTATTAGAAACGCTGGAGCTAATGTTAACTCTCTCATAAATACTCTCGAAAAATACAAGAATAATGTTGATGAAGTAGTACTGTTACCTCATACGGACTGTGGCGCAATGAAAGTTGTTTTTTCCTCACTGAAAGAGGGAAAGAAGTTGACTTCAATTGTTGAGGAAAGCCTAGTAAATCAGTTTAGCTCTAAAAGATTTGATTCTCTTTCTGACCTAGAAAGATTGAATTTAGAAATTCAAAGCGAAAGATTAATAAGGATATTTGGAAATAAGGTCAAAGCTGAGCTAATAGATGTAAATAAAATAGATGTTCCACCAACCAAAGATCCCTATATGGTCTATTTAACTAAACCCTCTCCACCAGTGGAATTGGGATCTAATGTTTACGTGATCTCAGCAGATGATAAGGACATTTGGGATAGTTTAGATATAGCAATATACGGGATGAGAATAAGTAGAGTTGTCGTTAATGATCCAAAATTAGCTGAAAAAGTAAAGAGTATCTACCCATCAGTGACAACATCTACTTCTTTTTAATACAATTAAAAGCATCAACAATTACTGATGCGGGATCATTAAACGATGATAGTGACAAGTGGAAATCGTCCACTACTGATGCAGAGTAAAGTATTGACTCAATTACAGCTTCTTTTGGTATTCCCAACTCCTCCGCTACTTGTGATATCTCCTTACCCTCATATAATTTGTTTAATACATCAATTACTTTTACATCATAGTTTTTTATTTTTGGATCATATCTGCTTTCCTTATAATCTACATATTTATACTCTGTAGGGCCCAATTTCTTCTTTAGCTTAGCTGGAACTTTCGGCTTTATCTTTCCATATTTCAAAATCTTCATAATATCAATTGCGTACATTATACACTCTTGTATCTGCTTCAAATTTAATTGGTTATAAAAGACCTTTGAGACTTCCTCGTATGTTCTATCTTTAGCTAGTTCATATAGTACGTTCTCTGGTCTAATCAAGGTACCAGCTATAATTGGTCTTCCAAAATGAATATCCTTATACACGACAAGATAATAATATCCCGGTAATTCCATAAAGAACTTTATCTTAACTAACTTATAAATACATTTTAGAATACAAGAGAATTTCTCCGCGTTCAAGTTCAGTTCATTTTAGAATATATTTTTAGGAACTCTTCAGTATGTTTTATTGCATTGTAATAGTCTGCAATTTTAATATTCTCATTGGGAGCATGTGCATTTGAATAATAACCTCCAGCACCTATAGCGCTTACTGCGTCTTTTATCCCCAATTTATAAACGAATAAGCCCATAGGCTGAGTTCCTGCTGAATTTGGTATTACTTGCGGTTCAGTATTATATACTATTTTGGCAGACTCTATCATGGCTTTAACAACAGGGGAATTAACTGAAGTTCTAACTGGATATTCAAAGCCGTGGGTTATGATATCGCCTTTGAAGTTTACTCTCTGGAGATGTCTCTTTAATAACTCGAATATTTTATATGGATCCTGATTAGGAACTAATCTGAAATCTAGTTTAGCGAAAGCCTTATGTGGTACAATAGTCTTACTTCCCTTTCCCGTATACCCACACTCAAATCCGTCAACATTACAAGTAGGATAAGTTAATAAGGCCTCTACCATTTTATCCCTATCGTTATACCTAAATTCATTAAATCCTAGTGCTTTTTTAAGTTCTTCTACATTAATGTCATACTTCTTTAATAGCTCTCTCTCTTCATCGGTTAATTGTCTTATATCGTCATAAAATCCCTCGATTAGCACTTTTCCATCCGGGTCTACTAACGTCGAAATAATTCTAGCTAAATCTATGCATGGATTTCTAACCAATGGTGCATTAGAAGAATGTAAATCCTTAACCCCATAATCTAGTACTAATTCCACGTAAAGTAATCCTTTAACTCCTAACACTACCTGTGGCCTTCCTTTAACATCTAAACCTGCACCTTCCATTATCACAGCATCAGCTCTCAATTTATTGGAATTTCTCTCTATGTAGTCTTCTAGATTTATACTTCCAATCTCCTCTTCTCCTTCATATAACAATTTCACATTAACGTTCAACTCTTTCTTATCCAGTAAATGTTTAATAGCAAATAACCTAGCCATTAAAGTTCCCTTATTGTCTGATGCACCTCTGGCGTATATTCTCTCGTTTTCGATCGTCGCAGAGAAAGGTGGGTATTTCCATTCACCTAATGGATCAACTGGTTGTACATCGTAGTGATTATATACGAGTAGTGTTTTCTTAGCCCCCACATTTATTTCGGCATATACTACGGGATGCCCCTTTGTCCTCTCTAAATTTGCCTTGACTCCTAAAAGTTTCTCAATAGTTTCCTTCAGATAATTCGCAGTCTCTTCTATTCCTTCTCCCGTTGCCGAAACTGAGGGTTTCTTTAAAAATTCAATTAAAGTATGTAGCTCTTCATCCATAAATAGAATAATGCAGTTCAACCTTTTAAATGTATAGTTAGAATTTAAATCTAGCAATTATTTAATTTTTGAAATATTGCTTAATGGAAATTATACAACTTTATAAAGCTGATGTATAAGTACACTATATGGTTTTAAGAACTGGTGAAGAGTACGTTAATGCAATTAAACATAGAAATAAGGTTGAAATTTACGTTATGGGAAATGAAGTTAATGACGTCACTGAACATCCCTTTTTGAAGCCATCAATATTGGCATTTAAGGCTACTTATGATGCTGCCTATGAGGAAGATAGTAAACATCTTGCAAGAGCCTGGAGCGTCTTCGTTAATGATGAAGTAAACAGATTTACCCATATTCACAGATCACCAGAAGACCTGGCATATAAGATTAAGCTTTTAAGAAAGTTAAGTCATAAAACTGGAGCTTGCTTCCAAAGATGTGTTGGCTGGGATGCTTTAAATACACTATATGTTACAACTAAACTAATTGCGGAGAAAGGGAAAAAGGACTATTATGAAAGATTTATAGAGTATTTGAAGTACGTTCAGAAGAACGATATAGCCTTAGCAGGTGCTATGACTGATGTTAAAGGTGTAAGGACACTAAAACCGCATGAGCAACCACATGCGTATTTGAGAGTAACCGAAGTCACTAAAGATGGTATTTACGTTTCAGGGGCTAAGGCTAATATAACGGGTATAGCTGCTGCTGAAGAAGTAATCGTAATGCCAACCAGAGCTATGAGCGAAAAAGATCAAGAGTTTGCAGTTGCATTTTCTACGCCATTAGACACTGAGGGTATAAAAGTAATAGTAGGGAGACAAATCAATGATGGAAGGAGGATGGAAAATGGAGAAATTGATGGTTTGCCTTATCGTAGTAATCATGAAGGTTTAATAGTATTTGACAACGTTTTCATCCCCATGGAAAGAGTGTTTATGTTGAAAGACTGGCAAATGAGTGGAATTTTAGTTGAGATATTTAGTGCATATCATAGGCAAGGGTATGGTGGTTGTAAATCTGGTCTAGGTGACGTCATAATTGGTGCAGCTTATAATTTAGCTAAGCAAATTGGAGTAGAAAAAGCACCTCATATCCAGAATAAACTTACTGAAATGGTTTTATTGAATGAAAATATGTATGGAACCGGAATGGCTGCAAGTCTAGATGCAATCAAATTATGCGAGGATGGATGTTGGTGGGTAAATCCCATGTTCGCCAATATCACGAAGCAGTTGGTTACTAGATTCCCATACGAGATAACTAAACTCTCTACAGATATTGCAGGCGGAATTATAGGTACAGCACCTAGTGAGTGGGATTTAAAGAATCCTAAACTTAGACAACTTATAGAGAAATATCTTCAAGGAATTATGGATTACTCAACGGAGGAGAGGTTAAGAATTGTAAGATTACTTGAAAACGTGAGCTTTAGCGTAGCATTTCTAATAGAATCAGTTCATGGCGCGGGTAGTCCAGAAGCACAAAGAATTGTTATAAATAGGATATATGATTACGATTATGCTGAAAAAATAGCTAAATATCTAGCTAATATCGAGAAAAGTATTAACTTTAAAGAGAATGCCGAGCCATGGAAAAAGACTGATACCGAAAAAATAGGTAAGCAAGAAAAGTGAAACGTATAGAGTTATGCAGCTTTTACAATATGTTTATATAGGCATACATTAAGTCCCTTTCAGTAACTATTCCTACTAGTTTTTGGTTATCTAATACTGGCAACGTACCTATCCTCTTCTCTATCATTAGTTTGGCTGCATTAAGTACACTTTCATATCTTGATACAGTTATGGGTTTTCTGGTACCTGCATCTAAAACTTTTCCTATCTCTTTTTTCTTTGACAAGAACTTTACTATATCTGCGGCTGTAATTATTCCTATTAGTCTATCATTATTATCAAGAATAGGCAATCTTCTTACATTATTTCTAGCCATTAATTTGGCTGCGTCTAAAATGTTACTCTCTTCATTAATGGTAACTAATTTTGTAGACATTACGGAATCTACTATTCCGGAAAATGTTAAAGAGGTGATTAACTTTAGAACCTCTCTTTCCGTGAATATTCCCACTATTGTGTTGTTATCAATTATGGGAACACCTCCAATATTATTAATAAGCATTCTTCTCACTACGTTGTTTACATCATCATTAGGTGACGCGATTATCAAATCTTGACTCATAACGTCTTTAACCTTTAAGTCATAGACGTTAAGTCCATACTCACTAAAAGACGCTACAAGATCTCTAGTACTAATCATACCTATTGGCTTTTCTTCTTTCAAAACAATCGCCCTACCAGTAGGATTATTCGAAAGTATCTCAATTGCCTCTTTAAGCGTTGATTCTGGTGAGATAGTAATTACTATAGAGTTGCACACATCAATTACTTTCATATGTATTATATTGTCATGATAGTTAAAAAACCTTTCAAACTACAATTCTAGTAGTATTTCCAAGCTTCTCAACGTTCCTAAGAAGCTCTCGATAATCCTCTATAAAGGAAAAATTGTGCAGCTTTAAGCTTACCTCATAGTATCCCTCCCTATCTTTAGCCTTAACGGTAAGTCTATGATTTCTATATGATACGTTATAGTAAAAAAGATCTGAGGAAAGTGTTACTTCATTTACTCCATACTTAACATTGGGTTTCTCCATCATAATTATGGATCTTATTTCGAAAAATGTCTTTGATAATACTAGTTCCACAAACCCTTCTATATCTTCTTTTTCTGAAACAAACACTGCCAAAGAGCTCGTTACTGACATAAATGGATCGTTCTTCATTGCCGAATCAACGCTCTCAAATAGATGGATAGAGTTCAATCCATCCAACGGTAAGTTCCATAATTCCTCATAGCTTGCAGTATATGGTTTGCCGTTTATGATAGACCTTATTCTGAAATAGTACGATGAGCACACCACATTTATGGGAATTCTTCGTCTATCTTCTAAGCAGTACATTTTCAAACTAACTACATTATTTTACGAGTATATAATAATACTTTATCTTGAAATATAGACATACATATATTTTTCTTTATAACGATAATTGTTTTATGAAACCATTGGGTTTTATATCAAATCAAATAACGGGAGCATTAATCGATTCCTCTTCAATAGTCTGGTTTCCATTGCCAAAATTTGATTCAAAATCGATATTTACAAAGTTATTGGATAATGATGGAGGTGAATTTGCCATTTTACCAGAGACCCAACAAGTTACTAATGTTCATCAAGAATATGAGCACCCTCTAGTATTAAAGACCACGCTGAGCACAGTAGAGGGTAAGATAAGTATAACAGATTTAATTCCATTGGGAGAAACTGTAATAATAAGGAATGTTGATGCGGAGATTCCATTTAAAGTAATCTTTAAGCCAATGTTTAACTATGGACTGTATAAGCCCATAGTAGATGGTAATCGGTTTATTAACCCAAAAGGTAGGGATTGTATAGGTTTTCTTTACGAATATGATGGAGATGTAAAAAGGGTAGATGATTATGTTTGGATATTCAGTAGTGGTAGAGGTTACTTAATAGCAAACTACGCATCAGATACAAAACATGGCGTCTTCAGCGAGAGGGGAAGTAAATTAGCTGTAAATTACGAGAGAGCATTCAAAAATACTATAGATTATTGGAAAAGTATAGATATTGAAGATGTCAAATCGTTTAACAAACTATATAAGACTTCTCTTTACACTCTCTTAGGCTCTATTTATGCTCCATCTGGCGGGATAGTAGCAGCACCAACTACCTCGCTTCCAGAAGTAGAAGGAGGTATGAGGAACTGGGATTATAGATTTGCATGGGTAAGGGATTCTTCCATAATAGCAGAGGCATTATTAGAAGTTGGATATATTGTGGAGGCTAGAAGGATAATAAACTTCTTACTTTCCTTAATAAACTTCTCATCTAAACCATTTTATTATCCCCTATATACGATAGAAGGAACTATACCACCTCCAGAGAGAGAGTTAAGGTGGTTATCTGGTTATAAGGGCTCTAAGCCAGTAAGAGTAGGAAACGCTGCATCAACTCAGATTCAGTTAGATGTAGAAGGCTTTTTCATATCTGCATTATATAAATATATCGAGAAAACTAATGATTTTGTATTTTTAAGAGATATATTTAATAAAATAAAGTATATAGCAGATTGGATATCACAAAACTGGAAAATTAAAGACTCTGGAATATGGGAAGATAGAGGAGAACCTCGACACTATACCCATTCTAAGATAATGATGTGGATAGCCTTAGATAAAATAGGAAAACTAGCTAAGATGCTCAAATATGAGGACTTTTGGGAAAAAGAGCGAGAAAAGATAAGAACGTGGATATATACGAATTGTGTATTTGATAGCTATCTTGTTAGATATTGTGGAGAAACAAAGGACGTGGACGCTTCTCTGCTATCGGCACCTCTATACGGTTTCATTGACGTTAATGATAAAATATTTTTAAATACTTTAGATAAAATAGAAGAGGATCTATTAATTGACGTATTTGTGAAAAGATATAAGGCTGACTTCATGGGTGAAGCAAAACATCCTTTTTTACTAACCTCAGTATGGCTAGCTAGAATTTACATAATGTTAGGAGAAATTGAAAAAGCGAGGAAGATACTAGAGAAAATAGATAAAATTTCTGGAAGTTTACATTTGGTAGGCGAACATGTAGATGTAGGTAAGGAGGAATTTACAGGGAACTTTCCTCAGAACTTCGTCCATGCACAGTTAATAATAGCTATCAAAGAACTAGAGCAAAACTCAGCTAGACTTTCAAAGACGTAATGTATGGTCTCTAAGGAAGAGAACTACGAATCGTAACGTCACGTCTTAAACAATATAAGGTGGGACACTCTAATTGTGATACTAAATTTACTTTATGAATTCATAGGGAAGCGAATATCTAAAGTAATCTCTGAATCTTATAAACCTCAAATCACCCTCCCGTTAAAAAACTGAAATCCTAATAAAACCCACTATTACAAATAGCTCATGTTGAAGTCTTATTAGAAGTATTATAGCTTCGTTGCTAAGGATTAGGAAATAATTCCAGTTAGGGTAAAGTATGAGCGTTAATTGCAAGAACATCATTTAGATCTTATCGTAAGTAGTTTTAAGAAGCGGACAATGGGCTAGTCCGTTAATCAGAGCGGTAACAAACAATAGCTATTAATATAATTGTTATGATAAAGTGTAATATATAGTGATCCGACCAGAATTATGTATAAGATGTAGGGGAGCAAAATACTTATGCGGATTATCATATTGTCCCATAATAGTCACCACTAGAATAAGGAAAATTAACACTACTGAAGTTTTAGGTTCATCTCCTCCGACAGTTTTCGTAGGAAGGTATAATTATCCCAAAATCACCATTTATCCTTCTTCTCCACCTGTAATTGGTGATACTAGTAAATTTGAAGATCCAAAATATTGGCTTACCTCTGATTTAAACGAGTTCTTAAGCATGAGACTTTCTTTAGTCAGAGGAGGGATTCGGTATCATAGAGATGCTGCAAAACAGCCTGATAGATTGTTAATAGATATCCAAAGCATTACAATAGCTTCAAGACCAGTTGATTTAGATTTAGTCTTGAAAAAACCTCCTTCTGGAGGAATTCTTGACGATAGTTTACCTCCGTTAGGACCTTCTGCGCCATTAGAAAAATTAGAAATAAATACATTACCTCCACCGTTAAAGGTTACGGAAAAAGTTTATGGTGATAGTGATATGAAGGCAAAGGACGGGATTATGATGCTTTACAAAAGCGGATTAGATGTTGAGAAAATTGCAAAAATTCTAAGTGTGGGCGGATTGGGTATAGATAGGAAATTAGTTCCAACAAGATGGAGTATAACGGCAATAGATAAGATAGTTTCAGATAGTTTAATAGAAAAAATTAAAAACTATGAAACTATAGATAAAATTGAAGTATACTATAGACAATTCAATAAAAATCTCTTTGTTGCATTTTTATTACCCAAGAAATGGAGTTTCGAATGGGGAGAGGCGTGGTTCCCTGGAAGTACGTGGAATAAGTGGGGTAATTACGTTAATGTAGAGATCGATAATGAAGGATATGAGGGAAGAACAGAGTATCCGGAAATAGGTGGGTGTTACTACGCTTCAAGACTGGGCACGGCGGAATTTTTAGAAAAAAGAAAAAGGCAGGCAACAGCTATATTGTGGAGAGAAATATATAGCGGATTTAATTTACCAGTAGGTGTTTGGTTCGTAAGAGAGAATGTTAGGGAAATGTTTAAACAAAAACCATTTCTGTTTGACGATATAACTTCTGCACTTGCCTTCGCTGAAAGTTTGCTAAAGGTAGACATTAAAAAGTGGCTTCGTCACTCAATGCTTTCATATAATACAATAGACAAGTGGTTAAAATGATCATAAAATATATTAAAGTTAAAACTGCTCTAAGCAAGTCTGGTTTGAAGGAGTTGGATTATAGCTTAAACCCCTACTTAGGTTGTGCATTTTCTTGCCCTTATTGCTACGCACCAATGTTTACTCCCAATGAAGAGGCATCTGAAAATTGGGGAAAGGTTATAGTAGTTAAGGAAAATCTGCTAGATGTATTAAAGAAAGAGGTTAAAACAATTAGAAAGGGTGTAGTAGGCGTATCCACAATAACAGATCCTTACCAGCCCGTGGAAGCCATAAAGAAACTAACTAGAGAAAGCGTTAATTTACTCTTGGAGAACGGCTTTAGGGTTTCCATCCAAACCAAATCTCCTTTGGTAATAAGAGATTTAGACATATTCTTAAAATACAAAAATAAGGTGGATATAGGGTTTACAGTTACAAGTCTTGAAAGCCAATTGGAACCCAATGCTCCTCCTCCTAAAGCTAGAATTATGGCTTTAAGGAAGCTTAGTGAAAATGGTTTAGAGACGTGGTTGTTTGTGGGGCCTATAATTAAAGGTATAAATGACCATGAAGTATTAAAGATAATTGAAGAAGTTTCAGATATAAAAACTAGGATAATCTTTGATAGTTTTCACTATTATAAGGGCTTAAAGTTTAAAGAAGGCTCTAAAGAGTGGTGGAATAAAATAAGGGATGAGATACTTAAGCTTTGTAAAAAGTACTATTTAGAGTGTCATGAAGAGAGAGAAGATTGGGTTTATGAGAAAAGAAAATACTACAAACCTTTATTCTGATTTTTTCTATAACTAATGCGACAGCATAAGTGCGCTTAATATCCGACCTTACTAGTATAATGATAAATATTACGTCATGTTTCTAGTGAAAAAGACATAATACATTATTTATAATTTTAAATTATGATCACTAACTCTCAGAGAAAGATTATATATACACAAGAAAGACTGAATTTATGAGGTAACTATCACTCATGAGCTAACCTTCTTCTAAATATCTGAAGATCCAGGATGATATTAAGAGTAGTGCTCCAGCGATGATGAAGTCAATTCCGTAACTTATATAATGAGTAATGTAACCAGAAATTAAAGATCCTGCGAACAATGATATTCCTACTACTGTACTGTAAACTCCGAGCCCAGTTCCCTGTCTTCTTTCTCCTACTATTTTAAATATTAGTGTTGTAGATGAGGAGTAGAAGATTGCGTAAGCTATACCAGCTGCTAGTGGATAAAATATTAATCCAGAAATTAATATTGGAATACCTAAAAATAATTGTGCAAATATGCCCAAAATGATGTAAGATGATCCCCTTAAAATTAGAGATAGATAGGCTAGGTTTCTCTCATCCTTTCTTTCCAGTAAGTTTGAAGACAATCTAAAACCTAAAATTTGGAATATCATACCTACGCTTATCACAGCTAAAACTTCGGATTTGTCTAGTCCCTTCACGTAAAGACCGGCAGGATAAACGGTATTGAAAATACCACTACTAATATAAAATAATACTATACCCAAGTATAATAAAGGAATATAATTTATTGGTTTTTTGAATAATCTCTTAGGTGAGAACATTTTAAAATGATGAAAATTAGGCAAGTGTAGAAACATCATTGGTAAGTGTTTCATTCTTACTAGGAAAGACTCCTTATGATGCAATATTGCAGTTCTCTCAAACGTTATAATGGGCCTTGGAAGTATCCTAATACCGATTATTAATGTAGCCAAGACTACAAATCCTAGAATTTCTTCTATATGGTCTATTCTTAGAAATAGTACTAGGAATGTGGAAATAATTAACCCTAAGAGAACGCCTATTGAGGAGAAGAAGGAATATTTTGAGAAGAGAGAACCCCAATGTTTCTTCTCTGCTGATTCCATTATGAGTAAGTTAAAAGGCGTTGTTGAGGCCGTACTCATGAACGTGATGAAAGCGTAATTTAAAGTTATAAGTGATATGCTATTCATGAAAGGCATAACCATAAGCGGTATTGACGTACCTGCTAAGCTAATTAATATCTGTCTCTTTCTATCCATTCTATCGGCCATAAAACCCCATATTATTGAGGCTGGTATCAGAACTGCGTTACTTAAAGAAATTGCATATGCAACGTTAATTGCGTTTCCACCTAATGAGAGTATTTGCAATGTGATTAGGGTTGACAACGGACCTGTTGAAGCATTGTAGGGTATTACCAGGTACATCCATCTAGTATCCTTATACTTAATCATTATTGTTTTAGCCACTTCATGCTGTTTAAAAATTTTATTGTAAAGTTTAACGAGATGTATATCCTTATATCAGTTTAAATTTTTTAAACCAAAAGTAAAAGTCAGCACGAAGAGGAGAAAATAAATTTAATCTCATGGTGAGTGTGAAAGCATATGAAAATAAAAAAGGGAGATACAGAAGCTGAAATTTTAACACGTGGAGCATATCTTTATTCCTTTAAGATAGGGAGTAAGGACGTAATATTAAAGGGAGATATGGAAAGGCCAACCAGAGGAGGTATGGCCATACTAGTGCCATTTGCTAATAGGATAAAAGATGGAGAATATGTGTTTGAGGGAATAAAATACACCTTGCCCAAAAACAGAGAAGGAAATGCCATTCACGGATTAGTTTTAGATAAAGATTTTAATGTTATAAGTAAAGGTGAAGATAATATAAGTTTAGAATACATTGTTGAACATGAGGGATATCCCACAAGACTGGAATGCGTAATAACATACAAGATTTTTAAGCATGGCCTTAGAACAAAAATTAACATAAAAAACGTGGGAAATAGGAGAGCACCTTTAACCGTTGGCGCTCATCCGTATTTTATGGTGGCAGACGATTGGACAATACTAACAGAGAAAGAGGATAGCGTAAAGAAATGTGTAAGCTTTAATAAGATTCCCACTGGCGAGTTAATAAAAACCAAACTTGAACATACCGATTATGATGATTGTTTTTTAATAAATGGTGGCATTCAATTAAGTTCTTCGTACTCTAAAGTAAGGATCATTAGGAGAAATATGCCATTTGTGCAAATATACACTGGTGTAAGAGGTGCAGTTGCCATAGAACCCATGAGCGGAGCCCCTGATGCTTTTCATAATGGATTAGGACTTAAAATCTTAGAACCAAATGAGAGTGCCTACTTTTCGTTTACGTTGCGATTTCATGTTTAATCTCCATTAATTTGTGTAAGTATGAAAAATACTGATAATATCATATGGGGAAATTGCAAATCTGAATAGTATTTAATTCTGAATTTCAGATTATCACTTCTATTTAACACCTTTGGGGATTAAGGAGTGAAAGCCTCCATACGTAATGGCACTGTCCATTAAGGTCTTACTAATATGATTCACGCTCTTCAATATTATCTCTCAGAAGAATTGAAATAAACTAACACATGATTTTCCTACGTAAAATTCGCAGCGGTAATCTTCTATATAAATGAATAAGGTTTATATTTTAAAATTATATATTACATTTATGCCTTATGCAGAAGAAATAGAAGTGAAGGGTAGTAGATCACAACTACTAGCATTCTTTATGGATCCTATACGATTTACTGGTATATTAGGTCATATGATGATTGTAAATATTTTCGATAAAAATGAGAATAAGTTTGTGCCCATGGGTAATCTAAAAAATCCAGAGAACAAATACAAAATCCTTTACGCACTTGGTGATCCAGAATCTAAAATTGATACATTCGTTGGGACAATGGAGGGGCCTACACTTATGTATAATACTATTACATATAAGGGGGACGCCGATAATAGTAAAATAACATGGAAAATAGATATAATTATAACTGAACTAAGCAGAGTATGCAGGCTTAGAGTAGTAGCTGACATAAAACAAAAGCAAGGTTTATTTGATAGACCGAGAATGGGAGATATTGATTTAGCTACGCACTTAGTTAAAGAGCATCTTATTCCTTTCGTGAAATTTTATTTTAAACCTTCACTTCTCGAAGAGATTTCAGCATTGAATGAAGTATTTAGGTTTAGAGGGAGCGTTGAAGAAACTATTTTAAAGCTGAGAGAGATTATTGGTAATATTAAATATGGTGGTATTATTATAATTGGAGAGAGTTTGAATATTATAGCATCAATATCTAATGGAGAAATATTGCATGTTCAAATAAATAACTCTGACGTTCAGAGTGGGGACATTTTTACACACCTACTTAAGACTAGTGGAAATATCGAATTAATAGCCTACGACGTTTCGTTAGATGAACTTATATTTAAAAATTTAAGGAGGAAATTGGAAGAAATTAAGACTAGGACTTGATTACGCAAGCTGCTGAGTTACTCACCAATCTTGGTGCTATTTGTTCTGAAATTAAATATACATCGTAATCCTTTTCTTTAGATAGATACTCAACAGCAACATCTGAATATAGTAAAATGTCAAATCCTAACTTGCTAATAACATAAATCTCGTCATCCTCAACATCATTAATGGGTATTACGTTTCCTAAATCTTTTAACAACTCTATCTCGTAAGTTCCAGCCTTATCAACAACTCTAAACGTTCTAGAATAGTTTAAGGGCGAAAGTAGTATATATACATCTTTTCCAAATCCACCTTTAGATAGAATCTCATATGCCCTTAATACGTCAGCTAGAATATTTCCTGTTTGATTCCAATCAGATGCTCTCAGCTGAGAACCAATTTTAAAAGGAGATAGTGGGTGGTTCTTCAACAATAGTTTATTTTCTATCTTCACGAAAGAATTCCCTGCAGATAGTGAAATTCTTCTTGCGTCACCTTTTTGACCTAAATAAAATTTAACTTGAAAGCTAATTAATGGTACCTCGTATACTGAAATGTTTTTACTTTGTATTAATTCATCAGACTCGACCTTTATTTCGGAATACGGAATCATGGTTGAGTCGTATTTAATGGCATTTCCAATATTCCTTACCACCCTATTGGCTACTATTCCTTCTATTATCCAATTCACAATTGGGTCCTCCTTAGTAGTTTCCACTGATTTGCTTGGGGGAGATTCCAATGGGAATTTCTCGTTTTGTCCGATAAGTTTTGAAGCCTCTTCCCATCCTTTTCTAAAATAGCTGAAATCTTCAGGAGAAACTTGATATAACAATCTCAGAAATTCGCCAAAGTGAGCCATTTCCTCCTTTGTAATATCCTCAGGGTAATTCAGGGTTCCATTGCGAATTGTATTTATCTCGCTCAGTTATAATAATATAATGAAGGAATAAGTGAAAAAGTATATTGGAAATGAGAATAATATCTATGACTGTAATAAAAATAGAAGAATGAGAAAAATTAATTTTACCCCTAAACCAAAAACCAATACCCCACAAAATTTGAAACAATCTATGAGGAGAATGAAAACGACCAAACAAACGCCTCTCCAAAAGAGAATTAAAACTCTCAACCAAATTACTACTCCTCAACAACCCCTGCAAACGTTGAGGAAGATGCGTAAAGTTGAGAACACCTTGAGAAACCAACTCCTCCTTAAACCTTGTATCAACAACCCTAGTTGAAATCAACTCATCCAACTCCTTCCTCTCCTCCTCACTCATGTTCCTCTTCAAGTGAACTAGACAAGGTTGCCTAAGCACTCTTATCCCACTCCTAAAAATAGCGTTATCAATACTCTTGTGTAAATCTGCAACTACGAATTGTATGTTGAATTTTATCCATAATCTAACTAGGAGATTCCAATAAGCTTGTGTGCTTTCTGAGTCTGCTAGTATTGCATCTGCTATCCCCCAATTTCCATTCTCTTCTACTCCTATTGCTATTAGGAGTACTGCTTTTTTGTCCTTTAGTTTCACGTATTTTCCATCAAGTATGAAGTACTTGTATTCGTGTTTTTCTTGTTCCTCTGGGATCCATAGTTTTTGGTTTAGTTTCCCTGGCAAGAGGGAGTAGATTGTTAGTAATAAGGTTAATAAGATTTTCTCTTCTCTTAACAACTCTTCTTCTACTCTTGTTTTTATTCTTTTCCCGTTTTCATCTACTAGTATTGGAAGTTTTATTGTTGTGAATTCTAGTTTGTACAAGAGTGTTCTTCCTATTTGTTGTATTGTGAAGTCTGTGAGGAATTTGTAGTTTTGGTAGCCTTTTCTTTTTATTGTTTTTCCTCTTTTGTACTTGGGGCTTATCATGTCTGCTTCTTTGATGGCTAGTTTTTCAAGTTCTTGTGGGGTTTTGTTTAATAACCAGTTTTCACTATTTATTATGGGTGTGAGCACGGCTTTGGGTATTTCTAGGGTGTTCATGGTATTACGTCGTGCTCACACCCTTATTTGTATTACTTGCAAATGATAGATTACCTCAAAATTTTTTACCGTTATTTACTTTTTACAATTCGCAATGGAGCCCTGAATTACCCTATCCTCATGAACTTTCCTTAGTTTTTCATCTTCAATATATTTATTTTGTTGCAGGTAAAAGTTTATAGCGTCTATCTCTGCGGCTATTGCGTTTCTTATGGCTCTGACTATCTCCTCTTTGTCAAACTTTTCCTTCCTAGTAATTGTTGAAGGATCATTTGAGAACAAAACTAAAACACCTATTATGTATTCCAATAGGCAGTTATAAATATTTCTAAAGAGGAATTATTTTAAATTATGTGTCTTAAGTTGATACCTTATTTTCTTCAGCTAGAGATGATGATGAAGGGAAGAATTGGTCAAATAATGCTTTAATTCTCTCCTCAAGCAAGAATACATCACCGTTTAATATTTTGACTACTTCTAATGTGGGAATATGCAGGGCAAGTACTCTATCTATCCCACTTATCTCAATATTAGTTATAACGAATCTATTCTTTACTTTATACGTTTTCTTTTCATGTTCAACTTCTTCTACGTTTCCAAGTAATTTTAATTCTTCTTCATTATGAAGTTTTCCGTCATTTGAGAAAAATACGTCACCCAGAAACGCTTGATTATCAGCTATAAAGAATAAACCTACTACCAAACTTTTACCATCAACTTCAATTCTCTTTCCTCTCGGATGTACGTACGTTATTCCGTATTCCTTACTTATCCCGTTTAGCAAATCTCTGACTTTCTTCTCAAATTCCTTTGAGTCCTCTTCTGGATTCCTAAGGCTGATGTATTTCCTTAGTTCATTCTTTATACACTCGACGTTATTTTTATCGCAAGTTTTCTCAACTTTATCCATCTCATTTCGTATAAATTGTAAAATTGAACTTACCGTAGTTAATTCCTTGCTTTCCCATAATGTAAGAATTATTGGAAGTAAGTCCTCTGTCAGGTCTTTACAATACGCGCTTACAATCTCCTTTATGTCCTCTAGGGTAAGAGCGTCGTCTAATGGAATTCTACTCTCCTCTATTCTTCTCCTTATCGCCAAATCACTGATCCTGCTATAAACTTCAGTAGGCATGGATAAAATTATGGGTATCTCAAGACCTGAATTAATTAACCTGTGTATAAGGCTCATATGCGTTTCTCTAATCTCGTCAACTAACAGGATTGGGTTACCAATATTTTTCATATCCCTTAGAGCGTTAATCATACCATCAAACGTTTTATCATAACTTAAGCAATAGATTCTCAGATACGCATTATCATATTTGTTGCAGACTCTCAATAACCAATCTTCAAACTTAACTCCCATTAACTTTTTCCAGAACGAGTATCCTAATTTTCCTTTAATTCGATATAAGTGCGGTAATACTCTCTCTCTAAATGTGAATTGGTTTACCTTAGTCCAAAATTCACTATCTACACTTTGTTTGTTTGCTAGATCTAAATATATGGTTAGATTTTCATCCTTAGTTAGTTCTTCTATCTTTTTGAGTAAAGTTGTCTTACCCATTCCAGGTTGTCCCACTACTGAGGCTATTTCCTTATTTTTAATTACCTCAAGTGCTTTTTCTAGATATTTCTTATATGTAGGGCCAGCTAATATTACGCCTTTGGATGCCCAGGTTGTAACAGTGACTCTAGGTATCTCGCATACCATTATGATCTCCTCCTCTTAATTATACCATAAACTACGCCTTTTCGTGTAAATCCTTCCTCTCCTCCTGCTATTAGATCATAATTTTCTTCAATGTGCTTTCTAAATTTGGAATAAAACTCCTCCTTTTGGAGTCCTAGTTCTATTCTTATTCTCTCTAATGGAGCATATCCCAGAGAGTCCTTTATTCTATCATATGCTTCCTCAAAATCCTTAAAGGAAATCTCCTTCGTTTCGACAATTTTTTGTAATAAATCAAGAATTTTATGAACTTCGTCCCTCAAAATCTTTAATTCTTCTGCTATATTTACATTTTCAATAGGTTCAAAAGCAACTCTCCCCTTATTCTCTATTCTTCTCAATTTCCCATCTCTCTCTAAATCGTTCAGAACTTCTTCTAGAATTGACTGATCTTTGAACTTTCTCTTAATTTTAGTCAATGAAACTGGTTTGCTCGTAGCCTTATATTCATTAAGAATAATAGTAAAAACGTCATCCTTACTAATCATGGTAATCTTTTTGATGGTATAAAATTGATAAGCATTACACCCTTTAATACCTCTCGTTTCTAACCATAATCGTATTTTTCTATGATATTTGTATAATAGAAAAATTGTAAAGAGTTGTCTAAACTCATTGATTTATTAACTTGAAATTGACAAATTAATTATGGGATATAGATCTCGCCTTTATCACGTTGGAATACCGAAGATTTATAATACATATTTTTATATGATAGGCAAAAAATACATGCTATCTAGAAAATTTGCACTCAAACATGCGAAAAGGAGAAAGTTAATATTTTAGACTACAAATAGGAGTAAAGAAGATGTTATTACAATATACCAATGGTATGATACTGTCGCAAGGTATAACGCTGTGTAAGGTCACTGTGGATAGGAGTGAGGTAAGAGTAGAAGGAAACTATAATCTCTTGCTTAAAAGAAAAGGATTTAGTTCTAACGATTATGAAATCTATCAATATGGATCTAAAGTGGGAGAAGTAAATGATCTTAATGTGAAATATAGTATTTTTAATTTTATAGTAAGTAAACCACAATTAGTAGCTTTCATAAGAGGTTATCAAGATAGTGTGAAAATATTTACTACAGGCAATACTGAAGTAGGGGAAGTTAAAAGAGCTCAGAACGGACTGGAAGGTTATTTGAATGATGCATATGACCCTTATGTTATGATAATTTATCTTGTTCTGCTCTCGCGATATATAAACGTTGTACCCTATCCCAGATATAGAAGAGGAAGGATTTCACGATATAGGGGTATTTTTTACTTTATCCCATTACTCCTAATATTAGTATATCTAATTCCCCTGCCCTTCTATATTGATTTAGCAATATATGTTATATTACTAATTCTGTTTTATTATCTATTTATTATTAGAGGAATTTCAAGATCACGCAGAAGTATAAATATCTTCTAATGTATCTATGCTCTTCCAACCCTCTGCTTTAATCTCCTCTAACGCCGTATTTATTTGGGCAGAATAGATCTTAATGTTATCATTTATCTCGATCTTCTTTAATTGATCTACGAATACTTGAAGGCTATTAGATAATGGCTCAGAGAGTTCTGATTTTCTAAATACCTTACTGAATATGCCCTTTGCCTTCCCCTTGTAAATCTGAGGTGTTGTTACGAATACATTACCCTTATTTGTTTTAGCAATTAGAAATGGTATGATTACTGTAGTATCATCAGCTAAATCTAATTTTTCATAAAATAAATCTATATACTTAACAAAACTTTCCATATTTTCCTTTGCCTTATTGGCTCTATTCCTAAAATCATTGGCTACATTATCAACTTCCCTCATCATATTGTTTATTTTCTCTATCTCATTGTTTCTGTCGGCATAAAGCTTATCTAAATCTCTCTTTAGATATCTAACCTTTTCCAAATACTTTTCTATAACATTATCCTTTATCTTTCTTATTTCATCAATAACTGTCTCCAACTCTTTATTGGAACTCTCGAATTCGGTCTTTCCAATAGTTCCACCTTCATATTTCAAACTTGTGATAGCTTGCCTTGTTAGGGTTTCAGTTAATTTTGATACTTTGGAGTTTACTTCATTATTTATTGAATTAGAAATATCATTGGATGCATTCTGTATTTCATTCTCTATTTCCTTAGTCTTATTCTCTATTAATTCCTTATATTTCTTGTTAATTTCTTCTATTTGATCACTTAAGTTTCTCTTTATTCTTATTCTTGTATCCTCAACTTCCTTTAATAATACCTCAAGGGATGTAAGAGTAGTTAGGATTTCGCTTTTCAGATTAACCAGATTCTCATTAATTACCTTTACATCGTGCTCACTAATTTTCGAATCTAGTATTGGATAACTAATTTCCTCCTTTTTCCTCGCAGTCTTTATTACCTTCTCCATTTCTATATTTAATAAACCTACAAGAGAAATCTCAGCAGAGCTAATATGGTCTAGGTTTATCTTCTTAACCTTAGATATGAATGTTTGAGTATCATTTATCGTTGAAAACTCAGAGGCTATATCTTTAAATGGCGGATAAATGTATTTCACTATTTTCGAAGTAATTGTCAACGTTTCATCTAGTACGAGAAAGCCTTGATCCGTTTTTTTAAGCAATATGGGCCATCCTATGATTGATGCTTTCTCTATCTTTTCCCTCCTTTCAAGGTCTAAATTAAGTAAAGCTATGGCTATTTGTTTGTAAAAGTTAAGTTCGTTGTAATTTTGATCAACTGCTAATGATGCGAAATACGTTTGCATTATGATAATTAAAATTCTATGGATAAAAGAGTATTTGTTAACTTCCGGACTTAATTATGAAGTGAACAGTAAGTATGTGCAAAATTTCAATCACATGAGTTAATCACCCGAGAAAAAATCTTTGAGGTTACCACAACAGATAGGTATACGACGGAACTATTTTTGAGTTCAGTCAGTTCTTTAAAGTTAGGATTAGATAAGTTGTTAGAAATGTTGACGTTTTCTTTGTAATTTATGTTTCTAAAGTGTTCTTTATTCACGCTTTATGACCTACTATAGGTTTTGTGTAAATATACATTCATATTAAAATCAGAGTCTCAAACTGACCTTCTTCTTCTCAGCTTTCCAATCCACATTAACTGGTGGGAGCCCTTTCTTACTTCTAAGGTAGTTGTAAGCTGATAGTGCGGCTTTAACACCTTCAGCTGCAGCTACCACAGCTTGTTTATATGGGGTTTGTGTGATGTCTCCAGCTGCAAATATTCCATCTTTGCTAGTTCTCCCTAGTTCATCAACTATTACTTCACCTTTATCGTTTAGTTCTACAAATCCTTTTAAGAATTCAGTTTTAAGAACATATCCCATTTCTATTATAACCCCATCTACCTTCAACGGTACTATCTCTTTTTCTCTCTTTATTAGTATTTCTTCAACCTTACTGTTTCCCCTTATCTCAAGGACCTTTGAGGAGGGAAAGATCTTAACGTTAGGCTTACTTAGTACTCTCTTTATAATCTCTTCCTCTCCGGAAAGATGAGGTGAAGACGTTATATAGTAAGCTGGATTGGCGTAATTTGACAATAATTCTATTGCCTCTATACCAGGCTCACCCTCACCTATTACAGCAGCTGGTTTACCTTTAAAGAACGCCGCGTCACATATTGCGCAATAAGAGACCCCTTTACCTTTAAATTCTTGTTCCCCAGGTACGTTAAGTTCTCTGGGAGTTTTTCCAAATGCCAAAATAACAGTTCTCCCTCCATATTCACCTTTTATTCCTTTAATTATGAAAGTGTCATTTTCCTCTTTTATTTCCTTAACTTCCTCTCCATAAACGAATTCTGCCCCAAATTTCTTAGCCTGTTTTTCAATCTTCTGTGCTAGACTTAATCCACTAGTTGATTCTATTCCAGGGTAATTCTCTATGAGATCCGTTAGAGTTAGTTGACCTCCAAGATCTTTAGATAAAACTAATGTTGAAAGTTTTTGCCTAGAAGCATATAATGCAGCACTTAATCCTGCAATTCCTGCCCCGACAATTATTGTATCATAAACCTTTGTCGCGTTCATACTATATCTCATTTATACTTAATATAATAAAAAGTTATCTTTCAATACTTTGTAAAATAGTTAACTAAGGATAAAATATTCCACTAGTATTTAAATTTATCTTTAAACCAGTGCCTCACGTCGTAAAAGTAGATATTATCGTAAGGGCAAGCGTTAACGCATTCACCTATCCCGACGCACTTAAACGATTTGAATTCACCTTTCTTTATGAACCAACCTCTCATGTCCGTAATACCTACTGGACAAGCATAAGCACAATCAACTGTCTTACAGTTAACGCATACAGTGGGATCCTTGACCTTTAATCTGAATAATCCTATACTACTTACAGCTTGATTGAATACGCCCCAATAACAATAACCTGTGGTAATGCAAGCAAATGTACCTAGGAAGGGTATTGAAATGAATAGCATATACCAGAGTACATCAAACCAAATGAAATATATTAGAAATGTAATATCTGTATCAAATATAGTAAAATTAATCAAATTAATGGAGTTAAGATAAGACAATATTGCAGACAATAGTACTAATACTGAAACACTAAGCGATACAATTTTTGCCCAATTGGGTACTCTCGACGTTAATGTCTTTCTTCCCACTTTCGACGTTCTATTATAAACCTTAAGCGAATCGTAGAATGTTCCTTGAAACATTAAGGGTGCGGAGCAAGTCACCGCACAGAGATTTCTTGAACCAAATAAAAATGAAAGAATTGCGTATATCACATATGTACCTATAAGCCCTAAAAGTACTGAGTTACTTACAGATCCCAAAGTTCCTATCCCCATTGACCACATGTACGGTATGTAAGGTAAGTAATTCGAAATTGGACTAAACGTCGGTATGTATATAGTGTAAAGAGCATACGCGAGTATCATTAAACTCATTCTAACTCTAACCTCTCTAACTTTCATTTCAAGCATTTTCTTAAACGCTAAGAACCCCATTTCTATTCCCATCATTATCAGAAACCAAGTTGAACCTAAAACTGAACCCAGAATGTTTATGAAGTCCCATATCGCATTTAATGGACTGGTTAAAGGCTCCCATGGTAATGTTAAACTGTTTATGAATCCTTGAACTCCAGGTGAGAAGATACCTTCAACAAAATCTAAAACTCCCCCCATAAAGAACTCCATTATGAAGGTTAAGAATATTATTAGAAATGCTAGTTTAGAGTTTTTAGTGTAATTTCCTTTCTTTGGATTTGGTCCAGCTAACGTTCTATACAAGAACCAAACCATACTTATTATCATTGCACTGTCAAAGACTATCAAGGAACTAGATAAGAAGAAATAGAACTCACCCATCATCATTAAAGCGAATATTGATATTAATTCTAGCACAGTATAAGTTTCTTGAGAAGCTCTTAGCCTCTGTGTGTAAAGTGAATCGTAAATCAGTATAGTATCTCCTACCATTATAATAGCAGAAAGCCATATTGGTAATGCTAATGTCGGGAATATTTGAGGAAACCATGGCATTAATAATAGTAGCCCTATCAAATAGTTTCTCAAAGTGCTATTCATCCCTTTGAAGGAAAGTATAAATGTGAAGAGCATTTCCGTAATCATAACACTAACGAAAAATACGTTCTCAACTGAGGTATCTAAGTCGGCAGGAATCCCGGTTTGCAGGGTATATAATAAAGCACCCATTGCAATTTCCGAAATAACCATCAATAGTGAGAAAATTATATATACAAAGTTCCTATTTTTTATCTCCTTAACATTTAACAGAGGATACAGACCGAAAACCATGTAAGCGGAGTTAATCGTGAGTATGTAAAATGGGTTGTTGGTTACTAAGTAAAGATAGGCTCCAACGTTCATCGTTAACATCATCCCCTCAATGTATAAGGCTACTAGTACTCTTCTCATTGATCTCCATTTTTCGACCTCGTAAATTACATAGAACATTACGAGGAGCATTGATACGGTGATTAATATTGGAAGAAGCATTATGGTCATCTAAAATCAATTTTCTATCTCAACTTTTTCGCTAAAAAAGTTTTTGACTATATTTTTTGTAATTTTGATTATTCTATCTCGATTTGAGGCTAGTTTTATAAATAGTCAATTCGAAATTAAAATATGAACATTATTGTTGGTTTCAAAATAGTTCCAGATGATCAGATGATCAAAGTCGTGGGTGATAAGTTAGTTACTGATGCTCCATTAAAGGTAAGCACGTATGATAAGAACGCAATAGAGGAGGCAATAAGGTTAAAGGAGAAATTTGGTGGTAAGGTTATAGGGATTACTGTAGGGAATAACGATAGGAAGAGCATTAGAGAAGCATTGGCGATGGGTATTGACGAAGTAATTGCTGTTTCCGTTAAAAACCCTGATGTTTACATTACAGCAATGGCAATAGCAGAGAACGTTAAATCGTTGAATCCTGACATATTAATATTTTCAGAAATGAGTACTGATAGTGGAACTTCAGCATTGCCCGCTTATGTGGCTGAACTCTTGGGCTTACCCTATATATCTAACGTTAGGTCACTGAAGGTTGAAGGTAATAAGGTTACTGCTGATAGGGGGATGGTGAGCTATGTGGAAACTGTAGAGGCTACTCTACCATTAGTTATAAGCGTAGGTGGTGAAATAAATACTCCCCGCATTCCTAGTGTAAGGCAAATAATGGAATCCGCTAAAAAACCAGTTAAGGAAGTGAAATTCGAAGCACAGGCTAAAATTGCTATAAAAGAAATTAAACCCTTGATTGTGAATAGGAAGAAGATAATTATTGAGGAGAATGACGTCAATAAGGCAGTGGATAAGTTAATTGAATATTTGAAGGCTGACGGGGTGATCTGAAATGAAAACAGTAGTTTTCTCTGAAAATCCCGTATTTTTAAGAATGGCTTCTGCAGTAGCTCAGAGTCTTGGAGGAGAAGTTATAGGAATATCGAATAACGCTGACGTTAAAGTGGTAAACAAACTTTACGTAATAGATAAATTAGATGAGGATGGCATAGTGGATTTAATAGCATCGCTCTCTCCAGACGTAATTATAACCGGTAATGTTAGGAGAGATAGAGCTATAGCTGGAAGAATAGCTGGAAGACTTAAATTACCAATAGTCACAGACGTAATATCGTTTAAACTTGAGGGTAAAAAAATAGTAGCTGATAGAGTAGCTTATAGTGGAATGGGAGTAGTTACAGTAGAAGGCGAATTACCAATAGTGATCACCATAGCTAATACACAACTTCAACCAAAAGAGCTCCAACCCAGTGTTGAGAAGGTTCAGTTAAAAGAAGGAAGAGTGAAGGTTGTTAGTAGGAAATCCACCTCTTCTGGATCTAACTTATCAACTGCACAAATAGTAGTTGGAGTTGGCAGAGGTATAGGTTCTAAAGAGAACGTAAAATACGCTGAGGAATTAGCAAACGCCTTAGGTGGCGTAGTTGGTGGAAGTAGACCAGTAGCCGCTGAATTGAATTGGGTTCCAGAAGATAGACAGATAGGATTATCAGGATTGAGAATAAGACCTAAATTATATATTGCGTTGGGAATTTCTGGTCAGCCTCAGCATATAGCTGGTATAAGGGATTCTAAGATAATCGTTGCCGTTAATACAGATAAAAATGCACCTATACTCGAAAATGCCGACTATCTAGTAGTAGCTGACGCAGTTGCTTTCTGCAAAGCTATGTTAAATAAGCTTGGAAAACAATAATAATGATAAAATCTTTTTTGTTATATATGGTATTTCCTTTTAAATCGTTAGAGGATTTTAAGGTAGATATAACACAAGATCATGAATTATTAAGAAGTGCAGTTAGAGATTTCGCTGAAAACGTATTAGCAAAGTATGTGGAAAGAGGAGAGAAGGAATTAGATATACCAATGGAAGTTAAGCAGAAAGCTAAAGATATAGGACTTTATGGTTTGTTTGCAAATGAAAGTTTAGGAGGTCAAGGTGCAGATTACCTTTCGTTAATTGTTGCAACGGAGGAAATTACAAGAGTTTGGCCCTCATTTAGCACGTTTTTACTAATAGACTGGATGTTTATCTATACTTTATCCAAATTCGGAAACGATGAATTAAAGAGAAAATATGTAGTTCCAGTAGCGAAAGGGGATAAGGTAGCTGCGTTTGCAAACACAGAGCCATCTGCGGGCTCCGATGTTGCCGGGATAAAGACTACTGCTAAGAAGTTAAATGGAGAATATATACTAAATGGCAGAAAAATATTCATTACTAATGGTGATATTGCAGATTACTATTTGATAACCGCCAGAACTTCACCTCCAGATCCTAAGGCTAGATGGAAAGGTATTTCGATGTTTGTAGTTGAAAAAGATGCCGTAAAACCAGTTAGTAGAATTGAAACAACCGGTTTGAAATCATCTCATACTGCAGAAATAGTATTAGAAGACGTTAAAGTTCCAGCTGAAAATCTTGTGGGAGAAGAAGGTAACGCGTTCAAATACGCTGTAAGTGCATTCGATTTTGCCAGAACTATAGTGGCGTCGCAAGCATTAGGAGTAGGTCAGTCAGCATTAGAAAAGATGGTTAATTATACTTTACAGAGATCTGCATTTGAGAAGAAACTTGCAGATTTCCAACTAGTACAAACTAAAATTTCAGAATCCTTAGCTGATCTGGAAGTAGCTAGGCTAATAACGTATTGGGCAGGAACCTTATTTAAAAACGGTAAAGAAAACGAGTATGTAGTGGCAGCGTCATTAGCTAAGTTCATATCTACTGAGGCAGCTGAAAGAATTGTGTTGAGGGCAATGAGCGTTTATGGTGGTTATGGCGTTACCACATCTACTGGGTTAGAGAGAATGCTTAGGGATTTACAAATCATGAAAACATATGAAGGAACAAACGATATACAGAGAATAAGTGCTGCCAGATTTCTCTATAACAAATTCATAGGATATAAGGTGTAACTTTAATGTATATTGGAAGTCCGATTAAAAGGGTAGAGGATTTACGTTTTCTCACTGGTAAAGGTAGATTTATTGATGACATATATCTGCCTAATATGCTATACATGGCCGTAGTAAGGTCTAATTATGCGTGGGCTAAGTTCAAAATTGATTCTCATAGGGCTGAACAAAAGGGTTTTCGCGTCATAACATACGATGACGCTAAGGAATTCTCTAATTTACCTAATTTTTTCGTTCCTGATCCAAAAAAGGTTCCTAAGGAGTATATTCTAGCTAAAGAAGAGGCTAAATATTTTGGGGAGCCAATAGCTCTAGTATTAGGAAATGATAGATATGCAACATACGATGCCTTAGACTTAATTGACGTAGATTATGATCCTAGAGTCCCCATTATTGATCCCCTCAAAGCAATGGACATCAATTCCCCTAGGCTACATGGCGATCTAGATTCTAATGTTGTATACAGTGACGTTTTTGAATACGGAGAAGAGCCTAAGGAGTATGATGTTATTGAGAAAAAATTTAGATATAATAGAATTTTGCCCTCCCCTATAGAGACTAACGGCGTTATAGCTGATTTCGATAAGGTTAGTGGTAACTTAACAGTTTACGCAAATACGCAAGTGCCACAAGTTTTCAAGACAGCTTTGAGTATCATTTTCAATATTCCTAGATCTAAGGTTAGGATAATAGTACCGGATTCTGGGGGAGGGTTTGGGGGTAAAATTTTCCTTAAGCCCATAGCGATGACTACTTTGGCTTCAATTATAACTGGAAGACCAGTAAAGTATATTGAAACCAGATATGAGCATATGATATCAGCGATTCACGGACCAGATAGGTATTATAACGCAAAGATATTGTACAAAGGTGATAATCTTTTAGGAATCGTAGTGGATTTAATAGAGGATTTTGGAGCGTATTTACATACTTATCAGCCTTTACCTATTCTTAGGCAAATCTATCACTTAGTAGGTCCATATAAGATGAAGTACTTAAAGTTCAGAGTAAATGGAGTAGTTACGAATAAACCGCCAACTGGACCATATAGAGGATTAGGAATTCCCCCAGCAGTATTGGTATTGGAAAATTTAGTGAAAGGCGTCTCTAAAGTAACTGGGATCAATGATGTTGATCTTAGGGCTAGGAATTTCATTGATAAATTGCCATATGAGAGCATAACTGGTGCAATTTATGATAGCGGAAATTACAAGGAGGCGTTAAAGAAGCTAGTTAGTGAATTAGAGACTGTCAGAAAGGATAAGTATACTGGAATTGGAATTGCATTTGCGCTTGAGCCTGGATCCTCCTTAGCTTTTCAGACCCTAGTAGTTAACAAACCAAGGACACCTTACTATGAAGGAGTATATATGAGAATGGACAGTGGTGGAGATGTAACAGTATTTCTTTCCACTAATAGCATGGGTACTGGGCACGAGACTAGCATTTCCCAGGTTGTAGCAGATATTTTAGGGATTTCAATTGAGGATGTAAAGGTTATTTTAGGAGATACTGCAGGTCCTCCAGGTACTGGCTTTTATGGTAGTAGGTTTTCCGTAGTTAGTATTTCTGCCGTTTACACTGCAGCCATTAAACTCAAGGAGAAAATGCGTGAATATTTAGCTAAAATGTTTAATGTTGAAAAAGACGAGGTAAAGATAGAGAATGGAATAGTTAGAATAGGTGGAAAGACATTTAGTGTTAAAGAAGCAGCTAACATGATTTATAATAGATCGTATTTAATCGGAGATGAAATGGGATTAGACGTTTCCGTTACTTTAAACTCATTTAACGTTAATACATCAGATGAAAAACGGAGAGTGAATTTCTCTACCACTTATGGGGTTAACGTACACGGTGTAGCTATTAGGGTTGATAAAGAGACTGGATTTATTGAAATACTGAAGTACGTAGTGTTAAGCGATTGTGGAACAATGATAAACCCAATGCTCGTAGATGGGCAACTCATGGGTGGTACAGCAATGGGCTTAGGTGCTTCGATATTAGAAAAAGTTGAGTATGACGAAAACGGTATACCTAAACAGATGTCTTTTGGAGATTATTGGATTCCATCAGCGAAAGAAATGCCTAAATTCGAAATACTTCACATGGTAAGTCCATCACCGTTTACTCCATTGGGAACTAAGGGAGTTGCTGAGGGAGGCGCTACTGTTCCTCCTGCTGCCATTATAAACGCTTTGGAAGATATCATTAAAAAGCCAATTAACTATGTTGAAATACCAATAACTCCAGAGTACGTTCTAAAGTTAATTAATGACATGAATTGATAATTGCCTTCAATATCTCCTCTTCTTTTCCCTTTCCCTTGCCCAGCGTTATGTTCTCTATTACCTCATTAATCAGTTGCCTTATCATCTCTTCATCCTCATTACAAAATCTATTTCTCATTTCAGTATCATTACTCAGTTTTTCTCTCACGAAACTCTCTATAGAGTCTTGTTCTATCACTTCTCTTATGAAGTTTCTCATTAATGCATATTTGTAAAAAGGAGTTTCCATAGAAATTTGATCATTTTATATCAATATAAAGCTAATGTTATTAACCTAGTTAACTAGAGATTAGTATATGGAAAGGAAATTAGGATTTATATTCGATCATGACAAATGCATTATTTGCAATGCTTGTGTAGACGCCTGCAATAAGGCTTATGGCAACCTAAACTGGAGAAGCTTAATAGTAATGCCTTATGGCGAGAGTAAAACAGCGCTTTCAATAGCTTGCAACCATTGCGATAATCCAACATGCATGAAAGTATGCCCAGCTAATGCGATAGAGAAAAACGATATGGGAATTGTGAGAATAAGGGAGGACAAGTGTATAGGCTGTGGTTTCTGTACATGGGCTTGTCCATATGAGGCCTTGAAATTTAACGATATGGGAATTATGACCAAGTGCAATTTCTGTTATGATAGACTTGTAGGAGGAAAGGGTATACCATATTGCGTTGAAGCTTGTCCTACAGGTGCGTTGTCTTTTGGATGGATAGAAAAAGGTGAAGCTAACGTAGACTACCTTCCTCCTTCAGATATAACTAAGCCTAGGATTGTGATAAAGCAACCTGAAGCAAAGGAAAGCATTAGAGCAAACGTAACTCACACCAAAAGAGAGGATAACTATTTAGGGCTACTAGCTTTCACCATTGGAAGCGAATTTATCTTAGGTTATTCTCTTCTGAAATTGCCTTTCTGGGGTATCATAAGTGCTCTCATTCTAATCGTATCCCTACTATTCTCTGTAAATCACGCTAAGAGAACTGATAGATTTTACAGAGTTATTTACAATTTGAAAACATCATGGCTTAGCAGAGAAGTACTTTTCTCCTCTCTAGCAATCTTATTTTACCTTCTAAGCATAGTTAACCCTCTATTTTACTATCTCGCTTTACTCTCGCTAACGATTGGGGTTATATCTAGTATTATGATCTACATGTTGAAAGCGAGACCTTCGTGGTATAAAGCAGATACTCCAATTTCATTTGTAGGTAGTATCTTTACAATGTCATTACCATTAGGATATTACTTTACACATAATATATTATTTATAATTCCGCTAATATTAATACTGGCAATAGAAATTGCTTCTAATCACACCAAGTTCAGATTAGGTTTTAACGCTGTTTCTATTGTAATTTCATTAATTTCTATCTTTATTCCTGAAATTATCATTATAAGTGAGATTATAAACATTATATCTGAAGTCGAACATAGAATGGAATTTTATGAAAAAGTTATATACTACGGCCTACCTAAAGTTTAAACATTTTTTATAGTTAGTTTTTTAAGTGATGAAGAGTATACAATTTAGATAGGTGGTCAATTATTGCTCGAAATAAGATTCCACGGTAGAGGTGGACAAGGTGTAGTCACTGCTTCTCAATTGCTTGCTGAAGCAGCAGGTTACGAAAACCTTTACGCTTCTTCTTTTCCAATTTATGGGGCTGAAAGAAGAGGTGCGGAAATAGAGGCTTATTGTAGAATATCCGATACGCCAATTAGAGTTACTTCTCCAGTAGAGGAGCCCAATTATCTAGTCGTTATAGATAGCAGCCTCCTTAAACTGTCTAAAACCATTTTTAGAGGCTTAAAGGATAATTCCGTGATACTAGTCAACTCTTCTTCTAAACCAGATCTTAATTGGAAAACCTTTCACGTTAACGCAACTAAAATAGCTAAGGATTTAGGTTTGATAAAGTCGGGATGGCCAATGGTTAATGTAATAATATTAGGAGCCTTGATAAAAGTTCTCGGAATTCCTTCATTTTCATCATTAGAAAAAGCAATAGAGGAGGAGTTTGAGGGGAAAGTAGCAGAACTTAACATAAAGGGAGCAAAAATGGCATATGAGCAGGTTAGTGGTGTAGAATATGTCACTGCTTGATTATCAATACTTTCCAGTTAGCAGACCTAATAAAGGAGCAGGAGGGAAAACAGGAGCATGGAGGATAGTAAAGCCAATTGTAGATTACAATAAATGTATAGGATGTAAAGCGTGTTTCATGTTTTGCCCAGAAGCTACAATAATACCTAACAATGGAAAAATAAAGATTGACTATGAATACTGCAAAGGCTGTGGAGTTTGTGCAAACGTTTGTCCAGTTAAAGCCATAAACATGGTGAGCGAACAATGATGAGGAAAATAATTTCTGGGAACGAGGCCGTAGCTTTAGGAGTTAAATTAGCGAGGGTAGGAGTTACTGGAATCTATCCAATAACCCCTCAGACAACAATAATAGAGAAATTAGCTGAAATGAAAGCAAAGGGAGAAATTGACACTGAAATAGTGAGAGTAGAGAGCGAGCATTCAGCTATGGCGGCTACATTTGGCGCTGCATTAGCAGGAGTTAGAGCATTTACTGCTACCGCATCTCAAGGTTTACTCTACATGCATGAAATGATTTGGTGGGTGGCAGGAAGTAGAGTGCCCGTGGTAATGGTAGTAGGTACAAGAGCAGTAGGAGCTCCATGGAATATTTGGAACGAACATACTGACTTCACCAGCGAAAGAGATAGTGGATGGATAATGGCGTTTGCAAGTAACCCTCAAGAGGCGTTAGATTTAACCATACAAGCGTTTAGGATTTCAGAGGATGAGAGAGTCTTCTTACCAATGATGATAGGTATGGATGGTTTCATTCTATCTCATACTAAAACTAACGTATTAATACCAGATCAAGATCAAATAGATGGATTCTTACCTCCTAGAAGGCAACCATACGTTATTGATCCAGAGGATCCATTGGGTATGGGTAACGTTTTCCCTCCAGAAGGATATATGAGACTAAGGGAGTCAATAGATTCATCCTTAAGGAACTCAGAGGACGTAATTCGGGAAATAGGAAGAGAGTATAGCAAAAAGATAAATCCATTAGGAGATTATTCAACGTTAAACGTTTCGTATAAGTTAGATGACGCTGACTACGCAGTAGTAGCGATGGGAGCATGGGCTGGAGATGCTATGGAAGCTATAGATGTATTAAGGGAAAAGGGAATAAGAATAGGTCTGTTGAGGATAAGATATCTGAGACCTTGGAGTGAGAAAGAAATAAGAGAAGCATTAAAGGATAAAAAAGGTGTCTTAGTATTGGATAGGAGTACGAGCTTTGGTAGATATGGCGGTCCTCTATATGTTGAAATAAAATCAACAGTCTCAGATATTATACCTTCAATAAAAGGCGTAGTAAGCGGGTTAGGTGGTGTTACTGTTACTAAGAACGATCTAGTGTACTTATTTAATAAATTTGTAGAAGGAATGAGAGAAGACGTAATTTGGTATTATCCTAAAGAGGTGGGAAAAGTTGAGCTTAGGACTCCGAGGGATATTGAATAAGCATAATGCTATACTGTCTGGTACTTCAGCCTGTCCAGGATGTCCAGAAAATATGGCAATGCGAATGCTAGGAATGGGATTGGGAAAGGATGTTGTCTTAGTAGTAGTAGCTGGATGCTCTTCAATAATACAAGGTAATGCCCCATACAACGCTTATAATTTTCCAACAGTTAATGTTGCTTTCGCAGCAGGTCCTGCCACAGCATCAGGCTTAGCAAGAGCATATAAACAAAGGGGGAAAAACGTAACAGTAGTAGTTTGGGCTGGTGATGGTGGAACAGCGGATATAGGATTTGCCTCATTAAGTGGAGCAGCAGAGAGAAACGAAAATATACTTTATCTATGCGTTGATAATGAGGCTTATATGAACAGTGGAGGTCAAAGAAGTGGTTCTACGCCATTTGGTGCTATCACAAGTACCACACCAGAAGGGAAAAAGGAAAATAAGAAGAACTTACCATTTCTTATGATAGCCCATAATGTACCTTATGTGGCTACAGCATCTGTAGGATATCCACATGACTACATAGAGAAACTAAAGAGAGCTAAGCAAATTGATGGATTCAAATACCTTCATGTCCTAACACCAGATCCTTATGGATGGTTATTTGACCCATCAAAGACTGTTGAGGTTGCTAAGTTAGCAGTACAAACATGTTATTGGCCACTTTTCGAATACATTAATGGAAAACTGGAGATCAGTTCAGAAAGTTTACATTGTCTCGATAAAAGAACTAGAAGGCCCATAAGAGATTTTCTAAGCATACAGGGTAGGTTTAAGAAATTGAGCGAGGAACAAATCAAGGTTTTAGAACAATATGTGGATAGTATGTGGGAGAAACTAAAGTCGATGCTTTAGACCTTCTTATATTCCTCTGATGCTATTTCGAAAGCCTCTTTTAATTCATTTATCGCATTACTTACCGAGCACCTCTTAGCAGTCTCTTTTCCTAAGGATCCAACTTTCGCGTCCTTTAACGCCAATTTAAGCTTTTCAGCCAACTCTTCGACGTTCCCCGACTTAAATACGTATCCGTTCCCTCCTTCTATTATTAATTCACTTACCCCAGCACCACTACTGACAACTGCAGGCTTGCCATATAACCAACCTTCACATACTGCCAAACCAAATCCTTCTATTCTTGAAGGTAAGAGCACCACATCAGCTCTTTGATATAATGCAAACAACTCCTCATCTGGTACATAACCCGTGAATATTACCTTATCCTCTACTTTTAAATTTCTAGAGATCTCCCTCAATTTATTCACCCAAATACTACCTTTGTCATGACCTAATGTTTTACTCGTAAAACTGCCATCACCAGCTAATACTAACTTAGCGTCTATATTCTTCATAGCCATTATTGCTAAATCTTGACTTTTCATGGGATCCATTCTCGCAACTACCAAGATAACCTTATCATCGCTCTTTATCCCGTACTTGTCTTCTACGTACTGTATTTTCTCTCTTCCCACTGTTTTATATGCAGACGGATCTACAAATGGATAAATCTGTTTGACCTTAACCTTAGCACCGACCCTCACTAAGCCCTCTAAATCCCTCTTAGTACTAAATATGACTAAATCAAAACCTTCAAACGACTTGATTAAGAATTCCCTTAATTTCTTACTCAAGTTTTCGGGGACAAATGGTATGTGATACCACAGAACAGCAGGTGCAGAAGGACCAATTATTCCACCAACTAACAGCTGTTGGAAGTCATTTATGAAGTAAATATCTGTATCCTTGTAGAATTCTAAAAGCTTCTGAGCAGATAACCAATTGTAATTAGCATATGCAATATATTCTTGTCCAACAATTTCGTATTTGCCTAGACCGTGACTCTCATTATATATCCCCTCCTTAAACCTAGTATAGTTCGCTAAGGATTTGGGATCCAAATCTACAAAGTGAACTTCAGAATCTCCCATCTTTACGGATGGAGGATAACCTGGACCCAAAGAAACCCATCTAGTCTTTCCAAAGAACCTAGCGTCAATAAGGCTGAGCATCATTTTAGCTACCCCACCTACTGAAATGTGATAATCCTCATTGCTAAGTAAGCTGAGATCTATAGGTGGCTCTAAGTACCCGTATTTCTCTAGAAGGTCTTTATACGTTAATGTGAATCTGATTGGTGGTGTTTGAGTATTAATAGAAACGCTTGACATACTATTAACTTACCCGTTTCAATCATATATATTTAACTCGGTAATTAGGGTACCTCATACGTTTTTAGTTACAATCACCCTGTTGTCCAATATCTCTCGCATTCAATCTACATAGAGGCTAGCGTAAAGACCTTCTGGATTAAATAGAATGCAATAATCTTTCTCGATAATAATTACCATCATTCTAAAAAGAAGGCTATATAGTGCAATTATCAGCTATTTGACTTTCTCCTTATAAGGAACTTCATCGTTTGCACATAAAATAATTTTACATCTTTCAAGATTTTACGAGTTTCGTAAAACGTGACTACGTACTCTTGCTAAGAAATATCGGGAACTTCTTTTATAATATTCAATTTTGAAGAAAAGTGTGAGTACTCAAATTAGTTATACTGGTTAATTCGTGTCATTGTAACTGTTATTCTCAAACAAGGCTAAACTTTTTAGGAAATAATCTTTACTAATATCGTGATAAAATATTACGAATTTCTCTCAAACGGAATTACCTCGGCGTTAATAAAGGAGGGTAGCGTAGAGTGGTTACCATTACCCAGATTCGATTCTCCATCAATATTTACAAAAATATTAGATGAGGAAAGAGGAGGGTATTTCAATATTACCCCTTTGGACAGCAGTTACGAAATCATCTATGAAGACTATATCCAAAATACCTTAGTATTAAGAACAGTGTTCAAAACTGAGAAAGGCAAAGCGGAGATAATTGACTTTATACCCCTTTCCCTATCGGGAATTATAAGGATTTATGAAAGCGATATAGATCTTAAGGTTAGCATAAAACCGTTCTTTGAATATGGCCTAATATCACCTGCAATAATTAGAGCTAAGAGGGGTTTGATATTCAAAAACCCTAAATCAAAAGAGGGAGTCGAAATACTAATAGGTGGGGAATACGAACCTTTAGACGACACTGAATTCTCACTGAAGAAAGGTAAAGGATACGTATACTTACTTTACTCGAAAGATCTTAGATATGGATTATTTAGCAATAAAGGTTTCGTATACTCTGACCCATATGAAGCTATGAATAAGGCGATATCGTATTGGAGAAGAAGATTGGAAAGAGCGAGAAAGGTCAATAACTATGAAGAGGCATATTACAGATCCCTATTGGTATTATTAGGCTTAATATACGAACCTTCTGGCGGTATTATCGCATCTCCTACTACCTCACTTCCAGAAGTAATTGGTGGTAATAGAAACTGGGATTACAGATATGTGTGGATTAGAGATGCTTCATACTCAGCTGAGGCATTAATAAAAGCAGGATTATTGAGTAAAGCTAGAGATGTTTTGAGTTTTCTCACTTCCATGGTAGATCCCTCGTCCAAGAGTTTTGATCATCCTCTCTATACCATTGATGGTACTGCTCCTCCTGCAGAGGAAATTCTAGATTGGCTTAAGGGTCACAAAAAGTCATTTCCAGTTAGAGTTGGTAATGCAGCCTATATGCAGATTCAAATGGACGTTGAAGGAGCCTATATGAACGCATTATATGAATATTACAAAAGCAGTAAAGATGTGAACTACATTAACGATAACTGGTGGGCAATAGAGGCAATAGCTGAATGGACTAAAAAGAGCTGGAAATCAAAGAGTACTGATCTATGGGAACAGAGAGGAGTGGAAGAGCACTTCACACACACTAAAGTAATGAATTGGGTAGCGTTAGATAGAGCAAGTAAACTTAGCGTGGAATTGGGATATAAAAAAGAGGCTGAGGAGTGGGGTAGAATAGCGGAGGAAATTAGGAATGACATCATGAATAACGGTTATTCAGAAAAGTTAGGGCACTTTGTCAGATATTATGGCAGTAGCGAAGTGGACTCCGCCTTACTAACATTGCCACTATATGGCTTTATAGATTCTAAGGATCCCAGATTCCTAAGAACGTTAAAAGTCATAGAGAACGAGTTAATGGTCTCAGAGGGTTTGCTGTTGAGGTATAAGGACGATTTTCTGGGAAGCGTTAAACATCCATTTACTTTAGTTTCCACATGGTTAGCTAGGGTTTACATAAGGTTAGGTGAGATAGATAAGGCTAAGAAGGTTATTGAAAGGTTAATTAACTGTTCCACTTCGTCCTTATTATTAGCAGAGCACGTAGATCAAAATACGTGTGAGCCCAGAGGTAATTTCCCTCAAGCTTTTCCTCATGCGGGATTAGCAATTGCCATAGTGGAATTAGAGGAAAGGTATAAATGAACAGGCTAAAGCAAATCCTAAAAGAGGCGTTAGACGAAGTAGAAGTTTACGGTTCATGGATTTCCCTTTATTATATACTGAAATCAATTGAGAACGATATAGAGAAATTATGTAAGGAGCCAGAAGTCAAATACGATATAACCGTTGATTCGTTAATACTCTTTACGATTTATAGATATAATGATAAGATAGATAAGACTAGATTATTTGCCCTTTCTTTTATATTATATGATTATTTAAGCAAAAATTACAAGGTCCAAGAACCGCTATTTTCAATTAGATGGAATAGGAGATATTTTATATATAGCTACAGAATAGAGTCTCATCTAAATACTTTGCTAAAGAAAGGACTCTTAATAAAAAGGAGAACTGTATATTATTTGAGTGAATTAGGTAAAAATGAGGCCGAGAATTTATCTATTAGGGAGAAAGATATGGTGAAGGTAAATGAGATAGTGAATAATTTTAAGGCACTAAGAAGAGTTAAAGAGATTAGGATATACATACGAAAATATCTGATGGGAAGTTAGCATTCTATTGCGTAAATTAATAGTATTATTAGAAGTAAAGCACGTACATCTTCTACAAATTTGCATTGCAAAATCGTAATAGATGCAAAAGATTCCTTATTTTAATCTCTTATTTTAGCAAGTAAAAATATGGGATATACTTCACTACCTTACAAATTTCACACAATCAATTTCTATACCAATAACTGTTATATATGGTTATAATTTTAGTTGAATCTAAATAAATTAATTTTTATAAATTATATATTTTTACAAGATGAAACTGAAACATCCCTATATTCTGGATGGGATTGGAACCGCCTATGGGGGGAACATCTGTTTTACTTCACATTGCAAGATGGAATGATCTATTCGTAAGGGCAGAGTAGTTTACAAAAATAGGCGGGCAGAAAGACTCTTAGAGTCGAGGAGAAGTCAGAATATAACTCATTAAACTTCCAACGATCTCTCATTCGAGAAAAGTTAAATAGAGATTGCTTAAGATACTCACTGTCAAGTTTTAACTTAAAAACTCTAGATTGAATCTCTTATTGTGAGAGATGAAGCAAGAAAGTGGTTAGAGCAAGCAATAGAGGATCTCAACACAGCCAAAGATATTATTAATGCTGGCCATTATTATGCTTCTGCATTTTGGTCTCAGCAAGCTGCCGAAAAAGCACTAAAAGCTTTCCTAATTGAGAAAGGAAAAATAGTGAGAACTCATGATTTAAATGAAATTGTTGAGATAATTAAGCAAGAACTAGGAGTATCAGTGGACGAGATATTCGAAGATGCAAACAAACTTACTGTACATTATACAATCTCCAGATATCCAGATGCTGCGAACGGTGTTCCAGCAAGAATATATACGAGGTCTGATGCCGAAGAGTTATTGGTTAGAGCTCAAAGGGTGATAGAATGGGTAAAGCGAAATCTACAATAGAAAGCCAAAAACAAATGTTAAAGAGAGCTAAAGAATTTATTATAGAGCTAAAGAGAATTATTAATATAGAAGATATTTACGTAGTTGGTTCAAGAGCCAGAGGAGACTATCTAGATGTAAGTGATATTGATCTAGTCATAATAAGTGATGATTTTAAGAATATGTCCTATATTAACAGAATAGAATTACTATCTAAATATTTAAGACCAAGAATAGAGTTTTTTGCATATACTAGAGAAGAGTGGGAAAATCATTCCTCACCATATGTCAAAGAAATGAAAAAAGAGGCTAAAAGATTAGATGAATTATTGAAGTTATACAATGTAGAGTAATGAAGGAGAGTTAGGAATTCTACAATTATTTTTAACTTAGGAATTTAAAGAATTTCCTCTATATATTTGTTTAGTATCTTCTAGAAAAAATCATAATTAATAACAATTAGAAGATCAGAGTTGTAAAAATTGATTAGGAACGTTTCCTTTGTTACAAAAATTGCGGGCAGAAAGCTTCGCCTTTTTACGGTAGTCCCTAAAATCACCTCCTTAAAAATAAATTGAAGTTAATAAAAAGCGGTTCCATAACTTTAATAAATCGTGATATAAACTCATTCTCTATCTCATTTACAAAGATTAAGGCAAGGAAAAGCTTGAAATCAACCCTCTTGACAACACCCTTGAAAAACAAGAACAAAGAGTACAAAAACATAGCTAAAACGAAAACAAACAAGCGAAAAACCCAACTCCTAGAACAAGTAAAAACAAGAAAACTCTTAATCTCTCTATAAGAAGTCTCAATGGGATTCCTAACCTCATCATACAACCTCAAAACCTCATGTTTAGGTAAATCAAGATTAGTACCCCTAGCAACATACTCAACACGACACTTACCCTTCCTCGTAACCTCACGGGCATGAACAATCAACCTAAAACTAACTTGATCCTTCTCCCTCTTACTCCTTGTAGTATAAGTACCATCATACTCATCATAAATCTTAACATCACCAACTGGAACAGAAATAATGTACTTGAATTGCGAGAGGAACCTTATAACCTCAATACTATAAAAGCCTGCATCAAGTGCTATTATACCGATTTTGAATCCTAGGGAAAGGACTTGTTCCACTAGCATTTTCACTATCTCATCCTTGCTCATTCCACTTGTGTATTGTGTGAACGCTAGGATTATGGTTTTGTCGTTGTGTTTTGTTGTTGCTGTTGCGTAGTTCCATTGGTATCCTTTTTCTCCGCTTCCTAGTCCTTCTACCTTTTTCCCCCAATATTTTATTCCCGTCCAGTCTATGCTTATGTTCACTTCCTCTACTCCTTTTAGTTGTTCTAGTGCAATTTTTTGTATTTCTTGTAGCATTTTGTCTACTAGTTGTATTCCTTGTTCTTCTATGTAATTTCTTATGGTTTGTGGTGATGTTTTGTATTCTTTTGATTTGTTTTCTATTGAGTCTTGCCATATGGAAGCTGATATTAGTGTTTTTGCTGTTTCTTCTCCTTTTCTTCCCTTGAAGTTTAGTAAGGAAAGTGTTATATAGGCTAGTTTTTGAATGTTTATATTGTGGGAGGGTAGGGGGTTCATGGGTATTATCACTATTCTAGTATTACCTACTCTCCCACAAGTATTTTTCTCTCGTTGAGTTCAGTTTGTTTCTTGAGTTTTAATTCGTGTTCTTTTCTGTTATCTTAAAATAAATTTCAAGTAATATTTTTCATAAATTGAATTTGGGGACTACCGTTTTAAGGCGGAGATGAATACCCGCGAAAAGTTAAAATAAAAGCAAAAACAGAAAAACACTCATGCTACAAGCTCCAGAGCGAGCTGTCCGCGAGGACAGCTCCATCGAGGAGGAGATCGTGACAATCAAAATGAAGATCTCCTCCTCGGCTCTGGAGCCCTTAGCCGAGAAATATATGCGTGCCAAGAGGTTCGTTCTACAATGGTTGTATGAACACAAAACCACCTCTCTAAAAGAAGTCCACAAAGCATTGTATGAAGTCCTCAGGGAGAAATTTGGTTTGAAACCAAAACTTGCTCAAGATTGCTATCGTGATGCTATTGCCGTGTATAAGAGTTGGCTAAAGAATCCCAAAAAAGGGAGATTTCCAATCTTAAGGAACGTTTCCTTATGGTTAACGCCAAAAGCTAGTTATACTGTTGATTTCAACACGATGACTGCAAAGATACTGGGAGAGGAAGTGAAAATCATTGGATATCCTCACAATCTTTCACAGTACAAGGACTTCAAAGTGAAAGAAGCAAGACTAGTTAAGAGAGGAGATAATTGGTATCTCAACGTGACAATGAAAAAGAAAGTACAAGTAGAGAAGCAAGTTAAGGGGCTTATGGCTGTTGACATAAACATGGACTTCATCACGTTAGGTAACGAGAGTAAAGTTATAGAAATTCCAACACGTCTAGATGATTCAGCGCATTATAAGAAACTTGCTGAGAATCTGCAGAAAAAGTACCCCAAGAGGTGGAGGGAGAATAAGAGAATTCTCGGTAGGATTAGGAGTTTTCATATAAAGGCGAGGAATATTGTGCAGGATTTTGCCAAAAAGGTTGGTAAGTGGGTAGTTGAGGAAGCAAAGAGGCTAAACGCTAACTACATAGTCCTAGAGGATCTGAATAAGATGATTTCTCATGTGAAGGGGTTGAAGAAGAATTATAGGGAGAAACTATATTTGATGCAATATAGACGTGTTCAACAATGGGTTGAATGGCAGGCTAAGAAGCATGGATTAAATGTAATATATGTTAAGCCAGCGTATAGTTCAACTACTTGTCCCAAGTGTGGAGAGAAAATGGTTGAATCTGGGTATAGGATGCTTAAGTGTGTAAAATGTGGTTTTGAGGATCATCGTGATTTCATAGCTGTAATGAATCTTTGTGCGAGGGGGTCTCTGACCCTCTTAAGTGCCCCTCAAATGAGAGATGTAATCACGAATCGATGAGGGGAATCCTCGCCATTTTGATGGCGGGGAGGAAGTCAGTTTTAGTATGCTTACAACATAAGGTGTGGATTGATAAGTGTTTATTATTGAAAAAGCTATGAAATTGCTCCTTATCTTACTAATTCACTTTAAGATTTCATTACTTCATAGTGTCATCATGAAGTTATAAATTCTGGAACCAGCCCTCTCTCCCATAATACTAACGCTAATGAGCACTTCATCATGTTTATGCTCCTATTAACTGCCTTGGTAGCCCTCTTACTAGCCTATCACGTAGGGATGAGTGGAGGGACTCGTTAGGATTAACTGGAGAAACAACAGTATGTTGGGGTAGGAGGAAGTACAAGTTGTAATCGTCAGTTACCCAAGTTCCCTTCTCTGGGGGATATTGCCTAAGTTCATTGAATGTCTTCTCATCACGATTTCCAACAGAGAAGGAAACATACATACCCTTAGTAGAGAAGAGAAATCCGGTAAAAACCCACTTGTAGAATGCTTTCTTATTCAAATAGGTCCATATTTCATCAACAACTTTAACACCCTCACCCACTACATCCTTAGCCTTACTCCAAAGTTCAGTTAGTTTTTCATACTTTCTCTTGCCATACCTCTTGATCCATGTGAAAACAGTACCTAAAGGCACTTTTAGAACTTAAAATAGCCCTCATGCTCATACTATTTCTAAAGCCTTCTCTCTTACACTTTCATCATAACGATGCTTAGCACCCTTAAGGAATTGCCTACCACAATTCCTACAAAGATACTCCTGCTTACCCCTCACCCTACCCTTTTTAACTACATGATTACTGCCACACGAAGGGCAAGCTATCTCCCTATAAACTGGTTTTCTACCCCTTTTACCCATAGTAATGCTTTAATTATACAAATATTTATACCTTTATGACGACACTATGTGAAAACTCTAAATACTTACTACACGGGCGTTTTACGTCTCCATTGCGAATTGCAAAATTGAATAATAGCAAAAAATTCTAAGAGAATCTATTATTTTCAAGTAATACAATTAAAGGTGTGAATACGAGATATTACTATGAGTTTACAACTCATGAACACGAGGGTGCTTATGCTCGCACCAAAAATAAATAGTGAAAACTGGTTATTGAGCAAAACCTCAGAAGAAATCTAGAGACTAGCCCTCAAAGAAAAATAAGCCCTAAACACAAAAGAGAAAAACAATAAAAAGAAGAAGGGATACCAAAACTACAAATTCATCAAAACTTCTCTATAATGCTAGGATTTGGTCATCCAAGGACGCATAGTATAAGATAACTTTTGGAAATTATTGATGTAAGAGTATGCAATATTCCCTTTTACTTCTTATCAGAAGAACGTGAAATTTGTAGGAAAGTCGTACTTTGCTTTACTTAAGTTCCATGGTAAATTAAAATGCTAAAAGTTCTACATTTGTCTCTTTGTAATGTATTTAAAAATTAAAAGTAGTTTTACATAGTTAGTTAACAGGAAATAATAATATAAATATCTTTACTTATTTATATTATTATTTTTTCTTAATGAGAAATTTTATTATAGCAACTGCAATAACTATTATAATAACACCTATGATACCAAATATTAGCGGATTGAAGGAATAAGAAATTAACCTATTAGATGGTATTGTTGTCGTACTATTTGTTACTTGGTCTGTTGATACTGAGTTGTGTGTATAATTTATTGGTAATTTGTACGTTTCTAAGTATAGTGATGTTATATTTTGAGTTACATTACGTAAAGCATAAGTAATGTAGAGCATATTATCATGTAATAAGAATAATATCTTATTATGACGATATAAAAGTAATGATAGTAAACCATTAACCTTAGTAACGTGAGGTAATTGTATGGTAGTTAAAATACTACCGTTATCACTTAAGATAATTAAATAAGTATTATTATCTTTAACACCAAGTATTATATTTGAAATATGGGAAACTGGTATCACACTTGTGAAATAATAAGGAGTTGTGTAACTATAACTACCATTCATTGTGTAAACAGTAACATTGAATAAGGATGAAGATATATTAACCTCAGATATGAAATAATTTCCATTATAGAATATTTTGTTCTCAAGCGTATCATAACCTGTAAATATTACTGGGATAGTTATAATTTTTGATAATCCTTCCTCTGTTACGAAGTATACTACTAGTTCATTGTCCTTGTAAACAACGAGTGATGGCTCATTACCAAACATCATTAATCCTAATTGAGTGCCATTAACATTGAAAGTACGAGTGACATCACCGTTAAGCAAATTAGCAACAACTAACTTTGAATATCCAATTGTACTATTGATTGCATATAATATATTCCCTACTGCTAATATTAAGGAGGAACCTTTTAAATAAATTCTTGGCATAGGTGGTAAATTAAGTGGTAGTGTAAATTTAGATATTAATTTCCCATTCCAACTATAGTAGTAGAAAGTATAATTTAATATTATTGGATATATCATTGCTACCGGAGATATAGTACAAGAATATATAGCTATTATCACACCATTCTGCGTAGCTAAGCATACTGCTCGTGTCTCTGAAAATTGGTTTGTTGATAAAAATGGTAAGGTAACTGTCTTATTATTGCTAAATGTAATTGACATGGAAGTATTAGTCGTAGTTAATAAGGCAGAATGGTTTCCATAACTCAATACACTAAGTGATAATTTTCCTTTATATTGTAACAACTCCTTTAAATAAGACCCATTATAAACATACACGTAAGTAGACACTGATGTAAAAGTTTTGATTCTTATACCATTGGAAACATTTACGCCAACAGAAGCAGGCACTGGTAGAATACCTTCGTGACCATTGGAAGTGCTTATGCCATATTGTCCAAAAAATCCACCATTATCTGGACTACCATATATAACAAGACAACCTAATGTAAGTTTATATAGGGTTATCTCTATGTATAATTTTCCGTCATAAGTTAATAGACTTCCCGAATATGTATAGTTTGGTTGGCTTTCCTCCTCAATTAGTATTGTTGATGAACCATTCGTGACTTTTACTATATAAAATGTGGTTGAATTATCAGTAGTGTTAAAAACGTCATAAGCTATATAAATTGACCCATTATAGAAGGTGATGGAAAGTGGCATTATTTCTATGTTTTGATTAGATGAGTATAGCACTTGTGTGCCAGCAATTGAAGTTAAAGAAATTGTAAATAAAGATAGAATTAACATCACTGAGATTATATTTCTTCTCATGATTAAGCATTAGATACTATAAGTTTAAAAACCTTATCGTAAGAGTATAAAAATCTAGCTTTTAATATATGAATAGAAAAATCTCTCTTAAGCAATGAAAGAAACTTAAACTAGAATTATATTTATAAAAATAATTTTTAAAAAGGTCTGTTAACTCGCTTTGTCATAACTAGGGGAAAAGTATGAAGAATTTGATTACTGTAGTTTCAATTGTAACGTTTATTCTATCTTTATCGTCATTATCAGCATATTCTTCAGGTGTAAAATTTTTCTTATGTAGGAACTGCTCAATGGACTAATGCCGTAGTAGCAACGGGAATGCACTTCAGCCTTTGGCAATCACAATTACCAATTAGGGAGTTTTTGTAAATGAGACCACTACAGTTGTTATACTTTTAAATTAAAGGATCTTTTTAACCTATTATGTAACAAACTGGAATTACAGAGAATTGATACAGATCACAAGTTATGTAAATATAAGTACTAAAGCCACTGATGGAGTTTATACAATACATGCTTTAATAGAAGCATTATGCTATTACGCTCCTCTCCAAATCTCGATAAACGGTTATGTTAACTTATCTATTACTGGCATATTAAATAGCGAAAATAATGAAACCACATTTACTGTTTTAAATCTTGGTAATGCAAATCGTGGAATTATTGACTTTAATGTACTTGATAATTCAGAATTAAAGTTTATATTAAACAGTTACACTATTCCTAACCTTGAAAAACTAGAAAATTACATAAATAAAGAAAAACAACTAGACGAGAGAGTGTCTGGATTGCATAAAATTCGGCTTGTTTTTGATATAGATAGATAGATAGTATTAAATTAACTCTACGTCTCAAGTTATCACCTTAATCTAAGGTTAATTTGATTAGCTTAGATGTCAGTATCCAGTAAGAAAGGAGAAAAAGAGAGTGAAAGTATTCTGTTAACTCAGATATCCTATCCCCTCAAACTTAAGTATTATCAACACTATTCATTAACGAGACGTATCTCAAATAATTACTCACTGAATTTTTCTCACTTTGAACACTATCTCATCACCTTAAACTCGTAGCAGAGATTATATATATTATATATTTCTTACGATAATTACCAAATTAATTATTCTATAATTTTAAGGAGAATACCATATTTATTTAATAAATCTTTTGCTTTAATGAATTCTTTGCCCGCAGTCACTAGCTCAGTAGCTCCTAATAATATTGCATAACTTATACGAATTAAATCCAAAGTTCTTAGCTTTGCAACATTAGCTAATTTTATTCCATAATAAAATACCTCAAGAATAATGCCTAATGGTGTATTTGTATAATTAGATGTACTTCTAACATTTATGTTAAACTGTGCGAGAATTTTTATTGCATAAGGTAATGGCGAATCATTTAGATTTCTTGATAAATAGCTAATCAGCTCAATTAATCCTAAACCTGAGATAATTCCTCCACTTTCTAATTCTTTTATTGCTTTTTTCTTCTACGATCATTGAGAATCGATAATATAATAACACTTGTATCAAAATATTTCAATATCTCTCCCTTTCTGCTAGAAAGTCTTCTAGAGTTTTATCTATTGTTGGCAGATCAACTTTCCTAGACTTTTCAATAATTTCTTTCCATTCGTTAGCTTCCCTTAAACCTTGAGATATTATAAAATTCAGCGCCTCATTTCTTGACGAAAATATACCAGAAGAGACTAATTCATCAATAGCCTTAACAATTTCCCTCTTCACTCTTATCGAAATGACTTCATTCATAGTATGCTATTTAACGTAAACTAATAAAAGCTTTTTTAGTATCCCTTCTATTCATAAAATGATATATTTAGAAAAAACCTAAAATTTTTAGCTTATCATTTAACAAAGTGTTACTAATATCATTTCTAAACGAATATAATTTCCTTTACATTGTCTAGAATAATTTAGTTAAAAATTGCTTTAAGTCTTAAGGAGAAATCCTCATAACATCTACTACTTAATTATCGTATAAGTACACTAATACTCCCATTATATAGTCGAAAATTATACTATTATGTTACGTTTAGCTTATCCTTAAAAATCTTTAAAGTTAAGCCGCGGCCGGGATTTGAACCCGGGACCTCTGCCTTACCAGGGCAGCGCTCTGGCCAGGCTGAGCTACCGCGGCATCATAATGATTAATCTGCTGAGGATTATAAAAGTATTTGCGGTCAGATTTGGTTGTAAAGGTTAAATTGATTCTCGTATCTGACGGTTAAGATTGAAATTACCCAATATGAACAGAAATAAACATAGAGGAAAGTGAGGTCATTTCAGTAAACACCTTGCTTTTATTATTCTCCCTTATATTATGATCATTCTCACTCCTTTAATTAAAATTAATTGCTTTTGGCTCATCTCTTTTAATGGCATATTTCTTTATGGTTATTCTAACTAACTAGATTCATTGTTAGCAAGCAGGGCACTCTCTTGAGGGAAATTCCCTTCATTCTCTCTATTTCCAAGATTCTAGTACGTCCAATTTACGAACTATGGAAGATATTTTCTTGTGTTTAAAATCTGTCAGTAAAATTAAGATATATTAGTTAATTTCTGTATTTTTTGTCCCGTTTTTGCAAGTGTATTCCCTTAAACCTAACTTTCCTTAAAGGTAGGACGTTAACCTAAAACAATTACCTCTATAGAGAAGACGTGAAAATCCCAACAAAACCCGGGAATAGAATAAAATAAAAAGAAGGAGGAGAAAAATACAAGATTTAGAGAAGGAAAGATTTATAAGGAAAAATAGTAAGAGATGTAACTGTAAAGTAGGGTTTAAAAACTCTCAGTTAATCCTCTATGGAATTGAAAGTCACCCTTTCCTACCCTACCTCCGTCCCGTGAGACCGCAACGTTAATCCTCTATGGAATTGAAAGACACCTACACGTCACCAATACGCCACCATCTCTTACTTAGTTAATCCTCTATGGAATTGAAAGTCTTTCTCCTTTATTGCAACCTCATCCAGCATCTGATTTGTTAATCCTCTATGGAATTGAAAGTTATCTTCTCGCGATACTTTTCGACTAAGTCAGTCTCTTCTTGTTAATCCTCTATGGAATTGAAAGGCGCTCTTCATAGTGAGCAACATCTCACGGCTGACGATGGGGTTAATCCTCTATGGAATTGAAAGAGGGGAGTGCCCCACTGCCCCTAGAGCCGTAACCGTGGTTAATCCTCTATGGAATTGAAAGCTACGTACGTTGTTTATGATGTTCTTTACGAATGTGTTGGTTAATCCTCTATGGAATTGAAAGTTCTTGCTATCTCAACGATTATAGCTGACGTTAACTTCAGCGTTAATCCTCTATGGAATTGAAAGTGGTATTGGATATAACTGAGGTAAGTAAGGGTCATGTGTTGGTTAATCCTCTATGGAATTGAAATACTAATGCCGAATTCTGTGAAACTATTATTAGTTCTAAGTGTTAATCCTCTATGGAATTGAAAGGTTGGTACTACTTCGTTCGTTATCATTTGCCCTGACCCGTTAATCCTCTATGGAATTGAAAGCTGAGATATACGTATACCGTTCTTCTACTCTTTCCTGTTGCTAATCCTCTATGGAATTGAAATAACTGACGATATGAGATGTAATAGGTCTCTATATTTTATATAGAAATTCTTAAAAGTACAATAGTATAATCTGATATATGAATAAATGGATACTACTTTCCTTTTTTGCAGTATTTCTGATTTTAACTAGTCTTCGTTCTTATGCCGTGACTACTGTAACTCCAATTACTCACGTAATTATAATAATAGAGGAGAATCATTCATTTGACAATCTATTTGGAGTGTATCCCTTCGGATATCCTCCAATAATAAATAACGTTACACTATCGGTAATGTGGCCATATGGTTTGTATTCGAATTACACTCAGCTTGTAAAGAGTAATGGAGTATTATCATGGGTCTCCGTACCAGATATACCTTGGCTTCCAATGTCGTATTCTCATCCATATTACGCTGATTCATGGACTACAGCAGATCCCTATGAGGGATGGACTGCTTACCATGGCGATTATTGGTTTGGGAAGCCAATTGGTTTCGTATATTACTCTGGTCCTCAATCAATGGCATACTTTTCCTACCAACAAGCCTGGATACTTTGGGATTACGCTGAAGAATACGTACTTGCGGATAACTACTTTTCTCCGGTCTTAGGGTTAACAGAGCCAAACAGAGTGGCGTATCTAACAGGATTTCCACCTAATTTTTACAGTGATGACGCGTCAGATGTGATTCCGTTTAACGAGACAATTATGTACCAATTACAAATAAACAATATAAGTTGGGGTTACTTTGTTTATATGTTAAATGGAATTCCATTTCCTCTAAATGCATTTACAAGTTTTAACGCGTCTCATGTTTATAACTTGTCTAAGTTCTTTGACGATCTAAAAAACGGTAATTTGCCAGCAGTTAGTTGGGTAATGTTCATAGGAGGAGAGAGTGATAGTTATGATATGCACCCCCCATCTAATATTGCTAGCGGAGAAATTATGTTAACAAAGGTAATAAATGCCGTAATGGAAAGTAAATATTGGAACTCGTCAGCGATATTTATAACGTTTGATGAAGGAGGGGGATATTACGATCAAGTGGTGCCTCCAGCAATTAATTACTATGGATTAGGGCAAAGAATACCCCTATTAATTATCTCTCCTTACGCTAAGGAAGCTTATATCGATAATTATACGCTTTCTGGATACACGCTATTAGCCTTTATAGATTATAATTGGCATCTCCCATGGATAACCAAGTATGTAGAGAACAGTGATTTACAGGGGTTATTATATGCCTTTAATTTCTCGTTTACTGAACCCAGAGCACCAATAATATTGACGTCATCGAATTGGACATACCCCTTACCTTTACAATACCCAGTACATTACGGCTACGTTGCTGTGGTTACAACTTATAAAAGTTATGCGGAAATTTACCCTTCACCGGCTTTAAACCTCCTTTTGCCTCTGGAAATATTAGGCTTAGTTATAATATTGGTTTACTTCCTGTTTAGAAAAGATAACGTAAAGATATTAGCGGTAGGAATGATGTTGCTATTAATGGTTATTAGTGTTTCTCTATACTACTATTCTTTCTATAACATTTACAGCTTTATTTCGGAGTACTTCCTCTTCTCCTCATTTACAAGCTTCCTTATTGTCTTAATGTTGGTTGCTAGGAAACTTATAAGAAGGTGAAATAGTTTGTGTTTACAAGCTTATTTATATTAGTAACTTAGTTTGTGTAACATTTTGAATACCTTACGCTAATTACGAGAAGGACCTTAATTTTCAGATACTTCATCAACTATCCATTACAGAGTAGCGTAAATCTACCGTTTCTGGAAGGAAGTGTTTGCATAATAATTTTTAGGCAAAATCTAGTCTAGTACCCTTCTTCTGTACTTTGTGGGTTTTTCCGAAATTTTTCGTATTTTCTCTATAAACGATGACGTGCTAAATTAGATGGTTCACAAATATAGTTAACAAAGTACTAAAAACAAGAGAAAAACACTAATCACTTTTAGCACCTCTGCTAAGAGAACGCTAAAATTATTTATAGTATTTTCAAGTAATATGGTTTGACTGCTATGCATAGTGAAGTTGACGAGATTGTGGAAATAACTCCCACCCAAATCTCCCTATTTGAGGAAATGTATCCACTTTATCAGCAACTATTTCTTGTAAATGAAGAAGCAGAAACTTTAGAGAACTTAAAAAAGGTATCATAGTTATACCTAGTATAAATTCTCGCTGCATTGTCAACATCTAATGGTTAACACTACTTTTTGGATTATGGTATTTTATCTGATTATATCGTCAACAAATCCCTTGCTGATAAGTAGCGAAACCATTAATGTTTATTTATCATATAATAATTTGTTCCTTACGATCTCTAATAGTAATAAGGCCGAATTCTTAACCAGTGTTACGTTATTTAACACTTCGTTTTTTGTTAATCCCTCTGCGAAAATTATCCTTGATATCTGAATAGCCTTTGGGTTTTGGTCATCTGGTGTGAAGAAGAATTCTACGTTCATCTTAAATAACTCCCTTTTTATTTCACTTATAATATCTGGTCTGTTCTTCAGCTTCTCTTGCTCCAATTCTATTGATACTGCTACAATATAATATGTTGAATCTGGTCTCGGTCTTATAATAGATATTGGCATCATTCCAGATGGGGGAGCTACTGTGAAATGAAAATAAAGATCACTGCTCCTAATGAGTTCAACTTTCATTCCAAGTTCCTTAAACCAATTGAAAATTTCGGTATCCGTTGCCATCATGTACACCTTAACGAGGAATCACCCATTAATGAATCCACGTTATGCTGGGCTGTAATTTCAACTAATTCTTTTAAACTCCTTCTACTCTCCACTTTAGGTAATTGAGAATTTTTATTTTTTATTAATAAAATTGTTCGTATTCCTAAAGAGCTGGTAAATAATGCGTATTCCACGTTAGGTGTTATAAATGCAACTGTAGCTAACGAAGTGTTATATCTTTTGGAAATATAAGTAAGGATCTCTCTAGAAGGAAAGTAATTTCCAGTGTCTTCTGGAGATATCACGTCTTGAATGAAAACGTCTATGTTGTATCTCATCAGTTGTATTTTCACGTCGATTTTAGGCAAATTGGTTATTACGAGTATCCTGCCTCTATAGCTTAATTCATCTAGATATAGAAAATCGGGAAATGGTTTTATGTTTTTAATATCAAAATTATCCATAACTATTTTTACTAATTTGTCAGGGGGATAATATCTGGATAAGGATGATGTAATACTGTTGTAAACCTCTAGGGGAGAAAGGTCAAATATTGATGCCAAATCTAACAGATAGGTTATCATTTGGTATTTACACCCTTTTTAATATTTAAATATCTCTCTATCCAAATTTTAGTTAATAACTTTTGTTTGCAATCATTACAGATATCAGTATACTGGGCAGTTCCCGCAAATCCATATTGTAATAATAGAGTGTCCACTTTATTCTTCACCTTCTCAGATCCTATGGGTTTTCCACAGAACCTACACTTAGTTACGCTCGCTTTATTTACAATTTTCACCTTGAGATCAGATATTCTAGCAAAACCAGTTAGTGTTATTGCATTTTCTGGACAATTTTTCACACATCTCTGAGAGCCTATGCAATAAGGTATATTATAACTTAATTCTAGTACGTTATTGTTCTTAAGTTCTGGAACAAGCATTTGGCATGCTCTCACACATACTCCGCACAATACACATTTAGTAGGATCAACTTCAACGTTATAGACACCAGGGACGAAGTCGTCTTGATTAAGCTGAATTTTCTTAGACATTTCTTCAATTGACCATATTAGGAGTGACCTTCTTCTGCTACGTTGTAATATCACATCTAGAGGTATTTCGGATTTCTCTATTTTAATAGGCTTTAATGTCGAGAGTATTTTCTCTAGTTCTTCATCATCCTTAGCCTTTAAAATATTTAAATTTGTGCCAGGAAAATGAGAGGGTAATTCTTCTAACCTTTTTAAGGCTATCTCTCTACTTTCACATTTAGACGAAACATGAACTATTGGCATTAGTCCAGCAGAATATGATGCCATCACAAAGGAATCGTGAACTCCAGCTGTGCAGGGCATTATAAATGGGAATACACCCTCTGGTATTTCATCTATGATTGAATCCGTAAATAATATTGAAGCCGGCTTTTCCTTATAATGTTGCGTTATCGTATTGATGAATTGTACAACTTGATCAGTTGTCGCTACAGGGATTTCGAGATATCCCAAATACGTTGAGGCAGAACAATATCCACAAGCTGTACATTTTTCTGGATAGGCTACTGATGGACCTTCTGGAGCTTTTACTATTAACCCTTGCGGGCATGACTCAATTGCTTTGTTTATCTCCTTTTCAGCATGAACCTCTGCAAATAACACTGGATATGGCTTATATTCATACATTTTTAATTTCAGAAGGGATCTTCTAGAAACTGAAGAGGAACGAGTAGGCTGAACTCTATAGACTAAGTCCATGAGTTCTGCTCTTATCGAATACGCAGTAAGTAATGTGAAAATGTAATCTTCAGTTTTACCCTTAAACCAATTTGTGGGAATTATTAAGATAGCTAATGGCGAGACTCCTAACTTTTGATCTATATCTTCCATCCACCTTTCCTTTCCGTTCTCATTTACTAATAATAATGCTCTTAACTCGTTATTTCTGATATCCTCTAAGATGTAATCTCCCATTTCTGCTACATAAGATAATTTAGCTTCATCGAAAACCCTTTTTAAGATCTCATCTCCTATTATTTCCCTAGCTTTCTTTGAGACTATTAAACCTGCGTTCAACATTTAATTTACACCTAGATATTTCTTCTCAAATTTTAACCAATGATCAAGCTCAGAACAGACCACCTTATATATTTTAGATCTTGGATCACGAATAACATCGTTAATCCAATCAGGTATCCATGAGAAAATGTGAGTTGTTGCAAAGTTTTTCTCGTCTTGAATAATCCTAAACGGATCTTTACCTTGATTTCTATATTCGTATTCCTCCTCAATTAGTACTGACATAAATGCCAATAATGAGGAAATGTGATCTGGTTCTGGGTTAAACTGTGAGGTGAACCTCATAACAAGATTTCTGCTTTTATAAAATCTTATGACATCATTATACTTAAAAGTAGCTATCTTCTCTCCCATTAAATTAAAGAGTCTCTTACTCTCCACTGGTATTAACGACTTAACTCCAACTCCGGCTATGAAAAGCGTAGAATATTCTATAAGGTAGTTTTTCCTCTCTAAGTCACTAAAAACCTTCCTTATCTCCTTGACTCTAATACCTATCTCCTCTAACTGTTTTCCTATCTCCCTATCAATTAGGTCCAGTTTTTCTTGAAGCTGTTTGTATTCTTCCTCGTAGAATTTGTAAAGGAATAGATCTGCAAACAAATCATAAGTTGCATGTCTTAAATTTAATAAAGCTGTAACTGACAAAATACAATCACCAAATCTAAAAAATTACTCACTTGAAGTTGAATTGGAACTATTTCCTTCAGTATATGTTGAGTTATTCCCCTGCGAACCAAGCTGTACTACTCCGTTTGCTGTCCACACGTTATAATATTCTGCCTCACTTAGTAGTTGCACATCATTATCTGCCGCGTAACTACTTCTCCACGGTAAGTAACCACTAGCCGGCTGGGCTCCAGTTTCTGGTCCTAATACAAATCCTCCTTTATCGTAGAACATTATTGTCCCTGGATCTGTAGGATCAAGAATGTTAGCCCATATTCTAGCCTGTACCATACAGCCATGGATACATGCTGGTATTCTCTCCTCTGGAGGTAATGTTGGATCATAAATTCTATCGAAACAATGAGTACACTTCTTTGTTACACCTTCTACGTAGTCAAAGAATCTATTTCCATATGGGCATGCATATATACAGTATTTTGTGCCTATGCATTCATTATAGTCTACCAATACTATACCATCCTCAGTTCTCTTAAAGGTAGCACCTACTGGGCAAACTTCTGTACAAGGCGCATTAATGCAATGGAAGCAGTTTATTGGAATATTATATACCTTAGTTTGAGGATACGTTCCCACTTCCACATAAAGTACTCTTAACCAGAACATTACATCTAATTCTCCATATGGATTTAGATCTGGCAAAGGTCCAAACATACCTGAGGTGTTCCATTCTTTGCATGACATCTGACAGCCTGCACAACCGAAACATTTGTTTAAGTCAGTTATTATTGCATAGTTCGCCTTTAATTTAAATGGTGGAGCGTGTTGAACTCCACCTTGCCTTATATCCAATTTAATTTGAGGTGTGGATTGAGACATGGGGGATCACCTTAAGAGGGTTCAGTTGCGAAACCATACCTTATCTTATATTGACCTATAGTATATGTGGGGGCTAACGATCCGGGAAAGACATAACTCCATAAACTGGATGAGACTATGTTATTACTATCAAATCGTAAATGAGGTATGGAAACTGGCTGTGCAAATGTGGGTTGAGAGGGAGCGTTATTTATGGATATTTGGCCTCCCATTTGGGTTATTATCGTTGTGAGTATGTCTTTGTTAGAAAAGTCTTGTCCCATGTAGATAAACTTATTGGATATTACTTGAACTTGAGTTGAAGTGCTCTTACCTACAATCTTTATTCTACTATCATGCCATGCGGTCTGTCCAGTAATCGGATCAAGATATAGTATTGGAAACGCATTATCCTTTACCGGATCTAACATTCCTCCTCTAGATGGAGGCATATAGGAAATGTTAGCCCAATTATTCAGAATACTGTATTTTACTTGAGGTGAATCCACACTCTGACTTCTAAACCCTGGTAATGCTTGAGAGGATACTATAACCCAAGCTGCACCGGGTCTAGTTGCGTTATCTAGAAAAGCCACTGCAGTTATAGTCGTTCTTATTCCTCCACTCCACGGCTGGTTAACTGCCTCAAATTGCACCATATCGCCGCTTTGAATTCCCATATTCTTAACATAAGGATCTGCTGCGCTTAGCATAACTGGACTATATGGCATTATAGCAGTTAGCCATGGAACGGTATAGGACCAAGAATGATACGTTCTATCATGTCTTCTGACAAAGAACGTTAATGGATATTCGCTTAAGTTTATACCATCTGGGGTTATATCAGATTCCCATGCCGGTGGAGGATAATAACCACCAAATGGCTTAAAGTAATCTAGGATAGTTTTTCTTAAGGCCTGCCCATAGCTGTCGTTAGGTAATGTTGAATTAACAAGGAAGTTGGGATTTTTAGTTTTTAAATAATAATAGTAATACGCTGCATTATATCCAGTCCACTTCCCTGCTGCTGCTAATCTAAACTTTTGCAAATATTCTAAGTAGATTCTATGTAGATATGGTAAACCAATTGGTCCATAAGCTCCCGGCATGTAGGCTCCCCATCCCAAGAAGTAGAACATATTAACGTTCCTCATGTACCTTATAGAAGGTGGTAGTACGTACACCGCACCGCCTTTTCCTACCTTAACGTACCCTGGGTTAATATCGTCTATTGTCATTTGCCCTGAAGCATATTTATTAATAATGTTTTGTAACATTTTCTCTAATGTAGGCTGAAATTGAATTGGAATCCTAAAATAGTGTTCTACTCCGCTTGATCTATTACTAGCACTTATCTTATACGTCATAGCAGTAGAGAAAGTCTGCCCATTAGGTATGTTACTTAAGATCTGATTAATTACGTTCTCTTGGGTAGAGTTATTAGGCACGAAGGAAGCATAAAGTTTTAACTGTTGCGGGTTTGGCACTTGCTGATCTTTTTCATTTTTTAAGATATATTGGAAATTATCTCCATACCCTGCTAAGAGTATTCCTTGCTTTAAAATAAACATACCCGTAGATATTAAGCCGGGTTGTCCTTGTTGCAATATTGTGGCTCCAGATAGTGGATCGTGCAAAGTTATAGGACTAATTAAAGCCCCACCAGTTATGGGATCTTGTGTGGTATAGAATGGGTTTTTAGTTGGATCGATCGTCTGTCCTTGATTTGGATAAGCTCTTAATATCCATAATAAAGTTAATAATGTATCTCCAGTACTCAAAACTGGATATAGAGATGGAAGAGCTGGCCAGTTTAGTGAATCTGAAGGACCTTGAGGTAATGAAGTAGGTCTGTCGAAGGTGCTATGAAATCCATATACTTCAAGGAATGATAAATCTGGCATTATTAAGTCAACAACATTATTGGTTTCGTGCATGAATAGATCGTACGATACTGTGAAAGGAATTATGTAATTGCCATTACTATCCTTTTCTGTGACCATCTGAAGTATCTCCGCTAAGCTATAAGCATTATTCCAGAATGGTGATGTTATATACCACATCATTGCGTTTATTGTATACGGTATCACTTGGTTGGGATACTTGTTCATAAGATACGTGGTAGGAACTACGGCTGATATTGATCTCTGCGTCGTTAATGGTAATTCCCAAGAGTAACCTCTGTCTACTAATAGAGGTCTTCCATTCTTATACACTACTAGGTCATCAGGACCATCTGGGAATCCATAGGGTCCTGCGCTGACTACGGTAACGTTCTTTATATCTACTGTTCCGTCATTGTAAATATATTCAGTCTTTAGAAATCCACTTCTACCTTTTGGTATTGTAATATTTAACCCTTGTATCGCAGACTCTATATCTGGATCTATTGAGGGCGAATTAGCTAACGGATGAGGAGGTACAGTATGACCGGGTAAATAATGAGGATATGGATATTTGTATCCGTTAGCTCCGGGATTATCCCAGGCTCCGACCATTAACACTAAGTAGTAAAGTGACGCGGCACTCTGAAATCCATTAGCGTGAGCAGCTAGGCCTCTCATAAAATAAATGGAAACTGGTCTTCCTATGACGTGGTCGTGATATCTCCCAAGGTAGTCTATCCACTTCACTGGTTCATATATTGCTTTCTGAAAAGCTGCGTTAGCAATTTCATTAGCTATTCTAACTATAGTTTCATGAGGAATTCCCGATACATTTGCCACATTTAAGGCTCCATATTGTGCAGGCTGAGTGTAAGGAGTATAGGGATCGTAATTAAGAAGTTCCGCTCTAAATAACTCAAACGCAGTAGTAACTGTTAGAGTGATCATTTGCTGAGAACCTAAAGCTTTAGGAACTGTAATTTGTATAGCGGGGACCTTTATTACCGTTCCATTCTTTAACTTGTAAGGTACTTGAATTATCTGGGATTGCATATTTTGGGGAAGCTCATCTAAGGTAAGTATTGGCGCTACTCCATTCTGCCACGGAATATCGACGTATGCATATACATTTCCATCATTACCTAGCACTGCTTCTAACCACGGATTGTTGCTACTGTATTGTGGATTGTTTACATTAACTCTTACATGTAAACCTACATTATTACCTGCTGTTGGATCTGATGGATCTAAGCAATCACCATTTTGTGGATTTGGATTTACAATTACAAGCCATGATAAGTTGGTATAATACCTTAAGAATTCTTCATCAATATGTGGGTATACCGCAGTAGAGGGAATATCTCCTAAATATGAAAGAGATACAAGTTGACCAGAAGGAGTTATAGTTTGCATAACTAATTGTCCAGTGGCTAGATCGTATGCTGGCTGTATTGGCTGAAGTGTTATGGGATTTAATACCGGTTTTGCTTGCCCTATAGAAGCGAGATAAGCCTTATATACATAATAATGAAAGTCTACTAAAACCCTTATCCATCCCATTACTAGAGCTCCATCTGTAGCTGGATTTACGTATAAATGTTCATCAGATACTGAATAGAATCCATATCTTTCTGGTGCTATTGTTACAACTTTACCTCCGTTTTCTCTTATTCTCGCAATTATTCTCCTCATCCAGTTAGGAAAGTGGTCTCCAGCTAATCCGGCCAATATGAAGTATTGAGCTCTCTCTTCATCTGGTCCAGCGTATTCCCAAACCGGTGCTCCAGTTATATAGCAACCAGCTGTATATACGTTCATTGAGCAAAAACCGCCGTGTGCTGCAGCATTTGCTGTACCATAGTTACCAGCGAAGTAACCACCGGTTATACCAGGTATTAGTTGATCTCTCCCTTCCCAAAAGGCTAACGAATGAGGGTTTGTCTCTCTTATTTTAAGCAATCCTTGGAAGTTGCCTATTCCGAGACTCTGTGGATTTAACCCCAATTTACTCCAACTCTGAGCTGATGAGCCATTAACGAGAATGTCAAAGGCTGTGTCATAGTCTATTGCTATCCACTTTCCTGACCCTCTATCTCCAGCTCTTAGCAATGGATATCTAAGTCTAGATGGGGCAAAGTAATAAAATACGTCAGCTGCGCCTCTTGGACATACTCCTCCATCATTAATATGCCATCCTATAGTCCCAGTTACAAATCTTGGAAAACCAGTCGGAGTTCTAACAACTTCTATTGCACATCTTCCCAAGCATTGGAAACAGTTAGTGTATACTATCTCGTCACTAGGATAGTTTAAGGTATAATTAGTTTCTTCTGATAAGCTATCAAAGATTTTCTTAGCTACGCTATTTCCTCCTAATACTAGTCCCGTTACGGCTGCAGTGGCTCCAGCTACTTTAAGAAAATCCCTCCTAGTTAGCTTAAGCATTATATATCTTTGTTCACTTCTCTGTGTTATTTATTTAAATATTCATTTCATTTATGCGATATTTTCACCTAGACATATTTCTATTCATGAATAGATTCTCTATTATCGATTTAGCTGAAGGGTCTAACTTTATCGCGATTTCTATTTCTTTTGAGAAATCAGCTTTCAGTTCTTTGAGGATAAGAGCTTTTAATATGTAGTATATTGCCTTTTCCTCCTTAGTTAATGCGAGATTAATATAAGTCAATGCTTCATTATACATCTTTAAATTATAATAGCAAAATGCGGTCCAGTAATAATGTTCGGGATTGTTAGGTTCGTAGTGAATGGCTATTTTAAACTCGCTTAAGGCTAACTTATAATACCCTGTCTCAAAATATATCTTCCCTTTTAGGGCATGAAGTAAAGGCTCATCTTTCCTAAAATTTAATGCCCGATTTATTTCAGATAGCGCATCTAATCTTAGCCCTACATTATAATAGCATAATGCCCTCAAGATCCTAGCTTCCACATTGGCCGGATTCATTCTTAGCACTTCTGATAACTCAATATTTGCCTCTTCATATCTTTCCAGCTTGAACAATATTCTAGCCTTTTTGAATCTATACTCTGAAGAGAATGGTACAATTTCAAGAGTTCTATTTATGGTCTCCAACGCTTCCTCTAATTTACCCTCATTTTCGAGTATTTCAGCCTTCATTGATAAGATTGAGTAACTATAGGGAAAAGTTTCTACACCTTTTTCTAGCTCTTCTATCGCTTTTCCTACATCTCCAATCTTTAGATAAGCTTGCGCTTTAAGTAAGTAAGCTTCTACTGCTTGTACGTTATCTAGAATTTTAATTACCTCTTCATAATTTTTATTTTCCATTAGCTCTTCTGCTCTTCTAAGTACATCTTCCACAATTTGAAGTAAACTAGTAAGGAAATAAATTTATTGGAAAATATGTATGAAAAATCATATCGATTTAATGAAATGAAACTTTATTTAAATTTTATACCTAATTTAGTTTAGGGCAAGCATGGGTCTATTCACATCACCAGCATCTAACACATCATTTGGTATACAAGCTCCAATAATTCAAATAAACCAATACCCACTATGGGGGGAATATGTAGCTTTAGCGTTATACTTCACTGAAATAGCAGGAATGTTAATGGCTATCATAGGCTTAATGGAAATAAGTGGGAAATTCACCGCATTTGTTAGAAGAGCTTCAGTAGGAGCATTCATTGCTTCAGTTTTAGCCCTACTGTTTTTTGACCTTGATTTAGGTAAACCAGCATCAGCCATTTTGGCACCTGCCGAAGCATTTATTTATTTTGCTTTCTCGTGGATGGCCAGAGGTATTATATTTGTAGGTGGCTTATTACTCTTCTCATTTCTATACATGATACTATCACTACTTAATGTAAAAAATAGATGGGTCAGAGGTATAATAGCCATAATAGGCATGTTTGCGGGTATATTTTCCACTACATATAGTGGATTTGAATTAGCAGCTACTACTGGGATTCCATTTTGGAATAATGGTGGTTTACCTGCACTCTATTTGGCTGACGGAATATTTGCTTCAACGGGACTTGCGTATTTAATCGCATTAGTAGGAAATGGAGAGGATATTATACGTGCTAGAGTTACATTAACCAAACTTATGTTTTACTCAACTATTGGTATATTAGCTACTTGGTTCTTGTTTCTTGCAAGTGTTAATTACCTAAATGTCTTCAATCAAGTAGCATATGGTTATCTGTTATCACAGATCACTTTTTATGTAGATATGGCATTAACTGCGATAACTTTGATAATATCTGGAATTGGGTACATGTCAACCACAAGGTTATTATTAGTATTCAGACAAAAAATGCCAGAATCCGCAGTGGGACAAACACCAATAATTGACATACCAAATTTGATTAAATACATCATGATAGCTGCTGCAGTATTTGCATTAGTTGCCGGATTTCTCACAAGAGCTGATGTATTATTTGCGGGTCAATACGCCTATCAATTATCTCCAATTACCCCATTCCAATCAGTATCAAATCAGCCTATTCCCATAGGTTCCTTTGGTTGGAGAGGTTAATTCAAGTGTATCAATTTTTAATTAGTTAAATTGCTTGTATGTTAAAAGCATCCTATATTATTAGTAATAATGATGAAAAACTAAAATAAATCTTTTTGTCATCCTTCATTAATAATAAATATATATAAGTTGGACTAACATATTTATCATTAATGGCAATAAAAATACTCGACGACCGAGAGATGGAAGTACTAGAACTATTGGTTACTCTTAGCTATGTAACATCCTACAAGTTGTCCAAGATTTCAGAAATTCCAACTGCATCCGTATGGAGAATACTGATTAGGCTGAAATCGTTAAATCTTGTAGCGAAACAAAATAAGGGATTCTTAATTACACCTAGAGGTCTCGTATTTGCATATTATCTGAGTAAGAAGCAATCTGTACGTTTCCAAGCACTTCAACGCCTTAAAGAAGCTTGGAAATATGATGGTTCAACAGAAGAGTTAAAAGGCTTTTTAGATGCGTTAAGCGACTTTTTGAAAAAGTATGAAATTTCTTTAATAAGTATATGCTTTAATCAGCCCCTCTCTGTGATAAGTTTAATGTTACCTAGAGCGAAGGAGTTAGATGAGTCTAGCCAACGCGTATTAGCTAGATTCATGATGAAGATGTTTCCTACGGTTACTCTTCCAAATGGATGCAAAGCAATTATAAGTTTTGATGAAAATGGAGAGCCATATGCATTGGCAACTGACTGCAAGGAAGAGGGTGTTCATATATTTCATAGATGTAGTCTGATTAGTAAATACTTTAAAACCGTAGAGGCCAAGAAACAATGATAGATCTACGTAAGCGATTTCTTAATAATTCCTCTGAGTTAATAAGGCGTGGGATTCATCCTAATGTGCTTTTGAGTGGATGTCAGAGAAAGACTTTACCTAGCTTTAAATTTACAAATTCTAATGGGGATACGAGTAGTGGAGATAATAGGTTAACGCTTTGTATGAAGATGGGAATGAGTGAAACTAAATATTGTGATTTCTTTTACCCGTATACTAAAGGAGATAATCTCTATGTAAAGGAATTTTTGACTAACAGCGGTAAAGGACTACTTCTTGCTGGTGCAGAGGGATTGCTCTTTGTCGATATTATGAATCCAGAGAGGAATAAGGAAATATTAAGATCTATACTATCAAATATGGTAACTGCGTGGGGCGTAGAATGGTATAGAATGGAATTTAAGAATGACTTGGCTGGTTTCGTATGGGGTTTTTCTGATAAAAAACCTCCAATAATCAAGGAAGGAATGTCCGTTGGATTAGTGAATAGACCAGGAGGATTAATGCCAGTAAAAGCGCTTTATAGGGCTTTAAACGGTTTAGCTGAATATTTCGAAAAAAGGGGTATTACAATAAATGACCTTCTTAAGCTATCTGAAGAGACTTTTAATAGGGCTACTAAGGTTCTAAATCTAACTGGAAACGTATTGCCCATAAACATTACAAGGCTTGGAACCACTAATATAAGAGATTTACTTTCAAATTTAGGATATCCTTTAGAAATCCGAATCCCTTCTCCTTGGTATGAGGATATCATGGAAATTATAAGTCCAGTTATTAACGATCCTTTGCAGTCAGAATTGATGATACTCTTAATAGGAGAAAGGAGAGAAGTTGAGTATGCTTTAGAAGAAGCCGAAAAACAAGGGTTTCCATCATTTCTTGTAGGGCACACCTTAGAAAAGGGAAGAGAAAGTAAGATATTACGATGAGATACGTCCAAAAAATTGTATAAGTTTTTTAAAAATTATTTCTATACGCTTTGCCTCTAGCATTTTATAAGCAGTTCATGATTTTACGACCTAGATAAATTTCATTAATCTCAGTTTTATTTGTTTAATTTTATATCTCCTTATAATGAATTTTATAAAGACGATATCTTATCTTAAATACATTATAAATTGTTTAGATGAGTAATTTTAGGTAATGTTTTTAACTTCTTTATTCTCAGATAGCCTCACAAACAGAATGGAGCAGTAGAAGAAGTTTTAAGCTAATTTTTAATGAGTTCGATTTAGGATTTGTATAGTAGTTAACAACAGAAAATCACCTTATTCCTTAATTAAAAATTAATATAAATTCTCTTAATCAATTTTTCTGCCTAAATAGCAAATAACTGGTTAACGTCAGTAAAGGATTGATACCATACACAACTAAATACTTTAAAGTCTACGTCAATTTCTGGTAAAACCCAATTTATGTTTTAGTGTGAAAACTCTTTTATTAGTATACGTCGAATAGTATACTATGAGTGAAGTCATTTCAATAAGGCTGAAGAGAGAAATAATTAAGGCTATTGATGAATTAGTCTCAGCAGGTGTATTTTCATCAAGAAACGAGGCATTAAATTTCATAATATCTGAGGGTTTAAAAGAAGCTAATGAGTGGAAGGACGCAATAGAGAAATCTAAGAAAGTTGCCCTGCCAATAATAGATAAAACTCTTGAAGATTTTTTAGCAGAAAGGGATAGGTATTGAAATATTTTGATACAAGTGTTATTATATTATCAATTCTTAACGACTATAGAAGAGAAAAAGCATTAAGAGAGTTAAGAAGTGGGGGAATTACCTCAGATTTAGGACTAATTGAGCTGGTCAGTTATTTGTCGAGAAATCTAAACGGTTCACCATTACCTTATGCAATAAAAATTCTCTCACAGTTTAACATAAGTGTAAGAAGTTTATTCAGTTACGCAAATACACCGTTAGGAAATATTCTCGAAGTATTTTACAATGGAATAAAATTAGCTGAAACCGTAAAGCTGAAAACTTTAGATTTACTCCATGTCAGCTATGCTATATTGTTAGGGGTTAATGAACTAATTACTGCTGATAAGGAATTCATTAAAGCTGAAAATCTGTTAAACGAGAGAGGGATTATTCTTAAAATCATAGAATAATTTAGTTTTAGTAAATATATAGTCTGTAACTTCTTGAAGTTTTAAGAACCTAGATTATTTGAAATTAACGTTAGTTGAAATGCTTTAGGAGCATCTGTAAACTATCATAGTTTGGCACGTTGTCGTTACTGCAGAGAGTATGAAAAAAAGTAACGTAAGTTTTGGAAAAACCCCCCACAAAGCATACTTGAAATGTTGATAATTCCTGGAAGCTTTATATGCTATTGCCTCTAGCAACCGAACTGATTCATGCTGTGAACTAGTGGAGCCTTTAAGCTAGTCTTTATATATTTTGAAAGCCAAGATATCAGTAATAACTCTCAGGAAATAGTAGTTTGATTCTCTCATAATATTCACATTATCGAATATTGCTGTAATTTATTGCATCACATTTCTCTAAAAGAATTTGATATCCTACAACATTTGTAATAATTTTATTTTACTATTGTAGCTATCCCGTGAACTGCTATAGAGAGTATAAAAACCTAGCTTACAGAGATAAAGATTCTTCCATCTCTCTGGTTAGAGAATAGTTCCCTTAGAGCCTCTTTACCTTCTTCCAATTTAAATGTCTTCCAGGTTTTCACTTTGCAATCCTTGCATAAATCTAACAATTCTACAAAATCTTTCCTATTTCCTCTATTCACTCCCAGTATGCTAATATGCTTAGCATAGAGTTGGCTTATATCAACTTTTACGCTCGCACCTAACAATGTACCGAAGGTAACCAGTTTACCCTTAACTCCAACCACTGAAAAGCTCTTATCCCAAAATTGTTCTCCTAGAGAATTCACCACTATATCAGCCATTTTTCCATTAGTGAACTCTTTAACCTTTTCCTCTACTTCATTGTAATCGACTATCAAATCCGCACCAAAATCCCTTAGCCAGCTTTTTCTCGAAACAGCTATTACTTTTGCACCAAACTTCTTACCTAATTGAACTAGAAACATACCAGTATTACCAGACGCTCCAAATATCACTAACGTTTGCGACGGTCTGAGATCAGCCTCCTTTAACGCGTGGTATGCAGTAAGTGCTGCCA